>CAVXEM010000001.1:0-15227 GCA_963760575.1 Bryobacterales bacterium
GGGAACATGCCACCTGAGGAAACCGTTAGTGGCTTGATCGAAGCTCGGAAGCTGAGGTTGGGATGTTTCCCTGGCGCAAAAGTTGACCACGCCGAGAGTGTAGCGACCATGTTCGCGCACCTTCCGCTGCCGTTCTTGAATCTATCGATGCCGGACCGTCCGCTACCCGGCCGGCCAGTGTATAGTGCGATGGGCTTCGAGCCCGGCGCAAGGGTAGTGCGCCTGAACCCGCCTGCATAAAACATTTCCATCTTGAATTGTTTTGCGCGATAATAAACCACAGCCATGCCCAGCTATCGCATCCACCGCTTGAAAGATCACTTGCACCAGTCCTTCCGCCTGGCGCCCCACGTTAGCGGTACGGCGCACGTCAAGCCGCGCGATTACGAGCCCGGCGAATCCGTCGACGCCGCCACGCCCTACGCCGCCTTTTTCGCGCTCAAAGACACAGAAGGCCCGCTGCTCCCCGGCGACCTGCTCGAAACCGAAAACGGCGCCCTGCGCATTTACAAGTTCGTCGGTTTCGAAGAAGCCCAATGGCTGCTCCCCGAAGCGAAACCCGACGCCGCGACGGAGCCGGTGCTCGTTAATTCCACCGTCGCGTAAGACGCGCACGACAGCGTTACACTAGTTGCATAGATGGATGGAAGTAAGGGGCGGGAGACGCGTATTAACTCCTTCGCCCTGGTATCGTATCTCACCGGACCGCTCGCCGATTTGTTGGATGAAATCCGCCACGATTTCGCCCCGGAATCGCGAGCCAAAGCCCATTTGACCATTCTTCCTCCACGCCCCTTGGCGTCCTTCGACAGCTCCGCGGCCATCCCAGAGGCCCTACAGGAACTCCAGACTCACCTCCAGGATTTCGCGCCCTTCGACGTCGAGTTGGGCGACATCGAAGTCTTCCCCGACACCTATGTCATCTATGTTTCGATCAAGTCTGGTTTCGAAGAATTAGAGCGCGTGCATCATGCGCTGAACCTAGGCTCGCTGGCGTGGGAGGAGCCACATGCCTACCACCCGCACGTGACCGTGGTTCAAGAACTGGCCCCCGTCGACGTCCTCAATGCAGCGCAATTTGCGCGCTGGCGCTGGAGCGAATTCAAACACCCCCGCACCGTGCGGGTCGACCGTCTCACATTCGTTCAAAATACCGTGGAGAACTCCTGGACTGACCTGGCCATGCTCGATCTAGGCAGCCCTGTCACCCGCCATGCCTGAAATCACCATTCGCCAAGCAACCCCCGCAGATGCCGCCGCCGCCGGTGTCATCTGCTACCAAGCGTTCCACGACATCAACACCGCTCACAATTTCCCGCCGGATATTCCCGCACCCGAGGCCGGTATTGGTTTGCTGACCATGATGTTCTCGCACCCCGGTTTCTATTGCGTGGTGGCCGAATCCGGCGGACGCATCATAGGCAGTAATTGTTTAGACGAACGCTCGCCCATCGCCGGTGTCGGCCCCATCACCGTCGATACCAGCGCTCAGAACGCCGGCGCCGGCCGCAAGCTCATGGACGCCGTGCTCCAGCGCTCCCAGGAACGCAGGTTCGCCGGAGTCCGCTTACTACAAGCCGCCTTCCACAACCGCTCGCTGTCGCTCTACACCAAGCTAGGATTCGACACACGCGAGCCCATCTCCACCATGTCCGGCCCGCCCATTCGCAAGACTATGGATGGCTTCCACGTCCGTCCCGCGCTCCAGTCGGATCTGGAAGCCTGCAACTTCGTCTCGCGTAAAATTCACGGCCACGACCGCGGCGGCGAACTGGCCGACGCCATAGAGCAAGGCACCGCGAAAGTCGTCGAGCGCACCGGCCGCATCACCGGCTACTCTTCGTCGATGGCCTTCTTCGGACACTCCATGGGCGAAACCGTACACGATCTCGAAGCCCTGATTTCAGCAGCGGATTCCTTCGACGGCCCCGGCATCCTAGTGCCCACGCGCAACGCCGCCCTCTTCCGCTGGTGCCTGGACAACGGACTCCGCGTGGTCTATCCCATGACGCTGATGTCCATGGGTATGTACCAGGAGCCCGCCGGTTCGTTCCTGCCGTCCGTTCTCTATTGAAGAATGGCGGAACGCGAACATCAATACCACGTCACCACTACCTGGACCGGTAACCTAGGCACCGGCACCAGCGACTACCGCGCCTACTCGCGCAATCACGAAATCAAAATCCTAGGCAAGCACGCCCCGCTCCAAGGTTCATCCGACCAAGCCTTCCGCGGCGACCCCGCCCGCTACACTCCAGAAGAATTGCTGGTAGCCTCGCTCTCCACCTGCCACATGCTCTGGTTCCTACACCTATGCGCCGACGCGGGCATAGTAGTAACCGAATATGAGGATGCCGCGAGCGGAACCATGAAAGAACACCCCGACGGCTCCGGCGAATTCACCAGCGTCGTCCTGCGCCCCCGCGCCGTAATCACCAACCCTACCCGCATCCCCGACGCCACGTCCCTCCACCACCGCGCCCACCAGCTCTGCTTCATAGCCCGCTCGGTAAACTTCCCCGTAGATCACGAACCAGTAGTCATAGCAACCTAAATCCCAAGTCCCCGTTCCCAGCCCCAAATCCTGATTCCTGAGTCCGGAGTGGGGCGGGCCTCCGGCCCGCGGCCGACGTCCCCGTCGGCCTGTGTTGTTGCAAAACACCAGCCGGACCACAGGTCCGGCGCGGTCGTAGACGTCCGCCCCACATAGCACCTAAAACATCTCCAATTGCCCCGCAGCCTTCACCGGTTTCACCACCCTAGCGCGACTCCCAATCACCCCCACCACCTGCACCTCCCGCAACGCCACCCGCGGCACAAAGATCCTCTGATTCTGAAAACTAGGATCCGGCGGCGTAATAAAGAACCCGTTAGGCTCCAACAACATCAAGTTGTTCGCCAGCATCCCCTCCGTCGAGTCGTTATCCAGAAATACCAAACGAACCCAAAGCCCCGGCGCCTTAGGCCGGCTAGCGAAGGACCGATGCTCCCGCCACGTGTCCCCACCATCGAAATCCCGAACAAAACAAACAGCCTTGACCTCGGAGTAAGGAAATCGCAGCAGCGTCCCCGCCGGGGTAAGCAACTCCACCGAATCGTCCGTAAATCCGCCCGGTGTCTGCACGAATCCCTGCACCGATTCCCGCTCAAACCGGGTCACGAACACCTTTTTGTTGGTCGTTAGAGCCACTTACAAGTCTTTTTTGGCGCTTTTCCTTCCAAACAATTTTGCAAGTATTGTATCATTGGCACAATGCAGGCGACGGTGCCCCCGTTTAGGCCGCTGGCTCCAAGCATCCAGGCCTATCTTAATTTCTGCCGGGTCGAAAAAGGTCTGGCGGCGAACTCTTTGCATTCTTATCAACTTGATCTTAAAAGACTTAGCGAATCAGCAGGAAAGCCAGTGACGGAAGTCCACGCCGCCGACCTGTCGAGCTATGTCGAATCTTTATACGTCCAGGGCCTGTCGGCGCGCTCTATCGCTCGCCATATCACCACTTTACGCAACTTTTACCGCTTCCTGATCCAGGAAGGCCAGCTGATCGAGGACCCCACTGAGTTCCTCAAGCAACCCCGCCAGTGGACCACGCTCCCCAAGTACCTGAACCGGGACGAATTGGACCGCCTGATTGCAGCACCCCCTGTGGAAAAGTCCACCGGACTCCGGGACCGCGCGATGCTGGATCTGCTCTACGCCACCGGTCTCCGGGTTTCCGAGTTGTGCCGCCTGCCGCTCGCCGCCGTGGAGCGTGAAATGGGTGTCCTGCGCGTGACCGGCAAAGGCAACAAGCAGCGCATGGTTCCATTTGGCGAAGCGGCGGGCCAGGCCCTCGATCAGTATTTGAGCAACGCGCGCTCGCGGTTGTTGAAGGGCCGCGCCAGCAAGTATTTGTTCGTGACCGCGCGCGGGGGGGCAATGACGCGGCAGTCTTTCTGGAAACTGCTGCGGGGTTATGGACTGAAGGTGGGGATTAAGCGAACTCTGACGCCGCACGTAATACGGCACAGCTTCGCCACCCATTTGGTCGAAGGCGGCGCAGATTTGCGCAGCGTCCAGATCATGCTGGGCCACGCCGATATTTCCACCACGCAAGTTTACACGCACGTCGCACAGCGGCGTTTGCGTGAGGTAATCGAGCAACATCATCCCCGGGCGTAACGGACCGGGCAAGGGAATTGAGGGCACGAGCCAATGGGCGATTACATGTTTATGCTGGAGAGCCACCTGAGCGCCGGCCAGTACCGGGTGGTCGGGCAGATGCGGGAGCTCGCCGCCGAAGCTGGCGCCAGCGTATTCCTGACTGGCGGAGCCATGCGCGACACGCTGGGCGGCTTCCCGGTTCGCGATCTGGATTTTACAGTGGAGGGCAGCGCCCTCAAACTCGCCAAGCTGGCCGAGAAAAAGTTCGGCGCGAAAGTCATTTCGACCGATGACCATTTGAAGTCCGTCGACCTGCTATTCCCCGGCGGCGTACCCGCCGAGCTGGGCACCGCGCACAAAGAAACTTTCGCCAAGTCCGGGGCGCGCCCGCAAATCCTCCCCGCGACCATTCACGAAGACCTCCGCTGCCGCGATTTCACCGTCAACGCCATTGCTCTTTCGCTTAACAAGGCCTCATTAGGACTGCTGATCGACCCAACCAACGGCATTGGTGATATCGAGCGCAAGGAACTCCGCACGATTCACAACTATTCTTTCTACGATGCCCCCGAGCGCATGCTGCGGCTGATCCGGTTTAAAGCTCGTTTAGGCTATGCGATCGACGAACGCACTCGCGCCCATTACGAAAACGCCCGCGAAGCTGAAATGCTGACCAAAATCACCACCGAGTCCTTGGGCGCCGAACTGCGCAAGATGGCCGAAGAGCCCAACGCCGGCGACTTGATCGAAGGCTTGGAACAAGAAAAGCTTCTGGATCTGTATTCCACCGCGCTCAGCGGGGCGAAAACCAATCTGCCGACGTTTCAAAAACTGCAAAAGGCCCGGCAAATGGCCCCGGTAGGGATCGAATTCAAGATCCATCCGCTGCCGCTCTTTCTAAACGTGCTGTTCGAAAAACTGAACGCCAAGGAACGCGCCGATCTCATCAAGAACGCCGGCCTGACCAAAGCTGAAGTCGCCAATTCGCAGAAACTGGATGCCGTCGCGAAGAAGCTGGAGCGCGATCTGAAGAGCGCCAAGCTGCAGAAGGCCTCGCAGTTGTATCAGGTGATGGTGAACGCGCCCGGCGAAGCCGTAATGTGCCTTGTCCTCCACTCGCAACAACGGATCGTGCAGGACCGCATCAAGAACTACTTCCAAAAACACCTGCCGGCTTCGCTCGAGATCACCAATGAAGTCGTAGCCGCCACCGGCGTAGCCGTGGGAAGCCCCAAGTTCCAAAAGGTCAAGGAGCAGATGATTCTGACGCGCCTCGACGCCCGCCCCAAGAAACCCGCGCCCGAGCCCGAACCGACGCCGGCCCCGCCTATGTCGAGTTTCGCCCGCGGCCCCAGCGTCCGCCATACGCGCTAGCGTCCTGTGCCCTTTTCCATTTCCTGCCGATGTATAGGTATGGAACCTCCCGAGACTGCCGCACAAGGCATGCGCGAAGCGCGCCGGCAGCGCCAGGCCATCATTTCCGCCTTGTATCAGCAGCGGCGCTCGCACCCCAGCCAGCCTGGCATTACGCTGGCTGATCTGGAGCAGACGCTCAAGATGTCGAAAGCGGAGCTGGAATTCAGCCTGTGGTATCTGACGGAAGGTCTGTTCGTGAAGCGCACCGACAACGGCACCCACTCCATTTCTCTCAAGGGCGTCGACCTTGCCGAAGACATGATCGATCAGCCTGCCGGTCTAAAATAGGACTGGTGCTTGAAAGCCTCAAGGAAACGCTGTCGCGGCGGCGGGCGCTGGTGATTGCACCGGTGGCCTTGGGAGGGTTCGCAGCTCTGCTATCGCGCTTCTCCCCGGAAAGTAACGACGCAAAAGTCGAAGTCACAGTCGTCGAATTTGACGACAGCGGCCGCAAGATCGGCGCGGCCGTCCGCAAGAAGGTGACGCATCCGGATAGCGACTGGCGCCGGCAACTCACCGCGCAACAGTA
Organism: Bryobacterales bacterium; assembly: GCA_963760575.1. GTDB lineage: Bacteria > Acidobacteriota > Terriglobia > Bryobacterales > Bryobacteraceae > Palsa-187. The sequence goes on from CAVXEM010000001.1 coordinate 6,087, forward strand.
TTGGTCCGCGCGCCGCGGCACCACCGATACACCCTTCACCGGCACCTACTATCGATCGGAAGCCGCAGGACTCTACCGTTGCGTCTGCTGCCAAAACGCCCTGTTCAGTTCCACCACCAAGTTCGATTCCGCTACCGGCTGGCCCAGCTACACCTCACCCGTCGCCCCCGAAAACATTTACACGCAGCCCGACGATAGTATGTCCCCGCGCCGTGTTGAAGTTCTCTGCCGCCTGTGCGACGCCCACTTGGGTCATGTGTTTGACGACGGCCCCCCGCCCACGGGACTCCGCTATTGCATCAACGAATCGGCTCTGCGCTTCGTGCGCTCATAGTTCCTGGCATCTGGCCGATGACGCTCCTTAGGAGGGTGCGTGCGCCCAGATTCCGAAAACCGGAGGCAACCCAGATCGCCCGCCAGCAAAACGCAGACCGCCCTTCTGGTCAACGGCTCGACAGCGAAGCTGGTGGATTTCAGCAGCGGTGGACTGCGCGTCGAACTGCCGCAGGCTTTAACCGTCGGCTTCACCGTGCAAGTCAGCGGTGAAATCGAAGGCTCGGCGGAACGCCTACCTATCGGCGGCCGCTGTCAGGTTCGCTGGTGCTCGGATATAGGGCAGGGCCTCTATCACGCCGGATTGTCGTTCGAGAAAGCCTCGGACGTTCCCCGCGCCGCCAGCGAGATGCTCGGCAACGGCGCCGACCATTACGAAACCCTGCAAGTGAGCCGCCGCGCCGACGCCGACACTATTCGCCGTGTGTATCATCTGATGGCCCAGCGCTACCACCCCGACAATCTCGAAACCGGCAGCGAGGAGCTCTTCCGCCAAGTGGTGAAGGCCAACGAAGTCTTGAGCGATCCCGCCCGCCGCGCCGCCTTCGACGTGCAACTGGCGTCGCACGATCAGGCCCGCCTGCACCTGTTCGAGAACTGGCAAAGCTCACGCGGCGTGCAGTCGGAAGTCCTCAAGCGGCAGGCCATTTTGCGCCTGCTTTATAACAAACGCTTCACCGATAGCGATCAGCCCTGGATCATTCTGCGCGATTTCGAAAACCTGATGGGCTGCCCGCGCGAACACCTGGAGTTCAGCTTCTGGGTCCTGCGCGAAAACAGACTGGTGACGCGCGGCGACAACGCCCGCTACGAAATCACCTATCAAGGAGTCGCCGCGGTGGAGGCCGAAGAAACCGGCGGTCAAGCCCCCGCGATCCATCCCCTGCTGACCGCGCCCGCACGCCCCAGTTAGAATCGGTACGTGAAGCCCTTCTTTATCGGAATGATCATCGGCTGGATCGTGCTGCCGATGATCGGATTCCTATACCTGCGTTTTGGCTACGTGCCGGTGGCGGTGAACGGGCCCGTGATTCCTTTCGAGGAACTGCTCGCGGGAACAGCGGTCCAAGCGAGAATCGCGCGCGAGGCTCCCACCAAGGCGGCTTTCCCGGCTAGTGAAGAAAACCTGGTCGCGGGCGCGAAGATCTATCGTGAACAGTGCGTCGAATGCCATGGCCAGCCCGGCGGGACGCCCTCGGTCATCTCCAAAGGAATGTACCCCCCTCCGCCCCAGTTTTTCGAGCGCAAAGTGATGGGCAACGACCCCGTCGGCCAGAATTATTGGATCGTCGCCAACGGCATTCGCTTAACCGGAATGCCCGGCTACCGCCAGTCGCTGACCGAGCAACAGCTCTGGCAAGTTAGCCAGTACATCTCAAACCGTGGCAACTTACCCGACTCCGCGAAGTAAAGTCGAGTCAAAGGGATACAGTTGATGGGATACAATATCCAGAAATCGGTAGAATCGCCTCAGGGCCCAAGATAAGTGCCATAATATCAATCAGAAAGGTGTTCGTGCGGAACGGCGATCCGTTTGCAAGAGAATTGCGCGGAGGAGTGCGCTAGGTCTGCGTCATGAGGGAACTGCGGCAACAACTCGTCAGTGCGTTGCTGGTGATCGTCACCGTTGCAGCCGTGGTGGCAGCCGCCATTAACCTTCAACAGCAAAACAAATTCCACCTGCCCGACGACGGCATTACCTGGCTCGATCAGAGCCAGGGCGACGGCCAGAATTCCGCGGTGGTCGCGGTGTATGTGGCGCCGGGAAGTCCCGGCGAGAAGGCCGGAGTTCACAAGGGCGACCGCCTGGTCTCGATCGCCGACCTTACTATCGAGCGCTCGCTCGATGTTACCGCCGTGCTGGCGCGCCTCGGCTCCTGGAAAAAAGTCGAGTACAAGATCCTGCATAACGGCATCGAGGTGCCGAGCAACGTTATCATCGGCGAGGCCGAGCGGGATTCAACCATCTTCTATCAATACGCGGTCGGCGCCGTGTACCTGGCGATCGGACTGTTTGTCTACTTCCGCCGCGGAAGCGCCCCGCGCGCGCTGCATTTTTTCATCCTGTGCGTGACCAGTTTCATCCTGTTCACGTTCCACTACTCCGGCAAGCTCAACAATTTCGACAAAGTGGTTTATCTCGGGAATCTGGTGGCAGGATTCCTAGCGCCCACCTTGTTCCTGCATTTTTGCTGCGTATTCCCCGAGCCACAGAAGTGGATACGCAAACGCGGTGTGGCGGTGCTGTTGTACTTGCCGGGTCTATCGTTGCTGGCCGCGCACCTGGGCTTCGTATACGGCTGGGTGACGGCTGCGGTGCCGATCCTCGAAGTTCGTTGGCTGCTGGATCGTGTTTGGCTGGGCTTCCTGTGCGCGATGTATCTCGCCGGAGCGGCAGTGTTGACGTCGCAGTTGCGTCACGCCGATGACCCGGTAGTGCGGCGCCAATTGACGTGGCTGCGCAATGGCGCCGTCGCCGGAATCGTCCCCTTCGCCGCGATTTACGTAGTGCCTTATTTGATGGGCGTTGCTCCCACGCACGCCATGAACCTCGCGGTTTTGTCGCTGCCCTTGATTCCGCTCACTTGGGCCTACGCGATTTTGCGTTACCGTCTGATGGACGTCGATATTATTTTCCAGGAAGGCTACGTCTATACGCTGGCAACCTTGTGCGTCCTGGGCATCTTCTATAGCGTGATCTTTTCGGTGAGCAAGACCGGCGACCTGAGCGGCACCGCGATGGTAGCGCTGATTCTGATCGCCGCCTTTGTGTTCCAGCCCATCCGCAAATGGATCCAGGAACAACTAGACCGGTATTACTTTTATAAGGACCGCTACGATTACCGCCGCACTCTAATCGAATTCGCGCGCGAACTCGGCTCTCCCGCCGACATGGGCGAGATGTTAGAGAGTGTAGCCGACCGCCTGATTCGCACTCTAGGAATTCGTCACGTAGCCTTCTTCGTGTGGAACGAAGGCGAAGAGGCCTTCAACCTGGAACTTGCGAGCAATCGCGACGGCCGTAAGACCGATAGCGTCCCCTACGGTCTGGATCTCAGTTTCTTGAGCCCCCATCCCACGAAGCCCTATTTGTTCTTCGAGCGCACCCGCAACTTGCTCGACGTCGTCTCGCACGACTGGCCCGCGGGCGTCCGCCGCTCCATCAAGGAATTGGAGCTCACCTATTATCTGCCGTGCTCCGCGCGCGGACGCACCATTGGCTACCTGGGCGTGAGCCGCACCGAGAGCGGCGATTTTCTGTCCAGCGACGACGTGGAATTGCTGGTGACTCTCTCAAGCTACGTAGGCATCGCCGTCGACAACGCCATGCTCTACCGCTCCCTAGCCGGCAAAGTAGAAGAGTTCGAACGCTTGAAAGAATTCTCCGAAAACATCGTAGAATCGATCCACGTCGGCATTCTGGCCGCCGATCTTGACGACCGCGTCGATAGCTGGAACTCGCAAATCGAAAGACTCACCGGAATTTCACGCACTGAAGCCGTGGGCCGCAAGCTCAGCGAATTGCTTCCCGCGGAACTGTGTGACGAATTGGACCCGGCGCGCGCTACCGGAAGCATTCACAACATCTATAAGTTCGTCATGCGGCCGCGCGCGGCTGACCAGGATGCCGTCACGCTCAATATTGCCGCCGCACCGCTGATTGCACGCGACGGAGCCCGCATCGGCCGCCTGATTATCTTCGAAGACATCACCGACCGCGCCGAGCTCGAGCGCCGCTTAGTCCAAGCCGACAAGCTCAGCTCCATCGGCTTGCTAGCCGCCGGCGTGGCGCATGAAGTAAACACTCCGCTGGCCGTGATTTCGACCTACGCGCAAATGCTCGCCAAACAAATTTCAGGCGACACTGAAAAAGCCCCGCTGCTAGAGAAGATCGCCAAGCAAACCTTCCGCGCCAGCGAAATCGTCAACTCGCTGCTGAATTTCTCGCGTACCTCGACCACCGAATTCGCAGCGGTCGACCTGAATAAAGTCATCAACGAAACCGTGAGCCTGCTCGAGCACCAGCTAGGCAAAGCGCGCATCGAAGTGAAACTGGCGCTCGACGAAAAACTCCCGCGCATCAAAGGCAATCCCGGAAAATTACAGCAGGTGTTCCTCAATCTGTTCCTCAATGCCCGCGACGCCATGGAAAACGGCGGCACGCTAGCCGTCAAGACCGCCTGCTCCGAAGACCGCCAAGTGCGCGTAACCGTGGCCGACTCGGGCGCCGGCATCTCCGCCGAAAACCTGACCCGCATCTTCGACCCCTTCTTCACCACCAAAGCCGCCAAAAAAGGCACCGGCCTGGGGCTCTCCGTCAGCTACGGCATCGTCAAGGAACACGGCGGCGAAATCGAAGTCGCCAGCGAATGGGGCGCCGGAACCCGCTTCGAATTATCCTTCCCCGAGCCCGCGCCCGAAACCAAGCCCGCCCCGCGTCCGGCCCGAACCTGGTCCGAACCCGCGCCGGTGCAGGTGATTTCGACATCCGCCGTGAGCGCAGTGTCGTCGCCTAGCGAAGCCGTGGCACGATCGAATAACATCATTTCGTAAATGGCCAGCATTCTTCCCGATCTTCCGCCCGATGTCTCGACGCCGGAAATTACCCATGGCCACATCCTGGTGATCGATGACGAACCCGATATCCGCGAAAGCCTCGAAGTTCTCCTGTCGTCAGAAGGCTACCGCGTCGAGCTAGCGGGCAACGCCACTGAGGGTCTCAAGCGCCTGGAAACCGCAACCTTCGATCTGGTCCTGCTCGACCTGATGATGCCTGACAAGAGCGGCATGGAAGTGCTCGAAGAAATCCGCGTGCGGGACCGCGAAACGCCGATTTTCCTGATCACCGCCTACGGGTCTGTCGAAGTAGCCGTCACCGCCCTCAAGCGCGGCGCGAACGATTATTTTTCTAAACCCTGGGATAACGAAAAACTCCTGATCGAGATCGACCGCATGATCTCGAAGCGCCGCCTGGAGCGCGAAAACACCGAGCTGAAACGCGCCCTCCGCCAGCGCTACAGCTTCCCCAACATCGTCGGCAAAAGCGAGCGCATGCTCAAGATCCTCGACCTCGTCGGCCAAGTAGCCGCCTCGCGCGCCACTATTCTCATCACCGGCGAAACCGGCACTGGCAAGGAACTCATCGCTAACGCCATCCACGCCTATTCCGTCCGCGCCGAGCATCCCTTCGTCCCCGTGCACTCCGGCTCCGTGCCCCCCGACTCTGCTAGAATCCGCCCTCTTCGGCCACGTCAAAGGAGCCTTCACCGGCGCCGTAGCCTCCCGCAAAGGCTATTTCGAAACCGCCAACCGCGGAACGATTTTCTTCGACGAAATCGGAACCATCTCGCTCGAAACCCAAACCAAACTCCTGCGCGTGATTCAAGAGCGCGAGTTCATGCCGCTAGGTTCCACCGAAACCATCCGCGTCGACGTGCGCATCGTAGCCGCCACCAACGCCGACCTGAAGAAGCTAGTAGAAGAAGGCCGCTTCCGCGAAGACCTCTACTACCGCCTCAACGTCATCAACCTCGCGCTCCCCCCGCTGCGCGAACGCAAAGAAGACATCCCCGCGCTCGTCGATCATTTCTTCACCAAATACTGCCGCGAAAACGACAAGCTGCTTGACGAAGCCGGCCGCTCCCGCCTAACCTTCGAGCCCGACGCCATGCAGATCCTAATGGACCACGCCTGGCCCGGCAACGTCCGCGAACTAGAAAACGTGGTCGAGCGCGCGGTGGTCCTCGCCTCCCAATCCCCCGTCCCCGTAGATGTCCTCCCCGAACACTTACTAGAATCCAAAGGCCTCCGCATCCGCCGCGACGAAAGCGGCCGCCTCCCCTCCGACGCCTCGCTCTTCGAAATCGTAGCCGACTTCGAACGCCGCAAAATCATCGAACAACTGGAAGCCTCCGACTGGAGCCAAACCGCCGCCGCCGAAGCCCTGCGCATCCCGCTCTCCACCCTCAACCAGAAAATCAAGCGCCTGAATATCGATGTAAGGAAGCGGTCCGGGGCGTAAATTTCTCGGGCTACTTCTTCAGCCCCACCAGCCAATTCAGCACCGCCGTAAATCCCTGCGGAGTCTCCTGCGCCACCGGCATTGAGAACACGAAGCGATTGTTGTCGGGCGCGGTATTCGCCAGGAGGCCCGGAAGGTTCGACAGCCGCGTAAAACTCGCGGGCGCCTGGAATAATGCTTGCGGAGTCCCCGCATGGAAACCCCCGCTCGTTGAGATGTCCACCGCCATCACTTTGCCGTCGCTCGCTAGATAGCTCAGTTCCTTGCCGTCCTTCCGCCAGTGGATCATCCCGCCTGCCCCTCCCCGCGAGATGAGCCATTTCCCGGCGCCGACCGATTCGCCAGCATGAGGAGAAGGCGTGAATCCCTGAACGTATACTTCATACTTCCCGGATTCGTCCGACAGGTAAGCGATCCAGCGGCCGTCGGGAGAAACGTGGGCAGCCAACTGGTTGAACGGTGCCTGAAGAAACAAGAACGGTTTTCTGTCACCCTCCAGCGGCAGGACCCATAAATCCTGGCCGGTTTGCGGACTTATAGCCTGGTAAATCAGAAACCGCCCATCATGCGTCCATTCGTCCAGGCCCTGTACGGGACCCGAGTTGAACAGCAGTTCTTCATTGCCGGCTCCGCTCGATGCCTTGACGTAGATACCCGTCGATCCGCCGCGATTCGATACGAAGGCGACGCGGCTGCCATCTGGTGAGAAAGCGGCTGTAGTTTCCGCGGCTGGATCGGTTGTCAATCGGGTGGTAGCCCCCTGCGCGAGATCTCCCACCCAGATGTCCTGGTTCCCGTTTGCGTTCCGGCTCACAGCCACCCTGGCCCCATCCTGCGACAGAATCACACTGGCGAAGCTACCCGGCTCGCCCGCAGTTCCCAGCATTTTGCCCTGCCTGTCAAACAGTGTGAGCTGCATTCCTAGATTCGTGCCGCTGCGGTAGATCAATTCTCCATTGGCCGAGGCCGTGAAGCGGTTGTACGATACCTGCTGGAGGGTGCTGATTTGCTCGGTGACCGGGACCGCGTCGCCGGTCATTTCGAGTTTTCCAGCATCGAAAGGCTGCGCCAGCAGCGTTCCCTCCCGAACGAACAGCAACTGTCCCTGGCCTCCGTCCTGGGAAGGTACGTACGCCAGATTGGAAGAGCCCGCCAACAGTCGCTTTGCACTTTGCTCCGCGGGCTTGACGTCCAGCGCGCCTGCGTAAACGCCGCTCTTTTCCTGATCGCCCGAATAGCGCACGTACAAAAAGTGCCGCCCATCCGGCAAAAACACTGGATAGCCGTGCCCGCTTTCCTTGCGCGCATCGCGCGCCGTCACCGCGGACGGAGTCCCACCCGCCGCCGAAACCCGCAGCACGCCTAGCGCGGTTCCGAAGATAATGGTCCCATCCGCATTCCACGACCCCCCTAGCGGGAACCCCGTAACATCGCAGATGGTTTGCGGAGGGCCACCGGAAACATCGATCTTCTTGAGTTTCCCTGCCGCCCCATATACCACATACCGGCTGTCGGTAGACCAAAATAGCGTGACCGACACACTGGGATCGGCGTCCGGCAGAGGCTGCGCTTTCAGCGAATCGAGCGCCCGCAGCCACAAACGCGGCGTACCACCGGAATCATTCGCGCCAAAGACCAGCTTGCGGCCGTCCGGCGACACCGCGAGTTCGCCACCGTTGGAGAAACTGGTCTTTTCCGGCAGAGGGATTTCGAAACGCACCGCTTCGGCCACCGGCGGCTTTTCGCGGAAGTGCACGAAAGACACGCCCAGCGCCGCCATCGCCAGCACCCCCGCCGCGATCATCCACGGAACCGGATGGCACACGTAGCGGAGCGGCGGCGCCAGCGAGGGAATCCCCCAGCAGCAGCTTCCAATCCCCGATTGCCTGCAGGCGCTTTTGCGGGTCCTTTTGCAAGCAGCTTTCGAGGAGCCGCCTCACTTCCGCTGGCACGACACTCAAATCCGGTTCCACCTTCAAGACCGAGGCCAAAATGTCGGAGATGGTCTCGCCGTGGAACAACCGCTTACCGGTCAGCATCTCGTAGAGCACCACGCCAAACGCCCAGATATCCGCGCGCCGGTCCACATCCTGCTGCCCGCGAGCCTGTTCCGGAGACATATATGCGGCCGTGCCCATGATCACTCCGGCTTGCGTCGCTCCCATGGTGAGTGTCGGCGAGTTCGCGGGATCGCCTGTCGGCCCAACAGACTCCGTCAACTTCGCCAATCCGAAATCGAGAACCTTCACCACTCCGCCCGGCGTGATCACGATATTGGCCGGTTTCAGGTCGCGATGAACGATACCTTTCTCATGCGCGACCTGCAACGCATCCGCGATTTGCGTCGCCACGCGCAGCGCCTCCGCCAAAGGCATCGGGCCCTTGAGCGTAGCTCCCGGAATCAACTCCATGACCAGCGCGCGGCCTGTGCTGGATTCTTCGATGCCGTATATCTGCGCGATATTCGGATGATTCAGCGACGCCAGGACTTTCGCTTCGCGTTCGAAGCGGCTCAGTCTTTCCGGATCGCGCGCCAGCGCCGAAGGGAGCACCTTGATCGCCACCTCGCGATCGAGCTTCGTATCTTTGGCGCGGTAAACTTCGCCCATTCCTCCCGCCCCAATAGGAGCGAGAACCTCGTAAGGTCCCAGGTGAGTCCCAATGGAGAGCGACATGGTGGTGTGAATGATTCTATCCTAGCTAGGGCGGTTTCGGTGGACGGGTTACAGCGCAGAAATCGCTCGTGGGCAAGCCGGTTTTTTCGGTATGGAAATTGCGGACGCCTT
>CAVXEM010000002.1:0-70555 GCA_963760575.1 Bryobacterales bacterium
CAGATGATCGTCAACTACATCATCGATAAAACCGGCGGCATCGTGCGCTCCAACCGCAACGGCAAGGACTACATCACCGTCAACGATTTCGAAAAAATGCGCCAGGGCGTCGGCATGCTACTAGCCGAGCTGATGCGCATCAAGGCGGAAGGCGACTACCCCGCCATCAAAGCTTTAGTGGAAAAATATGGCGTCCACTTCGACCCGAAGATGCGCGATCAAATCGTCGCGCGTTATGCCGCGCTGAATCTGCCGACGTATTGGGCGGGCGTGTATCCCGATCTCCAGCCCACCCTCGACGCTAAAGGCAACGTCACCAAGGTCGAGATGACTTACCCGCGTGACATCGTCAAACAGCAATTGAACTGGGCCCGTCAGAACTCGAACTGAATGCCGCCGTTGACCGTGCGCCCCGGCGTGCGGAAGCCGTTCTCGAAATACTCCTGATTCACCAGGTTCTCGCCGCGCACGAAGAATCGGACCGCCCGGAACTCGCTCAGCGGCACCCGGTAGCTGGCGCCCGCATTCACCCGGCGGAGTCCGTCGAAGCTGTACGCGCGGGTCGCGAACGTCGTCACGAAATCCGGGAACATCGGTCCCAGATAGTTCCCCGCGTCTAGTGTGTCGAAGGTGAACAGCATCCGTTTCCCCGCGCGCCAAGTCGCCGCCGCGGAAAACTGCTGGCGCGGAATCTCGAGAGTGCGCAGAACACCGCTAATCACCGGAGTCCTCTCCACCGCATTCACGAAGGTGTAGCTGGCCGAGAAATTCAAAGCCGCGACGGGCGCTACTGCAACGTGCGTCTCTACCCCGCGCGAAATCCCGCCCTGCGAATTGTAATATCCGAAGAAGCGGCCGAAGGGGTCGGTCCCTGTCAGCGTCGCGAACGCGATCACCTGCTGCAATCGTGTGTAAAAGTATGTAGCCGACACGCGCACGTGCCCCGTCGCAAACATCTGGTCGACGCCAGCATCAAAGCTGATCGAATGCTCCGGCGCCAGCCGCGGATCGCCATACGTGGTGTATCCGAACGTCGAATCGAACCCCGACCCAAAGCGTTCATAGAGCGAAGGAGCGCGATAACCGCGTCCCACGTGGCCACGCACTTTGGTGTTGGTTCGGCGGACAAAATACGCCATCGACCCATCGCCCGTATAAGCCGCCGGCGGCGAACTGATCGCCACACCCTGATAGGGAGCCGACGCCAGAGGCAGCAGCCCCGGCCGGCCCAGCGAAAAATACTGCGCGCGAAATCCGCCGGTGATCAGCAGACGCCCGCCGAACCAGCGCGTCTGATCTTGCACGAATAGGGCGTTGCTCTTTTGCGTGGCGTTCACTCCCGAAGCCGCCCCTGCGTCGCTCGCATCCGTGAAATCGAAAGCATAATTCTCGCTCTCAAATTCGTAGCCGCCGGTGAGCAAATGCGCCGCGCTCGGCTGGTAATGCAACTGCGCGTTCACCGTCTGAATCCGCCCGTCATACACCGAACGCTGATTACCGAACGGCTGGAACCCCGTGCCCGCAGGCCCGTCGCCGTAACGGCGGCTCGAAACCAGCGTCTGATACGACAACGAATAATTCAGCTTCGCCAGCGGCTGCCCTTCGAGACTCAGCACTCCGTTCAAGAATCTGCCGGCGCGCGTGCTGTCGGGATCGTCGGCGCCCGGAAGAAACGTGACGAACGGCACCGCGTTGACGATTCCGCTCTCAGGCAACACCCCCATCTGCAGTGGACTCGAATTATTCTTCCCGAACGAATCCCCGCCAAACAGCCGCGCCCGCAACACCAGCGTGTTCGACAAACGATAACTCACGCTGCCCTGCGCACTCGTGTCGCGAAACGGATCGTCGCCATCGACGCCTTCCGTCACGTTCACATACGCCAGCCCCACGCTGTATTGCAGCCGGTCGTTTAACGCGCCACCTGCCACTTGCGCCCGCCCGCGCATGGTCCCGAGCGACCCGCCCTCCGTCAGCACGCTGCCGCGCGTTCGCCCGCCGCCTTCGTCGGTGACGATGTTCACTACGCCGCCGATCGCGCTGGTGCCGTAGAGCGACGAACCCGCGCCGTTCAACACCTCGACGCGCCCCGCATCGACGAACAGCAGGTCTTCGATCAATCCGGTAGCATCGCCATGCAAGAATCGCCGCGTCGCGCAGCCGCATGCCATCGACCACCACAGCAGTGTCGATATCGCGCATCCCGCGAATGTGAATCGCCGACTCCTGCCCCGGCCCGCCCAGCGTTTGCACGCGCACCGCCGGCGCCAGATCCACCGCGTCCGTGAGAGCGCGAACACGTCCCGCTCCTCCGCTTCCGCGCGATCGATGACGGTCACGCTCTTCGAAACTTCGTCAGACGATTGCGAAGTCCCCGCCGCCGTGACCACAACTTGTTCGCGAACGCCGGCCACTTCTAACGCGATGTCGCGCGTGACCGCGGAGTCCACGTGCAAGCGCTCTTCGAGGTACACCGCGAACCCGGGAGCCTCGGCGCGCAGCAAATAATCACCCGCCGCCACTCCCTCGAAACGGTACGCGCCCTGCGTGCCGCTGGTAGTCGCCACCATCGCGCTGCTGCTGCGTGAAAACAGACTCACCGCCGCGCCAACAACCGGACGCCCTTGGGGATCTTTTACGGAACCGCTCACCGACGGAGCTTCGCCCGCAAGCACCACGGCCATAGCCGAGGCATAAAACAACACGAGTAGTTTAGTCGTCATAAGACGAGGTAACGCGCCTCCTTGACCAAGGCAGGTCTCCTGACTGACAGGTCATCGCAAACCGGCGGCCTTCCCATTTCCGAAGAAACAGTGGCTACAACTTGCCGGTCCGCTCGCTGCTCACAGTGGCGCGACCGTGCGGGATTCACACCCGCTTCCCTTTTCACCCGCCCCCGAAAGGGCGAGAACCTTGGAATAGTCTATGGGTAACATACCTTCGCGTCGCGGTCAACGAAATTTTAATCTCAAGGTCCGACGGATTCGGCCGAAGAGAACTACGCAGCGGCAACAAATGGCGCTCGCGTGAAAGAGGGACTGTGGCACCGGATCCCTGCAAGCTGCTGGTGGTCGACGACAACTCCGCGAATCGCGATCTGCTGTTAGGCAGCTTGGCTTACCGCGGCTATCAAATTGAGATTGCCGAAAGCGGCGAGCAGGCGCTCGACAAGATCAATCACGCCCATTACGATCTGGTCCTGCTCGATCAGATGATGCCGGGCATGAGCGGACTCGACCTGCTCCGCCTGTTGCGTGCTACTTATTCGCCCAGCCAGCTTCCCGTGATTATGGTGGGCGCCGACGAGGACAGCGAAGCCATCGTCGACGCCTTCGGTCAAGGCGCCAACGATTTTGTGGCAAGACCGGTCGACCTGCCGGTGATGGACGCGCGTATTCAGACGCAACTCCTGCGCTCGCAGGCCGACCGCCAGAGCCGCCTGCTCGACCCGCTCACCGGACTGGGCAACCGCACCATGTTTTTGAGCCACCTCGAAGACACTCTGGCGCGGCATCGCCCCGGGAAATCAGTGGCGGTGCTATTACTCGACCTGGACGGCTTTCAAAACTTGAACGATAACCTGGGCCACCACGTGGGCGATCAAGTCTTGATCGAAGCCGCGGCCCGCTTCCGCCAGGTGATTACGGAATCCGCCATCCACCCCTCGACGCTGCTGGCGCGGGTGGGCGCCGATGAATTCGCCATCCTGTTGGACGCGGCTCTGGTGGGACAAGCGCAAGCCCTCGCCCAAGCTCTCTTGTCCTCGCTCGCGCGGCCCTTCCGTCTCGAAAATTCCCCGATTTCGGTCAGCGGTTGCGCGGGGATTGCCCTGTGCACCAGCCCCAAAACCATCGCCGCCGAACTTCTGCGCGACGCCCGTGTGGCTATGTTTAACGCGCGCCAGGGCGGCCGCAATCACTGCGAAGTGTTCGACCCGCGGTTGCGCCAGCGCGCCCACGCCCGCCTGGCCATGGCCGTCGATCTCTACCAGGCTCTGGAAAAGAATCAGCTGGCGGCGTTTTACCAGTCCAAAGTGAATCTGCGCAGCGGAGCGGTGATTGGCTTCGAGGCGCTGATGCGCTGGCGCCACCCGCAATTCGGTCTGGTCCAGCCATCCATTTTCATTCCCATCGCGGAAAACACCGGTCTGATCGTTCCCTTGGGGGAGTGGATTCTGCGGCAGGCGGGCGCGCAACTCGAGACCTGGCAGACCAAATTCCCAGGCTTCCCCCCGCTGTCTATGAACGTGAATGTGTCGGTTAAGCAACTCAAGGGTTTTCAAATTATCGACGCCGTCGAAAGCGTTCTGGCCGAGACCGGAATTCCCCCGGAAAGTCTTCATCTGGAAATTACCGAAAGCGCCCTCATTCCGGAAATGGATTCGGTGCGCGAGGTTCTCGCGCGCCTGCGGGCTTTGAACATCCGTCTTCACCTGGACGACTTCGGCACCGGCTATTCCTCGCTGAGTTGCCTGCGCACGCTGCACTTCGATTCGCTCAAAATCGACCGCTCTTTCGTGCAGCGCCTGGACTCCGATCCGGAAAGCCGCGCTATCGTCGAAACCATTCTGAATCTCGCGCGCAGTCTGCGCATGACGGTGGTCGCCGAAGGCGTCGAAACCGAAAGCCAGCGGGCCCACCTGCTGGATCTCGGCTGCGACGCGGGCCAAGGTTTCTTGTTCTCAAAACCCGTCGCCGCCGAAATCGCCGAACAATCTCTCGCGTCTCGTCTCGCAGCCGCCTAGCAGTATCCTGGAAGTATGCAGGATCTGGCGGCGGAAACTCGTGCGGGCGCAGTCGCGCCTTCCGCCCCGCTAGCCGGCGCAGCACACCGCCGCTTCGCCCGGTTCGCCTGGGGCGTCCTCGCCTATAACGTAGCGGTAATTCTGTGGGGCGCCTTAGTACGCGCCACCGGATCCGGAGCCGGCTGCGGCGGGCACTGGCCGCTCTGCAATGGCGATGTCTTGCCCAACGTCTCGCAAATCGGCACCGTGATCGAACTCACGCACCGGATCATGAGCGGCTTGGCCCTGGTGATGGTTGCCGTGATGTTCGTCTGGGCCCGGAGAGCCTTCGCACCTGGCCACCTCGCGCGCCGCTGGGCCAACTGGTCTTTGGTTTTTATTCTGACCGAAGCGCTGCTCGGCGCATCGTTGGTTCTGCTGGGCCATGTCGCCCGCAATGAATCGGTGGGACGCGTTTATTCGCTGGGGCTTCACCTGGTCAACACTTTTCTGCTGCTCGCTTCGCTCGCCCTGGCAGCCCGTACCGCGACGCGCAAAACCCAGCCGTTCTCGCTTGCCATGTCCGGGCCCTTGATCGCCCTGGTACTAGTGGCCATCGCCGGAGCCATCACTGCCCTGGGCGACACGCTCTTCCCCGCTCACACTTTAGCCGAAGGCGTACGCGAGGATTTCTCCTCCACCGCCAGTTTCCTGATCCGTCTGCGCATCATCCACCCGTTCCTCGCGCTGGCCGCCGGCGTTGTGATTGCGCTGATCGCCGTCCCCGAATACAAAGCGCGCCGCAGCGCGCTCTCAGCCTGGCTTCTCGCTCTGTTCGCGGCGCAAATCGTGGCCGGCGCCGCCAGCATTCTGCTGCAAGCTCCACTGCCGCTTCAGCTCCTGCATCTGCTGATCGCCGATGCCCTGTGGATCACTCTGGTTCTGTTCACCGCGGGACGCATCAGCACACCCGCTGTGCGAAAATAAATCCAATTATGCGCAAACTGAGCCTCGCCCTTTTCGCCCTCGGCATCGCCGCGCTTCCCATGGCCGCCCAGGACCTTCCCGACGGCCCCGGCAAAGACACCTTCGCCAAAGTCTGCAGCCAGTGCCATGGCCTGGACATTATCGTCACCCTGAAGCACACCAAAGAAGAATGGAAGACCGTGGTCGACACCATGGCCAGCTACGGCGCCTCCGCCAAGGACGAGGAATTCGACGCCATCATCGCCTACCTGGCCAAGAATTTTGGCAAGGGTGATGCTCCCGCGAACTTGAAATCGAGGTAAACCGGGCCGTCCGGGCCTGCCATTCGGGCCTCGACTTTCGGCGTCCTGTGCGATAATATCGCCGATAGACGTAGGGAGGCCGAATCGATGAAGCTGCGTTTCCACAATTGGATCATAGGCGGCGCCATACCGTTGCTGAGCCTGCTGGCTCTGTCCGCGGTAACCGCCCGCGCCGAGGATTTTCCGGACGGCCCCGGCAAAGTCATCATCATGCGGGCCTGCGGCAAGTGCCACAGCACCGATCAAATCGCGCGCCAGCAGAAGACCGAAGAGAACTGGCAAGCCACCGTCGTGCGCATGGCCGGCCGCGGCGCCGAAGTCACCACCGATGAAGTAAATGTCGTAGTGAAATACCTGTCCGCCAACTTCTTGAAAGTGGCCGACGCCACGAAGGTCAACGTGAATAAGGCCAGCGCGAAAGACCTGGTAGCCCTCGGCTTCACCGATTCCGAAGCCGCCGCCATCATCGATTACAAGACCCGCCACGGAGACTTCCGCCTGTGGGCCGATCTGCTCCAGATCTACGGCGTCGACGGCGAAAAGTGCGAATCGCTTAAAGATAAAATGGAGTTCTAGGCCGGACTCCGAATTTCAATTCCCCCTAGAAAGAACGAATAGAGAACCCATGAAGAACGTTGTTAGAATGTCTGTGCTGATCTTGTCTGCGTCGCTCGCCCCCGCCGTTTGGGCTCAGGATTTCCCCGCCGGCGAAGGCCGCGACACGCTCAAAAAGGTGTGCACCCAGTGCCACGATATCGACTCGATCCCGCGCCTGCGCTATACGCGCTCCGACTGGGCCAACCTGGTTTTCTCCATGAAGGACATGGGCGCCGACGCCACCGGAGCTGAGTTGGATCAGATCATCGACTACCTCACCAAGAACTTCGGCAAAGGCGACGACGCCGTCAAGAAGACCAACGTCAACTCCGCCTCCGCCAAGGAAATCGAAGCCGCTCTGGGCTTCACCACCAAGGAATCCGAGGCCATCGTCCTGTACCGCATGAAAAACGGCAATTACAAGGACCTCGACACGATGAAGAAAGTGGAAGGCGTAGACGCCGCGAAGGTCCAATCCGCGAAAGATAAGATAGAGTTTTAGGCCATGCGACGTTTCCTGCTCGCGATTCTTGCGGTGTCGGTATTATCCGCCGGAGAATTGCCGGAAGGCGACGGGAAAAAAATCATTCAGCAGCAGTGTGCCGGGTGCCATCCTGGAAACGCTCTGGGCGGCTATCAAAAAACCCGCGAGGACTGGGAAGCCATTGTAGTCCGCATGGGCCAGCGCACCACCGCGACGCGCGACGAGCTCACCGCGCTCGCCGATTACCTGGCCACCAACTTCCCCAAGGTCGACGACCCCACCAAGGTCAACATGAACAAGGCCGACGCCAAGGAAATGTCGGAGCGCCTGGGCCTGAGCGCGTCCGAAGCCGAAGCCATCATCAAGTACCGTGACCGCCGCGGCAACTTCCGTGCCTGGGGCGATCTGCTGGTGATTTACGGCGTGGACGGCACCAAGATCGAATCGCTTCAGGACAAGATGTCCTTCTAACTCCGCTTGCTGCCGCACGCGGTTCTGTGAGCCGGCACGCAAGTGCCCGCCGTCCCCTCCCGCCACCGGTTTGCACCGAACCGCGACTGTAAGGAGCGGACCTCCGGTCAAACTTCTCCCTTCCGCGCAGCCTGTGCGAAAATAATTGATTATGCAAGCAAGTGTTAGAACCTCGGCTCAACCCTTGAGCCAAAATACGCATCTGCTCAATTGGGTTGATAAGATGGCCGCCCTCACCAAGCCGGCCGCCATTCATTGGGTCGATGGTTCGCAGGAAGAATACGATGATCTGTGCCAGCAACTGGTCGACGGCGGCACCTTCATCAAGCTCAACCAGGAACTCTGGCCGGGTTGCTTTTATGCGCGCTCAGACGCGAACGATGTCGCCCGCGTCGAAGACCGCACCTTCATTTGTTCGCTATCGAAAGACGGCGCCGGCCCCACCAACAACTGGATCAACCCGTTTGAGATGCGCAAGAAGCTCAAGGAGCTGTTCAGCGGCTGCATGCAGGGCCGCACCATGTACGTGCTCCCGTTCAGCATGGGTCCGGTCGGCGGCGCCATGTCGCAGATCGGCGTGCAGTTGACCGATTCCCCTTACGTCGTCGTCAGCATGCGCATCATGGCCCGCATCGGCAAGCGCGTGTTCGAGGAAATCGACAAGGGCGAAAAGCGCGTGGTCCCCTGCGTCCACAGCGTGGGCGCGCCACTCGCGCCCGGCCAGAGCGACGTCTCATGGCCTTGCAATAAGGAAAAGTACATCGTGCATTTCCCGGAGACGCGCGAGATTTGGTCCTACGGTTCGGGCTACGGCGGCAACGCGCTGCTCGGCAAGAAGTGCTTCGCGCTGCGCATCGCTTCGAACATTGCGCGCGACGAAGGCTGGATGGCGGAGCACATGCTCATCCTGGGCGTCGAGAACCCGCAAGGCGAAAAGACCTACGTCGCCGCGGCCTTCCCCAGCGCCTGCGGCAAAACGAATTTCTCCATGCTCATTCCGCCCGACGGCTTCGACGGCTGGAAGGTCTGGACCGTCGGCGATGACATCGCCTGGATCAAGCCCGACGCCAACGGCCGCCTGCGCGCCATCAACCCGGAAGCCGGCTTCTTCGGCGTGGCTCCCGGTACCTCGCGCCACACCAACCCGAATGCGATGGACACGCTGGCGCGCAACACCATCTTCACCAACGTCGCGCTGACCCCCGAAGGCGGCGTGTGGTGGGAAGGTATGACCGATGAGCCGCCAGCCGAATGCCTGGACTGGCAGGGCAATCACTGGACTCCGGAACTCGCCAAGCAAACCGGCGCCAAAGCCGCGCATCCCAATTCGCGATTCACCGCGCCCGCTTCGCAGTGCCCCACCATCGATCCCGCGTGGGAAGCCCCCGAGGGCGTGCCTATCAGCGCGTTCATCTTCGGCGGCCGCCGCGCGACCACGATGCCGTTGGTGTATCAGTCTTTCAATTGGAGCGCGGGCGTGTACACCGGCGCGACCATGGGATCTGAGATGACCGCCGCCGCCGTCGGCACCGTGGGCAAGGTTCGCCGCGACCCTATGGCGATGCTGCCTTTCTGCGGCTATCACATGGGCGATTATTTCCGCCACTGGATCAAGATGGCGCGCAGCTTAAGCGAAACACCCCGGATCTTCCATGTAAATTGGTTCCGCAAGGATGCCAACGGCAAGTTCCTCTGGCCCGGCTTCAGTGAGAACATGCGCGTGCTGAAGTGGATCGTCGACCGCGCCCACGGCCGCGCACTGGGCCGCGAAACGCCCATCGGTTGGATGCCGCGTTATGAGGACGTCCATTGGGACGGCATGAGTTTCTCCAAGGAGAAATTCGACGAACTGCAGAAGTTTGACGCCGCCGCCTGGAAGCAGGAAGTGCTGGGCCACGAAGAGCTGTTCATCGAACTCCACGATCACCTCCCGCCGGAGATGATCTACGAGCGTGAACTACTCATCTGCCGCATTTAATCAATAACCACACCGAACCGCGCGCGATAGCAAGCGGACTGAAAGGCGAGTCCTCGGTTTCGCCTTTCAGTAGAATTTGACGCCCTTCATCGGATAGTGTTTCCGGTTGCGCGTCCAAAGAACCGCGCCTTGTAGCGCCGCCGCGGCCGCAATCAGCGCATCGCCTAATTCGACCGCGTGACTCTTGTGGTACACGCGTAGGTACTCGCCCGCCTGTCGTCCAGTTTCAGCGTCTACCGGCACGCACAGCAAAGCGCCAAACAAATCGCTGAGCGCCTTGTGTTCTCGAGGCCGCGCGCCGTGCCATAACTCCGCGATCGAGACCGGCGAGCACAGCACGACGTCGTCAGAGTCCGCCAATTCCGCCCATTTCTCCAGCATCGCGGCGTCACGACCCCGCGTAATCTCGATAAGGATGTCAGAATCAACCAGGACCGTCATGCGCCCGCCAGGCGTTTCAGCCGAGTCCCGCGGCGTAGCCCACGCACGTAGGCCTTAGTGTCCGCCAAGTCCTTGCGGTCCTTCCTGATTCCAACTACGGCCTGCATGGCCAGCCGGCGCGCATCCAGGGAGCCGAGATACCGCTCCCGGGCTGCCACGCGAACCAGTTCGGAAATGGTGGTCCCTTCTAGCCGGGCTCGGGCGTGCAACCCATTCCACAAGTCATCGTCTAAATAGAGTTGTGTCCGCTTCATGATGTATAGTATACATCACTGCTTTGCACCGCTCATGACCTGTACGATTCGCACCGCCGTCCGCAACACGCGCGCGTCTTGACCCGCTGCTCCCGTGAGCTGCAATCCCACAGGCAATCCGTTGCCGGCTGGCATGGGTATGGAAATCGCCGGCGTCCCCAGTGCGGTCCAGGGAGCATTCATCGCCGAGTTGCCGGTGAACGCCAGTCCTAGCGGAGCAGGTCCGGTGGCGGCGGGAACCAAAATAATGGGCGTCTTTTGATACTGCGCGCCGATCTGCTCTTTGCTCTTCGCGATGACAGCCAGCGCGTCGCGGTAGCGCTGATCTGAAATCTTCAGACCGTCGCGCACCAACTCCGCCACGGCTTCCAGCCGTTCTCCATATTGCTTGTACCGCTCCTGGTGAAACCGCGCGCCCTCGTAATACATCACCACGCGGCTCTCCTCGATCAACGGATCGAGCAGCGGCTTGAGCGGCGCCGGCTGGAGCTTCCATCCGCGCTTCCGCAGCAGCGCGACCGAATCGCCAAAGGCTTTCGCCATCGGCGGCTCTACGTCGAGCAATGGTTCCGGCACGCCCAGCGTAATTTCCTCATCGCGCCCCGTAGGCTGTCCCAGCGCTCCCCACAGGGCCAGCATTCCCTGCGGCGTATTGGTAAATAACCCCAGCGTGTCCAGGCTATGGGCGAAGGGAAGAACTCCTGCGAGCGGCAAAGTTCCAAACGTCGGCTTGAACCCCGTGATGCCGCAGTACGACGCCGGCCGTAAAATCGATCCCGCCGTTTGCGTACCCGTCGCGAAGGGCACCATCCCCGCCGCCACGGCCGCGGCCGATCCGCTCGAACTACCACCCGGCGTGTGTTCCAGGTTTCGCGGATTGCGCGTCGGCGCGGGAGTCCGGTGCGCGAATTGCGCGGTGTGCGTCTTGCCCAGCAGGATCGCGCCCAAGCTCTCCAGTCGGCGGATCATGGCAGCGTCCTCGGTTCCATGCCGCCCCTTGTAAATGGGCGAGCCGTACTCAGTCACCAGAGCGCGCGTCTCCATAATGTCTTTCGCGCCAAAAGGAATGCCGGCGAGCGGACCGTCGGCAATCTGCGGCTGTGGTAGCACCTCGACCCACGCGTGAATCGAGCCATCCAACCGCCGGATGCGTTCCAAACTTGCGGCGAGCGCCTGCTTCCTCTCCGCAGGTGTAGCGCGCAACCAATCTTCAAAGAGCTCTGGACTCGCAGCCATTCCCTCTCCGTGTTTGGCCGTGAGCGAAGCGCCGATCAGAGAAAGCACGTCGCGGCGGCGAAGGCGGTTCCTCATGCATCTATCCTCACGGCATCTTGATGATATGCTCGCCGTAAACTTCAAACACCGAGAGTAAATTCGTGACGCGGAAAATCTCGCGCACGCGTTTGCTTAAGTTGATCAGCTTGAGCTCGCAGCCCGCGGCCTTCGCTGACGCGTAAAGGCTGACGATAGCGCCCAATCCCATGCTGTCCAACTGGATCACGTTCGTCAGGTCCAGAATGACGCGCTTGGTATGCGGGAACAGCGCCTTGACCTCGCGACGCAGCTCATCGGTGCCGCCGGAGATGACCCGGCCGGTGCATTCGACCACCATGGCGTCGTCCTGAGGATAAATGCGCAAGCTCAGAGGCGCTGCGGGGACATCCGGTTCATTCGGCATTCCACTACTTTAATACGAGCCCACCCCTGAGTGAATCCGCGGCCCCGGCGTCTGTTCGGCGAGGATGCGGGCTTCCGCAGCCAGCATCTTTTGCCAGCGCGCTTCCACGATTGCCTTGGCCGCAACCTTGTTCGCCAGCTTGAGAAAAACTTTGTAGTGTCCCATCTCGGACGAAAACAAAGCTTTGTAAAAGGCTGCGAGTTCCACGTCCTCAGCAACGGCAGCTAGCACTGAAAACCGTTCGCAGGAGCGCGCCTCGATCAGCGCCGAGACCAGCAGGCGGTCGAGCGTCTCTTCGGTCCCGCCCTTGCGAACCAGCAAGCGCAGAGCTTTGGCGTACGCGCAGCGGTGGCCGCGTTCCATTTGTCCGCCGCGCCGCGCGAGCAAGCGAACCGTCTGCGCTAAGTGTGACGCTTCATCGCGAGCCACGCCCGTCATTGTCTCAACCCAACCCGGCGTCCACTCGCCCGGCCAGCGCGTCATCAATTCCAGCGCGTTGGCCGCAGCCTTTTTTTCTAAGAACGCATGATCCTGCAGCAGCGCCACCGTGTCTGCCAGCGCGGCGCGCCCCCACTCGGGCGGAGTGCGCGAAAGCAGCGGCAATGTTTCGACACCGATCAAACGCGTATCACCACCTTGCCCATGAATTCGCCCGACGCCTGATGCCGGAACGCTGCCGCCGCATCCTCAAAGGGAAACACTTTGTCGACGACGGGCCGGATCTGATTCGCCTCCAGCGCACGGTTCATTCCTTCGAACATGGTGCGATTCCCTACTGCGATCCCGTGCATGCTCGATCCCTTCACCATCAGCGGATGCGGGCCGGTGTCGCCCGTCATCCCGGCCAGCACGCCGATCAAAGCAATCTTTCCGCTGGGAGCAATGGCTTGGAACGACCGACCCAGCGACCCCGCGCCGCCCACTTCCACGATGTGATCGACGCCGCGACCGTCCGTCAAGCGCAGGACTTCTTTTTCCCATTCCGGCGTCAGCGCATAGTTGATGGCCTCGGCAGCACCCATGGCCCGCGCCCGTTCGATCTTTTCATCGCTTGAGGAAGTGATGATTACGCGCGCACCCGCGGCCTTGGCGAATTGCAGTGCGAAAAGCGAGACGCCGCCGGTGCCCATGCACAACACGGTGTCGCCGGGCCTCACGCACCTGCCAGCCACCATTAACGCATTCCACGCAGTGACGCCCGCACAGGGCAGGGTGGCTCCTTCTTCATAGGAAAAATGCCGGGGAATCGCGACCACGCTTTCCTCCGGCAACACCACGCATTCCGCCAGCATGCCGTCGAGCGGATTGCCCAGCGCCGTGTGCCAACCCGGTTGCGGCCCGTGAATCCAGCCTTGAAAGAAGATGCCGGCAACGCGATCGCCCACTTTGAAACGCGTGACGCCGGGGCCCGTCGAAACCACTTCGCCCGCGCCGTCCGACAGCGGAATAAGATCCCGACTCACCGGTCCGCCGAAGTAGCGGCCCAAAATAATCGCCTGATCGCGAAAGTTCAGCGACGTCGCGCGCACCCGGATCAACACTTCGTGCGCGCCCGGTTGCGGATCGGGCCGCTCCGTTTGCCGCAAGCCTTCCAGGCTGGTGCTGCCCTTCGCGATTTCATACACCCTCATCGATGCGTTCTCCTCCCCGGGGTTTCTCCTCCCGGATTTCTGAGCCTAGCCCTTTATATTGACACGAACCACGCGCCGCGTTACCATCGTCCCGCTGCCATGAAACCAGTACTTTTCTTCGCTGCCGCGCTGGCGATCACGCTCGGCGCCGCCGAGCCGCCGTGGAATCCTGCAACCGTGAAGCCCTGCGACCGCGCGTGCCTTACCGCCATCATGGACCGCTATACCGCCGCGCTCTTCCAGCACGACCGCTCTTCGCTGCCGCTCGCCGACGACGTGCGTTTCACCGAAAACACCGCGCTGCTCAATATCGGCGAAGGCATCTTGTGGCGGGCGAGAACCGAGCCCACCGCTTTCAAGTATTACGTCGCCGATCCCGTCGCCGGACAAGTCGCGATCGGCACCGTCGTCAAAGTGCAAGGCCGCCCCGCGCTGGTCGCGATCCGGCTCAAGATCGAGCGCGGCCGCTTGCTCGAAATCGAACATCTGATCGATCGCAACGTACAGGAGCGCCAGTTGCCTAACCTGCAAACCCCGCGTGCCGGATCTACTCAGCGACATCATGCCCTCCGAGCGCACTTCACGCGAAGGCATGATCGCCGCCGCCAATTCTTACTTCGACGCCATCGAAGGCGACAGCGGTAAAATCGGCGCCTTTGCCGACGACTGCGAGCGCCACGAAAACGGCATCCAGACCACGCTCACGAAAGAGCCCACCACCGGCATGCTCACCAGCGGCCCGCCGTCGAAGACTTACATGATGACGTGCAGCGATCAGCTTGATACCAAACTCTTTGCGTACATCAAGCGCATCCGGCCGCGGCGCGTGTTGATCGTCGATGAGCAGAAAGGTCTGGTCGCCACCTTTCCTCTGTTCGTTCACGACGGCACCAGGCGCGGCGATTCCAGCGGCAACGTGGGGCTGCTGATCAACATGGTATGCATGGAAACTTTCGGTATCCGCGACGGCAAAATTCATGAAGTGGAAGCGTTTCCCTTTGTCCAATTTCCGTATGGGCTTGGCGACGGTTGGACGCCGGGTTCGGGCCATTGATGGCACGCTGGCTGGTATTTCTAGTCATTGCCACGTCACTTTGCGCGGCCGAGCACAAGCTTAAAGTTTCTCCGGAAACTCTCGCCTGGGGCTATTATTGGTCTGCCGCGAAGCCCGTGCTCACGGTTCAATCGGGAGATGTCGTCGAGATCCAAACCGTTTCAGGCAATCCGCAAACCCTCGAACGCGCGGGGTTGCCCGTGGATCAAATTCAGAGGGAACTGCGCGATATTTATGCGGGTGTCCCGCAGGAGAAGCGCGGACCCGGCGGACATTTGCTCACCGGGCCGGTCGCGATCGAAGGCGCGCAGCCGGGTGACGTGCTCGAAGTGCGCATCCGCGAAATCCGCCTGGATGTGCCGTATGCGTACAACACGATCGGACGCAATGGCTTCGTGTCGGATTTATTTCCGACGGCGATCACAAAGATTATTCTGCTGGACCGGAAGCGTAAAATCGGGCATTTCGGGCCGGGGATCGATCTTCCGCTGAAGCCGTTCTTTGGCAGCATGGGCGTCGCGCCTCCGGCTGCGTCGGGGAAGATCAACAGCGCGCCGCCGGGGATTCACGCGGGCAATCTCGACAACAAGGAACTGGTGGCCGGGACCACGCTGTTCATTCCGGTGCACGCGGCGGGAGCGCTGTTTGAAGTGGGCGATGGGCACGCCGGGATGGGCAACGGCGAAGTGGATATCACGGCGATGGAAACTTCGTTGACCGGAACGTTCCAATTCATTCTGCATCACGACCGGCATCTGGAATGGCCGCGCGCGGAAACGCCTACTCATTACATCACCATGGGGCTGGACCCGGATCTCACGCAGGCGGCGCGCATCTGCACGCTCGAAACCATAGATTTCCTGGTGAAAGAAATGAAGCTCAGCCGGGAAGACGCTTACGCTTTGACCAGCGTCGCGATCGATCTCGAAATCACGCAGTTGGTGGACGGGACGCGCGGCGTGCACGCCATGATCCCCAAGAGTTTGTTCGCGGCTGCTGCGAAGAAGTAACACGTCTCAGGGCGGGCCACACCACGCGATTCCACCACATGATGAGTGCCGATCCCAATAGCACCACGGGAACAAAACCCAGCAACACCCACAAGGCTTTTAACGGCCAGCCTCCGAAGTTGCCGTAGTGCAGCGACGAAAAATCGCGCAGGATTTTTCCGCCCAGCGTGAGCGGCCGGCGGCGGCGCGGCAACGCGAACGTAACTGTTGACGATGCTTGCGGCGGGCGCTGGATCTGCGCCTGCGGCAGGCGCGGGGGATTGATGGGCGTAAATAATTCGATGGTCGCGCGGAAGGGCTGCGGGTAGACGAAGTAGAAGCCGGTCGCGCCCCACATGAAGACTAGGGCGAAGCTCCAGATGCCCACGGCGCTGTGCAGATCCCAATTCATGCGCTTCCAACCGACGCCGCGGCGCATCACGAGGTTACGCCGCCAATTGGCGACACCGGGCCACCACACCACCAGACCCGTCAAACACAGGAGCGCGGTCAGGCCGCCGCCGATCGCATTCCAGGTCATGCCGTTCGAACCCAGCAGGAGGTTGCCGTGCAGATCGGAGACCCAACGCATGATGCGGAAATACGTCGACACAGCGGGGCCGCGATCTTCTCCGGTGTAGGGATTCACCAGCCGCCGCATCTGGCTGGAGCCGCGGACGAGCAATACCTCGGACGCCTCATCGCCATCGCGTCCGGGCTTCACGTCGCGGATCACATAGCCGGGATGCGTTCGCTGCAGGGATTGCTCCAATTCACTTTGATTGAGGGCGTGGCCTTGCGGCGTGACGTGGAGTTTATCGACCAGCACATCGTAAATGTCGTTGCGGAAGACCACTGCGCTGCCGCTCACGCAGACGACGGCGATGTACAAACCCAACAGGAGGCCGGCCCACAAATGGATTTGGAAAAATGCCTTGCGGACCCAGGTGGTTTGCGGACGCTTCAGCCACCTCTGCCAGAACGACACGCTACCGCCTTCCGGCGCCGAGGGCGGGGGTGGTTCGGCCGTCGAAATAACGGATGGGATTACGGAGTTGCCCAACGTGCCATGCTAACAAAATTCGGAACACCTGCGGGTGGCGCGCCAGGTAATGCAGCGCGCGATATTGCAGATCGGGACGTCCGTCGAGCAGCAGCAACAGATCGGCCATGAAGCGGGGCCGGCGCGCCAGTCTGCGATGCGCCGCTTCGTAGAGGTCAAGATTCCCGGCGACTAAGTGCGTCGGCCAGCGCCAGCGATTGGCGGAATGCCAGGCCTAATGCCTTCGCCGGTGATGGCGTCTACCGATCCGGAGGCGTCGCCGACGAGCGCGACGCTGCCTTGCGTGACGACCCATAAGCGGCGCGTGGCGGAGATCCCGCCGCGCTCCATTGTCGTGCGGGGTGCGTCGCCGAGGCGTTCGCGCAGTTCCGGGAAATAATCCAGCGCTTCTTCGACGCGCACTTGCGGGTCGTGGCAGAGAACGGCGACCATCACTTGATCGGCGGCGACGGCGGCCACATACATCTGGAATTCGGGGTGCCAGTAAACTTCGACGTGATCGGTCCAGGGGGCGATTTGGTAATGCACTCTGAAACCCAAGCGTTCGCGCTGGCGGCGCCAGCGGTCGAGGCCGGCCCATTTGCGGACTCGCGAGGCGTGGCCATCGGCGCCGATAATCCAGCGGGCTTTTACATCGGAAAGCTCACCTGACGGCGTTCCCCAATGGAACTCGACGCCTGACTGCGCGGCGGCGTCTACCAGGATTTGATGCAGAGCGGTGCGGCGCATGGCGAGTCCGCTGCCGGAGGGAAAATCCGCTGCTAAGGAAACGTCTTCGCCTATGAAGCGGATGCCGCGGAAGGGAACACCGATGGCGGCGGGGATTTCGACGCCCAACTCGGCTAGGGCTTTCAATGCGTCCGGCATCAAGCCTTCGCCGCACGCTTTGTCGACGGGAGGAACGGCGGCGTCGACGACTGCCACGCTGAAACCTTTGCGACGCGCGGCGATGGCTGCGGCTAAGCCTGCGGGGCCTCCGCCGACCACCAGCACGTCGGTGTCAGGAAGAGCCAAACATCACCACCGCAGGAGAACTACCTCGGAGCAGAATCCGGGGCCGAGCGCGGCCATCACGCCGAGCGTCCCGGGCGCGGGGCGGCGGTTTAGCATGACGTCTTCTAAAACGCATAAGACGGATGCCGAAGACAAATTTCCTACGCGGCGCAGGCAATCCCAGGAGGCTTGGATTTCACCCTTTTTCATCCCTAGCGATTCTTCGGCGGCTTCGAGGACCTTGGGGCCGCCGGTGTGCATTACCCAGGAGCCGACGTCGCCGCGTTTGAATCCATGCTCGGCTAGCAGGGCGTCGACGTCGGGGCCGAGATGTTCGCGGACCACGTCGGGGACTTCGCGCGAGAGGACGATGCGGAAGCCTTTCTCCGATATATCCCAGCCCATTACTTCTTCGGTGTCGGGATAGAACACGGAAGCGGTGGCGATGATTTCGGGACCGTTGTTCACGGGAACATCGGCTCCGGCGACGACCACTGCGGCGGCGCCGTCGCCGAATAAGCCGGACGAGACTAGGTTCGCTAGCGAAAGATCTTCGCGCTGGAGAGTGAGCGAACATAGTTCGACGGAGAGCAGCACTGCGACTTGATCGGGATAGGCGCGCACGTAATCGGCTGCGCGCGCTACGCCTGCTGCGCCGGCTACGCATCCCAATCCGAATATCGGCGTGCGGCGGATGTTGGTGGGCAGCTTCATGCGGTTGATCAGGCGCGCGTCGATCGAGGGGCTGGCGATGCCGGTCACGGAAACGAAGAACAGGGCTCCGATTTGCGAAAGATCGAGGCCGGCGCGGGCCATGGCGCAGCGGATGGCGCGTTCGCCTAGCTCCTGCGCGGCTTCAATCCAGATGCGGTTAAATTCGCCGAAGTTTTTTAGATCGTAGTAACGCTCTAGGGGCAAGACGAGGTGGCGGCCGTCGACGCCGGCGTGGGCGTGCAGTTGGTCGAGCATGCGCGGATTCTCGATTTGGCCGCGCCAGTATTCACGCAGTGCGGCTAAAAGCACCGCTTGCGGATAGTAGTGTTTTGGAAAGGCGCTCCCCGCCCCGGCAATGCGCATAGTTATGACTATTAGACGACAAAAGGGCTGGTCGGGGCACACTACGGCTGTGGTGGCAGGGTTCGGCCGGAGGCCGAACGCGGACCGGAGGTCCGCCCCACAAAAATGCAAAATCGTCTCGCGGTGGGCTGGTCTTGCTGACAGCCCACCGGAGTGGTGAAGGAAACGGGCGGCTTACCTGTCTCGAAGAAGTTCCAAATCAACCGGCAATTTGCTCTCTCCTATTTCCTTCGCGGTTACCTTGCGCCGCTTTCGGGGCGTTCGTATCAACCAAGAATCGCGATTCTTATCCTGTCCCGCCCTTCTCCCAATGTTTTCGGGGCGGCTAGCCCGTCTTTCGACGGGCACGGATTCCAATAAACTACAACGACTAGCCTGCGCAGGCTCCAACTGATTCGAGTATTCACGAGGGTGGTGCGGAGGGCGGGAAAGGCAAAGCGGGAAATGGTTGAATCGCGGGCTGTTGGGGATTAGGGAAGGCTCGTGAACAACAGGGAGGTGCCGCACGCTGCGCGTGGCGGTTCTGTGCTGAGGCTAGGTTTTGCGGCGCATGGCGCCTTCGATGTCGGGGAGGAAGATCGCCAGCAATCCTAGCAGCGGCATGAAGGACACGGCGCGGTAGACGAAGCCGATGCTGGTGTGATCGGCTAGTTGGCCTAGTAACGCGGCGGCGATGCCGGCGGTGCCGAAGGCTAGGCCGAAGAAGAGTCCGGAGATCATTCCTAATTTGCCGGGGAGCAGTTCTTGCGCATAGACCACGATGGCGGGGAAGGCGGACGCTAGGATGGTGCCGATGATGGCGCTGAAGATTACGGTCCAGAACAAGTTCGCGTAGGGGAGCAGGAGGGTGAAGGGGAGGACTCCTAGGATGGAGCACCAGATTACGTATTTGCGGCCGACGCGGTCGCCGATGGGGCCGCCGAGGATGGTGCCTAGCGCTACTGCTCCTAAGAAGACGAACAGGTAGACTTGGGCGTTGCGCACGGGCAGGTGGAATTTGCTGATCAGGTAGAACGTGTAATAGCTGGTCAGGCTGGCCATGTAAATGTACTTCGAAAAAATCAGGCCGACTAGGATGGCGATCGACCAGTTGACTTGTTTCGCGGAGAGTCCGTGGCCGGCGTGATCGGCTGCGCGCTTGGCTACTTTGGCGCGGGCGGCGCGGTAGGCTTTGGCCCAGAAACCCACTTTACCTAGAAGCGCCATGCCTAGGAGCGCGGCTAGCGAGAACCAGGCCAGGCTGCCTTGGCCATGAGGGAGGACGATGAAGGCGGCTAAGAGCGGTCCCGTGGCGGAGCCGGCGTTGCCGCCTACTTGGAAAATCGATTGCGCGAAACCGTGTTGGCCGCCGGAGGCCATGCGGGCTACGCGGGAGGACTCGGGGTGGAACACGGAGGAGCCAATGCCGATCATTGCTGCCGCAGCCAGGATTATGGGGAAGGAGGAGGCTAGGGATAACACGATCAATCCGACGAGCGTGCAGCCCATGCCGATACTGAGCGAGAAGGGTTGCGGGCGTTTGTCGGTGTAGGAACCGACGACGGGTTGGAGGACGGAGGCGGTGAGTTGGTTGGTGAAGGTGATCATGCCGACTTGGGCGAAGTCGAGATGGAAGTTGCCTTTCAGGATGGGGTAGATGGCGGGGAGCAGCGACTGGATCATGTCGTTCAGGAAATGGCAGAAGCTGATCATGACCAGCACGGCGTAGGAGGTGCGCTCGCGCAGGGTTTGGGCGGGGGTGGTGGTGGCTTGCGCCGTACTCATTTACTTTTAGGATAACTGGTTCGTTGGGGACGGTCACAGTCGTTTGCCGCGCGCGATTTGGCCGGCCGTGAGGAATGTGCTGGGGAGTTTGCCATTTCCGCACAACTTGAAGGTTCCGAAGTCCTTGAACCAGGGGCCATCGGGAACGTCTGGGTTTTGGGCTTTCCATTCCGCTAACTCGAAAAGATCGTCCATCGAAATCTTTCTTTGAGCGGCGCGTTCGCGTAGGTGGGCCCATTTCTCCAGGGGCAGGTTCTCCCACTGAATTTTGGGCATCGATCAGCGGCCGAGGATCAGGGTCCGAAACTCGCTTACCAGGCGATCTTGTTGCTTAGGGTCGTCGTCGGCAAGGTTCTGCTTTAGGCGCTTGAAGAACTCGCGCTTGCGAGTCTCTTGGCTTTCGAGGCCGAGTTTCACGAGCGCCGCAATTGCTTTGCTCATGCTGGCGTCTACGGTCTCTGCGTATTGTTCTACCTTAGGAACAATATCGGGAGCTAATGCAACGGTGTAACGCGACTCTATGGTGCGTCGCGAGTTGATTCGCGGACTCTTAGCAGCTCGCCTAGAGCGATTCGAGGTTGCTGCAGAATGAGGCATACACCTTCATTATGCATCAATCGAGGACTCAGTTTCTCGATATTCTCCAAACACTTTACGGAAGCGATCGGGGATTTCGCACATCCGGCGACGTATCACGCGGATTCATAATTCAGGCACTATAATCACTTCAGGCGTCAGCCTATCATCGAACGTGGATTTACTTTGAGGACTGATCTATTCGAGGCCACCACGCCCGGGCCCGGCTTCATTAACGATAGATGCTTCGGTGAGGATTTCGCGATCTGGTTGAGCGAGCGGCTTCAGGTGCACGGCATCAGGGCCGCTCAGCCGATTCAGGAAGACTTCGGGTGGGTGTTACTCATCCCCTTTCAGGGGCGCACGTTCACCTTGTCTATTGGCATCATGGATGACTCAATTGGCCAGGTGCCTTCAGAATGGTCGGTAGGCGTTGCGTGCGGAAAGCCACTCAATGGAGTTCGTTCATGGTTTCGGCCTACTCCCCCGGCCGAGCTTGCGGAGTTCGCAGGGATTCTTGAGAATATTTTGCAGAAGGAGCCCCGGATCCTGCAAGTCACACCGGCCTAGGGCTTGAGTTGGCCTCCGAACTCAAATTGAACACTACCAATTTGCGGCGCGTTTCGACATCGAATCGGCTTACTGACATTCTCTGTCGCTCGGGGTGCAGATCGGTAGCCGGACCAAGAGGTCCGGCGCGGACGGGGACGTCCGCCCTACAACGGACGTTAGTGTTCTTGGTATTCGCCGAAGACTTTACGGAGGCGGTCGGAGATTTCGCCTACTGTGGCTTTTGCGGCGCAGGAGGATAGGATGTGGGGCATTAGGTTGTCGCTGCGTGCGGGCGGCTTTTTCTAGGGCTTCCAGGGACGCGGCGTGGGGAAGCGGGTCGCGGGTGGCGCGGAGGTTTCGGACGCGGTCGATTTGACGTTGTTCGATTTTGGGGTTGGGTTTGAAAACCTTCGGGGGGGTGGGTTCTGGTTCTTGGAAGCGGTTTACGCCTACTACTATCGACTCGCCGGATTCTACCTTCTTCTGGTATTCGTAGGCGGCGTTTTGGATTTCGCGTTGGATGAAGCCTTCTTCTATGGCTCGGAGGGTGCCTCCCATTTTGTCAATGCGGGCTATGTAGGAACTCGGCTTCGCGTTCGATTTCGTTGGTAAGATTTTCGATGTATTCGCTGCCGCCTAGGGGGTCGGGGACGGCGGGGACTCCGCTTTCGTGGGCGATTACTTGTTGGGTGCGGAGCGCTAGTTTTGCGGCTTCGGAGGTGGGGAGGCCTAGGGCTTCGTCTCTGCTGTTGGTGTGGAGGGATTGGGTGCCGCCCAGGACTGCTGCTAACGCCTGCAATGCTACGCGGACTACGTTTACTTCGGGCTGCTGCGCGGTAAGCGTTGAACCGGCGGTTTGGGCGTGGAAGCGGAGCATCAGCGATCTGGGATCTTTGGCTCCGAAGCGGTCCTTCATGATGTTGGCCCAGAGGCGGCGGGCGGCGCGGAATTTGGCTACCTCTTCTAAGAAATTATTGTGGGCGTTGAAGAAGAAGGAGAGCCTCGGGGCGAAGGTATCGACTTCTAAGCCGGCGGCGATGCGCGGCTTCTACGTAGGCGATGGCGTCGGCTAGGGTGAAGGCGACCTCTTGCACGGCGGTGGAGCCGGCTTCTCTGATGTGATAGCCGCTGATCGAGATGGTGTTCCACTCGGGGACTTCGGTGGCGGCCCAGGCGAAGAGGTCGGTGATGATGCGCATGGCGGGGCGCGGGGGATAAATGTAGGTGCCGCGGGCGATGTATTCCTTGAGAATGTCGTTTTGGATGGTGCCGTTTAGTTTTTTGGGGTCGGCGCCTTGGGCGCGGGCTACTAGCACGTAGAGCGACAGGAGGATGGCGGCCGTGGAATTGATCGTCATCGACGTGCTGATTTTTTCTAGCGGGATCTCGTTGAAGAGGAGCTCCATGTCGGCTAGGGAGGCGATCGACACGCCTACTTTGCCGACTTCGCCGGCGGCTAGGGGATGGTCGGGGTCCATGCCCATCTGGGTGGGGAGGTCGAAGGCGACGGAGAGTCCGGTGGTGCCTTGGGACAGCAGGTAGCGATAGCGCTGGTTGCTTTCTTCGGCGCTGCCGAAGCCGGCGTACTGGCGCATGGTCCAGAGGCGGGCGCGGTACATGTCCTTATAGATGCCGCGGGTGTAGGGGAACTGGCCGGGGTGTTCGTCAGTCATGAACGGGAAATTTTGCGGGCGCGGAGGAAGGAAGAGACGCCGAAGTAACCCATGACCAAGCCGAAGAGGGCGGGGAGAACGATGCGGACTAGGCCTTCGACTTCGCCGTCAAAATTGCGCACGGCGCGGACCACGTAGAATGCCGCCACCACCGTGAAGACGATGAATAGAAAGCCGATGACCTCATTCCATAGCGCATGCAGCGGGCGGATGACGCCGGGCAAGACATGGCGCAGGAACTTGGAAATCAACTCACCCATCGGTTTCATCCTAACAGACGGGGGTCGGGCAACCCCTGGCGAAAAACCGCTTGCGGCGGCGATATAGATGATATGCTGGAGACGGCAGAGGACAGCGCACTTGGACGACCGGCTCAAAGATCTAATGAAGGAACTCGGCGATGCCATCAACGAGTCCCTTTCCGATTCCGACCGTATCGCGGCTGCGATTGGCGAGATCAAGCGCGCGGGCTATGACGTGTTCCTGGTGCTGGAAGCGACCATCGGCTTCAATAAGCGCGAGGATAACGAGGACGACGGGCAGGACGAGGGCGAGACGGTGGAGTTGGAGTCTACGCCGGAATCCGGGCGACGCAAGCTGAGCAAGATCAAGCTTACTTCGCAGGATCAGAAGTTTCTGCGGGCGTTGAAGATTTCGATCGACGAAGAGAAACACTAGCGGTCTTTGGACGCTTCCTTCGACTACGGCACTTCATTCACGCTTATTTCAATCGCTAAGGGCTGGCCAGGAGGCCAGCCGCGGAGTTGGAACTCCGCCCTACTTCGGACCAAGGTCGGCGATCTGTAGTGGCACTGCATTTAGAATAAGAACGTGAACTATCGGACATTAGGGAAATCTGGGCTCGAAGTGTCTACGGTCGGGCTGGGCTGTAACAACTTTGGGATGCGTATCGATCTGGAGGCGACTCGCAAGGTTGTGGCGCGGGCGCTGGATCTGGGCATCACGCTGTTCGATACGGCGGACATATACGGGAACATGGGCGGGTCGGAAACGATGCTCGGGCAGGTGTTGGGGGAGCGGCGGAAGGACATTGTGCTGGCTACGAAGTTTGCTGGGCCGATGGTGGAGGGGCGGACGCGGCGAGATGCTTCGCGGGGCTACATCATGACGGCGGTCGAGGCTAGTTTGCGGCGGCTGAAGACGGATTGGATTGACTTGTACCAATTGCATTTTGCAGATCCGGTGACTCCTATGGAGGAGACGCTGGGGGCGCTCAACGATCTGGTGCATCAAGGGAAGGTGCGTTATATCGGGTGCTCGAATTTGCCGGCCTGGCAGATGGTGGAGGCGCAATGGATCTCGCGCGAACGTGGGCTGGAGCGCTTTATTTCGGCGCAGGATGAGTATAGTTTGGTGGCCCGGCAAATTGAGGCGGAGAAGATTCCAGCGGCGCAGGCTTATGGCATGGGGATGCTGCCTTACTTTCCGCTGGCTAGCGGGCTGTTGACGGGCAAGTACAAGCGCGGGGCGCAGGCGGCGGCGGGAACGCGCTTCGCTAGCATTCAGCGGCTGGCGGAGCGGTATTCTACCGACACGAATTGGGCGTTGGTGGAGCAACTCGAAGCGTTCTGTGCAAAGCATGGGCGGACGCTGCTGGAGCTGGCTTTCAGTTGGCTGCTGGCGCGGCCTACGGTGGCTAGCGTGATTGCGGGGGCTACTAAGCCGGAGCAATTGGACGCCAATGCCAAGGCGGCGGGGTGGGCGCTGACTCCGGAAGATCTGGCGGAGATTGACGCGATGCCGCGGGGGCACGTGAATCCCCTGTAGATTGCGTCATACTAGGGGCGTTGTATCCTGCACCCGGGAAAGCTAAGCGCGGGGATCCGCACTTGGCTTACTTGGCGATTGAGCGCTTTCTCAAAGCCAGCCAGAAACCAGTCTTGATCGAGCCCGGCGAAGATCCTTTCCCGCTGGCGACGGATACGTTTGCGGTGAACCAGCGGGCTTCGGGGATCACGATTGAATGTTGGGATGAGAAGCGAACCTTAGTCCGGCGGGTGGCGGCGGTGCGGCTGGAGCGGCCTGGCAGGCTTGAACTCAACGTAGAGCACTTTGGAGGGCGCACGGGGGCGCTCACGCTGGTGGATTTGGATCGCGAGACGCATCGGGATGCTGCGCGCAAAGGTGCGCGGCTGAAGTATCGCGAGCGCTTCCGGCAGTCACTGCATCGCCAGTTCCCGGAGTGGCGGGTGGTAGAACTCAGCACGGAGCAGGATCTGCACAACAGCCTTTCTCCGGCGTATCCGCGGGCGCTGCTGCGGCGGGGGACGATGGCGCTGGCGGCTATTGGAATTCCGGAAAATTCACTGGCTCCTGCGAATGCTCTGAGCTTTGGGCTGATCTGGCTGGATTATTTGCGGCGCCGGGAATCGCGGTTGGCGGTGGAGGGGCTGGCGATTTTTGCGCCGGCGGGGACGGAGCACTCGGTATGCCATCGGGTACGGTTTCTGAACGCTGACGCGGCGCGATATCTGGTTTTCGTTCACGATGCAAACGGCTACGAACAATTGGTGGATCCATTCGACTACACAAACCTGGATACGAGGTTGGATACAGGCGGGAGGCAAGCACGGGCGCCGCGGCCGGGGCAGCCGGAGGCCTGGCTCGAAGCGCGGGTGCGCGGGAATATCGAATCGCTGGACGCGACGCTGCTTACGCAACCGGTGTACGGGCAAGTGGCGCAGTTCGCGGGCGGCGATCGCGGCATCATCGATCTACTGGCCGTCGATCGCGATGGGCGTCTGGCGGTGATCGAACTGAAGGTGGATCAGGACATTCACCTGCCGCTGCAGGCGCTGGATTACTGGATGCGGGTCAAATGGCACCTGGATCGCGGCGAGATCGCGGCAAGCGGGCATTTTACGGGGATTCCGCTGGTAATGGAGGTACCACGGCTGCTGCTGGTGGCGCCGGCGCTGGAGTTTCATCCGTCGAATGAAACGGTACTGGGCTTTTTTTCGCGGGACATTCCCGTCGAACGGATCGGTTTAGGGGTACAATGGAGGCAGGAGCTCAGGGTGATGTTTCGAGCTCTAGGGAAGACGTATTCCGGCAAGACGTATTCTGGCAAACAATGGCCCTTGCAGTCCTCCGCCAAATCAGGCAGGCACTCGCGACCCTGAATCCTAGGGATCTGCGGGAATTGGCAGATCGTCCCGTAAGAGTGGGGCTGATCGCTCCCTCGGCAGATGCGCTGGGGCAGATGGAAACCTATTTTGCACCATTCCATTTTTCGCCGGAGCGGCGAGCGCAGGCGGCCCAGCTTCTGATTCGGGGCGGCGGTAAAGACTGCGATATCGAGATTTACGACGCATCTATTTTGCGGCCGGCCAAAGCTTTCTCCTTCGATCCGGAATCTCCCGAAAATTGCGTGCGGCGGATCTTGAAGGCTCGGGAAGACATGGCTTTGCCGTTGGCGCGGCAGCTGTATCCGTTCCGCAGGCCGGCGATTCATCGCATGATCCGGTCGATCGCCAAGGAAAACGCGCTGTTCTGTTTGACAACGGCGCTGCCGGACGTGATTCCTAGCTTGGCCATGATCCCTTGGGCGGCGGGCGAGTTTGCTTCGGACACGGCTTTCCTCACGATGAACCAGATCCGGATGGCGTTCCTAATTGCGGCGGCCAGCGACCGGCCGCTAGGATACCGGGAGCAACGGTCTGAGATTGCGTCGATTGTGGCGGGCGCATTTGGGTGGCGGGCGCTGGCGCGTGAGTTGATCGGCAAGGTTCCTTTCGGCGGTGGGCTGATCCCTAAGGCGGGGATTGCTTACGCGGGGACATTCGCGGTGGGGCTTTCGCTCGAACGCCTGTACCGCATGGGCTATGGATTTACGCGCGCTGAGCGGCACGCGGTATACGAAGAAGCCTTCGAGCATGGCAAGCAGATTGCCAGTATGCTGCTGGCGAATTTCCGCCATAGCAAAGCTAGTTGAAACGCGCCGCTCGGAAGCGGCATCTACACTGGATAAGGGAGGGGATTTCCCATGCGCTATCTGAGCGTTCTGTTGTTGCTGGCCAACGCCGGTTTGGCCGATACCGTGATCTTCCGCGACGGGCACGCCGTGATCGGGTCTTTCCTGGGTGGCGACTCGAGGACTATACGCGTTGCGGTGGGCGACCGGGTGGAAACGATTCGCTTGGCCGATGTGGATCAGATATCGTTTGGGGATTCCGGCCAGGCAGTGGCGCCTCCGGTGCTGCGGGACCGGCCGAGCGACCGTGCAGACGGCCGCCGCGTCGCCGAACAGGCGCCGCCTCCACCACCGCCGCCTCCGGCGCGTCGCGACGATTTCTATGATGGCCCGATGATTCCGTCCGGCACGGTTCTCACCATCCGCATGGTGGATAGCGTCGATTCCGAACGCGACACAGTGGGCCAAACTTTTCAGGCTTCGCTCGACGAGCCCCTGTTCGACCCCAACGGACGCACCCTGGTTCCGCGGGGCGCCGATGTAGTGGTGAAACTGGTTGACGATGAGCAATCCGGCAAAATCGAAGGCCGCACGGTGCTCACGCTGGATATCGTATCCCTGAACGTCAACGGGCGCGTGGTGAATGTGGACACAACCGCGATCACCGAGCAAAGCGGTTCGCGGACGGCGCGCAGCGGCAAGGTGATCGGCGGCACGGCGATATTGGGCGCGATTATCGGGGGGATCGCCGGCGGCGGCAAGGGCGCGGCCATTGGCTTGGGCGCCGGCGCCGGTGCGGGCACAGTGGCTCAGGTTGCCACCAAGGGCCAGCGTGTCCGCATCCCGTCAGAGACGCGATTGACGTTCACGCTGCAACAACCGGTACGGCTCTAAGCTGGCCACCGCCGGTACGGCTCGCCGGCGCGCGAGCCAGTGCTACACTGACAGGTGTTATGGCTATCAGCAAGGAACTGCTGGAGATCCTCGTGTGTCCGCTGTGCAAGGCGGAGCTTGAGATGAAGCAGGACCAAAGCGGCCTGAAATGTGTGCAGTGTAAGCGGGTTTATCCTATTCGCGACGACATCCCGGTGATGTTGATCGACGAAGCCCGCATTGAAGAATAGGCTTCGGCGCGAAAAATGGAATCTTTGCTGGCGCGGCTTCCGTCGCGCGCCCGGATTGCCGTGATCCGCTTGCGGTCGCTGGGCGACTGCGTGCTGACGACTCCCGCACTGGCCTCCTCAAAAGCATACGGCCGGATCTGCGCATTCGCATGGTGGTGGAGTCGCGCTTTGCGGGGGTCTTCGAGGGGCATCCTGACATCGAAGAAATTTCGCCCGATGTGGGACGGCGCATGGATATGGTGCTGAACCTCCACGGCGGCTCGCGCAGCATGTGGATGACGCTCAAGTCCGGCGCGAAGTTCCGCGTGGGGTTTGGGCATCATCGCTATAGCTGGATTTACTCGCACAAGATTCCGCGGGCGCAGGAGATTTTGGGCGAGGAACGGCCGGTGCATACGGCGGAACATTTGGCGTCGGCGATGTTCTGGCTGGGCGTGCCGCGGACGGAGATTCCGCGGGCGCGGTTGATTGCGGGAAAAGAGCCGGCTTACTTGCCTTACGTGGTGTTGCATCCGTTTGCGTCGGCTCCGCCGAAGGCTTGGCCGATCGAGCGGTTTGTCGAGGTCGCGGAACGGCTGCAGAGCGCGGGGTTGGAGCCGATGATTCTGGCGGGGCCGGCGGACGATGCGTCGGCATTTTCGCAATTCCGGGTGTTTCGGCAATGCGCCGTTGGCGGACGTGAAGAATCTGATGTCGGGCGCGGGGCTGTTCATCGGCAACGACAGCGGTCCGGCGCACATCGCGGCGGCGTTCGGGGTTCCGGTGGTGGTGTTGTTTGGGCCCTCGAATCCGGTGACGTGGGCTCCGTGGCGCACGGAGGCGCGGGTGCTTACTTCGCAGGGGAGCATCGACAAGATCAGTGTCGACGACGTGATGGCTGCGGCGGAAACGCTGCGTGGCGCGAGGGCGCGAGCGTGAGAGAACTGGCGCGGCTCCTGCGTTTTTCGCGGCCTTACACGCCGCATTTGATTTTTTCGGTACTGCTGATGGCTTGCGTGGGCGCGGCGCAGGCGTTTGACTGGCGCTCCTGTTCCGGCCTGTGTTCGATAGGGTGTTGAACCCGTCCTCGGCCGAAGACGCCTGTGCTGCTGTTCACGATTCCCATCATTCAAGCACAAAGCTTTCTTCGGCGACTCATGCCGGCTTCCATCCACAACGTTTTGACTATGGTGGCGGTGAGCGATTCTGGCGCCGTGTTCCGTCAAAGGGCTTTGTGACTACTGCGGCGAACTATCTCATCAACTATCGTTGGCCTCTCCGCCGTGACCGATCTGCGCCAGACGGTGTTCGACCGCGTGGTGCATCAGGACGCGCACTTCTTTGAAGCGAATTCGACGGCGCGGGTCATGTCGTCGATCATGAACGACCTCGAAAAAATCCAAGTCGCGCTCTCGCATATTCTGGCGGACTGGTTGCGCCAGTGTTTCGTTGCGCTGGGGCTTCTGGCCGTGGTGCTGCAGACGGACTCGGAAATTGGCGACGGTGAGCCTGACGGTGCTGCCGTTCGTGCTGGTACCGACGCTGCGGCTGGGCCGGCGCATCCGGCGCACGACGCGCAGCGCGCAGGATAACGCCGCCGAACTGAATCAGGTACTTGCAGGAGACCTTGAGCGGCCACCAGGTCGTAAAATCCTTTGGCGCGGAAGAGATCGAATCCAACCGCTTCCGCGACCGTGCGGAGAGGTTGCGCGATAGCAATTTGCGATACATCGTCGCAGCAGGCGATTGCGAGTCCCGTGATCGAGTTCTTTGGGGCCGATCACCATGGTGGGACTTGCTCGCGTACGCGCGGTCTGCAGATCAAAGCGGGCTCATATGACAGCTGGCGAATTCATGAGCTTCGTGATTGCGCTGCTGATGCTATACGAGCCGGTTAAGCGGCTGACTGGCATCTACAACATCTTTCAGCAGGCTCTGGGCGCGTCGCAGAAGGTGTTTGAATATTTGGATCGCGATCAGCACGTGAAGGAGAAGCCGGGGGCGATTACGGCTGGCGCGCTTCGAGACGGCGATTCATTTCGACAATGTCAGTTTTCGCTATCCGAGCGTTCCGGATGGGTTCATGCTGGACTCGATTCAGCTGGAAGTGAAGCGCGGGCAGGTGGTGGCGCTGGTGGGGTCGAGCGGCGCGGGGAAGACTACGCTGGCGAATCTGGTGCCGCGGTTTTATGACGCTACGGGCGGGGCGGTGCGGATTGACGGGCACGACATTCGCGATCTGCGGCTGGCTTCGCTGCGCGAGAAGATCAGCATCGTGGCGCAGGACACCTTCTTATTCAACGACACGGTGACGGCTAATATCGGCTACGGGCTGCTTCATGCTTCGGAGGAGCAGATTCATGAAGCGGCTCGTAACGCGATGGCGGAGGAATTTATTCTGCGGCTGTCGCAGGGATACGACACCATCATCGGCGAGCGCGGGACTAAGCTATCGGGCGGGCAGCGGCAGCGGCTGGCGATTGCGCGGGCGCTGCTGAAGAACGCTCCGATTCTGATTCTGGATGAGGCTACTTCGCATCTGGACACGGAGTCGGAACGGCTGGTGCAGAGCGCGCTGCAGAACCTGATGGCTCATCGCACGGTGATCGTGATCGCGCACCGGCTGTCGACGGTGCGGCGTGCGGATAAGATCGTAGTGCTGGATCAGGGGCGCATCGCCGAAACCGGCACGCATGACGAACTGATCAGCCGCGGAGGCATCTACCAGCGGCTGCACGATATGCAGTTTCTGGAAGCGGACGCTTGAAGGTAACTCCGCTTGCTGCGCGCGCGGTTCTGTGCGAACGCAAAAACAGAACCGCGCGCGGGTAGCAAGGGGATTAGGAATTCACCTTACGGACCAGCTTGCCTAGCTTGGCGCGATCCTCCGGGGTTCCGCGGGTGTAATCGCCGGTGGATTTCGAAGGGATGCGTTTCCCCTCGGTCACGGCGGCTTTCTCATCGATCTCGCGGTTCTGAGCGATGCGCGCGGTGGTTCGTTCGGCCGGCGTCATTAGATGATACGGTTTGTTCATGAGGGCACCCTCTACCATCATCGCAGGTCACTATCATCAAAGTTCAATCATGGGCGAGAACTTTGCCGGTGGAGGCGTCGACGGTGACGGTGTATTCGGCTGAGGAAACGGAGCCGCCCCATAGCACTCGCCAGACGGGATTCGGAAAGCGCGTGGCGGTTTCGTAATTGAGCAGATAGCTCACCGGGGGACGCTGGCCGGGCTTGTTCAGGTAGGGGCCGGAGATTTTGATGGCCTCTACCAATGCTTCAGTCGTGTCCACTTTCAGCAGGGCCGGCGAAAAGGACTGGTTCGGGCCGCCGGCACGCCAGCTTTCCTGCGGGCCCGGGAAGACGCCTTTGTGGACGTTCTCGGTTTCTACCGCGGACCAAGTGTAGGTGCGCGCTCGTCCCATTCCTTCCGATACAAAGACCACTTCCCAGGCGCCGGCTTTGCCGTTCTCCGGCTTGACGCCGGGCACACTCATGCTGCGGATGGTGAGCGGCATGCTGTCGGTGGCCCAGATGCGCGAGGAGCCGTACATATACTGGAACGCCTGGCGTCCGCTGATGGGGGC
Organism: Bryobacterales bacterium; assembly: GCA_963760575.1. Taxonomy (GTDB): domain Bacteria; phylum Acidobacteriota; class Terriglobia; order Bryobacterales; family Bryobacteraceae; genus Palsa-187. Next base: position 31,916 of record CAVXEM010000002.1, read on the forward strand.
GGGTGGAGGCTCGGGGGCTTTGCTGACAGGCGCGGGGCTGTCGGAACAACCTACCAGGAGAAGCGCCGCCCCGGCGGCGAACAAATTCCGCATATAAAACCACTGTCAGACGGCGGAGTGGCGGCTGTCAACTTTGGGCGGGGGCGAGCGGTATTCGGCTAAACTCGGTAGAAGCGGTGACGTGAAGAATTAGGGCCCTTAGCACAGCGGGCGTCAAAATAACGCATTCCGCCCGTATATTGTGTGTCCGACCTCACTGCACACTGAGGCAACCAGACCAGACAGTTCCTCCCAGCTGTACGCATATATTCCTTGAGGAGCAACACCCGTTCGGCGAAGGATGGTTGAATCATTACCGGGACAACTGGGACGTTCTTTCCCTTGAGCCAACGAACGTCGATGTGGAAGCCGTTCCAGCTTGACAACGTCCCTAACCTAACCTCCCGGGTGGCGGCGGGCTGGGAAAATCCTGGTGCATTCCGATCGTCGCTCACTTCGAAAGGAGAAAATTGTCCGGCAATTTGGACCGGGTGGGCTCGAACCCAAGCGGATGCGAGTACCGCACCACTTTCACCTGGTCTCTTCGAGCTGTGGATAACCAAGGCGATTCATGAGAGCAAAGCGCGGAAGCTCCCTCGCGATGGGCTTCCGTACCTTGCAAGCATTACTGTGGCGTCAGCTTGATGTAATCCACCGCAACGCTGTATCCGCTACTGCTCGCGTTGTGGCTCGTAGCTGAGAACTTAAAGGTATAGTTCCCAGCGGCAGAAAAAGTCGCGGGGCCCAGGTCGTACTCCTTGAATACGCCGCCGCTGTTCGAGTTGTATTCGTCCTGCGCCGCGCCAACGTTGGATCCGTTCACCGCAAGTTGTACGATCGCCCGGCTCGGGAACTGTTTGGTTGCGAAGCGAACATCATAGGTTCCCGGCTGAGTGACATTGACAGTGAACTGCAGGTAGGCGCCCACTGCAGTACCGTCGCTGACCACTCCATTGCCGCCGGAGAATCCACTCCAGGCAAACACGCGGGAGGTAGGACTGCCGGAGAACGGCAGACTCTCGGCCTCGTACTTCGTACCCGCCGGAGTTCCGGAAGTGAATGCCCAGCTGGCGATTTCCTGCGTGGCGGTCGATCCGCCGGTACCGGCGGTGAATCCTGCCCAAGCGGTATTCGCCCCCACAACGGACGGAACGTTCACTGCCCAACTCGTGGTGAACGTATCCGCGGGAACGTTCAGATCCATGATGGTCATGGTCAGCGTTGTTTCGTCGTACGTCATGTGAACACTAAAGGGATCTCCACTGTGAAGATTGACGTTGCCTCCCAGGGAGACCGCCGGAGTGGTCGGAGAGGCACCGTTGATATAGAGCCCAGTAGAGTTCGCTCCTTCGCCGGCGTTGCTGTAAAGGTCGAACTTCACCGCGATGCTCTTGGGAATGCCGGGCGTACCGCCCGGAGTGTCAGGTCCGTAGCCGAGTCCGCCGCCGAGCGGACCAAGCGCCGAGGTCGCGGAGTTCTCGATGACGAAGGCAAACCCGTCCCCATTGGGATTGGTTAGCTGGAAAGTGAAGTCGGTACTAAAAGACTGCACGTTCAGAGGTGTGTTGTAGAACACGCTTGCGGCTTCGCTGACACCTCCATCGGTGAGCCTGAGGCGCGTGCCGTTCAGCTTGGCCGATCCGTTGAAGGTCAAGCCCGCGCTGGTGAACCCATTGGAGAAATTCACGGAGGGATTGCCGGTCGAGATTGTGATAGTGTAGACACCCATCGCGACCGCGCTGTTGTTGAACCCTGATGCTACTGCAATGGCCTTAACGGTCGTGGTCGCACTGACCGCGATGGCCGCGGCGTACTTCGTAGAAGAGGTGGTGGGAGTGCTGCCATCGGTGGTGTAGTAGATGGTCGCGCCGGAGGTCGTGTCGCCCAAGCTCACGGATTGTGACGAAGCATACGTGCCCGGAGCCGGACTAAACGTGGGTGTGGCGGCAGGCGGCTGCGCGGTGGTGTAAGTCCAGGTGATGACATCCTGCGTCGCGGTCGATCCGCCGGTACCGGCGGTGAATCCTGCCCAAGCGGTATTCGCCCCCACAACGGACGGAACGTTCACTGCCCAACTCGTGGTGAACGTATCCGCGGGAACGTTCAGATCCATGATGGTCATGGTCAGCGTTGTTCCGTCGTACGCCATGTGAACACTAAAGGGATCTCCACTGTGAAGATTGACGTTGCCTCCCAGGGAGACCGCCGGAGTGGTCGGAGAGGCACCGTTGATATAGAGCCCAGTAGAGTTCGCTCCTTCGCCGGCGTTGCTGTAAAGGTCGAACTTCACCGCGATGCTCTTGGGAATGCCGGGCGTACCGCCCGGAGTGTCAGGTCCGTAGCCGAGCCCGCCGCCAGATGGCCCCAGAGCCGTCGTGCCCGTGTTCTGGATGGTGAACGTCATCCCGTCCGCTTGCGCGGTCGACATTTGGTAAGCTGAAGTCGGTGGTGAAGTTCGTGATGTTGATGGGAATGGCGAAAAAGGCGCTTCCGGCCTGGTTCACGCCACCGTTCGTCAGCCGCAGGCGCGTGCCGCTTAAGGCTGCAGTACCGTTGAAACTCATTCCAGTGGCAGAAAACCCGGTGCCGAAATTAATTCCGGTCGCTCCGGCGCTGATCGTGTACGTACCTGAAGCCACCGCGCTGTTGTTGAACCCTGATGCTACTGCAATGGCCTTAACGGTCGTGGTCGCACTGACCGCGATGGCCGCGGCGTACTTCGTAGAAGAGGTGGTGGGAGTGCTGCCATCGGTGGTGTAGTAGATGGTCGCGCCGGAGGTCGTGTCGCCCAAGCTCACGGATTGTGACGAAGCATACGTGCCCGGAGCCGGACTAAACGTGGGTGTGGCGGCAGGCGGCTGCGCGGTGGTGTAAGTCCAGGTGATGACATCCTGCGTCGCGGTCGATCCGCCGGTACCGGCGGTGAATCCTGCCCAAGCGGTATTCGCCCCCACAACGGACGGAACGTTCACTGCCCAACTCGTGGTGAACGTATCCGCGGGAACGTTCAGATCCATGATGGTCATGGTCAGCGTTGTTCCGTCGTACGCCATGTGAACACTAAAGGGATCTCCACTGTGAAGATTGACGTTGCCTCCCAGGGAGACCGCCGGAGTGGTCGGAGAGGCACCGTTGATATAGAGCCCAGTAGAGTTCGCTCCTTCGCCGGCGTTGCTGTAAAGGTCGAACTTCACCGCGATGCTCTTGGGAATGCCGGGCGTACCGCCCGGAGTGTCAGGTCCGTAGCCGAGCCCGCCGCCAGATGGCCCCAGAGCCGTCGTGCCCGTGTTCTGGATGGTGAACGTCATCCCGTCCGCTTGCGCGGTCGACATTTGGAAGCTGAAGTCGGTGGTGAAGTTCGTGATGTTGATGGGAATGGCGAAAAAGGCGCTTCCGGCCTGGTTCACGCCACCGTTCGTCAGCCGCAGGCGCGTGCCGCTTAAGGCTGCAGTACCGTTGAAACTCATTCCAGTGGCAGAAAACCCGGTGCCGAAATTAATTCCGGTCGCTCCGGCGCTGATCGTGTACGTACCTGAAGCCACCGCGCTGTTGTTGAACCCTGATGCTACTGCAATGGCCTTAACGGTCGTGGTCGCACTGACCGCGATGGCCGCGGCGTACTTCGTAGAAGAGGTGGTGGGAGTGCTGCCATCGATGGTGTAGTAGATGGTCGCGCCGGAGGTGGTATCTGAGAGTGTCACGTTCACCGTGCTGGTGTAGGTGCCCGGTGCGGGATTCAGCTCCGGCATAGCCGCAGTCGATGTCGTGCCGATCACTCCCCACGCAGTGACCTTCGATTGGCTTCCTGCATAGACTTTGCCGTTGGCCACGATGGGCGTGGTGAACTTTACCGCCCCGCCCGACTGGTCGCGTCCGTTCGCCGCTTGGTTGCTGTTGTAGAGCATGATCGCCAGATTGGTGGCATCAAAGGCATACAAGATCTGGCAGCAGCTGGAATTGAAGCTGCTGTTGTCGAGAATCCACAGAATGCCATTAGTGTTTCCGTTGGCCGAAATGACCGGCGCGGCAGTGGAAAACTCGAAGAGCTGGTCGCTCTCTGACGTCGGAGAAGTCGACATCAGGCCGCTGTTATCTGCGTTGAAGGAGAAGGCCTTCACGTGATCGGGGTTGCCGCCGTCATTGCCGCCTCCCCAATACACTGAGCCGTTCCAATACGCCGGCGATCCCCAGATGCCGGCCGTCGCGCCGGGAATCTCCTGGACAATCTGCGTATCGCTGCTGCCGCAGCCGGAGCAGTACTTTCCCATGTTGTCCCGGTCGATCAAATACATCTTGCCCTCTTTGCCCATTTGCACCAGCAAATGCATGTGCGCAGACCCGGCAGGCAAGTCGGGAAGCAGAAGCACTCCACCGGATCCCAAGTCGATATCACCACCGTTCAGGCTGGATTGATTGGAGGGAGTGAACCAATCAGCTACTTGGAAGCCACCGGCTGGGCCGCTCAGTTTGACGATGCTGTTGCCATAGTCTCCGCTGGTCGTACCGTCGTAGGTCCCATTCCCAGTTGCGAAGAAAAGATTTCCGCTCACATCCGCGGCGACCCCGTCGCCTGACATCCATATAGCGGCGTCCCCGCCGTTCGGTGAAGCATTGAACACCGCTTCCTGGGCCAGCGTCGACGCGCTGTAAGACATCACCCAGCCGTGATAGGGACCGTTGTCACAATGCGAGGCCCATGCGATCACCACGTGCCCGTTCTCCAGAAGCAGGCCTGGACGGGTGTGCTGTTTCAGCGGATCAAACGAGACTTTTCCTCCGCTGCTACCATCGCCGGTGCCATTCACGGTCGCGGCAATCACGATTGGACCGCCGAATTTTTCGGCGTTGGTCACCGTGTCAATCGCATGCAGGCGCTGGAAGTAAACTCCGTTCTCCTTCGTTTTCGCGACGAGGTACAGGGTCTTGGTCGCAGGATCGATCACCGGAGTGCTGGTGATGCCGATTTCCGGCACCAGGTCACCGCAGGAAACGTCGCCGTTCGAAACGGTCGTGATCCCGGCCGAGGGATTGATGAAACTCTTCTGCCACAACACTGCTCCCGAGTCTGCATCGATGGCGTAAATACTGTCATGCTCCGTGGCGACGTACAGCACGTTGTGCGTCCCTCCGGCAATGTTCTGCACATTCGGAACGTAGAGCGGCTGCGCGTACACATAGCCGTCGACAGTTGTCGAAAAGAGCTTTCCGAATTGGGTGCTATTCACATTGCCGGTGGTCAAGGATGTTTCCTGTGTATTTTGACCCGTCCGTGAATTGTCATTGTGATAGGTGGTGACGCTGACTTGCGCGGTTGCCGACACACAAGAGAGAGACGCAATGGCACATGCGAACCAACGGAGAAATAATGCGGTCATGGCGGTTTCCTGGGGTCGAGGCTTAGCACTCGCAATTAAATTGTGTGAGTTCCACAGCGATAGGTACTTTACACTGATTTCATCGGCGTAGATAGTGTGAAAAGACTTTTCATCTGACATCTAAAGTGGAGCGAGTTAGCTCCGATGCACGCAACTTCCAGCGCAGGAAACTCGACTCTACTATCCCAGGGGAACACGCCTGTCCGTCAAGATCAAGGAGGCGGAGCCGTACCAGGAGCTTTCAGGGATCGTCGGCCCGATCTCGTCCTGCCTAGGGATCGGGAGGCGGAGTATCTGGAGAAGTGTCCGGTGCTCCTGAAAGACCTGGCTCTGCTGATGCTCGACACCGGCTTGCGCGTGGGAGAGGCGATATCCCTGAAGTGGGTAGACGTTCATGTCGATCGGGTCGGCGGCGCCAAGTTCGGCTATCTCCAGATCCATGAGGGCAAAACCGACAACGCGAAGCGGACGGTGAGCCTCACCGAGCGCGTAGTGAAAATGCTCAAGGGTAGAGCCGAGATCGTGACGAACGAGTTCGTTTTCGTGCAGTGTACGCCGACCTACTTATGCCGCCTCCACGCTCGTGTTCGTGCGAAGATGGAACTTCCCGCGGATTTTGTCATTCATTCGCTGCGGCATACTATGTTGACCAGACTCGGAGAGGCCGGCGTGGACGCGTTCACCATCATGCGCGTAGCGGGTCATGGCAGCATTACCGTCAGCCAGCGCTACATTCACCCTTCGTCGGAAGCGATGGAGCGGGCCTTTGAAAAGCTGGAGGCGGCGAATGTCGAGGGGTGTACAGAGCTTGTACATGAGGCGGTCAATGAAGCTGCGGCCGCTTAGTAAGTTGTTTGCTTTTTAGAGTTTGGGCCCTTAGCACAGCGGTTAGTGCAGCGGACTCATAATCCGTTGGTCGATGGTTCGAATCCATCAGGGCCCACCAGTTTATTCTTCGACGATTTCGCTGAGCCATTCGACGTCTATGCGCCTCCTCCAACCACTGTTTGAAAAGAACCTGCAATGGGCCGCGCGGATGCGGGCGCAGGATCCGCATTTCTTCGAACGCCTGACGGTGCAGCAGAATCCGCAGTATTTGTGGATCGGGTGTTCCGACAGCCGCGTTCCGGCGAACGAGATTGTGGATCTACTGCCGGGCGAGGTCTTCGTACACCGCAACGTGGCGAATGTGGTTCATCAGTCGGACATGAATTGCTTGTCGGTGCTGCAATACGCCGTCGAGGTGTTGGATGTGCGGCACGTGATCGTGGTGGGGCATTATGGGTGCGGCGGCGTCAGGCAGGCGCTCGAAGAAGGCGGGCTGGGGATGATCGATCACTGGCTGGCTCCGGTGCGGCGCATCCGGCGGCGGAATCAGGAAGCATTCGATGAACTGCCTTCGATGAAGGCGCGTTGGGACCGGCTATGCGAACTGAACGTGATGGAGCAGGCGATTGCTGTTTCGCAAACCACTATCATTCGGGGATCCTGGGCGCAGGGGCGCGAGATCGCGGTGCATGGCTGGATTTACGATCTGCACGATGGGCGGCTGCGCGACCTGGAGGTGACGGTCACGTCGGCGGATGAGGCCGACGCTCTGCACAAGCGGGCGACGATGGCAGGGGCCTAGTCGCGATACAGATCGGATTCGGGCGCGGGCGCCGGAGAGTTTTCCGTACCTTCGCGGCGCAGGCGCTGGCGCGCGGAAAAGCTGCTGCCGCGGGCGGGTTGGAGCGGAGCGAATTTCATCATGCCGATGGGTTCAGGCAGGTCGTCGTAGATGGCCTCGAACCCGCCGCGCAGCGCGTAGGTCTCGTGCCAGAAGCCGGTGCCGCCGGAGTCGCGCAGGAAGTTCTTCCACCATTCGCGGTGCGGTTCGGAGCGGGTCCAGCGCTCCAGGGATTCGTAATCGCGCCAGTATTGACGCATGCCGGTGTGTAGCGGGAACAGGGAGAAGAGCAGGCTTTCGTGTAACAGGAGTCCGTCCGGCTGGGCTTTGACGGAGTCAGCGATTTGCGGACCCAGGCCCATTAAACGCTTGAGGCCGAAGAATGCGTTGACGCGCATCCCGAGGTAAACGACTACCAGGTCGGGGTATGCGGAAAGGTCGACGGTGCGGCGGTCCACTCGCGCCATAATCTTTGGATTCTACAACGGACGGAGCGGGGCGGGCCCGCATGCTGCGCATGGCGGTTCTGTGCACTGCGCCCGGGCAGCGGTGGGAGGCGGAGAACGATGTGCGCACTGCGCCTGAGCGGCGGTGGGCGGCGGCGAACGGCGTGCACTGCGCGCGGGCAGCGGTGGGGGGCGGCGAACGGGACTGAGCGGCGAGGTGCGGTGAGAGGCTAACGGCTGCGCAAGGAACCCTGAGCGGAGCGAGGGGGCTAATTGCCGAGCAAGCCCTTCATCTGAGTGAAAAGGAGGATGAGCGCGGGGCCTAGCGTTACTAGGATTACCGAGGGGAAGATCAGGAAGAACACCGGGAAGATCAGTTTGATGCCCACTTTACGGGCCTTTTCCTGGGCGATCTGACGGAAACGGATGCGCAGGTAGCGCGCGTGGGTCTTAAGCGCAGGGCCCACACTGGTACCGAAGCGCTCGGTGTCGATCAGGAGATTGGTGAACTTACGAAGCTCCGCGTCGTTGGTGCGGTTGGCAAAATTCTTCAGAGCGTCGGCGCGCGAGGTATTGGCTTTCAGCTCCAAATGCAGTTGCGTGAATTCGGAGGCGAGTTCGGGATGCGTCCCACGAAGTCCGCGGCTGGTGTCGAGGATAGCCGCGTCCAGACCCTGGCCGGCTTCGATCGCTAGCACCAGCAGATCCAGCGCGGCCGGCAAGGCGCGGCGGAGCTTGGCGACTCGCGCGTTGCCCAGGCGGTCGAGCACACGATCCGGAATCATGTAGCCGAAAGCCAGGCCGCAAATGAGTCCCAGGATCAACCCGAAGGCTTCGGTGCCGTTGACCAGCGCGACCCAGATGACGGCCACTCCGCCCAGGACAGCGGAGGCTGCCTTAATGCCCATGAAAATAGCGACAGACGCCGGCCAGCGATAGCCCGCCATCATCAATTGCCGCCGCAGTGCTTCACGATCTCCCGGCAAGGGCAGGGATTCGCCTAGCGCCTGGAAAGTATCCGCAAAGGCCGCCTGTGCGGCCGGCAAACTGGGCTGGTTGATGGATATCGCCTGCGGGATTTGTACTTCCGCGCCTTCGGCCTTCGACGGCCGCAGCACGAACACGTAACCCGCGACGCTTACCGCCGCCAGCACGAACAGAAACATTCCCGCCAGGAGTCCGAATGTCATAGCTGTATATTCACGGTCATACCTGTATGTTTACAATCTTGCGAATCACGAAATGGGCCAGAACCAGACAGCCGATGGCAGCGGCAATCAATTGTTTACCGACGGGGTGATTAAACAGCACCTGCATATAGCCCGGGCTGACGATCAGCATCATGATGCAAATCCCGATGGGGAGGATGGTGAGGATCAGTCCGGTAAGTTTGCCGTAGGCCGCCAGCGCCCGCACTTCGCCTTGCAGCGCGTTTGACTCGCGCATGTTCTCGGCCAGGCCCGTCATCACTTCGCTCAGTTTGCCGCCGGTGCGCGCGTGCAACTGCACGGCGGCAATAAACAGGTTGACCTCCAGCAGGGGAATACGTTTGCCAAGATTCTCGAGCGCGTGGGGCCAACCGCGTCCCAGATTTGCTTCCGCGGAGGTGCGGCGGAGTTCGCCCGACACCGGAGGCGCCGTTTCGGCGGCGATCATTTCCATGCCGGCCGAAAGGGGGTAGCCAGCGCGCAAGGCGCGGGCCAGCGAATCGAGCGCGTCGGGGAAATTTTCGCGAAACTTTTGAAAGCGTTTGTTGCGGCGGTGCAGCACATAACCGTAAGGCGCCATGGACGCGGCTGCTGCTCCCAGCACGGCCGCCCACAAGGGCAGCAAACGCATTAACACTGCCAGCACGATCACACCCACCAGCAACATCATGCTGGTGATGCGGCCGACGGACCAGCGCAGGTCGGCTTGATCCAGACGGTTTTTCAGGATGGCTCCGAAATCGAAATGAGCGAGTACGGTGTCCCAGAAGGTAATGCTGCTGAGACGTCCGCTTTGCAGCAACACCGAGGGCTCGATGCCGAACCCCAGTTCTTCGCGGCCTTCGGCGGCCTGTTCCTGCCGGTGAAGTGGCTTCGCGAGAGTGCGGTCGCTCTGCTCGGCATCGGACTCGTCCGCCTTCATCTTCAGGAACGCCAGGTAGGCGATGGCCGTCAGAATCGACGCCAGCAGGAAGACGATCAGGAAGAATGCGAGTGAACTGGCTAAGAGCATCGGGATTTCTCGAATGGACTAGCGATTGTCCGCGAGGTCGGTCCTGCCGCCGCGCATCACGCTGCCGAGCGACACGGAACTGCGGCTATGCGTCGCCTGATCGAGCGGATTCCGCAACGACAAGCGTACGCGCCCGCCGGAATCGGCTGCCGCCAGAACGTCGACATCGGCGGGCTTCGCGAGCAGTGTTACTACGGGAAGGTTCTGCCCTTGCGAGCTCTGCTCCGGCTGCATGGTCACCGACAGGACCGCCAGATTTTCCAGCGCCGTGCGCACTTCGGTGTCTTCCGGTTTGGCGCCACGTCCCGCGACCACTTGAACGTCCACGCGTTGGCCGCCGCGCAGCAGGCCCAGAACGCCGGTCGAATCGGTCAAATGAATGGACACCGCACGCATGCCCACGGGCACTCCCGCGCCGCCACCCGATTGCGGGGTGGCCAGGCGAGCGCTCAATACCGGCTCATCCTGCGCCATGGCGTCGAAGACCGTGTTGCCGACGATCTCCTGCGGGTCGCGATGCGCCCCGGGAGGAAGCTGGGGAACGGGCCATGTGATGGTTTTCAGGTCCGCGGGCGTAAGCACCATGCCGGCCTTCAGCGCCTTAGCCGCCACCACCATGGTGGTGCCGGACTGGCTGTTGGCTTTCATCGCAAACAGCATGTAAAACAGGCCGGTACAGATGATAGCGACCACCAGCGCCACCCCCAGCAGCTTGCCCATATTATCTTTTTTCATGGCTCTCCTAACTAGAAATATCGGCCCGGAGTGGGGATTCCTACAGAGCGATGTAAGACGGCTAGGGCGTTGGCCTTAAAATGGAGTCATGGAAAAGCTCACCATCGCCGGACGCGAGTTCCAATCCCGCCTGTTTGTGGGGACCGGCAAGTACCGCAGTTTCGCTGAAATGGCGCGGTGTCACGAGGCTTCGGGCGCGGAGGTGGTCACGGTGGCGGTGCGGCGCGTGAATTTGACGGACAAGTCGAAGGAATCGCTGCTCGACTATATCGACCGCTCCAAGTTTTTCATCTTGCCGAATACGGCGGCTTGTTATACGGCCGATGAGGCGATTCGCACGGCTCGACTGGGTCGCGAGGTGGGGCTGTCGCACTGGGTGAAGCTGGAGGTGATTGGCGATCAGCGGACGCTGTTTCCGGACAACCAGGGGCTGATCGAGGCGACGCGGGTGTTGAGCAAGGAAGGCTTCGTGGTGCTGCCTTACACGAATGACGACCTGGTGAACGCGAAGCGGCTGATCGATGCGGGCGCGGCGGCGGTGATGCCGCTGGGGGCGCCGATCGGCAGCGGTCTGGGGATTCAGAACCTGACGAATCTGCGGATCATGCGCGAGATGATTACGGAGGTGCCGCTGATTGTCGATGCGGGCGTGGGGACGGCGTCCGACGCAGCGATTGCGATGGAATTGGGGTATGAGGGGGTGCTCATGAATACGGCTATCGCGGAGGCGGAGGACGCGGTGGAGATGGCTACGGCGATGAACTTGGCGGTGCAGGCGGGGCGGCATGCGTTTTTGGCGGGGCGGATGCCGAAGAAGCTGTATGCTTCGGCTAGTAGTCCGGCGGTGGGGGTGGTGCGGTAGGGTCCTTTACTGCGCGGGATGCGCAGCCAGCCAGGTTTTCCAGTAGGAGATATACTCCTGTTCGTTCTTGAAAAACAGGTCCATCGCTGGGTAGTGCGGATACATATCACTCGTGAAGTTGGGTCCGGGCGTGAAACCCGCGATGGCAGCCTTTTTGTCTTCCATCCGAGCCACGGGGAATCCAATGGCAAACTGGGCTATCCCTATAACAGCGTCGTATCGAAACACGGGCGAGCTGTCTGCGAGAAGCTTTTTAGCGGCAACGTTTGCTGCGAGTGGAACTCACGGAGTGCGTGCGTCGCGAAGGCCCTAACTTTTCTGAATACTGCGAACCGAGAAGAACACCCAACGCCCTACTCCGCCGGCGTCAGTGTTCGATACTCGCATACTGCGTTCGCCAATTGACTCTGCGCGTCCTGCGCAAACATCCCCATATTGGAACTGCCATGGTTGCAATGCGCTCGGTGTGCCGAGCCGGATTTGACCGGCGAGACCCATGGCCATCGTCCCCATTTGGGGCGAAGCCGTCAATTGGCCGAACATTGGTAGAACGTCGGGACCTAGATCGGCAAACACTCGCATTGCCTCCAGGCGTGAGATCGCCCCCGCTGTCGTAGGATCCTGCGCGGCGGCGCCGATCTCTTGAATAAGCTTCGTCTTGGGCGCCGAGCTTGTGTCGTAGGCAAAAGCAGAAGGCAGCGTGCCAGAGTGGACGGGCAAATATAGATCCTCCTCGGAGATGTCACCGCTCATGAGTGGCAGCACTATCCATCCGGTTCCAGACTGCTGCAAAAACCAGAGTCCGGTGCGCCCGACCAAAAGATTTGCGGAAACCGAAGAGCTTGTTTGCACCGTTTGCACCACTTCGGGCGTACTGGCCTTGACGTTTGGATCGACAGCGTAGCGTAATGCTGACCTACAATTGCAGACTCTTTGAGCGTTCTGCTCACGATTAGGTCGGTACTCAGCGTGTGTGCCGCACTGCTGCTGTTTCGCTCGGTCGCGACTACAACTTGGTCCGCTTGGGTTAAAAGGCCGCCGACTGAGTAGGATCCGATAACGCCGCAGAAGGCCAGGCTAGCCCTAAGAAATATGCTGAGCGTCGTTACTGTCTGTAAAGCCTTCATCGCCGTTTGCGCACCATCATCAGATCACAATACGGCGGGTAATACAATCAGGTTCGTTCCGTCAGTTAATTAGCCTTCAGCCGCTCATCCTCATCGATAGCGATCACGTACTTCTCGTCGGGGGCGCGGACGATGTGTTGGAGTTCGCCGTAATCGAGCCAGTTGAGGGAACAATTTTCGCAGGTATCGATGATTACGTTGCCGGGGCCGCCGTAGGGGTGGGTGTCCATTTCTTGAGCGCACTTGGGGCACTTGGTGCGGCGGTCTAGGGCGTCCCAGTCGGGCTGGACGCCGGCGTATTCGGAGGTCGCGTGGCGGGAGCGTAGGTCTTCGACCACCGTCAGGAACGCACCCATATCGATCAGCAGGCCGTGGCAGCGCTGGCAGTAGAGCACGCGTTCGCCGGCGATGGACGCCTGCACAAGCGCTACGCTGCAGCGCGGGCATTGTTCGTCGGACGGCTCATCGAGCACGCGCACGCCATCGGGATTGGGGTCAGGGAAGTGGGTGGTGCCGCAGTATTGGCAGGCCAGGAAATCCTTGCCGGCGTCCAGACTCATGGGAGCGCCGCAGCCGGGACACATCATGTTCGCATTCCTGACCGCGCCCATCTATCGTCCGGTTTTCCAATATCCTGAAGAGTCAGCTATGTCCACTTTCAAAGCCGTGTACGCTACGCAGCAGGACGGGAAAACCCGCGTCTCGCTCGAACAGCTCGACCGCGCGAACCTCCCCTCGGGCGACGTGCTGGTGCGGGTGCTCTACTCAGACCTGAACTATAAGGACGGGCTCGCCGTCACCGGGCGTCCGGGGGTGATCCGCAAATTTCCCATGATCCCAGGCATTGACTTGGCGGGCGTGGTGGAAGAATCGTCATCGCCCGCTTGGAAGCCCGGCGACGAAGTGGTGATCACAGGCTTTGGGCTGTCGGAAACCGCCTGGGGCGGGTATGCGGAGTTCGCGCGGGTGGACGCGAACTGGTTGGTGCGCTTGCCGCAGGGGCTGACGCTGAAGCAGGCGATGGCGATCGGCACCGCAGGATTCACGGCGATGCAATGCGTGGTCGCGCTGGAACGGCACGGCGTGTTGCCGGGGGAGCGAGAAGTATTAGTCACGGGGGCGGCGGGAGGCGTGGGCAGCATTGCCGTGGCGGTGCTCGCCAAGCTGGGTTATCGCGTGGTGGCGTCGACGGGGCGTGCCGAATTGAGCGACTACCTGCGATCGCTCGGGCGCCAGCGAAATTCTGGACCGGGCTACCTTGATCGCACCGGCCAAGCGGCCGCTAGACTCGGAGCGCTGGGCAGGCGCCGTCGATAGCGTTGGAGGCGATACGCTGGCGGCCATCGTGCGAGGGCTGGTTGCCAACGGCAGCGTGGCGGCGTGCGGCGTGGCGGGCGGAGCGGCTCTGAACACCACCGTCTTTCCCTTCATCCTGCGCGGCGTGAACCTGCTGGGCGTCAACTCGGTGTACGTCTCGCACAGCGACCGGCAGCTCATGTGGGAGCGTCTTACCCGCGACCTGCCGCTCCCGCTGCTCGACAGCATGACGCAGGAAGCGCCGCTCGAAGCGGTGTTCGATCTAGGCGAAAAAATCATCGCCGGAGCGGTCCGCGGGCGCGTAGTTATTAAGATCTCCTAAGTAATCTCAGGCCCCGCCGCATCGTCAAAAAAGGCAGGAGATTTGTAGCATGAAACCTGTAGCTTTTGCCGGAGTATTTCTCGGCCTATTCGCTTTCACCGCCGCCGCGCAGCCGCCTCCGCCGCAAGATGACATGGAGCGGCTGGTGGACCGCATCGCGCTCTACCCGGACCCGCTTTTGGGCAACATTCTGGCGGCGTCCACCAACTCCGATCAGATCTTCGACGCTGAAGCCTGGGCACACCGCCATGCCTACCTGCACGGCGCGGAATTAGTCCGCGCCATTGCCGACGACCATTTGTGGTTCGACCCCAGCGTGCAGTCTCTGCTGCCGTTCCCGGACGTGCTCGACATGATGGCTCGCGATATCGACTGGACGCGCCGCCTGGGCGACGCCTTCCTGGCCAACCGCGCGGGGGTGATGGATGCGGTGCAAAGACTGCGCCATCGTGCCTGGGATTACGGCTATCTGCGCAGCACGCCGCAGATCATGGTCAATAACGGACCGTATATCGACATTGTCCCGGTGGACCCCAATTTCTATTACGTGCCGTATTACGACCCCGCCGTGGTGTTCTTCCCGCCACGTCCTGGTTTCCGCGTCGGACTGGGCATTCGCTTCGGTCCTGGAATCACGCTCGGCGCCGCTTTCGCACCCTGGGGATGGTTTGGCGGAGGCGTCCGTTTCGGGTGGGGAGGCCACGCCTTTTTCCTCAATAACCGGGCCTGGGAAGGCGTTCGCCGAGGCTACGTTCATCCGTATAACTTGCCGCGCTATGAGCGGGGTGGTGTCGATCGCCGCGAAATGCATGAGCGGCGCGAGGGTGGCGGCCGGGAAAGAGGCCGGCGCTAAATCCACCGGCGCCCGGCATCCGTATACCGGGCAGGGGGCTGGAGAGCGATTGGCTCCAGCCTCCTGCCCATTGGAGTAAGATTTGGTTAGAGGCCTTATGCTCATCCGTAAACCCGCAGATCTTCGTTACTCCGACGTAACGCCGAAGAATGTGTACGTGAACCGCCGCCGGTTTTTGGCCGCAGGCTCGGCCATCGTGGGCGCCTGGGCGCTGCCGACCCCAGCCGGCGCCACCATGAGACTCAACAACGTGGTGAAGAGCACTTACAAGGTTGACGAAAAAATCACGCCTAAAGAAGACATCACCAGCTACAACAACTATTACGAATTCGGCACCGGCAAGGACGAACCCTCGCGCTACGCCAACACCTTGCGGCCGTCGCCGTGGCAGGTGCAGGTGGGCGGTCTGGTCGACAAGCCGAAAACCTACGATCTGGATTCGGTCATGAAAATCGCGCCCCTCGAGGAGCGTATATACCGCCATCGCTGCGTCGAAGCTTGGTCCATCGTGGTTCCCTGGATCGGCTTCCCGCTGGCCGCGCTGCTCAAAGACGTCGAGCCCAATTCCAAGGCCAAGTACGTCGCGTTCCAAACGCTCTACGATCCCAAGCAGATGCCGCTCGGCAACCGCGCCGGAATCGAGCTGCCCTACGTGGAAGGCTTACGCTTGGACGAAGCCATGCATCCGCTGGCGCTGTTGGCCGTGGGACTCTATGGCGAGACTCTGCCCAATCAGAACGGCGCGCCGATCCGCTTGGTGGTGCCGTGGAAGTACGGCTTCAAGAGCATCAAGTCGATCGTGAAGATCACGCTCACCGACAAGCAGCCGCCCACGACCTGGAACATCGCCAACGCGGCGAGTACGGATTCTATTCGAACGTAAATCCGACCGTCGATCACCCGCGCTGGAGCCAGGCCACCGAGCGCCGCCTGGGCGAATTGTTCAAGAAGAAGACGCTGATGTTCAACGGCTATCCCGAAGTCTCGAGCCTCTACACCGGGATGGATCTGCGCAAGAATTACTAAGGGGCCGGGGGCCGAAAGCGGATGAAGAAAATCCTGTTCAGCCCCTGGACCAAGCGCGCGCTCTTTGCTCTCTGCCTGATCCCCGCGCTGCTGTTGGTATGGCGCGGATTCATGGGAGACCTCAGTGCCAATCCCATCGAATTCATCGAACACAAAACCGGTGACTGGGCGCTGCGTTTTCTGCTGATCACGCTGGCCGTCACCCCACTGCGCAAGATTTTCGAACAGCCGCTGCTCACGCGTTTCCGCCGCATGCTGGGATTGTTCGCGTTCTTCTATGTCTGCGCGCATCTGTCGATGTATCTGATCTTCGATCAGATGTTCAGCCTCTCCGGCATCTACGCGGACGTGCTGAAACGACCCTACATCACGGTCGGCACCGCCGGCTTTTTGATGTTAGTCCCGCTAGCCGTCACGTCGACCGCCGCGATGGTGCGCCGTCTGGGCCCCAAGCGCTGGCAATTGCTGCACCGGCTGGTGTACTTCTGTACCCTCGCGGGCGTGATCCATTATTATTGGCTGGTGAAGTCTGACGTGCGCGAGCCGCTGATGTACTTCGGCATCCTGACTCTGCTGATGCTGTTCCGCGTGCGGATGTGGCTGCAAAAAGGTACGAAGAAAAAACCGCAGCCAGCGCGCGTCAGCGTTTGAGTTGTGCGGCCGGCTCCGCTCCTTCCAGTCGCGGTTCTGTGCACTCTACGCAGCCGCGGCACGAGCCCCCACACAGAACCGCGCGCGCCAGCAAACGGACCCGCACCCCTTCGCCGCCTGTTCTAATATCAAGAGCAGAGATCCCATCGCCATGCCATTTTGCACTTCTTGCGGAGCCCAAGCTCCCGACGCTGCCCGTTTTTGCATTAGCTGTGGAACGCCGTTTGGGTCCGCGGCGCCGCTGCTCCGCCGCCCATCGCGCCACTCGACTTCACCATCCACGGCGACAACCTGCAAGTGGCGCGCATCCGCCTTCAGCCCGGCCAGGAACTGTACGCCGAAGCCGGCAAGATGGTTTACAAGCAGCCAGCGGTCGAGTGGGAAACCCGCATGAGCGGCGACACGATCGGCGACAAAATCCTGGGCGCGTTGAAGCGCACACTTATGGGCGAGTCTCTGTTCCTCACCTACTTTCGCGCCGTCACGCCCGGCGAAGTCGGCTTCGCGGGCGATTATCCCGGACGTATCCAGGCCCTGGCGCTGGCCGCGGGCCAATCGATTCTAGTCCAGCGCGATAGTTTTCTCTGCGCGCAGTCGAGCGTCACCCTCAATATCGCCTTCACCAAGCGCCTCGGCGCCGGCTTGGTCGGCGGTGAAGGATTCATTCTCGAAAAACTCACCGGCCCCGGCACCGCCTTTATCCACGCCGGTGGCGATCATCTCGAATTCACTCTCGCCGCGGGCGAAGCTTTGCAAATCGAAACCGGCTGCATCGTAGCGTTCGAGGAAACCATCGACTACGATATTCAATTCGTCGGCGGCATCAAGCGCGCCTTGTTCGGGGGCGAAGGTTTGTTTCTGGCCACGCTGACCGGACCCGGCAAAGTCATCGTGCAATCGATGACGCTCGAGAAGATGCGCCGCCAGTTGGCTCCGACTAGAAGCGGCGGCGATGAGCACAAGGGACTGGACGTCATCAGCGGTATTCTCGGCAGCGACGATTAGTCGCCCGTGCGCGCCTGGCAAGCCGCGTGGCCGCTCGGCAGCGTGCAGTCCGCCAGCACGTGGCTCACGCGATTCTTCAGGGTCAAATCCCAAGTTTTTCCGTGACGCGTCAGCAATGAGTAGCCGAACTGCCGCTGACTCTCACTAGCCACTACCGCCGCGCCCTTCACCGGTACGCCCTTCACCGACCCTTCGAGCGCCATCGCGAGATTCGTCCCGCCATCGCCCGCCACCAATTGTGTCGGCCGCCCAGGCACGAATTACAATCCCATCAAGTTACGATGAAGGTTCGGTGAGACTTGTAATGATGAGACGATTACAGCGGTAAAAGCGTTCTTGACAGGCTAAAAAAATGGGAGACAATGGAATCCCATATGCGATGCTCCGTGTGTGATTCCCTGCAGCGTGAACACAGCCTCATGAATCAAATTGAAGCGACGACAGTCCTGCAAAAGCGCTCTCGATTGATGCATCCGCTGCTGCAGAACGAAAATCAGGATCAAAATCCCGACCAGGTTCTCGACGAAATTGTGCTCTTCAGCCGCAAGCGCCAGGCGCAGATCGCCTTCCGCCTGCAGCGGCATCAGGACCGCGTGCACGCCGCCTAGGCTGCCGTTGGCGAGCTAGAATGTAGGGAGATGCTGCACCGCTTCCTGCTGCATAACGATGAGATCCGCGAGGCTGGCGAGCGCAGTCTTTCGCCGGGACAAGTAGGACTGCTCTCCGGCTGGGGCGTGTTTTCCACGCTACGCGTTTATGACGGCGTGATGTTCGCTTTTGACCGCCATTGGCAGCGGATGCGCAGCGATGCCGCGCGGATGCGAGTGCCCTTCCCCGCGCAAGCCGATTGGCTCGAATCGCGCCTCTATCGCTTGATAGAAGCCAACCAGGCCTCGCCCAGCCAGCCTTTGAACGCCACTCTGCGAGTGGCGGTGGTCCGCAATCGCGGCGGAATCTTTGAAGGACCCGGCATCACCCGCGATTTCGACGTGGTGGCTTTCACAGTAGACCCCGTGCGCTGGCCTGGGACCGTCAAACTCAGCGTGGTCCCCAACGGCCGCCATGCCGCCAATGAGTTTTCCGGAACCAAATACATTTCCTGGGCCGAGAATCTGACGCGCTACGAACGCGCTCACGAGCAAGGTTTGGACGAAGTAATCCTGCTCAATGAACGGGGCGAGATCTCTGAATGCACTTCCGCCAACGTGTTCCTGGTGGATGCGGGCGGCCGTGTGTGGACGCCGCCGCTATCGGCGGGCTGCCTGGCCGGCGTTACGCGCGCGGTGCTGCTGGAAGAAATGCAGGATCTGGATATTGCTATCGGCGAAAAGACGCTATTTCCGGACGACTTGAAATCCGCCCGCGAGATATTCATCACTTCCACTACGCGTGAACTGCTCCCCGCAACTACCATTGCAGGCTTGGAAATTCAAGGGGGCCGCGCCGTCTGTGACCGGCTGCGCGAAGCCTTCTCCGCGCGCGTCAAGCATTCCGTCAGTCTGCACGCAAAACCAGTCTATAATTGACGCATCGGGCTCGCCCGTCGAATGCAACTTGCTTGTCCTAAATGCGGCGCACGTGACGCTCGGGTGGCCCACCGCAGAGGGTTGGGGGAGTGGCTCGGATGGCTGGTCGGCATTTATCCGCTACGCTGCCGCCGCTGTGAAACACGCTGGCGCACCAGCACCTGGGAATCCGCAGCCTGGAAATACGCCCGCTGCCCCAAATGCTATCGCCAGGAGCTTTCCACCTGGAGCGAGGTCCACTACAGCCCGCCGCGTTGGACCGTAATTCAGCTCCGCATGGGCGCCACGCCGTATCGCTGCGTCGCTTGCCGCTGCAACTTCGCTAGCTTTAAGAAGTGCAAGGAAAAGTTTTCCTGGCGCCATCAGGAGCGCGACGTCGAGCCGGATTCATCCATCAAGAATTGAATTGGGGAGTGTAAGGCACACCCGGAGCAGCACGACCAGAATTGGAGGTCTATCGCCGGGCGTTGCGCGAAGGCGGGACCGCGCAAAAACAATGGTTCCAAGTGACCCGTAGAACTGCTCGCTCTCCGACCGGCATGCACGGCCTGAACACGGCATCCGAAGCGAATGTGACGTAGGCCCTTTGCTCCCCGCCGCCGGTTTTATCCAGCAGCGGATCGTAGCGCTGGTGCGCGTCCGCCCTCCGTTTCGGTAGAAGTTTGCCTCTCGATGCGGCCTTTCACTCTCCTGCAGCGAAGTCCTGCCTTGCGGCAAATCCCCGCGGCCGGGTCGACGTTCCTGGCCTACATCTTCAAAGCCGCTTTAGAATTTCAATTGGCCCGTTCGGCTTCCCACTCCCGGCCTCGCCTGGCTTTTTTTCGCCTGACAGGGCGCGATCCTTGCGAGTCGCCCGTTGCCAACTTCCTGTTCTAAAGCTCTCCGCCTGTCGCCGGGCCTCCACTCCCCTTCAGGACCTCTCGATCCTTCCAGATCTTAGCGCTCTGCCCGGGTTCAGCCGGATAAACTTACCATAGCGAGTTGCCCGATCTGCCTTCGCTCCCCGCCGCGTTGCAATAGTTGTGACGTACCACCGCGCGACGGATCAACGTTCCAGCTCCGCTACTTCCCGCTTGGCTCGCTGTCCTTCGAACCTCTTGGAACCATAGCCATCATGCGCCCCGGGAATATATTCGTCAAGGGAAAAGATTATCTTTCCTCAATGTATATTTGGCGTGTTATGAGGGGGTTGCAGGCAAGTTAGCGTGGACAATTTGTGGATAAAACAGAACCTGTATCACTTGTTCTACGGTGCCAATCGCAGGATCATGCCGGTATCTGTCGCCGCCCACAAATGATTGGGGTCGGGACCTGCCAAGACCACAGACTGCGCCACAGCGCGGTAATCCACCGGTATTTCTTGCCAAGTTTTCAAGTCGCGACTTTCCAGCATTTTGACTTTGCCCGGAATCGGCGCTGAGCGCAGCCGGCCAGGAGGCTCCACCACCGCCAGAAACGCCCGGCCGTCCGCGAAGATTGCGGCATCCGTCACGCGCCGGTCCTTCTGCTTGAACACACTCTCGCTTTTGCCCGTCCGTAAATCGATGCGGTAAACTTCCGCGGGCCATTCGAAGGAATCCACGTAGTTGAACACTGCCAGTCCAGATGATCCACCCAAGCGCAAGCTCTTCACCGAACCAAACAGCGGCGCGGTACCGGACTTCCAAAGGGCGCCACCATCGTGGGTGTCCATTTCGATCATGAGCCGCGGCACCTGGCGGCGAGCCAGCGTCTGCTCCGGCAAATCGTAGCCAGCGTCCTGGCGGGCACTGGGAGGAATGTAAGCGCCTAGAATCATGCCGCGCCGAGCATCGGCGAACGCAATGTGCGAATACAGCGTGTATGCGGGATTGGACGCGGGCTTGGCAGCTTCTTCGAGTGGAGTCCAGGTGCGCCCGCCGTCGTGGGTCTCAAATACGGACTTCTGCAATCCCACCGCGTAGCCGTGCTGCTCATCCAGAAACCAGACGCGCACGATGAGCCCACCACGCGGCGCATCCGCTAGTTTTTTGTTTGGTTTGATCTGGTCGCCGATGCGCATCCAGCTGCGCCCCGCTTCGCGCGTGAACCACAGGCCCTCGCCCGTGACCAACCAGCCATTCGATTCGTCCAGAAAGAACAGCGAGCGTGGAAATTCCTTCAGCGGAACCAAAGCCCAATGCGAGCCGCCGTCGCTAGTGACCAGCGCGGTGAATTGCGGCCTGCGGCCCTGGCGATCTACAATCGCGCCTACCGCGATGCCACGCGTGGCCGAAGGGAACGCGAGATCGAGTGATTGCGAGATCCTTACCGTTTTGATCGTAGAAATACTGGAGTGTCCACTTGGCCTGCGGCTGCGCAAGCGCCATGGGAACCAGCGCCACCGCGAGCAACCACCGCAGCATAAACGGTTAGTCCGCTTCCTTCGGTCGCGGTTCTGTCGACGGCATAGGCGGAACCGCGCGCACCAGCAAGCGGATTCAAAGGACGCAGCAAATGTCTGCCCATCTGGCTAGTGGCGCGGTGCGGACCCGGAGGTGACCGGAGCCATCACCAGTTCCAGCAAATCAGTAGCCGCAAGCTTCGCCGGATCGAGCGATGCCAGCGCCGCGAGGCAGCCCACTTGCTCGCCCACCGTGGTGAGCAGTTCCATCTCGCCGCCGGAGTGCGGATGCGGTTCGCGATGCTGCACGTTGATAACTCCCGCCACTCGCCCGCGCATCAGAATCGGCGCCGAGAGAAATGCTTCGTAGGTGTCTTCCGGGAGATCCGTGAACAGCTTGAACCGCGGATCGGCGTAGGCTTCGCGCGAGATCGAAAGCAGACGCCGCTCGCGCGCCACCCAGCCCGTCAAACCTTCGCCCAGTTTCAAGCGCACACGGCCGATGGTCTCAGGCTGCGGGTTGTTCGACGAGCACAGTACCAGTTCGTTGTCGTGGAGCAAATACAGCAGGCACGAATCCGAATGCATGAACTCCACCACCAGCGAAACCACGCTATCCAGCGCCTTCGCGAGCCCCACGTCGCGAACCATAAAGCGGCTGATTTTTTGCAGGAGTCGAAGTTGCTGCTCAGTGCTGGCCAGCTGAGCTTCCAATTCTTTTGTGCGGGACACCGGCTATATTATGGCAGAAACTTAATGTTCCCGGCGAGGGCCGGATTCTAGCCGATTGGCGTGACGTAAGTGCTGCGTAGTCTGCTACTTTCGGGACCGCCTCAATCCGTGAGACTCGATTCCGCGTATATCCTAATAGAGGGCCGCCGATGTTGCTCTTCAAATTACTCCCGGTCGGATTGGCGTTCGGAATCCTGCAGGTGGTCCTGCGCCTGGCCGAGGACGCGGATCTGGTGCGCCGCCTGAAGGCTCACGAGCCCAAGGCCATGAACGATCTTTACGATCGCTATGGGCGCCTTACTTATTCGCTGATCTTCCGCATCGTGCGCAATGCCTCCACCGCCGAGGATCTGGTGCAGGAAACTTTCCTGCGCATTTGGAACCGGGTGCAGTCTTTCGACGCCAAGCGGGGCGCGCTGGGCGCCTGGGTGTTGACGGTGGCGCGCAACCGCGCCATCGATTACCTGCGTTCGAGCGATGGCCGCATGCAGGCGGGCGCGATGGAACTGGATCAACTGGAGCGCCCGGGATTGTTCGCCAAGCTCGACTCCGCCGCGCTCGCCATCGACCGCGTGCGCCGCTTGAAAAGCGCTTTCGAGAAATTGACGCCGACGCAGCGGCAAGTGATCGAGTTGGCGTATTACGAAGGCATGTCGCAGATGGAAATGGCCGAGCGCCTGAACCAACCGTTGGGCACCGTCAAGACCTGGACCCGCAGCGCGCTGAAAATTCTGCGTGACGAACTGGCGGAGGTGGCGATCGCATGATTTGCCGGGGGCGCGCATGACCTGCCAGGAACTTGCGGATTTGTTTGAGTTGTACGCGCTGGGCGTGCTGGAGCCAGCGGAGAAAAGCGAGATCGACGCCCATCTGGCGCGCGGCTGCGGTAACTGCCAGCACGCGCTGTCGGAAGCGCTCGCGCTCAACGCAGGTGTGCTCAGCTTCGTACCCGAAGCTGCGCCCCGCCGCCGTTTGAAGCGGCGTTTGCTGACTTCGGTGGGCGTTCACTATCCAAGCTGGGGTTGGGTGTGGGCCGTCGGCGCGGTGTGCCTCTTGGTGATCGCGGCGTGGCTGGGCGTCGAAGAGCGGCGGCGTACCTTCGAGCTAGCCGAGGCGCGGCGGGCGCTTATCGATTCGAACAGCGAGCGCGACCGCCTGACGCAAGCTCTGCAATTTCTGTCCGATCCCCAAACCGTGCCCACGAGTTTCGGCAAAGGGCAAACCGCTCCGCCGCGCGGCTATGTTTTTCTGCATCCGCAGATGGGCGTGCTGTTAATCGCCTCGAATCTCCCCGCAGCAGGCGCGGGGAAAACGTACGAGATGTGGGTGATTCCCAAAGGCGGCGCGCCGCGCCCGGCGGGACTGTTCCAATCGGACGGCATGCGCGCGCTCTACATCTTGAATGGACCGGTTGATGTTTCCATGATCGGCACCGTGGCCGTGACGCTGGAGCCCGCGGGCGGATCCGCTTCGCCCACCATGCCGATCCTCATCGCGGCTCCTATCGGCGGTTAGCGGTACTTCGGCAAGAATTTCAAAGCGTTCTCGCGATCGAT
Source organism: Bryobacterales bacterium (assembly GCA_963760575.1). GTDB lineage: Bacteria > Acidobacteriota > Terriglobia > Bryobacterales > Bryobacteraceae > Palsa-187. Next base: position 55,739 of record CAVXEM010000002.1, read on the forward strand.
GGCGCGCAGTTCGTCGGCGCTGAAGCCGCTGGCGAGCAGACCAGACGCAGTTGCCGGAGCGTTGGCAAAGGGGAAGTCCGTGCCGAACACGATTTGCGACGAACCCACCAGTGTCTTGAGCCCTTGCATCTGCACTGGGTTGGCCGATCCGGCCGTGTCGTAAAAAAAGCGCCGCACGTGATACATGCGCGAGTTCACTTCCGGCGTCTTCGCCAGATTCTCCGCATTCACCGCCGCGCCCAGGAAGCGGGCCGCGATCGAAACGATGGTGCCGCCGGCGTGCGAGAAAATAAACTTCACATCGGGGCAGCGCGTGGCGGTATTGCTCACCACCAGACTGATGAGCGCGCGCGCCGTGTCGGTGGGATATTCGAGCGCCTGCGGATTGATACCCATCACCGGATTCATGCAGCACGCCGCCTCGATCGGGTGCGTATAAACCACGGCCTTGCGGCGATTCAGTTCATCGAAGATAGGCGCGAAGGCAGGATCACCCAAATACTTGGTCCCGTAACTGGTCAGCAAGCCGACGCCATCGGCCTTGAGCGAGTCGAACGCATACTCGATTTCCTTCAAGCTGCCGTCGATATCGGGAATCGGCAGCACCGCGAACAATCCGAAGCGTCCTTTGTAAGCGCCCACCATTTTCGCAGCGGCGTATTCATTCATCTCGCGGGCGACTTTGCGCGCTTCCTCGGCATCGCCGAAGTAAACGCCGGGGGCGGTGGGCGAAAGCATCGCGGTGGCGATTCCGCTCTTATCCATGGCGTCGAGGTTTTTCGCGGGCGAGTAGTCTTTCCAGACGTTGAAGCCGGCCACGGGACTCACGGCGTTCTTGCGCGTCAGCAGCGCCAGGTAATCCGGAGAGACGTAGTGCTGATGAACATCCAGGATGCGGCGGTCGCCTGCGGGCGTCTGCGCGGGCAGCAGAGTGCTTGCGCCGAGCGCGGCCAGTCCAGTCAAGAGTTCACGCCGCGAAGGGCGGCACGCAGCATGCGCTAGGTGATTCACGTGGATCCTTTCGGTGGCGATTTACTTCTTCGCCGGGTTGAGCCGATTCCGGGTCGTTTTCCAGGGCGCCGAAATTGTAGGTGGGCTTCTGGCCCTTGAACGAATTGCTTACGACGGGGATGCCGCGCTCCTTCATCAGGCGCGTCATCAGCGCCACGGTGTCGTCGTGGTAAATCGCAGACGACATGCCGATGGGCACGCCTTCGGCCCAGTTGAGCGGCGTCATGTGGGTGGAACTGGCACCGAACCCAAAGTCCTCGCCCTTGTCCTGAGCGGCTAGGTCCGCGCCGCGATCGACTAGCAACTGCACCACTTTGTTCGCGCCTTTGTAGGCCGCGCCGTGCAGCGCCGTAATGCCGTGGTCGTTGGCTAGCTTGATGTCGGAACCCTTATCGAGCAGCAATTTCACCACTTCGACCGTCTGATCTTCGGAATACTCGCGCAGCATTCCGTTGTCCCAGCCGACGCCGGACGCAGCCATCAGCGGAGTGGTGTGATCCAAGGTCGGGATGAGCGGGTCCGCGCCGTGATCGATGAGCAGGCGGACAACCGTTAGATCGCCGCATAGGGCGGCGCGCAATAACGGCGTGGCGCCTTCTTCTTTGAGCCAGGCCGCGGTCATGGCCTGATGAACTTCGGTTGGGGCCTTGATGCGAACATTCGGATCCGCGCCGCGGTCGAGCAGAAGCGTGATGAATTCCAGAACTCCATCGGTGCTGGGCCCCGGAACGGCGGTGATTTCCTGGTTGCGATTCTTCACGGCGAGATAGAGCGGCGACCAACCTTTATTGTTGGTCAGATTCACGTTGGCCTTGTTCTCCATCAAAAATTGCGCGATCGAATAGAAGCCGTTCTGCACCGCCACCAGCAGCGGGCTGCTGCCATCGGCCGAAATCTGATTCACGTCCGCGCCCGCCGCCACCAGCACGCGCACAGATTCCATGGTTCCCTGACGCGCCGCGAAGTGCAGCGCCGTGAGGCCGCCCTTGGGGGGGCCGGGAGGAGCGTTGGGCGGAGCGAAAGCTAACCCTCTGCGGCGCGGCGGCGTGATCACCGCTGACGCTTGCTTCACGTCCGCGCCATGATCCGACAAATACTTGATCACATCAGCGTGGCCCTGCTCGGCGGCCCACATGATGGCTGAAGTTCCTCGCAGATTTTCCTTAGCATTGACTTGCGCGCCGTGATCGAGCAACACTTTCACCGCATCCAGGTTGCCGCTGCGCGCTGCCATCATCAGAGCCGTCTCGCCGTGAGCCAGGATGGGCGCGTTGGCGTCGGCTCCGCCCTTCAGCAGCTTCTCGATCATGGCCGCGTCGCCGGTTGTGGACGCCAGAAACAGCGGAGTCGCACCCGCGCGATTGGCGGCCTGCGGGTTGGCTCCGGCTTTCAGCAGCAGGTCGACCGATTCCATGTCATCCCAGCGCACCATCCAGTGGAGCGCAGTCGCGCCATCGGCTTGCGGGGCATTCACATCGGCTTTCTGCTTCAGTAGATTGCGCAAGCATCGCGGTCCTTATTCATGGCGGCGTCCGCCACGGGACTGGTGCTGGTGGCCGCGAAGGCTGCTGCCGAAAGAAGCGCCGCTGCAATAAATCGTGATTCGCACGTTGCGCTCCTAGCTCACCGAATTAACTTAACGACAATGCCTTGGTGCTGTCGCCGATGCTTTCCTTCTCGATGCCAAACATTTGCAGCGCCGTCAGCAGCAGGTTCGCAGTGGTGCCGGACGCCTGAATGTTGCGTCCGCCCTTGTGCTGTCCCATGGCGCCGCCGATCAGCATGTTCGGGACCGCCTTGTGGCTGTGCAGATTGCCGTCGCCCATGTTGCTGGCCCAGAAAATCAGGCTGTGATCGAGCAGGCTGCCGTCGCCATCCGGCGTCGACTTCATCTTGTTCAGGAAGTACGGCAGGCACTGGACATGGAAACGGTTGATCTTGGCCCAATCCTCGACGCGCTTGGGAATGCCGCCGTGATGAGAGGCCGCGTGGTTCGCGCTGCCGACGCCCGACTCGGGGTAGCTGCGCATGCTGACATCGTGCGCGTACATCAGCGTCGAGACGCGCGTGATATCGGCCTGGAAGGCCAGCACTTGCATGTCCCACATCAGATTTATGTGTTCCTGGAACGATTCCGGCATACCGAAGGGCACTTGGGCTTCGGGCGACATGTCCTTGGATTTCGCGACGTTCTTGAGGCGGCGCTCGATCTCGCGAATGTCTTCGAGATATTCGTTGAGACGCGTGCGGTCCGTGCCCGGCAGGCTCTTGTTGAGGCGCGCGACTTCGCTGGTGACCGCGTCGAGCAAGCTTACCTTTTCGAGTTTGCGTGCGGCGCGTTCCTGGGCGTTGCCGCCCTCGCCGAACAAACGCTCGAACACCACTTGCGGATTAGCTTCGTGCGGCAGCGGCTTACTGGGGCCGGACCACGAAATCGAATTCACGTAGGCGCAGCTATACCCCCACGGGCAGGTCGCCAGCGCGCTCTGATCTTCGATGCCCAATTGGATCGAAGGCAGCGCGTTATCCTGGCCATACTTCTGCGCGATCATCTGATCGATCGTCGTACCCAGATAAATGTCTTCGCTGACCGTCTTCCTGGGCTGCACACCACTGAACACGGCGGCGCTGCGCGAGTGATCGCCGCCGGTCAAGCCCGGAGGCGGCATGGAAGAGGTGGCGTCGAGACCGCTAATGATGGTGACGGACTCTTTCCAGTCCTGCAGGGGCTTCAGCACAAACGGAAAATCGCCGGGCTGCGTGAAAGTGGAATACTCGGGCGCCCAGCCGTGCGGATTGAAGAGTCCCACGAAGCGAGGGATCTTGGGAAGCGCCGCGACTTTCGAGGAAGGCGTCTGCGCCGGGATCATTGAATCCAGCAATGGCAGCGCCAGCGTGACGCCCGCGCCCCGCAGTACCGCACGCCGGGAAAGATGTTTCTTAGTAATGAACATGAGATCGCCTTCCTTATTATCTGCTGGCGGCGGCTACCGCGCCGTCGGGTTTGCGGTTCATCTGGAACGGGTCGCTCTTGATAATTCCCAGAACCAGCGATGAGAACTTATAGTTGTTGCGCTCGCCGTCGTGCACGATGGAGCGCACCACCGGCATGTCGTCGTAATCGACGCCGCGGCCGAGCGCGTAGATCATCAGCTTTTCCGTGAAGACGCGGACGAATTGAGGCGAGTAGCGCAGCAACGCGTTGCGCAGATCCACCACGCCATTGATTTTCGAGCCATCGAAGAGCACGCTCGAAGCGTCCACTTTTTGCCCGTTCTCCTTGGCACGCCAAGTGCCAATGCCGTCGAAATTTTCTAGCGCGAAGCCGATGGGGTCCATCATCTTATGGCAGCTGGCGCAGGCAGGGTTGGCGCGATGCTCTTCCATGCGCTGGCGCATGGTCTGCTCGGGACCGGCCTTGTCGCCGCTGGTCTTGAGCGCGGGAACGTTAGGCGGCGGATCAGGCGGGACAGTTCCCAGGATATTCATCATGACCCATTTGCCGCGCTGTACGGGCGAAGTGCGGTCGGGCACGGAGGTGACCAGTTCCACACTGCCTTTACCGAGCAGGCCGCGCCGGATATCGAGCTCGCCGGTGAGCGGCACGCGGCGGAACTGGCTGCCGTATATTCCGCGAATTCCGTAGTGGCGCGCGAGGCGTTCATTGACAAATGTGTAATCCGCATTCAGCAGGTCGATGACGTTGCGGTCCTCGCGGATGATGCTTTCAAAAAACATTTCCGCTTCGGTGCGGAAGGCCTGGCGCAGGTTGTCATCGAAGTCGGGATAGATTACGCCTTCGGGAGTGGAGCCCTGCATGGTGCGCAGTTCGAGCCACTGTCCCGCGAAATTCTTGATCAGTTCGTGCGAGCGCGGGTCAGCCAGCATGCGGTGGACTTGGTGTTCCAGCACCGCCTGGTCCTTCAACTTGCCTTGCGAGGCGAGCGTGATCAGTTCGTCGTCAGGAACGGTACTCCATAAGAAAAACGATAGGCGCGATGCCAGTTCCAAATCGTTAATGCGATACGCCTGGCCGGGCTTCACGTTGGCGGGGCCGTCTTCGGTGCGGAACACGAATTCAGGATGCGCCAGGATGAATTGCAGCGCGCGCTCGATGCCGTTTTCGAAGTCTCCGGCGTTGCGGCCGGCTTGATAGAAGCTGAGCAGCGTTTCGGTATCGCGGTCCGTGACGGTGCGGCGATACGCTTTGCGCGCGAGGGCCGTCAGGATCCGCTTGGCACACGGAATTTCTTCGCTCGAATTGGCGGGATGGCAGGTCAGAATCTTGTTGCGGCTGGGAGTGTCGGTGGGGCGCTTGCCGTTGGACGGGCCCATGATGGTCACGGAACTGATCTGCGGCGTGAAGGTGAAACCGTCGACCAGATTGTCATCAAGAATGCTGCGCTGGTAGTGGCGGTTCAAATCCACATTCGGCACGTAGGTGGTGGCGATGAACGTGACGCCCACTGTGCGCTGGCCGGCCTTCACGGGGACTTTGATCTCGGTCTTGTCGTGGAGCGCGTTCAGCACGATGTCTTTGCCGATGCCGATCTTAAACAACTTCAGGCGCTGGCCGTCGAGCGTGACTTCGAGTTGCTCGTCTTCGCTGTCACCGCCGAACAAAGAGCCAACCGTAGTTCGCACTACGTCGAAGGAAATCGAGTACTCGCCGTCAGCAGGGAAATAATGATGAATCAGCATACCGCCGCGGGTTCCGAACGACAGGCCTTCGACTTGATCTTCCTGCGAATAATCTTCGCGAACGTGATACACCTTGCGGGCCGGAGCGGTGTCGTGGCCGAGCGCCAGGCGGCTGATCTTCGAAGCGGCGGTAATGTAGGCTTCGACCAGGGTAGGCGAGACCTGCAAGCCGCTGGACACGTTGTCGAAGCCATAGCTTGAGTCGTCGGCCGGCAGGTAGGCGGACACGTCAATGTCGAGACCTAACAATTCGCGAATCGCGTTGCCGTATTCGGTGCGATTCATGCGATGGGCGCTGGGGCGCGCGAGTTTCGGCTTGGCGGCGGCGGCGCGGTCCAAATCATTTTCTAGCGAAATTGTTAGCGCCGCATAATCGGCGGCGGCGGGGCGTGGGAGGCCGGAAGGCGGCATCATCCCGGCGCGCAGTTTGCGGACGACTTTTTCCCAAGACTCAGGCTGCGCGGCGACGTTCGAGGGGTCGAGCTTATCGAGCGTGAGATTCGCGGTCTTCAGGCGCTGGTTATGGCAGGTGACGCAATACTGGTCCAACAGCTTGCGTTCGGAAGCGGCAGGGATGGGTGCAGGCGCGGGTTGCGCACTCATTAATAATGAAGACAACAAGAGGATCCCGCCGCAGCGGGTTAGCACGCGCATGTAGAGACTCCAGATGAACACTATCATGTCAGTCGAGCAGAGTCAAGCCACGGAGAAAACAGGAGTTAGCGGAATTTTCGAGAGAACATTTTGCGCCAATCGCAAGTTACCCCGATGGCTGATTGGAAAGTGTTTTAAGATGAAGGCTGTACTAATGTCGGGGCGTAGCGCAGCCTGGTAGCGCACCTGCCTTGGGCGCAGGGGGTCGGGCGTTCGAATCGCCCCGCCCCGACCAATAAAATCATGCTGATGTGGGCATTTCCAGGATGCCCGAAAACCACACTGTAGATAAAAATGTAGCTGTGGCTTTCCTCAAGGCTCAACAACCAGTGGAATCTGACTAACTGTCGCCATCTTTCAGCCCCGTATGACTCACGGTTCAACAATTGAGGACATTCTTGCGCCGCAGGGGTATCAAGTCCAGTACGTCACCCGCGAGAAGTACCTCGGCTCTGATTCAACGACACTCTGCATTGCCATTAAAGGCGGTGTTAAATATTATGCGTTCAGGATCTGCGCTCCCGATCATCCGGACCACCATCGACGCATTCAAAGCATCCATGACTCCTGTCCACGCATAGCCAAGATCGTCGGTCCGATTGAGGACATCGTTCTTTCCGCAGAAGCGAGAGGCGAAAATCTCTGGGGGATGGAAGTACCCCCGGACCCAGGAATCGTAGAAGCTCAGTTACTCGAGTTTGCACAGTGGACCAAAACGCATCATCTTGTCCATGGCGACCTCCGCCCATGGAATATATTTTTTGATCATCAGCACGGAGTTCAGGTGATTGACTGGCGGGACCTGAGTGCCTTCGTCGATGATCTTGAACCACGTGAAACGTTACCCCCACGTCGGGGCGATCTTCTTGGCGACGGTCACTATGCCAAATTTCATCCAGAGTTGGTCGCGCAAAGTAATTTCACGGAAATTGACCGCTCGGACGCGCGGCTAATAGGGAAACTATTAAGATCCGAGATTGGACTCAGCCAAGCATGGCAGGGACCGCATCCATCGCGGTACCCATGTTGGTGCAGACCATAACCGATGAGTTTTCGGCGTCTCGGCGAGAGTTCCTCCGAGCGAAAGCATTGGTATCGGGGATTTTTCATTTGCCTAAAAACGCCCGTCCATATACAATCAAAACACCAGTATTTCCAATATGTTACAAGGAGAATTGCGGCATCAACGCCTGCCGGGAAAGGTGTAACTCGCAACCTGATGTCCACTGCGTCCCCGAACAACTCCGAATGGCTTACGCGCAAGAAGCTTATTGATGCGCGGCTCCGTAGTGCGGGTTGGCGCGTCGTACCGCATGCACTTGGAACCCCGCTCGCAAAGCTAGACCGTTGCGCCATCGAAGAGTATCCCACTGAAACCGGCCCCGCTGACTATGCGTTATGCGCCACCGGCCAAATACTCGGGATCGTGGAAGCCAAAAAACTTACCCTCGGGCCGCAGAATGTGTTGAGCCAAGCCGAGCGGTATTCCCGTGGGCTGTTAGAGAGTCCCTTCAATTTCGACGGCTTTCGAGTGCCATTTCTCTATTCAACTAATGGCGAGGTGATCTGGCATCACGATGTTCGTCACAAGCTGAATCGCTCGCGGCAGATCGCACACTTTCATACGCCGGACGCGCTGCGCGAATTTCTCAGCCGCGACCTCGAATCCGCATATGGCAAGGTACTCCTTACCCCGAATGATCACCCGCTCATTCGCCCTTACCAGCGGGATGCGAATACCGCAACGGAAGAGGCCATAGCCAAACGCAAACGCCAGATGCTACTAGCCATGGCCACCGGGACTGGCAAGATGTCAAGGGCGGAGTAAAACTAGACCGCTGGGGCGGAGAGAAAGTAGACCACTTCACGAGTAGGAGAGGTTTTGGTTTGAAGGATTTACGGGGGCGGCGGGAGCGTAGGCCTGCGACCCGCTTTGCGGGGCGCGTTTAGGCCGGAGCGGAAGCCGCCCTCGTAAATCGGCGCCGGGAGTGGAGTTAGGGGCGACTAAGAACGAGGCTTCGGTGGCCGCTTTTGCTTGCTGTCTTTGAGCCGGTAACTGTCCCCGTTCATCTCCAGGATGTGGACGTGGTGGGTGAGGCGGTCCAGCAGCGCCCCTGTCAACCGCTCCGATCCGAACGCTTCGGTCCATTCGTTAAATGGCAGATTGCTGGTGACCAGCGTGGCGCTGCGCTCATAGCGGCGGCTGAAGACCTCGAACAGCAGTTCGGCGCCAGTCTTGGACAGCGGCACGAAGCCCAGTTCGTCGATGATCAGAAGCTCGAAGCTGGAGAGCATTTTCTGAAAGCGCATCAGGCGCCGTTCGTCCTTGGCCTCGATCAGCTCGTGTGCCAGCGATGCCGCGGTGGTGAACCGGACCCGGAAACCCCTCTGGCAAGCGGCCAGGCCCAGCGCCAGCGCGATATGAGTTTTCCCAGTGCCCGAGTTTCCCAGGGCCAGGACGTTCTCCTTCCGCTCGATGAACTCGCAGCGGGCCAGTTCCAGCACCAGCGATTTATTCAAAGATGGGATCGCCAGGAAGTCGAAGGTGTCCAGACTCTTGACCACATCGAACTTCGCCTGGCGGATGCGGCGTTCGGTGGCGCGCCGCTCGCGGTCCAACAGTTCGAGCTCGCTCAAGCGCAGCAGGTAGCGTGGAAAATCCACGCCCTCGGCGGCGCACTGCTGCGCGACTCTGTCGTACTCGCGCAGGAACGTGGGCAGCCGCAACGTTTTCAGATGATGATTGAGTAAAACCTGGGGCGTGTCCATCTCAACCAGCACCCAAGAGTGCGAGGTAATCGGCGGCAGCGGTGGTCGCCACCTGCGCCAGGGGCAGATGCGGATAGTTGTCCAGATCCAGCCGTGCCGGTCGCCGTTCGATCCGGCACAGCAACAGGTGCTTGACGGCATCAAACGAGATCGTCCCCATCCGCAGGGCATCATTGATGGCCTGTGCTACTTCCGCGAGCGCGAACGTTTCCAGCAGCCGAAGGACTTGTACGAACTCGCGCTTGCCCTTCTTGCCCAGACGCGCCTCCATCAGATGGCGCATCTGCGCGAAACCTTCCGGCAGAACCCAGCCAGCCAGTGGCGCAGCCTGGTCGAGGGCGTTCGTCTTCCGCTCCAGCAGCGCCAGGTAATGCAGCGGATTGAAGACCATGTCTTCCCGTTCATAGCTTCGTGGATGACGCGCGATCACCTCGCTCCCGGCGCAGATCATGACTGCATGCACGAACCCTTTCACCAGCACTTCGCGGTGTCCCCAACACACCGGCACCGAGTAATCGTTGGTGCGATAGCGCACCAACGACATCGACGTCACCCGCGTGGACCGCTTGTCGCAGGCTTCGTACGGTGCTGCTGGCAGGGGCAGCAGCCGCTCCCGGTCTTTTTCGAAACGCTCGCCGATGGTCTGCTGATGTCCCCGCAGTTTGTGCTCGCGCCGTTTCTGGCATTGGATGAGCAGATGCGCGTTGAACTCCTCCCAACTGGAGTAGCGCGGACGCGGCACCATGAAGTTCCGCCGTGCGTAACCCACCAGCCCTTCCACCTTCCCCTTGTCGTTGCCCTTGGCCGGTCGTCCGAACTTCTCGGCGAACAGGTAGTGGCTCTGCAGTTCGGTGAATGCCCGCGTTTTCGTGCGCGTTCCGTCGCCCAGAATCCGCGCCACCGCCAGCTTGGTGTTGTCGTACAGGATCGTGCGTGGTACCCCGCCGAAGTACGCGAAGGCGTGGTTGTGACCTTCGAGGAACGCTTCTGTCGTCTCGGCCGGAAAGGCCATCACGAAGCAGTCATCGGACTGCGGCAGGTCCACCGCCAGGTAGTGCGCCTTGCGCTCCACTCCGCCGATCACCACCATCGCTTCGCCGAAGTCGGCTTGCGCATCTCCGGGTGGATGAGCCAGCGGCACGAACATCTCGCGCTGGCTCAGTTTTCTGAGCCGCACGTAGTCCTTTACGATCGTGTAGCCGCCCGTGTAGCTATGCTCGTCGCGCAGCCGCTCGAAGATCCGCTTGGCGGTGTGACGCTGCTTCTTGCCTTCCGCCTTGTCGTCTTCCAGGATCTGGTCGATGGTCCCGATCCAGACGCCCAGCTTGGGCCGGCGCACGGGCTGCTGCCGCCGGTAGCCGGGTGGCACCGCGTACCGCAGCATCTTGCGCACCGTCTCGCGAGCCAGCCCGAACTGCCGGGCCACCTCGCGCTCACTCATCTTGTCGACGATGACCGCTCGCCGAACGCGCGCGTATAACTCCACTGTGTACACCTCTCCGGTGTTCCACAAACACGTTGGGGATGTCTGCTGGAACCAGTTTTCCGGCGGTCTAGTTTCTTCCCGCCGTAACGCCGCTCACGCGGCGTTTACTGGTCTATTTTGCATCCGGCGCTTATATCAGGTGAGAGCACTCCAAGATTATGGGGATCAGATGCGATCCGAGCTGAACAAGAACGGAGAGTCGGACCACGCGGCTATTGCGAGGGCACTGGTGCTGAAAATCCAGAGTGTTCGGGCTACCAAGACCGGCGTCCAGGTCGAAAAGGGCAAACCTGTCCCTCCCGATGGCAAGCCCCGAGCCTACATCCTCGATTCGATTCGACATCCCGCCGAGGTTGCGCTGCTTCGACACGTCTATCAGGATGCTTTCCTTCTAATCGGTGTGGTTTGCGAGGAGGAAAAACGGATTGGCAGAATCGGTGCCAAATTCCGAGACGCAGGACGGCCAGCGACATTGGATTTTATGAAGAGAGACGCCGACGCGGATGAGAAGCATGGCCAGCATGTCGGTGACGCATTTCACTTGTCCGACTACTTTGTTGACAATACCGTCGATCGGGTGAAAAACGGTCAGGCTAATCCTGATTGGGATGTCGTCGATAATTTATCGAGGCTCATCAAGATTCTCACTCACTCAGAGTTGGTTCGCCCAACCGTCGCGGAAACGGCCATGCATCACGCGCACAGTGCTCAAATGCAGAGCGCCTGCTTATCGCGGCAGGTTGGAGCCGCAGTGACCGATTCAATCGGTAACGTTGTTGCAACAGGCACCAACGAGGTCCCCAAAGCTGGCGGTGGTGTATATGGAGAATCCTTCGCAATAGGCGGCCTCGATGCTCGGTGCGGAATGTTCGGAGATGCCCAGGAGCGGTTTTGCCGCAACACCCGGGAGCAAAACGAGATCATTAATGAGCTGTTAACAGCGGTTCCGGAATTGAAGGCGCTTGGGGACGAACGCAAGCGCACCTTGGCAGGCGATCTCCGCAAGACGCGGATCGGCCAGTTGCTGGAATTCAGCAGAGCGGTACATGCAGAGATGGACGCCCTGCTTTCGGCAGCTCGCAAAGGTGTATCGTTGGTCGGAACTCGCTTGTTTGTTACGACGTTTCCATGCCATTTCTGCGCGAGACATATCGTTGCTGCCGGAGTTGATGAGGTGCAGTACATCGAGCCCTATCCGAAGAGCCAGGCTCTCAACCTACACAAGGACGCCATCGCTGTTGAACATTCGGGTTGGACGCCGCCCAGCGATAAAGGAGACAAAGTCCTCTTCAGACCGTTCTCTGGAATTGCACCACGTTGGTACAAACGAGCGTTCTTCAAAGATCGTGATCTGAAGGACAAAGCGACGGGAACGATGAAGATTTATCCTCCCGAGTGGGGGATGCCCTGGCTCTTGCCGAAACTCAGTTATGTGAAGTTAGCGGGAGATGGGCGGACAGTTGGGCACCGCGTGAGCGGTGCCTGAGGCGGCGTCTTCAGTGGTAAATTTTGGGTTTTCCACGACTCAAAAGGACCACGAAAGGACACCACCTCATGAGCACTACAGAGAAGCTTATCAAGGCCCGGATGGGCATGCTGGCCCTGGCTGAGCAGTTGAACAACGTGAGTGCGGCGTGCCGCCGAGCCGGCATCAGTCGCAGCCATTATTACGAGATCAAAGAAGCCTTCGAGAAGTTCGGCGCCGAGGGCCTGGCGCCGCAAGCCAAACGCAAACCGCGGATGCCGAACCAGACTCCGCCGGAACTAGAAGCGCAGATCGTGGAGATGACCGGGCGCTATCCCACTTACAGCTATCTGCGCATCAGCGATCAGTTGAAGCTGGTGGGCGTCGGCGTGTCGCCCTCCACCGTGCGGGCCGTCTGGCAGCGCCACGGGCTGACGCTTCGCATTCACCGCCTGCTGTGGCTGGAACAGAAGACGGCCGCCCAAGGCGGCATCCTCACCGAACGCCAGATTCGTCTGTTGCAGAAGCACCGCGGCCGCACTTCCGATCCCGAACAGCACGTGGAAGCCCCGTATCCAGGCTACTTGCTGTGCCAGGACACCTACTTCATCGGCACCATCAAAGGCATCGGCAAGATCTACATGCAGAGCGTAGTGGACGCCCATTGTTCGCTCGGCTTCGCCAAGGTGTATCTGTCAAAAGTTCCCATGACCGCCGTCGATGTCCTCGACGATCGCGTCCTGCCCTTCTATGAAGATCACGCCGCCGAGGTCGAGCATCTGCTCACCGACAACGGCAGGGAATACTGCGGCCGCGAGCTCAAGCACCACTTCGAGCTGTTCCTGGCCATCAGCCAGATCCGTCATCGCCGCACCGAAGTCCGCTCGCCACAGACCAACGGCTTCTGCGAACGCTTCCACCGCACCGTCAAGGAAGAGTTCTTCTCGTCCGCTTTTCGTCATACGCTCTATGAGAGCGTCGCGCAGTTACAGCAAGACCTGGATCGTTATCTGGAGTTTTACAACCACGAGCGCGCCCACCGCGGTTATCGCACCCAAGGCAGGACACCCTATCAGGCCTTCTTAGAAGGTTTGCTTTTGCGGCCTCAACGCGAGGCTGCCTGATGTAAACTTAACCCACGGAAGACGCCGCCAACTGTCCGCGCGTCTCCCGCTAAGTACAAGTTATGTTCAAATTGAGGCAGAGCTCTCTCGGGAGGCGACGTAGGATGGCGGAAGAAACTAGGCGAACACATCTACAAATCGTTCGTGGACCTCAGCGGGCGGGCATCAAGCCTGACGATTTCCAGGATCAGGGAACACAGTCCTCACTCTTTCCTGATCGCCGACGAGGGCTACTGATCTTTGTGCATTTTGCTGACGTCACTGAGCGTGAGTTCATGCAGACGTTGGAATACTCCGAGCCATCTTATGTGTTCGAGTTCCGTTCTGCTCCACGATTTGACGTGGGCAGACTCACGCGGCAGCTCGCGTTCCAGGCCTTCAGTGCTCATCGGTCAATTTATGTCGATCTTACGTCGTCGTTGATGGGGAAAGCTGACAGTGAGGCTCTAATTGGCAAGCTTCGCCACTTTCTCGCGGACGCGCGCTTTAGTTTCGATCACCCAGTAATGTTTCTGATCAACAAGCGAGAGTTGAACGAAGATTTCACCGCTAGGGTGTTGGATACCGTTTCCAGCTTCAACTTAGCGCTACCAGAGATTTACGAAGTTCCGCACTTTGAAAAGGGCGTATCTGCTTCATCTCGGTAGTTCGAAGGGTCGCTGGGCAATTCTCAGGAGTTAGCAGCCCTTCGTTGAGGTTTGAATTAAATCAGCGGAAACAGCCATTCATTGCGACAAGGTGCTCCTAATAAACGTTCCAAGAGGACCGGAATTGTTCTTTTGGGGTGGGGGTGGGGGCGGGGGGAGACGCGTTGTTAGCTGCGTTAGTCGGCTGCTGAGCTTTGATAGTGCTGAGCTGGCTGGCAAGCTCTGTAGCTCAACGCTCGGTATCATTGTCATCCCCTGGACGGCAGTCTGCAGCTGACCGAAGCTCTTAAGGCCCAACACCAGATTCGTCGTCGTTATCGATGCTTGCGTTTGATTGGTAATGTTAGTCTCAATATCACTAATCCACCCCGCGTAAGCATTGTTGAGCGTGTTCCAATCCGTAAGGAGCGATTCGTCTGTAATCTTACCGAGCGTAGCGGCGCTAAATCCCGTTACTTTACCTAAATTTGTTTTTGCGACGCCCCATCCATTCTTGAAAGCTTCCAGTCCCCCTGGAATGTTCAGAAAGGCTGTCGAGGGAAGGGTCGCATACGCATTCTGGGCGGCCGATGCGAGTTGATTAGCGGCAGCGATCTCAGCGACAGCGCCTTGTAAGGCGCTTAGTTGAGCTTGCGCGTTGTTCTGTAAAGTAGTCGTCGCGCTGTTGACGGCGTTAGTCACGTCCTGTGCTGAGACCTTGGCAGTTGCCGTTGGAGCGACGGCTGTGCCGGCGGGTTTTTTAAAGAGCGCCGCAACGATGTTTTCGATCGCTGACACTCCTGGCAGAGCGGCGCTGATAGCTGCGTTGATAGTTTCACCGATTGCTTTTCCCTTCATAGCCGCGGCGTCTTGCGCACGCGAAAAGGGAGCAATCAGGAGGAAAAGACTGAGAAAGTGGCTGAAACGTCGAGTGCTTTTCATAGCATCTTTCCATAAACAACAGATTCGTAGAGCTTAACA
>CAVXEM010000003.1:0-29726 GCA_963760575.1 Bryobacterales bacterium
AGACCAACGGCTTCGATCTTCCGCCGCTGGTAGCCAAGCTCCAAGCCGACCCAGCGGTCCACGAGCTGCAACTCGAACGCGCCGTGGCAGCGCGTCTCTCGGGACCCATCGCCGCCCTCCGCCCCATGGTCTTTGCCGACGCCGCCAATCTCCGCGTGACGCGCGACGTCAAACTGATCCCCCCGCGCGGCATTTTCGCGGGCTTCGGGAATCTGCCCCCGCAACCGGTGTGGTTTGAATCGAAGCTGCTCGGCAACACCGGCTACATCCGCTTTAATATGTTTCTGGATCTGGTGCGCGTGATGACGGAATTCGGAGACGCCGTCCAGAAATGCGCCCATTGTGACGGCATTGTCATCGATCTGCGCGGCAATCCCGGAGGCATTGGCGGCATGGCCATGGGCATGGCCGGTTGGCTGGTCAGCAAGCCCGGCCTACGTTTGGGCACCATGTATATGCGCGGCGCGACCCTCAATTTCGCCATCAATCCGCGCGCCGACGCCTACGGCGGTCCCGTCGCGGTGCTGGTAGACGGAAGCTCCGCCTCCACCTCCGAAATCTTCGCCGGTGGACTCAAAGATCTTGGCCGCGCCCGCATCTTCGGCAGCCGCACCGCCGCCGCCGCCCTGCCCTCCGTGATCACCCGCCTGCCTAACGGCGACGGCTTCCAATACGCCGTCGCCAACTATATCTCCCAAGGCGGCCAAGCCCTCGAAGGGAACGGCGTGATCCCGGACGTCGAAGTGAAGCTCTCCCGCGAAGCCCTGCTAGCCGGCCACGACTCCGTGCTGGACGCTGCGCTAGATTGGATACGGAAACAAAAGGAATCGAAATGACCAGACTCGAACGGATCGCGGTCCTCACCGCCTTCGCCGCGGCCTTCACCTCGGCGCAGCCCTTGCCCAAAGCCGAAACCATCCTCGACCGCTTTGTGGAAGTCACTGGCGGCAAAGCAGCTTACCAAAAGCACACCCACGAGAAGATGACCGGAACGATCCTGGTCCCCGAGGTCGGTATGACCGGCAATCTGACCCGCTATGCCATCGCTCCCGACCAAGAATATTCGGTTCTGGAACTGGGGCCGCTCGGCAAAGCCGAATCGGGCTTTAGCAACGGCGTGGCTTGGGAGAAGAATGCCATCACCGGACCGCGGGTGAAGAGCGGCGACGAGAAGGCCCAAGCCGAGCGCGAAGCCCGCTTCAACGCCCAAGTCGACTGGCGCAAAGTTTTCGCCAAGGTTGAAACCACCGGCTCGGAGACCGTGAACGGCGAGGATTGTTACAAAGTGCAAGTTACGCCCGCGGCGGGCAAACCGGAAACGCAATTCTACTCGAAGAAATCCGGATTGCTGCTGAAAACCGCCACCACCGCGGTCAGTCCCATGGGCGAAATCCCGGTGGAAGTGGAAGTGTCCGACTATAAGAATTTCGACGGCGTCCTCGCTCCCACTCATTCCAAGTCAAAAATGGGCCCGCAGCGCCTGGATATCAGCATCACCGACTTGAGCTTCGATCAACCCCTCCCCGCGGACCTCTTCGAACTCCCTGTCGAAATCAAAGCTCTGGTCGACAAAGCCGCCGCCAAGTAGCGCCGCTTAAAAATCTTCCGGCGGATCGGCCGCGCGATAGAAACGCGTCCGGCAACTGCGGCAGCGGAAAGGCCAGCGTCCGAAAATCCGCTGGATGCCGGCGTAGAGTCCCTCGTTGTGCGAACGGCGCACGTTGCTGGTGCCGCATTTGGGACACGAAAGATGGTTTGACGCACTGCTGTTATCGCCATCCCCAGGTCGTTCGTGAGGTTTTCGCGGATTCAAACACTAAAGAGTATCACCGCACTAGTATTTTTTTGCAATACAGGCTATAAACGTAAATTGGAAGCCTTGATTCGCTCTCTTTCGCTTCGCTTGCGAATGCGCCGCGCCGGTTACATCATCGCCTTCGCGCTGATCGTGGTCTATGGACTCGTTGCCTTGCGCGGACCCCAAGGCGTTTCCGCGCTGCTCGACAAGCGCCAGGAAGTCCGCCAGCTGGAAGAGCAGAACGCCGCCAAAGCCGCCGAAAACGAGCGCCGCCGCGAACGTATCCGCCGCTTGGAAGAAAGCACGACCGAGCAGGAAATGGAAATCCGCAAGCAGCTGAAGCTGTTGCGCCCCGGCGAAACCACCTTCATTCTCCCGGATTCCCCCAAAACCGACGCGCCCAAGCAACCCTGATGTGGCGACGCGCGATCCTCCTGCTTCTCTGCTGGACCGCCGCTGCCCAACCGCCCATCCGCCCCATCGTCCTGCATGCCGCCCGGCTCTTGGATGTCGAAACGGGCCGCATGCACGCACCCGGTGAAGTCCTGGTTGTGGGCGGCCGAATCTCCGAAGCCGGCACCGCAGTAACGCATCCCGCCGGAGCCGAGATCATCGACTTAGGCGACCGAACCTTGCTGCCCGGATTGATCGACGCCCATGTCCACCTGTTCCTACACCCCGGCCCAGAAGACTTGCAGACGGTGCAGGAATCGGTAGCGCAGCGCACCCTCACCGCGATCCGGGCGGCGCGCGAAGATCTCATGGCCGGCTTCACCGCGGAACGTGACATGGGAACCGAGGGCGCCGGTTCCGCCGACACCGCCGTCCGCAACGCCATCGATCAAGGCCTGTTCCCCGGACCGCGCTTGCGCATCAGCGGCAACGCCATCGATATTCTAGGCGGGCACGAAGACGCCCTGGGCTACAATCCCGAGCAGCGCGTACTCCCCAACGCCACCCAAGCCAATAACGCGGCCGAACTCATCACCGCAATCCGCCAGCAATTTAAGGAAGGTGCCGATTTCATCAAGATCTATGAAACCGGTAAGGACTCGCTCACTGCCGGCCGTTTCTCGACGCCCTTCCAATTCACTCGCGAAGAATTGTCTGCCGCTGTAAGCGAAGCCGGCCGCGTCGGCAAGCGCATAGCCGTACACGCCACTGGCGAACCCGCCACGCTCTACGCCGCCGAAGCCGGAGTGGTTTCGATCGACCATGCTTATCAGCTCAGCGACGCCACCATGAAGCTGATGCGCGAAAAACAGATCTTCGCCGTCCCCACCTTCGCTATCCTCGAATACTTCGCCGCCCACCCCAACACCCAGGCCCAAGCCGCCCGTGCCCGCGAGATCCAGACCTACCACGCCCGGGAATTCCACAAGCAACTGGCTGCCGGAGTGCCCATCGCCATGGGCTCCGACGTCGGCCCCTTCCCCCATGGCACCCAAGCCCGCGAATTTGCGTTGATGGTCGCAAACGGCATGACCCCGCTCGCGGCAATTCAGGCAGGCACGGTAAACGGCGCGAAGCTACTCGGCTGGGAAGGCGAAATCGGCGTGCTCAAATCCGGCTATCTGGCCGACATCGTGGCCGTCCCCGGCAACCCGCTCGACGACATCGCCCTGCTACAGAAGGTGTCGTTCGTAATGAAAGGCGGCGCGATCCACCGCCGTCCTTGAGTTTTACCAAACCCGGCAAGCCGGACCGCGCACCATGGGTTGGCTGGTCGTGCACGCGAACGCCTTCTGAAATTCCGGCATGTTCGAAACCGTTCCGTTGACCCGGAAACTGCCCGGCGAATGCGGATCGGTCTGGGCGCGCAAACGCGCCGCTTCCGGCGTCACATTTTGGCACCAGATTTGTCCCCACCCCAGGAAAAATCGCTGCGCCGCCGTGAAACCATCGCGCGGCGGAGGCTCCTTGCCCTGCAGCTTGTCCATCAGCGCCATGTAAGCCAGACGAAGCCCGCCGTTGTCCGCGGTGTTCTCGCCCAACGTCAACTTGCCGTTGAGCTTCACGTCATCGACGGGGCTAAAGTTGCCGTATTGCTGCACCAGACAATCGGCGCGCTGCTCGAAAGCTTTGGCGTCTTTTTCGGTCCACCAGTCACGCAGATTGCCTTTGACGTCGAACTGGCGGCCCTCGTCGTCGAAGCCGTGGGTCAGCTCATGCCCGATTACCGAACCGATCGCGCCATAGTTCACCGCGTCGTCCACTTTGTTGTCGTAAAACGGTGGCTGCAGAATCCCAGCCGGAAAATTAATGTTGTTCTGCTGCGGATCGTAATAGGCGTTGACGGTGGGCTGGCTCATTCCCCATTCTTTCTTGTCCACCGGCTTGCCGATCTTGGACAGCTCGCGCTGAATTTCGTAAAGGCCCGCGCGTTCCGTATTGCCGAAAAAGTCGTTGCGCAAAATGCGCACGGTCGAGTAGGTCTTCCACTCTTCATTGGTGCCGACTTTATTCAGCACGCCATGCAATTTTTCGAGCGCCTGCTTGCGGGTCTCGGGCGTCATCCAATCTATATCCTGGAGGTCGGCCGCCATCGCTTTCTCGATCTCGCCCACCATTTCGTGGGTGCGGCGCATGCCTTCGGCTCCCAGCGTGGTTTCGACAAACTTACGGCCCAGCGCATCCGGCAACTGCTGATCCGTCAGATCCACGCAGCGCTTCCAGCGGGGACGCATTTCCTTGGTGCCGCGCAAAACCTTGCCGTAAAAGTTGAAAGACTCCTGCTCGAAAGGTTGCGACAACGCGTTCGACGATTCGCGCACCACATTCCAGGTCAGGTATGCCTTTAAAGCGTCGAGCGATGCGGACCCGATCACGGTGTCCATTCCTTTGATGAAGTCCGGCACATCGACGTTCAGCGACTCAAAGCGCGGTGCGCCCGAGGCCACGAAGAACTTCGCCCACGCGAAGCCCGCGCCGAGCGCATCCAGCTCGCGAATGGTCATCTTGTGATATAGCTTCTCGGGATCGCGGCGCGATACGCGGTCAAGCGAGGCTTTCGCCAGTTCGGTTTCAAGTGCCATCACCACTTGCGACTGCTTCGCGGCGTCCTCTGGCTTGGCTCGCGCCAGCTCCAGCATCTTCTGCATGTGCGCGACATATTGCTTGCGAATTTCAACTGATTTGTCGTCGGTCTTCAAGTAGTAATCGCGGTCCGGCAAGCCCAGGCCGCCCTGGTCCAGATCCGCAATGACGATGGCCGAGTTCTTGGGGTCCGGCCCGGAGCCGAAGCGGAAGAACGGCGCGGTGCCGGCGCGGTACAAAAACACCACGGCATCGGTGAGGCCGGCCTTATCCCTGATCGCCGCGATACGATCCAGATCCGGCTTCATCGGAGCCGCGCCCTTGGCGTCGATTGCTTTCTGGTCCATGCAGGACGCGTAGTAATCGCCCATCTTCTGTTCGAGGGCGGTGCGTCCTGGCTTCACTACGGCGGCCGCTTCCAGAATCTTGTGGAGGACTTCACGATTGCTGTCCTGCAACACGTCAAATCTTCCCCAGCGCGACTGGTCAGCGGGGATGGGATTGGCGGTCATCCAAGCGCCGCACGCAAACTGGTAGAAGTTCTCGCAAGGATTGACGTTGTGATCGATCGCGGAGGGATCGAATCCGGAAGACGTCTGGCCCCAAACGGCCGTCGTTAACAGGGGAAGGGATAGCAGGAAAAACGAAGGCAGAATCCTCATGGCTTTATTGTAAGTTGACGCTCGCGGCGCGAAGAAGTACCGCGAGTAGTACTCCGGTACGTCAGGCGAACCCTATTTCGAACTAAGCGCTCTGCCCGATTGGGCCACCCGCGCGTGGGCCCTACAATCGGATTAACAGCAATGCTCATGACTCGTCCGGGAAGATCGCAATACACGGAAGTGGAAGCAGCCGAAGAACTTGGCGTGTCGGTGGAGCATCTGCGCAAGATCATCCGCAGCCATGTGGTCGATCAGGAAGAGGACGCGAACAACATTCCTGTCACCACATTCCAACCCTCCGACCTGCTTATCCTGCGCCTTCTGGCCGGGATGCCCACGACTCCCACACAGCAGGATTGAGTAAGTTGGGCGGGCGTCGTCCCGTCAATGCTGCCAGTGCATTTTCTGCCGCCATCATGGTCATTTTCCGGCGTGTGTCGACGCTTGCCGAGCCGATGTGGGGTGCGAGCACGGCGTTGGGGCACGCGAGCAATCCCGGGTGCACTTGAGGCTCACGTTCGAACACGTCGAGGCCGGCGGCGGCGATCCAATGTTCGTTCAGCGCTCGGGCTAGTGCCGCTTCGTCGATCACGGGCCCGCGTGCGGTGTTGATCAAGATCGCCGTCGGCTTCATGCGGCGCAATTCCGCTTCGCCGATCGAGTGCCGCGTGGTTTCGTTCAGCGGCATGTGGATGCTGAGGAAATCCGACTCCGCCAACAATTCTTCTTTAGAAACCCAGGTGGCAATATCGCCCGCGACCCGCGTGCGGTTGTGATACAAAACCCGCATCGAGAAGCCGGCCGCGCGCCGCGCGACGGCTTGACCGATGCGTCCCATCCCCAAAATTCCCAGCGTGCGGTGATGGATGTCACGGCCGATCATCAATTCCAGGCTCCAACGTTTCCACTGGCCGGAACGCACGAACGCATCCGCTTCGGTAACGCGCCGCGCCGCGGCCAGCAGTAACGCGAACGCAAAATCCGCAGTGGTGTCATCGAGAACTCCGGGCGTGTTGCTCACCAGAATGCCTTGTGCGGTGGCGGCCGGGACATCGATATTGTCGTAGCCCACGCCCACGTGCGCGATCATTCCCAGGCCTCGCAACTGCGCGATGATGTCGCTCGATAGCGAATCGGTGAACTGGCTGATGATCGCCTGTTTGCCGCGCGCCCGTGCAATTAGTTCCGCGGACGTGAGGCCGTCCGCGGTAGGCACGTAATCGACGTCGGCATGCTGCTCGATAAACGCTACGGTTTCCGGGAAAAGACGCTTGGTAATCAAAATTGTGGGCCGCACTGGTAAGATTCTCTCATGGCACAACTCGGTTTTTTAGGTTTGGGAATTATGGGCTACCCGATGGCCCGGCATCTTCTGGAGGCAGGGCACGAAGTCGCGTTGTGGACTCACACGCCCGCGAAGGCGCGCGAACTCGCGGCGAAAGGTAAAGGCACCGCGTGTGCAACGCCGAAAGAAGTGGCTCAGCGCGCGGACTTCATTTTCTATTGCGTCGGCACGACCGCCATGGCGCGGGCCGTCAGCACCGGCAAAGACGGATTGCTCGAAGGCATCCGCCCGGGGAGCGTAACGGCGGATTGCAGCACCGTTTCGCCAACCGAGAGCGCGGAGATTGGAGCGTTGTTCACGGCCAAGGGCGTCCACTTTCTGGATGCGCCGTGCACCGGTTCGAAGGCCGGCGCCGAAGGCGGGACGCTCACCTTTATGGTGGGCGGCGATCAGGGGGCGTTCGATCGCGCAAAGCCGTACTTCGAGGCGATGGGTAAACGTTTATATTACTGTGGCCCTGCCGGGCAGGGGCTGAAGGCCAAGCTCACGCAGAATCTGGTGCTCGCTAACCTCATGCAGGCATTCGCCGAAGGGCTGGTTTTGGCGACCAAGAACGGCGTCGCCCCGGCGCTGATGCTGGACATTCTGGACAACAGCGCCGCGAAAAGCGCCCTGATCAGCGCCAAGGCCCCGTTCATCCTGAAGCGCGACTTCAAGACCAACTTTTCAACCAAATGGATGCATAAGGACATCGGCTTGGCGCTCGAATCGGCTAAGGCACTCGACTTGCCCCTGCCGTTGACCGCTATCACACAACAAATGTTACAGGCGGCCATTGCCAAGGGTTATGGCGAGGACGATTTCTGCTCCACTATACGTGTTTTGGAAGATCTGGCGGGTATCCAGGTCAAGGGCTAGCCGATCCAGCCCTTAGTTCGAGGATTAAAGCGGCAAGCCAATCGGCATATGATGGGGGAGAACCCTGTGGTATCAACCTGATAAAAGATTTCTATTGGCATGAAGAAAAATTCTTCATTTTGAAATACAAAAAACTGTTGCAATCTTCCAGAAAGTGTATTATCTTTAAATCAAGCCGGGGAGGAAACTCCCACCAAAGCGAGACTAACCTCACTAAAGACCCCTGAAGCACCTTCCCGGCGCCCCTAAAAAAAGGCAAAGGCTTCAGACCCCAGCAAAGTTTCTTACGAGCCAAGTTTCAAGAGTGTTATCCACCCCAAAATGATATGATCGGAGGAGAGTGACTTACCTCACCCTACTCGGCTCTACAGGCTCCATTGGCACCAGTACCCTGGATGTAGTTCGGCGTTGGCCGGAGCGCTTTGGAATCTATGCTTTAGTTGCCGGGCGCAACGTCCAACTGCTGGCCGAGCAGATTGCCGAATTCCAACCTAAAGTAGCCGTGGTTGCCGACGAGCAGGCGCTTTCGGAGTTGCGGGCGCTTTTGAAAGCGAATAACACGGCGGTTCCCGAGTTGGGCACGGGCCCCAAGGCGCGGGTGGCGGCGGCGACGGCTCCGGAAGCTGGCTTCGTCATGTCGGCCATCGTAGGCGTCGAAGGCCTGGAAGCTACCTACGAAGCGGTACGCATGGCCAAGCGCGTAGGTCTTGCAAATAAAGAAGTTCTGGTTGCGAGCGGCAAGCTGGTGACGGAGGCCATGCGGGCTTCCGGCGCAGAGCTGATTCCGGTCGATAGCGAACATAACGGGGCGCATCAGTGCTTTCGGACGGGGTTGCGCCGGGAGGTTTCGAAGCTGATCCTGACGGCCTCGGGCGGTCCGTTCCGCGAAACGCCGGCGGCGGATCTGGAATTTGTAACGCCGGAGCAGGCTCTGAATCATCCAACATGGAAGATGGGACAACGGATCACCATTGATTCGGCCACCTTAGCCAACAAGGGTTTTGAAGTCATCGAGGCCTGTTGGTTATTCGACCTCGCGCCGAAGGAAGTAGAAGTGGTGGTGCATCCGCAGTCGAAAGTTCACGCCATGGTGGAATTCGCCGACGGCAGCGTGATGGCGCAAATATCAGCCACTGACATGCGCATGCCGATTCAATACGCGCTGACCTATCCGGAGCGGGCGGACGCGCCGGTACCTCGGCTGGACTGGTCACAGGCGGCGCGGTGGAGTTTCGATCCTCCCGACTTTAAGAAGTTCCCCCTGTTGAAGCTGGCGTATCAGGCGCAGGAAACCGGCGGCTCGGCTACCTGCACGCTGAATGCGGCCGATGAGGTGGCGGTGGAAGCGTTTTTGGCGGGGCGCATTTCCTATCCGGGCATCGCGGCGATCATTGCCGAGACTTTGGAACGCGTGCCGGTGCGGGAAGCGCGGTCGGTAGGGGAGGTACTGGAGATCGACCGGGAATCGCGGGCCGCTGCTCGTGGCATTATGGAGAAGGGTAAGATGGCGCGGGAAACATCCGCAGCGGTGTTGCGCGCGTAACACATATATGGCTCTGCTCGAAAACATCTGGTGGTACCTGGTTCTGATCGGTGTGATGATCCTGGTCCACGAACTGGGGCATTATTTTGCGGCTCGGTTCTTCGATGTAAAAGTGGAGACCTTTAGTTTCGGGTTTGGTCCGCGGCTGTTTGGATTCCGGCGCGGCGAAACCGATTTCCGCTTCTCCCTCATTCTTTTCGGGGGGTACGTGAAGATGACCGGCGAACAGCCGGGCGACGAGGGCGCGGCCGATCCACGGGCGCTGACTTCGAAGCCGCGCTGGCAGCGTTTGCTGATTGCATTCGCGGGGCCGGCCATCAATATCGTGCTGGCGATTGCGCTGCTGGCCGGATTGTTCATGGTGCATTACGAAAAAGTCCCGAACCCGCATTCTCCGGTGATCGGATATCTGGCAGCCGACGGCGCGGCGGCTAAGGCCGGCGTGAAACTGGGCGACAAGATCGTGCAGTTCGACGACACCACCGATCCGACGTGGGAGCAGGTCGCGATAAAAGGGGCGATGAGTCCCAATCATCCGGTGGACTTTTGGGTGCTGCGCAACGGCGAACATCTGCATCTGACCCTGACGCCGGCGCTTGAAGAAAAGCAGAGCATTGGCAACGCGGGGTGGCAACAGGAGTCCGATATCGAGGTCGCGAGCGTCCTGAAGGGCATGGATGGCGAACGCGTTGGTTTGCAGCACGGCGATATTCTGGTGAGTGTTAACGGGCAGCCGCTGCGCTCGATTGCGCGTTTGAACGAGATTGAAAACGAAACCAGCGGGGCGCCGCTGGATCTGGTCTATTCACGCAACGGGCAGCAGCATCAAGTCACGGTAAAGCCTGCGAAGCGCGACGTGGAAGGACAGGGCGGGGCGCGCTGGATGATCGGTCTTTCGCTGCAGCCGCGAGTGGAAATCACCAAACTAGCGTTTCCTTCGGCGCTGGCCGAATCCTGGCGGCAGAATTTGCTCAACACGCAGTTGATTGTAAAGTCACTCGAAGGGATTGTGCAGCGGAAGATGTCGGCAAAGTCACTGCAGGGGCCCATCGGCATCGCGCAGATGTCGGGCGATGCGGCGCGCGAAGGTCCGATTCAGTACTTCCTGCTGATGGCCGCGGTGAGTCTCAACCTGGCGATCTTCAACTTGCTGCCGGTGCCAATACTCGACGGCGGCGTGATGCTGATGCTGTTCGTCGAAATGCTGCTGCGCCGCGATCTGGACATGAAGGTCAAGGAAACCGTGGTCAAAGTGGGCTTCGTGTTCCTGATGTTCGTGGTGGTGTTTGTGATTTACAACGACATCTCGAAGATCTTCCCGCCTGGGTAGACGCGGATCTCCTCTAGGGCGACAACGCCCACCTCGCGCATCGCGCACCAGTCGTCATCATTATTAAACCGGTCCCACGCACGGGCGCGGGCTTCGAGCGACGCGAAGGGGATTAGGTATTCTGTGCCTTTGACGGATACGGGCCGTATTCCGTGGCGCCTTAGAATTTCACGCGGCGGCAAGGTGCTGCCTTCGGTGTATACGCGGCGCTCGTAAATTACCGCCGCCTCGGCGGCTGCCGCGGCAAGTGCGGTTCCGGCGATGCCATACGCGAACTCGCGGCGAGTGATGCGCATGGCTTAATTGTAAAATGAGACAGATGCCGAAAATTCTGGTGACCGGGGGCGCCGGATATATCGGCTCCATCACTGCCCGTCATTTACTTGAACGTGGGTTTGACGTACTCGTGATCGATGACCTTTCGCGGGGCCATCGCGAGAACGTGGCGCCGGAGCGGTTGCATGTTCTGCGGCTGCAGGACACCGACGGCGTGGCCGCTCTGCTCAAGGGCGTGGATGCGGTGGTGCATTTCGCGGCGCACAGCGCGGTGGGCGAGTCGATGCGCGAGCCTGAGTTGTACTTTTCGAACAACGTCGGAGGAACGGTGTCGCTGCTCGAAGCCATGGCGCGCAACGGCATCCGGCGGTTGGTGTTCTCATCGACGGCTGCGGTTTATGGCAATCCAGAGAAGCTGCCGATTCCGGAGGACGCGCGGATTGCGCCGGTGAATCCTTACGGGGAATCGAAGGCGGTCGTGGAAAAGATCCTGAGAGAGCTGGATCATTACCGGGGATTGCGTAGCGTGCCGCTACGTTACTTCAATGCTTGCGGAGCGGAGCCGGATGCGGGATTGGGCGAAGCGCACAATCCGGAAACGCATTTGATTCCGTTGCTCTTTAAGGCCGTGGCAACGGGCGACCCGGTGCAGATTTTCGGCGATGATTACGCGACCCCGGATGGGACGTGTATTCGCGACTACATTCACGTGAGCGATCTGGCAACGGCGCATCTGGCGGCCCTCGATCACTTGCTGGCCGGAGGCGCATCGGCGGCTTTCAACGTGGGCACGGGCGCGGGACAAACCGTGATGGAAGTGCTGCGCACGGTGGAACAAATCACCGGGAAGACGGTGCCGCACATGATCGCCCCGCGGCGCGAAGGCGATCCCACGGAACTGGTGGCGGATTCGACGAAGCTGCGCAAAACACTGGGCTGGGAGCCTCGACGCAGCGGGATCGAGGAGATCGTGCGCGACGCTTGGGCTTATTACCAGCTAAAATTTTAGTAGGATGCGTTGGGTTTCGGTTGCGTTGATTGCGGTGCTGCTGGCGAGCGTGCAGTGCTTGTCGGCTTGCACGCTGGCATCGTGCGCTCCGGCTCCTAAGGACGCGCAGCTTCCGCCGTGCCATCAGCATCGGCAGACACCCGCGCCTGATCAACATAATAATTGCGATCATCAGAAAGCTGTTAGCGCTCCCAGCGCCGACTTGGCGATGGTGCATTTGGCGTTGGCTCCAGTCGCGGAGTTCGTGCCGGTGTTCATGGCTGCGGCTCCGCTGGCGCCGGCCGCGTATCTGGTTATCGAGAGCCCACCGGGGCTCGTCACACCTTCCGTTCTCCGCATCTGAACGCGCTCTCTCCGTTCTGCTGCGTCCGCTCCTTTTAGTCGCGGTTCTGTGCCAGGTATCGATGCACCGAACCGCGAGCAATAACGAGCGGAACCCACATTGCTTATCCAGAAGAAGGAGAACAGGTATGTCTAATCGAAGGAATTTTTTCGCCCGCGTGGCTGCGGCCGGCGCTGGGCTCTTAGCGGTTCAAAAATTGAGTGCACAGGGGTCGCTGCCGATTCAAACTCCGGATCTGCCGAAGCTGCCATGGCGCATGGTGGATGGCGCGAAGGAGTTTCGGCTAACCGCCGAGGTGGTGCGCACGGAGTTTGTCGCGGGGCGCGCGGTCGATGGATGGGGGTTCAACGGGAGCATTCCGGGGCCCACCATCGAGGTGAACGAAGGCGACAAAGTACGCATCATTTTAGAGAACCGCTTGCCGGAAATGACGGCGCTCCACTGGCATGGGTTGGAGGCGCCGATGGAGATGGAGGGCAGCGTAGGGCTGGGCCAGGACCCGCTGCCGCCAGGCAGCAGCTATACCTACGAATTCACGCTGCGGCAGCACGGAACGTTGTTTTATCACTCGCATTTTTCAATGCAGGAGATGATGGGGCTGATCGGGCTGCTGATCGTGCATCCGCAAACACCGTATACGCCGCGGGTCGACCGCGATTTTGGGTTGATTGTGCAGGAGTGGCAGATTCTGCCGAACAATACTGTCCCGAACACGATGGCGATGGAGTTTAATTGGCTCACGTTCAATGGCAAGTCGGGGCCGGCTACCACTCCCATGCTGGTAAAGCAAGGCGAGCGCGTGCGCATACGGCTGGTGAATCTGGGGATGGATCATCATCCGATTCATCTGCACGGGAATCAATTCGTGATCACGGGCACGGAGGGCGGGCGCGTGCCGGAGGGGCAGTGGCATCCACAGAACACGGTGCTGGTGGGCGTGGGGCAGGCGCGCAACCTTGAGTTCGACGCGAAACACATTGGCGATTGGATGATGCATTGCCACATGCCGCATCACATGATGAACCAGATGGTGTCGATGGCGGGTCCGATGGCGCCGTCGGGGATGGCGAAGATGATGAGCAGTAGCACGATTGGGCTGTATCCAATGGACGATCCCGCTAAGAAAGCGATCAAGGGTTATCCGCAGGACATGTGGATGCCCATGGATGAGATGTTCGTGAAGCCAGAAACGTTTGGACTGCGCAAAGGGTGGAGCGGGGCCATGATGGGCATGATGACCATGGTGCGGGTGCTGCCTCCGGCGCTTTTCGATGAGATTCAGGGGAGGCGGTCATGAGGCGGCCTTGGTTGTTTGTGATGCTGGCGGTACCGGCGTTCGCGCAGCAGGCGTTGACGCTGGCGGAATTGGAACGGATGGCGGTGGCGGCGAGTCCTGGGTTGGCGCAAAGTCAGAGCGACGTTCGGGCGGCAGCGGGGCGGGCGCTGCAGGCGGGGTTGTATCCGAATCCGGTACTGGGCGCGAGCGGCGATCATGTGGCGGGCGGTCCGATTTTGCGGGGCGGCGATCTGGGTGGATTTGTCGAGCAGCGCGTGGTTGTGGCCGGAAAGTTGGGGTTGCAACGAAAGGCTGCGGAACAGAGTCATGTGGCGGCTGGGCAGATGCAGGAAGCCGCGCGGCTGCGAGTGCTGACTACTATTCGCGGATTGTATTATCGTGCGCTGGGCGAACAGCGGCTGGTGGCGGTTCGCAAGGACATGGCGGAGTTGGCGGAACGCACGTCGAAAACGCGCCGGGAACTCGCGAATTTGGGGCAAGCTGATCGGCCGGATGTGCTGGCCGCCGACATTGAGACGCAGCGCGCGGAGCTGGGTGTCACGATGGCGCGGAACGCGCTTGATCGGACTTGGCGTGAGATCGCGGCAGTGGTGGGGCGAGCAGACTTGGCGGCGTCGATACTGGACGGAGATTTTGACGCCGTGCCGAAGGTGGATGCGGAGACGGCGCTGGCTGCGATCAACGCGGGGAATCCGGAGTTGCTAGCTGCGGACGCGAATCGGGCGGGGGCGGATTTGCAATTGCGCCGCGCGCGTGTCGAAAACATTCCGGACATCATGGTGCGCGGAGGGGTTCGCTATAACCGGGAATTGATCGGCCCCGGGGAGGCAATCGGCACGGAAGGGTTTTTCGATATTGGTGTGCAGATTCCGATTTTTAATCGCAATCAGGGGGCGATTGCAGCGGCGGGGGCGGAGGCGGAGCGTGCGCGCTTGCAAGGGAGCCGCGAGAAACTGGCGTTGGCTCGGCGGTTTGCGGGGGTCTACAAGGAATACAAAGACGCGGTGGATGCTGCGGCGCGCTATCGCGACTCGATGATTCCGGCGGCTCGCGAAGCTTACGAGATGTATGTGGGAAACTTCGCCAACATGGCCGCGCCGTATCCCCAAGTGTTGTCGACGCAGCGGAATTTGTTTCAGCTCCAGGAAGATTATGTGACAGCGCTGATGACGGCCTGGCGCAGCGCAGTGGAGATCGAAGGGCTGCTGGTGATGGAGTAGCATAGAAGCCATGAAGAAATTCGTCCTCGTAGGGCTACTGGCGTGCGGTTTGCAGGCTCGCAATCTGGACATCTATTGGGTGGACGTCGAAGGTGGCGGGGCGACGCTGATTGTGACTCCGGAAGGGCAGTCGCTGCTGGTGGATACTGGCAACCCGGCGCCGGACGACCGCGATGCGAAACGCATCTTTCAAGCGGCACAGAAGGCGGGGCTGAAGAAAATCGACTATCTGATGATCACGCATTTCCACGGCGATCACGTAGGCGGTGTGCCGGCGCTCGCCAAGCTGATTCCGATCGAACATTTTCTGGATCACGGGGATTCGATCGAGGCGCAGGATCCGCGCAGCGGGGGTGCGTGGGCGGCTTATAAGACGGTCGCGGCGGGGAAGCGGACAACGCTGAAGCCGGGCGACAAGCTGCCTCTCAAGGGTCTGGACGCGGTGGTGGTTTCCTCCAACGGACAGATCATCGCGTCGCCTGTCAACGGCGGCGGGGCGGCGAATCCGAATTGTGCGGGGGCGGTGCAGCATCCAGCGGACAAGACTGAGAATCAGCGCAGCGCGGGAATTCTGCTGACTTACGGCAAGTTCAAGTTTCTGGACGTAGGGGATTTGACTTGGGACATCGAGATGCAGCTGGCATGCCCGGCGAACAAATTGGGAACGGTGA
Source organism: Bryobacterales bacterium (assembly GCA_963760575.1). Taxonomy (GTDB): domain Bacteria; phylum Acidobacteriota; class Terriglobia; order Bryobacterales; family Bryobacteraceae; genus Palsa-187. Next base: position 15,389 of record CAVXEM010000003.1, read on the forward strand.
CCCTGTTCCAGGCTACACATCATGGATTCGTCAACGATTTCTCGGGGGCTCCGGCGTTTGTGCTGGCTGTGAAGCCGCAGGTGGTGGTGGTCAATAACGGCGAGACCAAAGGCTGGCAGAATTCAGCATGGGAAACGGTGATGAAGATTCCGGGGCTCGAAGACGTCTGGCAGGTGCATCAGGCCAGGGGGCCAAATCACGATCACAACGTGAAGGTGGAACAAATTGCGAATCTGGGGCCTGGCGGGGGCGATGCGGGGCACGGGTTGATGGCGTCGGTGGGCGGCGACGGCAAGTTTACGATTATTAACGATCGCACGGGCGTAAGCAAGACGTACGCGGCTCGCTAGAAACGGCGCTGCGATAAACTAGTTAGGCACTCAATATGCCTAATACAATCGTTGCAGTTACTGACTCGGTTTTCCCGAACCTGAACGCGGCGCAGGAAGTGGTAGCGAAGATCGGGGGCGAGTTGCGCTTGGCGAAGGCGCCGACGCCTGAGGGGATCCTCGAAGTGGCACGGGACGCGGACGCGATCCTCTGTACCTACGCTAAGGTGACAACTGCGGTCGTCGAGCAATTAACGCGCTGCCGCATTATTTCGCGGTTTGGGATTGGCGTGGACAATGTGGACATCGCCAAGGCTACCAGCAAAGGGATTGTGGTCACGAAAGTCCCCGACTATTGCATTGACGAAGTGTCCGATCATGCGATGGCGTTGCTGCTGGCCATCGTCCGCAAGATTCCGTTTTCGAATTCGGAAGTGCAAGAAGGCCGCTGGGCCATGCCGACCGTGGTTCCGATTCACCGGCTGCGCGGGACGGTTTTAGGGTTGGTGGGCTTCGGACGGATTCCGCAGTTGGTTGCGCCCAAGGCACAGGCGTTCGGGATCAAGGTGATCGCCTTCGATCCGTTTGTGCCGCAGGAGGTTTTCGCCAAGGCGGGCGTGGCTTCCGTGAGCTTCGATGAATTGGTGAAGACGGCGGATTACATTTCACTGCACTGCCCGCTGACGCCGGAGACGAATCATTTATTCAACGCGGAAGTTTTCGGCAAGATGAAGCCGGGGGCTTACCTGGTGAACACGGGGCGCGGTCCGCTGATCGATGAGGCGGCGCTGGCGCTGGCGTTGGATAAGGGGCAACTGGCCGGCGCGGCATTGGACGTGGTGGAGAAAGAGCCGCCTGTCGGGTCGCCGGTTTTGGGACGCAAGAACGTTATTCTCACGCCGCATACGGCGTTTTATTCGGACGAATCTTTGCTGGAGTTGCAGGTCAAGGCGGCTGAGGAAGTGGTGCGCGTGCTGAGCGGGCAAGCGCCGAAGAATCCGGTCAATCCCGAGGTTTTGAAAGCCGCGGCGACCAGATAGAATTTTTTTTGGAACGAAAGGAACCTATAATTTTATGGCACAAGAACCTTGGAAGACAGACAAGTGGTATGTGAGCCCGTGGAATTTCGCGGCGCCGGTGCGCGAGCAGCTGCATTTCCCCAAACAGGTGAAGTTTCACGACATCACGCTGCGCGACGGCGAGCAGCAGACGGGCGTGATTTTCACTAAAGACGAAAAGATCCGGATCGCGGAGGGACTGGCCGAGGCTGGCGTCCACCGCATCGAGGCTGGAATGCCGGTGGTGTCGCCTAGCGATACGGCGGCGATTAAAGAAATCGTCAAGCGCAACCTGGGCCCGCAGGTGTTCGCGTTCTCGCGCTGCATGGTGGACGATGTGAAGCGCGCTGTCGACTGCGGCGTGTCGGGAATCGTGATGGAAGTTCCGTCCAGCACTCACATCATTGAATACGCTTACAAGTGGCCGCTCGAGAAAGCCATTGACCTGTCTATTGAATCGACGGCATATGCGCATTCGCAGGGGTTGGAAGTCGTATTTTTCCCGATCGACTTCAGCCGCGCGGAAATCAACTGGGTGCTGGATCTGATCACGCGCGTCGCGAACGAAGGCCACATGGACGCGCTGGCGCTGGTGGATACGTTCGGCGTGCTGGCTCCGCATGCCATGCAGTATCTGGTGCGCGAGACCAAGAAGCGCATCGACAAGCGTCTGGAAGCTCACTTCCACATGGATTTCGGCATGGGGATCGCGAACACCATCATGGCGGTTGCGGAAGGCGTCGAGGTGATCCATTCGACTGTGCTCGGGCTCGGCGAGCGCGCAGGCAACGTGCCGATGGAAGAGACGGCGATGGCGCTACGGACGCTTTACGGAGTTGATCCGGGGATCAAACTGGACAAACTGTATGGTCTGGCTCGGCTGGTGGAGGAATTGTCGGGGCACAAGGTGGCTTCGAACCGTCCAGTGGTGGGCGAGCAGTTGTTCCAGATCGAGTCGGGAATCATTGCGAGCTGGTGGCAGAATTGCGGGAAGGATCATCCGACAGAGTTGTTCCCGTTCCACTGGGATGTGGTCGGTCAGCCGGCTCCGAAGGTTGTCATCGGCAAGGGCAGCGGCATCGATTCGATCAAGGCCAAATTACATGAGCTGGGCGTCAAGGCAACCGAAGAAGAAGCCATGAGCGTGGTGATGGCGGTGAAGGAACATTCGCTGCGGACGAAGGCGCTGCTGACGGATGCGGAATTCCGCCAGGTGCTGGCGGCGACCCTGCCGAAAGCGGTGGGCGTCGCTTAGAATATTGGCCCGCTTGCTGCGCGCGCGGTTCTGTGCTGGTAGCACTGTGCACCGAACCGCGACCGCAGGGAGCGGACTTCTACGCTGGAGCACATTGAGTGGAAATTGTCACGGCGCAGACTGCGCGGGCTAAAGTCGCACTCACGCGGAACCAGATTAAAAGTTTCTGGGCCGCGTGGGGCGGCTGGACCATGGATGGGATGGATTCGTTCATCTACTCCCTGGTGCTGGTCCCGGCGCTGCGGGAATTGCTGCCGAAGTCGGGGATTGAGGCTTCGGCGGGGAACGTCGGCTATTACGGCGGCGTTTTCTTTGCGTTGTTCATGATCGGGTATGGGGTCGCGCTGGTCTGGGGACCGGTAGCAGACCGCTTCGGGCGCGTGCGCACGATGATGCTGAGCATCCTGTGCTTTTCGCTGTTCACGATGCTCACCGGATTTTCCACGGGTCTGTGGACGCTGGCGATTTTTCGCTTCATGGCTGGCGTGGGGATCGGCGGAGAGTGGTCCGTGGGGGCGTCGCTGGTTTCTGAAGACTGGCCGGAGGAGCGGCGGACCATGGGCGCCGCTCTGATGCACACCGGGTATTATTTCGGATTCTTTCTGGCGGCGATCGCGAATTATTTCATTGGCAGCCATCTGGGCTGGCGCTACATGTTCTTCCTGGGAGGCACGCCGGCGCTGCTGATCGGACTGATTCGGCGCAACGTGCACGAGCCGGTGCGCTGGGAGAAGAACGCTGGGTCGAGCATGCTGCGATCGTTCGCGGAATTGTTTTCGACGGAATACCGGCGGCGAACGATTCTCAATTCTTTGTATTTGATTGTTTCGTTGTGCGGGTTGTGGGCGGGGTCGGTGTACGTGCCATCGGCGATTACCTATATCGCGCAGCGCGAAGGGCGGTCGGTGGCGGATGCGGCGCAGCTGGCGTCGTACTCGTCGGGATTGCTGGGGATCGCAACCATTCTCGGCGCGCTAGTGGTTCCGGCGCTGGCGGATTGGCTGGGGCGGCGGGTTACGCTGGGATTGTTTTACGTGGTGATGATGGTTTCGCTGTGGGTGGCGTTCGGGCAGGTGTTTTACATGCAGGCTCACGCGCTGGAGTGGTTCTTGGTCTGCACTTTCTTTCTGGGGCTGGGCGGGTCGAACTTCATCGTATATTCGTTCTGGCTGCCGGAACAGTATGGCACTAAATGCCGCGCCAGTGCGTTCGCGTTTACGACGAACATCGGGCGGTTCGCGGCGGCAGGGTTTACTTTTCTGGTGGGGTCGGGCGTGCGGCACTACGGGTCTCTTGGAGTTCCGGTGGGGTTGACGGCGCTGGCGTTCGTGGTTGGACTCGCACTGCTGCCGATGGGCGTGGAGACGAAGGGCAAGCCGCTGCCGGCTTAGTTGTGCATCCAGCGGACGACGCCGGCTACGCCGTCGACTGCTACGGTCGAGCCGTTGGGGATGCGGCGGGTGGCGTCTAGAACGCCCAACACCATGGGAATTCCCCGTTCGCGCGCTAGCGAGGCCATGTGAGAGGTGCTGCCGCCACGTTCGGTAACTACCCCGGCCACCTGCGACAGGATGTGGCTTAGCGCCGGGCCGGCGACTTTCGTGATCAGGATGTCGCCGGGGGCGATGCGCGACATTTCACATTCGCAGTTGATCACGCAGGCGCGGCCGGTGCCCCAACCGATGCCGGCGGCGTGGCCGTTGAGACGGGTCTGGTTACGCCAGATCTCGTCGGGTACTGCGGCAGGTTCGGTGTGCAGCGGGCGAGCTTGCAGGAGTTTGAATCCCGTTTCGTCCATGGCCCACTCGATTTCTACCGGCATGTCCATCAGTTTTTCGACGCGGCGCAGGAGTTGGCCGAGTTCGACGGCTTGGGCTTCGCTGAGGCAGGGTTCTTCGGCGCGGGCGCGGGTGACCACTTGAGTTGTCGGTTCGGCGGCGTGATGGATGCAACCGACTTCATGATCCTTGCGACCCGCGATCATGCTGAGAAGTTTCCCGTCGCGGGAGAGTTCATAGCGGTCGGGCGTTACTTCGCCTTGCGCGATGGCGGAACCTAAGCCCCAGGTTGCGCTCAGGATCATGCTGCCTTCAGCGGATTGACTCAGACCGCCACCGGATGCGCGGGCGTTTACTAACGGTTGGATCAGGATGCCCATGGCGGTGTCCGCGGGGTCGATATCGTGCGTCGCCATGTAGCGCAGGGCGCGAGTGGCCCACAGCGCGCCCCAACAGGAACGGATGGCGGTGATGAAGTCGGCTTCGCTTTCGAGACCGAGATAACTTTCGAACTGGCCAGCGAAGCTGGAGCCGAAGCGGTCCTCTACCAAGGCGGAGGAGCGCACAACCGTGAGCGCATGGGTCTGCTCGGTCAGAGCCCTCCATGCAGCCAGCAGGGGTTCGAGAATCGTGGGCGTGATGGGTTTGTCGAGCAGGCCCAGTTTCATCGCCAACGCGTGGCGGCGGGCTTGCGGGCTGTCCTGGGTGGAGAATGCGCCGCGGGCATCGGCCTCGAGATCAAGCGCACGGATTTGCGCGCGATAAGCCGCGGCGTCGAGACAGAAGCCCGCGGGGATCGGCAAACCGGCGTGACCCAGGCGTGCGAGATTGGCAGCCTTCGGCCCGAAGCGGCCGGCGTCAGTCGCCTCGGGTGAACTAAGAGGAACTACAAACATGAACCGCGCTTACTGGCCGGGTCGTTTTCCGTAATCGGAGTAGCCGGGCATGGGATCGACGACGGTGATCTGGTTGACCGGGAAGTTGGAGACGATCTCGACGCCTTCCTTGTGGACGATGAGCATCTCTTCGATGCGCACGCCCCACTCGAACGGTTTGCCGTGCTGGGTTTCGAGCGCGAAAACCATCCCTTCCTGGATGATGATGGGATGGTCGAGCGACCAGATACGCGAGATGACGGGCTGGTCATACTGCGCGAGACCGAGGCCATGGCCCCACAGGTTAGCGGCGGCCTGATCCTCTTCTTCGTAGCCCCAGGCTTCCTTCGCGGAGGGCCACTGCATCGCGATATCGCGAGTGGTGGCGCCAACTTTGACGGCTTTGATGGAATCGTACAGCCACTTGAGTGCGAGCGCGTAATAATCCTTCTGTTCCTGATTGGGCTCGCGGCCCACCATGTAGGTGCGGTAGTAACAGGATTTGTAGCCGTTCCAGGTGAGCGCGGCCAGATCCATGAAGACCATGTCGCCGGGCTTGATGATGCGGTCAGAAAAATTGCGCCAATTGGGCCAGGTATTGAGACCCGAGGAAACGATGACGTCCTCCACATCCTCCATGCCGGGGATGTTGTAGAGGAACTCCATGATGTGCGCGGTGAGCTGGTTTTCAGTGAGCCCAGGCTTCAGGAATTTCATGAATTCCCAATGCGCGGCGTCGCCAATGGCGCCGACGATACGCATGCATTCGTGCTCATCCTGATTCTTGACCGCGCGCGCTTCCATCATGGGCGTCATGCCATCGGCCCATTTAATCTGGTGTTCCTCGAAGAACTGGATCATATTGATGTCGATGAAATCGACACCCAGCGTCATGCCGTCAACGCCGCTCTTCTTCATTTCCTGCTGGATGGCTTTGGTGAACTTGCTCACCTGCTGGGCGGATGCCGATCCGGCGGCGCCTTTGATCCAGGCGTAGGAATAGCGGATGTTTTCTGTGGGAATCCACGGCGAATGCTTTTCGATGTGCATGCCGATGTCGCCCTGCTCAAACAGCACTGGAGCATCGTCGCCGCACAACAGGGCGTAGCGCAGGCCGGGCTTCAGGCGGTTCCAACCGGGGGTCAGCGTGCTGGTGACGTAACGCACATTCTCGTCGTACATGAGGAGCATGGCGCCCAGATTGTGGGCCTTCATCTTCTCGCGCGCCCGTTCCAGGCGGTATTTGCGTAAGCGGTCCCAGTTGACGCGCTGCTGCCAATCCAATCCCACACTGCCGACGTTTGCCATGATGCCTCCAGCTAAGTATTAGTAATGAAAAAATGAATGAGAAAAACACGTCCGGCGGGTGCCGGGGCGCCTCAACCTTCCAAACCTTCCAATCTTACTGACACCACTGATTTCTGTCAAATTACGCCCGTAAAGAAATGTAAGGTTTAGTTGGTGCGTTTGAGATCGTTATAGAGCTGGCCAACGAAGCGGTCCGCCGTAGTGTTGGCGCTGGGGACTTTGGTGTCGAAATCGGCGGTGGGCTTGGCGGCGGTGACTTCGGCTTCGGTTTTGCCTTCGCGAATCATTCTGAGCACGCGGTCGCGCACGGCGACGTACATGTCGCGGTGGAAGATGAGATCGTCGCGGGTGGCGACGGGGCCGTGGCCGGGAACTATTTTCGAGTTGGCGTCGGCGAATCCGATGGCGACGCCGAGGCCGTTGATCATGCCTTGCGAGCTGCCGCCGTTGGCGACATCAATGGTGGGGTAGCCGACCGAGCGATAGAAATCGCCGGTCATGAGGACGTTCGAGACGGGGAAGTAGACGAGAGTATCGCCGCCGGTGTGGCCGCGCGGGACGGGGATGGCGCGCACTTCTTCGCCGTCCATGTTCAAGGTGATTTGACCTGCGTAGGTCATGGTGGGCAGCGCGGCGGCAGGATACGCGGGACGGACTGGACTGCCGGGCGTGGCGACGGTGACGGGCTGGGCGAGTCGCGCGCGCAGGTCGTTGGTCGAGAGAATCGTTATTCCCATTTTGCCCAGGTTTTCGTTGCCGCCGGTGTGGTCGCCATGCTGATGGGTGTTGATCAGAAAACGGATGGGCGCGTTGCCGAAGACTTGATTGATGGCGGCTACCAGCTTGGTCGTCAGAGGCGCGAATTGGGAGTCGACCATGAGTACGCCGTCAGGACCGACCAGAGCGCCGGTAGCGCCGCCGGCGCCTTCCAGCAGGTAGAAGTTGGGGGCGAGTTTGCTGGTTTTGATTTCGACTTTGCTGAAGTCGGGTGCCTGCGCTGCTAGAGTGGCGGCGGTGATTAGGATAAGGGTTGTGGTCTTCATTTGTTCGGGAGGATCAGTTCGCAGGGTTGCGGGTCCCACTTGGAACCGTCGGGCTCGCGTTTGAAATGCGACGTCGTGACCCAGGGGGCGTCGAGATATTGCGCGTCTTCGACGATCGAGGTGACTACCAGCCACTGGTCGCCGTTGGTCTCTTTGTGGAGGTCGTAGTATTCGGTGAGCAGAACGTTGGCGCTATAGGGGACTCCGTTGTTGCGCAGGAATCCGGGGCGGATGTGGCTGGTGACTACTTTCAGGCTGCCGCCGAGATTGCGTGGGTCGGGCGGCGGCGGCGGCCCCTGCATGTTGATGCCGGGGAAGCCCGGCGTGTTGGGATTTTGCGCGGACACTTTGTTCCAGTAGGAACGGGTGCTTTGTGGGGTCTGCCATTGCGCGGTCGAGACTCCCTGCATTGTGGGCTCGCCGGTAACGGGCTTCGGCGACTGGGTCAAGCCAGTGCCGGCGGAATACGCGGGGGTGGCGGCGGTGCCGGTGAAAGAAAAGATGCGCGTTTGCTTGCCGGCGTCGGCTTCAAGTTTAAGCGTCGAGTCGTTGTCCCAAGCGATGCGGATGCGGCCGGGGGCGCGCATGATGGTGGGCGCGCCATAATTTTTGCAGGCGTCGGCTTGCGTGGGAGTGTAGGCCATGGCGGCTTTGATGGCTTCCTGATTCAACGGCAGGCTGTAGTAATCGCCCTTGGGCGCGGTGAGCATGCGGTAGCGCCAGTCTTCGGTGACGATGGAAACCCAGTTGCCAGTGAGGTCGATGGGCGCCAGGGATTTCGGAGTTTGGGCGCAGAGCGAAACGGCGGCTAGGGCGAGGATGGCTGATTTCATTTCGTCAGACTCCGGTAGATGGCTTCGACGAACATGTCCCCGGTCCACTGCGGGCGGCCGTAGCGATACTCGTAATCGAGTGTGGGCTTGCCATCTTTGATCTGCGCTAGGGTCTTGCCTTTTTTGATACCGTCGGCGACGCGGTCGCGGATGATGGTGATCATGTCACGGTAATCGGAAACATCGGCGGCGTCGCACAGGCGGCCGTGGCCGGGAATAACCATCGTCCCGCCCTCTTCGTTATTAGCGGGAATGGCTAGCGCGAGAAGCTTGTTGAGTGCGGCCACCACACCTTGAATGTTGCCGCCGCGTTCCAGATCGATTACCGGGAAGCCGGTGGTGATGAAGTTATCGCCGGAGCTGATCACGTTGGAGTTACGGAAGAACACGATGCTGTCGCCGTCGGTGTGGCCGGGAGCGTGCATGATCTGGATGGGCTCGCCGTTGAAATAGAAGTCGCGGCCTTCGGTGAAGGTCAGGCCGGGCCAGGCTGCGAAGGGCATGGCAGTTTCACCATTCTTCTTGGCGCTCATGCGCAGCAGGACGTTATCCTGCGCGGTGATAACGGCGGTGTCGGTGCCTAAGGAGCCGCTGGCGAAAGAGGCGAGAGGCTTGCCGGTCTTGGCGATGACGGCGTTGCCTCCGGTGTGATCGGCGTCCGCGTTGGTGTTGAGGATGTAGCGGACAGGCTTATCGGAAAGCTTCTTGATTTCGGCTTGGATGCGTTCGGTCAACTGGCCGTTACCAGTGTCGACCAGCAGGACGCCGTCGTTACCGGGCTGGTTGCCTACTTGCACCGTGACATTGCCGAGCGTGCTGGCGAACATATACACGTTGGGGCGCACGCGCAGGACTTCGAACTTGACGCCGTCGGGAAGCTGCGGGACGCCGCCGGGCATGATCATCTGGACTTGCACTTGTTGCGCGGGGAGCAGCGGCGCACCGGCCAGCAGAAGAAGCGGAATCCGCATTATTGCTTTTCTCCGCTGAGCAGGCTGTCAAATACTTTCGCGCGCGGGATCGGCATGGTCTTGAGTTTTTTGCGGTACTCGGGGTACATGGTTTCGGCGCCGCCGCGGGCTGCGGCTTCGGGAACGCCATACATGTCGGTGAATTCGGCGAGCAGGTGGTTTTCGCCGGGCAGAATGTGCGGGACGTAGCCGACGCGGCCGGGAAGTTCGGGGACGGCATCGCACTTATAACCGCCGTAGCCTTGGAACGGATTCCACACCCAGGTTTGGGTTTGAATGAAGGGCTCGGTGAGATAAGCAGGGTCTTCGCGGATGCTGACTACGGTTAGGTATTTATCGTGGAGGTCGAAGTGTTCGGTGACCTTGACGGCGTCCGTGTGGGCGATGCCGTTGCGGCGCAGGTAGCCGGGCTTGATGTGGGTGGTTTCGACGGTGAGCGTGTTACCTTCCCAAACTCCGGTGGAAAAACCCGCCCAGGTGTGCGCGGCGAATTCGGAAGGGTGCGGGCGGCCGTCCATCCAGATCGTGCGCGTTGCTCCACCGTAGGTGCCCTCCAGAATGTAAGCAATAATGGCGCCGGTGACCGGGTCTTTTTGCGTCGAGACGTTCAGGTTATTGGGGCCGCGAATGCTGTAGGCGGCGGGGTGGGGGATGCATTGGTGTTCGAGCAGTGAGACCAGCGACACGTCCCAGGCGTCGGCGCGGCGGCGGGCGGCTTCGGTGAGCGGGAAGCCGAGGTAGTCGCCTACGGAGGGGCCGGGATCGGTGCGCTCGAGTTCATCTTCGTGATACATGGGGTTCCAGCGGCCGGAGAAATCGAATTGCGCCAGGGCGGGGGTGGCGGCTAGGACGGTTATCGCGGATAACAAGGAAAGCGGAGTTCGCAGCATGGAAATTCACCCTTCAACAAGGAGGCTGGAATATTATGGCATACGCGCTGGAGCGCCGGTAGCGCCAGATGGGGGTGTTCGCGGCGGTATGTTAGGATCGAATTATATGGCTAGATTGGCTAGATCGAAATGGAAACTCGCGGATGCCAAGAATCGTTTTAGTGAGCTGGTGAACCGGGCACTCGCGGAAGGGCCGCAGTGGGTCGAGCGCCGCGCCGATACGGTGGTGGTCATGGACCGCCGCGAGTACGAAAAGCTCGCGGGAAAAAGGGCCAGTTTCAAGGAGTTCTTGACCGCGCCAGGTCCCAGTCTGAAGGGCCTGGACCTCGCACGCGATCGCTCCCCTATGCGTGACGTTAAGTTATGAGGGCGCTGCTCGACACTTGTGTTCTTTCGGAGCTGCGAAATCCGCGGCCGAATCCGGGGGTGCGTCGAACAATCGATGATTTTGCCAGTGATGACCTGTATGTCAGTGTTGTCTCGGCGGGCGAGATTGCCAAGGGAATTGCGCTGCTCAAGGATAGCCGGAACAAGCGGGGACTCGACAGTTGGCTGCGGGCGCTGGAGCTCGGTTACGCCGACCGGTTGCTGCCGGTGGATCTGGAAACCGCGCACATCTGGGGCGAACTCACGGCCACCGCACAAAAACGCGGACGCGCCATTCCGGCGGCGGACGGTTTGATTGCGGCGACTGCGCTGCGCCATGGGCTCCACGTCATGACGCGAAACACCGCCGATTTTGCAGCGAGCGGAGTGTTGTTATTGAATCCGTGGAAGTAGCGGGCGAGGCCCATTCCGAGCCGATCGTGGTAGGTATATACTAACGCTCCAGAGACCCCTAACTTCATCAAGAGAGGTACGAAGACATGAGCAAGACGAGACTTCTATCCCTGAGCGCGATCGCGTTTGTGGCGCTGTCGCTGGTTGCGCTCAAGGCGCAGCAACCCGCCGGATCGGCCGTGAAGATCAACGATAACGATATCGGCGGCGTGGTGACCAGTTCCAAAGGTCCGGAAGCCGGCGTGTGGGTGATCGCCGAAACCAGCGATTTGGGCACGAAATACAGCAAAACTGTAGTCACGGACGATCGCGGGCGCTACTTGATTCCGGAGCTACCCAAGGCCAGCTACACAGTGTGGGTGCGCGGCTACGGGCTGGTGGATTCGGCGAAAACGAAGACCGTGCCGGGCAAGAATCTGAACCTCACGGCGGTGATTGCGCCTAGCGCGAAGGCGGCGGCGGAATATTATCCCTCGAATTATTGGTACGCTCTTGCCGAGCCTCCGGCGAAGAGTGAGTTTCCGGGCACGGGCCCGGAAGGCAACGGGATCAATCCGGCGATGAAGAGCCAGGCGCAGTGGCTGCGCATTATGAAGACGGATAGCTGCGAATCCTGCCATCCGCTGGGCGGGAAGGGAACACGCACGCTGCCGGCTGGGCTGGGGCATTTTGATTCGTCGGTCGACGCGTGGGAGCGGCGCATTCAATCGGGGCAGGCGGGGACGGCAATGCTGTCGGGCATCAACCAGCTCGGCAAGCCGCGTGCCTTGAAAATGTTCGCGGATTGGACGGATCGCGTGGCGGCGGGCGAGTATCCGAAAGAAGCTCCGCCGCGTCCGCAGGGGCTGGAACGCAACGTGGTGATCACGCAATGGGACTGGGCTGGTCCGACGGTGTATTTGCACGATGAGATCGCTACCGACAAGCGGAACCCCAGGCTGAACGCCAACGGATTGCTGTACGGGTCACTCGAAGTGAGCGCGGATTTCCTGCCGGTGCTGGACCCGGTGCACAATACCATCAGCCAGGTGAAGCTGCATCCGCGCGATCCGAATACGCCGCTGGCGGCGCCGGCGACCATGCCGCGGCCATCGGCTTATTGGGGCGATGAAGTGATTTGGAACAGCCAGAATAACGTCCACAATCCGATGTTCGACGAACGCGGGCGGGTGTGGCTGACATCCACCATTCGCGGGCCGGAGAACCCGGCGTTTTGCCAGGATGGGTCGCTGAATCCTTCCGCGAAGTTGACGCCCACGAAGACGTCCGGACGGCAATTGGCGATGTACGATCCGAAGACCAAAGAGCTGGAACTGATCGACACCTGTTTCGGCACGCATCACTTAGTTTTCGCCGAGGACGCAAACAATACTTTGTGGACCAGCAGCGGCGGCGGTGGCGGCGTGGTGGGCTGGTTGAACACCAAGATGTGGGATCAGACGCATGATGCCGCGAAGTCGCAGGGCTGGACGGCGCTGGTGCTCGACACCAACGGCAACGGCAAGCGCGATGCTTACGTCGAAGGCGAACAGAAAGTGGCGACGGCTCCGAGCGGCGAAAGTTTGGGGACGAATTCGGCGTTAAACGTTTCGCTCGACCCGGCCAAAGACACGCGCCTCAACGCGGCGTTTTACGGGGTCACGGTGAGCCCGCTGGATGGTTCGATCTGGGGCACGGTGCTGGGCTTCCCGGGCGCGGTGGTGCGGCTGAATCCGGGCTCGCATCCGCCGGAGACGGCGTTGGCCGAATACTATGAGCTGCCGTGGAACAATCCCAACGCGAAGGTGCAGGGGTTTGGGCCGCGCGGGCTGGACATCGACCGCAATGGCGTGGTGTGGACGGTGATCGCGAGCGGGCATCTGGCGAGCTTCGACCGCCGCAAGTGCAAGGGTCCGCTGAACGGTCCGAAGGCGACGGGGCAGCAGTGTCCGGAAGGCTGGACGCTGACCGCAGTGCCGGGACCGCAGTTCAAGGGCGTGACCGACAACGGGAGCGCGGACTCGAACTATTACGACTGGGTGGATCAGTTCGACACGCTCGGTTTGGGCAAGAACACGCCTATCGCGGCGGGGAGCGATTCAGATGCGCTGCTGGCGCTGAATCCGGCGACCGGCAAGTTCACGGTGATGCGGGTGCCTTATCCGACCGGGTTCTTCGCGAAGGGGATGGACGGGCGCATTGACGATCCCAAGGCCGGGTGGAAGGGGAAGGGCGTGTGGTCAACGTGGGCGACGCGCGCGCCGTTCCATAGTGAGACGGGCAAGGGGACTAGCAGTAAGGTAGTGAAGTTCCAGTTGCGGCCGGATCCGTTGGCGGATTGAAAAACAGATAAAATCGTTTTGTGCGCCGCGGAATTGATTTTCGCGGCGCCGATGGAAATGACCTTTCGAATTCCACTTATTTTTCTCGGCGTGGCACTCCAATTGGCGGGCCGTGACCGCGCATGGCAGACTGGAACGCTTCTCGATGAAGCGAAGACCTCAACATATCTCGGCACGCTTTCGTTGAGCAGCGCAAGTGCCCAAGCTTCCGCTACCAGGTACGGCAATACCGTGGCTGGGCAGGCCTCCGGTACCGGCGTCAGCGCTTCCGTGCCGCGGTACCGAACCGACGAGACGCTTATTGTAGATAGTCCGCGGTATACATTTCTTCTCGGGCGTCGCGTCTGGATGCGCCAAGCTGCGCTAACTGTGAACGGGCCGGTTAGATTCGCAGTCGAGGGCGCCGATGTGTACGTCCTCGACGAAACGGGCAAGGAATTTCAAACTAATCTCATCCGGAAAGTACTGAAGGGCACTTCTCAAACGTTGAATTGGAAATCGGTCAGTGGCCTGGATCACTATTCGGTTAGGTTCAGTGACGATTTCGTGTACGCCGAAAACATCGCGGATGACCGGAACTGGACTAAGTTTGAGGCGCGGCGAAGTGGTGATGAGTATATCGGCAAAATGCACCGATCTATCGGGGGATGCGTCCTTGACAGCGAAGTCGATTTCTTAATCGTGAACTACGAGCGCTTAGAGGGTTATTTCGTGACCGCTCCTGCAGGTGCGAAATTTGATCGAAAAAAAAAACTCGTACCTATTCCAAACCGAATAGAGTGTTTTCCTTCACTTGGGTACCTGAGTAATCGGCTAGGCGAGAATCGAAAACAAAACGGCATCCAAGCTCGAAGGCCTGGATGCCGTTTGGTAATTCTAATCTTTCCTGGACTGGGC
>CAVXEM010000004.1:0-92765 GCA_963760575.1 Bryobacterales bacterium
CGCTCTACCAACTGAGCTAGGGTGGCTCTTGGACCAGAATATCATAGGGCCTTGCGGCAGCCCCGATTACTGATGCCCCCTGATTACTGGATAACCGTCAATGAGCCGATAATATTGCAAGATGAGTTCTTCGGTACCTGAGCCCTCGCTCGACCGCCAATTGGCGTTGTCCCGCGTGGGCGGCGATGTGGAATTGTTGCGCGAGATCGCGGTCTTGTTCCTGGACGAATGCCCGCGCGCGCTGCTGGAGATCCAGCAGGCGGTCGCGGGCGAAGACGCAGCCAAATTAGAGAACGCCGCCCACTCGCTCAAGGGCTCGGTCGCAAACTTCGGAGCGTCCGCCGCCGTCGTGGCCGCCTTTCGTCTCGAACAGATGGGCCGAGCCCAGCAATTGGTGGAAGCTCCGCAAGCCCTGCGCGCGCTGGAACAGGCGTTGTCGATCGTTTGCGCGGAACTCGCTTCGTTATAGCTGCGAGCCGGACGCGGCACCTGCTATCATCTAATTTCATCCCAACGAATGTCGCTCCCTGCCGAAATCGTCTGCGCCCATAGCCCTGACTCCGATGACGCCTATATGTTTTATGCATTGGCAACGCGTAAAATCCGCTCCAACCTGCTGCAGTTCCGCCATGTTCTCGACGATATTCAGACGCTGAATCAGAAGGCTCGCGTGGGCGAATATGAATTGACGGCGATCTCGTACCACGCCTATCCTTACGTCGCCGACAAGTACAGATTGATGGCTGCCGGGTCCAGTATCGGCGATGGCTACGGACCAATGGTGGTGTCTTCGCATCCCATGGGAGTGGAAGAACTCAAAGGCAAGCGCATTGCGATTCCAGGGCGGCTCACCACTTCCTATCTGACGCTGCGTCTGATCGAGCCCGACTTCGAAGCTGTCGACACCCCCTTCGATAAAATTCTCGACGCCGTGACGGAACGCAAGGCCGACGCCGGCTTGATCATTCACGAGGCGCAGTTGACCTACGCGAAATCCGGCTTCCACAACGTCATCGATCTGGGCCGCTGGTTCAAGGACA
The DNA here is from genome assembly GCA_963760575.1 of Bryobacterales bacterium. Taxonomy (GTDB): domain Bacteria; phylum Acidobacteriota; class Terriglobia; order Bryobacterales; family Bryobacteraceae; genus Palsa-187. The sequence goes on from CAVXEM010000004.1 coordinate 1,041, forward strand.
CCTACGATCTGCCCTTGCCGCTGGGCGCCAATGCGCTGCGGCGCGATTTGAGTCCGGAGATGTCCAGCGAATGCTGCCGCCTGATGCGCGAGAGCATTGAGTACGCGCTCGATCATCGCGAAGAAGCTTTGAACTACGCGCTCCAGTTTGCCCGCGATATGGACCCCGCGTTGGCGGAGAAATTCGTGGGCATGTATGTCAACCACTACACCGTGGATTGCGGGGATATCGTGCCCAAGGCCGCGCAAAAACTGCTCGACATGGGATACGAGGCAGGGTTGATCCCGCACCGCGTTCAGGTCGAGTTTGTGCGGTGAAACTAGCAATTCTTCTTTCGTTCGCGGCCCTTTTCACGCTTCTCGAAGCGCAGGAATTAGATACCAAGCAGCGCATCCGCGCCGTGCGTGACATGGGCAAGCAAGGCGAAGAGGCCATTCAACGGGTGGTCCCCTACCTGACCGACGGCGACGTGGGCGTGCGCGTCGAAGCCGTCAAAGCGCTGATTGAAATCGGCGGCCCTAAGACGCTGGATGGCTTGGTGCGCGCGGCGGCCGATAACGACCCCGAAGTGCAGATCCGCGTCACCGACGGCTTGGTCAACGTGTACTTGCCGGGGTACGTCAAAACTGGACTGAGTGGGACGCTCTCGCGCGCCGGTGCCTCGGTGCGGGGCAAATTCTCCGATACCAACGACCAAGTGATCGATCCGTTCATTCAAGTGCGCCCCGACGTGATCGGCGCGCTGGGGAAGCTTGCGCGCGGCGGAGCGAGCCTGGATGCCCGGGCCAATGCGGCGCGGGCCGTGGGCGTGCTGCGCGGCCGCGCGGCCATACCGGATCTGATCGAGGCGCTGCGCTCCAAGGACGACAAGCTGATGTATGAGTCGCTGGTGGCCATTCAGAAGATTGGCGATCCGGCGGCGGCGCCGCGCATCAGTTTCCTGCTGCGCGATTTGCAGGAGAAGATTCAAGTGCAGGCGCTCGAAACCACCGGCCTGCTGCGTAACCAGGACGCCGCTCCGCAGGTCCGCGATGCCCTGGCCCATGCGCGAACGGTGAAAGTGAAGCGCGCGGCGCTCGAAGCGCTGGCTATGCTGGCCGATCCGGCCGACCACGCCATTTTCCTCGAGAATCTGCACGACAAAGACGACTTAGTGCGTGCGGCAGCCGAGGAAGGCTTGGGCCGTTTGAAGAATCCGCTGGATCGCGCCGCTCTGGACATGGCCTTCAACCAGGAACACGGCATGAATCCGCGGCTATCGGCAGCCTTTGCACTGGTGATGCTGGGTGAGTTGAAGACGGACCGTTACGGGCCGCTGCAGTACCTGCTGAACTCCGTGAATCAGCGGGCGTGGCGCGATGTCGCCGGTGCGTTCCTGACTGAACTGGCGCGCGAGCAGCCCATCCGCCAAGTGATCTACAGCATGCTGGGAATGGCCACAAAAGACGAGAAGATCCAGTTGAGTATTGTGCTGGCGCGGTCCGGCGATAGGGATAGCATTCCGTCGGTCGAAGCGCTTTCGAGAGATCCCGATCCGGATGTGGCCGCCGAGGGCATCCGCAGCCTGCGCGCACTACGAGCCCGGCTGCCGTAGCAAAGATACGCGAAACTACTTCGCTTTCTTCTGCTTCTGCTGACCGACGCGGACTTTGAACTGCTTCGCTTGCGCTTCCTGGTAAGCTTTCCAGTCGAACCGCTGCGAGGCTTCCGACAGATACTTGTTCACGTCGATGTCCTTGGGCAGCACTGCCATCAGGCTGGCGGACATTGTACCGTCGGGACTGGTGATGCGGTACCGTTTTACGTTCGGGATGGACATAACGTAACCAGGATAACACGGTGCTTACTGCTGCTGCGCCGGACGTTCCTTGAAGTGCTGCGGCTCGCGCTCGTTGTATTGATATTGCGGGTTGTATTGCGGATTGTCCTGGTTCGCCAGCCGCGCCTTGGCCGCTTGCTGGTGCTGCACGATCTGATCGATCACAAAAGCGCCCGCGGTGCCGGCGACCGCGCCAATCAGCGCGCCCTTCTGGCTGCCCGTCATGCCGCCGACGGCCAAACCCACGCCCGCTCCGGCACCTAAGACGGCCGCTGTGTGCTTGGAGCCATCGGACGCGACGCCGGACTCGTGGAGCGTCCTGTTCAGATTCAAGTTCTGCACCATGCCGTTGAAGATCATCGCGCTGCGCATCAGGTCGTTGAGGAACTCGGTGTTTATCTGTACGTTGACATTTGGCTGAGGAGCGGTGGTCTGCGGTTCAGCGGCCGCCATCACCGTCATGCCCAACAGCACCATCCCGACGCTCGCGAAGGTCTTCATAGTTTTACGAGGCTCCACTTCCTCGTAGGAGAGGATGGTTTTTTGAGGAAAATGGTTGCGCGTCGAAAGATTAAGTTTTATAAATTTATTGCCGAGGTTGATTCTCGTCTGCGCTACGCGACATCCTAAATCTTGTGAACCTGTTTACCCCTTTGAAAATTCGTGACATAACCCTGCGCAACCGCATTGCCGTTTCACCGATGTGCCAGTATTCCTGCGACGACGGCTTTGCGACGGACTGGCACCTGGTCCACCTGGGCAGCCGGGCGGTCGGCGGAGCGGGACTGGTGATGGCGGAAGCGACCGGCGTGACGGCTCGCGGACGCATCACCCCCGGGGACCTCGGCATCTACCACGATCAACACATCGAAATGCTGTCACGCATCGCGGCGTTCATCAAGCAACACGGCGCGGTGCCGGGAATTCAGATCGCGCACGCAGGGCGCAAGGGGAGTTGCTACGTGCCGTGGGAAAACAACGGCGCTCCTATTCCGATCGAGGCCGGCGGGTGGCTGACCGAAGCTCCCAGCGCGCTACCGTTTCGCGAGGGGGAGCCGGCGCCGGAAGCGTTGGATAAAGCGGGGATCGATGCAGTCGTGAAAGAGTTCGCAGCGGCGGCACGGCGGGCGCTGGCAGCGGGCTTCGAGGTTCTCGAGATCCACGGGGCGCACGGCTACCTAATAAATGAGTTTCTTTCGCCGCTCTCAAATCACCGCAGCGATGAATACGGCGGGTCATTTCAAAACCGGATTCGCTTCCTGCTCGAAACAGTCGAGGCCGTGCGCGCCCTGTGGCCCGAGCGTTTCCCTCTGTGGCTGCGCATTTCGGCCACCGACTGGAAAGAAGGAGGCTGGACTATTGATGATTCAGTGAGGCTCGCCGCGGAGTTGGTCGCGCGTGGCGTGGACTTGATCGATTGCTCTTCGGGCGGCCTCGCGCCCGATGCGAAGATCCAGCTGGGTCCGGGGTATCAGGTTCCCTTCTCGGAAAAGATTCGCCGGGAGACGGGAATCCTTACCGGCGCCGTCGGCATGATCACCGACCCGCAGCAGGGCCAGGAAATTATCGGGTCGGGCAAGGCGGATGTGATTTCGCTGGCGCGCGAGTTTCTGCGCGATCCCTACTGGCCGCTGCACGCGGCGCGGGCGCTGGGCATAGAGCAGGCGCCTCCGGTGCAATATTCGCGAGCGTTCGCAAAGTAGGGCAGTAGGGACAGTACACTCAATCCCCGCAACGCCGCCGCGGGGACTCCTCAATGGCTTGGCCGGGGATTGAGTGTACTGTCCCTACTGCGCGAGCAACCCTCCGTCGACCGGCAGAGCGACCCCGGTGACGAACGACGCGCGGTCCGAGCATAACCACACCACGGCGTCGGCGACTTCTTCCGGCTTGCCGACGCGGCCAACGGGATGCATGTTCACGACCACGTCCCACATTTCGCTAAAGCCGCGCTGCGCCATGTCGGTGTCGATGACCGCGGGGCACACGGCGTTGACGCGGATGCCGGACTTCGCATATTCGATGGCCGCGGCTTTAGTAAGGCCGACCACTCCATGTTTGGTGGCGAAATACGGGGAGCCGATTCCGCCGCCGGTCAGGCCGGCGATCGAGGACATGTTCACGATCGTCCCGCTGCCATGCTTCAGCATCTGCTGAAGTTCGTACTTCATGGATAGAAACACACCGGTCAGATTGATGGCGATGATTTCGTTCCAAGTGGTCTCGGAGTAGTCGGCGGTGAGCACGAAAGCGTCGCCTTCAATACCGGCGTTGTTGAAAGCGCAGTCGAGGCGTCCCCAGCGTTCGACGGCGGCTTGCATAAGGCGCTGGACCTGATCGGACTGGCTCACGTCGGTCTGGACAAACACCGCTTGACCTCCCGCCTCGCGAACCAGGCGCGCGGTTTCTTCGCCTTCCGTCTGGCGGCGCGCGCCGATCGCGACGTGCGCTCCTTCGCGCGCAAAGGCCAGCGCCGCGGCGCGGCCGATGCCGGAGCTACCTCCGGTGATGACGGCGACTTTTCCTTCGAGCAGTGGGTTCATACCTTTTGTCCTTTCCATTTACCGCGGCGGAACATGAAGAACGCGAGCACCGCAAAAGTTGAATAAGAGATGGCGATGGCGGAGAATACGCCGATGGGTCCGCCGCGCGCCGGGAACGCCAGGAACCAGGCGAGCGGCAATTGCCATGCCCAGAAGCAAATCAGGTTGAGTACGGTCGGCGTGACGGTGTCGCCCGCTCCGTTGAATGCTTGCACCAGGACCATGCCCCATGCGTAAAACACGAACCCGTACGACACTGTGCGCAAAGCGGTGGCGGCCATGGGGGTCACGAGTGGGTCGCGAGTGAAAACGCGGATGATGGGATCCGCGAGGGCGATGAAGAGCAGCGCGACCAAGCCCAGGAACACCATATTGTAGAATCCCGCCCGCCAGACGGCGATTTCAGCGCGATGCGGTTTCTTCGCTCCCAGATTCTGGCCTACCATGGTGGCGGCGGCGTTGGCCATGCCCCAACTCGGCAGCAACGCGAAGATCATGATGCGGATGGCTAGCGTGTAACTCGCCACAGCAGCGCTGCCGAAGGTGGCGATGGTGCGCACTAGCACGATCCAGCTCGCCATGCCGATCAGGTTCTGGAACATGCCGCCCAGCGATAGGCGTACCAAGCGCAGCATCAGGGCGGGATTCACGCGGAAGTGATTGAGGTGCACTACGACGCGGCTCTTGCCACCGAATAGAAACCACAGTTGCATGAGGACGCCGCAGCCGCGGCCAATAGTAGTGCCGATGCCGGAGCCCGCGACGCCTAGCCTGGGGAACGGGCCGAGTCCGAAGATCAGGCAGGGGTTGAGCAGGATATTGATGAGGTTGGCGGTCCACAGCACGCGCATGGCGAGCGAGGCGTCGCCGGCTCCTCGGAAGACGGCGTTGATCAGGAACAGTAAGAGCACTGTCCCGCTGCCGCCGTAGATCGCGCGCGCGTAGTTCGAACCGGTTGCGATCACTGCTCGAGACGCGCCCATCGCGCGCAGCAGTTGCGGAGCGAAGATGCCGCCCGCGAGACCGAGGACCACGGCGATCAGCAGGGCCATCAGGATGGATTGCACCGCGACGTCGGCGGCAGCGTCGGGATTCTTCTCGCCGATGCGGCGCGCGACGGTGGCGGCCGCGGAAATGCTCAAGCCCATCGCCACCGCATAGAGCAGCGTCAGCAGGGATTCGGTGAAACCGACTGTGGCTACCGCGTCCGAACCAAGGTGCGCGACCCAGAAGACGTCGACGACGGCAAAGAGCGACTCCATCATCATCTCGAGCACCATCGGGATCGCGAGCAGAGTGATGGCGCGCGGAATGGAGCCCTCAGTGAAGTCGCGATGCGGGTCACCGAGGATGGCGTCCTTGATCGCTACCCAGATACTGGGGTGCTGATGCGGCGGATGGTGATGAACCGGCGTGGACATGCCTACCGCTTGAGAGGGTCTTCGATCCAGGGCGGAGTAGCTTCCATCAGGCGGCCGAGTTCGGGTTCGAGCTGCTCCATCTTCTGTTTCATTTCCCAGGCGACCTGGCGATAACTAAAGTGGCCTTTGACGCCGCTGCGCAGGCGCGCGATGTATTCGGCTTCGGCGAAATCCATCTTGAAGAGGAAGCGCGAGCGGGCCCCAAAGGGCAGCAGGTAATGCGCCGCGGGTTCGGGGAGGGCTTGAATCGTGGCCAGTGTTTCCGTCATCACGGACTCGTAGCTGTCTGCGATTCCGGCGTCGCGGAGCGCTTGCGGTGTGTCGAAACCGAGGCGTCCGGAGTACGCTTGGCGATACTGCTGACAGCGACGATGCCGATGCATGTCGCGATAAGCCCCGATGTCCATGACGATGTCGTAAGCGTAGAGCCCTCCGCGGAATCCGCGCAGGAGTTCGTCGCGGCGGGTGCGGGAGCGGAGCGCTACGTCGATCACTTCGTTGCGCTGAGCCGTTGACCAAGAAGCCGCGAGTTCATAGAGATCGCGGAAGGGCAGATCCGTCACTGGGTAGAGCAGCGTGGCAGCGACCTCGGTGTGCGTGTGGGTGGGGCGCAGCAAGTCGACTGCGTCGACTGCCGACGGCTGGATAGATATATTGGCGCGGGCCCAGGCTTGGAGATCGCGGCGCGAATCGAGCGCGTGCTGGTCGGCGTCGACGTGGCGCGCGAGCGTGGGCGCGAGCGGTTCGGCGGCGGTCTTTTCGTCCCAGGCGCAGGCAGGCGGCTGGGCGCAGGCAGCGGCGATTTCTTCGGCGAGGTCGCGAATTTCGGTATACTCGGAGGCCTTGAGGCGGCGGATCTGACGCTCCAGCGTGCGAATGCTGGTGACTTGGCCGACTCCCGTGGGGATGCCGAAGAACAGCGTGTAGCGGGCGACGTCGAAGGCGCGCGCCGCGAGGTTACGCTGGTAGGCGTCGGGCTTCATGTCGTCGGGACGCGGAAGGTTATCGGTCAGGTGGCGCAGGACGTGCTGGTGAATCTGGTGGTAGGCGTCAAGCAACTTCTGCGCGGCGGCCGGGTAAGCGGTCCCGGCCAGTTCGGGCGGCGTTACGAAGCCGGAGCGTGAGAAATCCTGATAGCGCGAGGAGCGCGCTTGTCCGTCCCAGAGTTGTTCGTCTTCGATCTCGGTGGCGGCGAGTTCGGAGACGCCTTCGAAGCACAAAACTACGTGGCCCAAATCGGCAATCGACGCGTGGCCGTATTGGAAATAGAAGCTTTCGAGAAACTTAGTGGAATCATGGGTGCGCACCCACTCGACGGAATCGCGAATGGAATCGGCCGAGCGCGAGTAGCGCGCCAGCGCATAGGCGATCTTTTCCGGAGGCATGGGCGCGACGGCCAGGACGCGTGGAGGTTTCATGGAGGCTAACTTCGTTATGATAACGGGTTCATGAGAATCCGCGCGATGAAGTTGCATCCCGAGGCCGTGCTGCCGCATTACGCCCACGGACCCGATGAGGACGCTGGCATGGATCTGCGAGCCGTCGAGCGCGTAGTGCTGTCGCCGGGCGCGGCACAGGGAGTTCCAACCGGTATCGCTATCGAGCTGCCGGCGGGCTATGAGGCGCAGGTGCGGCCGCGCAGTGGGATGGCGTTGAAGCACTCGGTCACCGTGAATTTCGGAACCATCGATCCCGGGTATCGCGGTGAGATTCGCGTGGTGATGTTCAATCTGAGCGCCGCCGATTACGTGATTGAGAAGGGTGATCGTATCGCGCAGTTGGTGGTGGCGCGGTATGAGGCGGTGGAGTGGGAAGAGGGCGGCGAACTCGGCGAATCGCGGCGCGGCGCGGGCGGCTTTGGCAGCTCGGGGCGTTAGAATTACAAACATGAACGGTGAAGCCTTGGCCCTGTTTCCGGAACTTTTGTTGCCCGATGATGAATCGCTCAGCAAAGGGATTTTGCCGGTCCAGCGTCTGGAGGAACTGGTGAGGAACGGGAACATTCGCGCCACCACTCCCATTGCAGAGGATCAAATCCAGCCGTCCAGCATTGACCTGCGCTTAGGCAAGAGAGGCTACCGCGTTTCTGCGAGCTTCTTGCCCACGCAGTACTCGACCGTGCAGCAAAAGTTGCAGGAGATGGTGGTCGAGGAAATCGATCTGGCGAACTCTGCTCTGCTCAAGAAGGGCTCGGTTTATATCGTTCCTTTGCAGGAGGAATTGTTCCTTCCGGATTTCATTTCAGGAAGAGCGAATCCCAAGAGCAGCACGGGGCGGTTGGATATTTTCACGCGGCTGATCACGGATTATGCCGCCCGGTTTGAGGATGTGAGGGCGGGATACAAAGGAAAACTCTACGCGGAGATCGCGCCGCTTACATTCGACGTGATTGTGCGCGAAGGTTCGAAGCTGAATCAATTGCGGCTGAGTCGCGGTGCGCCGCGCTCATCGGACACCATGCTGCGGGAAATGCGCGAAACGGAATCGATTGTGTTTTCGCCGGACGCCTCGCCAATCGCGCCGATGATCGCGGAGGGATTGCAACTGTCAATCGACCTCGAAGGCACTGAAGCGAGTGACATCATTGGCTACCGAGCTCTGCACAACACCGCGCCGATTGATCTGGCAAACATCGGCTATTACGAGCCCAAGGAATTCTGGCAACCAATTCGCAGAAATGCCAGAAAAACGATTGTCTTGGAAGCGGGCGAGTTCTACATTCTTGCATCGAAACAAAAGGTCAGCATCCCGCCGGGTTACGCGGCCGAGATGATTCCTTACGATCCTTCGGTGGGCGAGTTTCGCATTCATTACGCGGGATTCTTCGATCCGGGTTTTGGGTGGGGTCCCGCGGAACGCCGGGGAACTCATGCGGTGCTTGAAGTGCGTTCGCACGACGTCCCGTCGCTGCTTGAGGACGGGCAAATTGTTTGCCGTCTGGTTTACGAACAGCTGCTCGCTCCGCCGGACAGACTTTATGGACGAGAGATCGGGTCGTCGTACTCAACTCAAAGACTGGCACTCAGCAAACACTTCAAGCGCAGCTAAAGAATATTGACGGCGCGGGCGGCTAGCAGCGCGATAGTCGCCAGCGAGATGATGGCCTGGATCATCATCAGTCCCTTGGCCCAGCGCGAGAGCACCGGGACGTCGGTGGGCGAGAACGCGGTGCTGGTGTTGAAGGCCAGGAACAGGTAGTCCATGAATCCAGGCTTCCAATCGTCCTCTTCCATTTCGATGCGAAGCTCGCGGCTCAGTGTCATTTGCGGGAACAGGAAGGCGCCGTCGGTGTGGCACACGCTGAGGTCGCGTTGATGGGGGCCGCCGGCGTCGAGGCGCCAGTACCACGAGGCGAAGATCAGGACGTTGCAGATCCACAGAGCGGTGGCGGCGCGCAGCAGTTCGCTGGGCGATTCCTTATGGAGCGGCAGGCGCGAGACCAATAGCCACAGAGAGCCGATCATGGCCAGGGTCAAGATGCTCGACGCGGCGTGGCCTAGGACGCGGGTGAGCGTAAGGTGCCGGATAGAGTGGATGAAGGCCCCGGGCACCGTCAGCACGACGACTAACACCACAAACAGCCAATCGGGACCGACCTTCAGCGCGGGCGGGAGCGCATAAAACAGTGCACTGACCGCGAGCAGCGCAACCATGGCGGGCCAGCGCGGTTCGCCTTGACGGAGGTCGGGTGACGTCGGCACTGTCAAATGTTCGCATGACGACTGCGAATATTCAAATCTTCTCTGTTTCGGCTCGATCCTTAAAAAAATTTGGGGCCCCGCCCGCTGAATTTACCCCCAACGGCAGGAGTCCGCTTCGTAACCCGCAACGGAGTGGGACCGGTCAGGTACCGGCAAACCCCCAACGCACACAGGCCCTCGCGACAGGATCTAGAATGCCGCTCTTCGCTTTCGCTGGACCGGTCCAAGCTCTCCGTTGGAAGAACGCTCGAACTCCTGGCTACACGGTTACACGGCGGGGGTGGCGCGGGGGCGGAGGGAAACGCGAAGTTGCGGAGGCGGCGGGGAATAGAAGCGCGGGGCGGTGTGTGAACGCCATTTTGCGGGATAATCGGTGACTATGAAAACCCTGGTGATGGTCTTCGCTAGCGCGGTGACGCTGTGCGCGCAGTGGCCGCCGCATCCGAGTGCGGGAGTTCCGAAGACGGCTGCGGGCAAACCGAATTTGAACGCGCTGGCGCCGCGGACGGCCGATGGCAAGCCCGACCTCTCGGGAGTCTGGGAGAACTTTCGGGAGGCGGCGGGGCCTCCGACGACTGGTCTCGGGCCGACGCTGGGGTCGAATCAGTTTTGGGACATCGGTTATGGAATGAAGGATGGCTTGCCGTACCAGCCGTGGGCCAAGGATCTGCTCGCGAAGCGCATAGGAGAAAACAGCAAGGACAATCCGGACGCGCACTGTCTGCCGATGGGTCTGATGCAACTGCACACGCACCCGCAACCCCGGAAAATCATTCAGACTCCCGGCGTAATCGTCATTTTGTATGAAGGGAACAGCGGCATCCGGCAAATCTTCACTGACGGGCGCGCACTGCCGTCTCGCGATGCGCAGCCGTGGTGGTATGGCTATTCCGTAGGCAAGTGGGATGGCGATACTTTGGTGGTCGAGACCACCGGTTTCCGCGACGACGGGTGGCTGGATGTGAATGGGAGTCCGCTGACCGAGGCCGGGAAGATGACGGAGCGCTTCCGGCGGGTGAACTACGGGAATCTGGAAATCGAGGTCACGGTGGATGATCCCAAGGCGTACACCAAACCGTGGACGGCGAAGATGACGCAGCGCGATCATGCTCGACACCGAGTTGATTGAGTTCGTGTGCAATGAGAACGAGAAGTCTGTGACGCACCTGGTGGGCAAGTGATTCTGGAGGGCACGCAGGTGCGGCTGGAGCCGCTGACCTTGGAGCATCACGCGGCGTTTTGCGAGGTGGGGCTCGATCCGGAGTTGTGGCAATGGATTCCTTACCGCGCTACTACCGCCGAGGAGATGCTCGCTTACATTCAGAGCGCGTTGAAGGATCAGGCGGCAGGGACGGCGCAGCCGTTTGCAACGGTGGAACGGGCGACGGGCCGCGTGATCGGATCGACGCGCTACATGAATATCGACGTCGCGAACCGGCGGAGGGAGATTGGCGCGACGTGGATCGCTAAGCCATGGCAGCGCACGGCGATCAATACCGAAGCCAAGTACCTGATGCTGCGGCACGCCTTTGAAACGCTGGGGTGCGTGCGCGTGGAGCTGAAGACGGACGCGCTGAACCAGAAGTCGCGCAACGCAATTTTGCGCATCGGCGCGAAAGAGGAAGGCACGCTGCGGCGGCACGTCGTCACCTGGACGGGCCGCGTTCGCGACTCGGTCTATTTCAGCGTTCTCGATTCCGAGTGGCCGCAGGTGAAGGCGGCGCTCGAGGCGAAGCTCACGCGAGTTGGCTGATGGCGGCGACTACTTCGGCCGGTTTTTCGAAGGGAACGAGATGTCCGGCTTGCGGGATCATGGTAACGCTGGAGCCGGCGATGCCGCGCTGGAATTCCTGGGCGTAGACGGGTGCTATTAATTTGTCGCTGTCGCCCCAGATTAATTGCGTTTTAGCGCGGATGCGGTAGAGGCGGCTGGCGAGTCCACGCTCCGGGATGGGGAACAGGATCTTGCCGGCAGCGCCGAGCTGGCGGGCGTTTTGCACCAGGAAGGCTTGCAGGAAACTGGGGTCGCTCAAGTCCACGCCGGCGGTCATGGCTTTCGATCCAGCCTTCTCGTCATAGAAAAGAACGGGCGGTAACTCGAAGGGCAGCATCGCGAAGAAGTCGGGGATGGGATGCTGGTCGAGCCACAGGCCGGCGGGCGCAATCAGAGCGAGCCGCGAAACATCGTTAGGAGCGATGGCGGCCATTTCACTGGCGATCATGCCGCCCATCGAGAAGCCCGCCAGCACGGGATCTTTCAGGCCGAGCGCGCTGACGACGTCCCAGGTGTGCAGCGTGAAATCCAGCATGTCGCGAAGTTCCGGACACTCTTCGCTATCGCCGTAGCCGGGGACCAGGGGCGCGTAAACATGGAAGCGCTGGGCGAGCGCGTCGAGAAAGGGCAGATCCATATCGAGACCGCCGGCGCCGTGGAGGAAAACCAGCGGCGTGCCGGAGCCACCTTCGTAATAGCGGACGGGTACGCGGGTGGTAGCGATGGTCTTGAGTGTCATCGGGCGAGTACCTCCACCGGCAGGGTCGCGGGAGTCACGCGCTTTGCTAGAGGATGACACCAGAAGCGGCTGTCGTCGGCGTATTCGGGATACAGGTGCCGCAGTTTCGGCATGACCTGCTCGGCGAACAAGCGCGTCGAGTGCTGCACTTTGTCCTTGGGCATGTCGCCCATTTGCATCAGGCAAAACACATTGCCGACGCGCAGACCTTTGATCAGGTCCTCCATGCGCTGGCGCACCGTCTCCGGACTGCCGGCGATGACGCGGCCGCTCTCGATCAGCTCGCCCCAGGGGACTTCCTCGAAGATCTTGGTGGGCGCGTATTGATTGAGAATGCCTTTCTGCATGGTCTTGATGGTGCGGTAGCCGGGAGCGTCGGCGAAACCGGGGAACACGTGCAGACAGCGGTTGTAAAAGTAGTGGGCGTGCTTGGCGTAGAGGCGCTCGGCATCGGCGTCGGTATCGGCAACGCAAATGAACTGCGCGAAACCGGCGCGGTAGGGCGAGGTGTCGGGCGCATTGCGCTCGGCTACGCGATTCCAATAGCCATCCATGAGCGCCTTGCCGCGCAGATAGCCGCCGAAGCTCAGATACGAATACGAGTAGGTGTTGTCGATGCAGAAGTCGTAAGTCTCGATCGACCCGCCGCCGGGAATGTGAATGGGCGGATGCGGCTGCTGGATGGGGCGCGGCCACACGTTGACGTAGCGCAACTTGGTGTAGCGGCCGTTGAAGGCGAAGGGCTCGGGCTCGCGCCAGGCGCGCATGATCAGATCGTGCGCTTCCGCGTATTTTTCGCGGGTGAGTCCGGGGATGGTGCCGTAGCAATAGTTGGTGTCCATCGAAGTGCCGACCGGAAAACCGGCCACCAGGCGTCCGCCGGAGATGCAATCCAGCATGGCGAACTCTTCGGCGACGCGCGTCGGGGGATTATAGAGCGCGATCGAATTGCCGAGCACGACGATGGCGGTGTCCTGGGTGCGGCGCGCAAGCGAGGCGGCGATCAGATTCGGCGAGGGCATGAGACCATAGGCGTTCTGATGGTGCTCGTTGACGCCGATGCCGTCGAAGCCCACCTGGGCGGCGTATTCGAGGCAATCAAGGTGATCGTTATAGACGGTGTGGGCGCGCACCGGATCGAAATAGCGCGAGGGGATGTCGACCCACACGGAGCGATTCTTCTCGCGGAAGTCGTCGGGCAAATCAGGCCACGGCATCAGGTTGAACCAGGTGAATTTCATGCTTTTGCCTCCCGGCTTGGCCAGTATACATCGGGAGGAGGGGCTTCCGCGTCAGTGTACGCGTGCGAGTCAGGCTCGGCGCAAAATATGCGACTTCCATACGTGGAGGAAGAGTGGGAAAGCCGGGGGGCCGCGCCGGGCAAATATCATACGCGCGACTTCCAGCGCCGCCCAGCCGAAATAGATCCAGGTAATGACCGGCTCCATGGCAGCGTTGAAGAAGGGAATCACAAACAGGACAGCGAGCGCAGCGGCTTCCCACCAGACCAGTTCCATATTAAGCAGGAACACCAAGGCGATGGTCGCTTGCCCCAACGTCAGCCAGAGTTCCATCTCTTGTTTCACGTCGAAGGTGATGGGGGTGACCGCGCCCATGCTCATCGAATAAACGATGGGCAGCATGGCGGCGAGCAGAGTCCACTGATTGATGTTGCTCGACACCATGTTCATCAGGGCCATGGGCGCGCGATCGGAGCGGCGGGCCCAGTAGAGCGTCGATAGCATTTCGGGAAATTCGCTGACCAACGGGGCGATCCACTGCACGAAGACGAAGTCCGGCACTCCGGCGAGCACGGACAGAGCCAGCAGGCTGGCCAGGAAGGGCTCGGCACTCAAGTAGATGAGCGCGCCTCCGGCGACGAACAGCGCGCCGATGGCGAAGATGCGCCTGCCCCGGCGGGCCTTCACGATGGTGCGCGGGATGATCTCCAGGTCCTCGACGGTTTCGTGGTCTTCGGAAGGAAGTTTTCCGAGGATCCACAGGTAGGCGGCGTAGATCACGATCAGGACCATACCGTCGTACACGGTGAGCGAGCCTTTGATCGCAATTACAGGGATATAAAGTAATGCGACCAGCAGACCCATCACTTCTACGGCGTGATGTTCCTCCAACAGGATGTGGCGGAGCGGCTTCCCGGTGCGGCGCCGGTGGAACAAAGCGGCCGTGAAGTAGATGAGCGGCCAGCCGGTGCCGGTGAGCAGGCGCAACGCGCCGGTGAGGTTCGCCAGCAGCAGGTGGGTTTGCTGGTGCCAGGCGAGTACGGCTTCGACGGCGAACTCCGGCAGCGTCTGCAGCCAGGCGAGCATGGCCAGCGCAAACCCTTGCGCCACGAAATACTGCGCGGATTCGGCGGCCCAGGCGATCATCAGCGCCGCGAGCAGGATGGCAGGAGCGGTCCACAGAACCGTGGCGGGGCTGGTTTCCTTCAACGGAGCCGCGACGAAAAGGAAAGCTAAAAACAGGGGATAGACGGCCTGAGGCAACACGCCCATGGTACAACGAACGTATGCCCGGTTTTCGTGTGGAAACGCCGCAGCGCGCCTACGATGCCATCGTCGAGCGCGGTTCGCTCGCGCGCATCGCAGAGTTTTTGCCGGCGCGGGCGGGCAAACTTTTCGTGGTGACCACGGCGGATGTTTGGGGTTTCCACGGGGCCCGCGTCGAGCGCGCGCTGGCCGGGCGGGCGCATCAAGTGCTGTTCTTCCCGGGCGGCGAACCGCGCAAGAAGATGGCTGAAGTGGAGGCGCTGGCCGAGCAGATGATCGCCGGCGGCGGGGACCGGTCGAGCGTGGTGGTGGCTTTCGGCGGCGGGATCGTCACCGACGTCGCTGGGTTCCTGGCAGCGGTGTTCATGCGCGGGATTCCAGTGATCCAGGTTCCGACGACGCTGCTGGCGCAGGTGGATGCGGCAGTCGGCGGGAAGACCGGTGTCAATCTCATCTCTGGTAAGAACCTGGTGGGGAGTTTCCATCAACCGCTGGTTGTGCTGATCGATCCCGAGGTCTTGAAGACGCTGCCCGAGCGCGAGTACCGCGCGGGGTTGTACGAGATCATCAAGTGCGGCGTGATTCGCGATGCTGAACTGTTCCGCGTGCTGGCCGAGGGCGCGGACCGCGTGTTCGCGCAGGAGCCGGCGACGGTGGATCGAATCATCGCGGACGCGGTGCGCATTAAGGCGGAAGTTGTGACCGCGGACGAGCGCGAGGGCGATCTGCGGCGCATCCTCAATTTCGGGCACACGGTGGGTCACGCGCTCGAAGCCGACACCCAGTACGAGCGCTTCTTGCATGGCGAAGCGGTGGCGTTCGGCATGCACGCGGCGACGGCGCTGGCCGAGCGCGTGGTCGAATTGGCACCGCCCGACGCCGCCCGCATCCATGCGGTGATTCGCAAATATGGACCGATCCCGGCGCTCACCGGCATCACTGCGTCGAGCTTGTTTGCGCGGTTAGGCGGCGGACAAGAAGACGGTGCAGGGAAAGGTCCATTTCGTGCTGCCGGTAAAGATTGGCGACGTGAAGATCGTCACCGGCGTTGACGATCGCGCGGTGATGGAAGCAATCGAAGTGGCGCTCGCATCATGACGCCCGCGACCGGCACTACGCCCCAGGGGATCACCAGCGAAGAGGCTGCGTCGCGTTGGGTGCGCGGGATGTTCGGGCGGGTAGCCGCACGCTACGACCTGCTGAATCATTTGCTCTCTTTCAACCTGGACAAGCGTTGGCGCGCGCGTACGGTGCTGCGCGTGTCCGATGTGCTGGCGCGGCCGGGGGCGAAGGTTTTGGATTTGTGCTGCGGCACCGGCGACGTTTTGTTGTCGCTCGAAGCGCGCGGCGGCGGCGCGGTGATCTATGGGAGTGACTTCTGTCATCCCATGCTGATCGAAGCGCGGCGCAAGGTTGCGGCGCACAAGTTTCGCTCTCCGCTGTTCGAAGCCGATGCGCTCGCGCTGCCGCTGGCCTCGAATTCGCTCGACTTGATCACGGTGGCCTTCGGCTTCCGCAATCTCACCAACTATCGCCACGGCTTGGAAGAACTGGCGCGCGTCCTGAAACCCGGCGGCACGCTGGCGATTCTGGAATTCTCGCAGCCCACCAATCGCGCCTTCGCGGGACTCTACGGGTTCTTTTCGACGCGCGTGCTGCCGGTCGTGGGGGGGATGATCTCGGGCTCGCGCGACGCGTATTCGTATTTGCCGGAGTCGATCAAGAAGTTTCCGGGCGCCGAGGGCTTGGCCGAGCAGATGCGGGCCGCCGGATTCGGCAAAGTCGAGTTCGAGCGCCTGACCTTCGGCGCAGTGGCGCTGCATTTAGGGAAAAAGGAGTCCAGTGTCCGACCTGCGGGCGCTCCTTAAGAAGCACTGGGGCTATGCGGAATTCCGCGCGCGCCAGGAAGCCATCGTCGAGGCTATCCTGGGCGGGCGCGACGTCGCCGTGGTGATGCCCACGGGCGGCGGGAAATCGCTGTGCTACCAACTCCCCGCTGTCGTTCTGCAGCGGACCGCGGTGGTAGTGAGCCCGCTGATCGCGCTGATGCAAGACCAAGCCGCGAGCATGCGCGAAATCGGCGTGACCGCGGCGTTTCTGAACAGCACTCTTGACTACGAAGGTGCGCGCGATGTCCGGCGGCAGGCGGAATCAGGAGCGCTGCAATTGCTGTACGTGTCGCCAGAGCGCATCGTGCAGGAGAACATGTTGGCGTGGCTGAAGCAGGTACCGCTCGCCTTCTTCGCCATCGATGAAGCCCACTGCATTTCGGAATGGGGTCACGAGTTCCGCCCGGAATACCGCCAACTGGGAATTCTGCGCGAGCGTTTTCCGGAGGTGCCCATTGCGGCCTTCACTGCCAGCGCGACACGCATCGTCCGCCACGATATCCTGGCGCAACTGGGGCTGCGCGATCCGGCGCTTTCGGTCAGCAGCTTCTACCGCCCCAATCTGCGTTACATCGTGCACGAGTGCGCGCCGCGGCAGCAGGATGCCATGCTGGACGCCGCGCTCGATTGGTATCAGGAAGGCAATGTAATCCTGTACGCGCCCACTATTAAAGCGGTGGAATCGATCGCAGAGCGCCTCGGGAAACAAGGCGTTCCCATCGTGCCTTATCACGGCAAAATGGACACGGCTCTGCGCCAGAGGAATCAGGAACTGTGGATGTCCGGCGAGAAGCGCGTCCTAGTAGGCACGCTGGCGTTCGGCTTGGGAATCAATCAGCCGGCCACGCGCGCAGTGATTCACCTGGCGCTGCCGAAATCCATCGAACAGTTCTATCAGGAGGCCGGCCGCGCCGGACGAGACGGCGAACCGGCCGATTGCGTACTGCTGTGGCAGAAGCGCGACATCGGCTTGCTCACGCATTTCGTACAGCAGTTGCAGGACCCTGACGAACGCGAGCGCGCCTGGCAGCGCTATCACACGCTGCGCCGCTTCGTCGAACAGCCGCGCTGCCGCCATCGCCAGATATGCCTGCACTTCGGAGAAACGCCGAAGTGGGAAACCTGCGCAGCCTGCGATGTGTGCGGGGTCGAGCTCGAGTGGACCACCAAGAAATACACGCCAGCTCCGCGCGTGAAGGCCGCGAAAGCGGCAGCGGCGGTGGCACTCCCCACGGCCGTCGATGCAGGCTCGGACTCGCTCCGTGAGAAGCTGCGCGCGTGGCGGCGCGATCTGGCCAAGCAGCAGTCTGTGCCCGCGTATGTCATCCTGCACGACGCCACGCTCGATGCGCTGTGCCGTCAGCGTCCGCGCGATCTGGGTGAACTACTTGAAGTCCCCGGCATCGGCGAGCGCAAAGCCGAGCGCTTCGGCGCAAAACTTCTGGAGCTGATTGCGGGCGCTTAGTGGTGTATTCTCGTCATTAAGAGGTAGGCTTCCCGTGAAAGGCGCCTTGCTTTTTTTCGTCGCCCTCCGCTTGGCGGTTTGCGATCCGCAATCCGCGCCCGAGCAGCAGCTTTGTACGATCAAAGGCACGGTCACCGACGCGCTCACCCACCAAGGATTGCGCAAGGCCTACTTGAGGCTGGGCGAGTATCCGGCGGTTACAGATGACCGCGGCGCGTTTACCATCGACAACATTAAGCCGGGAACATATGTTCTAATGGCGGAACACCAGGGTTATATCGATGGAGAATTCGGCGAGGCGGATGGCGCGGCCCTAGCAATTAGATTGTCCCCTGGGCAGACTCTGACGGATATCAACGTCAAGCTGACGCCGCAAGCCGTGATCTCCGGTCGCGTGGTAGATGAAGACGGCGAAGTTTGGACTCACGCGCAAGTGAACCTGCTTCGCTCGAAACGGACCCGCGGCCAGTCCAAGATTGAGGGCTTCGCGGGCGACAGCGTAAACGATCAAGGGGAATTTCGCATTGGCCAAATTCCGCCGGGAAAGTATTACCTATCCGCGGAACCGGATGCGGGTTGGGAATTTCGACACCAAGCGCTCTCCCCACAACGACAGCCTACCTGGTATCCCAGTTCCCTCGACCTTGAGGGCGCAACCCCTATCATCGTGAGCGGTGGGAACCAAGTCACTGGTTTGGAAATCCGCATCCGCCGCGGCAGCATGCACCGGATACGCGGAACGCTGGTGGGCGCCGAGAATATTCCCGCTCCCGATGGGCCTGAACCATACGCCCGGCGAAGGGTTTCGGCGCAGTCGACATCAGGCGCGGCTGCTAACGGAAGGGGCGCCATTATTCACCCCGACGGCTCTTTTGAGATCTTAGCAGTTCAGTCTGGATCCTATGAGATTCGCGTGAGCCAGGGATTTCCTCCCATCAATCTTGGAATGGCAAAGGTTCAAGTAGACGACCGTGACGTGGAAGATGTGTCCATTCAGCTCATCCCGCCGCAGCGGCTAAACGGAATGATCAAGATCGCGGAGGAGGGTTCGAAAAAACCTGCGGGGCTTCAAGTGGAGCTCGACCCCGTTCATCCCGGTCGAAGCTCTTATATATTTTCCCGCGCAGATGGCAGTTTCGAGTTCCCGCCCATTGCGGCCGAGCGATACCGGGTGAGCGTCGGAGGAATCGGACACTATCTGAAAGAGATTCGCTATGGAGACGCGGTGTCGACCGACGGCACCGTCACTGTCACCGGTGCGGGGGGAAGTCTGCTGTTGGTTCTAAGTCCCCGGGTCGCCCATTTGACGGGACAGATGAGCACCGCCGCGGTTGGTGCGCCCCGGATCGTGCTGATACCGGCGGGCGCCGGGGACGAAGTTAGACAGGCCACGCTCGATCAGACCGGCGCGTTCTCCTTCGGCGATCTGCGTCCGGGAACCTACAAGCTGTACGCGTTTGAAGGCGCGCCTGACGGCGTGTGGGAAGACCCCGGCTTCATGAAAGAATTTTCCGCAGCCGGAGTAGAGATTCACTTGGACGAGGGCGAAGCGAAGAACGCGGATGTCCCTCTAATCCCCAAGTCCGATCTCGCGCCTGTGTTGAAAAAGCTCGGCCTCGATTGACGGCTACTTGAAGCGCTTGCGGAACAGGAAGTCGATCCCAAACAGCCCGTTGCTATCGCGCACCGCTACGGCGGACCACTGTTTGCTGAAGTCCCACTGGATGCGCACGGTCTGTTCCTGGGTGCGGTTCAGGTTGGTGATATATGTGAGGGTGATGTCGCGCGAGATCTGCTGTTCCAGGGTCAAACGCGCGGCGGGCAAGTTGTCGGTGGCGTCGATGGTCGGGTCGATCTTGACGCGGCTCGCTCCGAAGAAGCGCTGCAGGCGATTCGATAACTGCTCGGAAACGGCCTCTCCCAAAATGCTACCGGCACTGCCGAAAGACGCAGCGGAGGTCGCAATTTGTCCGCCCACCTGGCTCGAAGTAGGATCGCGCCCCACCGCCAGCAGCGCAATAATTTCGTTCGATTGCAGCGGCGGGTCCGAGCTGTAATTCACGGCGAGGCGTTGCGGCGAGCCTGCCACTGTCACCGTCACCGTGATGCCGCGGGTGCGGGTTTCGAGGTCCAGGTCGAGGGTGGGCTCGATCTTCACCGGATTCAGGAAGCGGATGTCACCGCGGTTCACGGTATAACGATTGCCGAAAATCTGGATTTCGCCGCTATTGACCGTAATCGTGCCCAATAGTGCCGGGCTCAGCGGCGTGCCGCGCAGACGCAGATCCACTTCCGTCTGCACGTTGCGGGTGAGAGACGTTTCCAGTTCAAATAGCGGCGCGCTTTGCAGACGCACATCGAAGCGCATGCCGCGCAGATACTCGCTGGGGCTGGGCGGCGCCGGTGACGGCTTGGAGGCTTCCGCCAGTAGCCTCGCCAGATCCACTCCGGCCGCGATGGCGGCGCGATTCAACGTCACGGTGCCGGAAAGCGTGCTCGCCTCCGAGGTCCCGTTAAGCGACAGTTGTGCGTTGGACGTGAAACTCACGTCTTCGGGATAGCGCACGCGGACCTGGCGCACCTCGGCCTGCAGGCGATAGATCAGCAGATCGCCGAATTCCAAAAAGCCGCGGAAGGCGACGCTGCCGCCGCCGGTTTCGGCTGTCAGCTTCTCAATGGTGGCGCGGTTGCGGTCGAACAGGATGGTCCCGCTGGCGTTGTCGACACCGTTGGGCACGTCGTTCATATAGAGAGACGCGTTGGCAAAGTCCAGGCGTCCATTCATCTGCGGATCGCGCAGCGAGCCGCGTAGCGTCGCGTTGACGTTGGCGGTGCCGCGCGCCAGCAGATCCGCATTCAAGAGCTGCAAGATGCCCAGATTTACGGTGCCTTTGACGGCAAGGTTCGCGCCGCCCGTGTCGTTGAACGGAATCACGCCGGTGGCTTCGAGATTGGTATCGCGCGCGGTGAAATGCGCGGAGGCGATTTTAGCCTCCTGCGCGGTGACCGACACCAGAATGGGCTGCGTGTTGCGAATCTGCACGTCCTGCGTCTGTACGTCCAGTCGCAGCGCCTGCTGGGGCTTGGCGTTGAGTTGCAGGGTATCGATCTTCACGTCCGCGCGAAAGTTCCGCGCATCCCGCAACGCAACCGTGAAGGTGGCGCTGCCTTCGATGAAACCTTCGACCGGGGGCGCCGCGGCTTTCTGGGCGGCGGTGCCGCGCAGCATTACCAGATCATGCAGGGTGGCCACCGTGAGTCGCGGGAACTTCAGAGTGCCGGAGCCCGGAAAATCGCCATCCAGACGCCACTTGCCCTGCGCTTCGAAGGCGGTGTCGCGTACCTGCGCTTTCGCCTGCAGCGCTAACTCGTTTCCGCTGGTTGCGGCGGTGAGCGTGACATCTCCGAGCTTTTGCTTGTCTAGCGTGACACCACCAGCCGAAGCTTCCCCGCTCACCGCTCGCAGCAGCAACGCGCCGCGATCGATGTGGAGATCAACCTTGGCTTTGCCGTCGAGCCGCGCTTCGGCCCCGGGTTCCAGTTGCCGCAACGCCGCAATGCGCGACGCGGCGATGGCTTGCGCGGTCACGTCCACGTGCAGATCGCCGTTATGGAGGTCGCCCGCCTGCGGGGTATAGGCGCCCGCGAACAGCAGTTTGCCCGTGCCCAGATCCGCTTGGCCTGTGTTGAACGCAATCGACTGCCCGGTGTAACGCAGGTTCGCACGCACCCGTTCGAACTTTTCGCCGAGCGCCGTGGCCTGAGTGGCGTCGAGCGCGATATCCGCTTGCGGGTTCCGCGCCGAGCCGGACAGTTTGACATTGGCGGACGCCAACGCATCCGCATCGACGCTGGCAACAGTAGCGACGCCGAATTCGCGCGCCGTCGAGGCCAGCGGCAGGCTCTTCACGCTCAACTGCGCGGTGAGCGGACCATCCAGGAAATTGCCGGCGTTGGCGCTGACCACCGCGTCTCCGGTCACCTGCGTCTGCGCGCGCGTGAGCACCAAACGGCGCATCGCGATGGCTTGGGCGGAAGCCTGCACGTCGGCGCTGAAGCGGTCGAACCCATGGCCTTCCACGCTGGCGTTGGTAACGGTAACCTGCCCTTGGAACTGCGGGGCGTCGAGCCGTCCGCTCACCAGACCCACCGCCGCCGCCTCACCCTGCTTGCGCGGATCGAGCTTGAGCGGCAACGCCGCCGGCGCGCTGTCGCTGAACATTCCCAGGGCCGGCAGTAAGTCATCGAGATTCGTGGAGCGGGCGCGGACATCCAGAGTCTGGCCCAACGTGCCAGATAAATTCAAGCTGGTGGCGGGCGTAGCAATACGGGATTCGCCGAAGTTCACGGTACCGGCGCGCTGGTCGTAATGAACGTCAAGCTGGCCTGTAATCTGGCCCTGAATGGCCGCTGTCGTATCGACCACGGCCCGGCGCTCTCCCACCACCGCATCCACGTCCAGCGTGCCGGAGAGCGATCCGTTCCAGGGAAGCGGGCGCGGAGTCAACGTGGCCGCGGCCTCGCGCACATCCAGACCGTCGAAGTTCCCATCGAAATGGAAATCCTTCCAATGCTCGAGTTCCGCCTGCCCAATGACCTTTGCGCCGAAAGCCGACGCCTGCATGCCGCGTAGCGTAAGGCGTTCCGGGTTCAGGTTCACGGCGGCGCTCAGCGTAGCGTTCTGGATGCGCACGCGATCCTGCGAATACCCCAATCCACGGGCGTCGATTCTCCCAGCGAGCACGTAATCGAAGGCGTTGACGAAAGAAAAAGTCAGGTCGCCATCGAAATTGGCGCTGCCCGTCGATGCCACCGGCAGCGAAAACAGCGAAACCGCATCGCGGACGGCAAACGCGGCCTTGGCCTTAAACACGCCGCGGGGCGCTTTTAAGTTGGTCAGCTCCCCGGCGAGATCGATGCGCGAGCTGCCTAGCGCGATTTGCACGGACGACAGCGCCAACCGCGCAGCATCCAGCGTAAACGCGGCCGCGAAGTCAGCTTCCGCCGGCGCCATAATATTCGACGCGATGCGCAGACGCCGCGAGGCAACATTGCCGCGGTAGCGCGCGGCCGTTGCGTCACGGGTCATCTGCACCCGTAAATCCTCGCCGTTGAAACTCAGCGGGACTTGCCGGATATCGATATCCGCTAGGCCGTTGGTCACGGAGTAGCGGTGCACCTTGAGATTCACAAAGTCTTCCGCCCAGCTCCTGCCGCTCTTGGGGCCGGGCGGCGCAGGCAGGTTATTGGACCCGTCGGGATAAATCACGATGCGCACGCGAGGCTGATCGACACTCACCGAATCGAGATCGACTTTGCGCTCCAACATCGAAATCACGCGCAGACCCACGCTCGCCGATTCGACGCGTAGCAGCGGCGTTTCGGATTCCGGCTCAGTGCCATGCAGCACCAGCGGCGAAATTTTTGCCGTCAGCGTTTCCCATTTGAACGAAAAGTTGCCGACTTCGACGTGCCCCCCGGTGGCTGCTTCGATTTCCGTGACAATTCGCTCGCGCACTAATTCGCGGAACCAGCCGCTACGCACTATTAGCAACCCGGCGACGGCGCCGATCACTACCAGGATCACCGCAGCCACCAGGATCTGGCCCGTTAAATGGCGTGCGCGTGTCACTTGAACGCTCCCTCGCGATATACGATCGCGGCCTCGCTGCGCGTCATATCCAGCCAGCGGTCCAGCGCCTGCATGGTCTGTTGATCCGTCAGCAGCTTCTCTATATCGCCGCGGCTGGCCTCGAAGGTCTGCGGCGGGCTCACCTTGTTGTAATAGGCTCGCAGTGTTTCCTCGGAGAGTTGAACCTCAGGACGGAAACGAAGATCGGTATAGCGCAGCATACGCAGGCCCGCCAACAACTGTTCCGACAATTCCGCTTCGCTGATCTGCGCTTGCGCGAGGGCGGCGCGGTATTCCTGATCCGACGTGTAACGAGTCTTGATGGGAGTCAGCAACCCAGCCACGTCCGCGGCAGGGGGCGGAGGCACGCGCGTCTCCGTGGCATCTTCCAACACCAGGTACTGATCCACCAGGCGCTCCGCAGCTTTGCGTTTTTGATCCGCGCTGAAATCAGGAGCCTTGCTGTCAATGAAGGCCGAAATACGGATGTCCTGCAAGATATCGTGTTCGGAAATCACATGCCGCCCAACGGTGACCGCGATACGGTCGAGGGTTTCGGCGCCGGCGCTCGTTGCAGTCAACAGCGCCACGATCGCAACTGGGAAGCACCGCGTCATCAGAAGGTCTGCCCCAGTGAAAAGTGGAATTGAAAAGCATTGATGCGCTGCGGCACACCCACGCAAAAGGGTGGGTTGGGCGGAATCCCCGCATTGGGTTTGCACAGGAGCAAATCGTCGCGGGTCCCGCTGAATCCCACGAAGCGTGGAGCATTGGGGCTGTAACTTAGATCCACGCGAATGGGTCCAACCGGGGTTTTGTAACGGATCCCAAAGCCGACCGACTGAACCATGTAATTGAAATCCTGGTTGTCTTTTTGACGGAAACGGAAGCTTACCTGGTCGATGCTCGAGTAAACGTTGCCCATGTCGTGAAACAGCACGCCACCTACATTTTCGCCGAACAGCGGGAAGCGCAGTTCGGTGGAATGGAACAGGAACGCGTTGCCCCCCAGGGGGAATCCGGTCTCGGCGTCGCGCGGCCCGGCCTGGTTATCCGGGAAAGCGCGCTGCGAAGAAGCGCCGCCCGCGAAGAAGCGTTCCCCCAGGGGAATTTGGGCCAGGCCGCCCAGGCGCTGAATGTAGCCGAACTGCAAAGTTCGCGCGAGCACTACCTCGCGGCTCAGCGGATGATAGGTGGAATTGCGAAACACCAGCCGGCTGTAGTCGGTTTGCGAGCCGAACTCCGGCAGGGCGATACCCACGTCCACAGTATTGTAGATCCCGCGATGCGAATCGGTAGGGTTGTCGCGGCGGTCATTGATATAGGACATAGATAGCAACCCCACGCGCACCGGCTGCGACAACAGAGGGACCAGCAGCGGTTGGATTTCCAGCGAATTCACCGTGACTTTGCGGTACGCGAAACGGTACTGCAAGCTGTTGGCACGCGATAGGCGCTGCGCCAACTGGATGGCCCCCTCCATCCGTTGCGCCGCAAACGTGCGCACATCGTGGGACCTGTCGAACAACCCGGAAACCGTCAGCGTGAGATTCTCGTTGCCCGTGAACTCCGGCATCAGATAACTGAGTACGCCGCGCTGTTCCAGCGTCGAGGCCAGTGTTTGCAAGCTGAGCGTGCGCGCCCGGCCCAGGAAATTCAGGCGGCTGATGCCGGCGGAAACCCGCGGGCTGAAGCCGGTAGTGCCCGCCGGACTGTCAAAATTTTCCACGCCCCCGCCGATCCGCGCCAGCTCCGCGCCAATTCCGACGTTGAAGGAATACTTAGCGGCTTCGTCCAGTTGGAACAGCACGTACTTGCTTTCTTCCTTGCCGTCGGGATCCTGTAGCGCCGTCTGTACCTTGGAAAAAATGCCTAGGTTGTAAAGGCGCTGCTGGGTTTCGCCGATGCGCCCTTGCGAAATCGGATCGCCCGGCCGAATCAGGATGCGGCTCGAAACCACGCTGGGCCGCGTGGTTTCGAGACCGCGCACTAGTACGTTACGGACGAACTGCCGCTCGCCCGGCTTGATGTTGTAGTGCAGATTCGCGTGGGTCGGAATACCGGCAGGCGTCTGCGACCAGTCGAAAGTGGCGTCGGGATAGCCATTGTCGAAAAAGTAACTCAAGATCGCGTCGCGGTCCGCCGCAATATTCGCCTCGCTGAAAGGCTGACCCGCAGCCGATTGAATCATCTCGCGTAAACGGGCCGTGTCTTCGGGAGACGCGCCTTCGATCTCAAGTTGGCTCACGGTCCACTGCACACCCTCTTCGATTTCGTAACGTACCCCCAGTTCGTCGGTGCGTCCGCGATAGTCATCGAGAGTGGTGGCCGCCACCTGCACGTCGCGGAAACCGTTGGAGCGGTACAAGTCGAGAATGGCATTCCGGTCGTTATCGCGCAGCTTCTGCGAGTAACGCCCGTAGCGATTGCGCAACTTGCCGGCCTCGCGCACGGCGAGGCGCTCGCGAACCGTAGCGGTATCGAAGAAACGATTGCCGGTGATCTCGACGCCCACCAGGCGGTGACGGGCATTGCGGGTGACCGCGTAGGTGATGCGCTGCACGCCAGGCGTGGGCGCCTCTTCGTCGAAATCCACCGCCGCGTTGAAATAACCCTGGGACTGGAAATAATCCACCAGGTTGCGGGTGCCTTCGAGCAGCAGGCCGCGGTCGACCGCGCGCTCCTGGAAGATGGGAATCAACTGGCGCAGCTTCCCCTGCGAGACCTTCGCGCCAGTGGTTTGGACTTCGACCAATGGCCCGTTGTCGATCATGATGGTGGGCGTGACCGTATTGGTCTTATCGTGATAATCCAGGCGGTCCAGCGTCACCTTCACCTGCAGGCGATTTTGGTTCTGGAAATCCTTGCGCACGCGTTCGATGCCGCTTTGAACCCGCTCTTCCGTGGCGAAACTCCAACCCGGAAACTGGATGAAGAGGAGGCCGCGCCGATAGCGAGTGGCACGGATGATTTTGTCCGCGGGCTGCTCGAAGGTGCCAGTGAGATTAATGCCATCGAAGCGCGCACGCGGCCCCGCGTTCAACTGGAAGCGGACGCCGATCTCCTCGGTGGACGGGTTGCGGTCCAGGTCATAGCGGATGGTGGCGCGATGCAAACCGTTGGCGCGCAGCCGCTCCTGCAGGTTGTCGACCGACTGTTTCAGTTGCGATTCGTTGAACGGCGCGCCCAGTTCCAGCTTGGTGGCCGTGAGGAGCTGATTACGATTGGGCGGGTCGGCGACGCCCTCAAAGGTAACGCCGCCCACGAAGTAGTTGAATTGCGTGGAGACGCGCAGGACCACGCCGTCGCCCATGGGCTCCGCGTCGATGGTGACGTCGGCAAAGCGCCCCGTATCGAATAGCTTCTGCAGAGATTGGCGGACGTCGGCCTGGTGCAGAGGGCCGCCGGCGTGCAGCGGCAGCAGGCGGTCCAACTCGTCACGGGGGAGCGGCTGCGTGGCGGGATCGAAATCGATCCGCTGGATGGTTCGGCCTTCCAGGTTCTGTGAATTCTGAGCCGGGGCGATCTGTGTAGTTTGACCCGACGCCGCTACGGCGCCGAGCAGCAGCGGCAGAAACGTCAACACCGGCGGACGCACGTTCTTAAATGATAGCTTGCTTCGCGGAGGGCACTGGGATCCTGCTGCTACCATCGGTATGAGGCCCACGGAGCCTTCCAACTGTTTGATGCGCCCCGCCGAATCCCGTTACTCACGCCAGATCCGCTTCGCTCCCTTGGGCGAAGCAGGCCAAGCCAAGATCCGCGCCGCCAGCGTCGCCATCGTCGGCTGCGGCGCGCTGGGAACCGTTCAGGCGGAAGCCCTGGCGCGCGCCGGCATCGGCCGCCTGCGCATCATCGACCGCGATTTCGTCGAATGGTCCAACTTGCAGCGCCAGTTCTTGTTTGAGGAAGCCGACGCCGCCGAAGCTCTTCCCAAAGCCGTAGCGGCAGCGCGCCGTCTGGCGCGGGTAAACTCTGAGGTCACGGTGGAACCCATGGTGGCCGATCTCACCGCCGCCAACGTCGAGGATTTGTTTGAGGATATCGACTTGATCCTCGATGGCACCGATAATTTTGAGACCCGCTTTCTGATCAATGACGCGGCCATCGATCGGGAAATCCCCTGGATCTACGGCGCGGCAGTAGGCAGCTACGGAATCAAGCTGGCAATCGTCCCCGGCCACACCGCGTGTTTCCGTTGCGTCTATCCCGAACCACCGCAAGGCGCGCAACCCACCTGCGAAACCGAGGGCGTGCTCGCTCCTGTCACGGCCGCCATCGCGTCGCTGCAAGTGGCTGATGCGCTGAAAATCCTGGCGTGCGGTATCGATTCCGTCGCCGCGCGGCTAACAACTGTCGACGTATGGACCGGGACCATCCGGCAACTCGCTCCTCCCGCGCGCGATGCGCAGTGCCCGTGCTGTGTGCGCCGGGAGTTAGTGTATCTCGACGGCTCGCGCCGCGCCCCCATCAGCCTGTGCGGCCGCAATGCGGTGCAGATTCATGAACGCTCGCGCCCCGTCGATCTCCCTGCGCTAGCCCTACGCCTGGCTACAGTGGCGACGGTCCGCTCCAACGAATTCGCGTTGCGCGTAGCGCTCGATCCCTACGAACTCACCGTCTTCCCCGATGGCCGCGCCATCATCAAAGGCACCACCGACGTGGGAGTCGCCCGCAGCCTATACGCCCGCTACATAGGGGCGTAGGTTTCATCCGACATCCGTTTCCCGTAGACCTGATCGATAGACAGGTACATGCGGTTATTAGGGTTGTTGTTGGCCGTCGCGCTGGAATTGGCAGGCGAGTCCGTTAGTCCGCTCTTCTTCATTCAAGACTCACCGGACCGTTACCTGATCCGGGTCCCCGGCATGACAGCAGCCTTCACTCCCCAGGGCGCTGAGTTTCATACGGTTCAAACGACATTTCTCGGCGCCAACCAGGCACCGGACCTGCACGGTCTCGACCCCATGGGCGACGCCAATTTCCTGGTGGGGCGAGACCCGAGCCATTGGCGCACCGGTTTGCCGACGTCGCAGAAGATTCTCTACTCCCATCTCTATCCAGGAATCGATCTGCTCTATTCCGCTACAAAAGGGCGCGTCAAATCCGAGTTCCGAGTCGCGGCAGGCGCGCGCCCCGGTGATATTCGGGTCCATTATTCAGTCGACCTCTCGATCGACGCGAGCGGTCGCTTGCACGCCGCCGGCTTGACGGAGGATGCTCCGGAAATCTACCAGGAAGCGCCCGCGGGCCGTGTCAGCGTGGCAGGACGCTACCGCCTGCTCGATGCGCGCACCGCCGGTTTCGAGGTAGACGCGTTCGACGCTTCGCTTCCGCTGGTAATCGATCCGGTGATCTCGTATGCAACCTATATGGGCGGCACCGGACTGGGAGCCGTAACCGGAGTAGCGCTCGACAGCGCCGGCGATCTGTATGCGGCCGGCTGGACTGAAGCGCTGAACTTCCCCATTGTCCTGGCCGCGCAAGCCGCGAGCGGAGGCAGTGTGGACGCCTTTATAGTGAAACTAAATCCCACCGGCACTGCCCTGCTCTACGCCACCTACATCGGGGGATCTGGCGACGACCGCGCCACGGCGATCGCGGTGAATGCGAGCGGTCAAGCCTACGTCACGGGATCGACGGCGTCCACCAACTTCCCCTTATTGTTGCCGCTGCGGACGACGCTGGGCGGCTCGAAGACGGCGTTCGTGTTGAAGTTGAGCACGACCGGCAATCAGCTGCTCTATAGCACGTACCTGGGAGGAACGAATCTCGAAGTAGGCACGGCAATTGCGGTTGATGGATCGGGAAATGCCTACATCGCAGGAGACACACAGTCCACAAACTTCCCGGTGGTCGGTGCATTCCAAGCGGCCCCCGGCGGCGGCATGGATGCGTTCGTCACCAAGCTGACTGCGGCCGGAGCGTTTTCGTACAGCACTTACCTGGGCGGCGCGGCGAATGAACACGCGGGCGGGATCGCTGTGGATACGAACGGCAACGCATACATCGCCGGCGGAACGTTTTCGACCAACTTCCCGCTCGCCGGAGCGATCCAGACCACCAACCGCGGCGGGCAGGACGCCTTCATCAGTAAGCTGAGCGCGAGCGGCGCGGTTCTTTCCTACAGCACCTATCTTGGCGGCAGCGGTGTGACCGAGCAGGCCAATGGGATTGCGGTGGACTCGAGTGGCAATGCCTACCTGACGGGTGCCACCAACTCAGCGGATTTCCCGGTTACCGTCGGGGGGCTGCAAAGTCAGTTCCGGGGCGTTGCGGACGCGTTCGTGACGAAAGTCAATCCGGCTGGCAGCGCTTTGATCTACAGTACCTACCTGGGAGGCACCGATTTTGAGGCGGCCTGGGGAATCGGTATCGACAGCAGCGGCAATGCCTATGTGGCCGGGTCCACTTTGTCTGTAGATTTTCCCCAGACCAATGCCGTACAGGCAGCATTCGGCGGATTCTCCGATGCTTTCGTTTCGAAATTGAATGCCGCGGGGAACGCCTTGGGTTTCTCGACTTGGTTTGGAGGCAGCGGGACGGAAGTCGCCAATGCTCTCGCTGTCGACGGGAGCGGCAACATGTTTCTGGGCGGGCAGACCAATTCCGCGAACCTGCCGCTGGTGGGCCCAATCCAATCCTCGAACACCGGAGGCAGCACGGGCTGGCTGGCGCGGCTGGGAGTGACTGCACCGCCGCCGCAGATGCCCGCCGCGGTATCGGTGACGCCCGCGTCCGGCAGCGGAAATTCTGTCGTGTTCTCTGCGCAGTTCACCGATACCGGCGGGGCAGCGGCGCTGACTACTGTGTCGTTGCTGGTCGGCACCAGTGCGTCCACCGGACTCACCTGCTACGTCACTTATAACTCCGCGGGAGGCGTTCTCAATCTGGCCAACGACAACCCCGCCACGGGATCGCAGGTAGTGACTTTCGGCGGCGGCGCCCAGCAGAACAGCCAGTGCATTGTGAACGGCGCCGGCAGTTCCGTTAGCCTCGCGGGCAGCACCTTGACCCTCAATCTCTCCCTCACCTTCCTCCCCGGATTCGCCGGTACTAAGACCACCTATCTGTACGCCGCCGACGCCGGCGCCAACACCGGCTGGGTCGCACGCGGAGCCTGGACGGTCGTCATCCCGCCGCCCCAACCTTCGGCCGATTCGGTATCGCCCAACGGATCGAGCGGCGGCAGCCAGACCTTCACCTTCGTCTTCTCCGACAATCAGAGCGCCACCAATCTGATCGGCATGGCCATGC
This sequence comes from Bryobacterales bacterium, assembly GCA_963760575.1. Taxonomy (GTDB): domain Bacteria; phylum Acidobacteriota; class Terriglobia; order Bryobacterales; family Bryobacteraceae; genus Palsa-187. The sequence continues at coordinate 31,788 of CAVXEM010000004.1, forward strand.
TCTTCAGCACCACCAGCGCCAGCGTCACCAACTCCTGCGACATCGTCTACGACCGCAACGCCGGAACCGTAGCGCTCATCTGGGATAGCGGCGCTGGGTCCGATCAGAAAGCGCTTGGCTCCCCCGTAGTCTTGAAAAACAGCCAGTGCCAGGTAGGCGCCGTAACCGCCGCCGCTTCTGGGCTCTCGCAGATCCTCACCCTCTCCATCACCTTCACAGCAGCCTTCAGTGGGACCAAGAACATTTACATGTACGGTTCCGATGCCGGCTTGAACACGGGATGGGTGCTGCGCGGCACCTATCTGGTGGCCGCCGGCGGGCTGCCCGTGGCAAATTCGGTGGTCCCCGCCAGCGGCTCGGGTCCTGCACAGCGCTTCAGCTTCACGGCCTCCGATCAAGGAGGCTCCGGCTTCATCACCGGCATGGCCATGCTGCTGTCTACATCGCTTAGCACCAGCAACGCCTGCAGCATGGTGTATGACCGCACGCGTAATGTGGTCTCGCTGGCCTTCGACAACCCCGCAAATGGGGCAGCTTCGGTGACGCCGGGCTCGCCTACCATCGTTTCCAATGCGCAGTGCAGCTTGAACGGAGCGAACACAACGGTGGTGATCGGCGTCACCTCCGTCGTAGTCACAGTGGACCTGACCTTCAATGCGAATTGGTTCGGCGCGAAGAATACTTACCTGCTGGCGTCGGAAACCATCGTCAACTCGGGCTTCGTCCCTGTCGGCAGTTGGACCGTCACAGGAGGCGCGCCCACCGCCGATTCCGTATCCCCGGCATCGGGAACCGGCACGTCCCCCAACTTCACCTTCACCGTGAGCGATTCGACATCGCAATTGAACATCACCGGCATGTCCATGCTGATCACCTCCGGCGCGCCCACGACCCTGGCCAACGCTTGCTATCTGGTCTACAACCGCGTCACCGCGACTATCGGCCTCTATAATGACGCCGGTACCGTACTCAGCACCAAACCGATCGGCTCCTCCGCGAATCTATTCAATACCCAGTGCGCCGTGGGATTCACGGTGATGGTCAACTCCGGCAATTCCGTCTCTTTCACTATCAACACTGTGTTCCTCACTTTCAGCGGAGCCAAGAGCGTCTACCTGCAGGCCAACGAGCCCAACACCAACTCCGGGTGGGTGCAGCGGGGCGCCTGGACGGTACCATGAAGACACATGTCCGTCTACGAAGACCGCAAACAAGCTCTCGAAGAGTACGAGTTCCGCATGGGCCTGGAACGCGGCCGCCTGGCGGTGACGCTGGACCTGCTCACCGACGCCCTAGTGCTGGTCGGCCAGCACGGAGTCTACTGCCAGAGCGCCCGCCAGCCCGGAAAACCGGCCATGGACGTGCAGATCATCAGCCAGTGCCTGACCGGCGCCAAAGAGCTGATCACCACCGTCATGACCGAAATCCAGCGCAAGAAATCAGAGGCTTTGTAGAAACGGATTGCGCTCTTTTTCGCGGCCAATGGTAGTGTTCGCGCCGTGCCCGGGGACCACCACGGTTTCCTCGGGCAGCTTCAGCAGCTTGTCCTCAATCGAGCGCAGAATCTGCCGCGGATTGCCGCCCGGCAGATCCGTGCGCCCGATACTGTCGCGAAACAAAGTATCGCCCGCGATCAATTTGTTCTCCGCCGGAATCCACAGGGAAATGCTGCCCTGCGTGTGGCCGGGCGTGTGCAGCACGCGGAATTCAGCCGGGCCCAGCGTGAGCACGTCGCCGTCGCGGGCCGCATCGTCGATGGCGGTTTGCGCAGGTGGCTCCATGCCCAGCCAGGACGCCTGTACGTCCAGGTGATCGTAAAGCTCCTGGTCGTTAGCATTCATAAGAACCGGCGCGCCGGTGGCGGCTTTCAGCTTGGCGGCCCCTCCAATGTGATCGATGTGCGCGTGCGTGATCACAATGGTCTTCACGCGCAGCGCATGCCTCTCCAGAATCGCCAGAATCTCGTCGATGTTGTCGCCGGGATCGATCACAATGGCTTCGTGCGATTGCTCGTCGCCGAAGATCGAGCAATTGCATTGCAGCATGCCCACCGGCAGGATTTCATGGATCATTTTTCGCCTCAGTATACAGTAGAAGTATGGATGGATTACGCGAAAGCGCTGCTTGGCTGGACCTATCCGCGCGCGGCAAGATTCGCGTGACCGGCGAGGACCGCGCGCGCCTGCTGCACGCCATGACCACACAGGACGTGCAATCGTTAACTCCCGGTCAAGGCTGTTACGCCTTCTTCCTGAACGCGCAAGGCCGCATTTTGGGCGACGTCAACATTTTCTGCCGCGAAGATTCCTTCCTGCTCGACACCGAGCCCGAAACGCGCCAGAAACTGTTCGACCACATCGAACGCTACATCATCGCCGACGACGTCACCCTGGAAGACGTGACCGGAGAGATGTCCACCATCGCCATCGAAGGCCCGCAATCTGCGGCAGTCCTGGAGCGCCTAGGTGCACCCTTGCCCGAAGCAGACTACGCGGCACGGTCCTGGAACGAAGCAATCGTTGCACGAGTGAGTTCAACCGGCTCGAGCGGGTACTTCATCTTCCTACCACCAGCCAAGAAACGCGACCTGATCGCTGTCCTCAAGATCTTGGAAGCCACGCCCGAAGACGCACGCACAGTCCGCATTGAACACGGGAAACCGCGCTATGGCGAAGAAATCACCGAGCGCTATCTCGTCCAGGAAACGGGGCAACTACACGCAGTCAGTTTTAGCAAAGGCTGCTATCTAGGACAGGAAATCGTTGAACGAGTCCGCAGCCGTGCGCAGATTCATCGAGTCCTGCGGCGCCTCGCCATCGATGCCACGGAGCCGCCACCCGCCGGCGCAAAGTTAAAATCCGGCGACGCCGACTCCGCCGAAATCGCTAGCGCCGTCTACTCGCCGGCCCTTGGGAAAGTGGCCGCCTTGGCCTACGTGCGCACCCAGTTCGCCGAGCCTGGCACCGAGATGCGCCTAGCGGACGCGCGCGTGGTCGTGCTCTAAGCGCGGATTCACGGTATCCCGCGCATCTTCGACCGGGAACACGTAAGTCTCGCCCGCCATGTTGATGATCAGCTTTCCGGTTCCCAGAGGCTTGCCCTGGTTGGGGTAAAACACCGCACCATCCGTCGATTGCCCCGGCGCAAGTTTGGTGGTGACCAGCGCGATCGCCGAAGCCGCCGCCGCAGCCTTCAGTTTCGACGACCCCAGATCGGCAAACGCATTCTGGCGGCGCGTCTCATAGCCGTTGGTCGAATGAATCTGTGCATTGTTGAACAGGCTGGCTTCGTAAGCGGCGATCAGCTTGATCACGTCGCCGCGCTTGGCCTTTTCGCTCAAGGTATTCACCACGGTTCTGGCCGCTAGGGCTTGGATGGTCTGGCCATCGGGTTTCTCAAAGTTGCAGTCCTGGGGCTTGATGGTCCAAGAAATCGAGGAGCCGTTAGAGATCGCCACCTGCACAATGGCGTAATCGCGGATGTGCATGGGCAGCAGCGAAAACATGACAGTCACCCCGCCACGCGTCATCGCCTTGTACTTCAGCCCCGCGGATTCGAAATCGATGATCGCCTGGGCGCTCCCCGCGACACTCAGCATCGCAGTCAACAGCAGCGCACGCAGGATCATCACGCTTCCATGATATGACGTCCCGCTTTGCAACGTAATTTGCGAGCCGCTTGCTGTCGCGCGCGGTTCTGTGGTCCGCGTACCGCGGCGCCCGGTGTGCTCGCCAACCCTGCGCTGGGTCCCCTTGTTGCAGCGCGCGGTTGTGCTCGCCAACCCTGGGCTCAGTCCGCTTGCTGTCGCGTGCGGTTCAGTGCTCGGCAACCCTGGCACAGAACCGCGACCGCAGGGAGCGGACCCGCTAAGGTTTCTTGAAATACCACAGCCAAAAATACTGGGTATCCGCGCCGTGCCGGTAGCGCGGCTCGAAGCCGTTGCGCTCGGCCATCGCGCAAGCTTCCTGATCGGAAAACGAAACGCCGTTCCAAGTGTCATCTGGCCGGTTCTCCAGCGGAAACCCCTGCACTTGAAACTTGAACAACGCGCCCGGCCGCAGCAGCCGGTGGACTTCGCCCACATAGCTCTCGATCACCTCGCGGCTGGGAATATGCTGGAAAACGATGTTGGAATAGGCAAAGTCAAACTCGCGCTTCCAACCAGCGGGCGCTATCCGGCCCAACCAGCGCGGCAGCCGGAACGCTTTCCCCTGCGGACTCCGCGCGAACGACGGCACCACCGCCAGGTCGTAGCCATTGTTCTGATAGACGTGGGCGTTAGGCTTGTCAGCCAGCGCCTGCCGCGCATGAGCAATCATTTCGCCGCTGACATCCACCGCGTGCACTTCGCCGAACAGGTTCGCCAGCGCCCGAGTGAGGCGCCCGGCACCGCAGCCAATCTCCAGAACCCGCATGTCCTTGGGGTCTTTGCCCTGACAGATATTGATCATGTCCGTGAGGATGTCATCGGCAATGGCCTGCTCGCCGGAGGCAAAGAATTCTTCGTCGGACCAATTGGTGTTGCCGGTGGCAACGTAATAGCGGGCGTTTTCACGCGCGCGCTGGTCCCAATCACGCTGCATTTTTTCGAGCTGCTGGGTCCGGGATAAGGATTCGGAACGTCCGAAGTTCACTCTTTCATAATATGCCGAATGCTTTAGCAGGGGCCCGGCCGGACCTCCGAAGTCCGGCCGGGTGTTGAAGGGATCAGGGGGGTTACGGATGGGATAGCACCACCGAACCCTTCGATGGCAGCGTCAGCGCGGCGGTGAGGCGCTTCACCGGCGCAACCGTAAGCGTCAGTCCGCTCGTGAGGTTCACGCCCGAGAGCGTCGCCAGGTCCGCGCCTTTATCGAAGACCATGCCGGGCTTCGGAATGGCTTCATACGCCGCGGGTGAAGCCATCACCGCGGCCGTTTCTCCGGAACTGGCATTGTGGATCATGATGACCCCTCCAGCAATCGAATCGACGGTATAAACCCCGGCGGGGAAGTTCTTGCCCGCCGCCTCAAAGGCAAAAGGCACCTCAGCCGAGAAACTCTCGGCATGAACGGCGGTTGCCATTGCGCCCATCAAACCCAACGCCAGCGTGAAATGCATCCAGTTGTTCTTCATGTAATTGGTTTTCATTTGTGAAACTCCTTTAGAAATTTGTAAGAAAGAAAATGAGCTTGCACATGCGCGCAGCATGCGCCCGTAAACTTCAGCTAGGAATGCAAAGGTCGGCAGGGACGGGGAAGATAGTACGACGGGGAGAAAACGTGGACGAAAGCAACCCGCTTCCGTGATTACAATCCCACTATAAATGAAAAGGGCTGGCGCCGCAAATCAATTATTGTGATCGCACGGATACGGAATAATTTTAGGGTGTTTCTCTTAACACTCTGTAACAAAACGGGAGAGAAAGTTGGTGGACGGCGGGGGGCTCGAACCCCCGACCCCCGCATTGCGAACGCGGTGCTCTCCCAGCTGAGCTAGCCGCCCACACGAGCAATCACATTCAATATACCATGTGAGCAGTGCACACCTCTGTCATCAATTATTCACTTGCGGCGCAGGACGAATCGAAGGACACTGAAGGCTCATGGCAAGTGTAAGAGCCAACGAGACCGCACCGGTGCGCGAACCGGCTGACCGCTGGTCGATCGCCGAAGCGGGCGAGCTGTATGATGTCGCCAGTTGGGGCAAGGGCTATTTCTCGGTCGAACCCAACGGCCACGTGTGGGTGCGCCCCGACAAAGACCCCGCGCGCGGCATCGATCTCAAAGAGCTGGTCGACAACCTGCAACTGCGCGGCATCTCACTGCCCATCCTCATCCGCTTCGGCGAAATTCTGAAGCATCGCTTGGGCGAGGTGCACCAGGCCTTCCAGAACGCCATCGCCGAACACAACTACAAGTCGACCTACTGCTGCGTGTATCCGATCAAGGTGAATCAGCAGCGTCAGGTGGTGGAGGAAGTCTTCGAATACGGCCGCAAATACAAGTTCGGCCTCGAAGCGGGATCGAAGCCCGAGCTGCTGGCGGTGCTGGCCATCGCCGATAACGAAACCCCCATCATCTGTAACGGCTTCAAGGACGACGAATATATCGAGATGGTCATGCTGGCCAAGAAGATCGGCCGGCAAATCATCCCCGTGGTGGAGAAGTACACCGAGCTCGACCTGATCCTGAAACACTCCGCGCGCGTCGGCGTGCGGCCCGTCATCGGCCTGCGCATTAAGCTCGCGAGCCGCGGCTCGGGCCGCTGGAAGTCGTCGGGCGGCTACCGCTCGAAGTTCGGACTTACCGTAACCGAAGCCCTGCGGGCGCTTGAGCAGTTGAAAGCCCTGGGAATGGAAGACTGCCTCCAGCTTTTGCACTTCCACTTAGGCAGCCAGATCACCAACATCCGCCAGATCAAGGCCGCGGTAATCGAAGCCGCGCGCGCCTATGTCGAAATGCGCCGGTCAGGTGCGGGCTTGAACTATCTGGACGTCGGCGGCGGCCTGGGCATCGATTACGACGGTTCGCAGACCGATTTCGAATCGAGCGTCAACTACACGCTGCAGGAATACGCCAACGACATCGTGTATCACATCCAAAGCGTGTGCGACGAAGCCGAGGTGCCGCACCCGACCATTGTCTCGGAAAGCGGACGCGCGGTGGTGGCCTATCACAGCGTGCTGGTGTTCAACGTCCTGGGCGTGACCGGATTCGGCGAAGAAGAAACGCTGCCCGAATTCTCGGACGACGTCGAGCAGCCGCTGCTCGATCTCAAAGACACTCTGCGCGGCTTGAGTTCCAAGAACCTGCTCGAAAGTTTTCACGACGCGCAGCAGGCGCTCGACTCCGCGCTCAACCTGTTCAGCCTCGGCTACCTTCCGCTCCAGCAGCGCAGCTGGGCGGAGAGCACCTACTGGGTGATCTGCCGCCGCATTCAAAAGCTCGCCAAGGATCTGGACGATTTCCCGGAAGAGCTGGAGGGATTGGATTCCCTGCTCTCCGACACCTATTTCTGCAACTTCTCCTTGTTCCAAAGCATGCCCGACAGTTGGGCCGTGAAGCAGTTGTTCCCCATCATGCCGATCCACCGCCTGAACGAAGAGCCCTCGCATCACGGCATTCTGGGCGACATCTCCTGCGACTCCGACGGTAAAGTGGACCAGTTCATAGACCGCCGCGACGTCAAGAAGACCCTGCCGTTGCACACCTTCAACGGCGAGCCCTACATACTCGCAACGTTTTTGGTCGGCGCGTATCAGGAGATCCTCGGCGACCTGCACAACCTGTTCGGAGATACCAACGCCGTACACGTGCAGTTAGACGAGAAGGGCGCGGTAGTGATCGATGCCCTGATCCGCGGCGATACCGTACGCGAAGTCCTGGATTACGTGCAGTTCAAATCCACCACGCTAGCCGAACAATTCCGCCGCGACGTCGAAACTGCCGTGCGTGAAGGCCGCATAGGCTACGAAGAATCCGGCGTGCTGCTGCGCTTCTACGAAGACGGCTTGAACGGGTACACCTACCTAGAGCAATAGCTTCTCGCGGCGCAAGTCATCTAGAAGATCGGCGCCCGCGTTGCGCGGATACCCGAAATCCCAAAAAGCATTGTCCGGGCCGCTCTCCCAAACGCGCTTGTCTGTCGCAATGAGGTGTCCCCGCAGGCGCTCGTCAAGTGCGTGCACCTCCGCGTCATCCGCGTTCGCCAGCGCAATGATACCGCGCACGTCCAAGTCATTGCGGTAGTCTTCGATGCCGAGCGAATAGCCGCGCTCCACCTGCTCGATGAATTCGCGCCAGCGCCTCAGAAGTCCGGCGCGCCCTTCGCGCACCACATGCTGCGGATACCCGTTCTCGCTGAGATAATGCCGCACTTGTGCGTCCGTCATACTCAATTCGCCCCACGTTTCGATGCCTGTCGGTGGAAATAACGCTCGCCCGTGTTCGGGATGAAGAAGGTGCGGATCGTTCTGTCGCGGTTGTAAGCGCCGAAAGCCCCGCTCCTGCGATCGAATCGAGAGACGATGCCATCCCGCGTGCGAGCTTCGAGGATGGGCCCGCCGGCAGGCGCGTCGCGCAGCGCCTGTGCGCGCGCTAAATATTCCTGCGAAGAAATGTTGCCGAATTCGGGACCGTGCTTAGCGTAATGCTCCTCGAACAGCCGCCGCGAGCGGAACCCCGGACCCGCCGCCACCAATAGCAGCGCGCCCACCAACAGGGCCACCGAAATACGCAGTGCTTTAGCCATCGCTAGAATATAGTTTCCCATGCCTCCGCTCGCGAAAATCGTTCCGCACTCGATGACCGTCCACGGCGACACCCGCATCGACAATTACTTCTGGCTGCGCGATCGCAAAGATCCCGACACGATCGCCTACCTCGAAGCCGAGAACGCTTACACCAAACAGAAACTCCAACACACCGAAGCCTTGCAAGCCGCGCTCTATGCCGAAATGCTCGCTCGCATCCAGCAAACCGACTTAAGCGTCCCCGTGAAGCGCGACGAATACTTCTACTACACGCGCACCGAAGAAAGAAAGCAATACGCCATCCATTGCCGCAAAAAAGGAGCGGGGCCCGAAGAAATCCTGCTCGATTGCAACCAACTCGCCGAAGGCCACAAATACTTCCGCCTCGGCGCCTTCATCGCCAGCCCTAACCATCGTCTACTGGCCTATTCGGTGGATTTCGAGGGCGATGAAAAGTACACCGTTCGCGTGAAGAATCTCGACACTGGAGAGTTGCTGGCGGACGAAATTCCGAACACCTCCTCCACGCTAGAGTGGGCCGCCGACAACGCGACCTTCTTCTACACCATCCTTGACGAGGCACTGCGCCCTTACAAAGTCTTCCGCCACGCATTGGGCATAAAAGAAGACTCGCTGATCTATCACGAGCCCGACGAACGCTTCACTGTCGGCCTATCCAGCACCAGGAGCCGCGCCTACATCTTCATCAACATCAACAGTTCTCTGACGTCCGAAATCCGCTACCTGCACAAAGATCAACCGGCCGGCGAATTCCGCATACTTCTCCCGCGCGTCTACGAAACCGAGTACGACGCCACCCACCGCGGCAACTCGTTCTTCATCCGCACCAACGACGGCGCCAAAGGTTTCCGCGTGGTCGAGGCGCCCATAGCCGATCCCGCGAAAGCCAACTGGAAGGAATTCATCCCCGGCCGCGAAGGCATCACCATCGAGCGCGTCAGCGCGTTTGCGGATTACCTAGTGACCGAAGAGCGCCACCGCGGCCTGACGCAGATTTATCATTCGCGATGCCCACACCGGCGCGCAACACTCCATCGAATTCCCCGAGCCGGTGTACACAGCCGAGCTCGGAACCAATGCCGAGTTCAACACCAAGCTCCTGCGCTTCCATTACACCTCGTTAGTCACTCCTGCGTCGGTCTACGACTACAACATGGAAACGCGCGAACGCGAGCTGAAGAAGCAACAGCAGGTGCTAGGAGGCTACGACCCACAGCAGTATCGGTCCGAGCGAATTCACGCCGGCGAGGTGCCGATTTCGCTGGTCTATAAGAAAGGCTTCGTGCGCGACGGCCGCGCCCCGATGCTGCTCTACGGCTACGGCTCCTACGGCATCAGCATCGACCCGTCCTTTAGCTCGGACCGCCTCAGTCTGCTCGACCGCGGCTTCGTCTACGCCATCGCGCACATCCGCGGCGGCATGGACCTCGGCAAACCGTGGCATGAAGCCGGTCGCCTGCTCCAAAAGAAAAATACCTTCAACGATTTCATCGCCTGCGCCGAAAAACTGATCGCGGAAAAGTACACATCGCCCGCAAGACTCGCCATCATGGGCCGCAGCGCCGGTGGACTCCTTATGGGCGCGGTGTCGAACCTGCGCCCGGATCTGTTCTCCGCCATAGTCGCCGGCGTCCCCTTCGTCGATTCCCTGAACACCGCGCTCGACGCGTCGCTGCCCCTCACCGTCGGCGAATACGAAGAATTTGGCGACCCCAGCAAGCGCGAGTTCTACAACTACATGAAGTCCTACGCGCCCTACGAAAACGTAACGGCGCAAGCTTACCCCGCGATGCTGGTCACCGCCGGCTTGAACGACCCCCGCGTCTCCTATTGGGAACCCGCCAAATGGGTGGCGAAGCTCAGAGCCCTGAAGACAAACGATCGCCCGCTGCTGCTCAAGACGAACATGGGCAGCGGCCACTTCGGTGCCTCCGGCCGCTATGAATACCTCAAGGAAACCGCCATCGAGTACGCCTTCCTGCTGGACGTTTTATGCTGAACGTATATGACTCCGCAGCCGCCCCCGCAAACCAAGATCCAGCTCACCAACACCTCCGATTACCGTGAGCACTACGCCAACAGCGTGCAAGTGCGCGTGAGTCTGTGGGATTTCTTCCTGCTCTTCGGCACCATGAACCAGTCGGCGCCCGACGCCGTGACCATCCACAACTTCGAAGGAATCTACTTGAGCCCGCAGCAAGCCAAGGCCCTCGCCAATGTGCTCAACCAGAATGTCTCGCAGTACGAATCGACCTTCGGTGAGATCAAGCTGGAACCCAAACAGCCGGGCTCCATTCAATAGCGGCTACTGATCCAACGCCTGGCGCACCGTTCCCATCAGCGCCCCCAGCGTGAAAGGCTTCTGCAGGAACCGCGCGCCCTGCGGGAAAGCCCCGCCACGTACCGCGTCGTCGTCGGTAAAGCCCGAAATGTACACAACCTTCAACTCCGGCCGGGTTTCGAGCAACTGCGTCGCGAGCTGACGGCCGTTGCGATCGGGCAACATCACGTCCGTAAGCAGAAGCTGGATCGGACCCCCGTGCGCCGCCGCTGCAGCTACCGCTTCCGCAACGCTTCCCGCTTCGAGTACACGATAGCGCTCGCGCCGCAGGATCTTGACGATCAGCGCACGGATGCCTGCTTCGTCATCCACCACCAATATGGTTTCGCGCAGCGCTTCTGCTGGGGTGGCTGCGGCAGTAGGCGCTTTGGGTTGCGCCGTCTCCGCCTCCGCCAGCGGCAAGTACATCGTGAAGGTCGAACCCTGCGCGGCCTCGCTTTCGAAGCCTAGCTCTCCGCCCCACTCCCTGACCAATGCATACGCGCGAGCCAGCGCCGCACCCACCGGTTTGTCTGTCTCTTTGTGTAGAAACGATTCGAAGATCGCCTTGCGCTTCTCCGGATCCATCCCGCGCCCCGGGATCGCCAGAATCAGGCGCGCATAGTTGCCGGGCGCGAGCGTTGCGCCTACCAGTAGTTCCGTGATCGCAGCCGTATCGCAAGTGATGGTGACCCGCGCACGCTGCTCCTTCACGGCTGAAACCAATGCCGCTAGAATCTCTTCAATCTGCTTCCGGTTCGCCTTCGCCCACACGGGTTTCGCAGCCCGTATTTCGACCGAAGCTTCCGCGAGACCCGCCAGCACCGCCGCAAGATCCACCCGTTCCGCCGCACTCGCTTGCTTGCGAGTGAACTCGAGCAATTGAGCCGTCAAGTTGCTGATGCGCTCCGTCGCCGCCAGAATTTCCTCCAGCTCGCCGCGCCGCGGATCGTTCGGCGCCAGCGGCCGCAGGATCTCTTCCGCGTAGCCCGCGATGATCATCAGCGGATTGTTCAAGTCATGCGCCAAGCGTGCGGAGAGCCCATGCAGAGCCGAATTCCGCTCGGCCGTAATCTGCATTTGTTCGATCTGCCGGCGTTGCCCGATTAGGGTAAGGATACCCGTGAGCACCCCGGGTCCGGCCGGGCGCACAGTCTCCCGGCACCATGCCGGCTGACCCGCAGCTGTCACCATGCGAAACTCCGCACTCACTTCGCGCGATTGCTGAACCGCGGTCCGGTACAGCGCCAACACCGCCTCACGATCCTCCTGGTGAATCCGCTGCGCAAAGAAATTGGGGGATTTTAGCCAATGCGCCGCCGGATAACCCAGCATCTGTTCCGCCCCCCCGTTGACGGCCGAGAACTGCGGCCCCGCGGCGTCCGCGCGCCAAACCACGGCCGGCACGTTCTCGAAAGGCGAAGCCGTTGGCGCTGCCGCGAGAGCGCCCGATGGCAAGCCCGTGATGTCGTCCACCACCAGCAGCGTTTCCATTGCCATCTCTTCGTCCCCGTTGCGAAGAGGAAGAATGGCGATCCGCCAGAGTTTTCCACCGTGCTCAAGCTGCAACGCCGGCTGCGGAATTCCGTTGACCATCGTGTTCCGGATGTTTTCGATCAACCGATCCGATGGCAGAATCTGCTCGATGTTCTTGCCCTGCAGATCGTCGTTGCGAACCCCAAACGCTTGCCGGAACGCACGATTGCTGGAAACGATCGAGCGGTTCGCGGAAAGCACCACCAGTCCCACCGGCAACGCGGAAACCAAGTCCTGGTAATAGCGCCGCTGGTTTTCCACCAGCGCCAATAGCTTGGCGACCTCTTTACCCTTCCATGGCTCGAAGCCGGTGCGATCCATTTGAAAAGACAGGATTCCTTAGCTACTAGTGTGTTCTGGGGGACCGCAGACGAACAAGGTACTTTGGGTGGCCGCGTAATGGTACCCGGGGGAGTACTTATTGCGAAGCGCTCTAAGGTTGTTGAGGGGTCTCCGCGACAGACCCGCCCAGCCCGGCGTACGTTTCTTTCACTTTCACGACTTTGTCGCCGGTGAACGTCACGAACGTGACGCGCCCGGGAGGCTCGCCGTAGATCCAATCTTCGTAGTCGGTTCCCTCTTTCGATTCGCGGGTCTTGCGCACCGGCCGCCCCACCGCCAGAAGGACCTGATCGCGGTTCATTCCCTCGATCGCCTTCTTGGCCTTCACAGCTTCCTTGATGGGCTCGGGTAGGGTATCGACATAGTTTTCGGTAACGCTGGATTTTTCGAAATCGAGAACCGGCTGCAGCATTTTCTTGATGTCGGCTGAGGTGGTCTCGCCAATCGGACCGCCAAAGGTCAGTGCAACCGTGGTGCCGCCCGGAGCGTTGGTGGCGGGTCCGGTGATGGGGCTGGTGGTGTCACCCATGCCAATCTGTACATGGTCAAGGAATCTCTTGCCGCTCTTCATCCCGCCGTTGAGTTCCAGCACAATGCGGTCTTTGTCGATTTCAACGCGGGTGACCTTAATCAAGTCGCCTACCCGGCCTGCCGGACCGAACTCTTTGAAGGCGGCGTTCCAAACGTCATGGTCCCAGGTGCCGTCGCTTGAAAATTCCAAGGCCTTCTTCGAACGCGGCAGCAGAACTTTGATCTTGGCGTATTCGGAGCTAAGGCCGCGCAGAATCTCGATGCGCTGGTCCTCGGTGAGCTTTTTCGCATCGGCTTGCAGACGGGCCGAGGCCACCGCAAAGATCACAACCAGCGCGAGCCGTCGCATAGTCATCCTCGCTCCGGGATCAGACGGTACAGCACGACGAATAGCCCGGCCACCACGCCCGTCGTGAACAAGCCGCCTTCCAGGCCGTACAATCCACCGCTCCAAAGAACTCCGGTTCTCCAGTGCAGTTCATACCCGGTCACACTTATTGTAAACCCGCTGAGATTCTCTCCCAGGAACGGCATGGCCACGTTCCAGCCGTAGTGCATTCCAATCGGCAGCCACAAAGTGCGCGTGCGCAAGTAAGCGCAGCCCAGCAGCACGCCCCAAGCCATGGTGTTGACGACAGCCAAGAAGGTGACGTTTTGATTTCCCATGTGCATCAGTCCGAACAGAATGCCCACAGGCAGTACCGTGGCGAACTCCCCCATATGACGCACCAGGTGTTGAAACGCGTAGCCGTGGAATATCAGCTCTTCGCCCACGGAACCGAATAACAGCACGATCGCCAGCAGGGGAATGCCCATCCACGCGCGCGGCGCCGCGGGAACGGCGTCGAAGCGAGCCATGCCCGCGAGCAGCGCGACGATCATGATCAGCACCGCGCCCCCCGTTCCGCAAGCAATGCCGGTCACAAACTCGCGAGCGGACGCAGGTTCCCAGGCGAGTCCGAAATCCGCAAGCTGCCCCCGCTCCCATCCCCGAGCAACCACCGCATTTGCCAATGCACCAGTCGCGAAGGCGGAAAGCGCGGAGACGACCAGCAATCCGCCGAAAGGCTGCATCAGCCCGGGAAAAATGAGTTGCCCTAGAACCGCCAGCAGAACAAAAACGCCGACGCGCACCAGCAGGCGCAGCCGGTCCGCCGGAAAGCTCATCGAGGATGCACCTGCCGCCGCAGCAGGATGACCATCAGCGCGGAGAGAGCCACCGACAGTTCCACGCCCCGCAGCGGGACGTCAGGCAGCCGCTGGGCCTGGAACAAGAACAGCAGCAGCAGTCCTAGAAAGATGGCCCGCATGCCGTAGCGTGCCGCGCCCGCCGAAAACCGCAGCGTCATCCAGCCCGCGAGTAGAGCCAGCGCAATCGAGCCAAACAGCCCCAGCAACTCCGCTTCGCCCAGCACGTCGAGTTCAGGCAGGAGCAACCGCCCTCCGCTAACGCTCACCGTAACCACGCCGGCCATGAGGATAGTCAGCGCCAGTCCCTCGCCATATCCGACCGCTTTGGCAGTCCGCCAAAACGCCTCCCACATGGTCTGCGGGCGCCCTTTCGAGAACGCCACAGCCGCCGCCGGAGCCGCGAATAATACACCTAGACAGGCATATGCCGAGATCATCACCGGGTCCAGGAAACCGATCCCCTTGCGCAGCGGGAGCAGGACCCCGAAAATAGCAATTAGAGCGAGATGGAGGAGGGCGACTCGCAGAAACGGCTCCGTCAACACATGGTACCAGCCACTCCTAAATGGCGGCTAGGGTATAAATTGCCTAGGGTCCCGCAGCTAAACAATTGCGGAGGAGTGCGACGATAAACAAGTAGACATGATGGACAGGCGTATAGAACCCCGGTTACTTTGTGCGGATCTGGTGGACGTCCAGTGGAAGGACCAAACCGGCCGTGTCCGGCGCAGTGTGGCCAACCTCGAAGACATCTCGCTGTCAGGCGCCTGTCTGCAAGTGGAACGCCCGGTTCCGCTGGGGACTCCCTACCGCATCACCTATCCGAAGGGCGTGCTCTCCGGCAAAGTGAAGTACTGCGTGTTTCGCGAAATCGGCTACTTCCTGGGCATCGAATTTGAAGCCGGCAGCCGTTGGTCGCGCAACGATTTCCGCCCGCAGCATCTGCTCGACCCGCGCCGCCTGGTCAACCGCGCCGCCAACCGCACCAAAGAAGACGCCGCGCCCGAATCCGCCGCTTAGGCGCCTTCTTCTCCTCCGCTTGCTCTGCTTTTTTCGAACCTGCGCCGAAGATAATCCCGAGCGAATAACCTACGCAGCCCAACCACGGATACGTGAACAACATAACAGCCCACCATGCTTCTCCTTCTTAGGGTAAACAGTCTGAAGCTCGCGCAAACATCGCGTTGTGAACCGATGAAAAAGCCGCTACTACCAAGAAGCTCGGCAAAAGCCAGACCCACCGTCCCGACGAGGCAATACGTGGCCTGAACCCCTGAACCAGAAGACCACACAAAAGAGCGGGTCCGAAGCCGAGGGTAATAATACACAGCGCTTCGGCTAGGTTTCCACCGCTGGCACTACTCAGTCCGGCAGGAACTTCGACGGTAACCAAGGCTGAAAACAAAGAAGCGATGCAGACTCCCACCTGCTGGAACGCAAATGATAGGAACGATCCTCCCTCGTCAATTTCCGTTTCAAACATCTTTCTTGGGCTTACTTCCTCGCCGCAACCTCGTCACCGCGCCAACTGAACTCCACAAATTTGTAGAGCGACGATTCCTCCAGGCGCTCGACGTCGCTGTGCCAGCTATAGCTCGTGCGATCAAGGTCCGACACTGGCGGATCGATCCCATAGCATTGCACCCCCTTCGCGCGCAGTTGGGCGCAGTCGGTAGCGGCGGTGAGCATCACCGGCAGCGTGGTCGAGCCAGGATACAACCGCTTGCTCACGGCTTCGAGCGCGTGGAACATCTCGTTGTCGATCCGCGATGGCGGCGTGGGAACGCGGTTGCCCGACGGAATCCGCTCGATGTGTACGGCCGGGTCGCCTACGATGCGCGCCATCTCTTCGGAAAACTTGGCGAGGTCTTCATCCGGCAGCACCCGGACGTCGATGTTGGCTTCCGCCTCGGAGGGGATCACGTTGGTCTGGAAACCGGCCTTCAGGACCGTCGGCGTGACAGAAGTGCGCAGCATCGAGTAATGTTCGGGTTCGTTCTCTGCCAGATAGCGCTGGATGGCGGCGGACTTCTGCGGGTCCGTCAGGCCGTTATAGCGGGCGGCCTTTTCAGGCGGACTGATGGTGGCCAGGCGCTCGAAGTAGGTGCGGGTGGTATCGTTTAGCCGCATGGGAGTCTCCCAGGCGCCCAGCTTCGCCACCGCCGTCGAGAGGTGCACCACCGCGTTATCCACGCGCGGGATGGACCCGTGGCCCGACGTACCGTCAACTACCAAACGAACCCAGCGCGGCACCTTCTCGGCTGTCGCGACCTGGACTGCGGTCACTCGACCATTCTCCAGGCGGGTCCGGCCGCCCTCGTTGAGAGCAAACTCGGCGTCGATCTCGCTAAAGTGCTCATTCACCATGAAATCGATGCCCAGGCTCGTGGTTTCTTCGCCCGCTTCGGCTAGGAAGATGACGTCGCGGTCGAGCGCGACGCCGCTGCGCTTCAGCAGCAGCATGACCATCAGGTCGGCAGTCAGCTTGTCCTTGTCATCCGAGGTGCCGCGGCCCCATACGTAGCCGTCCTTGAGGATCGCGCCAAAGGGGTCAACCGGCCACTTGGGGCGCTGCACGCCGACGACATCGGTGTGCGCCATGAGCAGGATGGGGCGCTTCGTGCCGTTGCCTTTCAGGCGAGCCACCAGGTTGGCTCGTGACGGTTCGGAGGCGAAGGTTTTGGTAGCGATCCCCTCAGCTTCGAGGACCTGCTTCAGGTAATCGACAGCTTTGGTTTCGTTGCCGGGCGGGTTAGACGTGTCGATCTGCACCAGGGCACGGTAATGCCGCAGCGTCTCGGCCTTCTGCTGGTCCCAGTTGATCGCGGGTGTCTGCGCAAACGCGGTTGCGGCAAATACGGTCAGTATGATGCTCTTCATTTTTTGCTCGCGGCGACTTCGGTGACCGCATTCCAGGTGAACTCCACGAAGTTGTACAGCGACGATTCGACCAAACGCTCGACGTCGCCGTGTGCGCCGAAGTTGGCGTTATCCTCTTCACTCGAATAGGGGCCGATGCCGTAGCTTTGGACACCCTTGTTCCGCAATTGCGCTTTGTCGCTGGCCCCCGTCGACATCGTAGGGAGCACCGTCGAGCCGGGATACATCTTGTGGCTCACTTGCTCCAATATCCGGTACATTTCGGTATCGAGGCTCGACGCCGGCGAGAAGGGGCGTATCGCTGGCAGCGGCACGATCTTCACTTCCGGATCGCCGATCACCTTTTGCATTTCGCTATAGAACTGCGAAATGTTTTCATCGGGCAGGGCGCGGATGTCGAGTGTCGCCTCGGCTTCCGACGGAATCACGTTAGGGCCGACCCCGGCTTTCATCATGGTGGGCACCACCGAGGTACGCAGCATGGAGTAACGTCCAGGCTCGTGCTGGCCGCCAGATAGCGCTGCGCGGCAGCGGCGCGCTGCGGGTTCAGCAGACTGTTGTAGCGCGCGGCCTGCTCAGGCGGGCTGATGGTGGCCAGCTTTTCGAAATAGGTCCGGGTGGTGTCGTTCAGGCGCATGGGCGTCTCCCACTTGCCCACCTTCTCGACGGCGGCTCCCAGATGAATCAAAGCGTTGTCCAGGCGCGGGACGGAACCGTGTCCGGAAGTACCGTTGGCGACCAGGCGGACGCGCGCCGGGACCTTTTCAGCAGTTCCGATATTCACCACGCTGACGCGCTTCCCATCGAACGTGGAGCCGCCGCCTTCCGTGAGCGAAAACTCGGCGTCGATTTCATCGAAATGCTGATTCACCATGAAATTGATGCCGACTCCGGTGACGTCGGCTTCCTCGGCGGATTCAGCCAGAAAGATCACGTCGCGATCCAGAGGCACGCCACTGCGTTTCAGCAGCAACATCACCATCAGATTGGCGGCCAGGATGGGCTTGTCGTCACGACTGCCGCGTCCCCAAATGTAACCGTCTTTCATGATGGCGCCAAAGGGATCCACCGGCCATTTCTCGCGCTGCACGCCCACCACGTCCGTATGCGCCAGGATCAGCAGCGGCCGCTTCGCGCCGTTGCCTTTCAGACGAGCCACCAGGTTGGCACGGTTAGGGTCGAGCGCGAAGGTCTTGGTTGCGATGCCTTCGGATTCCAGTACCTTCTTCAAATACTCAACCGCCCTGGTTTCGTTTCCCGGCGGACTGGTGTCGATTTGCACCAAATCGCGGTAATGCTGGAGAATTTCAGCCTTTTGTTGGCCCCAATCGAGAGCGGGTTGGGCGAATGCGGCGGAAGCGCAGAGAGCGATCACGACGTATTTTTTCAAGACAATGCTCCTATCAAAAGAGTAAGGCTGCGTGGCCGTTCGCCATAGTACCCTCTGCGCGGATGGTTCTATTCTTAGGCCCTGTTTTATCACATATACTGTAATCAGTTTATGGCGTCGGCTGTCGACCACCTTAGCGAACAGCGAACCGCACCCCCATCCCGCCCCATGCCGTGGGCGGCCCTAGCATGGTTCACCGTGCTGCTGATCCTGGCTTACTTCCCGGTGGTCTCGCACTTAGTCGAACAGTGGAGCACCGATGAGGATGTCGGCCATGGCTTCTTCGTGATCCCCGTGGCGGCCTTTATCGTGTGGCAGCGGCGCGAACAGATTCTGGCTCTCCATTACCATCCCGCCTGGTGGGGTTTGGGCGTGATGGCGTGGGCTGCAATTCAAGGTTATATAGGCACGCTGGGCGCCGAACTGTTCTTACAGCGCACTTCGCTCCTGATTGCTTTGGTGGGATTGCTGCTGGTGACCGGCGGTACGAAGCTGGTGCGGGAACTGGCGTTTCCCCTGCTGCTGCTGCCTTTCATGATTCCGATCCCGACGGTGGTTTATAACCAGATCACTTTTCCGCTGCAGTTGTTCGCGAGCCAGGTGGCGGAGTTCAACCTGGGGATGGTTGGAATCCCCGTGCTCCGCGACGGCAACATCCTGGAACTGGCGAGCCAGAAACTTTCGGTGGTGGAGGCATGCAGCGGCATTCGTAGTCTGCTCTCGCTATCTTTCTTATCGTTGGTCTACGCATATTTCTTCGACAAGCGCGTGTGGATGCGCTGGGTGCTACTGGCCGCGACGATACCGGTGGCCATCGTCGCCAACGCAGGACGAGTCACCATTACGGGAATCCTGAGCGAAGTCAATCCCGAGCTGGCGCGCGGCTTCTTTCACAGCCTGGAGGGTTGGATCATCTTCCTGATCGCCTTGGTTTTATTGGGTGGCCTGCACCTGCTGATTTGCCGTTTCACCAGAAAGAATCCCGCGGAGGCCGCCGTTGCTTAGATTTTTGAAATCGCCGCCGATTATGGCCGCCACCCTTCTGATTGTTTTGCAGGGAGCGTTGATCTATAGCGCAGTGCGTCCGGAAGCGATTCCGGCGGGGCGTCCCCTGTCTTCGCTACCGGCAACACTAGGTTCCTGGAAGTTCCTGCAGGAAGGCGTGGTCGATAATGACACCCGGGAAATATTGAAGGCGGACGATCTGCTAAACCGCTTTTACGGCTCAGGCACCACGGGTGCGAATCTGTTTGTGGCCGCGTTCCGCTCGCAGCGCAACGGGAAAGCTCCGCATTCTCCCAAGAACTGTCTTCCCGGCAGCGGTTGGACGCCGCTCAATTCGACCCAAGTTTCAATCGACGTCGGACGCGCCACGCCGATCGTGGTCAACCAATATGTGGTGGCGCATGGCGACGACCGCAGCCTGGTGCTGTATTGGTATCAATCGCGCGACCGGGCCATCGCCAGCGAGTACACCGCGAAGTTCTGGGTAGTGGTGGATGCCATGCGCCTGAATCGCACCGACACGGCGCTGGTGCGTGTGGTGGTTCCTATCGTGAATCGCGATGAAGACGCCGCCGCGAAATCGGCCACCGACTTTGTGAAAGCATTCTACGGGACATTGCGCGAATACCTGCCTTCCTGAAGTACACTCTGAGTGAAATGTACTTTCAGCAGTTCTACCTGACCTGCCTGTCGCACGCTTCTTACATGTTGGGATCGGAAGGCGTGGCCTGCGTGGTGGATCCGCAACGTGACGTGTCCATCTATCTGGACGAAGCCCGGGCGCAGGGTCTCAAAATCGAGCACATCATTGAGACTCATCTGCATGCCGATTTCGTGAGCGGACACGTGGAGCTGGCGGCCAAAACCGGCGCGCAAATCTATCTGGGCGCGGCGACGGATTCGCCCCTGCAGCACGTGGCGGTGCATGACGGCGACGAAATTCGCTTCGGGCGCGTGATTCTGAAATTCCTGGAGACGCCCGGACACACCGTGGAAAGCGTCTCGGTGGTGGTGACGGATCTGGATCGCGGCGAGAAACCTTGGGCCGTCCTCACGGGCGATACCTTGTTCATCGGCGACGTAGGGCGGCCCGACTTATCAGGCGATAAGACGCCGCAGGAGCTGGCGGCGATGCTGTACGACAGTCTGCACCAGAAACTAGTGCCGCTGGGCGACGACGTCGAAGTGTATCCGGCGCACGGGGCCGGGTCGCTATGCGGCAAGCAAATGCGGCCGGAGCGGCAGTCGACCATCGGCAAAGAGCGGGAGCTCAATTACGCGTTGCGGGCTTCGAGCAAAGAAGAGTTCGTAAGGCTGCTGACGGCGGATCTGCCCGACCGCCCGGAATACTTTGCGCAGGACGCCGAGATCAACCGCACCGGCGCAATCCCCCTGGAATTTTTGTTGCCAATGGAGGCGCTGACACCGGCCCAGGTACTGGAGCGGCAGAAGGCCGGCGATATCCTCTTAGATACCAGCCCCGCGATGGACTTCGGCAGCGGACACGTCCCGGGCTCGGTGAACATTCCCCTGGCCGGGCAGTTTGCAGGCTCGGCCGGAGCGCTGCTGGGTCTGGAGCATGACATCATCCTGATTGCCGAAGACCAAGCCGCGGTAGAAGAATCACGCACGCGCCTGGCGCGTGTGGGTTTTGAGCGCGTAGCCGGATACCTGGATGGCGGCATGCCGCGCTGGGTAGCCGACCACATGCCCACCGTGCAAATCATGCAAATAACGGCGGCGGAATTGAAGCGGGAACTGGATAACGAGCCCGGCTCCATCCAGATCGTAGACGTTCGCCGCAAGCCGGAATGGGACCAAGGCCACATCGCGGGCGCCCTGCACAAGCCGCTAGACCGCGTCGCCAAAATGCTGGGGGATCTGGACCGCACAAAGCCAGTGGTAGTGCACTGCAAGGGCGGCTATCGCAGCGCCATTGCGTGTAGTCTGCTTCAGCGGGCGGGGTTTGAGAACGTCACGAACCTGATCGGCGGCTTGGATGCGTGGCAGGCGACGGGCTTGGCCGTAAGCGCCTAGCCCTTACTCGCGGCCTTCGCCGAAGCACTCACCCCGGCTCTTCTAAGCTTGCGTTGTTGGCGCTGCCAGGCCAACAGCTCGCGGCGGCGGCGGGATTTCACGTGACTATCCACGCTGCCCCAGAACTTGCGGAAATAATCGGCGGCGGAGACCAGCGCGAACAACACCACGGCCCACATCGCGATCAGCCCTAACTGGTCGAGCTGCGGCCAGCGGATTCCGGCAATCACCAACGCAATCGCTACCACCTGCGCCACCATTTTGGTTTTCCCCAAGTCGCTCGCTTCGATGGTGTAGCCGCCTGCGGCGGCGATGGAGCGCAAGCCGGAGACCGCGAATTCGCGGCCGATGATCAGGATCACCATCCACGCCGGGACGCGGTGCACATCCACCAACGAAACCAGCGCGGCGGAGATCAGCAGCTTGTCTGCGATGGGGTCGAGCAAGGTTCCCACCGTAGTGATTTGCCCCCAACGCCGCGCCAGATAGCCGTCGAGCAAGTCGGTCGCGGCGGCGGCCAGGAAGATCAATAGCGCGAAGGTCTCCCGCGTGATCGCCAGCGGTCCCGTCAAAGCGGCTAAATAGGGTTCGACGAATCCCCCTCCGAGTAGCGCTGCCACCAGCAGTGGTACGAAGAAAATCCGCAGAAGTGTAAGCAGATTCGGCCCGTTCATCCGTTGTTTCTCATGATAGCCTACGCCACCAGATATTTTGCCAGACGGCGGCGGATGGATTCGGGGGTCTCGGCCCGGATCACGCAGTCGTCGCCCGAGTAGCGCGTGGAGAGCACCCGCGCGCGCTCATGCAGCGTGTGAATCGGACCGCCCTCGCCGGCGGGGATGCGGAAGGTGCACTCGGTGACGGCGTCCAGCGCCAGCGTCTCGTCGATTTTCTTGAGCAACGCTTCAAAACCGGCGCCGGTGCGGGCCGAGATGGCGACGGCGCCGGCGGGCTGATGGTCAGGGTCCTCTAGAATGCGGCGGGCCAGCGATTGAGCGTCGGGCTCGCCGGGAATTTGATCGATCTTATTCAGCACCAGAATTTGCAGCGTGGTGTCGGCGCCGATCTCCTGGAGCGTGGCCATGACGTGCGCGGTGTGCTCGGCGGCTTCGGGCGAACTGGCGTCGACCACGTGCAATAGCAGCTCCGCTTCGATCACTTCTTCGAGCGTGGCGCGGAAGGCTTTCACCAGCGTGGTGGGTAGATTGCGAATGAAGCCGACGGTGTCGCTTACCAGCACGCGGCGGCGCGAAGGCAGCGTGATGTGGCGCACGGTGGGATCGAGCGTGGCGAACATCTTGGCGTCGGCCAGCACTTCGGCGCCGGTGAGCCGGTTGAACAGCGACGACTTGCCGGCGTTGGTGTAGCCTACTAGCGCGATGGTCGCGAGGGGCACGGCCTGCCGCTGTTGACGCTGCGTCGTGCGTCCCCCGCGTACGCGTTCGAGTCCGCGCTCGATGGCGTGGATGCGCTGGTGAATGCGGCGGCGGTCGGTTTCGAGTTTAGTTTCGCCGGGACCGCGCGAGCCGATACCGGCGCCGAGCCTGGACATGGCGGCTCCGTGTCCCGTCAAACGTGGCAGCAGGTAGTTCAACTGTGCGAGTTCCACTTGCAACTGGCCTTCCCGGGTGCGCGCGCGGCGCGCGAAGATGTCCAGGATCAATTGAGTGCGATCGAGCACCTTCACATCCAGCGCCTTTTCTAGATTGCGCTGCTGCGTAGGTGTCAGCTCCCGGTCGAAGATCACCACGTCCGCGCCGTGCAGGTGAATCAGCGCCTTCAGCTCATCTACTTTGCCGGAGCCCACCTGCGTTGCCGAATCTACTTTAGGGCGCGATTGAATCTGCCTGTCGGCCACGCGCACTCCCGCCGTCGCGGCGAGCGATGCCAGTTCCGCCAGCGAATCCTCGGCGCTGGATTGCGCGGATTCGCCGCTGGGCGATTTGCGCTGCGCCCCGCGGCCCGTGAGGTTCAGGCCGACCAGGATCGCAACTTCTTCGACGTCTGACAAGGCTAGCTTTTAATGGTGCTCTTCGACGGCCGGAGCGCCGGGCGCAACGTGCGTGCCTACGCTAGCGGCGTTGGACTGCGGCGCCGAGTGATACGGCCGCGAAACCACCACCGTGGAAATTGCGTGCTTGAAGATAAGTTGTTCCTGACTATTGGTTTCAAGTACCACGGAGTACTTATCGAAGCTCTTAATACGGCCGGAAAGCTTCACGCCACTCATCAGGTAAATAGTCAAAAACGTTTTGTCTTTGCGCGCATTGTTTAAAAATGCTTCTTGTATGTTTTGCGCTTGTTTTTCCATGGAAAGATCCTCGGTTCACAATCTCACGGGACCCTGGTAAGCCACCCATCCAGGCGAACTTTATCCGTGCTCTTCATCATATCGTAATGCGCTCCTGCCTTATTCTGGGGTCAGGGTGATATTCGATCGGGTCCGCCAGCTAAACCAACCTGAAATGCGCGTGGGTGGACGCTACGTTCTGTATTGGGCGCAGATGAACCGGAGGGTGGAATCCAATCACGGGCTGGCCTACGCAGTGGAACTGGCGAATGGCTTGGGGTTGCCGGTGCTGTTTTACGAAGGGTTGACCTGCTCTTATCCCCACGCGAGCGACCGCTTTCATACGTTTCTGCTGGAGGGCGTGCCGGCGACGGCGCGGCGATTGAAGACGTTGGGCATCGGCTACGTGTTCCATCTGCGGCGACGCCGGACGGATCCGAACGACGCGTTCTACCGGTTGGCCACGGAAGCCGCCGCCATGGTGACTGACGATTATCCGGTGTTCGTGGCTCGCGATCACAACCGCAGCGTTCCCGCCAAGCTGACGATTCCCTACTATGCGGTGGACTCCAGTTGCATCGTGCCGATGGGGCACTTCACCAAGCAGGAGTACGCGGCGTACACCATTCGGCCCAAGATAAGGAAGGTACTCGACGAGTGCCTCAAGCCCGTCGAGCTTCCACGCGTGAAGCGCCGCTTCACGGGTGCATTGCACGCATTGCACACAACCGTGGCCGAATCCAATATCGCTGAGTTGGTGGCGGCTTGCGAGATCGATCATTCGATTCCGCCTTCAACAGAGCGTCGCGGCGGCCGGGATGAGGCTGAGCGCCGCTTGCGTTATTTTCTGGAGAATAATTTGCGCCGTTACGCCAAGCTGAACCGGGAGCCATCGGCGCATGCGACTTCGGAACTCAGCCCTTATCTGCACTTCGGACATATTTCGTCGCTCGAAGTCGCTCTGGCCGTACGCGAGTACGCGGCAGAACACAAGCTAATCGCGGATGAATTTCTGGAGCAGTTAATTGTGCGCCGTGAGTTGGCTTTCAACTTCGCGCGCTTCTCGCCTTCACTCGATTCTTTAGATGCGCTGCCCAATTGGGCGCGGGCGACTCTGGCGAAGCACGCCGGTGATCCGCGCGATCCCGTTTACACCTGCGACCAGTTTGAGCGCGCGGCAACCCACGATGCCCTGTGGAATGCCACGCAGACCGAGTTGCTCACACGCGGCGTCATCCACGGCTACTATCGGATGTATTGGGGGAAGAAGATCCTGGAATGGTCGGCCACTCCCGAGGAAGCGCTGGCGACGATGATCTATCTGCACGACCGCTACGCCTTGGATGGGCGCGATCCTAACACCTACACCAACATCCTTTGGTGCTTCGGTTTGCACGATCGCCCGTGGTCCGAGCGGAAGATTTTCGGGATGACACGATATATGAATCTGGAGGGGATGAAGCGCAAGACCGACGTCGACGCTTACATTCGCGAAGTCGTATGAAAGTCGTCATCACCGGAGGATCGGGCTTTATCGGACGCGCCATTGCGGAGCGCCTGCGGTCCGCCGGCCACAGCGTCACCGGGCTTTCGCTGCGGACTCCGCCGAGTCCCGAAGTCTTCGCGGGTTGTGAGGCGGTCGTGCATCTCGCAGGCGAACCGGTGGCCCAACGGTGGACGGCCGCGGCAAAGGAGCGGATCGTGAACAGCCGTGTCCAAGGCACACGGACGCTGGTCGCCGCGCTTCGTCAGCACCCGCCGGCGGTGCTGGTGAGCGCTTCCGCAATCGGCTACTACGGCTCGCGCGGCGACGAGATTCTGACCGAAGCTTCGCCGCCGGGTTCCGACTTCCTGGGACAAGTGGCCGTCGCCTGGGAACAGGAGGCTCGATCCGCTGAAGCGTTCGGCCTGCGCGTGGTGACTCCACGCATCGGCGTGGTGCTGGGGCGCGGAGGCGGCGCGCTTCCCAAGATGGCCCTCCCTTTCCGCTTCGGCGTGGGCGGGCGCTTGGGGAGACGGCAAGCAATGGACTTCGTGGATTCACCTGGACGATCTGGTCGCGCTGGTTGAATTCTCGATCGCGAAAACAGCCATCCAGGGCGCTGTGAACGCCGTGGCTCCGAATCCCGTGACTAACGCCGCGTTCACACTGGAACTCGCAGAGGCCTTGCATCGCCCCGCGATCTTTCCGGTCCCCGCGACAGCCCTCAAGCTTCTCCTCGGAGAAATGTCACAGGTGGTGCTGGCCAGCCAGCGCGTGATTCCGGAAGCGGCTCTGCGCGCCGGTTTTCAGTTTCGCTTTACGCATGTAGACGAAGCTCTACGACAAATCTTCGCGGCCTGAAGCCGCGGCATTGGGTTCCCACAGCACTGCGGGTACGCCGAGAACGTGATTCACCCAACGGCTCCACACGAACATGGCATCGCTCAGGCGATTCAAATAAGGAATCACTTCAGGTGGGATGGATTCTTCGCGCGCCATCGCCACCACCAGCCGCTCGGCGCGGCGGCAGACGGTCCGCGTCACGTGTAGCTCGGCGTTGAGGCGCGTTCCTCCCGGCAGGACGAAGCTGCGCAGCGCGGGTAGATCCGCATTCATGGCATCGATTTCGCGTTCCAGTTGCGCGATCTCCGCGGCAGTGACGCGCGGTTGATTCGGATGCACGTCCGCAGGTTCCGTCGCCAGAATCGAGCCAAGGTTGAACAACTCATGCTGCACGCGGCGCAGAATTGCCGCCAGCGGCGCGAGCCTGGAATCTTCGGCGCAGGATACGGCGGCCAAGCCGACGAAAGCATTCAACTCATCCACGGTGCCGTAGGCTTCGATGCGCGGCGTGTCTTTCGGTACTCGCTGACCGCCCACCAGTCCCGTTTCCCCGGCATCTCCGCGCTTGGTATAGATGCGATTGAGGGCGATGCGCGGTTCGTCGAATCTTTCGGCCACCTTTCCATAGAAACACAAATCGGGAGGCGGCCTCCCAGGCCCACCTCCCGTGCGGCAGCAAGGAGTTCGCGTTACTTCTCCACGATTTCCGGCTTCATAGGGCCCAGAGCACCCAATAGATCGCCCTTCTCTTTCTCGCCCACCTTAAATTTATCCAGCGCCCCCACCAGGTCCTCCACCAGCGCATCGAACTGCGGGCCCGTAATCCCCATGCCCATGTGCGCGGTTTTCATATCCTTGCCCATGTACTTGCAAGGGCCGCCGCTGGCTTGGCAGATTTGATCCACCAACTTCATCTTGAACGACGCCAGACGCTGCGGGTCCGCCGCCGCGGCCGCAAAGTAGCTATTGATGCGGGTGTCGGCAGCCACACGGCCGACGAATTCATCCACCACGGCGCTGATGGCTTTCTTTCCGCCCAGGCGGTCATACAAAGTCTTCTCTTTGGCTTGCGCCACCGGCAGCAGAGTGCATGCGGCCAAGGCGGCGAGTCCGGTCCAGTTGCGAATCGTCTTCATCATGTGGGTTGTCCGCTCCTTCGTTGGTGTATACGCAAGCGGCGGGATTTTGGATTTGCTAAGGTCACAAGTGAAATGTCTTCCTCGGATCTTCACTATCAGTCCGGCTTCGGCAACGAATTCGAGACGGAGGCCCTGGCGGGCGCGCTGCCGCGCGAACAAAACTCCCCGCAAAAGAACCCTTTCGGCCTCTATGGGGAGCAGTTGACGGGCAGCGCATTCACCGCAGCGCGCGGGGTCACCCGATGGTCCTGGACCTACCGCATCCGCCCCTCCGTTCTGCATGAGCCCTTTCGTGAAATGACGGCAGGGCTGTGGCGCAGTGGACCTTTCAACGACGCGGCCCCGAATCCCAATCAAATGCGCTGGGCGCCGCTGCCGGTGCCTAGCAAGTCCACCGATTTTCTGGACGGCATCATCACCATGGGCGGCAACGGCGATCCGGCGCTGCAGACCGGCGTGGCGATTCACCTCTATGCCGCGAACGCTTCCATGCAGGACCGTTTCTTTTATAACGCCGACGGAGAAATGCTGATCGTGCCGCAAGTGGGGAAGCTCCGCTTTCATACCGAGCTGGGAGTTTTGGAAGTGGCGCCGGGTGAGATCTGCGTGATCCCGCGCGGCATCCGCTTCCGCGTGGAATTGCTGGAGCCCGCTGCGCGGGGCTACATCTGCGAGAACTACGGCCAGTATTTGCGGTTGCCGGAACTCGGGGTCATCGGCACATCCGGCCTGGCCAACGCGCGCGACTTCTTGGCGCCCGTGGCGTCCTATGAAGATCGCGAAGGCGATTTCCGCCTGGTGGCCAAGTTCGGCGGCGGATTGTGGGAAGCGGAGATCGATCATTCCCCGCTGGATGTCGTCGCCTGGCACGGCAATTTAACACCCTATAAATACGATTTGGCGAAATTCAATTGCATTAATACGGTGACGTGGGATCATCCCGACCCATCGATTTATTGCGTGCTGCTGTCACCGTCGGCAATTCCAGGCACGGCCAACATGGAGCTATCTGTTTTCGGCCCCCGCTGGAGTGTGGCGGACCACACCTTCCGTCCGCCTCCCTTTCATCGCAACATCGCCAGCGAATTTATGGGCTTGATCCACGGGCAATACATCGGTAAGGCGGAAGGCTTCGTGCCGGGCAGCGCGAGTCTACACAACTGCATGAGCGGGCATGGCCCCGACGCGGAGGCTTTCGAGCGCGGCGTTTCCGCGGAGCCGAAACCGGAGTTTCTGGGGAACACCATGGCATTCATGTTCGAGACGCAGTTACAAATCCGGTTGACTCAGTTCGCGCTCAAAACCGATTTGGTGGAACGCACTTACTACACCCATTGGCAAGGCATCAAGAAGCAGTTTAAAGCAGGCTAAGAGGAGAAACGAATGAAACGTGGAGTCGCGAGTGCGGCCGGGTTGCTTTTTTGCGCGGCAAGCTTCCTATATGCGCAGGACGGAGAGGGCTGGTACAAGCAAGGCTGCGCGTCCTGCCACGATGGCGGCCTGGACCGCGCGCCCAGCCGCGAAGCCTTCAAACAAATGAGTCCAGCGGGCGTTTTGGCGGCCATGGAAACGGGGCCTATGATCTCGATGGCGGTGCGCTTTTCGCAGGCGCAGCGGCGTGCGATCGCGGAATATTTAACCGGCAAGTCGTTTAGCGATCCCATCGAGATCGCGGCCTCGCCGAAAGCCATGTGCGCCAATGGTCCTGGGACTTTTTCGCTCCCCGCAGCCGGGCCTACCTGGAACGGCTGGGGCATGAATACCTCGAACACGCGCTTTCAAGATGCGGGCGCCGCCGGATTCACGGCCGCTCAGGTGCCCCGTCTCAAGCTGAAGTGGGCCTTCGGATTCCCCGGCGAGTTGACGCGCATGGGCGCACCAAACCTGGCGGGCGGACGCGTCTTCGTGGGCAGCGCGGACGGCAAAGTGTATTCGCTCGATGCCGCAAGCGGCTGTGTTTACTGGGCGATTGACGCGGGTTCGGGAGTGCGCTCGGCGATCACCATTGCGCAGATCAAGACGGACTCGGGAACTCGCTATGCCGCGTTGTTCGGAGACGGCCGTGCTTTCGCTCACGCCGTCGACGCCGCGACGGGCCAGGAAATCTGGAAAACCAAGGTGGACGATTTTCCCGTGGCAGGCATCACCGGGGGCTTGGTGTTTTACAAAGATCGCGTGTATGTCCCCGTAAAGTCGGGAGAGGAAGCGGCGGGAGGATCGGCAAAGTATGAATGCTGCCGCTTCCGTGGATCGCTGGTGGCGCTGGACGCGTCGACGGGAAAGCAGATTTGGAAAACCTACACCATCGAGGAACCCAAGAAGACCAAGGTCAATAAGATCGGCACGCAACTGTGGGGGCCCTCCGGCGCGCCTATCTGGAGCACCCCGGCCGTCGACCCGCGTCGCAACACTATTTATGTAACGACTGGTGACAATTACAGCGACCCAAGTTCGAGCATGAGCGATGCGTTTATCGCGATGGACGCGGACACCGGCAAGATTTTGTGGTCGCGGCAGATGACCGCCAACGATGCTTACACTTCCGCTTGCCGCATGCCCGACAAGACCAACTGCCCGGAGGTGAACGGCCCCGATTTCGATTTCGGCGCGTCACCGATTCTAGTGACGCTCGGCAATGGCAAACGCCTAGTGGTGGCGGGTCAGAAATCCGGCATGGTGCACGCCATCGATCCGGATCAGGGCGGCGAGCTGGTATGGTCGACGCGCGTCGGCATCGGCGGAACCATGGGCGGAGTGCAATGGGGCTCGGCCGCGGACGCGAATAATATCTACGTCGCGAATTCCGATATTCTGCGTGTCATGCTGCCGTTTGCGAATAACACCGACGCCGACCCCAAGCGCGGCGGCGGCATGTATGCGCTGCGGCTCGACACCGGGAAGCAGGTGTGGTTCACGCCACCGGTTGGTTGCGGAGAAAAGAAGCGCTGCAGCCCGGCGCAGTCGCAGGCGGTGACAGCGATTCCCGGCGTGGCGTTTTCAGGCTCCGTCGATGGGCACTTGCGCGCTTACGATGCCGCAAACGGCAAGATCGTATGGGACGTAGATACGGCCGTCGACTACAAGACAGCCAACGGCGTCACCGCGCACGGCGGGTCGCTCGATGGGGCAGGACCGGTAATCGGCGGCGGGATGCTGTACGTCAATTCGGGGTATTCGTCGGCCGGCGGAATGCCTGGCAACGTACTGCTGGCGTTTTCCGTCGACGGAAAGTAGTGGAATGGAGCGGTGTTGTGCCCGAATTGGACGAACCGATTCACTTGTGTACCTATGACAAGCGATGGCCGGATCTGTTCGCCTCCGAAGCACTGCGGATCGCTGCTGCATTGCCGCCGGATGTAGCGATCGAACACATCGGAAGCACCGCCGTTCCCGGTCTCTTGGCCAAGCCGATCATCGACCTGATGCTCGGCGTCGAGCCCGGCTGCGATGTACTCAGCATCCGAACGGAGTTGGGAGTGCTTGGGTACGAGGATCTGGGCGAAGCTGGCGTTCCAGGCCGCCTTTATTTTCGGCGAAGGCGGAAGTCTGCTTTCAACATTGCACTCGTGGAACGCGGTGGCGCCATATGGAGGTCCAACCTCGCCTTGCGTGATTACCTGCGAACGAACCCCGGCGCCGCGCGGGAGTACGCCGCGGCCAAGCGCTCCGCCTTAGAGAGCGGCATCAGTTCATTGCTGGCATACTCGGAGTACAAAGGTCCGGTCGTCGATCGCCTGCTCAAGCAAGCGCTTGCCGTCGCATGAAGTCAATATTATTACTCGGACTCGCGGCCATCGCGCTCTGCGCGCAGAACGTGCAGGTGTATTCGGAGCTCGCGCAAATCAATGACGCGGGCGAGGTGCTAGCGCCCGAAAACCCTCGCGAAATTCTATCGCCGGCCGTCGCCCGCAACGCTTTCAGCTCGTTTCAAATTGCGATCCAGGTTCCTAAAGGCAAAAAGTTCCTGGTATACATGGGCCAGAATCCGGATGACGCCGCGAAAGTCACGCTCTACCGTCGCGCTGCCGCCAAACCGGGGCTGGAGCGCGTGGAGCTGCCGTATTCCGGAGAATCGTCGCAGGTCCTGTGGATGGATCTGTGGATAGATGCGAACGCCCCCGTGCGCCGCGTGAAAATCGAGCCTCAAGTAGGCATCGATGGCGATTGGGTGACCTATCCGATGGAAGTGCGCGTGATGGAGCCGGTGGTTCCCAAATCCGTGGCTTTCACACCGGGAGTCGCAAGCCCCTTCGAAGTCATGCGCGCATTCTTGTGCGGTACGAAAATACGGCCGTCGGCGGGACGTGTCCCGGTCGGCGCGGATCTCCTCTTCCGCAACGCCCAACAGGACGTGGCGCTGGCGGCAGCGGGCTCCCTGCCGCTTCGCGACGAACTGAAGAAGGCTATGGGCGGCTGCAACGCCAACCCGCCCGCCGATCCCGAATTCTATCTCCGCTTACGCGACTATTTATTCACGCCCCTATGGAAAAAGGTGCGCTGAAGCGGCCCGCCGCGCTAAACTTGGTATTCGCCCCCGCGGAGAGATGGCCGAGTGGTTGAAGGCGCACGCTTGGAAAGCGTGTTTAGGGGAAACTCTAACGAGGGTTCGAATCCCTCTCTCTCCGCCATTTATTCAATAACTTAGATCGCAACTATCGCGCGCAAGCTGAAGCGGTACTACGGTTACTACGACACACTTGGCTGTGAAGAAACCTGGGGTTTTAGAACGTATCGCGGGGTCACAATAATCCGGCTCCGATCGGCGCAGCGCCCCAGGTCGCGACCGCGAACGCCTGGCGCGTCCTCAAGCGCCTCCTCTATCTCATCCTGGTCGCGTCGGAGCGCGATGGATCCTTCGAGGCCAGCCGACGGATTGTCATCCGTTCCTGGATCCCGAGGATCCATGAACGTTGCGGAGTTGAGACGCAGATTCTTTCTGAGAGTTTTTCTCGGTCGCCATTGCTCGTTCGATCTCGCGGGCTCCCGCAATCGTTAGAGGAAGAATGCGCCCCACGAGCGTCTCATCCGCGCGGTAGGCTGGTAGCACAAAACTCAAACTGCCGAGCAGAGATCCGTCGGCACCGACAATCGCAGCGGCTATTCCGACCCTGCCCCGATCGATCTCACCCCTGGTAACGCATGCGCCCGCACGACGAATGGCGCTGAGCGCTTTCCGAAACGTTTCCCAGCTATTTCCCAGACCCGCGGCTTTGATTTCCTTCGAGTGTCTTACGAAAAGATCCTTAAGAAATCGGGAGGGCAAGTTTGCCAGGACGACTTTGGATGTCGCACCACGGAACAATGGCATGGGCTTACCCCGCTCATAGCTCACGAGAACTTGAGGGCCCGAACCCATCACCTGATGAACACAGATCACTTTGCCGCGGAAAGCCCGACAAAGAAGGATCGCAGAGCCTTCAGGAAAATACCGAATCAGATCCTCCATGACTGGCCTGCCAGCGATCAAGAGGGGGTCACAAAGCCGAATCTGCCGATCTAGCTCAATGACCGCCGGACCCAGAGTGTAACCCGCCCTCGGTCCGGGACTGATGAGACCGACGCGGGAAAGACTCTTGAAGTACCTGTAGACCGTCGGCGCGGAAGCGTGAAGTCGGGTGGCTGCCTGCTCGACTGTCCAGGCGGGTTGATCCTCCGAGAACAGTTGCAACACTGCAAGAAGTCGATCGCCGCTGCTCTGCGGCGCTTGATCGGAACTGGATCTCATTTGAGTGGATATAGGTTGAAATTGTAGGGGCATCGTGATTTGGTTCGGAGCATAAAAGCAACCGCCGGCATGCTGCCTCCTTCACGTGCGGAATCAAGCTCCTGCCAAGCTGCAAGATGACACGAGTTTCTCATAATACGATAATACAGCCAATGTGGTACATTGACCGAAGTTACGGCCTTTCGAAAAGATCATTGAGATTAGATAGAGGAGATCGCTATGAAAATGCCTAGGGTATTTCTTGCAGTAGCTTTGTGCTGTTTGACAGGTGCGCTAGCGGCTCAGAATCGAGACGTGAAGACGGAAGAAGCCAATAAGAAAATGGTGCTCACGTTCTACCAAGCGTTTTTCGGGGATCACGATCTCAGCGCGGCAGAAAAGTACCTTGACCCCGGCTACGTTCAGCACAATCCCGGACTGCCGGACGGGCGTGACGCTCTCATCAATATGGCGAAAGGGATGTTCGCGAACACGCCCAAGGGCAAGCCGGATATTCGCAGAGTTGCCGCCGACGGCGACTTAGTTTGGCTCCATGTTCGCGGTCAATTCGGGCCGGGACCTGCAAGCTCTGTCGTGGACATCTTCCGCGTCAAGAACGGCAAGATCGTCGAGCACTGGGACACTATTCAATCGATTCCCGAAAAGTCGGCGAACCCGCATCCGATGTTTTAGCCGGCCTTGCGAGTCTCTCTAAAGATTCTGAGCCAATTTGCGATGCCTAACCACTGCCTTGCGTCCCAACCTCGCAACGCAATTCCCATAGAAGCCCGATCGGCTAGTGATTTGCAGAGTATGATAATTTTGCTCATGCCTCAATGGCCCGCAACCTGGTGGCGATTTTTAGAAATCGCTGTTCGGCTTGAAAAGCACCGGTCTCCAGACTACGACCACTGGCCTCTTCCGGTGACAGTATACCGACCCTAGGAGAAGCTCAATGCGTTATTGCAAATTGTTTTTGCCCATTTTGAGCACGTCGCTTTTGCTCGCTCCGCTGGCTGTGGCGCATCATTCCGATGCGGCTTACGACAAGGCCATCACCAAGACGACTTCCGGCACCTTGAAGGAGTTCGACTGGAACGCGCCGCATGCTGGCGTATTGGTCGAGTACAAGAATGAGAAAGGAGAGACGGCCGAGATCTACGCCACGACCTTTGCGCCGCAGCAGCTCGCGCGCCAAGGCTTTGCCCCGAAGGATTTCAAACCGGGACAGAAAGTGGAGCTGGTGTGGCACCCGGCGCGCAGCGGAGCTGGCGGCGGACTTTTGGTCAGCTTAAAGCTGGAAGACGGCCGCGTCGTGAGTGCCGGCGGGCCACCGGGCCAGCAAACGGCAACACCTCCGGCCCCCAAACCCTAATCGTTGTGCGAGGCGAGCCATTGAATATTGCAAACCCGAAAAAGCCCACAGAGTTGGGGATTGCGGCGCTTATGTTCCTGGGAGTGTTGCCCCTCTCGGCTCAGGAGCGACCGAACCTGGAGGGCGTTTGGAAACTCGCTCAGCCGCAAGCCGCGCTCTTGCCGAGCGATAACCGGCCCGTGCCTTTTACCGAGAAGGGCCGGGCGCAATATGAGCAGAACAAGCTCGCGGCCGAGAAGGGCGACTATGCTTTCGACGCGACGATGTCGCGCTGTTCGTCGCCCGGCCTGCCGCGCCTGATGCTGACGCCCGGCCGTTTCCGAATCTTTCAGCGCCCGCTAGTAATCGGCATGGCGTTCGAGTGGAACCGCTTGTTCCGGCAGATCGACCTGCGAAGCGGTCCGCATGAGCGTCCCCTGATTGACACGATGAAAGGCGTGACCTATGGAACGTGGGAAGGCGGAACGCTCGTGGCGCGCTCCTATGGATTCTCCGAGAAAACGCTGCTTGACCAGCGGATTCCCCACAGTGACCAATTGGAGCTGGTCGAGCGTATTCGGCTGCGGGACCGGAGTACGTTGGAGGATCGTATTACCATTACTGATCCCGAAATGTTTACTCGCCCGTGGGAAGCGATGCTCTCCTACAAGCGTCAACCTGACGACGCTTTCCCGTTTCCGGAAGACGTTTGCTTGGATCGAAAGAACGCGGGTCAGCCGCCGCTCCCGCGGTGATCGCCACTGGTGTGAAGAGGAGATTAGCCAAGATGATACGGTACGGCCGATGCGGAAAGCTGTTAGTAGCGAGCTTGGTATTCGTCGGAATGGCGGTGGCGCAGGCGCAGCCTCCATCGGGACCGACCCGCGATAGTGCACCCCCAGGCGGCGCGCCGCCGCCGGCGCTGCCGCCTCTGCCGGCCGACGCACCCAAACCTTCGCCTGATCCCAGAAACCTGGAGGGCACTTGGTTTCACGATCAGCGCTTGGTATTTCGGGTTGAGACCGACCTGTACGGCAACCGCCTGCCCTTTACAGCCAAGGGGCAGCGCATCCGCGATCGCCGCGTTAAATCGACCTATGAAGATGGCTTGCCTTATGCCAACGCCTCGGCGGAATGCAAGCCTCCCGGGCAGACCTGGCAGCTCGATTTGAACTTCCCGTTTCAGATCTATCAATCGAGCAAAGAGATTGTGTTTGTGTTCCAGGAATATCACGGCATGTGGAATATCCGCATGAATCAGCCGCATCGGAATTCGGGCCCCCGCGAATACTTCGGAGACTCCGTGGGCCGATGGGACGGAGACACGCTGGTGGTCGATACCGTCCGCTACAAACAAGGGCTGTGGATCGACGTGGACGGCACACCGACGTCCGCCGAGGCGCACCTGATACAGAGGATACGCCGTATCGACTACGGCGGTCCCAAGCTCGAAATTCTCACCACGGTCGATGATCCGGAAATGTATACGACGCCTTGGTCGATCGTCCGCACCTTCGCATGGCGCCCGGACAAGGTGATCTTCGAGGAATACAACTGCGAATGGCAGGTGGGAACGCCTGGCGCATTGACGCGCTATGGCCTGGTTCCGGAACCCGAGGAGTGACTCATGAAGATGCAACGCAACTGGCACTTGAGTTTGACGGCGGTGGTGTTGTTCGGTGCCGCTCCAGCCCCGGCCCAAGCGCCCCAAGAAGCAGCTAACAAAAAATTAGTGCTGGATTTTTACAATGAACTCTACAAGGGGGAAGCCGACGGCAATCTGAAGGATCGGATTGCAGGCATAGCGGAGAAGTATATGCTCCCCGATTATATTCAGCACAACCCAGCGTTTGGCGGTTCCGGTGGTGGGCGTGAAGCGTTCATTCGCGCGATGCAACAACAGCCGGCGCGGCCGCCAAACCCAAACTTTAAACCTCCG
The DNA here is from genome assembly GCA_963760575.1 of Bryobacterales bacterium. GTDB lineage: Bacteria > Acidobacteriota > Terriglobia > Bryobacterales > Bryobacteraceae > Palsa-187. Next base: position 68,026 of record CAVXEM010000004.1, read on the forward strand.
GAAACCGTTGCGGTCATGGCGGAAGGCGACCGCGTGATGCTATTCACCAAGCGGGAGGTCCCGGCTGGCAGAGATGGTCAAGTGGCGTCTGTATACATCTTCAACATGTTTCGTATAAAGGACGGCAAGTTTGCAGAGCACTGGGACGCGGGAGCCGGACCGCCGGGCGGTGGCACCCGCGAGTCCCGCTAAATTTGAAGAGGACACTTAGATGGCCGTAGAAAATGGCCGGTCGATGACCTTTGGATTGAGCTAGCCAGGCAATCCGAACCAGGCGCTTACGTAAACACAAAAACCGCCCCAACCGTGGATGCAAAAACGCGTGCTGCTGGTCCAGACAACACCTACCTAAGAACCTCTATCGGTCCCGTAGCGCGAGCAGGGCATGCAGGGTAGAGGAGCAATTCCACCGCGTCGACCGGGACACCCTGGAACTGTCGATGACGATTGATGATCCTAAGGTGTACACGAGGCCTTGGGTAGCTCTCGATCAGTTGCGTTTCAAGTTGCAACCACCGAATACGGATATCCGCGAAATGCTATGCTCACCCTCAGAGATTGCCGCCTATAACCGGAAACACGCCGCTCCCGGTGCGGGAAAATAATCGAGGGAATATGAGTTTGTTGAAGAACGCCTACAACTGGAGACCCTACTTACTGAGTCTGCTGCGTATTGGAGTCGGGTTGGTGTTTTTCCAGCATGGTGCCGAGAAACTCTGGGGATTCGCTGGCGCACGAACGGTTGGCATGCATTTCACTTTAATTGGACTTGCCGGACCGCTCGAAGTCGGAGGTGGGCTATTACTGGTGCTTGGACTGTTCACGCGCACAGTTTCGTTCATTCTCTGCGGAGAAATGGCAGTAGCCTATTTCACGTTGTGGGCGCCTCGTGGATTCTTTCCCATTAACAATGGCGGCGAAGAAGCGGTGATCAATTGTTTCCTATTTCTTTGGCTTGTCACAGCCGGACCGGGCCCCTGGAGCCTGGACGATTTATTTCACGGAAATTACAAGAAGACGAAGGCCGATCTCAAGCCGACGGGCACGCGGATTTGATGCCAGCCGCGAGCAAGCGCGGAAAGGAGTATGCACATGACTGAGGCAATTAGTTCTTGGGAAGGGTACGCACGATCGGTGCTCCGAATCATACTTGCCTTTGTGTTTTCGCTGCATGGATACCGCCACCTCTTCGACGCGTTCCCGCGACTGGGCGGCCGTCGGGGCGCGGTACCGATGGCGCTGGACGCATTGCCGTCCGTGGTTGGCGTCTTGGAAATCGGCGGCGGACTGTTATTACTAATCGGACTATTCGCCCGATCCACGGCCCTAGTCCTATGTTGCGAATTGCTGGTCGCCTATTTTTTTGTGGCGGCGCCCCGAGCGATATGGCCGATCCGCAACGGTGGAAACGAAGTGATCCTCTATTTCTTGGCCTTTCTATACTTGGCTGTGAACGGGCCGGGTACGTGGAGTTTGGATCATTCTCTAGAAGAGCCTAGGGCGGAATTGGCTGGGCCGAGCGTTCGTGGAAAGACATGAGGATCACATGGTAACTGCACGGAAAGTATTATCGATATCGAAACGGGTTCCGGGGCTCATGCTGGCTCTCGCAGTGGGGGTCGGGGCACTTTTGACAGCCGCACCCGGGGCGGCGCAATTGGCTGGCCAGCCTAGAACGGCTGAGCAAGTTTACAAGAACATCAAAGTGCTTCAGGGAAGCCCCGCCGACAGCTTCAATCAAGGGATGCATCTCATTTCGGGCGCGCTCGGAGTTAACTGCGAGTATTGCCACGTGGAAAGGGACTTCGTCAGCGACGACGTGAAGAAGAAAGACGTGGCACGCGGGATGATTACCATGACTGCCGAATTGAATCAGCGGTCCTTCCAAGGCAAACCAGTGATTACTTGCTATACCTGTCACCAGGGCAACGCCATCCCGGTGAATATGCCGGTGCTTCCGCGACCCCGCTATCCTGAAGTAAGGAAGGCCGAGCCCGGCTTGCCTTCTGCTTCGCAAATTCTTTCTAACTACGTCGCTGCATTGGGGGGCGAGCAGAATCTGAAGAAGATCAAAACCCGGCTCATTACAGCGCAACAGGATGTTCCGACCGGACCTGGCGGAGTTAACCCCGCGCCGGCGCAGGTCGAGATCTATCAGAAAGCACCGAATCTTTTGCTGCGGGTGGCAAAAACCAATCAGGCAACGCTACTGAGTGGCTTCGACGGAACCACGGCGTGGGGGCAAGACCCCAGGGGACGGGTGGTCCCAGCGGTTGAATTGGAGGCGATTCGCGAGCGCAGAGGCGCTGATCTTTACGAGCCGCTGAATATCGCTAAGGAATACTCGGACTTAAAAGTTGAGGGTACCGAAAAGGTTGGTGACCTGGAAGCTTACGTTCTCGTCGGCCGGCCTTCCGAAGGTATTCCCGAGCGGTTTTACTTCGATACGAAATCCGGCCTTCTAGTCCGGAGACTCACGGTCGTGCCAACAGCGGCCGGCGACAGCCCCTTTCAAGTGGATTACGAGGACTACAGAAATGCAGGAAGCGGGGTGAAGTACCCGTTTCGCATCCATATGGAGCCCGCGGGATCCAGAACCGAACTAATAACGCACTCGACGATCCAGGTTCAGCAAATCCAAGAGAATATCGCGATAGACAACGCTAAGTTTGTAAAACCCGAATCAAAGTAGGTTCCCCACGCACTTCCCGCAGCAAAGGAGTTTGTACGGTGTCCCATCGGGATTCGTTTTGTCATAATACGACTGTTCTCTTGCACACTGAGTCGCCGATTATCATAGTATGATAATTTGATCAGGTTAGCATGGAGCCGACGCATCTTATCAAGAAGAATTTCTCAAACGAATGCTAACGCTCACGGGCTGGATTGGAACGGCAGGAACCAGCTTAATATAGTAGCGATTGCAGTTGAAGAGTAAGAGGACCTGATGATCAAAAATGCCCGAAAATTTCTGACCTACTCCGGGTTGTTCTCGTTGGCGTGGCTGTGGGCGGCCCTGCCGGCTTTAGCGCAGATCGACATTTCCGGCGAATGGATGCCGCGGATCCATGAAGACCAGCCGCATCGCGTTCCGGGGCCGGAGTTGGGCGATTACACGGGACTTCCGATTAATGCCGCAGCCCGCCAGAAGGCCACTAGTTGGGATGCGTCGATTTTGTCGCTGCCGGAACGCATGGCGCAGCCGCATCCCGCTCAGTACTTCATGCGCGGGCCGGGGCCGCAAATGCGCATCAGCAAAGTTATCGATGCAGTTACCCAGACGTTAATCGCATACACGCTCGAGGGCGTATTCGGGCGCGATGACCGCGTGATCTGGATGGATGGACGCCCGCATCCGTCAGAGTATGCCGAGCACACCTGGGATGGCTTCTCCACCGGCGCGGTTCACGGGAATCAACTTATCATCACCACCACGCATATGAAGTACGGTGTGATTCAGCGCAACGGCGTGCCCGCCAGCCCTCACGCGACCATGACAGAACAGTTCATCCGGCACGGGGATTACTTGACGCTGGTGTCGATCATAGATGATCCCGTGTACCTCGAAGAACCGTTCATCCGGACTTCCACGTGGCTGCGAAGCTCGAACCTGACGCTCGACCAGCGCTTCATTTTCGAGGTAGTGGATGAAATTGCCACACGTGCACCGGGATCCGTGCCGAGCTATCCGCTGGGAACTAAACAAGACGGCTACGCGCTGAAGCATGGGCTGCCGTTCGAAGCCACGCAAGGCGGCAAGGCCACGACATACCCGGAGTACGAAATGGTTATCCGCAAGATGCTGGCCAATATGCCGAAGACGCCGATCCAGGCAGCCAAGTGAGATGGCGATGAAATTCAGGTTAGCAGTTCCCTTTCTCGTCCCGATGCTGAGCGTGTGTGCGCAACAAGCGCCGATTATCACCGCGCTCACGGCCGAAAGGCCCGAGATCCTGAAGGTGGAAGGGATTGAGATTCTTCACGTTCAGAAGAACATGTACCTTCTCGCCGGGGGCGGCGCGAACGTCGCGGTCCAGATCGGCGAAGGCGGTGTCCTGGTGGTTGACGCGGGCAACGAGGGTCAGGGGGAGAAGATCTTCGCGGCGATTCGCCACCTGACGCACAAGCCCTTGCGCTACCTGGTGAACACTAGTCCGGACGCCGATAAAGTCGGCGGCAATGCCGGCTTGGTGCAGGCGGCCGGGGGGATCACGGGAATCATCGCCGGCGCGGCGGGGCGCCCCGCCAACGCCGGTATCGAAACGATCGCGCACGAAAATGCCGTCAACCGCATGACCGCGGGAGTACCCGGATTGCATCCATTAACTGGAGATGCTGTCCCGGTAACGACATTCTTCACGCCGCGGAAGGACTTCTACGCGAACGGAGAAGCAGTGCAGGTCATGTATCAGCCGCATGCGCGCACCGACGGCGATGTGATCGTCTTTTTCCGCGGGTCGGACGTGGTGAGCGTAGGCGATATTTTGCGGACCGATAGCTATCCGGTGATCGACGCGGCCCGGGGCGGTACGATCGCCGGCGAGATCGCCGCTTTAAACACCATCCTCGATATTACGATTCCCGAACGGAATCAAATGGGCGGAACGCGGGTCATTCCCGGCCATGGCCGCATCTGCAATGAAACCGACGTAGTGGACTATCGCGACATGGTGACCATCATCCGCGACCGCGTTCGGGACATGGTGAAGAAAAATATGACGCTCGAGCAAGTGATATCCGCGCATCCGACCCTCGAATATGACGGACTCTACGCCACCAAAACTCAAAGTGGCGATAACTTCATCGAAGTTATCTATAACGAACTTCGGAAGGAGAAGTAGCGTGCGGCGAATGTTGCGCGGACGCGTAATTAGCTGGGCATCGCTTGCCGTGGCGGCAGTGTTTTGCCTACTGCCGGGAATCTTAAGAGCGCAGGGGCGAGGCGGACAGCCCCAACCCACTCCGACGGCGCATGCGGGTGCGCCGGTGGACCTGACCGGTTATTGGGTTTCGGTGATCACCGAGGATTGGCGCTTCCGCATGGTTACGCCACCCAAGGGCGACTTCGCCGGCGTTCCACTGAATACGGAAGGCAGGAAACTGGCCGACCAGTGGGACCCGGCGAAGGACATTTCAGCGGGGGAACAATGCCGCCCGTTTGGCGCACCGGGCGTCATGCGGATGCCAGTACGGCTGCACATCACCTGGCAGGACGAGACCACCCTCAAAATGGAAGTAGACAACGGCAACCAGGTGAGGCTTTTCCATTTCGACAAGGCCGCCTCGCCGCCGGCGCAGCCCAGCTGGCAAGGATTCTCAATTGCCGAATGGGAAAACGTGCAACAGGGCCAAGGCCTCCCGCCGGCCGGCGGCGGTGGAGGAGCGGGAGGCGTAGGAGGCTTCGGCGCCTCGGTTCCCTCGGGAGCTCCGTTAAGTGGATCGCTGAAAGTGATCACGACGAAATTGCGACCAGGATATCTTCGGCGCAATGGCGTGCCCTATAGCGGGAATTCACTGTTGACCGAGTTCTTCGATCGCAGCGTAGGGCCTAACGGGGATACCTGGTTGATCCTGACTTCTGTTATTGAAGATCCCCAGTACCTTCAGCAGCCGTTTGTCCTGAGCACGCATTATAAGCAGGAACCGGACGGATCGAAGTTCACTCCACGGCCTTGTGAAATGACACTGCCGGTAGAGGCGAAAGCCCCTCGTTAACCGGGAACACGATAGATCAGGTGAACACTACGACAGCGCCCACAGTGGTGCGATCCGCGACAGCTTGGAAGGCTTCCTTACTGCGCTCCAGCGGGTAAGTAGAAGTCACCAGTGCCTTCGCGTCGAACTTCCCCATGTCGATCAATTGCACGAACCGCGGTACATCCGATTTCGCGTTTACACCGCCGTACTGCCCCGCGTGATGAATCCGCCCGCGGTTCGACCAAGCGCCCGCCGGCAACGAGATATCGCCGCGCGGAACGCCCAGTGTGACTAATCGTCCGCCAGCCCGAGTCATTTCCCATGCTTGACGGGTCGGCTGCAGGCCGGTGGGGTCGGGGCCTCGCTCTACAGCTGGCTGCGCGAAATCCGCGCCCACGGTGGCAATGACAAAGTCCGCGCCGCCGCTGTCGCCGCTCGCGGTCCGGTCGCGGCCGCCCAGCAGTTTCCTCGTGGCGGCATCCTGGCACAACTCCCGTACTTTTGCGACCAAGCCGTTGCCTTCGACGTTTGGATCGAGCGCCACCGTCGCTCCGAGCCGCAGCGCCAACTCCCGCCGCGCCCGAATCGGCTCAATGGCGATAATTTTTGCCGCGCCCTGAATTCTTGCGCCTTGAATGGCGCTGAGGCCAACCGGCCCCGCTCCCAGCACCGCTACGCTCGACCCGAAATCCACCGGCACGAAAGTGGTTACCGCGCCGAGGCCGGTGGCTCCCACGCAACCGAGCATCGCTAATTCAGAAGCGGAGGCCTTTGTAAACGCGGGAACGCAATACCAATCGTAGGTGATCATCAGTTCGGCGAAGCCGCCGGTGTTATTGTGCTGATGCACCGGCGTTCCGTCGGTGAGTTCGCCGATCGCCACCAGGGGTTCGCCCGCGGAAGGATTCATCTGGCAGATATCGCCGCGGCCGCGTAGACAGTCATAGCACTCGCCGCAATTCGGCGTGTTGGTCACGAGCACGCGGTCGCCTAGCCGCAGCCGCCGCACCGCCGATCCCACCGCTTCGACGACACCGACGCCGCCATGTCCCAGGATGCGCGCGGCCACAGCGCCGCCAGCGCCCCCGGCGCCATTTGTGCCGCTTCCCAAGGCTTGGTTGACGATCGTATAGCAGCACTGAGTTGCTTCGGTTCGGATCGCAACCATGTCGTCGCGCAGCGGCAGAAGTTTCACTTCCACAACCGAAGCGCCTGCAGACGTCCGGATGAACGCTCTGATTTTTCGTCCTGCGAGATCCGGCTTGGGCGAAGCTGCCGGACCGGACTGTTGCGCGAATAGGGCGCCGCCGGTGATCAGAGCGCCAGCACCTCCGCCCACGGCTGCACCTTTGCGAATCACGTCGCGCCGCGAAACTGTATCGCTGCGTTCAACGGATTCTCGGGAAGGTTCGTCTTCGGTCATATGTTCGCTACCTGTCGTAGTTTATCCCACGGGCGCAGTGGGCGATTTCAAGTCGCGCGGGCGCACTAAAAAGACCCGGATGGATGTTCGCGAACAGGCGAGAACTGACAAGGTGTGCTATCGCCAGGAGTCGATCGCCTTCTTCTGCAGCGAATCCGGCGCGAACTCCAGCAGCTCCAGGCGGATGCCATTGGGGTCCGTAATATTGGTCAGCGGCGCCTTGCTGTTGCCGGTGCGGGCATCTTCCACTTTCACACCTCTCTTGCGCAATGCGGCGATCGTTTCCTTAATGTCATCCACCCAAATGCCAACGTGGTTCAGTCCTGCGGGGCGCTCCGGCGTGGCGCGCGCTATCTCAAGGAAGTTTTCCTTGTTCATCTGGATATAGGACGTGGTTACGTTGCCGTCCTTGTCCTTGAACGTGAAGGCTTCTTTGAATCCCAAGGTCTTGGTGTAGAAGTTGATGGTCTCGTCCCAATCCTTGGCAAAAATCCCGACATGGTTGATGCGGATGCCGGTGAGCCGGTCATCCTGAGCTTTGCCCGTCTGCATCAGCACAAGAGCGGCAATCATCCCCGCTCCGAATAACGCAATACCGTGAATGTAGCGGCGCATAAAATCCTCCATCGAGTAAAATACTTGCCTAGATACGATATCAAAAGCGCAGCTCCCGCCCTTGGGCAAACTGGTCGTTTGCAATCCGCCGCGGATATAAGCGGGCGAGGGAAAATAGATCAGTAAACGCCGCGTAACGGGCTTACGGTGGGAAGAGACTCGAGCGCCAGGAAAGTGGTTCCAGCAGACATATCCAAGTTGGCGGTGGAACTGGGAGTCGCCGATTATTCGTTGCTAGTGCCAAATGATGAATCGTCCTTTGGCGTTTTCGAGAGGACCTATCACACATCTCGTCGGGAGGGTATGGACGGTTCCACAGAACGGAAAGACTAGCGAAGGCAGCCGCGCGCAAGCAGTTAAAGGATCGTTGTTGTTTTCGCAAGCCTATGGCACAATCGGCGAAGGCTTTGGAAGCGTTTTCACAAGAAGCCGAGGTTGGTTATGAAACCCATGAAGAATCATCCCTTTTCCCGGCGGAGCTTTTCCAAGCTCCTGGCAGGCGCACCGTTTGTATTGCGTGCGCAGGAAGGATCGCTACACGCACGGATTAAAGTAGACACCGAGCGTGTGATCGACGACATCGACCCCAAGATCTATGGTAACTTTATCGAACACTTGGGGCGTTGTATCGAGGGTGGGGTGTTCGACGAGACCTCGCCTCTTTCCGACGCAAATGGCTATCGTCGCGACGTGCTTGACGCCGCCAAAAAACTGGGTGTGTCGGTCCTGCGTTGGCCGGGAGGAAATTTCTCCTCCAACTACCATTGGAAGGACGGCATCGGACCCCGGGACAAGCGTCCTCCCCGTTTAGAAATGGCGTGGGGCACCGTTGAGAGCAATCGCTTCGGCACTCACGAGTTTCTGAATTACTGCGAAATGATGGGAACTGAACCTTACATTTGCGCCAATTTGGGCACCGGCACCTGGGAAGAAGCACAGCAGTGGGTGGAATACGTGAATTCGTCGCAGGATACCGCCATGACGCGGTTGCGGCGCGACAACGGGCGGCGCGATCCGTGGAAAGTCACCTACTGGGGTCTGGGCAACGAGATGGATGGCCCCTGGCAAATGGGCCATAAGAACGCGGAGGATTACGGCAAGTTCGCGCTCGAAGCCGCCAAGCTGATGAAGTGGACCGATCCAAACATCAAGCTGGTTGCCGCCGGATCGTCGAACTATTCCAACGGCATTGATTGGATTGGCTGGAACCGCACGGTGCTGGACTTCCTGAAGACGCACGCCGATTATCTGGCGCTTCATATGTACGTGGGCAACGCGGCCAACGACTATGGCGAGTTTCTGACGAGTTCCCTCACGTTGCAGGACCGCATCAAGACCAGCGAGGGCGTGATCAACGCGGCACTTTCCGGCCAGCCGCGCAGCCGCAAGATTTACATCGCCTGGGACGAATGGAATGTCTGGTATCGCGCGCGCGGCGACACGCAACGCGGGCGGCGGATTTTAGAAGAGCGGTATAACTTGGAAGACGCGCTCGTGGTGGCAACGTTCCTGAACACGTTCGTCAATAATGCACACATCCTAAAGATGGCGAACATGGCTCAACTTGTAAACGTAATCGCACCCATTTTCACAGACGAAAAGCGAATGTTCCTGCAGACGATCTATTACCCGTTGGCGCTATTTGCGAACAACACCAAGGGTAAGGCACTTCAACTTCTTGTCAAATGCCCGCAGTACGCCAGCCGGAGCCGCGGCGATGTGCCGTACCTGGACGCTTCGGCTGCTCTCGATGGCGGGACCCTGATTGTCAATGTCGTCAATCGCCATCGCAATGAGGCCGTTGAGACGGACATTGAGCTTGAAGACCGTCAATTCGGGGGAATGGTGGAGATATCCGAAGTCAATGCCGCAGACCTCAAAACGGAGAACAGTTTCGAAGCGACGAACGTAAAGACACTGCGGCGTTCGGTCAAGGCGGAGAAAGGCCTCTTGCGTTATAGCTTTCCGGCTCACTCCTACACGATGCTGAAAGCAAACCTCGCGTAAATGTTGCGCTGATTCTGCCGCGCCCGTCGCGAGCGGGTCACTTTAAACGGTCCTATCGAAAGAGCCGCGGGAGCAAACGCATTTCCTCGAAGTGGCGCCGCATCGATTGTTCTCAGGGGCGCCCCTCGCCAATTGCAAGCCAGGATTTTGCGCATTCCCGCACGACGGTGAGATAGTTCCGGACTTCATCCTTACCGACCACCCACGGATTGGGTTCGCTGGGTTTTCGCGCTTTCGTCCGCTCGAACCTTGTCAGAGCATCGTTGTATTCAGTGTGGTTACCGATAATCACATCGGCGCCTGCGCCGTCCGCGATATCCTGCAGGCGGCCAGCGTTGGAAATGTACGACTGCAGCATTTCCTTCGATGTATTCGCGCTCAGGGCCGTCCCGCCCCACTCCATTGCCAGGTGCGGCACGCCGTGATCCTTCACCGGAACCAAGAAAGAAAGAGAGCCGCCGGTGTGACCGGGAGTGATATAGATCGTGATGGTTGTATCGCCGAGAGTCAGCTGCTGTCCGTCCGTGGCATCCATATCGTGGCTGTACGGATTTGTCTGCCGCGCGGCCAGGTCCCAGTCCTTCGGGCTAAGGATAACGTGGGGATGGTAAGTATCCTGCAGAAATTTGACGCTGCCATCATGGTCGCCATGCGCATGGCTGACGACGATGTACTTGATATCGGCCGGATCGAGACCCACTTTCTTCAAGCCATCCACTATTTCGTCCTGTGCGGCGTAACCATAAAGGGTATCGATGAGAATGATCCCGGCGGAAGTCTTCACTGCCCACGCGCTGTTGACTTTTGTGGTCAGCATGTAGAGGTTGTCAAAAACCTGGCCTCCTTCGGCGTACCAAATATCCCGTGGCGGCGTGAACCCGGGCCCCCGCCCCCCAGCTCCACGGCCGACTGCCGCTGGGGCCCCGGCGGCTGGGGGCGGACCGCCACCAGGCGAATTGGAGGCTGGTACCGGGAGGATAGTAGCCGGGCAAGCAAGATGCGCAGCACCGCTATTATTCGAGTTCAACAATGCCGTTGCGGCAGCTTTGTGGGCGGTACCGGTATCGGCGGACTGCGCAAGGACGGCGCCACCCAAAAAAGGTAGGAACAGAACTAAGCGGGCCATCTTCATGCTGCGCTAGTTTATCGCATTTCGCCTTAGGAAGAATCCGGCCCGTGTTTCTCAGTTTGCATCTTCTCTCTTTGGGAAAGATAACAATCCGACTTCAGAAGTTTGGCCGGATAGTGTCAGCATAGTCGGCTACTCGTCACCTACTTTTTGCGGAGTCCCGACTCTGCGCCAAACTCCGAATTTGAAAAAGTAGTGTCCGAGTGCGCCGTCATCCAGGACTTATCGCCTTCTTGATTGGGTTAAGCTCTATCTGAACCCCGGAGCAGGACTGACTTTGCAGAGTCCGATGCCACTTGGCACCCTGTCGAGTCGCCCGCCGCGAGGTACATTCCATCGAACAGGAGAACAGCAATGCCAAAGTATATGTTGCAGGCCAGCTACACGGCCGAAGGCGTAAAAGGTTTGATAAAGGACACGGCCTCGGGCCGCAGGGCTGCCGTAAAGGCCGGCGTCAAGGCCGTTGGAGGAAAGCTCGAAAGCATGTATTACTGCTTTGGCAAAGACGACGTTGTGGTGATCATGGATCTGCCCGACAACGTCGCGGCAGCCAGCCTGGTGACGGCCGTAGGGGCCAGCGGATTGGTTCGCGCCAGAACAACCCCACTTCTTACTGTCGAGGAAATGGACAAGGCGCTCGCGAAGAAAGTGGGATACAAGGGTCCAGGTTCCACCAAGTAAGGCTGGGCCAACAAATATCATCGCTGCAGGAACGACATCCGATGGAGAACCGTTAGGAGTTTGGTTCTCCTCGGATCGTCGCCCACCCTTCCACCCCAGTTCTGTCCGGATACGCCGTGATCCAGGACCTAACTGCCAGCGGATCGCAGCGCGTGGATTAGAGGCTGGCTAGGTTCTGCATCGGCAGGGATAGAGCTATCCTTCATAGACCGTCTTACCGCCGACGACGGTCCGGATGATTTTGACATCCTTAATCTTGCCACCGGAATAGAGTGTGGATCGTCGGCCAGGACTACGTAGTCGGCCAGTTTGCCGGCGGTGATCGAACCTTTGATGTCTTCCTCGTGGGAGTTATAGGCGCCGTTCAAGGTGTTGACACGGATCGCTTCGTCGACTGAGATCTTTTGATTGCTGCCCCAGGTCTTTCCGTCCCAACTAGTGCGCGTCACCATGCCCTGGATTGCCATCCGCGGATCAAAGCGCCCAGGACTAAAATCGGATCCGGCGGCGGCGTGGATTCCGCCGTCGAGAAGAGTTCGGAAGGCCATGGAGCGCCTCATCAGATCTTCGCCTCGCGGGGGTGAGAAAGGCGCCGTCGGTAGCGGCCGCTAACATCAGCGGCACAATTGGGGTGCGTAACCGCATGGTCGCGCGCCGAGGGATTGCTCTGCTTTAACTGCTAATCGATCACTCTATATAAAGGTAATAATATACTTGACATACCTGTGTATGTCGGTTTACGCTTGGGGCGGCGTGACAGGCCGGGATGGTGCGAGGCTTTCGGAACAGTCGGTGGCGGGACCTGCTACGTCCCGCTACCCCGATTGGTTCGCGACAGGCCGCTCCTATTGCGGGATGTCTCCAAGTTCGATTGGCTTGACGCCGATTAGAATTTCTAAATCTCTGTGGGTGCCGTTGTTTTCGGTGTGGAATGCTGTGACTGGACTGCGTAGAGCGCGGGCTAGGTCGGTAGATAGTGAATTAACGAATTGGGTATCGGATAGCGGGCCCATGATCCAGAATCCCATGGCAGGGATACCAACTCCCATCATGCGGCCAATAAATGGATCTATGTCAATACTGGAACGATGCAATATGTCTCCAACTTCGAGAGCAAACACCGCGCTCTCCATGTCTCCGGAATATGACCGTAGAATTATTTTTCTACCTGAGAATAATGGGGCGAACCGCCGAAGGTCTGTCGCAATAGCCTCTCTTTCGGAGCGTGACAGATTTCGTGGCGCAACTAATTTTTCAATTTTGACGCGGGCCATGCGCTCATCTTCGGCTGTCTTCTTTAGACCTTCTGCATCTTTCCTTAATTGTGCGGCGTCTTTTTCATTCTGCGATGCAGCGCTAAGCGCGGAGCTAGAAACGTCCATGAGAAGCTGGACTAGTTCTCCATTTTTTATGCTGAGCTCAGTCTGGACGGTTCCCGCTTTAATATCAATTACCCATTCGCCCGATACCCCGATGGCGACAAGGCCAGCGCCCAGCAATTCGGCAAACAGTTTCCGTCCACTAGGTTTCTTTGGGGAACTGATCCACCCGCGATGGTGGTCCTCACGTTCCTCTAGGTATTCCCAAATTACGAAACCAACCTCAATCACAACTCCAATTACGACAAGTATTACCCAAAAATATAACCAATCTTCGAGTGAACTTGATCGGCTTTCAAGTGCCTTGATAGAACTTCGTAGCGCAGCTACTGAACTGGCGATAGCTGAAGAGTCCATGGATCACTTGCGGAGAGCAAGACAACGGGGATCGATTGTCACGCTTATTGCAATAGCTGCTCTAATCGCAGTGCGCATTGGATGGTGGATTAAATGTCGCTAGGCTTACGCTTTCGCTTAATGGCGCGCTTACGCCCCGCTGAATGCGGATTACCCTTGCGCGGGGAACTCTCTTTAGCCTCTTCTACGAGCGCATCAAGACGCGCCTTGGGCACTGCGATGACTCCCCGCATGACATCTCTGAAGTGTTGGAACTCTAGCGTTGAATCGAAGGATGGTTCCTTCATAAATCTCCCGAGGCGGGCTTACGCTTTCCGCGCCCCTGTTTCTTCATATGCATCAAGGACGCATCACTGCTCCAGACTCCGTTTTGCCGATCAGTTCATTGTAAGTCAATCGGCGGCCGACAATCTGCTTCATGACGCCAGCAAACCGCTCAGCATCCGTCATCTTGCGGTTGTTAAACCGAAACGCCTGTTCGTCAACGTAGCGGAACAAATGATAGGGTTCCACCGAAACGTAGGTACCGTTGATTCCACGCTTCAGGAGCGACCAGAAGTTTTCCAGTCCGTTCGTATGCACGTTGCCGTCAACGTACGCTACGGCGTGATCTATGACTTGATGCGCGTACTCTCCGCCCAATCCCTGATAGGACGGCAGCGCGTCACTGTAGAGCGTGGCGCTAGGCTCTACATGGTCGCGTACCAGAGCTTGCAAATCCTTCTTTTTGCGGCGTCCGATCACTTTAGCTTTGACTCTGCCGCCGCGCTCCATAACCGCCGCAACGATAGCCTTGCCCATCGGCCCGCGCCGTCCCTGAATCTTCCGTTCTTTAACATCGGCGTGCATGTTCCGCGCTTTGCCACCGATAAAAGTTTCGTCAACCTCGACTTCGCCAATAAACTTGCTGAAGCCACCTTCCTGCATCGCAAGGCGAACGCGGTGAAGCATGAACCAAGCCGTCTTTTGAGTGACGCCAAGTCCACGGCTGATCTCATAAGAACTGATTCCGTTTTTGCAACTGATAATCAGCCATGCAGCCGAAAGCCACTTCTCAAGCGGTACTGGCGAATCCTCGAAAATAGTCCCAGTCTTGAGCGTGAACGTAGGCCGCTCATGCTTGGCGTAGCACTTCCACACGCGGGCCTTGGCAAGCCATGTCACGTTATCCGATCCGCAATGCGGGCATTTTACGACGCCATCCGGCCAACGCAGTTCCATCATGAACTGACGGCAATGCTCGAAGTCCGCAAACCAGATAATCGCGTCCTGGAGGGTGGCTGGGCTTTCCATGAACAAAGTATGAAGCAAATCGCACGGTATGTCAAGTATATTATTACCAAATCTATAACTTGCGCGCCCTCAATACCCCGCAAGGCTTCGAATCCCTATCTCTCCGCCACCTTCTTCTAATTGAGGACTGGCTAGAGATGGTAAAGCCCAGCGGGATGAGAATAGATCCCATACCGCCGGGCCGTTTGCGCAAATATTACGAGTCTATCTGCCCGCATCGGGCAGCGAGTTCCACTCCGTCATGCTGACATCGAGCCCTGGGAACGCGACCTTCGCGAACGGCCAACTGGTTTTGATCCACTCGCGAACTTTGGCTTCGAGCAGCGGCTGCAGATTCTCCTTCGCGCCGCGCTCGGTCATCAGGAAGCGCACGGTGGCGTCGTAGCCCTGCTTCTTACTGGGATTCACATAGACACAGGCGATTTCCTCGGTGCCATCGGCGGATAATATCCCGTAAGCGAAGGACGTCGCGTGCTGGAACTCCCAGCGGTGGCGCTTAAGCTCGCCGTAATCTTCATCTGAAGTAATAGTCGCGGGCGCTGTGCGGCCGACCGTATGCATCAACGCGCCGAAGTCTTCCTTGAGGATCTCCGGTTCGAGGATATTCCAGGTGTAGTCGCCGATCGCCGGCGGCGGCGGGACCATGAACGTATCGGGAACGAATTTCACCTTCGCAGTGGCGTAGGCGTTGTTCGTGGTGGGTGAAGCCACTACCAGCATCGGGCTGCACTTATCGGAACCCGCGACGCAGACTGAGTAATGAATCCAACGCGGTTCCGTTTCCGCCAGCGCCGCGATCATTTCATCGCCGCTCGACTTGAACGCGTTCTCCGCGCTCTTGCCATTCAACGTGGTTTTCAAAGTGAAGCTCGACCCTGCTTTGGCGTTGACCAGCTTCATGTGGAATTCGACAGGCTCGCCAGGGATGAAGGTGGCTAGGTCTTCCACCAGCAAGTCGGTTTTACCATCGCCATCGAGATCGACCTGCTGAGCGTCGTCAGTCCAAGGATGCGGCGCGGCGCTGATCGCCTTCTGTGCAAGGAAGCGCCACACCTTCCCTTCCTTGCCATTGGACAGCCACACGTAGCCGTGCCCGATGCGCATAGCGTCGCCGCCGGGGCCAACCAACTGCGCGGTCACCTTGTTGCTAGCCGGATCGATACGCGAAACCGGAATGGACTTCTGAGTGACCCACAGAGCACCTTCGCCGGTGGCGATATCGCCGCCCGTGCCCGGGACGCCGGCGTCAACGGTCGCGACCACCTTCATGGTTCGCGGATCGATCTTGGTCACTGTCCCGCTTCCCTGGTTGAGCGTCCACACGAAGCCTTCGCCCGCCGCCATGAAACGCGGATTCGGACCTACCGGGATTTCTGCGATCACTTTGTTGGTGGCTGGATGAATCACGCTGACCACGCTCTTGGCGGTGCTCGAAACCCACACCAGGTTGTAGCCATAAACCGCCGTGAAAGAATCCGGCGGCACGCTGATCTCCGCGATCACTTTATTCGTGGCGGGGTCGATGCGCGACACGATGCCTTTGGGATCGCTGGGCATCCACGCCGATCCGGCGCCGAACGCGATGCCGCCCTCCGTGTTGGCCGGGCCCACCGGAACTTTCGCCAACACTTCATTCGTCTTCAGATCGATGCGATAAATGACGTGCTCATCGCAACTCGGCGACCACAGCGTGCCGGCAGCCACCGCAAAACCGGAACACGGTTTCGGCACCGGAACCGCGGCGAGAATCCGGTCCGATTTCGGATCCATGCGGAATACCATGTTAGTGCCGCGGCTGTTGGTCCACACCGAATCCTCGGTAATCGCCAGCCAATCGGGGCCGCCCTTAATGCCGTTGGCCTCGATGCTGTATTGCGCGTCCGGGATCAGAAACGACATGGGCGCTTGTACGCCCGGCACTCCCGGTTTTTGTTTCGCTGTCGAACCGGTGGGTTGCTGCCCGAAAGCCAGGCAACCCACCGCCAGCAATCCGGTGATCAGGTACCGGGAGCTAGGCCACGATGTCATGGATGACCTCCCCGGCAGTGTCGGTCAACCGGAAATCACGCCCGCTATAGGGATACGTGAGTTTCAAGTGATCGATGCCGAGCAGATACAAAATGGTGGCGTGCAGGTCATGCACGTGGGTCGGTTTTTCGACGGCTTTGTAGCCGAAGTCATCAGTGGCGCCGTGGGTGATGCCGCCCTTGATGCCGCCTCCGGCCATCCATAACGAAAATCCGTAGTGATTGTGATCGCGGCCATTGACCACGCCGCCGCCCACCATTTCGTTGGCAGTTTGAATGGCCGGCGTGCGCCCAAATTCCGTACCGCCGATCACCAGCGTGTCATCGAGCATCCCGCGTTGCTTCAGATCCTTGACCACGGCGGCGAAGGGCTGATCGGAATCCTTGGCGAGGCGCCGATACGACAGGATGTCGGTGTGAGCATCCCACGGATCACCCTTGCTGTAGTAGACCTGCACCATGCGTACGCCTTTTTCAGCCAGACGTACCGCCATCAGGCAACCGAGCGCTGTGCTGCCAGGTCCGTACATGTCAAGAATGGCCTTGCTCTCCTTGCTGACGTCGAACACTTCAGGCGCTTCCGTCTGCATGGCGAACGCGGTCTCCATGGTTTTGATGGAGGCTTCAAGCTGCGAATCCTTCTCGCCGACTTTCGCGAGATTGGTTTCGTTGAGCTTTTTCAAATACGCCAGATCGCGGCGCTGAATGGCGGCGTCGACGTCGGCGTTAGTAACGTTGGGGATGACTTTGGCGGCTTCGAAGGGCTGGCCTTCGATCCACTCGTTCTTAACGTAAGTCCCCTGATAGATGGCCGGCAGGAACGCGGAACTCCACAAGGGACTGCCGATGGTGATGGGCTGCGACGGGCACAGCACCACGTAACCCGGCAGATTGGAATTCTCACTGCCCAGACCGTAAGTGATCCAGGAACCCATCGACGGACGCCCGATCACGTTCGCCCCGGTGTTCATCAGCGTGATGGACGGCTCGTGATTCGGAATATCGGAATGCATCGAGCGGATAACGCAGATGTCTTCCGAGATCCCTCCGACGTTAGGCCATAGCTCGCTGACTTCGGTATCGGCCTTGCCATAGCGCTTGAACGCGAACGGCGACTTCATCAGGTTGCCGGTTTTGCGCTGCGTGAGAATAGCGCCCCCGGGCAGCGGTTGCCCGTCGTACTTCGTGAGCATCGGCTTGGGATCGAAGGTGTCGACGTGCGACATGCCTCCGTTCGAAAACAGGAAAATAACCCGCTTCGCGCGAGGCTTGAAATGCAGTTGCTTCAGCACTCCCGGAGTGCCCCCCGCGGGCTCCGCGGCCTTGAGGGACTGGCTGACCATGTTCGCGAAGGCCAACATTCCGAAGCCCCCGCCCACCCGGGCAAGAGCTTCACGGCGCGTAAAGGGAAGAGGTCTGTGATTGCAAGACATATTATTTCTCCTAGTTCAGGAACAGGAATTCGTTCGAGCTGAGCAGGGCCCAGCACAGAGCTTCGAGCGGCGTCTCCACCTTCTTTGCGACCGGAGCCGCAGCCGGCGCCGGCGCTGAAGACATGGAATCCTTCGCCGCGTCACCGTCAGGCTTGGCCGCGAAGGCGGCGGCCTTAAAGCTAACTTCGGCCCGGGATGCAGGCTCGGTGGTAGTGGGCGCGGAAGAGTCGTGAAGCAGAGCCACGGAGAAGCTCAGTTCGTCAGGCGATGGCTCACGTTGGTAAACGATCTCAAAGGCTTTGCGAACTTGAGCTTCCTCGTTTCCGGCTCCCTTGACGCGCTCGGCCAACGCAGCAGCCTGCTTATGGACGAACTCGTTATTCAGGAAGTACAAGCGTTGCAGCGCGACGTTAGTGGTGTAGCGCCGCTCGGCGGAAAGCGTCGGCAGCGGATAGTCGAACAGAATTTGGAATTCATTCGGGAATACGCGGCTGACGGCACCGTACATCCCGCGGCGAACCATCTTCGCGTCCAGTTCTTCACTGGGGCCGCCGATCTTGGCCATGTCGAGCTTGCCGGAAGCCGTGAGCAGACCGTCCCAGATTCCTTCGGCTTCCAGACGGCGGCGGTTGCCGCGCCAGTAGAAGCGGTTGTCCTGGTCCTTGGCGAGATTGGCTTCGGACGGCGCGGAGCTGAGCTGATACGTCCGCGACATCACGATCTCCTTGATCAGCTTCTTCGACGACATGCCTTCGTCGACGAATTTCGAAGTGAGGTATTCGAGCAGCTCGGGATTCGTCGGCCGTTCGCCGGCGAACCCAAAGTTGTTGGGTGTATCGACAATGCCGGTGCCCATGTTCCAGCGCCAAATGCGGTTCACAAACACGCGCATCGCCAGCGGCTGCTGCACGATGTCTTCGGCGAGTTCCAGGCGCCCGCTGCCCTTGGTGAAGGGCTTCGGCTCGCCGTTGGAGAGCACTTGCAGGAACGCGCGCGGCGCGTCCGCGCCGAAAGCATACGGATTACCACGCTCGAAGATCTTCAGATCCGACGGCTCCTTGTTGTCGGCGAGCCCGGCCGCGATGGGATATTCCGGCGGCATGGCTTTCTTGA
Source organism: Bryobacterales bacterium (assembly GCA_963760575.1). Taxonomy (GTDB): domain Bacteria; phylum Acidobacteriota; class Terriglobia; order Bryobacterales; family Bryobacteraceae; genus Palsa-187. The sequence continues at coordinate 87,180 of CAVXEM010000004.1, forward strand.
AGGCTTCGTTCTCCGCCTTCATGCGGTCAATGTGTGCCGCGAAATCCGGACTGAGGCGGCGTTGCAGCGCCCAGTCGGTCAGCTTGAACAACCCAGGAGTCTTCTTTTCCTCAGCATTATCGTTGATGGGCGATTCCGACAGATCCTTGTCGAACATGTCAGTCCACAAATAGCTGGCTTCACGCTCCATGCCCTTCAAATCGATCTGATGCTGGATCAGCTTGCGCTTAATCCCATTCGGCAGAGGATCGAACTTCTCGTTGGGATCTTTGATTTTCGCAAGCTGTTCTTCGTTCTCGGCCTTGAGCTTGGCGTGCTCCTTGTCAATCTCAACGGCCTTTTGATAGAAGGTGTGCGCCAGAGTCTTGGCTTGATCGGCATCGCCGCCGCTGGCCACCATCTTCTGCCATGGGACCAGGAAGCTATAGTTGGTGGGCTTCTTCTTCAGGAACTTGGTCCAGCGTTCCAGAATCTCGGGATCCAGTTTGTATTTCTCCGCGATGCCCGCGACGCTCGCGTGCTTCTCAGTCTCGACGCGCCATGCAGCCACCATATAGTCCTCGGTTTCAGAGAACAGCACCTGCGCCTGCAGGGTAGATAGCTGATCCTGGAATTCCTTCAGCTTCTTTTCTTTCTCTTCGAGTTCTTTCTTTTGGGCATCGTAAGCGTCCGCGGTTTCCTTGGGAACCAGCGGATACGCATGGTAGCTGGTGCTGGCGAAAACGCCCGCCAAGCGGTAGTAATCTTTCTGCGGAATTGGATCGTACTTATGATCGTGGCAGCGGGCGCATCCGACCGTTAGGCCCAACAGGGCTTTGGATGTCGCGTCCACTTTGTCGTGCCACTCGTCGGCGCGTTCGACGGCCGCGGGGCTGTCGTTCATCTGCCACATCCCAAGGCCGTTCAGACCCAGGCCGGGAATCATTTTGTCGCGAACTTTTTCGTCCATCAAATCGCCGGCGAGCTGCGCCTTGATGAAGGTGTCCCACGACATGTCGGAGTTGAACGCCTGAATCACCCAGTCGCGGTAAGTGTAGGCCGACTTGTACTTCTCCTTGTGCATGTCTTTCTGAGCGATGCGATAGTCGTCTTCCGCGTAGCGCGTGACGTCGAGCCAGTGACGCGCCCACAATTCGCCGAAGTGCGGCGAGGCCATCAAGCGGTCGACTACTTTTTCATACGCGTTAGGCGACTTGTCCGCCTCAAACGCCTTTACTTCTTCGTAAGTGGGCATCAACCCGGTGAGGGTGTAAGTGACACGCCGCAGCAAGGTCCGGCGATCGGCGGCAGCGACGGGCTTCAACCCGTCCTTCTCGAGCTTCGCGAGCACGAACTTATCGATGTTGTTCGCGGGCCACGCGGCGTCCTTGGTCTTGGGCGGCTCGGGCTTTGCCAGCGGCTGGAAGGACCAGAAGTTTTTCTGTTCCGGCCGGATGACATACCCGCCGCGCCTGCGCCGTGACCTTTTCCACCGGCCACACGGCTCCCTCCTTCACCCAAGCCGTCAGATCCGCGATCTGCGCCTCCGTGAGGTGCCCGTTCTTAGGCATTTTGATCTCGGTGGTCTGACGAATCGCCGTGACCATCATGCTCTTCTCAGGCGCGCCCGGCACCACTGCGGGTCCGGACTTCCCGCCCTTGAGCAAGCCTTCGAGCGAGTCCAACCGCAACCCGCCCATCTGTGAATTGGTGTGGCAGGCGAAGCAATTCTGCGCCAGCACTGGCCGCACGCGGTTCTCAAAAAAGTCTTCTTGCTCCTGCGTAGGCGCGGGCGCCTGCGCGAGGAGCGTTAATGGCAAACAAGATATCCCAAGCAGAAATAGCTTCATCTTTTCCTCTTTCATGCATTGACTCCACCGCGACGGAGCGGGGGAGCGGAACAGACTGGGTTCCGCTTGGGGGTTTAACTAAAATTCGTACCGTAATCCAAACTGCATCACGCGCCCCGGCTGCGCCATCTGATACTCGCCGAAGGACGAGAGAGTGGTCGCATCCAGAATGGGGTTGTAGAAGTTCACGTTGTTGAAGGCATTGAAGGCTTCGCCGCGTAACTGAAGCCTCTGATTTTCCCAGGGCAACTGGAACGATTTAGCCACGGCGAGATCGAAGTTCAGAAGGCCCGCGAGACGAATGGCAGCACGCGTACCCACCGAACCGGCATACATCGGCAACCAGTTGCTCGCCGCAGTAGTCGAGCCGAATGCGCTGGGATTGCCTTTTTGATCGTAAGTCGACGTCCCGTAGGTGTAAGACGAGATCGGATAAGCGATCGCGCCGAATGAGAAGTTGGTGGGGAAGACGCCACCATAATATACGGAAGACGGCAGCCCTGACCGGTACCGCGAGATCATCGAGACCTGCCATCCGCCCACGATCTGATTCAGAACCGGATTGGCGTTCTTGAGCAGCATCTTCCCTTTGCCGAAGGGCAGTTCGTAGAGCACGTTCGCGTTGATATTGTGGCGGGCATCGAAGTCCGAAGAACCGCGGTAGGCGGTGTTGCTATACGGATCCAGCATGATCCCGCCGTAGCTGCCGGCTCCCGATTCCGCGCCACCTCCGCGATCGATCGAATGCGAGAGAGTGTAGTTGAAGTCGAACGAGAAGCCCTGGCTCAGGGGCTTGCGCAGCGTGATGGTAGCGCCGTGATAAGTCGCGGCGCCGTTGTTGGTCCAGGTGTTGATACCGCTCGCCTGGGGAGTGTAGAAGGTCCAGCAACCCGGCGCACTAATGCAGTTGGGGAACGATTTACCATTCACCGTTTTGAGCCGGTCAGCCTGGTTGAGGGTATCGGTATCGCTCAGGCCGTTCACCGACTCCATCAAGTACAAGTAGTTGGCCGTCGCGCTGCCCGGGAAATATAGGTTCGCGATTTTGCCGAAATACTTTTCGATGAACGGATTGCTGGGAACCAAGCTGGGATTGGCGGCAATTTGTTTCCCCACTGTGTTGGTGAGATTCGGGTTGTTGTTCGACAACTGGAGATAGAGGCTGCGCATGTCAGCCTCGGCCTGGCCGAGCGTGAGACCGCTGGTTGGGTCCTTGAAATTCCACGCTACCCCTCCCACGTCCTGCTGCATCAGCAAGGCATGTGAGAGCCGGCCTTGATAACCGATTTCCAGCGTCATGCCGCCCTTCAGCGGACGTGCGATCGACGCATTCAGCACATAGGCGTAGGGCGTCTTCAAATCGGACTTCATGCCCACGTAAGTGCCTCCGATGTAGGCGACAGTGGCGGGCGTATACGGGAAGACGTGCGTGGACGCGGGCGGGAGATCAGGCAGCGTGCCGTTGTAGCGGTTCGCGGTGGAGAACGTGAAAGAGCCCAATACATCGTTCTCCGTCAAACCAAACGGATTTTGGTTATCGAACTGAACCACCATGTCGCTTCCGAAGCGATCGTAGGCGATACTGGCGCCAGCGCGGAAAACGCCGCCCTTGCCGAGAATCTTAGCTCCCAGACCGGTGTCTGATTGCGGACTGTAAGCCACCGCAAGTCGCGGGGCCAAGTTGTTGTTATCCCGGCCGAACCAACTGGGCTGGTTGTTGGCCGGTCCGATCAGGCCGTAAGACAGCATCGCGTTGGGAAGCTGGGCCGAGGGGACGCCGTTCGCTGCACCGGCGAGCCGCTGCCCCCAGAAATCCTGCAGGGAAAACGTCGGTGCGACTTGGAGCCCATTGGTCTCCCATGGCGGAGCGTCGTTTTCGTAGCGCAGCCCGTAAGTCAGAGTTAACCCGGGTTTCATGCGCCAGCTATCCGCCACATAGCCCGCGTATTCGTTGGTGGCGAAATTCCGGACCCTCGGCACGCCGATAGGCGTTGCGGTCCCGCTCTGTGTGTACGAATAGTTGATACTGCCGCCGGAAATCATGCCAAGAAGGTCACCACCGCCACGCTCGAGCGCTTGGACGTTCGCGACCGTCGAGTTCAGTCCGTTAGCGGTGAGATAGGACTGTGTCGCGGCCAGGAAATCAGACCCCAGACCGGTAAGACTGCTGCGGCTGTAGGAATAGCTCGGCCACGCGTTGGCGTAGTTGGTGTAGCCATTCCGAACAAAACGGATATTGGCGCCCGCCGTGACCGTATGAGTATTTTTGGTCCACGTAAAATCGTCGTTGACGTTGTATGTCGGCGAAATACGGATGTAGGCGCGGCTGTTATAGTTCACGGTCGGGTCAATGCTGTCAATGTTGAAAGCGGTACCCGAAGGACCGGTCTGATTGAGGCCGATACGGGTCAATCCGAAGGCCGCGACGTTCACCATCGACGGCGACAACACCGCCGTGTACAGCGCGGAAATACCACGACTGTTATTGAGTTGCACGTTATTGATGGGGGCGCCCGGGAATGACTGCGGTGTAAGCACTTGGTTGTTACCCGCCAGCGAACCACGCAAAGAAAGGATGTGTTTTCCGGCCGAGTCCAGATGGAAGTCCATCTTGCCCACATACGCGTTGTTGGTCAGATTGTCGGGCGCATTGAAGCGGTAACCGACGAAGTTCAAACCGCCGTCGTATCCGGTGGAAGGATCGTTCCCCAAGGGATATTGCTGCAGCATGCTGAGTATCGCCGCACTTTCACCTAGATGCTGAGGGTCAATCGCCAGCAACTGCGCGGGTGAGAGCGTCGTGACTCCGCCACTGGTGTTGGCGAACGTCAAAGTTCCCTGCCGCATGGCCAGCGATGGCACATGCGAGAGCTGGCTGATGGCCGTGCGGTCTAGACGCTTCTCATAATTGAAAAAGAAAAAGACGCGATCTTTCTTGATCGGCCCACCCACCGAGAAGCCAAACTGATTGCGGTTCAGGGGCTGCCGCGCGACGCCCGCCCGGTTGTTGAACCAGTTGTTTGCGGAAAAAATGGTATTGCGGTTGAATTCATACAGCGATCCGTGAAGCCGGTTCGTACCGCTTTTAGTAACCAGCGTTACCTGGCCGCCCGAGCTGCGGCCCTGGTCGGCGCCTTCGCCACCGACCGTAACCCGGAATTCCTGTACCGAATCCAGCGGCACCGGCAGCGCCGCATTGAATCCGGACGCGCGGTCGATACCCTGTCCGTTGAATCCCGGAAGCGCGAGCTGCGAGTTGCGGCCCAGAACGCCCAGCCCTGCATTCTGGTTGTCATTGGCATCCACGCCGTCGAGCGTGATGTTGTTCTGATCGCGGCGCGAACCCAGCACTTCACCGGTTTGCGTTACGCCCGGCTGCAGGCTGAGCAATTCGACCACGTTGCGGGTTTGCAAAGGCAACTGCCGCACCTGTGTCTGATTGAAAGCGTTCCCGATGGCCGCGTCCACCGTGTTCAGCGTGACCACTTCGGCCTCGACGTTCACGCTGGTAGCCACCGACGCAAGCTGCAGAGCCAAGTTTAGCGTGGCCGGCGTATTCACCAGAAGCTGGATGTCTTTCTGCGTCGAAACTGAGAACCCAGGTTTTCGATAGTCACCGTGTAAGCTCCCGGCGGCACCTGCAGAAACTGGTAAGCGCCAGTAGCGTCGGTGATGACGCTCCGCCTAAAACCGGTCTGATCGTTTTGTAGAGTTGCATTAGCCGAATCGACGGCGCCACCCTGCGTGTCGCTCACGA
>CAVXEM010000005.1:0-20696 GCA_963760575.1 Bryobacterales bacterium
CCTTCCATGAGAAAGCCGGTCTGAGTCAAGAGCAAAATGAGCGGGTTCTGGTAAGGCGACCGAGTTGAGCCGTTGCAGAGAGCGCCTGCCATTGCCTGGTAATGGAAAGAGTTTCCGGCATCGCGGTCGGGCCCCGTCAAGGCCGAACGCAGAGAGCCGTAGGGAAGCCTTGACGGGTGACCACGATGCGAGATGCTGCGGCCACAGGCAATGGCAGGCCCCTTGGCTCGGTGGTGGTTCTGGTGAGGACACACCCCTGGCTCCTTCCTTTCTCTTTGCAAGATCACCGCCTCTGTCGCCATCCTTCCATCCGCATTGTTGAGCGAGCCGTTTGGGCTCTATGCCAGTTGGGCGTTCTCGTTTCAGTGGGTGCTGCAATCTGTATCTCGACCTCGATCTCCCCAGATTCTCAGGGAGTTGGTCTAGGACTTAGCCGCAGTCACCCGAACTCGGCGATCGATCTTGTCAAACTTTTATACCGCCGCGGCGCTTACGCCGCTGCGCGTTTTTCCTCGCGATGATTGCGGAGCGGTTCGTACACCTCTCCGCTCACCCACAGCTTGTGCAGCAACACCGCCAACTTCCGGGCCACCGCCACCACGGCACGCTTCTTGGCATTGCGGCCTCCCCGTTGGGCCAGTTTCAGGCCCCACCGCCGCAGGTCACTATCTTTCCCAAACGGCCCGAGGATATAGTGCGCGCCTTGCACCATCATCGTTCGCAGGTAGCGGTTTCCTTCTTTGCTGATGTGGAGCTGCGGTTGGCTGTTGCCGGAGTTCCTCCGCCCTGGACGCAACCCTATATAACAGCCCAGGTCCCGGCTCCTTCCAAATCGATGCGGATCGTCCACCGTCAGCACGTACGTCAACGCGATCAGCGTTCCGACACCGTTGACCTGCTGCAGTTGGGCTACCTCCGGGTAGTGCTGCTTCGCGATCTTTTCGATCTCATGGTCGTAGTGCTGGATTCGCTCGGTCAACGATTGTACTTCCTGAAACAGTGGCTCCAGGGCAGTTCGCAGTTCGGGACTTAATTCCGCTGCCAGCTCCTTGCGGATCTGTTCGGGATGGCACTTCCGCAACCGTTCTCCGTAGGCCTTGGTCAGCCCTCGGATCGCATTCACCAGCGCCGTGCGCGCCCCCACTAACACCGCTCGAGCCCGAATCCGTGTCAGGTGCGCCTGGGCTTCTGCGCTGCGATGCCGAACCGGACTCAGCAACGCCGGGTCGATGCGCGCTAATCGTGCTAGCGTTTTGGCGTCCAGCCGGTCATCCTTGCGCGTGCTTTCCCCAATCAGCCGCACGTTGCGAGCGTGGGCCACGATGACCTCGTGCCCTAACCCGCTCAAGTGCCGGCTCACCCACGGCGAATGCTGCCCGGTTTCAATCGCTATGCGGCAGGGAGGTAGAGCACTGAACGCTTCGCTCAGGCCTTTCTGGGTTGTCGCGACACTCGCTTCCAACAGCACTTCGCCACCTTCCCCTAACACGCAATACCGACTGGTTCGATCTCCCAGGTCCATTCCGATCGTCAGCTTCTTGCCCTCCCAGTCCCCTTTCCTCTTCTTGATTCGAATGCTATCCTTCTTCATTGCCGGTCTCCTTCCTTGCACCCTTGAGTGCGTGATTTATTCGGGAGCTTAACGCATCCCGCAGGAGACCGGCTTTCTCATCCCATCTGGATGACGGCGCATCCGTCAGTTAGTTCTTCAATGTTAGGATGGCCTGGGATGGAGCAGATTGTTTCCCTGGTCCGCGATTACATGCTCGCGGAGGCCGACGCCGGCTACGTTTTGCTGCGCCAGATTCCGTCGACCCGAGCGACAGTTTGCTTCGACTATCTCGAAAGCATCTCACCGGCCGAACGGGAGGAATTACTGGACGCGCGCGCTCGGATTACCGCACTGGGTTTCGTGCTTACGCCGGCTGCACAGCAGCAGATTCTGCAACTCGTGGACTCGAATCCGGCCATGCTCAAGTACCGCGATGCCATGTTGCGGGGACCGCTAGCCATGGGCCTTCGCTACCAGAGCATCCGCATGGCCAAGGCGATGCTCAGTGACACGGAGTCGGTCGCGATGATGCGGCAAACGCGTTCGACGCTGGGCTACGTGCCGCGCGACGATGCCCCGTGGCGCTGCGGAACGAAGTAGCGCGGCTAGTCTAGGGCCGGCGGATGCGTGGGCGCTCAACGAGTAGCGCCCGGATGACGGCCGGGCATCTTCTCTTCCTTGGCGCCCAGCAAACCCTGCAAGAGCGGCTTCACCAGCTTCTTCAGCAGCGGTGCCCTCGCCGGATGAAGCTTGGTCACATCCGCATCGTTCACAAGTGGCACTGGGCACTTCGCCTTGTGCCGAAACCCTTGCACGCACCGGCGGAGGAGGACGTTATGGTTACGTGAGATATAACGCCGCGAACCGGCGTTCCACAACCACTAGGTTTTGACATACGGGAGCCGGAGCCGAGCGCAAGGAAGAAGCACCGCAACCAACAACCGGCGGTGCCAGCCGAAATTGTAAAGGTCATCGTGGCGGCGGCACAAGTGATTCGTGAAAACCACAAAGCCCCGTTTCTCGCAGACCGCAAGCTGAAGGACCGTTCCGCTCGGCTTTTTCGAACGTTGCTTCCACCCCGACCCAGGCGTCCAGGAAGGAAGCGGATACCCAGTGTCACGATCGCGATGCGCATGCATAGAAAGTTGACGAACGAAAATCCGACTGCCACACGGGCGCAGATCTGGGCAAAGATCTATCCGAAGGCGATCCCCAACTACGCTTCCCTTGCTCCGGAAGCACGGTGGATGGAGCGCCGGAGACTAAGGGACCGCGTGCACAGCAGGCGAGTGTGGCGAAGGAAAAGCGCGCACCGAGAAAAAAGATAAGGGTGAGCCGCCCGACTCTCAACTTGTTTCGAGGGAGCTCTTGCACGTCAAAGAAAAGTCCCGGAATGCACCGTATTTCGCTCTAGAATCCGCGCTTTCGCTGATTCCGAGACCCCGCTACGAAGCGGTTTGCAAAAAAAGTAGTGGACGGTTACGCCGTAACTCAGGACTTAGTGGCTTCTTGATCGGCTACACTTAGCTGAATCAGCACATGCGGCTTTCTATAGGCGACAAACCTTGGGCCCATCGGCGCGGGCGGAAGGGGGGAGGTTTACCGACCCTCTACAAGCGGCTAGGCCGGGAGATCGTGATTAAAGTATTCACCGATCGCTCTCCAGCCTATCGCCTGCCATCCCGATTCCATCCTCGCTGGTGCTTTTGGGTATCGGGATATTCTGCTTAGCTCCGTGGCTGTATTTGCTGCGGGGGACTGGACGGCGTGACATGCGCGCCGGCTTGGATTAGATTTCCCTCTAATTCCGAAGGGCTGACCGCCCTGACGCGGCGTCTCGTGGGTGTCCGCTAAGGAACCTGACAAAGAGGGAACGGAAGGGGCGATGAATGCGCAACGGTTCGAGCGGTGCCGGAAAGTACGTGATTCTGTTCGTACTGCTCTCCGTGGTGTACCACTCTAATCTGCGGCCCGTGGCGTCGGGCGACTCCCTTCCGGCCTCGCTTATCCCGTTCTCCGTAATTTTGGACAAATCGATTTCACTGGACCGCTTCGGCCCGTATATTACGGAACATGTCTGGTACGCGTCGGAAGCAATTCTCAATAAGGGAGGGCATTGGTATAGCCGCTATCCAATTACGGGGCCGCTTCTGACCACTCCTCTATACCTGCCGCTTGCACTCATTCCAGGAATTGATAAGCAGCCTCCCGGCACCCTTATTGCGATCGCGCGGGTAGCAGAAAAGATTGCGGCGGTGTTTCTCGCCGCAGCCGCAGCCATTGCACTCATGTCTTTGCTGCGCCGATTAACGTCCGACCGTGCCGCCTGGATACTTACGCTTCTGTTTGCTCTTGGAACCGCGAACTGGTCTACGTCAAGCCAGGCCTTATGGCCGCATACGTTTGGGCAGCTGGCGATCATTGGCTGCTTATGCGCGGTCGACAGATGGAGCGCCAGTGACTTCCAAGTCTCGCCGTATTGGATCGCCGGGGCCTTCACGGCGTGTGCCGTGGCGATCCGCCCGACCAACGTTACCTTGCTGCCGGCGCTGGCACTGGCTCTCTTCTTGCGCCGTGCGCGGCTGATGCATTATGTCCGCGTTTTTGTGCCTATCATCCTGGCGACGGCGCCTGTGTTAGCTTACAACCTCTCCGTTTTCGGCCGCGCCCCCGGCCAGTACCCGGTCAAAGCCGGTGAACATTTATGGGATGGGCTCTTGGGCGTTCTCATCAGCCCCGGACGAGGGCTCCTGGTCTATACGCCGATCATGATTTTCGCGGTGGCCGCCTTCGCGCCCCGCCTTCGCGCTTTACGCGAACAGCATCGGGCTTTGGTGGTCGTGGCGACTGTCTTCTCGCTGTCGCACATCGCTCTCATCTCCCTGTGGCCGTTCTGGTGGGGTGGATATTGCTGGGGGCCACGTCTGCTTACGGAAGCCGTCGCCCCCCTGATGGTTCTGCTTGCGGTTGGCTGGCAGGTGATTGCCAGTAGTGGTTGGAAATGGGCGTTTGCCGGAATAGCCGTGTATTGCTGTTTCGTGCAAGCACTGGGAGTGTACTGTTATCCCAAGGGCCGGTGGGACGGTTCGCCGGTGAGCGTGAATGACGATCCTTCGCGCCTGTGGGATTGGGTGGATAATCCATTGGTTCGAACCGCCCGCGGAGGTGTAGCTTGGGAACCGTATGCGATTCTCGGCGCGGCGGCGAAAGGCGGGTTGCCGGCAGCCGCCAAAAAGCTCCACGAGTTGCAAATCAACGCTTTTTAGATTCTGCCGGGCCTCTCGATTAACGCGAACTGGGGGCTGCCGACGCGCCTGACGTGTCCGACGCCGTGTTCCCGGGATCAGCCAGCAGGACGACGTTATGCCCAAGCGATGCCACCACTGACAACGGCACGTGCCGCGATGTCAGTTCGTCGACCAGCCAGGACCATGACACGGCCGGATAGCCGACGATCAGGAACTTCCGGCGAGCGCTCAACACACTTGCTAATGTGCTGACCCGCAGCGCAGCGAACGGCTGCATGCCAATGAACCCTCGATCCAATGAATCAGTCCCCACACGGCGTAGCGCGATCTTAGGCTCGGCCACATAAAACAGACGGCTCTTTATTGCAGGCGGCGCCTGGTGGCTTAACTCGAAGAACAGGAGCGGGTCGGCAACCGCGATCGAAAGGTCAGGCGGAAACTCGTTCGTGAGAGCGCGAATCATGCGGCTGTGGTCGTAGCGCGCATCGGCGCCCGGCTTGGCGATTTCCGCCACTCCCTGGATTAAGAAAGCAGCGGAAAACATTCCAGCGAGGATGAGCGCGGGGCCGGGGCGTGCTCGGAACGCAGCTGCTAACAGCCAGACGATGAGGAAACTCAATCCGATCACCGCCGAGAGCGCATAGCGGTGCGTGTACGCCCCCGTTACAAATTTTCCCAGCGCGACGGCCAGCGGAGCAACGCACAACATTCCCAGCGCGCCGACCAGCTCCGCGGGCGGAAAGACCGAACGGCTGAGAGCCTCCGGCGAAGTGCGCGGCGCCGCGAATACCGCCCACAACAAAGCGATGCCGAGTAACGCCAGCAAAGCGGGGGTCCCAATGAACTCTGGATATTCGCCCAACGCACCCCAGCCGGCTTTCGCCCAAAAGGTTCCACTGTAAGAACGCGCACTGCGGATGAGCGGCAGATAGAGGAGCAAAGACGCCGCCGCGGCCGCCAACGCCAGCCAGACCGGCCAGTTCAGGCGCCTTTGGATCCATTCGCGGCAAACTTCCGCGGCGGCAATGGGCAAAAACAAGAGGACGCTGTAGTAATGCATCGAGCAGGCAAGTCCAAGTGCCAAGGCAAGGCTCGCAGCCCACCACGGCGCCCGCGGACCCTCGGCGCGCTGCCAGCACAGCAGCGCAGCGGCGGCGAAACCCAGGACCAGCCCATACGGCCGAGCTTCATAGGAGAACCAATACGCGCGGGATTCCATGAGTATCAGCGCCGCCATCAGGCCATAGACTGCGGGGAGACGCCTGGAGACAAAGGCCAACAGGCAGACCGCGGCAATCCAGAAGCCGGCCATGGCGGGAAGACGAAGTCCGATCAGATTGGGTCCGGCAGCGGCCGCCGCTTTATGGCTCACCCAGTAGAACAGAGGAGGATTTTGGTCTGCGGCCGTAAGAAGTGCGGACCAAATTCGCGGAAACGTATCGCGGACGCTGAGGTAGTAGGTGAACAGCTCATCGTTCCAGAACTGCTTGCGCGCGGCAAGTCCGAGCGTGACCGGCCAGTATAACGCGGATACCCAGGCGATCATCCACCACAGCGAGACAGTTCCGTTCCCAAAAACCCGGGAAGGAGCTAGACTCTTTCTTCCTCTGTCCCACATTCCGGCTACGGCGGTTCGCGCTCCTCGCTGCCAGTATAGCCCGCGGCCTCCCGTTGACGACGGCGGCCTCAGCGGCTGGAATCGAAATCGCGCACCGGCTCTAAGGCGGCCGGCGTTCGGCGCTCGAGTCTTCGAAATCCGAACCGAGTCTCGCGCGCCAGCCGCGCCAGCACTCTCCAATACCCGCCTCCCACGCTCGCCAGACGGAAGGACGACACACCCATGTCGGGGGCACGATTGATCCAGGAAATCGGCACCTCCTTTATGGAGAAATCCATCAGCAACGGCTGAAATCCGGTCTCGGCGTTGATGGCAAAATGTGGCTCGGACAGTCTCAGTGCCGCCAATACCTCATGCTTCATCAGCTTGAGATTATTTGTGAGATCGCGGAAACGGCGGCGAAAGGCCAGATGGGCAAGAGCATGAAAGCCGCGATTGGCGACGATTTTTTGAAACGGATAATTTAGCAGCACGCTGTGACGTGAGAACCGGCTGCCGACCACGACATCATAGCCTTCCGCCGCGGCGTCAAATAGATCCCGCAATTCCGGCAATAGATGGATGAAGTCGCAGTCCATCGACAAAACATACCTGCCACTAGCGGCGTTGTAGCCATCGGTAAGGGCCCGGCCCACACCGGCGGGCGGCTTGCGGAATACGCCGTGCACGAGCGGGTTCTCGATGGTGAGAGCACGTATGATCTCCGCTGTCCGGTCGGTGCTGTTGTCGTCCACGAGGACGATTTCATGGAGATATTCCTGATAGAGCGCCAACAGCCGCGAAACCAGCGGCTCTAAGTTCATTGCTTCGTTGTGGCAGGGAACCACGACGGATATCGACGATCGAAGATTTTCATGCTGGAATAACGAAGGGGTAGGTAGGAAACGCGGCCCACCGGGCTTCTGAGCAAAGATCAGGATCGAACCCGCCAGCGTGCGGACCCCCGGGGTGTTCTCCAGCAAAATGGAGAGGTTTCGCAAAAGTCTCGCCATGGATCGGCTCAGCGGTGCATATGCGAAATCGCTGAAGATGACCAAGTTGCGGATCAGGCCAATTTCGGAAAGCAGCTCATACAACTGCGACTGGCCAAGAAGCATGCGCGGGTCCTTGCGCCCCCACAGGTTTCTGAAGAACTTCCGGATCTTCAAAACGGGATTCCACGGATTCGACTCAAAAAAAACCACCTGGCCGCCCGGCTTGAGCAAATTCCTGACGTTTTGCAACACTAAAACGCAAGTTCTTTCGTCCAGCACGTCTATCCCTGTGATCAGATCGAACGAGCGGCCTTCCAACTCGCCCGGCAGACCGCTGAGGCGAAGCCGTTCCACCGGGGCGGCGGCTTCGACGTCCATGAACGTGGCAACCGTAATAGGATTCTCACCGCGAGTGACTTTGAGCAATTGTTGTGTGAACAGGCCGCGTCCACCCCCAAGTTCGAGGATGGTCTGACCGGGCAGCAAATGCACCAGATGACGAAAGGACTGTGCCCGCCACAGCAGCCGATCCTGCGGAATGGGGTCCTGGTGCAGGAGGTACCAATCGCGATATTTTTCGCGATCGGCTAGCGCCTGCACGACGGCGTTCGGCGTCTCTTTCATCGGGAGGCGATCTTTGTCATACTAGAGCACGAATGAAGGCCAAAGCGCTAGTTACGGGCGCAGGTGGTCTGATCGGTTCTGCATGCGTTCAAACCTTGTGTGAGGAAGGTTGGGACGTCATTGGCGTCGACAACGACGGTCGTTCGGTTTTTTTCGGTTCCCAGGGCAGCACCGCGGAAACCATCGAATGGCTGCTGTCTTCCTTCCGGCACTACCGTCATTTCCGCTTGGATATTCGGAACCGGCAGGGGCTGCGAGATTTGTTCGAGAGCGAACGCCCGGGCTTTATTATTCATACGGCCGCGCAGCCTTCGCACGATCTGGCCGCTTCTATTCCTTATGACGATTTCGACGTGAACGCCGTGGGAACGTTGAATCTGCTGGTTGCCGCTCGCGATTTCAGCCGTGACTCTCCGTTTTGTTTCACCAGCACCAACAAGGTTTACGGCGATCGCCCAAACCAACTTCCGTTGGTCGAGCTCGAGACGCGATTCGACTATGCCGACGGACGCGATGGTATCGATGAGACCATGTCGATCGACAACTGCCTTCATTCGCCCTTCGGCGCCTCAAAGGCAGCCGCCGACCTTCTGTGTCAGGAGTACGGGCGCTACTTTCAAATGCCCGTGGGTATTTTTCGGGGTGGCTGCCTTACCGGTCCGCAGCATGCGGCGGTCGAGCTTCATGGATACTTGGCCTACATCGTGCGCTGCGCCGTCTTGGGGAAGCCCTACACAATACACGGATACAACGGCAAGCAGGTTAGGGATCAAATCCACGCGCAGGACGTTGCCCGCCTTTTCTTGCAGTTCTTTAACAGGCCCCGCATCGGGGAGGTTTACAACCTCGGGGGCGGACGGAAGAACAGTCTGTCCGTGCTCGAAACCATCCAGGCTCTCGCTGACGCTGGTTACCCCTTGAACTATTCTTACAGCGACGAAAATCGACGCGGAGATCACATCTGTTATATATCGGATATCCAAAAAGTGCAGGCTCATTATCCTGACTGGACGCCGGCGTATGACCGTCTTCGTATCCTCGATGAGCTGATCCGCTCGAACGTGACCGCACTCAAGTAACTGCCGAGTCGCCGGATACGCAGCACGCGCAGAGCCACGTGATATTCCTGATGAATTTCTTCGACGAACTGCCTCGGCGCGTGCCTGCGGGCAAATAACGTTACTCGCCGGTACCCGAGCTAATCTCTGCTTACAGTCTCACTCTAAGAGGGTTGGCCGAATAGCTCTCGTATGGTCGGCGATACTTCTACTACTTTTCTGCGGGCCCACAATTCCACGCCAAACCCAGAATTCGAAAAAGTAATGGAAGGATGCGCCGTCACTCAGGCGCTAACCGCTTCTCGTTCCCTTATTTCGCCAATGCCGGCAGCGTCGTGAAAGTATGCCCTACGGGTATGCGTATCCCTAGGGCGCCGATCTGGCCACCGGAAGGCGTATCAAATTCGATCGTGCCGCGTTTGTTGGCCGTCACCGGGTATAGGGTGGACAACACGAAGGAGGTGTGTCCGTTTCCCGCCAGGGAAATAGTAGCTCCTGCGGTACCGATCACAGCGCCGGTGTCGTCGCGAATCACCACCGGGATGATAGCGTTCTGCGCCGAGACGTTTTCGATAGCCACGCCCAACACCACTCCGCCGGTATTGTCGAAGGCTAGAATGTAGGAACTCGCGTTGCGGGTTTCCATCGGCACCACGGCTTCCTGTGCTCCTGGGATCAAGTGGAAAATCGCGAAGCCATCCACTGCGCCGGTCGCCGCGAGTTGCGCGGAGCCCACTAGCACGGGAGGCACCTGCGCGCCCGAGGTGTTGACGATCAGCGAAGCATTCGCAGCCAGCGTCCGGTCGAAGGTGGCGGCCAGCAGCGGTCCCGACAAAGCAGCGGCGGACTGCTTGGGAACGGCAGCGGCGGCTTGTTGTGGAAACGCTACGGGCAGCATCAAGGGACCGATGCCGGCGGGATCGATTGCATCGCCGAAAAAACTCAAGCGTGCCGTCACCGGGGCTGCGCTCTTGTCGACGAGTGTAAAAGTGGTAGTCCAGTTTTCCTCCGCCGCCAGGTGTGCCATCGATCCAATCAAGGCGAGACCGGGGATCGAAGCCGCCTCCTGCTCAATGGTGAAAGAGATCCCGCCGACGGTGAGCGTGGAGGTGCGGTCAGCTCCCGCGTTAGCCACCACCTGATAGGTGAGCGTGCCATTGCCGCTGCCCGACGTGGAATTGGTGACCCAAATGGGAGCCCCCGACACACTCCAGGGGCATCCCTGCGTCGTCGTGACCGTGATGCTTCCGCTTCCACCCGCCGCTGCGAATACCTGACCGCCAGAACTAAGTGAGTAAGTACACAGATCTGCCGGAGGACCGACAAAATAGGTAGTGACATACAAATCGTTCTCTAAGAGATCGGTACCCTCAAAGCCGCTGCCAAAGGAGAAGCTCCATTCGAAGTTGGGGACTGGGCCATTGGATTCACAGGCATCCTGAATCGTGGCTGCCTCGCAGGTCCAATAGAGATAGGGCTGTATGTTGTGGAATGGGCCAACTGCGATGTTGGGGGGCGTGATTATGGTCATTCCCTGGCTAAAGTTCAACTGGTTATAGAACAAATTTCCCATCGGGTTTTGGGTGCCCGCGCAGTTGTAGCCGGGACAGCCCGAATTAATTGTGGGCAGTTGCCAGTTTGTCTGGCCGAGGTAGCCGGTGCCGTTAAAAGTGTTCATGTTCCCGATAAATTGGGAAGTCGAAGCGAACATCATCGCCCCGTCCGGCGCGACGCATATGGCCGGGGTAGTCGCATCGGTGCAGGTAGGCAGGCCAAAAGTGTTTGTGGCGGCTAAGTTCGCGTTGGCCAGCCAGGTGACGTTCGTCACCGGATCATAGACGGTTTGCCCGCCGGGATTTACTTGCAGGCCGTTGCCGGTGGCGGACGGGGTTCCCGGTAATTTGCCTGGGATCATCGGCAGCGCATACAGAAGATTAGGCGCCGTGTTGGCGCCCTGCCAGCCGGTGGCGAACGAAAAAGTGAGATTGCCGGAGGGGGGAGGAGCGCTCGATTGCGACCAGTAAAGATAAGGTTGGAAATTGCTGAATGGCCCGACCGTGTTGCTGGGGATGGGAACTGCGGTATTAGGCGTTCTTATGCCCAAGGTGTTCCACAGGGAACCAAACGCACTCGCCGTGCAACCGAACCCGAAGTTGTTGCCATTGGGTCCGGTCTTCCCGCAGCCGCTATCGGTAGGCGGTGTGGTCGGGAGTTGCCAGTTGTTGTGCCCCAGATAATTAACGGCGTTCATGGCGTTAACCCATGCGGCCACAGACGGGTAGCGCATCGAGCCGCTGGCGTTCACGCACGTCTGCGTGCCGGGACCGCTGCATATCGGAAGTCCGAATGTGTTGGTGGCCGGCAAATTGAAGTTGGCGAGCCAGCTAACGTTGTTTATGGTGTCATAAACAGTCGTGCCGTCCTGGCTGAGGAGTAACGTCGCGCTCTTACAAGCTAATGGACTCGGTTGAGGACGGGGCCACGCTGCAGATCCTGTACGAGGGACGCACGGCAGACCCGGCTATCAAGGATAAGCACAGCCTCGATACCAAGTTCGAAGACCTTTTTCGCGAGCGTTCGGACGAAGAAATGGCGGCGATTCGGAAAAAGTATGGCGCCTCGGAAGACATTCTTGAGGCGGAGAACCGGATCGGCGCAATCGCGCGTGATTTGGTCGATCACTACATCGACGACATTCTGCCGGATGGATTTAAGGCGCAGGTGGTCTGCCATTCGAAGCTGGCGGCGGTCGGCAGGCATTACGCAAATCGAGTCGTTCGTTACTGGGAAGCTACCGGACGCGCAAGACGCGCCGGTTGCCGTACCCATCGGACACAAACACTTCGTTGCCCTTGTTGTAGATGGACGCGTCGGACGGTCTATTCAAGGCTAATGTGTCTGCATTTCCTTTGCTCCGGCCCTTTCCAAAAAACTCCTTCAAAAACTTACCCTGGATAGTAAACTTCAACAAGAAGTCATCCGTAACGCCACTGCCGCCGATCCAGACAACGTCTTTGCTGTCAACTGTAATCGCATGTTCAGTGAGAGGCCAATCGTATCCTTGCCCCGTGCCGCCCCATGCATTGACAAACCGGCCATTGCCATCAAATTCCAGCACCGGCGGGGCCGCCCGATTTTTGAGTGAGTCAGGCACACTTCGAGGACGTTGCAGAATCCAAACATGGTCACGCCGGTCTACGGTCACTGCCGATACGACGCCAAGGACCCAGTCGTTTGGAAGATTCGGCCACGAGGTATCAACCTCGAAAACTGGCATACCCAACGGCTGTTTAGAGGTCTGCGCAAGGCCTGCGAACTCGCTCCACGCGAGAGCGGCAACCCCAATCAGGCTGAGCCCGGCGAAATGCACTATTGTCTTCAGCATGATTTTCTCCTATTCAGAAGAGATCACGGTTAGTATAAACCGCCTCACCATTCGCATAGAGAGCGCGCCCTCATCATCGAGATGCCGCGAGACGCCGCGAGATGCCGCCCAAGAAAACGGCTAATACATCACGCCCGTCGATCACGAATCGTATTTCCCGTGAGATCGTCCTGATGCCTGTTAATTCCTATTATCGGAAGGCATTGTCAACCGCCTGCACGAGTTGCCGACTCTAACGTCCAAGTGAATAGCTCCGGCAAAAAGTAACTTCATGAGTAGCCGATTCGGAGGACCATCGGCCCAAGTCAGTATGGGGACGGAGCTTGTTTCTTCAAGCCTGCTTGCCAGTTCAGGACCACCGTGTACGACGCCGGTCCGCTTGTGTCTGAGATAAAGAGAAAACGCCTGCCGTCCGCGGCGGCATCCCATGAAGCCACGGTCAAAGGTCCGACGGGTTTTGGGGACCCGACCCGGAACGCCGGATTGGTCGCAATTTCGACAGCCATGTGCCGTCCATCCAGAGACCGATAATAAAGCTCCCGGCCGTCACCGCGCCAGCGCGGCTCCACTCCGAATCCATTCGAGATTTGCCACTTGCCACCCGCCTCTACCGCTGTCCCGGCGGAGTTCATGGAAAAGGACCGCACGTAAACCTCGGCTTGGCCAGACTCATCCGAGGTGTAGGCCACCCAATGGTCGTCGGGAGAAAAGTGAGCCTGGCTCTCGTTAAATTCCGTGCTCAGGAATGGGACTGGCTTCTTGTCATTACCTAGCGGGAGCACCCAAACATCGTTCTTGGTTTTCGAGCGAACCATCACGGTATACAGCAGGAAACGTCCGTCGCGCGACCAACTCGTGGCCGTTTTGTTGTCGCCGGACTTGAGCAGAACTTCCTCACCTTTCTCGCCGTTTACCGGCTTTTGATACAGATCGTACGGGCCGTCCCGGTTGGAGTTAAAGATCATGCGGCTTCCATCCGGCGACCACACCGGATTTATGTCTACGGTGGGACCAAACGTGAACCGGGTGCTCGCGCCGCCCCGGGAGAGATCCAACAGCCATAGGTTGGCTGCGTCCCCCGCCTGGTGAGTACTCACGGCCAGCCGCGTCCCATCGGGTGAAAGCCGCACGCCTGCAAAATAGCCCGCCGACTCTCCGACGGTTCCCATGACCTTGCCTTCCCGGTCGGCCCAGGTGAGTTGGTTGCCTAACGAGTAGGCTCGCTGGACCAGGACGGCATCGGCCGAAGCCGAAAAGGATACGTAAGTGGGACCACCGCTATCGTTTTTACCGAACTCGGCTACGGGCGCAGCCTGCCCTTTCAGCTCCAACCGGCGGTTATCGAACGGCTGAGCCATCAGCGTCAGTCCGCGAACAAAGAGCAGGTAGCCGGTGCCCGGGTCCGTCGAGGGCACGTACACGGGCTGCGCGTTACTCGCCACTAATGCCTTGGAACTCTGTTTTTCGGGTCGTGCGTCCAGGGAGCCAAGATAAATGGCGCTCTTCCCCTCGTCCGTGGAGGAACGAAGGTAGACGAAGTGCCGCCCATCGGGCAGGAAGGAGGGACCGCCTTGGGAGTTTTCGTGGCGCGCGGAATCCAGGGCCGCGATTTGAACGGGAACCCCGCCGGAGGCCGGCACACGAAATGAGCCGACCCGCCCGTCGCAGAAGACGATCACATCGTCCTGGTTCCACGCGCCACCCCCCCACGAATTGCTGGGCACGTCCGTCACGGTCTGTGGGGAACCACCCGTCACCTCGATCTTCTTGAGCTTTCCTTCCGATGGAAAGGCAATAAAGCGGCTATCCGGGGACCAGAAAGGCTTCCCACCTACGGCGGCCATTAAATCGCGCGATTCACCCGACTCCAGGAAGTGAACCCACAGCCGGCTTCCGGACAAGAATGCCAACTTGCGGCCATCGGGCGACAGTTTGGGCGCCGCGGTAGCATTTTGTGGCAACTGGATCTGAAAGCGCAAGGGCACCGCCCGAGCAGGCGGTGCTTCCCGGAAATACAAAAATGCAAGCAGAGCCAAGCCCCCCGCGAGTGCCGCTGCGGCACCCCAAAGCAGTTTCTCGCGCAGCTTTCCCCGGGCCACGGCGTGCGAGGGCGTGGCCGGTTCCGCGCCGCGGTCTTCGATCCACTGCAATTCGCGGCAGAGGTCGGCAGACGATTGCCAGCGATCTTCGGGCTCCTGCGCAATACAGAGCCCGATTACATGGGCCAAGTTCTCGGGGAGATGCTCCACCGGCGGCGGCTGCCCTTGCTCCGCCCGTTTTCCGGAGGCCATCTCGTACAACACCAGTCCCAGCGAATACGTATCCGTGCGCGCGTCGCACACTTTCCCTTCGCGCTGTTCCGGAGCCATGTACGCGGGCGTTCCCGTCACCACATTGGTAGCCGTGATGGTGGCGTCGTGTTGTGTTTTCGCAAGGCCAAAATCCAGCACCTTGACGCCGGACTTGGAGATCATGATGTTGCCGGGCTTCAGATCGCGATGCACGATCCCTTTGGCGTGTGCCGCTGACAGCGCACTGGCGATCTGCGCACCGTAATGAACCGTGTCTTGCATGGAGAGCTTGCCGCGCCGCAGACGCGCCGCGAGAGTTTCCCCCTCGCACACCTCCATCACCAGATAGTTCGGACCGACATCATATAGCGTGCAGATATGCGGATGATTCAACGCGGCGATGGCGCGCGCTTCGCGCTCAAAACGCTCGCTGAACTTTTCATCCACCACCTTGATTGCCACGGCGCGGCCCAGTCGTGTGTCGCGCCCCCGAAACACTTTGCCCATTCCCCCCGCACCCAGCGGTGATTCGATCTTGTAGGGCCCAAACTGCGCGCCGGGGACTATCTGAGTGACCGTTAACTCCAAAAGCGTTTCCGCACCTTGCCACGCCGGACGGTCGAGGGGCCCGTTTCCGCCTTGGTACGCCAGCAGCGACTCGACCTCCTGCAGCAACTCGGCATCGTCTCCGCAAGCGTCCGCGAGGAAAGCTGCGCGGCGATCGAGATCGTGCGCTTGTGCCGAATGGTACAGCTCTTCGATTTGTTGAAGCCGGTCCCGGTTCAATCGTTGCCTTTCCGGTGATCTGCTTCATCATATTACGCTACTGAGCCGCGATCGACGCGGTCCCCTTCGGCAGAGCTTGGCGTGTGTCCAGCCCGTGGTAAATCATCCGGATGTCCTCGTCGGTGAATCCGAAAGGCTTCCGATCCATAACGACGAGGTCGCGGTTGTCCCAGTGGGCCTTCATGATTCCTGTCTCCGAATGCCGGCTGCGTCCTTGGAGGATGTGTGTGATCTCATGCACCAGCACGTGGGCCAACAATCGGTCGATAGAAACGTATTTGGCCCGGTCCTTTACCCGGTCATAGAAGACCACGATATGGGTTCCTTCGTAGGGAAGAGCGTAGGCCATCGCGCCTGGGCTCTGCATATCCGGCGTCTCAAGGGAAAGACTGACCCGGATTACATCCGGCGAGGACGGGCAGGCTCCAGTCGTTTGCCACACTAGCTTGACGGTAATAGCCGCAAACATTTTGGAAGCCATTTCCTGAGCTGAATAGGTCACTTGAAATTCGTTGCCTTTGCCGCGGCTCATGCAAATCGTCACGCCGCGTACCTGAGCCGTCCCGGTTTCTCCCGCCCAAACGCTTGCTGTCACTAACAAAATCGCCGCCATTCTCATTGCTCTCACCTCCGCCGGTACGGGCGGAATGGGGAGGTGAAACCCGCCATCGCGTGGTAGATTTCTTTCAAGGAGCAGTGATGACGACGCCTGAACCCGCGGAAATCACTGGACTATTAAGGGCTTGGCGCGACGGCGATCAGGAGGCCTTGGATAAACTAGCGGCGGTTGTCTACGACGAACTGCGCCGGATTGCGAGGCGATACATGCGAAATGAGCGTGATGGCCATACCCTTCAGGCCACCGCCCTGGTCAACGAGGTCTACCTCCGCCTAGTAGATGTGAAGAACGTCGACTGGCAGCATCGGGCTCAATTCTTCGCCATCTCTGCGCAGATGATGCGGCGCATCCTGGTGGATGCGGCACGCGCCCGCCGCTCCGGGAAGCGAGGTGGAGGTGCGGACAAAGTGAACATTGATGAAGTCGCTGTTCTGTCACCTGGGCCGGGGAACGCGATCATGGCCCTGGACACCGCGCTGGAGGATTTTGCGAAACACGCGCCGCGTCAAGCCAAAGTCGTGGAGTTGCGTTATTTCGGCGGCCTGACCGTTGAGGAAATCGCCGAGGTCATGATTACATCTACACGTAGCGTCGAGCGCGATTGGCAATTCGCCAGATCGTGGCTGATGCGGGAGCTTAGCCGCTAAAGGCGCTGCGGTTCTTAGTAACTAACGAACTTGCGGCCTGTGTGCGTGATAGATTCCACGATTGTTCACCTACTACTTCGGAACTACGCGCCGATTAGGAACCGAATAACTCCTGGATGACGGCGCATACGGAAGTTATCTGGACCCTTTTTCGGGATAGAACCTGCAAGACGGCACAGTGTTGATTGACTCGTTCGTCCAAACCCATTTCGTTGGGGGCGTGGAGCATGGGGTAGAGGTTGTGCTGCTGGGATTCTTCGAAGCCGGTTTTGACGACGCTGGCGGGGCCTTTGGCGATGAGGGCGGCGGTGTGGGCGGCTTTGCGGATTTTCGCGGGGCTGAGGTCGTCGCTATAGGCGTAGCCGGTGCGTTCGCCGGCGATGACGCGGACTCCGGCGCCCATGCTGACGCCTTCGGTGGCGCTTTTGACGATTTGCTCGTCGATGCCGAGGGAGCTGGTGGCGAGGTATTCGAAGTAGACGTCGGCGTAGTCGCCGCCGGCCGAGAGGGCTTCGCTTAGGTAGGATTCGAGGCCATGCTCGGTGATGCTGAAACGTTCGGCGAAAAACGACTGCGGGAAGCTCATGATTTGAGCGCAGCATGGGGGGTTGGGGGGCTGTTTTCAATCGATGCTGCTCGGGGAACAGGATCGGTAAACGCTGTGCGACAGATCGTTACCAATCACTTCCGACGTCGCCGTATACTAGGTCTAGGATGATGGAAATCCGCCTAAATTCCCAGGAAGCCTCGCTGCTCACCGCATTCCGTCGACTGCCGCCTGAGGCGGCTGGCGAATTGTCGCGATTGATCGAGCGTCTGGCCGCCCTTGCGCCAGAGCGCAAGATCGACTGGTCCGATTCCTGGTCCGATGACGACTTGCAGGAATTCCGCGCCGCGTCGGTTCGGCGTCTTGAAGAAAGCGAATCCCAGGATCAAGATTGAAGCCTGGAGACGTCGTGGTTGGGCTCCTCGAGGGCGCCGTACAAACGAAAGTTCGACCGGCCGTGGTGATCGCCAGCACGACTTATCTAGCGGAACGTCCCGACGTCCTGGTGGGAATCCTCACGACGCGGCCGCCAAAGCCTCCAGCATCCACGGATTACTTCCTGCAAGATTGGCAGGCGGCTGGGCTGCGGGCGGAATCCCACTTCCGTGCGTATGTGCTGACCGTTCATCGCTCAGAGCTAACGATCATTGGGCATCTTAGCGAGCGGGACTGGAACAACGTAAAAGCGTGTGTCGGGAGTGCCTTTGCTAAGTAAGTAGATCGCGGGTGAGCCACTTGCGATTTAGGACGCTGGCGGGGCCTTTGGCGGTGTGGGCGGCTTTGCGGATTTTGGCGGCGCTGAGGTCGTCGCTGTAAGCGTAGCCGGTGCGTTCGCCGGCGATGACGCGGACTCCGGCGCCCAGGGATCTGGTGGCGGGGTATTCGAAGTAGACGTCGGCGTGGCTGCCTCTTACGCGCCAGCAGGCCTCTAGCCGGGCCGGGGACCGAACCAGCGCTCCACAATGGCGCGTACATCGACGGAGTGGTTGTAAAACATGATTTTCGCTTTGGGAACCGCTTCATGCGTGACGTCGATGATTTGTTCCATGAAGTAGGACAAGGCCTCGTTAGCGGCAACGCCACCTCCGATGAGCACACCATCGCAAGGTTGCGTCTGCAATTTACGTTTG
Source organism: Bryobacterales bacterium (assembly GCA_963760575.1). Lineage (GTDB taxonomy): Bacteria > Acidobacteriota > Terriglobia > Bryobacterales > Bryobacteraceae > Palsa-187. The sequence goes on from CAVXEM010000005.1 coordinate 18,480, forward strand.
AAATCATCGAGGCCGGTCTCGGGTGTTGCCTGGATGATTTCGTACTGATAGCCAGCGCGTGTCATCCGTTCCTGCAGGTCGCGCAGCCTTTTCTCGATCTTCGGGCGCTCCTCAACCGGGATCAAGGGATGATCGAGTGATAGCCCGATGTGGAAGATGGATATAGACAAGATCGCCTCCCCGGCATTAGCCAGCGTAGCCCCACATTTTGACTAATGCGGCCATGGAGGCTTTCCAAGCGGGGCTGAAATTCAGGATAGTTACGATCACCTCGCCGCCCCACAATAGGGCTGCTCCCCAGAGAACTGAGCGCATGACGCGTTGATGTTTGAACCAATCCCAGGCCAGCATGGCGATCAACAGCAGAGTAATGCCCCAGAAATATTGAATCCACCAACCGAAGGGGCCGGGAAAGGTGTGATTGATTCCGATCAGCCATATGCGCGCGAAGCCCGCATCGGAAATCGCTACCGCGGAGAGGATCATCCAGCGCTTGTGCTCCCCGGGGTTTCTGCGGGTGAGCAGGCCAGCGATCATGAACGTCGAGAAGGCGATCATTTCCTCGAATTCGAGCGCCAGGAACTGCGGCGCATAGTCGGGATGGCCGACCTGCCGCGCTTGATCGACCAGGGCCGCGGCGAGGCCCAAGGGAACCATAACGGCGGAGAAAATGGCGGTGGCCCAACCGAGCCACATGTGCAGCCGAACGTCGCCGGTTTCGACCAGGAATATTTGAACGGAAACCAGGACCAGCCAAACGACGTACGCGGCCCCATGGATGTGCAGAATAACGGGTGGCGGCGGGGTTTCGTGCAGGTACCTTATGAAGTCGAGGCCAAATCCGCTGAGTATCGCGGCCCAGACGATGGCCATCCACACTACGTAGGCTTTACGATCCGTATGTGTTGGCAACCTCGCTGAGAGTCTTATTGCGGACATGGTATTCCAGTTAGGGTAACAATTCGGGCAGGGTAATCGCTCAACCGCGCTTGCGATAATGGAGCGCATGCGCGTACGCGATTATGCGCCACGGCCGGCGCATCTTAGATGGCTCCTCGATTCTGATCCGGCGATTCGGTGGCAGGTGATGCGGGACCTTACCGGGGAAGCGGCCGATGCGATTGCGGCGGAGCGGCCCGCGTCGCTAGCGAAGGTTGGGGCGCGCGGCTCCTGGCGCTGCAATCTCCACGCGGCGACTGGGGTGGACCGGAGGAGAACCGGGGGTTGCTGATTACGCTCTATACGCTCGCCGTCTTGAAGGATCTGGGGCTCGATCCGGCGGGCAAACAGGCTCGCAAGATGATTGACCGGGTCGCAAGGCGGCTGGTGTTTCAGCCGTTGCGGAACCGGCCTTTCCTCGACGGCGAGACGGAGCCTTGCATCAACGGCAGGATTCTTGGGGTGGGCTCGATTTCAAAGAACCGAACGATGCGCTAGCGGAGCGGTTGCTGGGCGAGCAACTGGAAGATGGCGGCTGGAACTGCGAGGCGTGGCCGTTCTTGCCGGCGAAGCGGCCGCCGAGCCGGCGCTCGTCGTTCCATACGACGATTTGCGTGCTGGAAGGGCTGCTCGAATATGAACGGGCGGGGCGGAAATCGGCGGCTGTCACGAAGGCTCGCAAGAGGGGCGAACGGTATTTGCTGGAGCGCGGGATGTTCCGGTCGCAGCGCAGTGGGAGGTCATCGACAAGCGCTGGCTGCGGTTTGCGTATCCGACATTTTGGCATTACGATGTTTTGCGCGGACTGGACCATCTACGTGAGGCGGGAGTCAAAGCGGACGGGCGCGTGCGGGAGGCTATCGAGATTGTGATGGAACGGCGGCATCAGAACGGGAGGTGGCCGCTCAACCTGCTGCATCGCGAACGGATTCCGGTGGAGATGGAGACTCGCGTGGGCGGAGCTAGCCGGTGGAATACGTTGCGGGCGCTGCGGGTGCTGCGGTGGTACGGGGAAGACCTAGAGTTTGTAGGCTACGATTCGAAGGCGGCGGTAGTCTAGGGTCCAGACGCCGGCTTTATAGTGGGACGCGCGGAGCTTTTCGGCTAGGGCTTTTCGTTGCTCGGGGGTGGTGATGTCGCGGGCGAAGACCGATAGCCAATGCTCGAGCCGTCTTCTCCCTCTACCGGCGTGGGGCGGTCGATTAGCCAGGCTTGGCGGGGTTCTAGAGCGTGTCGCTCGAGCACCGTCGCGTATTCGCCGATGGTGGGGTAATACCA
>CAVXEM010000006.1:0-227098 GCA_963760575.1 Bryobacterales bacterium
CATCCGCGGGTCGCGATCATGAACGATGGGACGCGGAAGGGTGGCGAGCCGGACGTCATGAAGACGGTTCATTCGTCGCCGGGCCTCGAAGATCTGTGGCAACTGCATTTTTCGCTGCTGAGTGGGCAGGAGTACAGCGTGCCGGGGATGTTCATCGCTAACAACATTGACGAACCGCAGGCGGCGATGCCGATTACTCCGCTGGCGGCTCCGACAGCCCGGGCCGAATGCGCCGCCGGCGCCGGTGCATAACGGGACGGCTTACTGGATCAAGGTGTCAGCGAAGCAGGATGGGTCGTTTACGGTTACGAACTCGCGGAACGGGTTCAGCAAGACCTATCGATAAATCGTCAGGGCGTGTAAATAGCGTTCGGCGGAGCGGCGCACGGCGGATTTCGCATCGGCTTCGATTACGAATCCGGGCCAGGCGCCGTAGAGTTTTTCATAGGCGAAGGGTTCTAGCGCGGCTACGATGTGCTGGACTGTCGTGGCGCTCAGCGGGAGCCAATTCGGATAGCTGTACATGAAGCTAACCCAGCGGCGGTCCATGCACACTTGCGGGAGGTCGCCGGTGAAGAGGGCTCCTGCGCGGTGCAGGACTTGATAGCCGGCGAAGTGTCCACCTAGGCGGATCAGCGTGAAGGCGGAGTCGAGTGCGTGGGTTTCGCCACTCCAGAAACGAATGCGGGGGTCGGAGCGTTGGACCCATTGACGATCGTTCTCGTGCAGGTAGATGGGGGCTCCACCAAAGGCGTCACTCCACTCAATCATGGACGCGTAGTAGTGCGGGTGCGAGATTGCTATCGCCGAAATGCCGCCCAGGGCTTTGACTAGCGCAATGGTGTCGGGATCGAGGAGGCTGATGCAATCCCATAAGACGTTGCCGGTGGGGGTTTGGATGAGCAGAGCGCGTTGGCCGATGGCGAATTTGGGTTCGGTGCCTATGCCCCAAATTCCCTGCCCTTCCTGGTAGAGCGTGTTGCGGTGAGTCTTGCTCAGCACTTCGAGCGCGATCCAGCGCTGGCCTTGCAGTCCGACGTATTGGCGCTCGTCTTCGCAGATGGGACAGTGTTCGGGCGGGTGCTCCGCGGGCGGGAATTGGGTGCCGCAGGTTATGCAGATGTGGGTGGGCATGCCGGCAAAATCTCAGTCTAGCGTCTTGTGATCCAATGGAGGTCATGCCGGTATTCGCTCTGGTATTTTTGATGGGCGTGATCGCGGGATTGCGGTCTATGACGGCTCCGGCGGCGGTGAGTTGGGCGGCGCGGTTGGGGTGGCTGCATGTGGAGAACACTTGGCTGGCGTTCCTGGGATTTCAACTTACGCCTTACATCATTACTGTGCTGGCGATTGGGGAATTGATCGCGGACAAGCTGCCGAAGACGCCTAGCCGTAAGGCTGCGGGGCCGTTTGGGTTTCGGATTGTGTCGGGGGCGCTTTGCGGCGCGGCGCTGGGAGGAGGGTCGATCGGCGGTGCAGTCGCGGGAGTGTTGGGCGCGGTTGTGGGGACGCTGGGCGGCTACGAATTCCGGATGCGGTTGGTGCGGGCTACCGGTGGACGGGATCTTCCGATTGCACTGCTGGAAGACGTGATTGCCGTGGGAGGCGCGGTGTTGATCGTGTCGAGATTCTCATGACGACTTCATTTGACGCCATCGTAATCGGCACGGGGCAGGCGGGGCCTTACATCACTCGACGGCTGGCGGGGAGCGGCATGAAGGTGGCGATCGTCGAGCGGAAATTGTTCGGCGGGACTTGCGTCAATACCGGGTGTATTCCGACCAAAGCCATGGTCGCGAGCGCTTATGCGGCTCACTTGGCGCGGCGGGGGGCGGACTTTGGAGTGGAGATCGACGGCGACGTGCGCGTCGACATGCAGAAGGTTTCGGCGCGCAAAGCTGCGATCTCGATGCAGTCACGGAATGGGCTGGAGAATTCGCTGAAGACGCTTGCGAACTGCACGGTGTTCGAGGGGCATGCGCGGTTTGAGTCGGCGCGCGAGGTCAGCGTGGGTGCGGAGCGGATCACGGCGGAGCGCATTTTCATCAATGTGGGCGGGCGCGCGGTGGTGCCTCCAATGCCGGGAGTGGATGACATTCCTTATCTGACGAATAGCTCCATGATGGGCGTGGATTTTCTGCCTCGGCATTTGATTGTGGTGGGCGGGAGTTATATCGGGCTGGAATTCGGGCAGATGTTCCGGCGGTTCGGGAGCGAGGTCACTATCCTCGAGATGGGTTCGCGGCTGGTGGCCCGCGAGGACGAGGATGTGTCGGCTGCGGTGCTCGATATCGTGCAGCGCGAGGGCATTGAGGTGCGGCTCGACGCCAAGTGCATTGGATTTTCCAACGGCGCGGGCGAGATTCGGGCGCGTGCGGAGTGTAAGGAAGGCAGTCCGGAGGTGAGCGGGTCGCATGTGCTGCTGGCGGTGGGGCGGCGGCCGAATACGGACGACTTGGGGCTCGACAACGCCGGGGTCGCGACGGACGAGCGCGGGTATATTTTGGCGGACGATCAACTGCGCACCAACGTGCCGGGGATTTGGGCGGTGGGCGATTGCAACGGCAAGGGAGCGTTCACGCACACTTCGTGGAACGATGCGGAGATTGTTGTCGCGAATCTGCTGGAGAACGATCCGCGGCGGGTTAGCGACCGTATCCAAGCTTATGCACTGTATATCGATCCACCGTTGGGGCGTTGCGGGTTGACTGAGGCGCAGGTGCGCATGAGCGGGAGGACGGCGCTGATCGGGAAGCGGGCGATGACACGGGTGGGGCGGGCGGTGGAGAAGGGCGAAACGCAGGGGTTCATGAAAATCTTGGTGGATGCGGAGACCAAAGAGATTTTGGGCGCGGCGATTTTAGGGACTGGCGGGGATGAGGCTGTGCACTCGATCCTCGACGTGATGTATGCGAAGGCGCCGTATACGGTGATACAGCGTGCGATGCATATTCATCCTACGGTGTCGGAGCTGATTCCGACGATGTTGGGGGAGCTGAAGCCGTTGGAGGGGTGAGTGGCAGATCAAACGGAGGACAAGACAGTAATTCACTATCCATGGGTAGGGAGTTTAGTCACGGGCTTGGCCGGCAGCATTCTTGGTTTCTTCCTTTTTTACTATTCGTTCAAAAACGTACTGATTGCTTCGATTATGTCGGCTCTGTTCCTAATCCGATACTCTGCGGAAAAACGCCGGAAGCTTGAGATATCCGCTAATGACATTGCGTATTGGCCGCCGCTCGGCCATCGTCGGCGCGCGCGATTTGCGGATATAACATCGATCGAGAAAGCAACCGTAGCACGGTCGTGGGGCGGCAGTTTTCCTAGCCTCGTTCCTGGCGTTATATTGCAAGTACCATACTACGAAGACCTTCGAATACCGCTGGACTTTCCCAATAGCGATGAGGTCTACGATAAGATCGTCAAAGCTTGGGAACGTCAGCGCGCTGCACGCTAGCGTTTGTCGACTACGACTACTCCGCCCTTCACCACTAGTTTGGCATTTAGGAAATTCCAATAGCCGTCGAGCGGGTTGCCGTCTAGCACCACCAGGTCGGCTAGTTTGCCGGGTTCGAGGGTGCCTAGTTGGTCAGCCATTTGGATGTAGGAGGCGGTGTTGGGGCCCATTAGTTTGACGATGTCCTGCATCGAGAACATCAGGTTTAGGCTTTTAAGTTCGTGTTCCAGGCCGGCGTGGGGATCGTAGTTGGTGTCGGTGCCGTAGCCGTAGATCACGCCGGCGTCCCACGAAGTGCGGGCGTTCACGGCTTTGTAGCCGGCTTCCTGGCCGCGGCCGTCGCCGTCGAGGATGTTGTCGGGCCACGGCTTGCCATCGCGGAAGCGCGGCTTGTTGTCGTCGGCGAAGACTCCGAAGACAGGGACGCCGAAGCCGATAGTTGACAATTGCTTGATGCCGGCGGCGGAGACTCGCTTGGCTTCGTCGAGAGTCAGCCAGCCGAAGTGCGGGGTGTGAACCAAGAGCGGCACGCCGGCGTCGACTGCGGCCATCATCGCTGGGGGGCTCACCGCGTGGACTTGCACCAGCACGCCGACTTTTTTCGATTCGTCGACGATGGCGCGGAGGATTTCCATCTCCTGGGGCGACGGGCCGGGCTTGGGGGTGAGCGCGATTTCGCCGGTGAACTTGATTCCCAGCGCGGCCATCTTGCGAATTTCCTCACGTGCTTTTTCGGGAGTGTTGTTGTTCAGACGCACGGAGCCAGTGGGGATGATGCGCGGCCCGTTGATGACGCCTTTCTCGATGTGGTCGCGGAGGGTGATATTGCCTTCAGCGGGTCCGCCGCCGGAGAGTATGGTGGTGTAGCCGGCTTCGAGGAGCTGCTGCATCTGCACTTTTTCGTTGGGTCCTGTGTTGATGTGGCGGTGGGCGTCGATGAAGCCGGGCATCACGCTCATGCCTTTGGCGTCGATGGTTTTCACGCCGGGGGCGTTGGCGGCGCCGGCGGATGCGGACACTATTTTTCCGCCGCGGACTACGATGGAACCGGAATTGATGATGGCTCCGCTGCCGACGATGATGCGGGCGTTGGTAATCACCAAGTCCTGCGCGGATAGAAGTGCAGCGCCCAGGCAAAGCAAGGCGGCAATAGAAAACTGTCTTTTCATTCTCATGACCCTCTGTGAGAGCATATCAAACTGGCATTCCAGATTTCTGGAGTGGGAAGCATTGAGTATACTGTCCAAGAGTCCGAATGAAATCACAAGCGAAGTGTTTCCAGGGAGCGGCCGGCGCGTGCCGCTGGTGGGTTGCGGTGGCGTTGTTGGCGGCTCCGGTGGTGAGCTTGGCGCAGACCGATGAGATTCAAGTCTACGACGCCAACATTGCCGATAAGGGCAAGTTCAATCTGATGATTCACAATAATTTCACTCCGGTGGGGCTGAAAGAACCGGCGTTTCCTGGCGCCGTCGAATCGAATCACGCGCTGGTGGGCGTTGCCGAATGGGCCTACGGAGTGACGGATTGGTTCGAACAAGGGTTGTATATGCCCCTCTACAGTTTTTCGAAAAACGATGGCGCGACCTATAACGGCTTCAAGCTGCGCTGGCTATTCGTGAAGCCGCATGCGGACGAACATAAGTTTTTTTACGGCGTGAATTTCGAGTTCAGTGTGAACCAAGCGCAGTGGGATCCGCGGCACTATACATCGGAAGTCCGGCCGATCGTCGGATGGCATTTGAAGCCGGTCGACATCATCTTCAATCCGATCATGGACACCGCCTACACCGGTGGATTCAAGAGTCTGGATTTCGCGCCGTCGGTGCGGGTAGCTTACAATTTCTCACCCAAATGGGCGGCGGCGATTGAGGAGTACGCGGACTATGGGCCGTTTCGTCAAATCTATTCGGCGCATGACCAGTCGCATCAGGTGTGGGCGGTGATGAATCACGAGGGTAAATACGTGAACATCGAAACCGGCATTGGATTCGGCGTGACGGCGGCGTCGGACCGGGTGACGCTGAAGCTGATGGTGTCGCGCGATCTGAACTAGAGTGGCCTTCGGCGGTTCGGTGATAAACTGTCAGTGTAACTGCACGGTCACTTTTCAAGCGGCCGATTGCGCGCCCGTAGCTCAGCCTGGATAGAGCGTTTGCCTCCGGAGCAAAAAAGATCAACTGCCTTCGCAGCCTTGATTTTACAGGGGTTCCAGCACACATTCAATCAAAATCTTTGCCTAGGCAAAGGGTGAAATTCGACTCCAGAAATCACGACCGGGGGTGGGTCAAACCGAAGTAGCAGTCCCGCCCTGTAGACGTAGCGGCTAGCTGGCGAAGCCCAGACACAGAAAATTCTAAAAAAATTAGAAAGATGAAAATTTGGGCGGGGGATGCCTTAAGTCGGATTGAGTGCTAAAATCGGTGCCACGAATGATATTCGGTTGGAGGTCCAGCATAAATGACATGCCGAGAGTTTTCGTTGCTAATTGTTTTATCATTGGTCGGTTCAGCGTCTGCAACCGCACAGGAAGCTCCACATGTCGTGACCAACGCGGACGTAGTCAATATGGCAAAATCCGGCGTCGGCGACCAGACAATTATCTTGATGATACAAAAGGGCACGCCCAAATTTGACACGTCGTCGGACGCCGTCATAGGACTCAAAAAGGCGGGCGTCTCCGATGCAGTCTTGAATGCAATGCTAAGCGCACCGTCCGCTAATGGAACATCCGCAGACGGTCCTCCGCAAGACTGTGCACAATCACTAGACGGCGTGCTGGCGGCTATAGGAGTTCGAGAAAAACTCCTCGCCGTTCACTCCCTTAAGTGGAGCGGCAAAGAGACTATCGATAGCGCGTCCGGTCACGCTTCGTTCAGTTCGGAACGTGTAACCGTTATTGCCCCCGTCTAGCGATCTACTATTTGCGTCAACCGCCCAGTGGCCCTAGTACGAAGTTGGTATTTACATCCGAATTTAACTACAACACCTCAGGCAAAGTGACAACTGCTGTCCCAGCTTCCACAATTCAGATTTTTGAACAGGGGATGAAGATGGAACCGATATATATTGCGCAACATCGCGACCAATATAGCTGCGTTTCACAAGGCACAGAGCAGATTGGGAATGTCCGTACGGCGAAGCTCAAGATTAGAGGCGAAGGGGTGGAAGTGGTATGGAACACGGACCCAGCAACGAGTCGGATATTGCGGACAACCATTGAGACCCCGACACGTCAATCCGTGACCGACTACTCGGATTGGCGGATGGTGGATGGAATTAACGTGTCCTTTGCTCGTCACACCGTAGCAGGTGGCGTTACCACCACTTTGACAATTGGCGAGTACGCGGTGGACCCAGTAATGGATGTCAGTATTTTTCAGGCTCCCGCAGGCCAGGTCGCAGCGGCGGGGCTCACGTTCAAAGTCCTGCAGGAGCAATCGGTGCCGTATGTTGTGCAGACAAACGGTGGAATATCGACTTCGTGTAATATTTCTGGTTCAACAAACACGTCCCTGAGCGCCTCCACGATCGGGAACACCACTTTTGGCACTGCCACGAGCACTCCAAATCTTCAAATGAATTGTACGTCCTCTGATAACACAATTCGCTGGCCTCACGTCTTGAACGCGATGTTCGTCGAGGCGTCCGATGGTAACGCCTACATCATTGCCTGTGACCGGGCTTGGCGATGGTCAAAGTGCGTACCCCTGAAGGCAGGTGATACGTTCTTGGCCGAACGCACCGACAAAGGCTTCCGCGTGCAGTCTTTTAATAGCAAGTCTAAAGAGCAGGAAGCAGTATACGGCGTTTTACAATCGAAATCCCTTCACTAAAAAACCGAATGAAACGAATACCTCCAATGCGTTGTTGTGTCAGCTTGTTTGTTTTGAGAGCGCAAGAGCCAGCCCTCAAAATCGAGCAGGTCATGACCACCCAGGAATTACAGCAGACGGGCGATATCAACGCTTTCTCCTCAGCAACAGTGATGCACTCAATCGCTGGCTGGTCAATTACACTCTGCGTGTCCTATCTACAGCACAAAACCTGAAGACAGCAAAGCACCAACAATCCCCCACAGCCACGCATATCGGGATCAAGTTGCGCTCCCGCGATTGAATCCGCGATCTCCGGCACCTTCAATGGATGGAATGGTGAAACGATCTTCAAGCTCGACAACGGACAGATCTGGCAACAAGCAGAGTACGCTTACACATATTCATACGCCTACCATCCCGATGTAACGATCTACCAAACATCTTCAGGTTGTCGCCTGAAAGTGGAAGACGAAGAAGAAACGATCATTGTCAAACGCCTGAAATAGACGGATTGAGCGGCCACAGCCCTAACGGGAGTGGCCTTCCATCCGAAACAAAATAGTGCCATTATGCTTTTAAAGCGTTGTCAATCTGGAGTGAAAGGATTGTAAATGGCCAGGCAGCGAGTGTTTGTCAGCTCCACATTCTACGATCTGAAACAAGTTAGGACTGATCTTCAGGCCTTCATTTCCCAAATGGGTTATGACGCCGTTCTGCATGAGCGGAGTAACGTCCCTTATGGCAATGCCGCCCGGCTTGAAGACTATTGCTATCGGGAAGTCAACCTTGTTGAGGTCTTGATCTCTATCATTGGGGGTCGATATGGGAGCAGCTCTAGCAATCCTGAGTATTCGATTTCACAGCAAGAGTTCAAGACAGCCTACTCGCTGGGCATCCAGGTGTACATATTTGTGGAAGCTGGTGTTTGGGCCGAATACCGCACGTACCTCAAGAACAAGAATGTATCCGGCTTCCAATCAGCGCATGTCGATAATTTGAAAATTTATTCGTTTTTGGAGGAGGTTGAAGCGTTACCGCTCAACAATGCGATTGCTCCATTTGAAACGGCGGCTGATATCACTGAATGCGCTGCGTGAACAGTGGGCCGGGCTTTTTCAGCGATTCCTCCATGAGCAGGGTCGAATAAAGGAAGTTCAGTTATTGAAGGACATGCAGGAGAACATGCAGACGCTAAATCAGCTGATAACGTTCTTAACAGAAGAACGACGCAATTCGGGCGGGGCGATCGAGGACATACTCCTGACCAATCATCCCGCTTTTGCCGCATTGAAAGAAGCTATTAATACAGACTCCTGTGATCTTTCGCAATCGGCAAGAGCTAACTCAATGGCTAAAGGCTTATTCGTACGAGGCTGTTGGGGAAGAGCATTGGGACGATCCGAACTATGAAGAATGGATGCGTACCAAGCAGGGCAAACAGTACTTACTCAAGGTCGCGAAGGAAGTATTTGACGATAGCGGGAAACTCCGCATTGTTACACCCGAAGAATGGGATCCGAACTGGATTCAAAAAGCCGAATACGTTCCAGAAGCTGAGATCACCGACGATGAGGTGCCGTTCTAACTTAATCGAGTCCCGTGTCAGCATCCTCTATGCAGCCTCTTACCCTCGTTTCGACTCTCTACGCTGAGCGAATCGTTGGCATTGTTCTATACCAGTTGAAAGCGTCCAGCCAGCAGGGGGGCGTTTCGCGCCTTACCGCTCCGGGCCGTCGCTTTGGCTCCGGCCCTTCGCTTGTGACAGATGACAGCAATGACAGGAAACTACGGGATAAATACGGCTAAATTAGCTAATAATTTCTACTACTACTCTCTTTCTCTTTTCTCTGTCATCCCGTCATCTATACTATTATCTCTAGCATTATCAATGCGTTAACTGATGACGGCAGCGGATCGCCCTGCCATCATGCCCTGTCATCCGTCATTTGGGCGTCACGTTTGGGCAGGAAAGCCCTCCCCCGACGAGGCCTGAAGTATGGTCTCAAAGCCATACTTCCATATCGAGCCCTGAAACCGACCAAAAATCCGGCAGGAGGTTTAAGTCGTTAGGGTCAGGATTTGGAGCAGGAAGCTGATAAAGAACTGGCACTCCATCGCCATCCCAATTACGGCTGCAATTGTACGTTGGACTGCGGCACACGTGTTATCAAGCGTTTTGTCGAAGTAAAATATCGTTCTTGCTTTTGACGGCGCAATGCCTCCGATTCCGTAGCGTCGGCCTGACGACTTGCCGATATCGTAAGCGCCTGTAAAGACGGATATTTTCTTGGTCTGCTCCAGGGCTATTTTGACAGCATCGACGCTTTGTTCATCGAAGGTTCCGCGATATCGACTAACTTCCGCGAGTCTGACCGATACGTACAGCGTGCCAGGGGCCTTATCGCTTGCGCTGAGTGCCTTCCCGCCGATACTAGCCGTTGGTTGGCCAGCGCCCTTGTTCTCTGAAAACGGCCTGGAGGCTGATGAGCTGGGAATAATAAGAGGAGGAGGGGATGGATTGGCCACGCTTGCCGCTTTGGGTTGTGCGGTACTTTCACGCGAAGCGGTTCGCTTTGGGCTTTGTACCTGCTTGTTAGAGTCGCTCGGTGTCGATACCGTGGCGGTTGGCGTGACGGAGGGCAATTCTGGATGATTGATCGCATTACTCGCGGGTGGTTCGCCATGCCGCAGCAATAGGAATACACTTATCGCCCCGACTAGCGAAATGCTTCCAGACACGAGAGCAATCTTGATCCAGAGCCAATGTCGTTTCGGCCTCTCAGGTTCCGACCAAGGCCGAATGATACGAGGTGTTTCTTCGATCTCTCGGTCATGTTCAAGTCTAGTTGCGTAGAATAGGAGTCCGACCGCTCCTAAGAACTCAAAAAGGAATGCGGGGGGAGTCATCACTACTCCGATGTAGGGGGCAATGGCCCTCGCCACCTGGACTCGACCGATCCAATCAATGACGTGGATGACACCAATAAAAACCCACGGTGCACTGAGAATTGCACCACCAACACCAGCCGCAGCCTCTCGTCCCGTTCGCTTTTTACGCACGTCGAAATCATCGTATCAAAACCTCAGAGCCTGTCATTTCGTCATTATGCTAAAGTCGCCTTAATTCCAGTCCGACGGAGCGAGTATGGCCGACCAGCTACCAACCGACGAAGAGTTCCGGCGCGTCATTGCCAAGGTCGTAACCGCCAAAAAGGCTAAGGGGCCTCACGCGTCCCTCGACTCCTACGAAGGTAATGCGTATTTCGTTAGCGACTGGGTCGATGCCAACACGTCGCCCGAGAAGGCCGTGGTCGAAGTTCAGGAGCCGCTAGCACTATTCCTCATGTTGCGGATCTTCGGGCTTGAGTACGTCCTGGCCGACAAGTACGCCACAGCCGGATTGAAGAAGCGGCTGCTCGAAAAGAATCAGAAGGTACTACTCGCATTAGCCCTGTATGCGGCTCCGAAGAAGGCGAAGGGCAAGCCAGGACCACGCCCCACGGACGGCAAGTACAAATCAGACGTTGCTGTGGAACTCAGAAGTAAGAGGCTAACCCTCGGCCAGATCGCCAACGAACTATACGGCGATACCAAAAAAGGCAATAGGGTTGCCGCACTTCTACATCAAGCAAGAAAGAAACAGCCGAAGGCGTAGGCCTCCACAATAATCTACGGGGCAAATTGTTGGCTCCCCCAATAATTCATGCAAACAGATCCATAGGGACAATAATCCCTATAACCCATTTATTGTCAGCGAGTTATGCGGTTATTGCGACTATGATCGAACCAGGGCAAAAGCTCCGGTTCGCTGGGATCACTCGGCAAACCAAATTCACGTTTTGGAGGTACCAAGTTTTTATGAGACTAGGAAAACAATACATCGAAAATCTGACGGACAGCGAACAAGCTGCCTATTTATTCGTGAAGGCGGCTGTGTGTCTACATCAAAGAACGCGAGGGCCGATTCCTTCGGGATGAATCTGGCTCGTTGCATCTCATCATCGACGGTAAGCGGATCTCGCTAAACTACGAGCCGTGAAAATTACGAACTTGCAGAATTGATGATGGATAGCCTGCGGGGTTACGACACTCAGCGCAGGTGCGGCAGGCCGCTATCCAACGCCTTCAGGTCATTGCGTCCAAGAATACGAGCGGTTTGCGCCTGCGGCGATTTTCGGCAGTCTCAGACGACGAGGACACGGCTATACGTACCTGTCACGCGGCGGCAGCCTACTTCAGATCACAGCAGCCGGGATTGCACCTGTTCCGAACGGAGACAACCCAGACTGCATTTTGGCTTGAGCATCCGTATTGCTTCACCGCTAACATACACGGATGGTGATCCGATCCCGCAGCTTGACGACTTCGAGCGAATTGTTGGTCGATACACAGGCCTGTGTTGTTCCGGCGATGCGGTGGTTCGTAGGTATGGCCGAGGGCTTGTACCCATACGTTCGTGATCTATGCCCTGCTCGGCTCCTGATGGTTCATCTTGGCCCCAGTCAATGAGGCAAAACAACTGGGGCGCAGACGATTCGTCATCTTACATGGCCTGGGCGACGTGAAGGGCGATTATACGGTAGCCGCGCTAGGTAACATGCCCGATCCCGGCTTATTGGCGCTGGACAACAAAGAGCAAGCCAACTTCAAGCAGGACTTGATCGACTATTGCTTATTCCTGGCAACGGGAGCGTGAGCGTGGTAGATCCAACTCGGACGGCGTAATCCGCACTAGCGGCTACTCGCCCTGTTGGAGTCATCACAAGCATCGAAGGTGATACGCAAAAGCATGAGCTACAAAAGCGGTGCGCCGTCATTGAGTATGCGCAACAAGCCAACAGCACTCAAACTAGCGACCGATTGAGACGAGCCCTGAAACAAAATCGTGATCTAGATCGGCAGCGCATTGATGCAGGTTTTACGGCGATACTTTGAGATCAAAGATACGGGACAGGATCTACCCAACCCGATTCCTGAATTTGAAGAACACTTCACGGCCCTGTGTATGTTGCTGAGGGCTTACTGCCGATGTCGCTGGGAAGTCACGGGAATGGGCGGCAGCGATCATCGGCTGGATGGGATCGTACCCTGGCAGAACGCGAAGCCGACGAAACGGATCTGGAACAACCCCTGCTCAGATTGTTCCGCGATCCAGAGGTGACGGGTGACATGAATCACGGGCAGATTACTCACTGCCGGATCGTGCTGGAATGCTTTACGTGACGGAGATGGGCGATCTACTGACACTGCTTCAAAAACTGAATCTATATGATCTGGCATTGCCTAAAAACGCTTCAGGTTTAGGGCGGCGATTGCGAAGCACTAACTTCCAGGGCCTCTCGATTCTTGAGCGAGGACTCTGGGCTAGATTGCCTCAGACGTACAAAGACAACTCGCCCCGTCGGCGTATTCATTCCGAACGCCGATGTAGCTGCCGATGACGCGGTGACAGGAGAACCAAGGGCAGCATAGCGGTGCTGTCATCGTGTAACCCGCGTATCGAGAGCGGTAACCGCACTCTGTGAAGCTGCTTAGTAGTAGTGATGACAGGATGACAGTAAAAAGAGAGAAGAAGAGTAGGTAGATAGAAATGCAATCACGCTCTCCAGACTGCTCTCCTATGCTGTCATCCCTGTCATCGCGGCCCTAGCCCCGCCTCGACAGCAGCGAGAGCTTCGAGTGGACGGCGGATAGGTCATCTATGCCTAAACTCCGCGTGTACCGGTTCGTCATCTCTAACGAACTGTGCCCTAGGATGCGTTGGAGGTAAAGCACGTTCCCGCCAGCCCGTAGGTAGCTGACGGCGAATGTGTGCCGGAACGTGTGAGGGCTGAATCGAACGCCCGTGATCCCGACCCGCTGGCCCAACAGCCGTACATCCCGCCCGACATTCCGCTGGCTCGATACGATGCCGCTTCGAGTCGGGAACACCAAATCGGAATCACGCTGCTGCTGTCTTCCAGCGATAAAGCACCTTGCGGCATTCGAGTGAGATTGGCACCACCCGATGTTTGCCGCCCTTGCCCAGGACCTTAAGAACCAAATTGTCTAGGTCCACTCTGTCCCAAGTGAGGCCCAACGCTTCGGCGAAACGCAAACCAGTATCCAGCAGGAGTAACGTCAGCGTGTGGGCACGTTTAAGATTCCGGCCCTTCGGAGAGAACTGAATCAGCCGCTTGACATGGTCCGGCGTCAATGTTGCGAGGACGTTTTGTTCTTCTTTCAGTCGTGGGATCTTGATGGGATCTGCACCGTGTTCCTCATGCCGCCAACGGAAGTACGCATTGAGGCAGCGGAGATAGGTATTGACGGAGATAGCCGAATTCGTTTTCCTTAAGGCCCCGATCCGTTCAATAATCGCCTGTTTGGAATCCAGCGCCCCTTCAAACGCTTTGAAAGATGAGTTGTACCACTGAATGGTGGCTTGCGAAACTCCCTTCAAGTAACTGCGTTCGGTGATAAACTGAGTCGTGTACATGCAAGGCTCCTTTTGCGAAGGCAAAGGATCTAAACTTGCGATGTGCCGTGTAAGTCATTGAGTTTGCGCCCGTAGCTCAGCCTGGATAGAGCGTTTGCCTCCGGAGCAAAAGGTCAGAGGTTCGAATCCTCTCGGGCGTACCATTCTTCAAGCTAGAATCGATGTTGCCGCACCGAAACTGAGCGGCCTCCTAATTATGAAACAAACAAGATCGAAGTGGATGCCGTTGTTTTCGGCGGCGGTCGCCGTCGCGATGTTCGCAACCCTGCCCGTGCGGGCGGAGGTGCTGGAGAAGAGCAAGAAGGTGGCTGGTCTCACGGTTCGATATAAAGTTGATCTTCCCAACGGATATGATGCGGCGAAGGCGTATCCGGCGATCCTGGCCTTCGGCGGGGGTCCGCAAACCATGAACACGGTGGACAATGTTCTGGACCGCAACTTGCGCGCGCAGGCTGAAAAACGGGGCTACATCGTGGTGGCTCCGGCCGCACCGGACGATGAGTTGTTCTTCGAGGGTGGGGCTCGTATTTTCCCGGAGTTTCTCAAGATGATCCTGGCGGATTACAAAATCCAGGACAATAAGTTCCATATCATCGGGCCATCCAACGGCGGAATTGCGGCATTCCACGTGGCGGCTGCGAATCCTCAGTATTTTTTGTCGGTGACCGCCTTCCCTGGATATATGTGGGAGCCCAGCATGGCCAAGCTGCAGGCGATTTCGAAGATGTGCGTCTTCATGTACGTGGGCGAGAATGACCCGTACATGTGGCACTCGGAGATGAAGAAGGAAGCGGAACTGCTCAGCACAAAAGGGACGGTGGCGCGCTACACCGTAGAGAAGGGCCAGCCACACCGGATGGAAACGCTGGCGGGCGCCGGCGCCGGGCGCTTGTTCGACGGATTTGAAGAAACCAAAAAGGGTTGCAGTAAGTGAAGTGCCCGGCGCCGGAACGCAGACCTGCAGAGAAATGGGGCCGGGTCCGATCCGAATGATTTAAAATGTGTGCCGCTGTTGTAGGTTGAGAGACCATCCGAACAACGTACCACTCACCGGCTTTACCGGCGCGCGGCTCATCGCACGGCACGCGGAATCGGGACGCGATTTTACGGCTCCGCTGCAGACCAACGGCGAATACACCTTGAGCGGACTGCCGCTGGGCACCTATGACCTGACGATTCCCCTTCCCGGCGCGATGTACCTACCGGCCGTACTGAGCAAGGTTACTGTAAAAGCCGGTCTCCAGAAATTTGATATGCACGCGCCTTGGGGAATGAATCTGGGAACCATCGGCGACGATCCCGACATGCTGGGCAAGGACATGCGGCGCAAGGCCAAGGTGGCGGGCCCCACGCCGCGCATGCCAGATGGCAAGCCCGACCTTTCAGGAATGTGGTCCACCATTTCTGGCTTGCGCATTCCCAATCCGTTTCCGCTAAAGCCTTGGGCGGCGGAGATTCAGAACCGGATCAATCAGACTCCAGGCACGGAGCGTCAAAATCCCGGTTCATATTGTTTGCCGCAGGCGGCGACGCCTTTCCTGGCGGGTTTTCCCCATAAGCTCATCCAAACGCCGGAAGTGATCATTCACCTGACGGAGTTCACGACACCTGGCTACCGGCAGATTTTCCTGGACGGCCGTCCGCATCCGCAGGATTGGAATCCAGCCTGGATGGGGCATTCCGTGGGGCATTGGGAAGGCGACACGCTGGTTGTGGATACCACTGGATTCAATGAGCTCACCGCCGGCTTCGGAGTCCACACGGAGAAGTTGCATGTGATCGAGCGTATCAGCCGGCCCGATAAGGCCAGCCTGGTGGTAGAGATCCTTGCCGACGATGCGGACGCATATACCGGGCAATGGAAGCACACCATCAACGCGGCGCTGGTTCCCGACGAAGAGATTTTGGAGTTCGTGTGCGCGGAGAATAACAAAGATCCGCTGCACTTCGGCGGCCTGGGCTGGTTCGATTACGCTCGGCCCAAGACGCCGCAAAAGCCTTGAAATTTTGGAAGTTATTCCTTCGTCTGGCGCGCGGCGGACTTCTGGGCGCCGTCCCAGTGCTCGACGATCTTGTTGTCTTTGATGCGGAAGGCGTCGAAGGAATTATAGTGATAGGTCTTCGAGGGATCAGTGGGGTCCTTGGCTTCGTGATCGAAGACGATCATGACGACATCGCCTTGCGAAATTTCGAGCGCCGGCGGGGGCGTGATGGACGCCGGGATGTCGATGGGGGGACGGCTGCCGAAGATCTTGCGCAATGGCGCCAGGCCGTTGGGTGCGGTGGGATTGTGCTGAATCATGTTCTCGTCGGCGAACTTGGTCATTTGATCGATATGGTGCGCGACCAGAACGGTCCGCCACCATTCCTCGACCAGCTTCAGATTAGCGGCTTCCTGCTTGGTCATCTTGGCGTTGTTGACTTGGGACAGTAGCGGCGTGGAAACCATGGCGGCCAGGACCAGCGCACCGGCTGTCAGTTTCAGTCGTGTCATCGTGTTGTCGGACTCCTTGAGATGTTTGGACGAGAGCAGCCTATCATGGCAGACGGGCTGCTCGCAAGGAGTTGACAAGGGTTATTGCACGGTCAATGGCTTGATGCCGTTGCGAAGGGCTTGGATGAGCGGTTCCATGCTGACGGGCTTGGTGATGTAGTCGTCCATGCCGGCTTCTAAACAGCGCTCGCGGCAGCCGGTGATGGCTTCGGCGGTCATGGCCACGACGCGGACGCGCTGATTCACGCCTTCCAGTTTGCGGATCTGGGCAACGGCTTCGTAGCCGTCCATTTCGGGCATCTGGCAATCCATGAAAACCAGGTCGTAGGGGAGGATCTTCAGCATCTCGACGGCCTCGCGGCCATTGCCGGCGACGTCGGCGCGGATGCCGAGTTTGGCGAGCATCATCAGCGCGACTTTCTGGTTCACGGCATTATCCTCGGCGATGAGAACGCGAATATCGGAGTTGGCGAACTGGCCGAGAGCTTCCAGGGAATGTCGAGACACGGGTAGCGACGACTCAGAGCGGGCCGCCGCGGGATGTTTTTTGGACCACGCGGTGGCGAGTGTGTCCATCAGCTTCGAATGGCGCACTGGCTTCAGCAGACACGCATCCACACTCGCGCCCTCGATACCGCGCAATTCTCTCCAGTGGCCGACGGAGGTGAGCATGATGAAGACGACACCGCTAATGGCGGGGTCGCCTTTGATGATGGAGGCGAGTGTCGCGCCATCGATTCCGGGCATCTGGTAATCGGCGATCACCAAGTCATAAGGATCTCCCGCGGCGTGCGCGGCGCGCAGCGACGCCAGCGCTTCCTCGGCGCTGGCATAGCTGCCGTTGCGCATTCCCCAACTGGAAATTTGCTCGTGGACCACGCGGCGATTCACTTCGTTGTCGTCGACAATCAAGACCCGCAGTCCCTGTAGACTGGCGGCGGGGGCTGGGCGCACAGGAGCTTGCGTGTCGACCGGCATGCGCAGCGAGAACCAGAACGTGGAGCCTTTCCGCGGCTCGCTCTCGACATGAATGGCGCCGCCCATGAGCTCGACCAAGCGCTTCGAGATAGCCAAGCCCAAGCCGGTGCCACCGTATCTGCGGGCAGTAGAGGTATCGGCCTGGCTGAAATATTTGAACAGCAAATCGATCTTGTCCGGAGGAATTCCGATGCCGGTATCGGCGACGGAAATTTTCACTTCGGCGCTGGCGGCGTCGCGTACGAGACATTCGACGGAAATCAACACGTGACCTGCGTGCGTGAACTTGATGGCGTTAGCCACCAGGTTGGTGGCCACCTGGCGGATTCTATCGCCGTCTCCCACGAAATATTGCGGGAGGCCGGGGGCGTAGTGAATCATGAGATCCAGGCCCTTCTCTTCGGCGCGCGGGGCGAGCATCTCGGTGACTTCTTCGAGCACCATGCGGAGATCGAACGCGAAAGCCTCGATATCCATTTTGCCGGCTTCGATCTTCGAGAAGTCGAGGATGTCGTTGATGATGGTGAGCAAGGCTTCGCCGGATTTGCGGACGGTGTCGGCGTAGTCACGCTGTTCGGGCGATAGATCGGTATCGAGCAGCAAGCCGGTCATGCCGATCACGCCGTTCATGGGGGTGCGAATCTCATGGCTCATATTGGCCAGGAAATCGCTCTTGGCTTGGGCGGCGACTTCGGCTTTTTGGCGGGCCTGATCGAGCGACAGCAGCATTTCCTTTTGTTCGGTAATGTCGATGGTGGCTCCGATCAAGCGCTTTGGCTTGCCATCGACGAACTGGACGCGCGCGGCGCTGCGGCGCCACTGGATGACGCCGGGTTCGGGCACGATGCGGAAATCGACGCAATACGGTTCGCCGGTGGCGAAGGCGTGATCGGAACCTGCCGCGAGCAGATGGCGGTCTTCGGGATGAACCACCTCCCGGACCAGTTCCACATCCAGTCCGGCAGTGCCGTCGGGGCAACGCTCCATTGCCGCCCAGGCTTCAGATCCGGTGACAACACCGGCTTCGAGGTCCATTTCCCACACGCCGAAGGAGGCGGCTTCTTCGGCCAGCTTCATGCGCAGAGCGTTTTCGCGCAATTTCTGCTCGGCGCTGAGGCGCTCGATGATGTTGCCGGCCAGGTGCGCGCCGGCTTCGACGATGCCGAGCTGCTCGGGACGCGGGGATGCGACTCGCGGGTGATACATGGCGAAAGTGCCGAGCACTTTGTTGTTCGAATCGCGAATGGGAACGCTCCAGCAGGCGCGCAGTCCGAAGGCTAGTGGTAATTCTTTGGCATCGGCCCAGCGATA
The DNA here is from genome assembly GCA_963760575.1 of Bryobacterales bacterium. Classification (GTDB taxonomy): domain Bacteria; phylum Acidobacteriota; class Terriglobia; order Bryobacterales; family Bryobacteraceae; genus Palsa-187. The sequence continues at coordinate 18,534 of CAVXEM010000006.1, forward strand.
GTCGGTGGCGATGTCGGCCACGATGACGGTCTGGTTGAGATAGGCGGCGGAACCGCAGGAACCAATGTCGGGTCCAATGGCAAGGCCGTACACTTGTTTAATAAATTCCGGAGGCAAGCCGCCGCCGGAACCTTCGCGCAAGCGTCCGCTCGCGTCCAGCAGCAGGATGGAGCAGTAGCAGCCGGGAACCATGCGTTCAATGCCAGCGGTGAGGGCATCGAGGACCTCTTTGAGGTCCGCGCCTTCGGTGATCAAGCGCAGCACGCGGCGCTCTTCCAGCAGGAAGTGCGAGGATGTTCCTTGATCGCCATGCTTTTGCCGGCAATCAGCTAAGCAGCCGGCGCGTGCGCAGCCAGCCCGCCGCACAAACGGCAGTGGCAGCGACAAAGATGCCAGTAAGGATGATCCACACTCACTAGATCTATCGTTAAGAGCGAGTCTTTTGTTGAGAGTGCGTGAGCGGTTTCTGGAATAAATGAGCGTGTATCCGATCTTTCCTAAGGTGTTTACCTCAGTGAGCCGGCCCGGGTTCTAAAGGGCAGACGGATTCGCAGGACGCGTTCGCGGTGGCGTTCTTCGGTGAGGTTGCGAGTTCGCGCACGCAACAGGTCTTCGAGCGAAACCAGGCCGACGAGTTTACGGCCAGATGAGGAATCGACTACAGGCAGGCGCGTAAAACCGGTCTCGGCCATTTTGTAAACCACCGCGCGTAGCGATTCGTCAGGATAGGCCACGGTGGGTTGGCGTCTGGCTAGCTCTCCTAAGCGGGCGTTGCTTTGCGAATCTTCCGCGAGCAAGCGGCGCACGTCTTTGCGGGTCATTACGCCGATGACGGCGGCATCGTCGCCGATGATGGGATACAAATGCTGACCGCGCGGGGAATGGTCGGGGTGAAACGATGCGGCCAGCTCGCCCAGCGTTTGGGATTCGGGGAAAGCGACCAGGCTAGTGCGCATGACTTCGCGGACGAACAGGATCTCGAGCGGGTCCACGGAATATTCGCGGCTCAGGTGGAAGCCGCGGCGGGCAATTTTCTCGGTTAAGATAGACCGTTTCAGAAGCAGCGTTGTGAATGCGTAGGCAATGGTGTTGGCGACCAGCAGCGGCAGCAGGCCGTTCATGTCGTGCGTCAGTTCCATGGCGAATACGATGCCCGTAAAAGGACAGCGCATGGTGCCGCCCAGGATGGCTCCCATGCTGATTAGGGGCCAGAAGCCGGTGCCTTCGTTGGGGAGGAACATGGCTTCGACTCCGCCCACTGCTCCGCCGATCATGAGTAACGGAGCGAGGACGCCGCCTGAGGTTCCCGATCCTAGCGAGACTGCCCAGATGATGGCCTTCACTACTAGAATTCCGGCGATGGTCAGGCCCGCGACATCGTGTTGCAGCAGCGCGCCGATAGTGTCGTAGCCGACTCCGAGCGCTTGCGGGAAGACGAGACCGCCAAGGCCTACTACGAGTCCGCCGATCGCTGGCCACCAGGCCCAGTGAATCGGCAAGCGTTGAAACAGGTCCTCCGATGCGTAGACGGCGCGCGTCAACATGGCCGATGTGGCTCCAGCTAGAACGCCGACTAGGATACAGCCCAGCAGGCCTTGGGGACCGATGAACAGTGAGTGCGCGGGAACTGGAAACAGCGGTCCCACGCCTAGGACGTAGCGGCGTGCGGCACCAGCGGTCGCGCTCGCCAGGGCTACGGGGATCAGACTGCGCGGCTTCCATTCGAACAACAAGAGTTCGACGGCCAGCAGCACTGCGGAAAGCGGCGCGGCGAAAGTGGCGGACATGCCGGCGGCGGCTCCGGCAACCAGAAGAGTCTTACGCTCGGTGCTGCTGAGGTGGAAGGCTTGCGCGATGATCGAACCCAGGGCTCCGCCTGTCATGATGATGGGTCCTTCGGCTCCAAATGGTCCGCCGGAGCCGATCGAGATCGCGGAAGAAAGCGGCTTCAGAATCGCCAGTCTGGGTTGAATGCGGCTGCCGTTCAGCAGGATCGACTCGATCGCTTCAGGAATGCCATGGCCGCGGATTCGTTCCGAACCGTAGCGCGCCATTAATCCGATGATCAGGCTTCCGATCACAGGTACGATCACGGCGAATAGGCCGAGATGGTTGCCGGCGGGCGAGACCAGGGCGGTGCTCCAGCGCTGGAAGTAGAACAGGTTGGTGAACAGGCCGATGAGTTTCAGCAGTGCGAGTGCGACAAACGTCGCTGCGATTCCGATGCATATGGCGGCGAGGGAGATGGGAATGAGCCGGGGAGTGACGGTGAAATCTCCGAGTTCGTCCGCGGGCGTGAAGGCGTGCTGCTGATTGGTCATGGAGTCTTACGGCTGATGGCGCGAAGCGTGGCGACGAGTTTTGGTCCAGTTTCTTCTAATTCCTTATGATGAGTGAGAGAGAGGCGGTGCAGGATGCGCTCGCCTTTCGCGGTGAGACGCAGCAGGACTTGGCGGGCGTCGCCGGGACTTGGCTCCCGCGCCAGCAAGCCCAGGGTCTGCAGGCGGTCCACTAGTCCGACGGCGCTGTGATGCTTGAGCAGCAAGCGATCCGCAAGGTGACCGATAGTTGGGACACAACCCTGCGGCATCCCTTTCAAGGCCAGCAGAGCCTGGTGCTGCTGCGGTTCAATGCCGGAAGCGCGCGCCGCCGCCTCGCTAAAGCTAAGAAAGCGCCGGATTTGAAAGCGGAACTCTTCTAATTTGCGGTACTCGGAGGAATGCAGGTCCAATACCGTTATATCGTATCACGATATAATGCCCTTCGCCAGCAACACCCCTCCAATTACTATGAGGCATACATGAATCCACGAAATAAAGCGGCGGCCGGAGAGTCTTCGATTGATGGCTCGTCCCAGAAAAATGGCGATGACCACGCCGGGCAGCGAGTCGAGATAGAAGCGGTTTACAGAGGGAGTCCACAGGCCGGCGATCCAATAGCCGGCCATGCCCGCCAAACTGGCGGGAAGGAAATAGGCCTGCAGCGTTGCGCGAAAATGTTCGGGCGCCCAGCGGCGGAGCGATCCGTAGATGGCCAGCGGTGGACCGTTCATGCCGTAGGCGCCTCCCAGCACACCCGCGGCGAATCCAAAAATGCCCGCCAAGCGGTCGTCTTTTAATTCACGGTCACGCCGGCTTGCCAGGGAGTATAGGGAGAAGGCCGCTACCACCACTCCAAGGATTACGTCGACGATGGACTCGGGCAGTTTCTTTAACAGCAGCAGTCCTAGCGGGATTCCTAGGAAGGTCGAGACCACCAGCCATCCTGCGCTGCGTAGATGCACTCTTCGCCAGTCCTGAAGAACGATGACAAAGGCGACGGTGATCGACACCAGCACGGCGGTCGGCGCGGCTTCTTCAACGGGCATGACCAACGCGAGTAGAGGGACTGCTATCAAGGCTTCTCCAAACCCCAGCGCCGAGCGAACTACCGTTGCGACGAAAAGGATCAGGACGACGGGGATTGGTATCGAATGAAGCGTCATGAGTCCTTGGGAAGGCGCTCCACCATCCAAGCTTTCACGTCTAACGATTTGGCGAAGTGCAGCGTCGCGGGCTGCTGGGGCATGTGGATTCCGAACGAGTCGCCTAACGTATTTACGTGGATAGTAGCCTCGGCTTTCTGCAGCGGCCAGGGTGGGTGATCGATTTCACCACAATAGGTGTTGCCGGATGCGTCGGCCGAGTAAAGGCAATAGCGGTCTGTCAGCCAGGCGTCGAGAGTGCCGGCGCTCGCTTCGTAGACGGGGCCGATGGGACGGTAGGTGGCGCTGAACTCGGCGGCCGGTGCACCGTGATGGGTCCTGACGGACTTGTATACGACGTGGCCGCCTGACAGATCGATCTCAAACTTGGCGTCGAAATAGGGCAAGTGGAATAATCGGCGTGCCGTTCGGACGGCTAATTTTTGGCCGGCGTCCAGGCTGAAGAACCAGACTCCGGGTTTACCACCGGCATTTAGGTAGGTTCGCAGGTTCAGTTCCGGAAACGCGTGCAGGCCGGGCAGTGGCGGCACGCCTCGCGGAGTTACGTTTTCCATCAGAAACGGCACGGCGCCGACGTAACAGCGGCCCTCGAATAAGTCCAATTGCAAAGCGGCGGGGATCAGAGGTTTCACAAGAGCCGCGTCGACCACCCAATGTGCAAACAGCAATTCGCGCCAGCGCATGCGCATGACCCAGGGCCGCGCGGGGACGGGCCATTGCCGGTGTTGGTTCACGTTTCTAATGTATACTCTGGCGGGGAGGAAACATGCGTTTTGCGCTTTTTATTTTGTGCGCTTCCCTCGGATTTGGACAGAGCGCGGGAACCATCACCGGCACCGTGTCGAACCTGCCTGGGGAGGCGGTGGCGGACGTTGCCGTCCAGGCCGTCAACTCGACGACGAACGCGGTTTATAAAGCGGCTAGCTCAGCGAAGGGAGTTTATACGCTCGCGCAGTTGCCGTCCGGCACTTACGAAATCTCCATTGCGGCGCCGGGATTCAATCCGTTCGTGCAGAAGAACGTGACTGTCGCGGCCGCGCAGACTTTGCGGCTCGACATCCACTTGACGGATTACCAGCTCGACACGTTAGGAGACGGGCGCGAATTCAGAGTCGATCTCATCAGCCCGCATGCGACACCAACCGGTCCCGCGCCGCGCGCGGCAGAGGGCAAGCCGGATCTCTCTGGAGTCTGGTATGCGCAGAGGCCCGTCGATCCCGGCAAGCCGGAACCGTTGCCGTGGGTGGAAACGCTGCTGCGCGAGCGCGCGGCCAACAACTCGAAAGACGCGCCGGGGGCGCATTGCCTGACGCGCGGCGTGACGGCGGCGGGGGCTTTGTTCCCGTATAAGCTGGTGCAAACTCCAACGCTGCTGGTGATGCTGTTCGAAGACGACATTCCCAGTCACCGCCAGGTATTTCTCGACGGACGCGGCCATCCGAAGGACCCGAACCCATCGTGGATGGGGCACTCGATCGGGCACTGGGAGGGCGATGTTTTGGTGATCGATACGGTGGGCTTCAACGACCGCTCCTGGCTCGACCCGCAAGGCCATCCGCATACCGAAAGAATGCGCGTCACCGAGCGCCTCCGCCGTCCGGATCTGGGCCACCTCGAGATCGAGTTCACGATCGACGATCCAGGCGCCTATAAAAAGCCCTGGACCATGAAGCGCGTGGCCGATCTCGATCCTGGCGATGAGGTGGGCGAGTATGTTTGCGAGAACAATAAAGATCCGGAACATATGGTGGGCAAGTAACTACCAAAAGCTCGCGCGGCGCCAAGTTATTCAGGGCGCGTGAAAAGGACGCGGCGGTGGCGTGAAGGGTGTGGGAGGTGGACACATTCCTTCACACGGTCCCGCGCCGACGCGCGTGAAGGAACCGTCCCGCGCCCGCGCCCGCCCGCAGCTTCGTGGATAAAGGCGGGCACCCCGAAGCCCCGCACGTGCATGCCAACAACAAGTGGATCGGGCATGACTATGCCCGCAACGATCCGCGCTTCCATCTGACCGGCCTTTTGAACATGGACGCTTTACCGGTGGCATTCTTCAGCGTGGGCGCGTTCGACTTCGCCTACTGCAACGATTGGCTGTGGGACAGCGATCAGATTGTCGTTTATGACGATCCGGATCACGACGGTTGGTATCTGGCCTACAACGTGAGACTGGGGACTTACGTTCACGTTCAATACCTGGGAAATTAAGCCGCGCGGGCAGCGCCTTCACGGTGAACCTGATATGATCGCAGTGCGCCGATGCCCTGTTTTCTCCTATTTATCGTTCTGCTATTTCCGCGCGTGACGCTGCTGTTGTTGTGGCTCTTCTCCAGCTACTTACAGCGCGCCTTCCACGGCGGTTTGCTGTTGCCGGTGCTGGGTTTCTTTTTTCTGCCGCTCACCACACTTGTCTACGCCTGGGAATTCAATAACCAGATGCCCACCGCTGGAATCAATTTAGTATGGCTGCTGATTGCGGTAATCATCGATCTGGGCGGGCTGGGCGGCGGCGCGCATCGCCAATCTCGGCGGTAAGACGATAAACTCTGAAAGAGGAGGTAGCAAATGATTGATGAAAAAAACAACGATGCGCTCGAAGGCGACGTGGCCCGGCGCGATTTTGTAGCTCTCTCGGTGGCCGCAGGCGTGGCTGTTGCCACAGCTACAGCGTCGGCAGCGGGATTGCCGGTGGTTGAGACGAACGTGGAAGTGAAGACGCCCGACGGTGTCTGCGACGCGGCGTTCATTCACCCCATGAGCGGTTCTCACCCGGGCGTGCTGCTGTGGCCGGACGCGTTCGGCTTGCGGCCGTCGATGCGTGAGATGGCCAAGCGCCTGGCCGCTGAAGGCTATTCGGTGCTGGTGCCGAATCCGTTTTATCGAATTTCAAAGGCGCCTTTCACGGATGCCTCCACCTTCAACTTCGCGAATCCGGACGACATGAAGAAGCTGGGGCCGCTGATGGGATCGGTGAACGCGCCCGGCAACGCGGAGAAGGACGCCGTCGCGTACGTGGCTTTCCTGGATGCGCAGAAGGAAGTGAACAAGTCGAAGAAGATCGGCACCCAAGGCTATTGCATGGGAGGTCCGCTGGTGGTGAAGACTGCCGCGGCACTGCCCAATCGCATCGGCGCTGGCGGCTCGTTCCACGGCGGCGGCCTGGTTACCGACAAACCGGATAGTCCGCATTTGCTGGCGCCCAAGATCAAGGCGCGGATGTATTTCGGGATCGCCTCGAACGACGACATGCGGCAGCCGGACGCGAAGGACAAGCTGAAAGAGGCGTTTACCGCCGCCAAGGTTCCTGTCGAGATCGAAGTGTATTCAGGTTCGCTGCACGGCTGGTGCGTGCCGGATATGCCGGTGCAGAACGGCGCGCCGATCTACAACAAGCCCGACGCCGAGCGCGCCTGGGCGAAACTCCTGGCGCTGTATAAAGCCGGAATCGCGTAATTATAGTCCAGCGTTGCGCGCCACTACCCGCGTCATGCTGGACCAATCCATCTCGCCCTGGCCCTGGGCAAGGGCGGAGAGCAGATGGTCGTGAACCAGACTGGCCAGCGGCATCGGTGAAGTGCATTCCTCCGATGCCGCGAGGATCAGACGGACGTCTTTCAAACCCAAGCGCAGCGCAAATCCCGCCGGCTCGAAATTTTCTTCCGCGATAGCGCGGCCGTAGTTGGCGAGCACTGGCGAGCCCAGAAGCGTATTCATGATTTCGAGAAAGGCTTGCGGAGCTACACCGGCTTTGCGCAGCGTCGCGTAAGCTTCACCGAACGCTTCGATGACGCTGATCACCATGAAATTGCCGCACAGTTTGGCGACGTTAGCTTGCCAGGGTTCGTCCCCCACCACGTAGGTAGCGCGGCCGATGGCGTCGAGCAGCGGGCGGCAGCGCTCGATGAGTTCATTGGCGCCGGCAGCGACCACTACAAGTTTCTTGGTCTCGGCAGCTTCGGGGCGGCCGAACACCGGCACGCTGAGATAGCCTTGCTTGCGCTGCGCATGTTCGTCCGTTAACTTGCGCGCCAGCGCCGTGCTGATGGTGCTGTGCGAGAGGTGAACGCAGCCGGCTTTCATCGCTGCGGCAATGCCGTGGTGTCCGAAGACGATTTCAGCGAGCGCGTGGTCGTCGGCCACCATGGTCATCACGACCTCGGCGTCGCGGCAGGCATCCGCGGGGGAATCCGCCACGCGCGCGCCGTCGGCCGCTAGCGCTTGCGCCTTTTCGCGGCTGCGATTGTAAACAGCAACGGTGTGTCCAGCTCGAAGCAAGTTGCGCGCCATGCCGGCGCCCATTTTTCCGAGTCCAATGAAAGCGAGAGTCATAACCGCCAGCATAGCCAAACGCGGGCTGCGTGGTCCCGGTGATATGATGACGCCGTGGATTACGCCGAGCTCTATCAGAAAGAGTGGGCCGAATTCCAGGCGCAAACCCGGCGGCGTGGGCTCAAAACCCCGGCCCCGCAGAGTACGCTGGAGCGCTGGGCGCGCAACGTCGTCCGCTTCTTTCGCCGCACGCCCGAACTACCGGAAGATCCTTACGCCTACGCGACGGCGCCCAAAAAGCCGCGCTTGCCCCGCCGCGGAGCCGCCGCCGCGGCCGAGCCTCCGGTTTAAACCACACTCTAGACTGCCAAAAGGCCAGGACGATTTTCTCGTGATCATATAAAGTGGTTCATGGGTAAACCAACCCATTCGGTCTTCAAAAGAGGAAATTGTATGAAAGCCCGTATTGCCACTCTGTTGTGCGTTCTTGTCCTGGGTCCCGCGAACCGCCTGGTCTTCGGACAGGTGGATTTCTCAGGCTCGTGGAATCCGCTGTATCACGAGGATTACCCGGAGCGTTTCCCGGGACCGGAGCTGGCCGATTACGCCGGGCTGCCCATCAACGCCGCCGCCCGCGCCCGCGGCGATGCTTACGACGCCGATCGCATTTCCGTAGTCATGGAATATCAGTGCCGTCCGCATGGTTCGGATTATTCGATGCGCGGCTCGGCCAACCTGCGCATCACTAAGGATATCGATACGGAATCCGAACAGCCGGTCGCGTTCAAGACCCACATCGGCTGGATGGAAGAGGAGCGCACCATTTGGCTGGATGGCCGTCCGCACCCTCCGGAAAACGCGGTTCACACTTGGGCGGGTTTTTCTACCGGGGTGTGGGAAGGCAACATGCTCACCATCACCACCACGCATCTGAAGCCCAGCTACCTGCGGCGCAACGGGATCCCGCGCAGTGACAAAGCCAAGGTCACCGAGCACTGGACGCGCCACGGGAATTTCCTCACCGTGATCGTGTTCATCGATGATCCGGTATTCTTGACCGAACCCTTGATCCGCAGCGAAAACTGGGCGCTCGATCCCGGCCAGGAATTCCTGCCGCAAAGCTGCGAGCCCGCGCCCGAAATTCCGGCTCCCAAAGGCACCGTGCCGCAGCATCTGCCCGGGACCAATCCGTTCCTGCATGAAGTAGCCGACTGGTACGGCCTCCCGGTGAAAGCCACCCGCGGCGGTGCGGAAACGATGTATCCCGAGTTCCGCCAGACCATGGGCAAGCCCGAAAAGGTTCCCGAGAAGTGCGACCGTTACTGCACCTGCGGCATGAACGGCGGCACTTGCGATCTGCGATAGGCTCCCATGATTTTTAAACTCTCACTATTCACTTGCTTGATCGCCGGCACGCTCGCCGCCCAGTCCGCCGCGGAGCTGCAAGTTCTCCCAGTCCGTCCGGCGAGCGCAGCCAACGGCGCCATCTATATGATCAGCGGCGACGGCGGCAACATCACCGTCCAGGTCGGCTCGCAAGGCGTGCTGCTGGTTGACACCGGGCTCGCTCCGCTGGCTGAGAAGGCGATGGCCGAAATCCGCAAGCTGTCGAAAGCACCCATCCACTACATCGTTAATACGCACGTGCATCCCGATCACGTCGGTGGCAATGAGACCTTCGCCAAGTTGATCCCGCCGAATCGCGCGCAGCCGCTGCTGATCATCGCGCAGGAGAACGTGCTGAACCGCATGACCGCGCCGGTGACCGGCAGCACGACGCCGCCCTACCAGATCGGCCTGCCCACCGATGAATACTATCTGCCGTTCAAGGATCTGCACTACAACAACGAAGCCGTCATCGTGTATCACGAGCCCAACGCCCACACCGACGGCGATAGCGTGGTCCTGTTCCGCGGCTCCGACGTGGTCTCGGCCGGCGATATTTTCACGCCCGACGGTTACCCATTTATCGATCTGGAGCGCGGCGGCAGCGTGCAAGGCGAAATCGCAGCGCTGAACTTCATTCTGGATTTGGCCGTGCCCGCCGACAAGCAGGAAGGCGGCACGCTCATCATCCCCGGCCACGGTCACTTGTGCGAGGAAGCCGAAGTGGTGGAGTACCGCGACATGATCGTCATTGTGAAGGACCGCATCCAGGACATGCTCAAGAAAGGCATGACGCTCGCGCAGATCAAAGCCGCGCAGCCTACCATCGACTACGACACGCAATATGTTTCCGCGAATAGTTTCGTCAAGACCGACCAGTTTGTTGAGGCCGTGTACAAGAGCCTGGGGGGCAAATAATATGAAGCTCATAGTAGGCCTGCTGGTTCTGACTGCCGCCGCGTTGGCGCAACCTCCCCGCCCCGCCGCTCCACCGAAATCTCCGAAAGAAGCCGCGCCCGTCGACCTCACCGGCTACTGGGTTTCGATCGTAACCGAAGACTGGCGCTGGCGCATGGTGACGCCTCTGAAAGGCGACTCCGCCAGCGTCCCCGTGAACGCCGCCGCCCGAAAAATAATCGATGCCTGGGACCCGGCGAAAGACGAAGCCGCCGGCCAGCAGTGCAAAGCCTACGGTGCGCCCGCCGTCATGCGCATCCCCGGACGCCTTCACATCACCTGGCAGGACGACAACACCTTAAAAATCGAAACCGAAGCCGGCACGCAAACCCGCCTGTTCCACTTCGGCGGCAAAGCGCCGGAGCACGCCGAGCCCTCCTGGCAAGGCTACTCCGTCGCCAATTGGGAGCGCCCCATCCGGCCACCAGAAGCCTCCGGTCTAGGCGTGCAGCGGGTAGGCAACAACGGGCGTACGCTCGAAGTAGTCACCACGCAACTCCGCCCAGGCTATTTGCGGAAGAACGGAGTCCCCTACAGCGCCAACGCCGTGGTGAACGAATACTACGACCGCCATAAGGAACCCAACGGCGACGAATACTTCACGGTTACGACGGTCGTTACCGATCCCGAATACCTAGCCGTGCCCTTCGTGACCAGCACGGACTTCCGTCGTGAAGCGGATGGTGCGAAGTTCAGCCCGACGGCTTGCACCGCGCGGTGAGAGAAAACTTCAGTCGGCGAGGCACTTCTGCACAACCGCATTTTAAGAGCTCCGGGCGGACACAGGGGGACGTCTGATGAATGCCGCTCATACCCGTGCACTAAATAAAAAACGAAACGCATAGTTGATCCCGACGACACAATGTCGTCCTTGGAAGCCAAGGCAGTGTGGCGCGGCGAGACGCAGCTTAAACAAGGAGACTCGAAGCCCTGGCGTTTCGTAAAACGAGCGCTTTCGCGTTAACCTTTCCAGCGATGCCCAAAAACAGGCTGGCTCGGCTCCCTTTCATTGCGATAATATATTTTCCGTTGATGGCATGCCAAATAACGAACGACTGTCCTCTATTCTCTCTGGCGTCGCGGGCCAGTTCTTTGTAGCGGCCGAGGTATCGCGCCAGGGGTACATTGCAACCCTGACGCTGCGAAATACACGTGGCGTCGATATGCTGGTCGCTTCAGCCGATGCCTCGAAGTCCGTAGGCATTCAGGTGAAGACGAACCAAGGGTCCAATAAAGTATGGCTTCTCGACAAGAAAATCGAGGACTCTGGTTCGGACAATCTAATATACGTATTCGTTAATCTCAATGGCTCAGGAACCCCGACGTTTCACGTTGTCCGGAGCCAAGTTGTAGCAGAATACGCTCGGAAGAGGCACCTGGATTGGCTTTCGGGGATACCCAGGCGGGGTCTCGTGCGAAAAGACAACCCAATGCGCAAGTTCGAAGATCCGCGGGACGAGCACCTCAACGCATGGCACTGCTTGTTCAACGCCCCCCGAAGAGGTAAATTCTCGAAGTAGCTTTCGCACTATCTGGATCGCCCCTCCCCCGCTGTGCTATATTCGATTGTGCCGCTCAGCATTCTTGGCGTGATTCCAGCCAGGTACGCATCTTCCCGATTCCCCGGCAAAGCCCTCGTCTCTATCGGCGGGAAAACTATGCTGCAACACGTCTGGGAGCGTGCCTCGCAGGCGCGCTACCTCACCAGCGTCGTGATCGCCACCGATGATCCGCGCATCCGCGACGCCGCCGAGGACTTCCGCGCGCGCGTGGTCATGACTCGCGCCGATCACGTCTCGGGCACCGATCGCGTGGCCGAAGCGGCTTCGGCTTCGACCGCTCAAGTCATCGTCAACATTCAAGGTGACGAACCCATGCTCGACCCCGCCGCCATCGACGCCGCCGTGCTAGGACTTGCTCGAACACGACGAGATTCCCATGGGCACACTCAAAAAACTCATCGAGGACCGCGCCGAGATCACCGATTCCAACGTCGTCAAAGTGGTTAGCGATCACCAAGGCAACGCTCTGTATTTTTCGCGCTCGCCCATTCCTTATATACGCGAGAACGCGCCGCCCGCCGCTTACTTCAAGCACATCGGATTGTACGTCTACCGGCGCGATTTTCTGCTCGGCTACTCCGACCTCCCCGTCGGCCCTCTCGAACAAGCCGAGCGCCTGGAACAACTGCGCGCCCTCGAAAACGGATTCAAGATACGCGTGATCGAAACCGAGTATGAATCGCTCGGCGTAGACACGCCCGAAGATTGGCACAGAGTCTCGGCTCTTTACGAAAAAATGGTGGTGACGGAATAATGGCGAAATATATATTTGTGACCGGCGGCGTGGTTTCCTCGCTGGGCAAAGGCATCGCGGCGGCCAGCATCGGCTGCCTGCTCGAAAGCCGCGGCCTGAAAGTCACGCTGCAGAAGTTCGACCCCTACTTGAACGTCGACCCCGGCACCATGAGTCCGTTCCAGCACGGCGAAGTCTTCGTCACCGACGACGGCGCCGAGACCGATCTCGATCTCGGCCACTACGAGCGCTTCACGCATTCGCCGCTCACTCAGGCCAACAATCTCACTAGCGGACGCATCTACGAACAGATCATTTCGCGCGAGCGCCGCGGCGATTACCTGGGCAAAACCGTGCAGGTGATCCCGCACGTGACCAACGAAATCAAAGCCGCCGCGCGCAGAGTTGCAACCGCGCCCGACGGAACGCCGGTGGACGTGGTGATCGTCGAAATCGGCGGCACGGTAGGTGATATTGAATCGCTTCCCTTCCTCGAAGCCATCCGCCAGCTGCGCCACGAACTCGGCCGCGACAACACTCTCTTCGTCCACGTAACGCTAGTCCCATGGATCGCCGCCGCGCAGGAATTGAAAACCAAACCTACGCAGCACAGCGTTAAGGAACTGCGCGCCATCGGTATTCAGCCCGACATTCTGCTATGCCGCAGCGAGCGCCCGATCCCTCCCGACATGAAAGAGAAAATCGCGCTCTTCTGCGACGTCGATCCGCTCGCCGTCATCACCGCGCGCGACGTCGAGAGCGTGTACGAATGCCCGCTGGTATTCGCCGAGCAGGGCGTTGACGATATCGCGTTGCGGCTGCTGGCGATGGATGCCCCGCCCCGCGATCTCACACGGTGGCGCGAAATGGTGGGCCGCATGAAGCATCCGGCGCGACAGGTTTCGATCGGCCTGGTGGGCAAGTATGTCGAATACGAAGATTCCTACAAGAGCCTCAAAGAAGCGCTCCTGCACGGCGGACTGGCCCACGATGCCCGCGTCAACATCACCTGGATCGAAGCGGAACGCTTGGAATGGCCGCAAGCCGCCGCCCAACTCGAAGGCTTCGACGGCATTTTAGTCCCCGGCGGTTTCGGCAAACGCGGCATCGAAGGAATGCTCGTGGCTATCCGTTATGCGCGCGAGGCCAAGGTCCCCTACTTCGGTATCTGTCTCGGCATGCAAACTCTCGTCATCGAATTCGCGCGCAACGTGTGCGGTCTCGCTAACGCCAACTCCACCGAATTCGATCAAGCCGCAGAGGACCGTGTCATCTACAAATTGCGCGAGTTGAAGGGCGTCGACGAGCTCGGCGGCACCATGCGTCTGGGTGCTTATCCGTGTAATCTCGCCGAAGGCAGTTACGCGCGCGAAGCCTACGGGGAAGCCCAAATCAGCGAGCGCCACCGTCACCGCTACGAGTTCAATCGCGAATACGAAGACATTCTGAAGCAGCACGGCCTGCGCCTCACCGGCGAAACGCCAGATGGCATCTACGTCGAAATTTGTGAGCTAGCCGGGCATCCCTGGTATCTCGGCTGCCAGTTCCATCCCGAGTTCAAGTCCAAGCCGCTCGAGCCGCACCCGTTATTCGAAGCCTTCATCGGAGCCGCACTGGAGCACCATAAGCGCGCGCCAGGAAGGGATCTTGCTGCCGGCCACCACTCCTCTACCCGAATTGCGCCGCGAAGCGTCGGCTGTCAGATCGTGATCATCGAAGTCAAGTCCACAAATTCAGATCGGCGAGGGCCAGCCGCTGGCGCTGATCGCCGGCCCTTGCGTGATAGAAAGCGAAGAACACGTCCACTTTTTGGCGGCGGAAATCCGAAAAATCGCGGGACCGTTCATCTTCAAAGCGTCTTTCGATAAAGCCAACCGCTCCAGCACCGGTTCTTATCGCGGTCCCGGTATTCAGGAGGGATTACGCGTTTTGAAGAGCGTGCGCGACACCGGGATCCCGGTGCTGACCGACATTCATGAACCCGCGCAAGCCGATCTTGCCGCCGAGGCCGTGGATATTCTGCAAATCCCCGCGTTCTTGTGCCGCCAGACCGATTTGCTGGTCGCCGCCGGACGCACCGGCCGCATTGTGAATATCAAGAAGGGCCAATTCGTCGCGCCGCAGGATATTCAGCACGCCGCCATGAAGGTCGCCGCAACGGGGAACAACAAGATTCTGATCACCGAGCGCGGCAGCTCCTTCGGCTATAACAATCTAGTGGTCGACATGCGCGGCCTCGCCATCATGCGCAGCTTCGGCTGGCCGGTGGTGTTCGACGCCACCCACAGCGTGCAACTCCCCGGCGCCGCCGGAACCGTTTCCGGAGGCCAGCCGCAATTCATCGCGCCGCTCGCCCGCGCCGCCGTCGCCGCGGGCTGCGACGCCGTGTTCGTTGAAGTCCACGAAGCCCCGGAACGCGCTTTGTCCGACGGCGCCAACGCCCTGCGCCTCGATTTGCTCGGCCCGCTGTGGACGAAATTACGCGCTATTCACCAACTTGCTGCATTGTGATGCAAAATGCATGTAAAATGTAGGCATGGCTACGCTCCAAGTTCGCGACGTCCCGGAGCACATCTACCGCCGCCTAGCAGACCTGGCGGAAAAGGAACGGCGCAGCCTGGCCCAACAAACCGTCGCTGTCCTCGCGAAGGGACTCGAGGTGGAAGTTGATCCCAAAGCGCGTCGCCGAAAGGTATTGGAAGAAGCGAAACGGCTCAAGCTGGGCCGCGGCAAGTCCCTGCCGGATTTTGTCAAGCTGATACGCGAGGACCGTGAGCGGTGAGAGTAGTGCTGGATGCCAACGCGGCCGTTGAAGTCGCGCTGGAGGGCAAGTCCGCTGAGCGCCTGTCGGCGATGTTATCCCAATCGGAGGAAGTGATCGCACCCGAATTACTGGTCCCGGAAATCGTGAATGCAGTCTGGAAATACCATCAGTTCGCGGAGTTCGACCTTGGCAAATGCGAAAAACTTATCGAACTTGCCGTAGGACTGGTAGATCGTTTGATATCCCACAGGGAACTCTACCGCGAAGCCTTCGCCCTGAGCCGGGCACAGAAGAGCCGAGCCGCCTACGACATGTTCTACCTGGCGGTCGCCCTTCGCGAAGACGCCGTGCTCCTCACCCTCGACAGCACCCTGAAAAAAGAAGCCAAGCGCGCCGGCATCCGGGTGGGTTAAAACGGGTCTGCACGCCAGCCCCCGCGCCCGCGTCTAGAATATAGATATGCGTGACCCCGCCGTTACCCGCCAGCGCCGCCGCCGCGGCTTTTCGCTGATCGAACTGCTGATCGTGATCGCCATCATCCTGGTGATCGTGACCATCGCCGTCCCGCAGTACAACAAGCAGATGATGTCGGCCCATGAGACCGCCGCCATCCAGGCCATCCAGACCATCCATGCGGTAGAAACCCAATATTATTCGCAATTTGGCCGCTATGCGGTGAGTCTGGCCGAGTTGGGGCCGCCCGCCAGCGGAAACGCCGGCCCAGCCGCCGCCGATCTGATTTCGAAGGACCTCACCGAGGGGAAGAAGAGTGGCTACGTCTTTACCGTTTCCGCCACGCCCACCGGTTACGCCGTCTCTGCCGTACCCGAGTCCTTTAACAGCTCCGGCCGGCGGACGTTTTATTCGGACCAAACCCTGGTTGTGCGTAATAACTGGTCGCAGGAACCGGCCACTGTCAGCAGCGCCGAGCTTAAGTAGTTAGCTCCCGACCGCCGCGATTTCGCTGCCCGGCGGCGTAAGACTAGCGATGCGTTCGCGTACCCGCTCGGCATCTACTTTCCGCCGCAGCAATTCCAGCAGATCGGCGCGGTGTCCCAGGCAGCGCACCAATTCCGGCAGCCTTTCGGGACGCAGCGTTTCCCACACTTTGGCCGCCAATTGCAGTTCTCGCAACGCCTCCGCGTAGCGCCCGGAGCACTCCTCGACATACGCCAGGGTTTCATAACCCACGGCTAGCCGCACGCCTCCCTTGCGCCGGAAAGTCGCCACGCATTCGAGCAGCAGTTCGCGCGCGCGGGAATAGTTCTGCCAGTTGACGTACAGGTTTGCCATGCCGAATTGCAGTTCCGCTTCGTCATCCAGATCGCCGCCAATCGCGCGGTGCTTAAACAGCAGCGCCCGCTCGTATTGCGCCGCCGCGCCCGCCAGATCTCCCGACTCTTCGAGCGATCCCGCCAGATGATGCACATCCTGAATCGCCTCGGGCGACTGCCGGCCACAGACGGTTTCGTGAATCTTCAAGGCCCGCCGCAAGACACTTCTGGGCTTCCTGGTGGTTACCATGCGCGCGATGAACGGCCCCCAGGGCCGTCAGTTGGTTGGCGGTTTCGACATGATCCGGGCCAAAGTTTTGCTCGTGCAAAGCGACGGCTTTTTCGAGCATGGGGATAGCTTCGTCGATGCGCCCGGTATGGTGGCGCGCCATGCCCAAACGATGGACTCTGCGCGCCATCCGCAATGGGTCGGGACGCGGCAGGGATGCTTCAATCTTCAGAGCGTCGCGCGTAACTTTTTCGACCGCCGCGAAGTTGCCCTGATCGCCGAAGATGTCGGCCAACGCATCCAGACACTGCAGGTACGCCACGCGATCGTCGGTGCTCGCCGCGATTTCAATGGCTGCGCGCACCGTTTGCTCCGCCTCGTCCAAGTGCGATTGTTTACGCTGAGCCTCCGCCAGCAGCAGCCGCACCTGAATTCGCTTGGGAGCCGAGTGGCCGCGCTTTTCCGCGTCCACCGCCGCTCGCTCCAAATATATCTCCGCCTCGGGATAGTTGCGAGCTTTGAGTAGACGCTCGCCTTCGGTGCGGTCGCGATTGCGGTCGAGACTCCACGCTTCCAAGCGCGGCGCCTTGGGCCCAGACCAGAAATTCGACCGAAGACTATCTAACATCTGAATTGAAGCTCAACCTGTCTGCACCCAGCGAGTCGCCTGCGCCAAAGCAGCCGCCTGCTCGCGCAAATAGGCCGCCTCCTTGTGCTGACGCAGCAAGTCGAACAAAAATACGCGGTGCTCCAAATTGCGGATCAATTCCGCGGCGTGCTGGGCTTTGACGGATTCCCACACTTTTCCGGCGCGCGCGAGTTCCCGCAGCGCTTCGTGATAATGCCCGGTGTCTTCCTCCAACTGCGCCAGCGCTTCGTAACCCGCGGCCAAACGCGCCCCGCCCGTGCGCTTGAACGTGCCCACCGCTTCCATCAGCAATTCCCGGGCTCGCGAATAACGCCGCCAGTCCCGATAGCGAAGCGCCAGTTCGAATTGCGCTTCCGCGACGGTGTCCATATCCATGCCTACCGTGCGCAGTTTCAAGTTGAGCACCCGCTCGAATTGCGCGGCGGCCGCGTCGATGTCACCGGAGGCTTCGAGCGACTCCGTCAACATCTTCAAATCCGCCACTGCCTCGGGCGAATCCAAGCCGCCCTGTTGTTCGTGAACGCGAATCGAGCGCCGCAGACACCGCTGCGCTTCTCCATGGTTTCCCATGGCATGATGTACCGCGCCCAGATCGCTCAAGCGGTGGGCCGTCGACACATGATTCTCGCCCAGCACGCGCTCGTGGATCGCGGCCGTCGCGGCCAACAAAGCAGCGGCCTCCTGCAGCCTGCCCTGCCGCTGCCGCAGCAATCCCAAACGGTGCTGCCGCCGAGCCGTCAGCATCGGCTCGCTGTGCTTCCACTTCGCTTCGAGCGCACCCGCTTCTTCGAGCAACCGCGCGGACTCGTCCAGATTTCCTCGATCCGCTTCAATCGCGCTCAGCGTATCCAGACACTCCACCAGCAACTCGCGCTCATTGGTACGAGAAGCCAGATCGTACGCGGAACGCACGGTTTCTTCCGCTGCCGCTAATTTCTGAAGATTGCCGTCCGCCAGAAACTGCCGCCGCTGCGCTTCGCCCAGTTCCAGGCGCAACGAAATCCGCTGGTTGGGCAACTCCTGCCGATGCTCACTGTTGACGATGGCCTGCGCCAAGTGCAATTCCGCGCCCGCGTAGTCCGATTCCTCGAAGAGGCGCTCGCCCTCTTCCCGTTCACCGCGAGCCTGATTCCAGGATGCCAAACGAAGCTTGGGATACGCGATTAAGGACCGAAAATTGCCAAACATAGGATTCTCCGAGTATCGGCATTCCATCGTCCGGCTAAGGCTAAAACTTTAGCTCACCGGGGGAAAAGTCCGTGGGCTCCCGAGGACCTTAGTCCTAGGCCGCCCTTGACCCCGGTATCTCCTTGTCTCTAAAATAAATACAGGAGTTAGGGTGTTCCGATGCTTCCGCGTAGCCGAGAGCTTCTTCACGAAATCGTCGCCGCCTATATAGAGACCGGCGAGCCTGTGGCTTCACGTTCGATTGCCCGCCGCCGCGGCGACACGCTCAGTGCCGCCTCCGTTCGCAACGTCATGGCGGACCTCGACGAAGAGGGCTACCTGCATCAGCCGCACACTTCGGCCGGCCGCATTCCTACTGAAAAAGCGTTTCGCAGTTACGTGCAGTCGTTGACTTTGCGCCGAATGGCTGTCGCCGAAATTGAGCGGCTGCGCGCCGAGTTTGGGCGCCTGGAAACGGTGGAGCAGCGCGTCGAATACAGCTCGCGCATGTTGATGGACATGACGCGCGGCTTCGGCATCGCCGCCGCCATTCGCCAGCTCAGCCCCGCGCTAGAACATATTGAGCTGGTTTCGTTGCAGGACCAGCGCGTGCTGATGGTGGTCGTTACGCGCGATCGGGAAGTCCACAACCGCGTGGTGAAGCTGGATGAGGTGGTCTCGGGCGAGGAGCTTTCCTCCATTCGCAACTACGTCAACCGCAACTTCGCCGGCTGGACGCTGGAACAGGTGCGCAAGGAACTTTCCGCCCGCCTGGAACACGCCAGCGCCACTTACGACGAGATTCTTCGCAAGCTGACCATGCTTTACTCCAAGGGCCTGCTGGATATCGCGTCCACCCCCGAAGTCCACATGGAAGGCGCCAGCAACCTGGTCGGCCTGGATCTCCACCTCACCAAGGAAAAGATGCGCGAGTTGTTTCGCGCGCTCGAGGAAAAGAAGCGGGTGCTGGAGCTGGTGGATCGGTTCCTCGAACAACCCGCCGGTGAAATCGGCGTCCACGTGGGGCTCGCCGCCACTCACCCCTCGATGGGCGAACTCTCGCTGATCGGCGTGCCCGTGCAGCTCGCGAGCGGCATCTCCGCAGTGATCGCCGTGCTCGGCCCCATGCGCATGAACTACGGCCGCGTGATGTCCGCGGTGCAGAACGTGGGCCAGGCCTTCGTCGATTCCTAACCACCCGGTTGGCGAACCGAGCCCCTGGAAACAGAGCAATGATACGCTGGAATTGTGCGTAACGGAAAAAAGAAAATGAGTACCGAAAGCATTACAAAAGACGCCGACGAGCCGCAGCCAGTGGAATCCCAAACCACTGAGGGCGCCGGCGATCCGCCCGATCCCATTGCCGCGCTGACGGCCGAGCGCGATCAACTTGCCGCCGAAAAGGCCGAGTTGAACGACCGCTTCCTGCGCAGCCAGGCAGAGTTCCAGAATTCCCGTAAGCGCGCCGAAAAAGAGCGCGTCGAGTTCGCCGAATACGCCAGCACCGAAGCCGTGCGCGCGCTGCTCCCCATCCTCGACGACTTCGAGCGCGCCACCAAAGCCGAATCATCCGACAAGGAATTCAGCAAAGGGATGCAGATGATTTATCAGCGCTTCTACGACTCCCTGAAGAAATTAGGCTTGGAGCCGATTGTATCCACAGGGCAGCCCTTTGATCCGCATGTGCATCACGCCGTCGAAATGGTGGAGACCGAGGAGGCCCCCGATCACACCGTGCTCGATGAATATCAGAGAGGGTACAATTTCAAAGGCCGCCTGCTGCGTCCGGCCATGGTTAAAGTGGCGGTCGCACCAGGTTCTAAATAAACAGGTCCCTAATAGAGCGGAGAGGGTATAAAGCACTTGAGCGTGACCAAACGCGACTATTACGAAATTCTCGGCGTCAGCCGCGATTGCGATGAACCAGCGCTAAAAACGTCGTATCGCCGGCTTGCGCTCGAATTTCATCCCGACCGCAATCCCGGGAATCACGAAGCCGAGGAGAAATTTAAGGAAGCCGCCGAAGCTTATAGCGTCCTGAGCGACACCCAGAAGCGTGCCGCGTATGACCGTTACGGCCATCAAGGCGTGTCTTCGGCCGCGTCCAACGGATTCGATCCGTCGTCCGGGTTCCCCGATCTGGCCGACATCCTCAGCGACGTGTTCGGCTTCGGCGACGCGTTCGGCGGACGGGGCCAACAGCGCCGTACGCGCGCGCAACGAGGCGACGATGTCCGCTACGATCTGGAGATCGCTTTCGAAGACTCCATGCGCGGGCTGTCCATCGACATTCAGGTGCCGCGCCTGGAAGAATGCGGGCGCTGCAAGGGCAAAGGCGCCGAGCCTGAAGACGGACTCACCACTTGCCCCATCTGCCGCGGCAAAGGCGAGGTCATTTATCAGCAGGCGTTTCTGTCGGTGCGCCGGACGTGCAACCAGTGCGGCGGCCGCGGCCAGATCATTCGCCGGCCCTGCAAGGAGTGCAAGGGCGAAGGCTACCAGCGGCGAGAACGCAAGCTCAAGGTCAACATCCCCGCTGGCGTCGACGAAGGCACGCAACTGCGGCTTTCACAAGAGGGCCAGCCCGGTGCCAACGGTGGACCACCGGGCGATCTCTACGTCGTCCTCAAAGTCAAAGCGCATCCGATCTTCGAGCGTAACGAGGACAACCTGCATTGCACCGTCCCCATCAATACGGCGCAGGCAGCGCTCGGTGCGTCAATCGATATTCTTACACTCGACGGCCTGCAAACCGTCAAGATTCCCGAAGGGTCGCAGGCCGGCAGCCGCTTGCGCATCAAAGGACTCGGGGTGCCGCACGTCAACGGGAGCGGCCGCGGCGACTTGTTTATTCACCTGGACGTACGCATCCCCACCAAGCTCTCGCGCGACCAGCGCAAGCTGTTCGAGCAGCTCCGCGAGCTGTTGCCCGCGGAAAACGAGCCCACCGAAAAAGGCATCTTCGATAAAGTCAAAGACTACTTCATGTAGGCTTCCGCGACTTGAGCCAGGTGATGATCTGCCAGCGTTGCGGCTCCGGCAGATGCGCGAAGGACGGCATTCCACGATGCAGCGATCCGTTGCGCAAGATCCAAAACAAGGCGCCGGGAGCGGCTCTATAAACCTCGGGTTGTCGCAGCGGCGGAGCTTTCCCCAACCCGCCGACCGCATTTTCGCCGTGACAGGACGCGCATTCGCGGGCAAACAGCTTCGCGCCGGCGCGCCGCGCGTTCTCCTGGCCTTCGAGCGGATTGCCGATCGAAGCGGTTCGTGGCGGTGCTTCTTGCAGCAGACTTGCCGCTTGCGCGAATCCCACCGCCGCCAACAGGAGCGCTCCTAGCATCTTCATCGGGAACCTCCAGAGTTGTGAAACAGCCGGCTCACCGCGCGGCCGAACTGGTCGATTTCGTAAGACACTCCGAAACGCAATAAGAACCGCGCGCTGGTATCTGTCAATCCAAAACCGGGAGACGCGCTGAAGCGGATGCCATTCGCGAGCGTCCAGGCGGCCGTGGGCGCAATGTAGTGCGACGTCTCATGCAGACCGAAATCCGAGTGCGTACCCAGCCCGCCATAGAGTTCCACACCCGCCTGAAAATTCTCCGCGCAGAAAATACAGCGGTCCGGACGCGCCGCCAGCGCCAGCGGACGGCTGATTCCCACGGCGTATCCAAACTCATACGGCGCATGGGCAACGTTCTTCTCCGCGATGAAATTTTCGGCAATGGTCCAGCCTTTGTAATAGCTCCCCAGGATCAGCTTTACCTCGATTTCGCGCTTCTTCTCCATGCGCGCTTCGGAGTTCACACCCGTCAAATCGTCCTGGCCATCCGTCCCCACTACTTCGAGCAGACTCTTGTCGGCGCCGTTGATGTTTTCGAATTCGACATACAGCACCGGGTTGATCCAGTGCTCGTGAGGCAGCAACCGGAAGCGGTTCTCCCAGCGGTATCCCGTAAACATCGTACTTTCTCCGCCGGTGGCTTGGCCGTCAAGGTACACTTCCGTCGTCCACCAGCCCTTTAAGCCATATTCGAATTCCAGGGCCGAACCCAGGAAGCGGTTGCCATCGCCGGGCTTGCCGGTGACGTCCTTGGTGCTGATCTCCAGGTTGCCCGGCTCCTCCATCTGATGCGAGTAGGTCACGAAAAAAGGACCTTCCCCGGCCCGCGCTACCGGCTGCCAGAACACGGCCAGCGCGAGAGCCACTATCTTCCAGTTGCAAGTCAATTGCATATCTTAGAAGAGAATAGGACAACAAAACCTATTTGTCAACACAAATAGCAATTGACTTGCAACTAGAGTTTGGGGCCGGGTAGGCGCTTCGAGCGTGCCGCCGCGGTGGCAAATTTCTCTGCCAGCGGTACGATCTCCTCTACCGCAACGTTCATCTTGCGCCGCCAGTTGGGATACTGCCAGGTGCTGCCGGGCAAATTCTGCTGCTCGGTTTCGCCGGAGAGATCTTCCTGATTGATCACCGCCAGTACACACGGCGTCGCCAGCAAGAACCCTAGTGGATCGCCGGTGAATCCGGAGCCTGCGAGCGCTTCTTCCAAGCGCTGGACTTCTCCTGCGCGATGAGCCTTCTGCTGCCGATACTCGGCTTCATCCGCTAGACCCGCGGCTTTGCGAGCCTCCAGATCGTGGCCCAGCGCGAAGCCCGCGAGCGTCGGCAAGTCGTGCGTGGTCGAGCACACCAGCGCGCTCTCCGGATAGGTATCGGGTGCGTGAAAGTTCCCCGCACCGTCGCGCTCGAACCACAGCACGCGATAGCTCAGCACGCCCGCGTGATACAGCGCCGCGCGCACTTCGCCGGTAACGGTCCCCAGATCCTCACCGATCACCACGAAGTTTCCGCGCACGCTTTCGAGCGCCAGAATGCCCAGCAAGTCGCTTGCGTAATCCTGTACATACGTTCCCTGGCTGGTCTCGAAACCTTGCGGAATCGTGAACAGCCGGAAGAAGCGCATCACATGATCAATGCGTAGCGCACCCCCGCAGGCCGCCGCATTGCGAATGGATTTCGCAAACACCTGGTAGCCGTTGCTGCGATGCTCCTCGCGATTGGGAGGCGGAAAACCCCAGTCCTGGCCGCTGGGCGCCAGTTCATCCGGCGGCGCTCCCACTCGCGATCCCGGCACGAAAAGTGGGCGCATAGCCCATAAATCGGCGCCGTACTGGTCAGTAGCGAGCGCCAGGTCGTGATACAGACCGATGCTCATCCCACGGTCGAGTGCATGCGCGTGCGCCGCAGCCGCCTGGATTTGAATTTGCCATTGCAAGAACACGAAAAATAGAATGCGCTCATGATGGTTTTGGAAAAATTCGTGGGTGGCAAACGAGTCGGGTTCGCGATACTCCTTCGGCCAATCGGTCCATAACCAGACGTTGGGATCCCGGCGATGCATCTCTTCATCGAGGGCGCAATAGGTAGCGTAATCCCACAGCAACTGCCCCTGCGATTGCGCGTACATCATAAACTCTTCCTGCTCCAAATGGGCCGGCCCGCGTCCCGCCAGGAACTGCTCGAAGATGTGCCCCAGCGCCTTCAACTTCAACCGAGCCACGCGCTCATATTCGACGAACTCGCTGGCACGCAATTCCTCGATCTCCCGCCGCATCGCGTCATCCAGGTTCGCATCGCCGACCCGCTCCACGTCCAGATAAATGAAGTTGCGGAAGAACGCGCACTGCGGCAAGTAAGGGCTGGTGTTATACGGCTGGCGATTGGCAATGGCGTGCAGCGGATTCAACGCCACAAACGCCGCGCCGGCCGGGGCGAAGGCGTCGATCACGGCCTCCAAATCCGTGAAATCGCCGCACCCCCAATTGCGCCGCGAGCGCAGCCCGTATAGGCTCACCGCCAGCCCTGCCCCGCGCTGCTCCACCGCTTTTGCGCGCGTCGGGCAAACGATGAAGCGCGCTTCGGCGAAGGTCTCTAGTTCCGGCTCCTGCATCCAGATCAGGCGGACGCGGTGATACCCCAGGCGCAGCGGCTGCGGCAAGGGCACGCGCTTCATCAGCCATTCCCCGCCCTCCACGCTGTAGCTTTCGAAGGTCCGCAGTTCCGGCATCCAGAACCAGTGATGCTCCAGTTCCCCGCCTTCCCATTCGATTTCGAGCTTGATCGACGCTCCGTTGCGTAGCGCCGGAATGCGCACGCGCAAGTGATCGGCATCCTCGCGCACCACCAGCGTCGGGTCGATCGGACGGCGCCGCTCGGCAGCTTCACGCGCGGCCAACCCGCGCGCGATCTCCTCATCGCTCCCCGCCGCGAAACCCAAAGATCCCAGCAGCGCGCGCAGAACTTCTGGCGAAGCCTCATGCGCCCGTCCCCACGTGTCGTAGTAACGCAGCTCGATTCCATACGCCTGCGCGGCGCGGGCCAGAAGGTTTTCGTCGCTCATGGAAACTTTCAGTGTAGCCGTGAGACAATGGGCTGGTGGACTCGACCGACACAAAATTTCATTTGAGCCAGCCACCGGAGCTGTTCGCGCGCATTGACCAGGAACCGGAAGCCGACGAATTCGGCGAATCGATCGTGATGACCACCATCGGCAGCGTGGTCAACTGGGGCCGCAAGAACGCCATCTGGCCGATGAGCTTCGGCTTGGCCTGCTGCGCCATTGAGATGATGTCGATGATCGGCTCGCGCTTCGACATTTCTCGTTTCGGCGCCGAGGTGATGCGCGGCTCGCCGCGCCAATCCGACCTGATGATCATTGCCGGCCGCGTCTCGAATAAAATGGCCCCAGTGATCCGCCGCCTGTACGAACAGATGCCCGAACCCAAGTGGGTGATCTCGATGGGCGCCTGCGCCACCTCTACCGGCGTGTTTTCAAACTACGCGCTGGTGCCTGTCAACCAGGTGATCCCCGTCGACGTCTACGTCCCGGGCTGCCCCCCGCGCCCCGAGCAGTTAATTTACGCCGTGACTATGCTGCAGAAGAAAATCGAGCAGGATACCCACGTCGTTGCGAAGCTGCTCAACATCGACTAGAAATTGGATAAACGTAACCGTCTTCGATGAAGCGGTCGCCGATCAGTTGGTCACCCAGGCGCATTCCGTCGACACTCTTCGTTTTTCCGAAAATTGAGCGAAGTCCTTTGATAAACGGATCCGACATTGGAAGAATCATGATGGAGATTGTGTTCGCGTCCGCGAATCCACCGTTTGCCATCGACTCGTAAAGATGGCGATCACCTTCCCGAATGCCCAACGCATTGAGTTTGCGGACAGGCTACTTGGAATGCGCTGCGGAATGCGGGTCGCGAGAATCCCAGGATAGAGGCGTTCCGACAGGCATCGGAGGCGAGCCGCAAACCATATGTCAAAGATCCCGTCCGCGCAAAACTTCCGTCGATGTCGTATGCGGAGTTATTGAGGACTGTTCCGTGGAACAAGTTCTCTCTCCTGTGGACGTGGGGTGAAAAAGCAAGCGATCAGGAATTGGATTTGGCTGCTCGCGGGCTAATTGCAGCACTAGACCCGAAGGAACAGCTCAGACACCTGCGTATATTTAATCGAAGGCGTTTTCCGCTGCCGCCAGATGTATTGATCGCTCTCTCCGGGGTAGAAGTTGAACGCATCGGATTTTCTGCCGTCCAGGCGCTCTCCCGCATCACTCACCCCGATGTCAGAGAACTTTCATTTCAGCTCGTAAATTCAGTCCTGTGGTGGCGCGGGGAATCAATCGCCCTATTGATCAACAATTTCAAACCCTTGGACCACGAGATTGTTCTTGGTTGGTTTGAAGCGGAGGAGGACCGCGAAGCACGGCATACTTTCGGAGTGCGACATGCGCGAATTCTGGAAACATACATCCGGCCGAAGTACACTGAAGTGCCGTCATGCTGCGGATTCTATACGTCAACAAGGGCCCATGGTTCCTTTTGCCGCGAACCGCCGTTGAGCGGCTCATCGAACTTGACGCGTTAACCGATCAGATGCGCGCCGAGTGTGCCTACGATGCGAACAGCGATATTCGCGACTTAGTCCGCAAATAGAGCAGCATTGCTAAAGTGTTTTTCCATCCCCGCCGTCCTAGTACCATAAGGGATGTACATGGGCGAGCAAGCGCCGGCGATCGAAATCCGCGACCTGCGAAAAGTGTACGGCGATAAAGCCGCCGTCGACGGCCTCACCCTCACCGTCCCGCAAGGCTGCTTCTTCGGCTTCCTGGGACCCAACGGCGCCGGCAAAACCACCACCATTAAAATGCTGATGGGCCTGGCCCCGCCCACCTCCGGGACCATCGAACTGCTAGGCCTGCCCATGCCCGAGCGTTCGCTCGACATCAAACAACAAATCGGTCTGGTGCCGGATGAATCCATGCTGTTCGATCACCTCACCGGCGGCGAGTTCATCGAGTTTGTCGGCCGCATCTACGGCCTCGACCGCGCGATGGCCCGCGCGCGCGCAAACGAGCTGCTGGATCTGTTCGAACTCGGCTACATGCCCAAGAAATTGATCGCCGAGTACTCCAAAGGGATGCGCAAGCGCGTAGCCATGGCCGCCGCGCTGATCCATCGACCTAAGCTTTTCCTCATGGACGAGCCCTTCGAAGGCGTCGACGCAGTCGGCGCGCGCCTGATGAAGGACATCCTGCTCGATCAAGTCCGTCACGGCGCCACCATTTTTCTCACCTCGCATGTGCTCGAAGTGGTAGAGCGTCTGTGCGAGCGCGTCGGCATCATCCACGAAGGCAAATTGATCGCCGAAGGACCGATGTCGGAAATGCGCGGCGCCGCGGAAACGCTCGAAGACGCCTTCGTCCGCGCCCTCGGCATGGAGCACGCCGTTGAGACGCTGGATTGGCTCTAGGAATCCCAGGCCATGACGCAGATCGGCGCCATCGTGTGGGCTCAATGGCGAACGCTCTCCCACTTTTATCCCCGGCGCGGCGTCGGTTGGTCGGCCGCGGTGGGCGTGCTGTGGTACGGCTTGTGGATCGGCGCCGCCATCGTCTTCCTGCGCGTCTTCAGCAATCCCGCCGAGCTAACGGCGATTCGCGTCGCACTGCCCGGCGGCCTGCTGCTGATGTTCCTCTACTGGCAAGTGGTGCCGCTGATGTTGGCGACTACCGGGTCTTCGCTCGACCTGCGGAAGCTCCGCGCTTACCCTATTCCGGATGGCCATTTCTTCTTGATTGAAGTTCTGCTGCGCGTCACCGCGGGCATTGAGATGGTGCTGGTGTTGACCGGAATCACCATCGGGGCACTGCTGAACCCGGCGCTTGCCAAGTGGAGCCTGCCGGCGGCACTGATTTATGTGGCGCTCAATCTGACCGTCGCCGTGGCTCTGCGGGATATGCTGGCGCGGTTGTTGGCCCGCAAGTATATTCGCGAACTGGTATTTTTTCTGCTCGTAGCGGTCGCCGCGCTGCCCCAATTGTTGCTGGCGCGACGCGGAATCTTCGGCCCGCAGGTGCGCTTGTTCCTAGCCCGCGATTCCTGGCATGGGTGGCCCTGGACGGCGGCGGCAAACCTGATTCTGGGGAGCCGGCCCCTGCCCTCGTTAGCCGTCCTCTCCGCTTGGACCCTGGCCGCCTTGACGTTCAGCCGCTGGCAATTTTCCAGGAGCCTGGCCTTCGACGCCGACGCCGCTAATACCAACAGCTCGCAGGGCGGCCGCCGCTCCTGGTGGATCGAATGGTTCTACCGTCTGCCTTCGACAGTATTGAAGGATCCGCTCGGCGCACTGGTCGAAAAGGAATTCCGTTTCCTGACGCGTTCGCCACGCTTCCGCCTCGCCTTCCTGATGGGATTTACCATAATCTGGCTGCCTGTCATGGTGCTTGCGCGCGGCGCCTCGGACGGATTTCTCTCGGAAAACTATCTGACGGTGGTCTGCGTGTATTCGGTGATCCTGATGAGCGAAGTGTGTTTCTGGAATGCCTTCGGCTTTGACCGCTCCGCCGCGCAGTTCTATTTTCTGGCGCCGGTGTCCTTCGCGCGCGTCCTGGCGGGTAAGAACTTGACAGCTCTGTTCTTCATGCTTCTGGAAATCGCCTTGGTGACCGCCGCCTGCCTACTACTGCGCATGCCGCTGGACGCCGGGCGCTTAGCCGAAGCCTATTGCGTCGCAGCCGTGGTGATCATTTTCTTGTTCAGCGCCGGCAACCTGCTGTCGGTCCGCCAACCCCGCGGCGTGAACCCGGCGCATACCTTCCGCACCGGCGCCGCCGGACGCCTGCAGGCCATGTTGTTTGCCATTTATCCAGTTGCCTTCACTCCTATCGCGCTGGCATATCTGGCGCGCTACGCTTTTGGCAGTCAGACGGCGCTATTTGTAGTGTTAGGCATCGACGCCGTCGCGGGCCTGATCATTTACCGCGTGGCTCTGGATTCCGCGGTCGAAACCGCGGACCGCACGCGCGAAACCATAATCGCCGCGCTATCTGCCGGCGACGGCCCGATTGCTGATTGAAGTCCCTTGCTCCAGCGCAAGGAGCATCTGCTTCGTAGGCAGTCCTCCGCCAAATCCCCCAAGGGTTCCATTCCCCGCAATCACGCGATGACAAGGAATCACGATGGGCAGCGGATTCGCGCCGTTCGCCGAGCCCACTGCACGCGACGCCTTCGGGTTCCCCACCCGCCGGGCAAGCTCTCCGTAAGAAATCGTCTGGCCGTAAGGAATCCCCTGTAACTGCCGCCACACTGAGCGTTGAAAGTTCGTACCCTGCGGCGCCAGCGGCAGAACGAAGTCCGTGCGCTTCCCTGCGAAATATTCCGTTAGTTGCCGGACTGCCTCCCCTGTCGGCCCTCGTTGCGATTGTTCCCAGCCCGCTTCCGCCTGGGCAGCCTTGCCGCGACTGGGAAACGTGATCTGCAAAACCGCCGAAGCGTCGCCCGCAATCAGCAACGTTCCAATGGGAGTTTCCAAGTAAGCGTAGTTCACACCGACAGTTTACCGTGATACAACATGTCTTTCACGATGAACTTCGCTTTGATTTCCATGCGCCCCAGCTTGGTGCTGAAGGTGACCAGCTTGTCATCCATCGAGATGTCGTCCTTGCGCGCAAAGTAGAAGTAGACGCCCGGGCCGCGGCTTCCCACACGCGATCCCTCCTCCACTTTTTCGAGTCTTATCGGGCCGTCTTTGCGCTCCAAGCGCGCCGACTCTTTGAACTCATCCATGCGGCGATCGCTCCGCGTGCTGCTGTCATCGTCATCATCGGAGTTGCCGCCTGACCGCCGCCGTCCGCCGTTCGCCTGCAAGTCGCCGATCAGCGCAAGCACGTAATACTTCTCGAAATCCGGATTGGGTTTTTCGCCGCCCGCTCCGATGCGCAACGCCTCTTGAACCGGCAGCGCCGATTCCCAGCGCACAGTGGCGTTCAATCGTTCCCGGCCTCCACCATCATTGCCGCCGGGATATCCTCCGCCCTGTCTGCCGCCCCGGGGAATCCGACACCGCCGCCCGGAAACCCGATCCCGCCGCCACCGGGAAAGCCAATGCCACCGCCGCCGCGCGAACGGCCACTGCCGCCATTCCCGAACCCCGGGCCCATGACCGAAGCGTCTTTCGCCCACGGGGACTTGGTCAGCATCCGGTCGATTTCATCGGCGCTCCATTCGCTCGCAGGCTTCGCCTCCCAGAATTCCCTAGAGCCGAACGCCCACGCCGGCAGCGCCGCGCAAACGACGGGAAGACCGGCGGCGAACCGCAACACACCACGCCTAGTCAGCATGCAATGTGAGACGGACGCCGCCGTGTTCCCGGTTACTACGACTTCTCGCGCGGCGAGCGCCGATTCAGCGCCCCAATCAACTTGCGGCCGGCCGCCGTCGGAGCAATGTGGGTCTGCACGATGTCACGCGTCTCCAGGCGTTTGCGGTACATGGCCTCGTTGTCGTCCACATCCTGGCGAAGAGTCGCGCCCTTCAATGCGATCCCGGCGAACACTCCACGCGCCCGCGCCCAGGAGAGAATCTCGGCGGTGAACTTGGCATCCGTCTGCGCCGTGGTGCTGCGGCCCACCGGACCCGCCGCCACTTCGCCTTCGCCGCCCAGCGTGAACTGGCTACTCAGCAGCCGGTCCGCGCCGCGATCGTTCATCACCAGCATCACCACGTCGGTTTCCGATCCACCGATCTGGAAGCCGAAACTCCCGCCTTCCAAACGAATCGCCGCCGGAGCCGACCATCCGCGATCGGACTTCCCACGGCAACTAATGAAGCCCTTGCCGTACTGCGCGCCCACGATGAACGCGCCTTTCTTCACGCCCGGAATGATTACCGCGCAATGGGCCTTCTCCAGCAAATCTTGCGGGATGCCACGATCCGGCGCATTCATGATTTCGGAGAAGACCGCGGAAGCTTCATTCAGGCGATTGTCGACTTCCTTGCGATCCTTGGGGCTGACCGCGAATACGCTGCTCGCACACACCAGAACCCCAATTATTGTTTTACGCATAAACTAATCCTGCCTTTCTCGATAACTCGAAGCAACTCGCTCGCCGAAGGGCGTAAGTGACTCATTCTGGGCCTCGCTGGCCTCTTCCGCCTCCGGCACAATTTCCCCAACGGGGAGATTTGACCGTATGATACATTGAAAAACCCACATGGCAATGGATCTAGCTCACGGCGCTGTGTCGTTTGGCGCAGGCCTGATAGCCGGCGCCATGAATTCCGTAGCCGGTGGCGGAACACTGTTGACGTTCCCGACTCTCATCTGGCTCGGCCTGAACTCGGTGACCGCGAACGCCACCAGCACCGTCGCCGTGTGGCCCGGACAGGTGAGCGGAATGTTCGGCTACCGCCGCGAACTGAGCACGCTGGAACGGCGCTTTCTCTATCTGGCGATCCCCAGCCTGATCGGCGGATTGGCCGGCGCCTATCTATTGCGGTTGACGCCCAGCAAACTCTTCGATCATTTGGTTCCGTATCTGATTCTCTTTGCGACCGTCCTCTTCATGGTGCAGGAACCCATCCAGCGGAAAATCAAAGGCTCACATTCCGAGGCACATGAGTCGGCGAGCTGGTTTATCGGCGCGGTAGTGTTCCAGTTCATGGTAGGAGTCTATGGCGGCTACTTCGGAGCGGGCATCGGCATTCTGATGTTGGCGGCGTTCAGCATTCTAGGCATGACCGACATCCACCAGATGAACGGCTTCAAGAATCTGCTGGGAGGCGCCGTCAACGCGCTCGCAGCCATTTATTTCATCTCCCAGAAAATGGTGTACTGGCCCGACGTGGGCGTCATGGCGCTAGGCGCGATCGCCGGCGGCTACGCGGGAGCAGGCACCGCGCGCAAAATAGGACGCACCGGCGGTGCGGCGGATCGCCATTCTGATCGGGTTCGGAATGGCGGTATCGCTGTTCATTAAACATTAGTGCCGGATCCGCTTGCTGCGCGCGCGGTTCGGTGCTGGGTGTGTGGTATAGCGGGCGTGCAGCCAGCCAGGCAAGGCGTGTGCTCAGTGAGCCGTTACACAGAACCGCGACTGGAAGGAGCGGCCACGCACTGGTCCAGCTTTCGGCGCAGGAAACGGCGTTCGGGTTCGGAGCAGCGGCATTCAAGCGCGGCCCGCAGACAGGCGGCGGCTTCCTCGCGCCGCCCCAACTCCAGCAGCAAATGGCCGCGCACCGCCAGCAGCAAATAATAGTCGCGCAACTGCGGGTTGCCGGACAAGTCCGCGATGGCCGCCAACCCTTCCGCGGGGCCGTGCACCTTCGCCACCGCCACCGCGCGGTTCAACGCCACTACCGGCGAAGCGCCGCTGATGGCCAACAGTTGATCGTACAACTCCAGAATCACCGGCCAATCGACGGCATTTAGACTTTCCGCGCGAGCATGGGTAGCTGCGATTGCCGCCTGCGCGTGATACTCGGAAACCTCATCACCGCGCATGGAGAGATCGAAATAGTGAAAGCCCATCGCAATCAGACTTTGGTCCCAACGCGCACGGTCCTGATCTTCGAGTAGAATCAGATCTCCTGCTGCGTCGATGCGCGCGGGCAGCCGAGCCGCCTGCAGCGCCATCACCGCCACCAGCGCATAGACACGCGGGGCAGCAATGAAAGACGCCGCCAACAGACGCCCCAGGCGCAAGGCTTCGAAGCACAGGTCCTTGCGGATCAAGTCTTCGCCCTCGTGAGCCGAATAGCCTTCGTTGAAGATAAAGTAAATGGTTTCGAGCGCCGAATCCAAACGCTTTTCCAAATCCGCGCCGTGCGGTATGTCGAGCGTCAACTCCCGTTCGCGTATCTGCCGCTTGGCCCGCACGAGCCGCTGCGCGATCGCGGCGTCGTCCGCCAGAAATGCCCGCGCGATCTCACGGACGCTGAATCCGCCCACGGTCTTCAGGCTCAGCGCCACCCGCGAATCGCGAGCTATGGCCGGATGACAGCACATGAAAATCATGCGCAACTCGTCGTCGCGCAGCTGCTTCTCGAAATCCGGATCGTCGCCCGCGCCATTCGCCGTCGTGCCTATAAGCGAGCGCGTCAGCTCAGCCACCAACGCCCCCGTATTCTGCTCCAGGAACTTGCCGCGGCGGATGGCGTCGATAGCGGCGTTGTGCGCCACCCGGAACAGCCACCCCGCCGCGTTTTCGGGAACGCCCTGATACGGCCACACCTGGAGAGCACGCAGCATAGCTTCCTGCATGCTCTCCTCGGCCAGATCGAGACGCGCCGGACCCAGCACCCGCGCCAGGTGCGCGACCACACGCCCCGATTGGTGCCGGAACAAATGCTCCAGCAAGCCGCCGGTGTCGTTTGCCGTATTCAATTCAGCCGGGCTCACGAGTACAGTTGGCGCAATTCGATAGTCCCGTGATCGAGGTGCGGATGATCCAGCGTGCGCTCGACGGCCTCGTCGTAATCCTTCGCTTCGATCAAGTAAATGCCGCCCAGCACTTCCTTGGTTTCGCTGTAGGGGCCGTCCATGGCACGCGGCTTACCATTGGAGGCTTTGAGCACGCGGCCAGTGTCGCCAGCCAGGCGCTTGCCTTGAACAACGTAAGGCCGTTTACCCCAGGCCATGTACTTTTCGATGGACTTTTGCATTTCCTCCGGGCTGAGCTTGGGCCAACGGGAGGGATCGTCATAGAGCGCGAGCATGTATTGTGGCATGTTGATTTCTCCTTATCGTACTCCTTGGGAGTTACAGATTAAGGACGAACGGAGCCACGCGAAATCGACACGCTACCTGGAATCTTTGACCTTCCACCAGCGCCGGACCGCCACCAGAGACCAGATCGACTCCACCAGCCCGAAGGGCCAGGCCCCTTGCAGAAATCCATAAACCGACCCCAGCAAGCACGCGCCCGCGAATCCCAGAATGTACCAGGTGTTGCGTTCTTCAAGCGCATAGCACAGCAGCATCGCCGTGACGGCAAAGAGTCCGAATATCGTTAAGGGAGTCACCAACCCACAAATAGCACTTGGGGAGCCTGCCACGGAAGCCATTGGGCTTAAACGGTCATTGCCTACATGGAAGGGAGAAAACCGGGGGTCGATTTAGCTATTCCTTATGGCTCTGCAGGTTAGTGATTTCACTCAATCTGTAATGGGGAACTAACGTAGCGGAGGATTCGTGCCGATAACTATCTGTGATGCCATTTTGGCCCGAGAAAATTCAGGAACGAAGCCTGGATGAAATGTTTCGGCTGCAGGCGGAGAACCGGGCCTGGAGCAAGCAGTTACGGATGGAAACGCAAGCCTTGGTGAACACCCGATTAGCGAAAACCATCAGCCTCGAAGAGTATGCCTCCAGCCGACTGGTGGCCGCCCAAAACGCCGCCGAGTGCCGCCGCCGGGCCGAAGCCCTGTCGCGTGAAATCGAGAGCCGCGGCGCTCATCCGCTTCCCCAAATCGCCTGATCTATATAAACTTTCGTCAGAGCGCCTTCAACCAAGGAAGCTGCGGCAGATTCCCGTTCTCCCGGTTGCATTGCGTGCCCAGTTCGCGAATCAGAGTATCCTGGCGCGACCCGCGGGGCGCCGCCGAATCTAGTTCGAAACTAAAGCCGGTCGGATTAAAGCGCCGGATGCAATTCTCCGTGTCATGTAAATGAGCCAAAAGGGTTTGTTGGATGTCTTCGCCCGCCCCCACGTAGATCCACTGGCTGCCGTTGAAGATCCCATAAATGCCGGGGGAGGCCGGGGCGTTTTTACGCACCGACACCGGCGTGAACGCGAACGAGTTTCCTTGGGGAAATGGCATGAGCTTAACCTCGGGAGCGCCGCTGCGGCGCCCCTACGCCTTGCTGTTGCGTGGGGGCCAACTCCGCAATCAGACGATCGCGGCGGGCAGTGCGGCTATAAGAAGGGCTCAGTTCAAAGGAGAATCCAGACGGCTGGTCGGCCGGGGGGCCGCTCGGATTCGTCAGATACCCCATCAAGCTGGCACGGATATTTTCGGTTTCTTCGATGAAGATCCAGCGTTTTGCGTTAGAGATTCCGTATACACCGGACGCAGCGGGTGCCTCCCGCTCAATATTGACAGCGGTGAAGACGCGCGCGAAGCAGCTTTCAAACGGCACGAAGATTCCTTCCCAGAGCGCGAAGCGGTGACGGATGCGCCGAAGCGTATCCAGCTGGCTAAGAGAAGAGAGCCAAGCCTCTTGTCTTAGGGCAGGAGGCTCGCAGCACCGGCGGAAGTGCGCGGTGCTATATCAAGTATGGACCTGGGTTGGGCGGCGGTCAAGAAAATAGCGGTTTGACCGACCCGCCGCACCCTCGCCCCTAACGCGCGCCGAATTGCTCGTGGCGCATACGGAATTCACGCATGCGCGCCAGATCATCGGCTAGCACGTCGCGATCTCTTGGCCCCAGGCGATTTGAGTTGACCACCATTTGCAGGGCTCCCATGGCTTCATCCAGCTCGCGCTCGTCATAGATTCCCTGAGCCAACTTCTGTTGTAGTTCGTCGAGCTCAAACTTGGTTCGCGCCAACCTCGCTTCGTCGCGCCCGAAGGGGAAGGTATTGGCATCCACATGATCCAGGTCTTCCCGGATGTGTAGAAAGAACGTCGCGCGCCAGTCGTTCCCGCGGAAACGCTGGTCGCGCTCGCGATGATAAACGCCCTCGACGTCACGGGCCCCGAAGTCATCGTGCCGCACACGGAAATCTCGCATGCGATTCAGATCGTCGGTGAGGATGGCGCGATCCCTCCGGTCCATGCGATTGGCTTGTATCACCACTTGCAAGGAGCCGATCACTTCGTCCAGTTCGCGCTCGTCATAAAATCCGGCGGACAATTTCCGCTGCAGCTCGTCGAGTTCCATCTGGGTTCTGGCCAGTCTGGCCCGGTCCCCGGAAAACGGGAAAGCACCGGAGGTGGCATGATCCAGATCCTGGCGGACACGCTGAAAGAACGAAGCTCGCCAGCGATCGCCACGGAAAGATTCATCGCGGTCGCGGTAAAACGAATCGCGGTCCGCTTGGCGAGGGTCGCGGTAGACAGGTGCGGGTCCGCGGTCGCGGTCCCCGCGTCCTGGATCGCCGCCAAAGCCCCTGTCATCGCGTCCGCCGAAGGGGGGCCGATCCTGAGTGGCCGGATATCCATTGCCCCAGCTCAGATTAAACGTGTAGGATTCGGATCCGTTGTCAGAGTCTTCGATTCGAACCACCGCGGCTCCACCGTTACGCGGATCGCGAACCAGATCCTGCCTCCCGCGCCCATCCACGCCGGCAAAATGGAATTCGCCAGGATTGGCAGGCATGGCGGAAGTGCATTCGAAGCGGCGCCACTGGGGCTGTTGTCCGGAGAGATTCCGCAGAACGCCGCTGTCGCCGCGAATTTCCACTTCCGCGGCTCCATCGACAACCACTTCTACCGTGCATTGGCCGCGATCGGGACTACCTCCGCCCACCATGGCCGCACGTCTAGGGAAGGTTTGGGCGCCGGCAATAGCCGCCACAGCAACCATCCCGAAAAAAATACGCTGATACATGTTTATCACCCCGGGCTGTGTGAAGCACGTTGCCAGCCATTCCACCAAACGATCCGTTTTGGGCCCGCGCTCAATGACTTAGCATGCGGCCACGCCACCATACTGGTGGTGCTTATCGGCCGAATGCAAGAATTGAGCCGCTCTTTCTAACCGAGGGTGCGCCCGCCATCGACGGCGAGGATGGTTCCGGTAGTGAAGGTCAGCGTGGTGATGACGGCGGTGACGGCAGTGGCTACTTCCTCCGGCGTCGCCAAGCGGCCCAGCGGCGTGCGCGAGGCTTGTTCATCATGCCACGCCTGATCGAGAGACTTCACGAATTCGGTATCGACCAGCGCGGGCGCGACCGACACCACGCGAATGCGCGGAGCCAGCGCGCGGCCGAGCGACTTCGTCATGTTGTCGAGCGCGGCTTTCGAAGCGCAATACATAACATTGCTGCCAATCGCAATGTTGCCGGCGGCGGAGGAGAGGTTCACCACCACGCCTCCGCCGGGAAGCGTGCTCTTTTCGAGCAACGGCCGCAGCGCGCGGACAGCGGCGAACGCGCCGCGAACGTTGGTCGCGAGGATGGTATCGATTAGCGCGTCGTCAAGCGCGTCGAGATCGGAATGTTTCACGAAGCGTGTAGTGCCCGCGCAATTCACCAAAGCATCGCAGCTCGTGAGCCCCGCAGCGAGCGTCGCGAGCCCGGCGCTGTCAGTCACCGGCGCGTGGCGCGCGCAATGCCCCGCACCCGGCAGAGACTTCGCGAGCCGTTCCGCGGCTTCGGCGGAGCGATTGTAGCCAACCACCACGCTCATTCCAGCCCTGGCCAGCTTGATGCAGATTGCCGAGCCAATGCCTCCCGCGCCCCCCGTGACGACAGCGACCGGGCGCATCTCAGGCGACCTGCGCGCTATAGCGGCGCACGCGCAGATCCGCCTGCTCCTTGTGCGCGGCGAAGTTTTCGATGGCGCACAGCCGCGAACAGTATTCGCCGATCAGCGCGGAGGCTTCATCGGTCAGCACGCGCTGATAGGTGCAGGTCTTGATGAACTTGCCCACCCACAATCCACCGGTGTAGCGCGCGGCCTTCATCGTGGGAAGCGTGTGGTTGGTGCCGATCACCTTATCGCCGTAAGCGACGTTGGTGCGGTGACCGAGAAACAGCGCGCCATAGTTAGTCATGCGTCGCAGGAAATAATCCGGATCGCGCGTGAGAACCTGCACGTGTTCGGAAGCGATGCGGTCGGCTTCCACCACCATTTCGTCGAGGGTGTCGCACAGAATAATCTCGCCATTGTTCTGCCAAGCTTCACGCGCGATGGCCGCGGTAGGAAGCCACCCCAGTAACTTTTCGATGGCAGCCGGCGTTTCGGCGGCGAGTTTCGCGGACGTTGTGAGCAACACGGCCGGACTGCCGGGTCCATGCTCCGCTTGACCGATGAGATCGACGGCGGCCATTTCCGGATCGCAGGAATCATCCGCGATGATCAGGGTCTCCGTAGGACCAGCCAGCAGATCGATCCCGACGCGCCCGAACAACTGCCGCTTGGCTTCGGCGACGTAGGCGTTGCCGGGTCCAACAATCATATCGACCGGCGCGATCGTTTCCGTGCCCAGCGCCATCGCGGCGACGGCTTGCACGCCTCCAATGGCGTAAATTTCATCGGCGCCACCCAAATGCATAGCGGCGACGATCGCGGGATGGGGCGCGCCTTCAAATGGCGGCGCGGCAGCGATGATGCGCTTCACGCCCGCGGCTTTCGCCGTGACCACGCTCATGTGCGCCGACGCCACCATCGGGTAACGGCCCCCCGGAACGTAACATCCAACGCTGTTCACCGGAATGTTTTTGTGTCCCAGGACAACGCCCGGGAGCGTCTCGACCTCGACGTCCTTTAAAGCAGCGCGCTGGATCAGCGCGAAATTGCGAATTTGCGTTTGCGCGAACTGGATGTCGTCGACCACCTGGCGCGGCAACGCACGCACACAATCTTCGATCTCGGTTTCAGACAGGCGGAAGGACGGCGGCGACCACTTATCGAATTTCTCCGAATATTGCCGCATAGCCGACTCGCCATGCGCAGCAATGTCCCCGAGAATCGTTTCGACTGTTTGTCGGACCTGCGAATCGCTCGCAGCCTTGGTCGCAGCGGACTGCCCGCTCTTCAAATACCGGATCATTGTGAACTTCTCCTGTGAGGCTATTTCTTAGCGGGCGCGGGGAGCGGCGGCGGCAGCGGCGCAGGGTTCTCGTAACCGCGGGTACCGTCCTTGCGGATGGGGCCGGGGCCGAAACCCAGATGATCGCGGTCGACATTGTTCTCGCTGCACGAATATTCGTGAACCTCTTCGTCCGGCTTGCCGGCGATCCAGGTTCTCGAATAAGTGAACGGGCGCGTGTAGAACTTCGGGTCCTGGATCAAAGTCTCGACGTGCAAGTGATCGGCATCGGGCCGCGTCCAGCGCTCGACCACATGTAGTGCATCGCTGTGCGGGCTGCCATTTTCGTCCGCCCATACTTGCGTGTCCTTGAACCCGATCGAATCGATCACCAGCGTGTTCCCTTCCCAATGCCCCAGCTCTTCGCCGAAGAACGAAGGGTCAGGATCTTCGGAATGCTTGCGCGCCGCATCGATCGGGATCAAGCGGTAGTAACTATACCAGTAAAGAAACGCCACCTTCTTGGCGCCGTGCACGATTTCGAAAGGCAATCCGCTAGCGTTGTGGCGCGGGATGCCGCCGAGGATGCAGAGCGCTTCGGGATCGACGGTAGCCGTGACGTTGTGCTTCCAAGCCGCCTCGCCCGCAGGCGTCAGCGGCAGTTTCAAACCTGGCAGATCCTTGGCAATGTTGCCGCCCGGGACCATGCCCCGCTGCCCCTTCCAATAGCCGCTGAAATCCGGATGCCCGTCCGCCAGGCGCGGCGCGGGTTTCGGCGGCCCAGCAGGCTCCGGCGCCGTCATCTCCTGCGCGAGAACCGGCAGGCACAGCAGGGCGAGCAGAACCAGCGTGCGGCGGGGGGTCGTGTGAAGGGCGTCCATGCAGTATTATTCTATAGCTAAGAAGTCAGTCGAGGAGGCGCAGCATGTTGAAATCGAAACTCAGCAGGATTGTTCGCCGCAGTAGCTTTGCTAGCCGCAGCCGTGCCCCTGTGGGCCCATCACTCATTCGCAGCGGAGTTCGACGGCAACAAGCCCGTGCGCCTGCAAGGCGTCCTCACCAAGATTGAGTGGACCAATCCGCATTCCTACTTCTACATCGACGTCACCGACGACAAAGGCAACGTCGTCAACTGGGGCTGCGAAGGCGGAGGCCCCGGCGCCCTCTCCCGCCGCGGCTTCAAACGCGGCGACATCAAACTCGGCGACAAGATCGTAGTCGACGGCTATCTGGCGAAAGACGGCTCGCACCTGGTCGACGCCCGCCGCGTAACGCTGCCGGACGGCCGCAGAATCGACGGCGGGTCCGAGGGCGATGGCGGTCCACAGGGGCGTTAGTGCCGTGCCACAAAACGGCTGGCATTGTTTTGGATAGCTCACGGGTTATCGTCGGGTCAGATTTTAGCTGCACGACGCTCCGGGTTCTACTGTGGAGTTCTTAGAGCTTCTTGCCAGTCCTCTGCAGCTTTCTTGGCCTTTGCGATTTGTTCCGTGGTGGCCCAATTCCGCGCCCGCGTCAGCAACTTTTTGGCGGGTTCGGACTCGTTTGCCTCAGCGATCAGGAGCCACATTAAGCATTTCACCATGTCCTGGGCAACAGCTTGGCCGTTGCAATACATCATGCCCAGCGAAACCTGCGCTTCCGGGTGGTTATCCTCGGCAGCCTTGCTGAACCAATTGTGCGCCTCAGAATAATCTATTTCTACTCCTCGACCGTTCGCGTAGGCCCAGCCGATAAGATTCTCCGAGTCGGGCAAACCGAGAGCTGCCGCCTCGCGAAACCACTTAAGCGCTTCCGCGTCATCCTGCGGTTATCATTATTCCCGGAGCAAATTGAAACAGAAAACCGTAATCATAATTTCATCGTAGCTCTCAGCATCGGCACTTCACCCTTTGTGCTAGCGTTGAATGGCGAAGGGTGGTGTTGAGAGTGCGAAGATCCATTTCATTGCTGGCAGGCATACTGATTGCGTTCAGTACGCTAGGCCTGGCGCAAGAGTTCAAGCCTTACACAGGCTCAAAGCTAGACGACAAAGCCTCCCACGAGGCATCCGCCGCGGCCCCGGGCAAGCAGTCAGAGGTATACACCACGAGCGATTCGCTCGACAAAGTCTACGCCTTCTACAAGGGCATCTACAAAGAATTTTCCATGCGCAGCAGCGGACCAACGCTGCCCTCCGGACGAACAAGTCAAGTGGTACTTTTTCATCCTCGACGGAGGAACGACGTTGGCGAACTCCAAGCTGTGGATGAAAATACAACATCCGTATGTCGGTGGGGCTGACGGTACAGATATTCGGGACCTCACGATTATCCAAACGGTTCGAACCAAGTAACGCGCCTGGTCGAGCATACAATGTATGTTTCGTGCCCGGAGGCAAATTGAAACCCAAAACCGTAATCGTAATTTCATCGTGGCTCGCCGCGTCGGCGGTCCTCTTCGCCCAATCACCCTGCATCCCCCCCACGCAGGAGGCTGCTCCAGGTGCAGGCGGACGCGGCCAGGGTCGAGGTCCGGCAACGCCGCCCGCTCCGCGTGACTTAACGATCAACGCCATCCCCGGCGTCGTCGCCGCCGGCGGTAGGTGGAGCAAAGTCTGGCAGCAGGCCGGCAACAGCGCGGACGGCATCATCCCCTTGA
Source organism: Bryobacterales bacterium (assembly GCA_963760575.1). Taxonomy (GTDB): domain Bacteria; phylum Acidobacteriota; class Terriglobia; order Bryobacterales; family Bryobacteraceae; genus Palsa-187. The sequence goes on from CAVXEM010000006.1 coordinate 59,696, forward strand.
AGGACGGTAGCGTCCTCGTAGCGCAGGAAGACTACGACACCGTTCTCAAAATCGACAAGGACGGCAAGACCTCGGTGCACGTCGCGAACGCGAACGGCATCGGCTCGATTTCGATGGACCGGAAAGGCCGCCTCTACGGCGCGCATCGCACCGAGCGCCAGGGATCGACCAAGCCTGACCGCGATTCGATCGTGAACGCCATCACCCTGCTCGCGCCCGAACGCAAGACCATCGCCGACAAGTGGTCCGACGGCTCCACGCTCACCGTGCGCCCCAATGATCTCACCGCCGACAACCAGGGCGGCGCATATTTCACGTCAGGATGCCTCTATTACGCGAGCCCGAAAGGCGTCACCGTGGCCGCGGAAAATCTGCGCACCAACGGCATCGTCTTCAGCCCCGACGAGAAGACTCTCTACGTCACCAACGGCGGCACGCTGGTTGCATTCGACGTGAGCGGCCCCGGCATGCTCACCAACCGCCGCGATTTCGCCAGCGCTCCCCGGCGGCAGCAATGGCGATGGCTCGGTGGTCGATACCGAAGGACGCCTCTACGTCACCACCAACCCGGGTCTCCAAGTCTTCGACAAAACCGGAAAATATCTGGGCCTGATTCCGACCCCGCGCGGCGTCATCAGCGTCACCTTCGCCGGCCCCGGCAAGAAAACACTCTACATCATCGGCAGCGGCGCGGATGACGAAAACGGCCAGCCCATCCGCCAAGGCCCGCAGCAAACCGCCGCGACTATCTACAAACTTCCCGTGCTCGCCCAAGGCCTAAAGGGCCGCGCAAAGTAGCGAAGAGGGACAGTACACTCAATCCCCGGCAACTCCACTGCGGGGCCGTCGAATTGGCAGGCCGGGGATTGAGTGTACTGTCCCTCTTCGCCCTAATCCGTGATCCCTTCCTCGCGAGCCGCCTGCTGCGCCCGCTGGTCATTGGGATACCAGTAGTGCAAATGGCAACTCTCGCACGCCTTGTCGATCCCAGTGATCGCCTTAAATAACTTGTCCTTGTCCTTCGCGTCTACCGCCTGCATCGCCAGCGCTGCCGCGTCCTGCAACCGGCGCGCGCGGCGGATAAAGGCAGGGCGATCGGCCGCCACCAGCTTGCGAACCGCCTCCGGCTCGTTTTCCACCTGCGGATTCCGCGAGTGATCCTCCGGCCGCGCAATCTCGCGCCCCTCCATCACCAAAAGGTTGGGCGCCTCCAGCAACACGAAGAGATGATGCCGGACTTCCTCCCACTCGGCGTCCGTCTTCGGAGCCTTTTCCCGCACCCCGTGCTCGTCAGAGATCTGCTGCACAGATTCAAAGACGAAATCCCCATTGGGATCCACCATCGAATCCATAATGTCCTTAATCGTGGCGGTCTTCAGGAGTTCCGGAGGCTTCGGCGCGCACGCCGTTTCGGCCACCAGCATGCCCGCCAGCAGAACCCAAAAGTAGATTCTCATGACCCTGTTTCTCTCCTGCTTATTGTCGCTCATCACCGACGCTCGCCCTCTTTTTGCGATGGGCGAAACACTATGCATTCTGACAGTTGCCAGCTTTTAGTCAACCACGGTATCATTGATCCCGCATAACTGAAATTACAGTTTCAGTCGACTTCGGGTGGGAGTGAGATTACATGAGAGGTAGAGTACTAATCCTGTTCGCCTTGGCGGCGCTACTCGCGCCCGCTTACGGACAGCAGCAGCCGCCGCAGGCCCAAAACCAGCAGGTGCCCCGCGGCCTCGGCAGACGAAACACGCCGACCTTCCCGGGGCCGCCTCCCGGAATGCAGGCCTTGCCGACGGATTTATTTACGTCTAAGAACTTCTATAAAGATCAGGCGTTGTGGTCCGATCAGCGCTATTTCCGCTGCAACACCCCGCGCCAGTTAACCGACATCTGGACCTCGCATCGCATCGGCGACAAGCCCCCGGCATCGGCCGCGTGGAGCGATTGCAGCGCCGATTATCCGCGCGAGAAGATCGTCAGCCCGTATCCCTATAAGACCGCCAAAGAGCACTACGAAGCCCTGCTGGCAGCCGCGAAAGCCAAGGGCGGACCCACCGTTTACACCAAAGCCACCACGCCCGATTGGGACGGCTACTACACGCGCAACCAGGCAGCCGACCACGGCGCCGAGTGGATCTGGGGCACCGTGAACCAAGTCCCCACCATCTTGTCGCTGCTCACGCCGGAATATCAAAAGCGCATGGTGCAGATGAACTACCACGAAGCCGTGGACAACGCGCCGCAGTGGGAAGCGTCCTTCTGCTATCCGGAAGGTTTCGTGCGCTGGTGGTCGCAAGCCTCGCAAGGCGGCAATTTCCAGCTCACCGTGACTCCCTGGAACGTCCAGTTCCTGTCCGGCATCGCCGCCAATTTCCTGCGCCAGGTTCTGATCGGCAAGCAACATGTGCAAAAGGTTCCGCAATGGTACGGCGAGACCGTGGGCTTCTGGGACGGCACCTCTCTGATCACCTGGACCGCCAACGTGCAAGCCTGGACGCTATCGCACTCCATGTTCGAATTCAGCGGCAAGATGGAGACGGTGGAGATCTTCAAACCCGCTCTCGACGCCAGCGGCAAGTTCATCGGACTCGATCACGAGACGATTTTCTACGATCCCGACGCCTTCGTCCAGCCGCTGCGCGCCACCTATCGTTACGTTCGCGTGGCGGGCCCGGAAGATCCCAACCGGCGATACACTTACATTGAGTGCTTGAGCAATCTCCGCAACACCAACGGCAGGCCGACGCAGCTCACCAAGGCGGACCCCCGCTATATCGACTACTACGGCCGCCCCTGGGCGCAAAACTGGGAAAAGTTTTTTGAAGTAGGCTGGGACAAACCGCAGGACACGTTGCCCCAGGAGATTCTGGATATCTTCAAATAAAAGGAACGACCACCATGAAAAAATCAGTTGTCAAAATTTGTATGTTCGCGGGACTCCTCGCACTGCCACTTTTGGCGCACCACTCCTTCGCCATGTACGACCAGAACAAAACCATCGTGTTGACCGGCGTCGCCTACCAGTTCGTCGCCCAGGCCAACCACGCCGAGCTGCACTTCTACGTGATCGGTCCCGACGGCAAACTGGTCAAGGACAAAGACGGCAAGAATGTCGATTGGGGCGTCGAGATGGCCGGAGCCGCCGCCGTGGCGCAGCAAGGCATCACAGCGGCATCCTTCCCCGCCGGAACCATTTTCAGCGTGAAGATCAACCCGCTGCGCGACGGCAGTAATTTCGGATCCCGCGTAGGCGCGAGCGCGATCGCCAAGTGCCCGTGGAAGACTCCGCCCGCTCCCGGCAAGACCTGCGACACCGTGCCAGGCAGCGAACTGCTGGGCGCGACCACTTTCTAGTACAGGAAGTCTGATTTTGAATCGCTTTGCCGAGTGGCTGTCCACGACCGCCCCGAGTGTCTACATACAAAACCACAATGCGTGGGTCATCCCGCTGATTCAATCCATCCACATTGTGGGGATCGCGGTAGTGCTCGGCTCCGTGCTGATGATAAACCTGCGCATCCTCGGCTGGGCCGGGATGGACCAAACCTTGCGCCAGACCAGCACCCGCTTCGCCCCCTGGGTGACGGCCTCGCTGTACCTGCTTCTGGCCACCGGAATCCTGATGGTGATCGGCGAGCCGGTGCGTGAACTGGTCACCTTTTCCTTCTGGCTAAAAATGTTTCTGGTGGCGGTCAGCACCGTGATCGCAGTCAACTTTCAGCGCAAGCTCCGCGCCGACCGCCAACCCATCAAGTGGCTGGCGCTAGCGACCTTCCTGATCTGGGCCTGCATCATTATTCTGGGACGCCTGATCGCCTACGACCATGTGTGGGGCTCGTGGTCGCCGGCGACGAAGGCCTGAGATTTCCGTGAATATTGCAGCATTTCTGAAAACCCTCGAAGGGACCGCTCTCGCTGAGAAAATCCGCGAGGCGCTTTTCCTATTCCCCATGCTCGAAGCGACCCACGTCATTGGATTCGCCCTGGTCTTCGGAACCATCATCATCATCGATCTGCGTTTAATCGGACTCGCGTCCAGTCAGCGTTCCTTCAAACGCATGTACTCCGACATCCTGAAGTGGACCTGGGCCGCCTTCGCACTCACCGCGCTCACCGGCGCGTTGATGTTCATCACCAACGCCACCGTCTACTATCACAACTTCTATTTCCGGACCAAGATGCTGCTGCTGGTGCTCGCCGGAATCAACATGGGAGTGTTCGAACTCACCCTTGGCCGTAAGGTCGACAGCTGGGATAAAGCCCCGTCAGCGCCTCCGGTAGGCCGGGTTGTCGGAGTCTTGTCGATTGCCCTGTGGATCGCCGTGATCTTCATGGGCCGCCTGATCGGCTTCACCACCACCCGCGCCGCCGTCGCCGCCCCGCCTCCAGCCGGCGTCAATTTCGACGACTTCCTCAACACCCCCGGACCGCCCCCGCCCAAGAAGTGAATTGGCTCACGGCCGTAAAAGTGGGACGCCGCTTTCAATCGTGGTGCGAAGCTGCGCGAGCCGGTTCGCGTCAATACTACGCGCACCCCAAGTAACGCCGACCACGCAACGCGCAGCCACGGGCTTTCCATCCATCAGAGCCGGCTTGAATCGCCACTCCCGTATGAACGCCATCGACTGCGTCGCCCACATATCATCGGTCGAGTTCACAGCGGACAAGTGAACCGGAACCCCGCTTTCGTCGATGTCAAAAGCAATCGCGGCCCACACCTGCCTACCGAGGGCAGCGACAACCTGGCCGTGGTCAATCGCATCGCCCCCAACAAGACCAGCACCGGGCGGATACACAGTAGTGGAAAACCGCGGCCGCGAAGCCCCGTCCGGCGAAACAAAGACAACACTGACCAGGTGCCAGCGCGAGCCTTTTTGCGGCAGTGTAAAATCAGCGTGCAGATAAGACGTCGACGGAGCCGGCACCCCGCTATGCCCCTGCCGTGTGGCTTCCTCAGCTTTTTCATCCAAGCCAAGCCCCAACGGTTTCAGGATCTCAACATCGCTACCCGTCCCGTCGGCCGCGATCACCGCGCTGAGCCGTACGGTGCCTTCCAAACCCGCAATGCGAGCTTCGTCGGAATAGTCAGCTTCAATTCGATCTCCGCTGGCCGGCGAAACCACAACACGATCGATGAAGTGCCGCCGGTTTTGCCTCACCGCTTGATCCAACTCCGGCGGAGGCAACTCGATCAGGGCCTGCGCATGCGCAGATAGGGAAGCCATAGCGAGAATCAATAGCAATTCACGCATGGCCAAAGTATATCAGCGCGGACCATTGCGCGCCAAGCAGAGTCCGTTGCCTATCGGCTGAGCAGCTTCTTCAGGTCTCGCTTAGCGTGAATGATGCGCACGATGCGAAGCGGTTGCGAACTCTTATAGATGATGAGATAGGAATAGAGTGCCCAGAACAGAACGTCGCGCTCGGTGAGATCCTGACGCTTATGGCCCATCCCTGGGACTGAGGCTAGGCGCTCAAATGCCCTGAGAAGTCCTCGATGAGGCGGTCAGCGGCAGTGAAACTGTCCTCTGCGACGAATTCCCAGATCTCTTGAAGATCTCCAAACGCGCGCCGGGCCAGTTCGAACTGGCTCACGTTTGCTGTCGGCGACGCTCAGCACTAAAGGCGCGGAGCTGGCGGAAGGCTTCCTCTCCGTCGATCGTGTCGGCCCGCTCGATATCGTCGAGGCCTTCACGAATCATACGGTCGATCTCCTCAGGCGCGTATTCCTGGCCGAGATCGCGCGCTAGCACGTAATGGTACACCGCTTTGTTGAGAAACTCGCCGGGGTCGGATGCGCGGCCGGCTTTCACCTCGGCGGCGATGAGTGTTTCCAGCTCGGGTTTTAGGGTCACGTCCATAACCAACGCTCCGCTGCGCCTCAACCCTAATTCTACGCTATCCGCCCAATAATGAACGCTGCTTCGCGATGCGCTGGTCGTGATCCTTAGCGAAGCGCTGAATCCCCGCGAAGATCGACCCCGCGTCGAGGTGCGCTTCCGCGATCACATCCGGCTCCAACCCGCCCGTGAGCCATTGATTGTCCCAATCTGACGTCAGCGAATAATCGTCCGTCAGCGGCCCCAGATTGCGAACCGGCCACACGCGCCGCGTTCCCGTCGACACCACCATGGCGTCGTAGTAAGCCTCCGGCGGCAGCACCGAATTGCGATACGCTTCCGGTTGCCGGTCGAATAATTCCTCGCTGATCGCCGCGATTACCTTCACGTTGATCCCGGCCTCGTTCAGCTTCGGCAACTGGTTGACCAAGTTCACCGTCGAACTCGACCCTTGCGAGATCACATAGCCGTGCCGCGGCCCCGGCGCGAAATCGCGAATGACGTACAGCCCCTTCGCGGCAGCGCGCAGATCGGTATCGGCAAACTTCGAACGATCCGCCACCGGGAAATCCGGCCGCGCGACTTCAATGCTGATGATGCCCACCTTGGGATCGCGCGCCGCGATTTCAGCCGCCGCGAAGTACCCAGGAGCCACATCGTTGTAATCCCAGAAATTCAGGTGAATGGTCTGGCCGCGCGGGAACAGCTTCCAGACTTGCGTCGCGAAAATGCCGAAGTGCGTGCGTCCGTCGGCAGCCGTCTCCGGCCCCGAGTGCCCCGCCAGAATATGCAGCACGCCCATGCGGAACTTGCTGTCCTGTGTCTGCTGGCTGAACACGCGCGCCGGCGTGTACATCAGCGGCGTGAACGCGCCATAGGTGCCGCTCAACGCCCACATGCCGGAAAACTTCGTGGGATCCACACTAGTGCTCTGGCTGACAATTCCAATCGCCGTCGACACGTTCCCCGCTTCTTGAATCGCGGCCTTGATGCGCGTGCCCAGAGGATTGGTTTCGGGATCGTAATGCCCCCACAAGGCGCCGTGCTCGACGTTGATCGAATCCGAGAGATCCGCGGCCAGTGTGATAAAGCGGTTATCCGTGACGTAGTTCATCCACTTGATGATTTCCGAGATGCAACGCCGTGTCCCCGCTACTTCGCCGGGCTTGCGGAACAGCACAATGGCCGCCTGCTTCTGCGCCCCCGACAAACGGTTTTGCACAGTGACAGTCTGCGGCTCGACAGGCAAATTCGCAACCCGCAGCCGGTCATCTTGGAACGGATTGTTCTTGACGTCGAAATACAGCGGCGTTTCATCTTTAACGGTGTCGCCGATTTCTACCAGCCTGTCCGCCAACCAGTCGCCGAGCCCGTTGCGGTCGAGCAGCGACATCACCACGTCAATGTTGGTCTTGAACTGAATCAGCCGCTCGCGCGGATCGGTAACCGCGCCCTTGCGGATGCCCTCAAATTCAACGCCGTAGTGATCCTCGAAAGTCTTCGCCAGCGCGACGAAATAATCCGAGTTCATCTTCATCGCGTAAGGATGGCTCTGATAGCCGATCACCTGCGCGCCGTGGCCGGGAATTTTCCCCGCCACCGCGCGCGGCCAATATCCTTTAGTGGTCTTGCCGATCACGATCATGGGACGGCGGTCGCGCTGGTCCCACTCTTCCATGGTCTTGAGCGCAGCCACTACCTGCCCGTAGTCGTTGCCATCGTCGACCGTGAAGACGTTCCAACCGTAGGAAGTCCACTGATCCACCAGACGGTAAGCATCGTACTTCCCATCGATGACGCCGCCGAGCAGCACATCGTCGATGCCCGCATTGTTATCGGACAGCATGACGCGCAGCCGCTTACCCACCTGCATCGCCAGCGCCTGCGTCTTCAGTTCCTGCGCGTGGCCTTCCGTCATCGCGAACTCGCCTTCGAAGGCGATGATCTTGGGCGAACTCGGAGCCCCCACCATATCCCAGAACGCCGCCTTGCCCGCGGCCGTGGCGATGCCCACGCCCGAAGGCCCGCCGTTCACGTCGTTGGTAACATCGATGCTCTCCGCATGTCCCGCCAGCGCCTTGATGCCGCGCGCCTTCGCTTGCGCAAACAGCGGATGATCCACCAAACCGTTCTCTTGCAGAATCGTTTTCATCGGTCCCGCGCCGCGCCGGAATCCGATCGCATCCACGGGCAGAATCGCGACTTTAGGGTCAACGTAATAGCGCTTGTCGCCAGTAGCCTTGAACTTGCGCTCCATCGCCTGGCTCATGATCATCCACAGCGCGTAGCAAGTAGGAACGCAGTGCCCGCCCGCCAGCATGAACTTGTCGCTGTAAGGATGCTTGGGCCGCCGAATGTCGTAGCGCAACCCGCCCAACGCCGGCCCCGCCAGATGGACGGCCACATTGTAAGGCGTGTAAGCGAGCGGCCCGCCGAAGTGCCCCGTCTGCGCGTAGTTGCCGAGCAGCACCAGCGTCATGCAGGTCATGTACCCGATGTCTTCGAGACCCTCCCGATCAAAGGGCACATTCAAGTCTTCAACGGGCGACAATAAATTATTGGGGCTCAAGGAATCGTCACAGCCTTTCCGGAAAAGTTTCGCGAATGCGAAGGTACTTTCATAGGATAGCGTCAACGCCCGGATTCGTCAGGCGGGCCGCGTTTGCGCACTGCGAAGCGCAGGCCAGGCGGCTCCGATGACCTGCCAGCGTTGCAAACTTCCGATGAAAGAATTAAAGGGGCACATTTACCACAAGAAGCGCAAGTGGAAGTGCCCCCAATGCAAGCGGGTCAGAATGCAGCAACACAAACCGGCGCGTTAGCGCCCAACCACCATCACCATAAAACTATCCGGGATTACCGGCGGGCGGCCCTTCTTACCTTCACTGCCAGCAGGCGGCGGACCGAACTCGGCGCCCGGCAAGTACAATTTGTGCGCCTTCGAATCGAAAGCAATGGTGCGCGCGCTGCGCTGTGTCGGAATCGTGGCCACCACTTCAAATTTCCCGGGCGATGTTTCGCCCACCATGGTGATGGTTCCATCCGCTCCGTTGGCACTAAACGCGTAACCATCGTCGAACCCCACGCCGTCCGCGCCCCCGCCGATCGGTAGGTTCGCCAGCACCTTACCCGAAGCCGGATCGCTCACAATCATCATCTTGTTTTCGCAAACGGAATACAGCCGCCCCTTGGGATCGATCACCAACCCGCTGGGACTGTCGCAAGGCGCGATCGAATAGCGCTTGGCCACCAGAGCATTCTTCGCATCCACTTCGATGATCTCGTTCTTGTCTTCGATATTGGCGTAGATGTGACCCTTGCCGTCGATCTGCGCGAATTCCGGCTTGCCGCCGACGGGGATGGACGCGGTAATCACGTCGCCGGTCTTGGCGTCGATCGCTGTCGAATCGGCGCTGCGTCCATTGAACGTGAAGACGCGATGCGACACCGGTTCGTAAATAATCGCATCGGGATTCTGGCCGGTCTTCACCTTGCTCAGAACCTTCAGCGTTTTGAGATCGAATACCGAGACATCGTTGTCACCGCCGTCGCTGGTGAAGCCCTTGCCGAGGTCGGCGGCGATCGCGATTCCATGCACGCCGTTCGTTCCGGGAATGGTGCCGACAAGTTTATCGGTGGCCGTGTCGATTACCTCGGTCTGCGTGCCATGCGAGACGTACAGACGGTGGTTGGCGGTGTCGACGTAGGAGTAGTCCCAGCGTCCCCCGCCGCCGATCTTGATTTTGTCAATAACCTTATAAGCCGGCGGTGCGGCCAGAGCGGCGCTTGCCAGCGCCACCAGCAGGAATTTCTTCATGATATGCGCTCCTTAGGGAATGTGCAATCCCAACAAATAAGATACTGATACAAGCTTAAGATTAGCTGAATGACCATTTTCAGCCATTCTTAAGAATGGAATGGTTGAATAAAGTAAGGTGAGGCCAATGAACTTAAAAATATACTTGTGGCTCTGCGCCGGCGCGCTCGCCGAAATGGCGCTGGGACAGACCAGTACGCCCGTGCCCAAAACAGCTCCCTCTTCTGCGCCCCTGACGCTGACACTGCAGGACGCTTTGGCGCGCGCCCAAATGAATGTGCCGCAGTTGCTCGCCGCCGTAAGTGACGCCAATGCGGCCCACGAAGATATCCAGCAGGCGCGCGCGGCCACCCGTCCTTCCTTATCTGTCAAATCGGACTATCTTGGCACCCAGGGTAATGGGGTTTTCCCCAGCGGGCGCTTCGTCACCAACGATGGTGTGCACGTCTACCGGGAGTGGGCCCTGCTCCATCAGGATTTCACGGCAGCCGCGACCAGAACCGGCATCAGACGCGCCGAGGAGGCCGAGGTGTTCGCCAGAGCGAAAGTGGAAATCACGCGCCGTGGCCTGGCGGCTACCGTGACACGCGCCTACTACGCGCTCCTCTCGGCGCAGCGCAAATACGCCACCGCCCAGCAGGCTCTGGATGAGGCTAAGCGCTACTTCAATATCAGCCAGAATTTGGAACGCGGAGGCGAGGTGGCGAAAAGCGATACCGTCAAAGCGGACTTGCAGGTCGCCGCCCAGGACCAAGCCTTCCGCGAAGCCAAACTCGCCATGGAAAACGCGCGCCTGGACCTGGCCGTGATGCTGTTCCAGGATTTTGACCAAAACTTCAACTTAGTGGACGATCTTGCACTCGCCCCCTCGCTCCCGGCGCTCACCGAAATCCAAGCCATGGCCGAGCGCCAAAATCCCGATCTGCAGGCAGCCAACTCCGCGCTACGCGGCGCAGGGCTCGACGTTAAGCTCGCACGGCAGGCCTACCTTCCATCTCTCACCGCCGACCTCGCCTACGGCATCGAAGCCAACGCCTTTGCCTTAAACAGCACTGTAGCCGCCGACCCTCAAAAAGGACCCGTGCCCAACCTGGGCTACTTTCTAACCGTTTCGCTGAACCTGCCCGTGTGGGACTGGGGGTCGCGCAGCAGTAGAGTCCGCCAGGCCGTGCTCAAACGCAATCAAGCCAGCGTGGAATTGAGTGCCACGCAACGCACCCTCATCCGCAATTTGCAGGGATTTTACGCGGAAGCTCAAACCGCCCGTGAGCAGGTGGATTCGCTGCAGCACTCGGTCGAACTCTCCTCGGAAAGCCTGCGCCTGAACGCCTTGCGGTATCAAGCCGGGGAGGCTACTATACTTGAACTTGTCGACGCCCAAAGCACGCTCATCCAGACGCGCAATGCCTATGTGGACGGGCTTAGCCGGTACCGCTTGGCAGTGGCAAATCTACAGACGCTGACGGGAACGTTTTAAACATCAAACATGCGGGATCTACACATCACCAGATCGCACCTGATCGCTGGTCTGCTGGCAGCCGGCATCATCCTCGCGGGATGCGGCAAGGGCGGCGCCACCAAGGAAGCGGCCGCGGAGCAAGAACCGCCCACGCCGGTTACGGTGGAACCAGCGGTGCGCGGAGCCATCGATCACGTGGTCACAGCGGACGCCGTGCTCTATCCCATCAATCAAGCGAACGTGACGCCCAAGATCAGCGCTCCGGTGAAACGCATTCTGGTGAACCGCGGCGATCATGTGCGCGTCGGCCAACTGCTGGCGGAACTCGAAAGCAGCGATCTGGCTGCCGCCGCCGAGGAGAGCAAACATCAGTACGAACAAAGCCAAGCCGCTTTCCAAACCTTAACCGGCGCCACTGTCGGCGAAGATCGCAGCAAAGCCGAATCCGACGTCCGTTCCGCGCAGCAGACGCTCGACGCCGCCAAGAAGCTCTACGACAATCGAGTGGAATTGCAGCGCCAAGGTGCGCTGGCGCAGAAACTTGTCGATGACGCAAAGGTAGCGCTGGCCCAGGCGCAAAGCCAGTTCGACGTGGCCCAGCATCATCTGCAGGCGCTCAATCAAGTGAGCCAGCGCGAAGCCATCGCCAGCGGCCAGGCGCAAGTCGCCGCCGCCAAATCGCACTACGATTCCGCCGCCGTGCAGGTTTCCTACGGGCAAATTCGCAGCCCCATCAGCGGCGTCATCGCCGACCGCTCGATTTATCCCGGTGAAATCGCCGCCAGCGGAACGCCGCTGGTTTCGATTGTCGACATCTCACAATTGGTGGCGCGCACCAACGTCCCCGTGAAGGAAGCCACGGCCATCAGCGTGGGCCGACCCGCGCGCATTACCGGACCGGACGGTGACCTCGCGGGCAAGGTCACCGTGGTCAGTCCGTCCGTCGACCCCAACACCACTACCGTCGAGGTCTGGGTGCAGGTCCCGAATCCTGGCGAAAAACTAAAGCCAGGCGGAACCGTGCGTGTATCGATTATCGCGGAGACCATTCAGAACACCATCGTCGTGCCCACCACGGCGCTGCTCAATTCCGATGAGGGCGGCCAAAAGGTGATGGTCATCACCAGCGATTCCGTCGCGCACGAACGCCGCATCGTCGCCGGCGTGCGCCAGGGCATGCGCGTGCAGATCACTCACCGGCCTGCAGGAAGGCGATCAAGTGGTCACCTCCGGCGGCCTGGGCCTCGAAGATAAAGCCAAGGTCGCCATCCAGAAACCCAAGAGCGAGGATGACGACGAGGACGACGACGCCGACGACAAAGGCAAGTAAGACCGAGTAGCAATGATCGAGCCATCGACAATTACTCCCGCCGTGGATACCGCTCCAGAGCACTGGACAGCGCGCTTCTCGCGCCCCATTATTTTCGTCATCATCACGCTGATCGCGATCGGCGTCTATCTTGCGTTCACCATTCCCGTAGCGGTTTTTCCGTCCACCGATTTCCCGCGCATCGTCGTCGGTATCGACAACGGCGTGGCCCCCATCAATCAGATGGAAGTCACCGTCACGCGGCCCATCGAAGAGGCCATGAACAGCGTCCCCGGCCTCGAATCGGTGCGCTCCACCACTAGCCGTGGTTCTGGCGAAGTGAATCTTTTCTTCAATTGGAACGTCGACATGTTCCAGACCCTCCAATATGTGAACGCGGCCCTCGCGCGCGTGCAATCGTCTCTGCCCCCCACCGCGAAACTCACCGCGAACCGCCTGACGTTTGCCGCCTTCCCCATCCTCGCCTACAGCCTGACCTCTGACACCCTCACGCAAACCCAGCTCTGGGAACTTGCCAACTACACCGTCAAGCCGCGCCTCAACCGCGTGAACGGCGTGTCGATGGTGGTGCTGCAAGGCGGCCAGGTACCTGAGTTCCACATTATTCCCGACCCCGCTAAGCTCCTCCAGGCGCAAGTCACGGTCCCCGGTATTCTCGACGCCGTCGCGAAAACCAACATGATCGATTCGCCCGGCTTGATCGAAAACAATCACGAGCTCTCACTCACCCTGGTGACCGGCCAAGCAAAAGATCCGAGTGAAATCGGCAACATCGTGGTGCGCACCACGCCCAGCGGCGTCCCCATCCGCATTGCCGACATCGGCGACGTGCAGCAGTCCGTGATGCCGGTCTACACCATGGTTACCGCCAACGGCACGCCCGCGGTCTTGCTAAACATTTTCCGTCAACCCGACAGCAACACCGTTGCGGTAGCGGATGCCGCGACGGCTGAGCTCAATCAGATCAAGCAAACCCTGCCTCCCGGGGTGAAGGTGCAGACCTTCTACGACCAATCTACGCTAGTGCGCGATTCCATCAACAGCGTTCGCGACGCCATTCTGATCGGCCTGATTCTCGCCGCCATCATTCTGGTTCTGTTCCTGCGCGATTGGGGCAGTTCGCTGGTAGCGGCCCTGGTAATCCCCGCCACCATTGCAATCACGCTGATCGCGATGCGGCTGATGGGCCAAGGCTTCAACCTGATGACGCTGGGCGGCCTCGCGGCGGCAGTCGGTCTGGTGATCGACGACGCCATCGTTGTGGTCGAGAACATCGTGATGCATCGCGACTCCGGCCAGAGCCGCGGCGAAGCCATCCGCAGCGCGCTGCGCGAGATCCGCGTCCCGTTAGTCGGATCCACCATCACGCCCATCGTAGTGTTCCTCCCGCTGATCACCATCACCGGAGTCACCGGCACATTCTTCCGCGCCCTGGCAATCACAGTCGGCACAGCGCTGCTCACCTCGCTCGCGCTAGCCGTCACCTGGACCCCAACCCTTAGCCATTATTTCCTGCGTCGAAAAGGCAAAGGCACCGAAGTAGCCGACGCCCACGGCCACGTCGCCGCCACCGGCTTCATGGGCCGCGTCCTGCGCATCTACGTGCGTGCCCTGCGCTTCGTATTAGCGCATCCCCTGGCGCTGACTCTTGGCTGCGCGTTACTCATCGCCGCTTCGTTCCTGTGCTACCGCTCGCTCGGCAGCGATCTGCTTCCTGAAATGGACGAAGGCGGCTTCATCCTCGATTACCTGATGCCGGCGGGCTCATCCCTCGCCGACACCAACGACGTGCTGCTAGGCGTGGAGAAGATCCTGAAGGAAGCTCCAGAAGTCGAAAGCACTTCGCGCCGCACCGGACTCCAGCTAGGCCTCGCCGCCGTCACCGAAGCCAACAACGGCGACTTTTCCGTGAAGCTCAAGCGCGACCGCAGCCGCGGCATCGACGAAGTCATCTCCGACCTGCGCGCGAAAGTGAACGATCAATACCCGCAGCTCGATGTCGAGTTCATCCAAGTGCTGCAAGACATGATCGGCGATCTCACCAGCTCCCCCGAGCCCATCGAAATCAAACTGTTCTCCCCCGACCCCGCGCTCCTCAAAACCTGGGCTCCCAAGATCGCCGACCGCATCAAAAAGATCAAGGCCGTCGCCGATGTGAAGGACGGCATCGAGAACACCGTCAGCGGCCCCGCCATCATCATGAACGTCGACCCGGTCGTCGCCGCGCGTTCCGGTTTCACTCCGCAGGAAATCGAACTCGATGCCAGCGCCATCCTGCAAGGCGAGCCCGCAACCACACCGGTAGTCGTGAACGATCGCGCCTACACCATCCGCATCCGTTTTCCCGAGAACACCCGCGCCTCGCTGGATCAAATCCGCAACACCATGATCACCAGCAGCTCCACTGGCAAGACCGCTTCGCTCGGTTCGCTAGCCGAATTTCAAGACGAAGCCGGCCAGACCGAAATTCTGCGCGAAAACCTGCAGCGCGAAGTCGCCGTCACAGGCCGCTTCGAAGGCGTCAGCCTCGGCACTGGAATGCAGATGGTTCAAGAGGCAGTCGCCGATATGCACGTGCCGTCGTCCATCCGCATCGTGTACGGCGGAACTTATGCGGAGCAGCAAAAATCCTTCAAAGACCTGCTGGTAGTGCTAGCGCTAGCCGTAGTGCTGGTCTTCACCGTGCTGCTGTTCGAATTCCGCACCTTCGCCGCCCCCACCGCGATCATCGCGTCGGCGCTGCTCTCCACTTCAGGCGTCTTCTTAGCGCTGTTAGTCACCGGAACCACTTTCAACATTTCCTCCTTCATGGGCTTAATCATGGTGATCGGAATCGTGGCCAAGAATGGAATCCTGCTGCTCGACGCCGATCAGCGTTTCCGCGCCGAAGGAATGTCGGTGCTCGACGCCATGATTGAAGCCGGAGAACGCCGCCTGCGCCCCATCCTGATGACCGCCCTAGCCACCGTAGCCGGCATGATTCCGCTATCGCTAGCGCTCGGCGCCGGATCGCAGATGTTGCAGCCCCTGGCCATCGCCGTCATCGGCGGATTGCTCGCGTCGATGGTGCTTTCGCTGATTGTCACGCCCGCGGTGCACTACTATCTCGGCGGACGCGACTAGCGGAAGGCCTTCCGCATGTTGCTCACCCAGATTGTCCTGAATTCCCAGTAGCAAAAAGCCCTGTAGCAATGTGCGCGGGCGCGGTCTTGCCACGGGTCACGCTTTGCCATGCATGCGCTGCAGAGTTCAGCATGATAGCATTCGGGCGGCAGGTTTCTATAGGCAGGAGGAAGATTTTTATGAACGTTCGAACCAACTGGGGCAAAGCCCCCGCCCTTATGATGGGCCTCATTCTAGCCCTTGGCGCGCTCCTCGCGCAGGACACCGGTAAGAAGCCGTCTAGCTATTCGCCGGTAGTCATTCAGGAAGACTTTGCAACCGTCATGTCTCGCATGAGCGCGGCCAAGCCCGCCATCATGCAGCGCCAGAAAGCGCTGTTAGAGGAGCGCTACGATCTAAGCGACCGGCCGGCCGCCGGTGTAACCATGTCTCGTGGCAAGGCCGTCCAGGCCGGCGTGCGTGTGAAGCTGCGCGGAGGCATGACCTGGGAACGACTCGCTCAGATGAGCCCCGAAGATGTTCGCGACAAGGACCTGTTTCCCCTTGGCTTCATGCCGTTGCCGCATCCGAATCACCCCGAAGGCGGAATGCTGTTTCCGAAGTACCACATCGATGAGATTAAAAAACAGGAAACCCGCGACCTGGCCCGCTTCGATCTCGATTTCGATCTGCCCGACCAGATCATGCCGGAGTTCCCGCCAGCCATTTATTTGACCACGCGGCCGGATCTGGGCGATGTCTCCCAGGGTAAGCTGGTGACCATTGACAACTACTATCAGTTGTTCAACGGGATTTTGAATCCCAAGCAACTTGAGGGACTGCGCTTGCTGGTGACGTCGTTCCCGCAACAGCAGTTCAATCAGACCGAGGACCGCCGCACCGAACGCCCCAGCCGTGGCGTCACCTGCTTCGATTGCCACGTGAACGGGCACACCAACGGCGCCACGCATCTGGTGGGCGATATCCGGCCCCAGGAATTCCGGCATCGCATTGAGACTCCCTCGCTGCGCGGCGTGAACATTCAGCGGCTGTTCGGTTCGCAACGAGCGCTGAAGACCGTCGAAGACTTCACGGAGTTCGAGCAACGCGCGGCCTATTTCGATGGAGATCCCGTGATCGCCGCCAAAAAAGGAGTCAATACGCTGGATCGCGCCAGCCAGGTTCACGCGATGGCGGAACTCCAGGAGTTGCTGGATTTTCCACCTGCGCCCAAGCTCGGGATTGACGGGATGCTGAATCCGCGACGGGCCACGCCCGCCGAGACGCGTGGGCAAACCTTATTTTTCGGAAAAGCAAAATGCGGGGCGTGCCATCCGGCGCCGTACTATACGGATAACCTCATGCACAACCTTCAGACCGAACGCTTCTATAAGCCACGAATCATCAATGCCATGATGGCCTCCGCCGACGGCCCCATTAAGACCTTCCCTCTCCGTGGGATCAAGGAGTCGCCTCCCTACATGCACGACGGCCGCTTACTGACGCTCGAAGATACGGTGGAATTTTTCAATTTGATCTCCGAGGTGAATTTGACCGCACAAGAGAAGGCCGATATTGTCGCCTTCTTGCGAATTCTCTAGCCGCCTTGGCCGGTTGCCAATCCGCATGCGATGCGAATAGACCTTTGCATCCCGAAGATCTGCCCTCTATACTAGATCGTTCCGCCACAGGAGGGCAGCTATGAAGATGACCCGCTACGGGATTTTGAATGTGTTGTACGGCTGGGGGCTCCTTTGGATACTCGCCGGATTCGCTGCCCATGCTCAGCCGACCGGCGCTGCCGGCTTCATCACTGGTGTGGTGCAAGGTCCTAAAGGCCCCGAAGCCGGTGTGTGGGTGATCGCCGAAACCAAAGATCTCCTCACCGGCTTCATCAAAATCGTAGTCACCGACGATCGCGGCCGCTTCCTCGTTCCCGACCTGCCCGCGGCGAATTACAAAGTGTGGGTGACGCGGCTACGGCCTGGTCGATTCAACGCCCATCGTGCTCAAACCCGGCGCGCCCGCCGTGACCCTCAAAGCAGCCGCCGCCAAAACTCCGCAGGAAGCCGCGAAAGTTTATCCGGGTAATTACTGGTTGTCTCTCCTGGAGCCGCCCGCGAAAAGCTTGTTCCCCGGCACCGGCCCGACCCCGCAAGGCAACGGCACCGGCACCCGCATGCTGATCCAGAATCATTGGATCAACTCCCTAAAATCCGATTGCAATTTCTGCCACCAGCTAGGCAACCAGTTGACGCGCACACTCGACGATGTTTTCAAAGCCAAGCCGGATTTGAAAACCCACGCCGAAGCCTGGGAGTGGCGCCTCGGCGTAGGCGTCCGCGGCACCAATATGTATTCGGTGCTCACCACGCAAGGCAAAGAAACCTCGCTCAAAACTTTTTCCGATTGGACCCAACGCATCGCCAATGGCGAAGTCCCGCCCGCGCCGCCGCGGCCGAAAGGCATTGAGCGTAATATCGTGGCGACGCTGTGGGATGTCGGCGACGATCATTCCTTCATGCACGACCAAATTTCCACCGACAAGAATCACCCCACCGTGAACGGAGGCGGACGCATGTACGCCGTCAATGCCGGACACGGCCAGCTGGTCTGGGTGGACCCGCGGGAAAACAACACCTTCGCCATCGACATTCCCACCCGCGACCCCAAAGAGAAGGTGCCCTCGCGCTTCCCCGCCCCCAATCGCCCGTCGATGTTCTGGGGCATGGAGCATTTGTGGGCCAATCCTCCCTACGATCCTGCCGATCCCCACAACCCGATGTTCGATAGCAAGGGACGCGTGTGGCTGACCTCCAAGATCCGCGCCAACGCTGACCCGGGCTGGTGCAGCGATCCCAAAAATAAATACGCCGAATGGTTCCCGCTTAAGAACAGCGGCCGCCAGGCTGCGATCTACGATCCGAAGACGCAAAAGTTCACGCTGATCGACACTTGCTTCTCCACGCACCACCTGCAGTTCGATAACGACGCCGACGAGACCGTGTATTTCAATGAACTCATCGGCCCCATCGTCGGCTGGATCGACACCAAGGTTTACGACGAGACCCACGACGAGCAGAAAGCCGTAGGCTGGTGCGGCCAAGTGCTCGACACCAACGGCGACGGCAAAATCACCAAGCCCTGGAACATCATTCCCGTTCGGCGCGGCGGCGAAGATTCCGTGCTCTACGATAGCGATACCGCCGGCGGCCGCGCCGCAGCCGCAGGCCCCGCGCAAACCCCCTTCGATCCCAAGCTCGATTCGCTGGTCAGCTACAGCTTGTATTCGCTCATCCCCAGCCCAGTGGACGATACCGTGTGGGGAATCAGCGAACTCTACCCCGGCTACCTGATCCGCATGCAGCGCGGCAATGACGCGCCCGCATCCTGCAAGACGCAGGTCTTCCGCGTCCCCGAGCCAGGCTTCGACCCCCGCGGCGTCGACATCGACACCAACGGCGTCGTGTGGACGGCACTAGCGGCCAGCAGCCACCTGGCCAGTTTCGACGTGCGTAAGTGCAAAGACCTGAATGGTCCCGCGAAGGTCGATGGCAGCCAGTGCAAAGAAGGCTGGACGCTGTATCAAACCACTGGTCCCAAATTCAAAGGCACCGATATTCCCGCCGACTTCCACTATTACAACTGGGTGGATCAACACAACGTAATCGGCCTAGGAGCCAATACCCCGTTCGCGACGGGCTCCAACTCCGATTCGCTGTTAGCATTGAATCCGCAAACGAAGGAGTGGACCACCTTCCGCATCCCGTATCCGTTAGGCTTCTACTCCCGCGGCATGGACGCCCGCATCGACGATCCCAACGGCGGATGGAAAGGCCGCGCGCTCTACTCTAATTACGGGACTCACTTCGTCTGGCACATAGAAGGCGGCAAAGGCACCAAAGGTAAGATCGTAAAATTCCAAATCCGCCCCGACCCGCTGGCCCGCTGAATCCCAACCAGAGAAAAGAAATAAAGAAGATCAGCCAGAATCAAGAGAAGTAGAAAGAAGATCAGAATCAAGAAAAGATAGAAAAACCAGGGTAGGTCCGAGTGGGGCGGACCTCTGGTCCGCAGCCGACCTCCAGGTCGGCTTCTCTCAGATACAACCACCAGTCGGACGAGCACGTCCGACGCGGACCAGGAGGTCCGCCCCACGTCGCTCACAACGCATCGATCGTGAGCTTAACGTCAGCCTTCCCCCAAGCCGCGTCAAATTCCCGCCGCACCAACTCCGCCGCGTCGATCTTCCCCTGCGCCCGCAAACTCTCCATCAGCCCGAACAACATCCGCCCATTGCGAGGAATCCGCGCGATCCCCTCACGGAACACCGCCTCCGCGTCCCCCGCCTGCCCCGCGCGAAGCAGCGCCGCTCCTAACGATTCGCGCACCGGATAATACCAAGCCGGCGGCTCGTCATAAACCAGCGCGTCCTGCATTGCTACCGCCCGTTCCCAATGCGGCACCGCCAACGTTGGTGAATCCGCCACCCGCGCCATCAAAATCTCGCCAGCCATTGCCAAAACATCCGCCGACCGATTGTTCCCCCAAACCTGATCCGCCGCCGCCTTCGCCCGAGCGTCCTCAAAACCGCGCTGCTCTTGCACGGCCCCCGCCCGGTCCCCGCGAGCCACCAACGCCAACGCTCGCGCATAATGCCACACCGCTAAGCCAATCGAAAGCTTCTCATCCGGCCGCGGCAGCTTCATCACCGCGTCCCATTCGCCCAACCGGACCTGCGCAAACACCGGCCACGCCGCGAACGGCTGCATCATTTGCGCCATCTCCGGCATCGCCGTCATCATCGGAGCCATTCCGCGCCGCAACTCCTCCGCCGCCCGTAGCGCCTCCGCCCGCCGCCCCTGCATCAGCCGCGAGTAAAGAATGAAGTGCAAATTATGAACGTAATACCCGCTATAAGCGCTGCCGGTCACGTTGCTGGAAGCGAAGTATTTGCGATCCACCTCCGCCGCACGCTCATTTACGATAGCCGCCGTTTCCCAATCGCCCAAAACCAGCCAGATATGCCCCGGCATATGCACCAGATGCCCCGCCGCCGGCACGATCGCCATCAAGCGCTGCGCACTCGGCACCGCCCGTTCAGGAGTCTTCGAAGACTCCACCGCATGAATGTAAAAATGATTCGCCCCCGCATGCGACGGCCAGCGCCGCAGCACGCCTTCGAGCGCATGCTCCGCCTCCAACTCGCCCGCCGCCGGAGTCCCATCCGCCGCATACCATTTCCAGCGAATCGGAATCATCAGGCTCTCTGCGTAAAGAGTCTGCGCGTCCAGATCATCCGGATAGCGCGCCGCCAAGCGCCTTCATCGCCGCGACGTATTTCGCCGGATCGTAAGCCGGACACCGTGTAGCCGCCGCCTCCAGATACGCGCGCTCGCCCGCCGCAACACCCGTCAGCCGCAGCCCCGCTTTGCAGTGCCTCGCACCCGGCCTTCAGATCCACATCGCCGTCGCCGTCCATATTGACGTGCGGACCGAGCGCCATCGCGATGCCCCAATAAGCCATCGCAGCGCCTGCGCATCCAACTCCGCCGCTTTGCGGAACGACCGCAACGCTTCATAGCGATTGAACCCGTACAGCAAACTGAGCCCTTGATCGAAAAATTTCTGCGCCTCCGGCATTGCGCGTAGCAATAGCATGATGCCAAGCCCCCAGCCCCGGATACAAAACCACCGGAGTCTCCGCCGCCCAAGCCGGCGTAAACGCCAAGATCGCAAATAAAATTCGTTTCATACCAGAGTCGCCAACGCGTCCCTATGGAACGGACGCAACTCCCCGATCTTCCCGTCCCGCACCTGCTTGGGCCAATCCGGATTCACGATCAACGCCCGCCCCAGCGCCACCAGATCAAACTCGCCGCGCGCCAACCGCTCCACGAGATCGGCGAGCCCAGTAACCGCCGCGCCTTCGTCAGACCGGAACGTAGTCATGAATTCCTCGTTGAGCGTCACCGACCCGACGGTGACCGTCGGCAGCCCCGTCAACTTCTTCGTCCACCCAGCAAGATTCAGATTGCTCCCCTCAAACTCCGCATCCCAAAACCGCCGGCTGGAACAGTGAAACGCATCCACCCCCGCGTCCACCAGCGGTGTCGAGCAGCTGCTCCAATTCCTGCGGAGTCTTCGCCAGCTTAGCCGAGTAATCCTGCAGCTTCCATTGCGAAAATCGCAGCACCACCGGAAATCCCGGACCCACCGCACGCCGCACCTCCCGCAACACTTCCACCGCGAAAGTGGTGCGCGCCGCGATGCTCCCCGCATAGCGGTCCGTGCGCTGATTCGTGCCTTCCCAGAAAAATTGATCGATCAAATACCCATGCGCCGCGTGAATTTCCAGACCATCGAAACCCAGCCGTTTTGCCGAAGCCGCCGCTTCGCCGTACGCCCGAATGACGGCATCGATGTCCCCCTGCGTCATCGCCACGCCCGACTTCTCCCCCGGCACCCGCAACCCCGAGGGGCTTATCGGCTGCACGCCTGGAGGCAGCGGATGCGCCGGATCGCGCACCACTCCCACATGCCACAGCTGCGGAAAAATCACCCCGCCCGCCGCGTGCACTTCCTCCACGACTCTCCTCCATCCCGCCAGCGCGTCCTCTCCATAAAACCTCGGCACGTCAGGATAAAAAACCGCCGCCGGATGCGGAATCGAAGTCCCCTCCGTAACAATCAGGCCGACGCCTCCCTCGGCTCTTCGCCGGTAATACGCCGCGACATCCTTCCCCGGCACCCCGCCCGGGGATTTAGACCGCGTCATCGGGGCCATCACGATCCTGTTTTGCAGCGTAAGATCGACAAGCTTAAAGGTCTCAAATAAGGGTTCTATAGTCATTGTTGAGTGGGGCGGGCGTCCCCGCCCGCGTTCGGCCTCCAGGCCGAAATTCTTCCGTTCCGCACTAGCGCTTTCGCCATACCATCGGCGATAATGTTAAGTTTACCCCACCCCTAGGAGCTCTCACTTTAGATGGCCAAGATAAAGGTCAAGAACCCTGTCGTCGAAATGGACGGCGACGAGATGACGCGTATCATCTGGCAATGGATCCGCGAACGCCTCATCCTCCCCTACCTGGATATTGACCTCAAATACTACGATCTGTCGATCGAAAAACGCGACGCGACCGACGACCAGATCACCATCGACTCCGCCAAAGCCACACAGCAGTACGGCGTAGCCGTCAAGTGCGCTACCATCACCCCGGACGAAGCCCGCGTAAAAGAATTCGGCCTCAAGAAGATGTGGAAGAGCCCCAACGGCACCATCCGCAACATCCTGGACGGCACCATTTTCCGCGAGCCCATCATTTGCAAAAACGTTCCCCGGATCGTGCCGCACTGGGATAAACCGGTAGTGGTCGCCCGCCACGGCTTCGCCGATCAATACCGCGCCACTGACTTTCAGTTCCCGTCTGCCGGCACTCTGAAACTAAGCTGGACTCCTGACGACGGCAGCGCCCCCATCGAACGCGAAATCGTAAAAGCCCCCGGCGCCGGCGTAGTGATGGGCATGTTCAATCTGGACGAATCCATCTCGGGCTTCGCGCGCGCCTGCTTCCTCTACGCGCTTGACCGTCACTATCCCGTCTACCTGTCCACCAAAAACACCATCCTCAAGGTCTACGACGGCCGCTTCAAGAATCTCTTCCAGGAAATCTTCGAGCGCGAATTCAAACCGCGCTTCGACGCCGCGGGCCTGACCTACGAACACCGCCTGATCGACGACATGGTCGCCGCCAGCTTGAAATGGACCGGCGGTTATCTATGGGCCTGCAAGAATTACGATGGCGACGTGCAGTCCGACACGTTAGCCCAAGGCTACGGCTCGTTGGGCCTCATGACTTCCGTGCTAATGTCGCCCGACGGCAAGACCATCGAATCCGAAGCCGCCCACGGCACCGTAACACGCCACTACCGCCTTCATCAACAGGGAAAACCAACCTCCACCAACCCCATCGCGTCAATCTACGCCTGGACCCGCGGCCTGCAATACCGCGGCAACATGGACAAAACTCCCGAAGTAGTGAAGTTCGCCCAAACTCTCGAAAAGGTCTGCGTAGACGTAGTAGAATCCGGCAAGATGACCAAGGACCTGGCCGATTCTAATCCGCGCCGATCACCCGTACCTAACCACAGAAGCCTTTATGGATGCCGTCGACAACGAACTAAAAAAGCGTCTGGCCTAACGGCCGCTTACTATCGTGCGCGGTTCTGTGCCGCGCCAGACTTCGCACAGAACCGCGACCGCAGGAAGCGGACTCTCAACATTTGCGACAATAGAAAATTCCTTATGACCCCCTCCGCACCCGCACCACTCGTCGCCGTCA
Organism: Bryobacterales bacterium; assembly: GCA_963760575.1. GTDB lineage: Bacteria > Acidobacteriota > Terriglobia > Bryobacterales > Bryobacteraceae > Palsa-187. Next base: position 83,589 of record CAVXEM010000006.1, read on the forward strand.
TCATGGGCAGCAAGTCCGATTGGGAAACCATTAAACACGCCAGCGAAACCCTCACCCGCTTCGGCGTCCCCCATGAAAGCCGCGTGCTTTCCGCGCACCGCACACCGCAGGCCGCCACCGAATTTGCGTCCGGCGCCGGCGCCCGCGGATTGAAAGTCATCATCGCCGCAGCCGGCGGCGCCGCGCACCTCGCCGGAGTTCTCGCCGCCCACACCCTTTTACCCGTCCTCGGCGTCCCCATGGAAAGCCAAATGCTCCGCGGCATGGATTCCCTGCTCTCCACAGTCCAGATGCCCGCCGGAATTCCCGTCGGCACGCTCGCCATCGGCAAAGCCGGAGCCATCAATGCCGCGCTCCTGGCCATCGCCATCCTGGCCCTCCAACGCCCCGACCTCGCAGAAAAACTCGACGCCTTCCGCAAAGAACAGGCCGAGACAATTCTCAACCAAACCCTGTGAAATTGGCCCCCCACATGCCATACTCCCCAGTGTGGCAACTGCTGGGTTTACCTCCGATTGTTCTCGTCATGACCATAATGGGTCAAGTGACCATATGCGGTCACTGACCCATGGTTAGAATCGACGAAGCTCCCCTCAGAGCCGAGCTTTTCAACGCCGAACAAATGGAGCAGCACGCCCAGACTTTGGCGAGCTCCCACGTGGTCAGCTCCGCGCGCAACGCCGAGCAGCTTCTCTCGCGCTTAGCCGAAAACGAAAGCGTTCTCATCGCCGCGCACGCTCTGCTCGCCGAGGCCATCATAGAAAACCGCCGCGCCACCCCCGCGGGCGAATGGCTGTTGGATAATTTCTATCTCATCGAAGAGCAAATCCGCACCGCGCGCAGGCACTTTCCCAAAGGCTACAGCCGCGAGCTCCCGCGCCTGGCGAACGGACCCTCAGCTGGCCTGCCTCGGGTCTACGACATCGTTCTCGAAACCATCGCCCACACCGATGGCCGCCTCGACCCAGACGGCCTCCGCCGTTTCCTCGCGTCGTATCAAACCGTCACCACTTTGAAGCTGGGCGAACTGTGGGCCATCCCCATCATGGCGCGCCTGGCGCTGATCGAAAATCTGCGCCGCGTCAGCGCGCGCATTTCCGCCGCCCGCGCCGACCGCAACCGCGCTGACTACTGGGCCGACAAGATGACCGCCATCGTCGAAGTCGATCCCAACGGACTCATCCTGCTGATCGCCGACATGGCGCGCTCCAATCCGCCCATGGTCAGCGCGTTTGTCGCCGAATTCTCGCGCCGCCTGCAAGGGCAAAGCCCGGCGCTGGCCTTGCCGCTCACCTGGATGGAGCAGCGCCTCTCACAAAGTAACCTCACCATCGATCAACTGGTGCAATCGGAAAACCAACAGCAAGCCGCCAACCAGGTTTCGATGAGCAACAGCATCGGCAGCCTGCGCCTGCTCGGCGCCATGAATTGGCGCAATTTCGTCGAGGACCTCAGCGCCGTCGAGCAAATCTTCCGCGCAAATCCCGACGGCGTCCATGCCAAAATGGATTTCGCCACGCGCGACCGCTACCGCCAGTCGGTCGAGAAAATCGCCAAGCGCTGCTCTCTTTCAGAAAGCGACGTGGCCAGCATGGCCATCCGTCTCTCCGCGCAAAGCGCCGTCGAGTGTGGCAGCGATAGCCGCTCGGCCGACACCGGCTTCTATCTGATCGACAACGGCGTGCCGCTGCTCGAAAAGGCCGTGGGACTCCGCAGTTCCTTGCCGCACGCGATCATGCACTGCGGCCGCCGCCTTCCGCTACTTCTTTATGGAGGCGGAATCCTGCTCAGCACTGCGTTCTTCAGCGCGGGTTTAGTGGCCATGCTCGATAGCGTGAACACGCCGGACTGGCTGTTGGCGCTCACCACTGCGCTAGCGATTTTCTTGACGGCCCATTTCGCCATCGCGTTTGTGAACTGGCTGAGCACCGTTTTCGTGCGGCCGCATCCCTTGCCGCGCATGGATTTTTCCGAAGGCATCCCGGCCGAATCGAGCACCCTGGTAGTCGTCCCCACCATGCTTACCAGCAAAGCCGGACTGGAATCTCTGCTCGAAGCGCTCGAAGTCCGCTTTCTGGCAAATCGCGGCGAAAACTTATATTTCGGCCTGTTGACCGACTTCGCCGACGCACCCGCGGCCACCATGCCCGAAGACGACGGCCTGCTCGCTCTAGCCGGGCGCGGCATCGAGGACCTTAACCAGAAATACCGCGGCGCCGCGCGCGCTCCTTTCTTCCTCTTCCAGCGCCCGCGCATTTGGGAATCCCGCGACAAAATCTGGATGGGTTACGAGCGTAAGCGCGGCAAACTGGCGGCGCTGAATGCTTTGTTGCGACCGCCGCTGGGACTCGAAGAAAAGAACGTGTTTACGCTTGTGGTGGGCGACACGTCGCTGCTTCCCGGCGTCAAATACGTCATCACGCTCGACACCGACACGCAGCTCCCGCGCGAGGCCGCCTGGCAATGCGTCGGCACCATGGCGCACCCGTTGAACCGCGCGCGCTATAACGCCGAAAGACAGCGCGTGTGCGAAGGCTACGGGATCTTGCAGCCCCGCGTCGCGCCCAGCTTGCCCGGCGCCAACCGCTCCAACTATGCCCGCATGTGCGGCGGCGAAGCCGGCATCGATCCTTACACGCGCGCCGTGTCGGACGTTTACCAGGACGTCTTCGGCGAAGGCTCCTTCATCGGCAAGGGAATTTACGATGTCGACGCCTTCGAGCAATCGCTTAAAGGACGCTTCCCAGAAAATCGCATTCTCAGCCACGACCTGCTGGAAGGCTGCTACGCGCGCGCCGGGCTCTTGAGCGACGTCGAACTCTTTGAAACCGATCCAGCTCTTTACCGTTCAGACGTCAAGCGCCGCCGCCGCTGGATACGCGGCGATTGGCAGATCCTGCGCTGGCTGCTGCCGCGCGTCCCCGGCTTCGCGGGGCGTTCGCTGCGCAATCCCCTGTCGGCGCTCTCGCGCTGGAAGATCTTCGATAATCTGCGCCGCAGCCTGGTGCCGGCCGCCGCGACCCTTTTGTTACTGGTCGCCTGGTGCCATTTATCGCGCCCCTGGTTGTGGACCTTTACGGTGGTAGCGATCCTCACCGCGCCTTCCATCCTCACCTCTCTATTCGAAGCCTTCCGCCGCCCCGAAGACATCCTGTGGAGCCAGCACCTGGCCGCCGTCGCGCGTGCCACCCGCCGCCGCCTTGCACAAACCGGCTTCGGTCTCGCGTGTCTTCCCTTCGAGGCATACTTCAGCCTGGACGCGATCCTGCGCACACTCTGGCGCATGGCCGTCACCCGCAAACGCTTACTCGAATGGGCGCCCTCCAGCAACGAAAGCACCCGCAGCACGCTCATCGCCTCCCTGAAGGCCATGTGGATTGCTCCCGCGATCGCCACTGCCGCGTACGTCTTTCTAGCGAACACACGGCCCACGGTGCTGCTACCAGCCGTCCCGCTCCTCGGCCTATGGTTCCTCTCGCCTGTCATGGCGTGGTTGATGGGACTCCCCATCCTTGTCCACCGCGCCAAGCTCACCGCCGAACAAACCGTCTTTCTCCGCAAGCTGGCCCGCAAGACCTGGGGATTCTTTGAAACCTTCGTCACCGCCGAAGACCACTGGCTGCCGCCTGACAATTACCAGGAGCATCCCCTCGCCGTGGTCGCGCATCGCACGTCGCCCACCAACATGGGCTTGGCACTCCTCGCAAATCTCGCCGCTTACGATTTCGGTTACATCGGCGCCGCCGAGCTCATCGAGCGCACCTCGCGCGCGCTCGCCAGCATGCAGACGATGGACCGGCACCTGGGCCATTTCTACAACTGGTACGACACGCAGACTCTGCGCCCGCTCACGCCGCTGTACATTTCGACAGTCGACAGCGGAAACCTAGCCGGCCATTTGCTTACGCTGCGCGCCGGGCTGCTCGCGCTGCCCGATGACAAGATCCTAAGAGCCCGCGTGTTCGACGGCATCGAGGACACGCTCGCGCTCCTCGAAGACTGCGGCGGCCCCAGCGGATTCGAAACCAAGCCCGCCGACCCCGCCTCGGCCACGTCCATCCACCAGCGTCTCGAGAAACTCACAGCGGCCGTCGATACCACCGTGTCGAGCCTCGCGGTCACCGCGGGCGGCGAAATCGCCTCGTGGTCGCAGGCGCTCGTCCGTCAATGCCACAACGCACTCAACGACCTCCAGTCGTGGCTTCCGGCGGACCGCGCTTACACGCTCCGCGAACTCGCCGCCCAAGGGTCCAGCCCGCAAGCCGTCCAAAGGATCCAGGCACTCGAAGGCTTGGCCCAGCAATGCGGCAGCCTGGCTCGCGCCGAGTACGACTTTCTGTTCGACAAAACCCGCCGCCTCCTGGCCATCGGCTATCAAGTAGAAGCCTCCCGCCGCGACGACAGCTATTACGACCTGCTCGCGTCCGAAGCCCGCTTGTGCAATTTCGTCACGATCGCGCAGGGACAACTTCCCCAGGAAAGCTGGTTCGCCTTGGGTCGCCTGCTGGCCAGCAGCGGCGGCGAACCGGTGTTGATTTCCTGGAGCGGCTCGATGTTCGAATACCTCATGCCGCTGCTGGTCATGCCAACCTACGAAAACACCCTCCTCGATCAAACCTATCAAGCTGCGGTCGAGCGTCAGATCGACTACGGCAAAAAGCGTGGCGTCCCCTGGGGCATTTCGGAATGCGGCTACAACACTATTGACGTTCATCTCAATTACCAGTACCGCGCCTTCGGAGTCCCCGGCCTCGGCCTCAAACGTGGACTCGCCGATGACCTGGTGATTGCGCCCTACGCCTCGGCGATGGCATTGATGGTCGCGCCCGTGCAGGCGTGCCAGAATCTCCAACGACTCAGCGAGGAACATCGCGAGGGACGCTACGGATTCTACGAATCGCTCGACTATACCGAATCGCGGTTGCCGCGCGGGGAGACGTGCGCCGTGGTGCGCTCCTTCATGGCGCATCACCAGGGCATGAGCCTGTTGTCGTTCGCCTACGCGCTGCTGGGCCGTCCCATGCAGAAGCGCTTCGAGGCGGATTTACAATTCCAGGCCACCACCTTGTTATTGCAAGAGCGCATCCCACGCGCCACCGCCTTCTATTCGCAGGCAGCCGAAGTTTCGAGTTTACGAACCAGCGCCGCCCCCTTGGAACCGCCTTTCCGCATCTTCACCGACCCGAACTCCAGCATGCCAGAAGTGCAATTGCTGTCGAACGGAAGATACCACGTAATGGTGACGCACGCGGGCGGCGGCTACAGCCGCTGGAAAGATCTCGCCGTCACGCGCTGGCGTGAAGACACTACGCGCGATCCCTGGGGCACGTTCTGTTACGTGCGCGACACCGCGACCGGCGAGTTCTGGTCCACCGCTTATCAGCCCACGCTCGACCGCCCGGATCGCTACGAAGCTATTTTCGCCGAAGCGCGTGTGCAGTTCCGCCGCCGCGACGGCAACTTCGATACGCACACGGAAATCGCCGTCTCGCCCGAAGACGATATCGAACTCCGCCGCGTCACCGTGACCAATCACCACTCACGCCCGCGGACCATCGACATCACCAGCTACGCCGAAGTAGTATTGACGTCTCCCGCGGCAGACGCCTTGCATCCCGCGTTCAGCAATCTCTTCGTGCAGACCGAAATTCTCCCGCAGCGCCTGGCCATCCTGTGCTCGCGCCGCCCGCGCTCCGTCGACGAGCCGGTTCCCTGGATGTTTCACTTGATGGCCACCGAGGGCGCCAACAGCGCCGAAGTTTCCTACGAAACCGACCGCGCCCAATTCATCGGACGCGGCAACACCGTCCAACATCCTCACGCCATGACCGAACCGGGACCGCTTTCCAACAGCTCCGGCTCCGTGCTCGATCCAGTGGTCGCCGTGCGCTACCGCGTCACCCTTGCCGCCGGAAAATCGGTAACCGTGAACATCGTTTCCGGCGTAGGCGAAACCCGCGAAGTCTGCCTCGGCCTTCTCGAAAAGTATCAGGACCCGCGCCTCGCCGATCGCGTTTTCGATCTAGCCTGGACCCACAGCCAGGTCGCCCTGCGCCAATTGAACGCCAGCGAATCCGACGCCCAACTTTACGAACGCCTGGCCAGCTCCGTGCTCTATGCCAATCCATCTCTGCGCGCCAACCCCGCCACGCTCCTGCAAAACCGTCGCGGTCAATCCGGACTGTGGGGACACGCCATCTCCGGCGACTTGCCCATCGTCCTCTTACAAATCGCCGACCCCGCCAACATCGACTTGGTCCGCCAGTTGGTCCAGGCCCATGCCTACTGGCGCTATAAAGGACTCGCCGTGGATCTAGTCATCTGGAACGAAGACCAAGCCGGCTACCGCCAACAATTGCAGGAACAGATTCTCGGCCTGATCGCCGCCGGCATCGAAGCGAACGTCACCGACCGCCCCGGCGGCATTTTCGTCCGAGCCGCCGAACAGATGTCGACAGAAGACCGCATTCTGCTCGAAACCGTCGCCCGCGCGATCCTTTCCGACAAACGCGGCACCTTAAGCGATCAGATCATACAAAGCCGCATCGGCGAGGGTTCGCGTGACGCCGCCGTGCCCCGCCTGGCCCCCGCCAAGAACCGTCCCCCGCTCGGCACTGCCGTCGTGAAGCCACCCGCTCGCAATCTGCTTTTCCAAAACGGCCTGGGAGGCTTCACGCCCGACGGCCGCGAATACGTCATTACCACCGGCGCCGGACAAACTACACCCGCCCCGTGGGTGAATGTGCTCGCCAATCCCAACTTCGGAACCGTGATTTCTGAAAGCGGCCTCGCCTATACGTGGAGCGAAAATGCCCACGAATTCCGCCTGACGCCGTGGGCCGACGACCCCGTCGGCGATTCCGACGGCGAAGCGTTCTATCTGCGCGACGAAGAGAGCGGAGCGTACTGGTCGCCCATGCCGCTCCCCGCGCGCGGCAAAGGCGATTACATCACCCGCCATGGATTCGGCTACAGCGTTTTCGAGCATAGCGAAGGCGGCATCGTTTCCGAGCTGTGGGTTTATGTCGCCATGGATGCCGCGATCAAATTCTCCGTAATCAAGCTGCGCAATATTTCCGGGAAACCGCGCAAGCTATCGGCCACCGGCTACGCGGAATGGGTCCTGGGTGATCTGCGCCCCAAATCCAGCATGCACATGACCACCACCGTCGATCCCTCCACCGGCGCGCTGCTGGCGCGCAATCCCTACAGCGCCGAATTCGCTGAAAGGGTGGCCTTCTTCGATGCCAGTTGGTCCGGCTTGAGGGGCGCGACCCGAACTCTCACCGGAGACCGCGCCGAATTCATCGGCCGCAATGGCAACTTCTCCACCCCCGCTGCCCTGAACCGCGTCCGGCTTTCTGGCAAAGTTGGCGCAGGCCTGGACGCCTGCGCCGCAATGCACATCTCCTTCGAACTCGCCGCCGGCGACGAGTGCGAAATCGTTTTCACCATCGGCGCCGGCCGCGACGCCGACGACGCCGGCAACATGATCCGCCGTTTCCGCGGCTCCACGGCCGCGCGTGAAGCGCTGCGGGCTGTCTGGCAGTATTGGAACCACACTTTGGGCGCAGTAAACATCGAAACGCCCGACCCGTCGGTTAACGTTTTGGGCAACGGCTGGCTTCTGTATCAAACGCTCGCCTGCCGGATCTGGGCGCGCAGCGGCTTCTACCAATCCGGCGGCGCCTTCGGTTTCCGCGATCAATTGCAGGACGTGATGGCCATCGTCCACGCGGAGCCGCACCTGGTGCGTCAGCATTTGCTGCTGTGCGCCACCCGCCAGTTCAAGGAAGGCGACGTCCAGCACTGGTGGCACCCGCCGTTAGGCCGGGGCGTGCGAACGTTATGCTCCGATGATTTCCTGTGGCTGGTGTTGGCGACGTGCCGCTACGTCACGCATACCGGCGACACCGGCGTGCTCGACGAGCAGGTGCCTTTTCTCGAAGGCCGCCCGCTCAGCCCCGGTGAAGATTCTTACTACGATCTGCCGCGCCGCTCCGACGACACCGCCAGCCTCTACCAACACTGCACCCGCGCTATCCTGCACGGCCTGCGCAACGGGGAACATGGGCTTCCACTGATGGGAACCGGCGACTGGAACGACGGCATGAATTTGGTAGGCGAGCACGGCAAAGGCGAAAGCGTCTGGCTGGCATTCTTCCTGTGCGATATCCTCACGCAATTCGCCCCCCTCGCCAGCGCGCACGGCGATGCCGCCTTCAGCCAACGCTGCCACACCGAGATCGCGCGCCTGCGCGAAAGCATCAGCCAGCATGGCTGGGATGGCGAATGGTATCGCCGCGCCTACTTCGATGACGGTTCGCCGCTCGGCTCCGCAAGCAATCCCGAGTGCCGCATCGACTCGATTCCGCAGAGCTGGTCCGTGCTGTCGGGCGCCGGCGATCCCGCACGCACCCGCCCCGCCATGGACGCCGTCGATAAACTGTTAGTCCGCCGCCAGGACGCGCTTATCCAGCTTTTGGATCCGCCCTTCGACCACTCCGCCCTCAACCCTGGCTACATCAAAGGATATGTTCCCGGCGTGCGCGAAAACGGCGGCCAGTACACGCACGCGGCCGTCTGGGCCACCATGGCTTTCGCCCGCCTCGGCGACAGCCGCCGGGCCTGGGAATTGTTCGCCATGATCAACCCCATCCACCACGCAGCTTCCGCAGACCAGATCGCCAAATATAAAGTCGAACCCTACGTCGTCGCCGCCGACGTCTACGCCGTCGCGCCCCACACCGGCCGCGGCGGCTGGACCTGGTACACCGGCTCGGCCGGCTGGACCTACCGCCTGATCATGGAATCCCTGCTCGGCCTGCGCGTCGAAGGATCGAAACTCCACATCGACGCCTGCATACCGCTTGACTGGACCGGCTTCACCATTCACTACCGCTACCGGGAGACGGTGTATCACATCCACATCGCCAAAGCCGCCCCCGGAGAACCCGCAAGCCTGGCACTCGACGGCAGCGCATCGCGCGAACCCTGCATCACCCTGATCGACGACCACCAAGAACACTCCGTCGAAGTGCGAACAGCAATTCCTATATACTCGGTTTGAAATAAGGTTTGAAATACGGTTTGAAATCCAAGAGGAGGATTTGTGGCGCAATTGTCTCTGGTTCTGTTAGCCATCGTGGCCTTCATCGGGCTGTACGTGATCTTCGGAAGCTTCTTCACCGTGAACACCGCCGAAGTCGCGGTGATCACCCGCTTCGGCAAATTCCTGCGCATCGCCGATGCGGGACTCAACTGGAAATCTCCGTTCTTCGACACCGTGGCCGGCCGCGTGAGCCTGCGCGTGATCCAGATCACGCTGACCATGGAGACCAAGACCAAAGACAACGTATTCGTGACCATCCCTATCTCCGTGCAGAATCGCGTGCGCCCCGAGAAAGTTTTCGACGCCTATTACAAACTGGCCGACCCGGTGGCGCAGATCAAATCCTACGTCGAGCAGGTGATCCTGGGGCACGTCCCCGGCATGACTCTGGACGAAGTGTTCGCCAGCCAGTCCAGCATCGCAGCCGCCGTCAAGCAGGAACTGGATGCCGACATGGCTACCTTCGGCTATGAAATCGTCAACGTCCTGGTCACCGATATCGTTCCCGACGCTAAGGTGAAGTCCGCCATGAACGACATTAACGCGGCGCAACGTGAACAGGTAGCCGCCAACGCGCGTGGCGAAGCTGAAAAGATTCTGGTGGTCAAAAAGGCCGAGGCCCAAGCCGAAAGCACCGCTCTGCAAGGCCAGGGAATCGCCAACCAACGCAAAGCCATCATCGAAGGCTTGCAGGTTTCGATCGAGCAATTCCAGAAAGTGGTGGAAGGAGCGTCCGCCAAAGAAGTCATGCAACTGGTGATGGTGACCCAGTATTTCGATACCCTCAAAGCGATCGGGGAAAGCGACCGCACCAACACCCTATTTCTAACGCATTCGCCCGCGGGCGTGAAACAAGTCTCCGATCAAATCATGGAGTCCATGCTAGTGGCGGAGAGAGCCAACGGTTAGGCGGCGACTTTTTCCACCACCACGAAGGTGATGTCATCGGTCTGCGCGACGCCCTGCGTGAAGTCTTCTATCGTACGCAAAAGCCTTTGCTCCAGCGCATGGCCTCCCGCCGGCGCCTCCTGGCGAATCAGTTCCAGCAGACGCTCCTCACCGAACATTTCTTCGTTCTTATTTTCCGCGTCGGTGAGTCCGTCGGAATAGACCACCAGAATGTCGCCCGTCGCGAGCTGGAAAGCGCGCACCGGGTAGCAAGCGCTATCGAACATACCCAGCGCGAATGCATCGGGCGCCAATTCTTCAATCTTTCCCGTGGCTGAACGGAATAAGTAGGCAATGTTATGTCCCGCGCTGATGAAGCGTCCGGCGCCATCCGGCCCCAGCAAAAGCAGAAACAGCGTGACAAATTGAAACGGCAGCGATTTTTCACGCAGCAGTCGATTCACCCGGCTCAGGGCCTCGGGCGCCTGCGTTCCCGCACGGAATTCCATGCTGAGAGCGCCCAGCACCATGGAACTCAACAGCGCCGCCGACATTCCCTTGCCCGAGACGTCCGCCAGCACCCCCATCCATTCTCCCGAGCTCAGTTGCAGAAAATCGTAGAAATCCCCGCCTACATAACGCGTGGGGTTGTTGAAGGCATGAATGCGGAAATTCTCAAATTGCGGCAGACAGCGTGGCAGCAGGCTCTCTTGTGTCTGTTGCGCGAGAGCCAATTCCTCTTCGCTTCTTGCGGCGAATCAGCTCGCGGCTGAACTCCAGCTCGCGCACCGTTTCCTCCAGCACTCGGCCGTGCTCCTGGGCCTTCTGATGCAGCAGACGCACTTCTAGAATGTTGCGGACGCGCGCGCGCAGTTCGGCAAGTTCGAACGGTTTGCTGACAAAATCCTTTGCGCCGGCCTCGAGAGCGCGCAGTTTGTGAGCCGGCTGCGCCGTGATCACCAACACCGGCAAATACCCATCGCCTTCGATTTCCTGCAATCCTTCCATCACCTGAAATCCATCCAGCCCCGGCATCTGCAGATCCAGCAGGATCAAGCTGTAGCCGTTCCGTCGATGCAGATCGCACACTGCGCAAGCGTCGGTAGTCGACTCAACCGAAGTATACCCAGCCCCGCGCAACATACGCTCGATCAACTGCACATTGGCCGGTTTATCGTCGACGACAAGTATTTTCGCGTTCAGAATATCGGCGGCGCTAACCATTACTTAACGGGAACGGCCGCTAGCGCCGCGTATTCGAGCGCGACTTCCAGCGTTTCCATGAACTCATTCACCTTGATCGGCTTAGTGAGATAGCGAAAGAAGCCGGCCTGTAGGCCTTTTTCGACATCGCGCGGCATGGCATTGGCGCTCAGCGCCACCACCGGTATGTGCGCCGTCGCCGGATCTCCGCGCAGGATCTTGAGCGCTTCAATGCCGCTGATGCCGGGGAGATTGATGTCCATCAGAATCACCTCCGGCTGCTTCTCGCGCGCCAATTTGATCCCCAACGTGGCATCACGGGCGCTCAGCAGGCGCATATCCGGACGCCGTGCGATCAGTTGCTCAATTAACATCAAGTTTGCCGGATTATCTTCCACGTATAGCAACGTCCGCAGCGGCGCGCCATGAGTCACCAGCGTTTCGGCCGTCTTCGCGGATTCGGGCCGGTCCAACGTCAACTGTGGCGCTACCGCCGCGTTGAGCTCAAACCAAAAGACGCTTCCCGCTCCCACCGTGCTCTCGACGCCAATCAACCCACCCATCATTTCGACCAAGCGCTTGCTCATCACGAGACCGATCCCAGTACCCTCCTCCGCACTGTTTTCCTGTCCCAGCCGATTGAAAGGTTGAAATAACTGTAGGAGCATATCGGGAGGCAGTCCCGCGCCACTATCCTTGACGCTGATGCGGATGCGTTCCGGCGTTCTCATCGTGCAATCGATGGAAACCGTGCCATTCGGCTGGTTATACTTGATCGCATTCGAGAGCAGGTTGATGAGTACCTGCTTCACGCGCGTACGGTCGGCGTCGACGAAACACGGCGTATCGAAGGCGGGAAACGTCATGCTGATGCCGCGCTTCTGCCCCTGCGGTTCAATCATCGCCTCGCATTCCGCCATCACTTCAGCAAGCGAAGTCGGCTCTAGCGACAGCGCTAGCTTGCCCGATTCGATCTGCGCCAAATCCAGAATTTCGTTGATCAGCTCCAATAAATACCAGCCAGCGTGCAGAATCTGATCGATGCTGGCCATCTGCGAAGCCGTCGGCGGCGGTAATTCCGAACTGATGAGCTGTGCGAAACCCAAGATCGCATTCAACGGCGAGCGCAGCTCATGGCTCATGCTCGAAAGAAAGTCCGACTTCGCGAGATTGGCTTTTTCGGACGCCGCCTTGGCACGTTCCAGCTCAACATTGTTTTCCTGCAGCGTACGCTCGATGCGCTTTCGCTCGGTGACGTCGCGCGCCGCGGCGAACACGCCTTGCAACTTACGGTCGCGGTCGTGGAAGGTCGTGGCGTTATAGGACACCACGGTTTCCTTGCCGTCGCGTGCCCGCGCCGTAAGCTCGTAGTCGGTGACCTTGCTGCCGCTCAGGACACGTTTGATGCCCGCCTCAGCGCGGTCCGGATCGGTGAAATAATTCTTGAAGGGCGCTCCGATCAGCTCATCGCGCGTGCAGCCGGTGAGCAATTCCATTTGTTTATTCACGTCGGTAATGATGCCGGCTGGATCGGTGGTCATCAGCGCATCGATGTTCGATTCGATCAAAGAGCGGGTGTAGAACTGCTGATCCCGCAATCGTTGGTCAAGCAGCTTCTGCTCGGCCTCTACTTGTTTGCGGGCAGTATTGTCTGTGCCAATTAACAAGTAGCCGATGATCCCGCCGTGTGCATCGCGCAGCGCCGTAACCGATACCACCGCCGGAAAACGGCTGCCATCTTTGCGGATGTAAGTCAGCTCATAAATGTCTTCGATGCCGCGGGAGGCTTTGAACGCCAGCGCCTCGAAACCCGGCGTGATCGGCGCAGCCAGTTCATGGCTCAGGGCTTTGGCGCGCGCGATCACTTCCTGCGGATCGGAAATATCGGCAGGCGTGATTTTATCTACCACCTCAATGGCGGTGTATCCCAACATCCGCTCCGCGCCGACGTTGAATAGTTGAATCACGCCCTTCTCGTCGGTCGCGATGCTCGAAAAGTTTTCGCTGTTGAAAATCGCGCTTTGCAGCGCGCCGGCTTTGAGCAGCGCTTCCTCCGCCTGCTTACGCGCGGTGTTGTCGGTGCCGATCAGCAGGTAGCCGATGATCCCGCCCCGATCGTCGCGCAGCGCCGTGACTGACACTACGGCCGGAAAGCGGCTGCCATCCTTACGGATATAAGTCAGCTCATAAATGTCTTCGATGCCGCGGGACGCTTTGAAGACCAGCGCCTCGAAGCCCGGCGTGATGGGAGTCGCCAGTTCCAGGCTCAAGGCCTTGGCGCGCGCAATCACTTCCTGAGGATCGGAAATGTCGGCCGGAGTGATTTTGTCCACCACCTCGATCGCCATGTAGCCCAACATGCGCTCGGCGCCGACGTTGAAGAGTTGGATTACACCCTTTTCGTCCGTGGCGATGCTTGAGAAATTGGCGCTGTTGAAGATGGCATTCTGCAGCGCCCCGGTCTTCAGCAGGGCCGCTTCGCGCCGCACTTCTGTAACCACATCGTAATTGGCAAAATCGTCAGTTGGCTCGCGCATGCCCGGTTTTAGTGCACGGGTCGCGCCAATTACGCTCGCATTTTGAGGCGATTCGCAGCAGGGTAGGGCCGCTCAGTAACGATATTTGGTCAGTTGCCCAAGGGCGGTCACAGGCCCGCGTCAGTCCTCGGCCGTGACATGCACCGGTGCGGCGCTCGATCGCAGTTCTTCGGCGGCTTCGAACCAATCGGCGTCCGATGATCCTTCGGGCGAGCCCTTCGCCAGCCACAATTCATGCGCGCGCGCCGCAATCTCGGCGTGCCCGAAGGTGGCCGCCGATAGCGCCGCTAACCCCGCCTGCTGCATCTGCGAGGATCGCTCATACGCATTCCGCGAGTGTTCGAGCGCCTGCCGGGATCGCTCCTGCCCCGTCAAGTGATCTTGTTTGCCGTGTTGTTCGGCGGCGCTGCGATGCGCGTGCGCGGCACCATCGTGCAATTCCGCAGCTCGCTGGTGATTCTCGTAATGCGATCCGTTGTTATAGCGCGTAGACATAACTAAAGTGTCTCGATCTGCCCGGATTTCGTGTGCGCTTCCTTGGCGAGTTCGTAGGCGCGATCCGAGTATTCAAGCGCACGTTCGTTATGCCAGTTTCCCGTCGGGTTATCACCTTTTTCGTTGTGTTCGGCTGCGGTGCGATGCGCGCGCGCGGCGAGTTCGTGCTGCTCGGCGGCCTTCCGGTGTAGTTCGTGCATGACTTGGTATGAGCACGAAACGGGCCAACTTCTACTTCTGGCTCAAGCCGCCGTCGACTGCCAGCACTTGCCCGGTGATGAAGTTGGTCGCGCTCAGAAAATAGATGACGGCGTCGGCGATTTCCTCCGCAGTACCCGCGCGCTGAGCCGGGGTTTTACAAATTAATCGTTCGATGCGCTCGTCGTGTTCGCCGAATGGAATCACTCCGGGCGCGACTGAATTCACCGTCACCTTAGGCGCGAAGGCCTTAGCCAGCGCTCGCGTCAGCATGATGACGCCGGCTTTTGAAGCGCAGTAGTGCGCGTGGTCTCCCCACGGGCGCAGGCCGCCGAGTGAACTGATGTTGACGATACGTCCGCCCTCGCCCGCCAGCATACGCCGCGCGGCTTGCTGGCAGCAGAAAAAGGTGGCTTTCAAATTGACATCGTGGATCGAATCCCAATCGGACTCGGTGATTTTGAGCGGATCGATGCGCGTGAAGCGTGCGGCGTTGTTCACCAGGCCGTCAATGCGCCCGAAATGCTGTTCGACCTCGGCAAACAGGCGCTCGATTTCAGTAACGCGTTCCAGATTTGCCTGAAATATAGGGGCGTTGCCGCATTCGACGGCCGTCGCGCGCGCCGCATCCGCCGAACCGCTGTAGTGAATCGCCACGCGCGCGCCGGATTGGGCCAGCCGCAACGCGATCCCGCGCCCGATGCGTTTGGCGCTGCCGGTGACCAGAATCACGCGTCCATCCAGAGAATCCATTTCTTCATTATGAAGGTGGTAAGCTGCGTTCGTGATGCGGACTGTGTTGTTGGTGGCGATGGCGGTGGCCGTTTACGCGCAGTCGGCGCTGGATACAGAACTCGTGCACGCGGCCGAGATCGGGGATGTCGCCAAAGTCCGCGCGCTGCTCGACGCCGGAGCCAACCCGAATCTTCCCAAGAACTTTTCGGCGCTGGAGGCGGCGTCCGCGGCCGCCTATCCGCGGGTAATCGAGGAACTACTGAAGCATCACCCCGACGTAAATCAGCGCGATTCCGCTGGGCGGACCGCTCTCAACGCGCTTGGGCAGAGCGCCGTCGGCCGGCCCGGCGAAAATCCCGCGGAGGTCGCGCGTCTGCTCATTCAGGCCGGGGCGGACGTGAACGCGCAAGACAATATCTATGCCAACACCCCGTTGCACGAAGTCCCGGATGCGGCCACCGCGATCGTTTTGATCCACGCTGGCGCAAAGCCTCAATCGCCGCAACGTGGAAGGGCAGACGGCGCTGATGCTCACGCTCGATCCGCAGGTCGCGCGCGTGTTGCTCGACGCAGGCGCTGATAAAACCGTGCGCGATAAGGACGGTAAGACAGCTTTGGATCTCGCACGGGCTTTGCAGCTCACCGAAAAGATTGCGTTGCTGGAGTAAGGTAAGCTCCCTGCGGCCGCGCTTCTCTTGCCACAGAACCGCGCGCGCCAGCAAGCGGACCAAAGCCGTTACGCGGCGGGGTCGCCGTGGACTTCCACTTCGTCGGGCGCCACCCCCACCAGCGCCGGCTCCGGCAGCTTCCCGGCAAAATTGGCCCACCCCCACCAAAACGCCGTCGACATGCTAAAGAACGCTGCCACCGTCCCGATCGCCCGCGGGCTCACATGGTCAGACGCAAACCCTGCCACGCTCATCGAAACCATCATGGTCATCCAGGTCCAGGTTTCAACAGTGGAAAATACGCGTCCGCGATATTCGTGGGCGACGTGGCGCAGCAGTTGCGATGAATTGCAGACCGAGCTGACGCCGACAGCGACTCGCGACGCACCTATAAAGAAGATCGCGGCGGCGAAGGACGGCGACAGGCTGAACAGCAAATAGAACACGCCGTGCACGATGTAGCAGACGGACACCGTGATTTTGTACGCCTTGAAGCTAAGTCGCGGAAAGATGCGGTGCGCGATGATGGCTCCGATGATGAGTCCGACACCCGCCGATCCCCAGATGGCGCCGATGCCCACGGAGCCGCGCCGGAAGACTACGTCGCCAAACAAGCTGAGCAGGATTTGCCCCGCCCCACCGCCGCTGGCCCAACCGACATTGATCAATCCGATGCCAAAGATCAGCGGGCGTCGCGCGCAAGTAGCGCAAGCCTTCGACGTATTCGCGCCACGGGCGCACGATGCGGTCTTCCGTCAGCGATTCGCGGGCTGCCCGCCGCGGGAGGAAGCCTCCCGGGATGCGCAGCTGCCAGATGCACGCCGCGGAAAATAGAAATGAGAAGGCATTGAATGCGAACGCCAGGTGATAACCACCGATGACGGCGATTCCCCCGAGGAAGGAGCCGATGGCGAGCGCGGTCCACTGCGTGAGTTGGGTGAGCGCGTTCGCGGTGTGCAATTCATCGCGTGTGGCGATGGACGGCAGTATCGCGGCGCGGCCGCTGGTGAAGAAGGGCGAGGCGAACATCAGCATGCCGCTCAGTAAATACAGGAGCCAGGTGCGCCCCGCGGGATCGCAAAGATAAATGCCAGTGCGACGGCGGCCCGCACTAGATCGCTGAGGATCATAATGCGGCGGCGATCCATGCGGTCGAGCAGGACGCCGGCGATGGGTCCGGCAGGGAGCATGGAAATGGCGCGCGACAACAGAATCGCCGCCACGACGAAACCCGAACCGGTGTTGGCAAGCGCCAGGCTGAAGACCGCGATGTTATTGAAGTTATCGCCGGCCTCGCTGACCACTTGCCCGGTCCACGCAAAGCGATAGTTACGATTCGAACGCAGCAGCGACACAAAGCCGCCGGATTTCAAGAGAGGACTTCCTCCCGTTGGGTGATGCTCTTGAGGTAATCCAGATCCAGATCGTAGCCGAAGCCAGGGGCGGTGGGTACGGTGATCGCTCCCTGCGCCGAAACTTCCACCGGCGGCGTGATCACATCCCGCTTCCAGTAGCGCTTGCTGGCCGAGACGTCGCCCGGCAGCGTGAAACCCGGCAGCGTCGACAGCGCAATGTTGTGCGCGCGGCCGATGCCCGATTCGAGCATGCCTCCGCACCACACCGGAATGCCGTGGGCGTGCGCGAAATCGTGCACTTGTTTAGCGGCATGAAATCCGCCAACGCGGCCCAACTTAATATTCAGAATCCGGCAAGCCTGCAGCGCAATGGCTTGTTCGGCGTGATGCGGCGTGCGGATGCATTCGTCCAGGCAGATGGGCGTCTGGATCTGCGCCTGCAGAATGGCATGATCGAGAATATCGTCGTGCGCCAGCGGCTGCTCGATCATCATCAGGTTAAATTCGTCGAGCCGCTTGAGGTGATCGGCATCGGCTAGCGAATACGCCGAATTCGCGTCCGCCATAAGCAGGATATTGGGGAACTGCTTGCGCACCTGGCGCACCACGTCGATATCCCAGCCGGGCTTGATCTTGATTTTGATGCGCTGGTATCCGGCATCGAGTTCGGTCTGGATCTTATCGATGAGTTGAGCGACGGAATCCTGAATGCCGATCGACACGCCGCAGGGGATTTGAGTGCGCGCACCTCCGCCGATGTGTTGAGCCAGCGGCACGCCGGCGCGGCGGGCTTCCAGATCCCAGACGGCGGCTTCGAGTCCGCCGCGCGCCATGAAATGGCCACGAATATGCGCGGTGCGCTCGTAAATTTGGGCAGCGCTTTCGAAATCATGGTTGAGAACGCGCGGCGCCACGTAATCGCGCAGCAGGGGCCAGATGGATGCGGTCCACTCCTCGTTGTAGAAGGGGTTTTCCCCGGCGGTGACCTCGCCCCATCCGGAAAGACCCTCGGAAATCACCTCCACCAAAACGATCGCGCGCTCGTAGGTGCGGCTGAAGCTGGTTTCGAAGAAATGCACCAGCGGCATGCTGATCTGGCGGAGCACGATGCGGTCTAGTCGGAAGGCCATGAGGAAAATAGATAAGTGCCGAATTCGGCGGAGCGTTCGAACCCAGTAACCGCCAGTCCGGCGTCCAGATTTTGCTGGAACAGGCGCGCGACGCGCTGCTGGATCTCGATTACTGCACCGGGATCGTTGCGTCGCAGGCGGTCGAGCCCGCTGGGGACTGGGATGCGCGCGAGCGTAACAAAGTCCTTCCGCTCGCGCTTCAAATGCCATTCGGCGACACAGCGGTCAGTCGGCAATCCGCCTTGCAGGCGGCTGCTCGTGATGCCGTAGTGATTGGGAAGATAACGGCGGATGATAGCTCCGAGTTTCTCTACATTGAAATAGGCGTTCTTGATTTCGAGCGGATCGAAAGTCCACTCGACCAGATCGAAGCCGCGCGCCAGGGCATCTTCGCGCTGCGCCAGTTTCAGCATTCGTCCGGCGCCGGAGTCGCGATATTCCGGCAGCACGCCCAGCATGTGGCTGTGCAAGTACGCTCGCTGGCCGGCGCGCACGCCCGGGATAGCGACACAGAATCCGCATAGAAAATTATCGTCGAACGCGCCCAGCACCTGTCCACCGATATCGTTCGCGACTACAAAGAAGCGTACCGGTAGAATATCCAGATCTTCCCAGCCCCAGATCATGCGCTGCAGATTGACGACGTCGGCGAACTCATGGCGGCCGGCGAGCGCTCGGACAGTCATACTTCGTTGAGCTTCGCGGCTTGCCACAGCGCTTCCATTTCATCGATGGTCGCCTGCTGCGGCGTCTTGCCATCGGCGGCGAGGCCTTCTTCGACGTGCGAGAAGCGGCGCCGGAATTTGGCATTGGTTTTGCGAAGCGCCTGTTCGGGGTCCACTTTCAGGAAGCGCGCGATGTTCACCACCACGAATAAAAGGTCCCCGATTTCGCCTTCAATTTCCGCGGGATGGTCGCTCGCGCGCGCCGCGTCTATCTCGGCGAGTTCTTCTTTCAGCTTGTCGAAGACCTGCTCCACGTTCTCCCAATCGAACCCGGCTCCGGCGGCCTTGGCGGCGATTTTTTGGGCCTCGACCAAAGCCGGGAGCGAGCGCGGAACTCCCGTCAAGCAGACCTTTGGGACGCGGCTGGCCTTTGCTCTCCTTTTCGACCGCTTTGATTTCATCCCAGCGGCGAAGCACGTCGCCGGAAGTCTTCGCATCGCCATCGGCGAAGACATGCGGATGCCGCCGCACCAGTTTGCTATTGATGGCCAACAGCGAGTCGGTAATATCGAAGCGCCCTTCTTCGGACGCCATTTGCGCGAAGAACACCGCTTGCAACAACAGGTCCCCGAGCTCGTCGGCCAGCCCTTCCCAATCCTGGGCATCGATCGCGTCCATCACTTCATAAGTTTCTTCCAGCAGATACGGCTTGATAGTGTCGAAGTTCTGTTCGCGATCCCACGGGCAGCCGCCAGGCGCGCGGAGCCGCGCCATAATTTCAACGAGACGTGCGAAGGCAGGTCCGGCGGGCTGTTTGGTTTCCGGCATGGAAACCTCAGGTTATCATGCGGGTGTTTGGACACACTTCGGCGGAGAATTGGCTCGGTTTCGCGTCCGCTGTGTGATGCACTGGCATCAGGCCAGCTTCGCGGTCAACAACCACTCCAGAACGCCAGCGGGCGTGGGGCCGGTGCTTTCTACGTCAATCCTCACCAGCGCTCCTTTGCGAAAATGCACCATCTCGCGCGTGCTGTTTAATAAATACGCGACTGTGGATGAAAACAGCGGTTCGTGACCAGCCAACAGCAACGCGGATTCGCTGCGGCGCTCGCGGATGGCGTTCCAGACTTCTTGCGGTGACGACTCTGGCGTCAGCGCCGGAATGCGCACGATTTTGCCTTCGTAGCCCAACTCATGAGCCGCAATCTCGGCGGTTTCTAGCGCTCGCCGCAAGGGACTCGACAGAATCAGTGACGGGCGCACGCCAGCTTGGTGCGCGCGTTCCAGAACGCGGCGGAGTTTGGCGCGGCCTTCTTCGGTTAAGCGGCGGTCGCCGTCGCGGCCGGTAGCGGAGCGGTCTTCGGCAATGCCGTGGCGCAGCAGGTAAATCTCCATAGGAATCACCATCATACGCGGTCTGGTATGCTGTAGGTAGAAAGGCGGTCCACTTTATATGCCTCGCCGCTTGCAATTTATAGTTGTAGCTTTTTCCTCCGCTATCGTCGCCCTGCTGCTGTTCGGAGCGGTGGGCCGCAGCGCCTCCCCGGATTCCCCCTACACCAACTTGGGCGTTTACAGCGAAGTGCTGTCGCGCATCAAGGCGGATTACGTGGAAGAGCCGGACATGAAAGCGGTGACCGTCGGGGCGATCAACGGCATGCTGGAGTCCATCGATCCGCACGCCAGCTACTTGAACGCAGATCAGTATAAGCAATATCTGAAGGCGAAAGACAGCAAGAAAGCCGACATCGGACTGATTCTGGCCAAGCGCTTCGGCTACATGGCTGTCGAAGATGCCATCCCCGGTTCCCCCGCCGCCAAGGCTGGATTCGGTACGGGCGATGTGATCGAATCCATCAACAATGTTTCTACGCGCGACATGCCGCTGGCCTTCGCTGAGCAATTGCTGCAGGGCGACGCCGGCACGGCCGTGGAATTCGGCGTCCTGCGCGTGCAGCAGACGGAAGCGAAGAAAGTCAGCGTGGTGCGTGCCGCGATCAACTACCCGGCGGTGACGGGAAGAATGGACGGCCAGACCGGCGTGATTCAATTGCAGAGTCTAATGCCGGGTCACGTGAGAGAAGTCGCTGGGCAGATTGCGGCGCTCGAAAAGCAGGGCGCGAAGAAACTGGTGCTGGATCTGCGGCATTGCTCGACGGGGCCGGATGAAGAAGGAATAGCGCTGGCGAATCTGTTTCAGGACAGCGGGCTGATTACTTACACGCTGGGCCAGAAATCGGCGCGCCAGGACTTCCAGGCGCAAGCGTCGAAGGCTGTGACCAAGCTGCCGCTGGCGGTGATCGTCAATCGTTCGACGGCGGGCGGCGCGGAGATCGCGGCGGGAGCGCTGCTGAATTCGAAGCGCGCGCAGGTGGTGGGCGAGCGCACTTACGGCGACGCGGCCGTGCGCCGCGCGGTGTCGCTCAACGACGGGAGCGCGGTGATTCTCTCGGTGGCCAAGTATTATTCGCCGGACGGGAAATCGATTCAGGATAACGGTGTGACGCCGAATGTCTTGCAGGCGGAAGCGGAATCCGCGATCGCCGATGGCGCCGCCGACGACAGCTTGCCGGACGTCGCGCCCGACGATGCCAAGAAGCCGGGCGTTGACGAGTTAATGAATCGTGCCTTGAAAGTTCTACCGGAGTAATCGACATCGACCATGCCGTTGTACGAGTATCACTGCTCTAAGTGTGACAAGACCATCGAAGTAATGCGCAAGTTTTCGGACCCGCCGTTGACCGAACATGAGGAGTGCGGGGGAACGCTGGAGCGCTTGCTTTCCGCACCCGCGTTTCAATTGAAAGGCACCGGTTGGTACCTCACCGATTACGGCAAAGGCGGCACGAAGCCGGCTCCGGCTGGCGACAGCAAGTCCGGGGAGTCGAAGGCTACTGAGTCGAAGGATTCGGACAACAAGAGTACGGAGTCGAAGACTGCTGGCGACAAGGGTAGTGAGAGCAAGAGCGAGACTAAGAGCGACGCGAAGCCTGCGACTACGCCTGCTAAGTCTGAATAGCGTTCTAATCAATCCGCCGTAATTCCGTAGTCGTCTACTTTAAATGCCCCGTAGCTAATCACCCCCCCAACACAGAACCGCGCGCGCAGCAAGCGGATTTGTTAGTTGTGGACTTTGACTCTTCGCCCGATTCCGGAGCGGGAATGCACTTTCTCGGCAATTAGGAACAGCCCTTCCGGCCCTAACTACCCGCGCGAAACTTTTAGCGGTTTCCAGCGTTCCGACGTCAGGTGCTTGGCCATGAATGCAATCTGTCCCACATGATACGAGCAGTGCGTGAGCTGGCGGTTGATGGCTTGCAGCACGGACATCGGTTCGGCGCGGATGGTGATGGTTTTCGTCAGGTCGGCGTCGCTGAGAGTCGCTAGAGACGTGAAGGCGCAGGTCCACGCTGCTTCCCAAAGGTCCAGTAAATCTTTGCGCGTGATCGGGGAATTTTGGAATTCACCAGCCTTGTCGCGGAAGGGTTTTTCGCCGTCAGTGGTCAGGAAATCGGTCCAGCGCGAGAGCATGTTTCCAGACAAATGTTTCACCATCACCGCAATCGAATTCATGCGCGGGTCGAGAACCGCGGTGAGCTGCGCGTCCGGGACTTGGGCCATGGCACCCTCTGCCAATAGCTTGTAATAGCGAAATAGACTGGTAGCGTTTTCGATGTAAGGCGACGGCATCTCTCTAGAATATGCGCTGTTGGCGCTGCAGCGTGCCGAAGCTTCCGATGTTTGAAATCGCGAACGACACGTGGAATTGGGTTTCGTCGCGAATGCCCAGGTTGAAGCGGCCGTATTGCACGCTGAGGCCGCAGCAGTCGGTGTTGTAGGTCACCTCAGTCTGCGAATAATCCATCACGCCCTTGATGTAGTCGTAATACGCGCTGAACCCGAAGCTAAAGCCTTTCCGGGTTTCCGAGCCGTACGAAATAACGCCGCGAATCTGGTTGGCGGCGGGAGCCAGGACGGGATCGGGTCTCACTTGCGCATGGCCCACCGAGACGTGGTACAACTTGATGCGTCCGTCCATCGAAAGGCTGCTATTGACGAAACGCTGCAGCAGCGGGTCGTAGTCGGCGCGCCACTCCAGACCCACGCGGGATTGCACGCGCAGCGCGCTTACCACTGGAGACGAACGGCGCACGCCGTCGAGAAACGCGTAGCCGGTCAGACCGAGCGTATCGGTGAACACGTTACGTTGGCCAGGAAGGATGGCGCCGCCGAAAGTCGGGTCAAAGTAGCGGTCGTACCAAAGCTGCCAGGTCACGAAGTCGGTGACGACGCCGTTTTTGTCTTTCGCCAGCAGACGGTTGGCCAGGGAAAACTCGATTTGATTGGTGTTGGTGACCACATCCGATTCATCGAAGTGGATCAGCTTGTCGAAATTGTCGATGCCGCCGGTGTACTGATAAGTGATGCGCGGCTCGATCACGTGCTTCATTTTGTCGCCGATCCAGGCCGGCGCTTTAAAGACCCGTTCGAGCGAGGGCAGGATCAAAGCCACGTTGGCGTCGCGCGAATTGCGCAGCACATTCTGGCCCACCACCACGCCCGTAGAGACGAAACTGGATCCGTAGGAGGTCTCGCGAAGGCCTACGCTGGGGACCAACTGCATTCCGCCCGGCAGATGTAGGGTGGTGGTGATGCGCGGGGCGAAATCCAGACGATCGACGAATTGACGTGTCTGGTAGAGCGGCTGGCTGCGGTTGAGCAGTCCCGCGCTGGAATCGAAGGAGAACCAGAAGGGGAAGCCTTTGACATCGAACTGATGTTCCCGCTGAGTGAAATCGACCTCCGGGAGCTTGCGCACGCCCACGTCGTCGTTGGGATTGGTGCTTTGAAAGTTGACGTTCTTTTGCACCACCAGATTGACTCCCATGTCAGACCAATGCTTGGTCAGGAAGCCCACGGAATGGGTTTCCGAAAACACCGCCTCATTGAAGGACTCGGTGTACTGCTCGCGGAAACCGAACGATGTGATGTAGTCGATCTCCCCGCGGGCCTGCCAGCCTTTACCCAGGTCGGACTTAAAGTGAGCCAGAACCTGCGCCCCGCTGGGAGTGGGCAAAATCTGCCGCCGGTCACCAACGATGTCCGTAAGAACATCAAAGGTGGTGCGCTGGTTAGGGTCTCCCTCCACTTCAACGTGGTGCGCAAACCCGGCCAGCGTGAAATAGCGGACGCGATAGGTTAGATCGTAGCTGCGGTTGATGGCCCAATAATACCCCGCGCCCACCACCCGTCCCCGAATGGTGCTGTTGCCAAAGTTGGGGATTAAGAAACCACTGCGACGTGGTTCTTTTTTAAGGGACTTATAAAAATACGGAAAGTACACCAGCGGCATGCCCTTGAGGTAGAACCAGGAGCTGCGCGCAATGGCATGATCGCCCGGAACGATTTCGAAGTTCGGCCCTTTGAGGCGCCACCATGCGGAGGGCAGGACGCAGTCGGTGAGGAAGCCATCGTGAAGGATATAGTGATCCTCTAAACGTTCGGCCCATTTCCCTTGAAAATAAAAAGGATTTTGCGTCACCAAAAGGCCTCGCCGGGCCTGGATGCGGGCGCTGGCGGAACCGCTCACATCGTAGAATTTCCCCTTTTCGGTATCGACGTTATATTCGGCGTGATCGCAGTCCAGTTTTTCCCCGCGGACGAAGTGTTCGAAGTGGACGTGGCCCCGCGCCTCGGTATCGCCGGTTTCGGTGTTGTAATCCAGTTCGTCGGCACGCAGCAGCATGTCGGAGGTCTCCAGGCGCACGGCGCCCCGCAGGTGGCGGATCGGCCCTTCGGCATCCTGGGTGACGGACTCGACATGAACGTGCTCCGCGTCGGGAGCGTCCGGGCGAAGCGCGCGAACTTTGAGATCGGGGTTGGTGCTGGGGGAAATCGGCGCGATGGGAGCGGGTAAGGGAGGGCGGTAGGTCTGTGCCTCTAAGTGCAAGACGGGAAAAGCAGCAATAAAACAAAATGCGTGACAAATGTTGCGAAGTATGGTACTAAAGTTTATTGTACTAGTACAATATGGCTGGGAACGTGGGCTCAACTGGGCACCGTAAGAAAGTCCATTGTAGCAGCCGATAGGCGAATACAGATTATGCAATGTGTACATTGCCGGGCTTGGAATGAGGAAGACGAACGGCGCTGTGTCCGTTGCGGAAGGCGCATGCATGCGGCCGCGCGGCCCGCGACTGAGATGTATCCCCTGATGGAAGCGACCGCACCGGCATTCGAGACGTTGCCGGGTGGCCGGCCGTTGCAGGAATCGGGCGCGGCGGCGGCGGCGGCTCCGGCGCTCGAAGGAACTCAGCCCTCTCTTTTCCGCGAACCGTCGAACGGCATGAAAGTGGTGCCGATTCCGACATTGACTCCGCGGCCGCAGCACGGCGTGGAACGGAAACCGCGGGTGGCGGGAACGCAGCGGCCAGTGCGGCGCACCGGAGACTTTCAACAGTCCCTCGATTTTCTGGCGCACGCGGCGGCGGATCGTCCGCTGGGCACCGAAGTGGAGGCAGTGATCTATTGCGACGCTCCCGTGGCGTTGCCGGTGCATCGCTTGATGGCGGTGGCGGCGGACGCGAGCATGATCGCGATTGCCTTGGGATTGTTTCTGGCCATCTTCTATCTGTCGGGCGGGCGCTTGGTCTTCACCAAGCCGGCGATGCTATTGTTCGCGGGCGTGATTGCCGCGGTGGTGTTCCTGTATCGCCTGTTGTGGTGCTTGGGCGACGGAGATTCTCCGGGAATGCGCTTTGCAGGATTGCGGTTGGTGGACTTTGACGGGCGCCGTCCGGAACGCGAGCAACGCACCATCCGGCTCGCCGCATCGGTGCTTAGCATGGCTTCGGCGGGGCTAGGTCTGGTGTGGGCTTTGGTCGACGAAGAGAACCTCACCTGGCACGATCACATTTCCAAAACCTTTCCCACTCCCGGTTAGGGTTTATTCCCGCTTTCCACCCTCTGTGCCGCGATGGTAGGCTGAAGAGGTGGGTCGTCCTCTCGCTCGCTTTACGCCATCCCGGGTCTATATCTCTCTGACGCTGTTTGCGGTGTGCGGAGCCGTCTTCAGTGCGTGGAACGCGCTGCGCTGGGCGCCTTCGTGGATCGCGGCGGGCCTGTTCGCAATTTCCGCTCTGCTGATGATCGCGGTGACGCTGCGGCCGGTGGTGGAAATTCACGAAACCCATTTGGCGATCGGGCGCATGCAGATTCCGTGGCGCGATATCCGGCGCATCGATCAGACCGGATGGAACACGCCCCTGGCGGTGATGCTGACGCTGCGCAGCCAGCAGCGGATCATGCTGCTGTATCCGGGGGATCTGGATTCCTCCAGCAGCCTGCTGCGGCACCTGCGGCGCTTCTCGCGGGAGGCCTTGCTTGACGGCATACCTTATCGCGAGTATTGGGGAGAACACGCCACGCCTGAGGCCGCGTCCGAGAAAGATGTGGACGCAGCGGCGCCGGCGCGTTACCCGGTGCTGCGCGCCGAGGATGAAGAAGAAGTGGAACGGCTGTTTCAACGCCTGAAATCCGTCGGCCATTTGGAATCGAAGAATTCCGACGAGAAGTAGTTTCCTTCCGTGAGATCCAAAGCGCGAGCCCGCCGCTGGCCGTTCGTGCTGGCGCTAGTGGTCATCGTCGTCATTTTCCATTCGCAAATTTTGGGTGCGCTGGGCGGCTATCTGGTCCACGAAGATCCTCCACAGAAAGCCGACGCTGCGTTGGTGCTGGCCGGCGACGGCTGGGGGGATCGCATTCTGACCGCCGCGCAATTGGTTCGCGACGGCTACGCGCCCAAGGTGCTGGTGAGCGGGCCGGATGGCGTTTACGGCCTGCGTGAGAGCGATCTCGCGATTCCGTTTGCGGTGAAACACGGCTATCCGGAATCGTATTTCGTGCCTATCAACCACTCGGGCCGGTCGACGCGGGCGGAAGCAGTGGCCTTAATGCCAGAGATTCGGCGGCAGGGCATTCGCCGGTTAGTGGTGGTGACTAGCAACTTTCACACCCGGCGCGCCAGGAGAATCTTCCGTGACCTAGCGCCGGATTTAACAATTCTGGTAGTGGGCGCGCCGGATCGAAACTACACTCCCAACGGCTGGTGGCACAATCGCGAGGGTCAGAAGATTTTCGTGACGGAGTGGGAGAAGACCCTCGCGAATTGGTTCGGGATCTAATACCAGTTGCGGATACGGACGTCGATGCCGGTGCCTTTCAGCGCGGCTTCGAAGACCTTCAGATCGGATTCGCCGTAATGGTACGGGTACACCACTTTCGGATGGAATGCCTTCACGGCATCGGCAGCTTCCGCAGGTGACATCGTATACGGCAGAATCATCGGGATAAACGCGACGTCGATGTTCTTGAGAGCGCGCATTTCGGGGATGCCCTCCGTGTCGCCAGCAATATAAACGCGCAGTCCGCCGTAGGTCACGATGTAGCCGTTACCGCGGCCTTTGTCGTGGTACGGACCGTTCTTCAGGTTGTACATCGGGATCGCTTCAATCGTCCACGCGCCGATTTTTTTAGTCTCGCCGTTTTTCATAATGACGCCGTCGGGGACTTTGCCCGCCGCCGCGCCTGGGATCACGACCGTGGTTCCCTGCTTGCGTACTTTCGCTAGGCTGGCGGGATCCAGATGGTCGTCGTGAATGTCCGTGATCAGCACCAGGTCGGCCTTGGGAACTTTGCTGAAGTCAGGCGCTGCGCCAAAGCCGCTGACGGCCGGGTCCACTTCGATCACTTGGCCGCCGGCTTCGAGCGTCAGGCTGCCGTGCTGGATAGGCGTCATCTTCAACACCCCGGCTGAGGTTTTGAATTCTTCGGTAGCAGGCGCGGCCAGTGCGGCGGCGCAGCAAAAGGCGAGCAGCGAGTATTTCATGCGGCCATTATACGACGCGATATAGTGGCTCTAGCGATGTTGCTAGTGCTTTGGTTATTGCTCGCGTCCACTTCCCTGTTCGCGCAGACCGCCTGTCCCGCGTGGAGCGCGTGCGATCTGACCTTCGATCTACTGCCGCAGGAAAACCCCGCGCAGGCCGAGCTGCGCGCCGAGTTCCGCTCACCCCGCCACAAGACTTATTTGCTGCGCGCCTTTGTGGACGGGCGCAAATTGGTGATTCGTTACGCGCCCACCGAGGCGGGAGCGTGGGATTACCGGCTAACCAGCAGCCTTCCGCGCCTGGACGGCCAGACCGGCAACTTGACCGCAGCCGAATCCCAGTCGCCCGGCTTCGTACGAGTGGCCAACGTGCATCATTTCGCCACGGAAGATCTCAAACCTCATCTGTGGATCGCGTCCCCCCTCGATCGTTTCACCGACATGCCCCGCGCCGAGTTCGACCAACTGATCGGCCAGCGCGCTCAGGAAAAGTTCACGCACTTGCGTGTCACCATCGGCGCCGGGACGGATCTGCGCGAAGCTGCCGAGCGAGTGCGCGCCATCAACTCTAAAGGTCTAACGGCCGATCTCGTCCTGGCCGCGATTCCTGCGGATCCTCGCCAGCGCGAGGCGTACATCGCCAGCATCGTCTCGCAGTTTTCCGCGTTCAACATTACTTGGGTAGGCGCTCCGGCTTTTGAAGAGACCGCCCATGGTCGTGCCCTTATGAAGGAAACCGGAGCACTCCTCAAGAAATTGGACGCCTACGATCATCCCCGCACGACCATGTCCTCTTCGACCTCCGCGCCGCTCGCGGCCGACGGCTGGATGGACGTTCTGAGCTATGGCAGCGCGGAGCAAAACCTGGGCTCGGTGGAACACCAGTTTTACCAACTGCCCGCGGTGAATACGGGGATTCAGTCACAGCGCGATCTGTGGAACGCCACCATGAACGGCCAGTACCCCGCATCCGGCTCCGGCCCGTATATGAAAGCCTGGGCGGAATTCATGAGCGGCAATCGCTACTGGGAACTGGAACCCTACTTCGACGTGGACGGCGGACGCGCGGTCGCGCTCGAAGACGTCGAATACATCGTCTACGTCGAAAAGCCCGGGCTAGTGGAATTGACCGTCGAAAATCACAACTACGACGTAACCTGGATGAATCCCGCAACCGGCGAGCAGATCAAATTGAAAGATTATAAAGGAGAGCATTTCACGGGGGAGCCTCCGGACAAGCTGCACGATTGGGTGCTGCGCGTCTCGCGCGAAGGCCGCAAGGAAGGAATGCTCAAATCCTACAAATTCGATTCGCGTCCGGTGCCGGTGCAGGAGGTCGAGCAGAATCCCCTGAAAATCCCCTTCGAGATCACAGCTCCCTCGGGAACCGAGCTCTCGCTCTCGAAGCCGGCGCCCTTCGCGGTCAAGATCAAACGCGACACGCGGGCCACGCGTTCGCTGCTGGTCGAATGGACCGCGGAAGTCCCGCTCGATGGCGAAGGCTATCGCGTGGTGGGAACCGGCCGCGAGGGAACGCTCACGCTTCCCCGCTCCCTGGCCAACCAGTACCCGGCGACGCTTAGTTTGCGCCTGATGCTACTCAACGCCAACGGAAAGGCGTACGCACTCGACAAAGTGTATAGGCTGACGCCGTGAGCCTCCACGTATTGGCGATCGATACCACAGGAGAGTCCGCAAGTATCGCACTGGTAGGCGAGCAGGGGTTGATCGAAGAAGTCGCCCTCGATTCCCCGGATGGCTTTGCGCACGTACTATTCGCCGAGATCGAGCGTCTGCTCGCCCGCCACGGCTTAAGCGTGGAGCAGATAGATGCCTTCGCAGCGGCCTCGGGTCCAGGTTCGTTCACGGGAGTGCGGGTGGGCCTTACAGCCGTGAAAGGCTTGGCGGAGGCCACCGGCCGTAAGGTAATTGCGGTATCGAACCTCCAAGCCCTGGCCTGGTACGGGACGCGGCCGTTGCGGGCGGCCGTGTTGGATGCCCGTCGGGGCGAGGTTTATGGCGGGGTGTACGACGCCGCGTTGCGCCCGGTGCAGGAAGAGGTAGTGACGAAGCTTGCGGACTGGCTGGCCGCGCTCCCCGCGGGCGACCTCGAAATCGTTACCCACGGTTTGCAACTCGACGCCCTCGCCATCCCAGTCCGAGCGGCCCCCACAAGCTTAGCTGGATCTATCGGACACATCGCCTTCGACCGATTAGGGAGGGGGGAAGTACTGGACCCCGCTGAGATCGATGCGAACTACGTCAGGCGCTCCGACGCCGAACTTCTTTGGAAAGATCCTCGGCCCGGGCCGCAACGGCTGCCTTGACGCCTGCAAACGCCTGCGGATATACTCTAACGGAGTCGACAACCCGCGCATGATCTATTCTTATCCCCGGTTGCGCGTAACATCATGTAATGCAGTGCGCCTTCCGCTTGCCGGCGATCCCGGCGCCATCCCAATCAAGAGGTTAAAGTAATGGCTAAACAAAGTACTCAACACAAACTAGACCGGGTCCGTCCGCCGCGCGTGCACGTGACCTATGACGTTGAGGTCGGCGACGCGATCGAATTGAAGGAACTACCATTCGTTATGGGAGTCCTGGGAGATTTTACGGGTCAACCGACGGAACCGCTGCCGCGTCTGCGCGACCGCAAGTTTGTCGAGGTGAATCCCGACAATTTCGACAGCGTTCTTGAAGGCATGAAGCCGCATCTCGCGTTCACCGTGGAGAATAAGTTGAGTGAGGATCCCAATGCTCCGCAGCTCAAAGTGGATCTGAACTTCAAGAGCATGGACGACTTCGCACCCGATAACGTGGCGCGCCAGGTGAAGCCCCTGAAAGAGCTGATGGACCTGCGCACCAAGTTGAGCGATCTGCGCGGCAGCTTGCAGGGCAACGACAAACTGGAAGAACTGCTGCTCGACGCGGTGGGCGATAAAGACAAGCTGGACAAGCTGAAAAAAGAAATGGGTGACGGAGGATCCAATGGCTGAAGCGAAACAAAGTGCGGCCCCTAAGGCCACGGAACAGGTTTTGGAAAAAGGCGGCCTACTCGACCAGATCGTCGAACAAGGCCGCATGGCCAAGGATTCCGGGACCAAGGAACGCGGCAAAGATTTGGTCAAGGAGTTCGTCACGCAGGTGCTCGAAGGCTCCATGACGGTGACGCGCGACGCCGAGACCATGATCAACGCGCGCATTGCGCAGATCGATCATTTGCTGTCGATTCAGTTGAACGAGATCCTGCATCACGCGGCTTTCCAGAAATTGGAAGGAAGCTGGCGCGGGCTGAAGTACTTGCTCGACCAGAGCGAAACCAACGATCAGCTCAAGATTAAGGTGCTGAACGTGTCGAAAAAGGAACTCCTGCGCGACTTGCAGCGGGCTCCTGAGTTCGATCAAAGCGCGCTGTTCAAGAAGGTCTACGAAGAGGAATTTGGCATTTTCGGCGGCGCTCCTTTCGCTTCTCTGATCGGCGACTACGAGTTCGGAAAAGGCCCCGAGGATATAGAGCTATTGGAGCGGATCGCGCAGACCGCGGCGTCGGCGCACGCTCCCTTCTTGTCAGCGGCCAGTCCCGAGTTCTTCAACTTGGAGAGCTACGCGCAGCTCGACGCTCCGCGCGATTTATCGAAAGTGTTCGACACCACTGAGTACGCCAAGTGGAAGTCGTTCCGGGCGAGCGAGGATTCGCGCTACGTGGGCCTCACCTGTCCGCGCGTGCTGGGCCGGCTGCCTTACGGTAAAGACACCAAAGCCGTCGACACCTTCCACTACGAAGAGAATGTGGATGGCACGGATCACTCCAAATATTTGTGGACCAACGCGGCCTATTCGCTGGGCGCTCGCTTGACCAACGCCTACGCGCTGTATGGGTGGTGCGCGGCGATTCGTGGCGTCGAAGGCGGCGGCCTGGTGGAAGGCCTCCCGGTGCACAACTTCTATACCGACGAAGGCGACGTGGCCATGAAGTGCCCGACCGAAGTTCCCATCACGGACCGTCGCGAAAAGGAACTGGCGGATCAGGGATTCATTCCGCTGGTGCACTGCAAGGGCACCGACTACGCGGCGTTCTTCAGCGTACAAAGCTCGCAGAAAGCCAAGCTGTACGACAAGGAGGCGGCCAATGCGAACGCGCGTCTGTCGACGCAACTGCCGTATATTTTCGCGGTCTCGCGCTTCGCGCACTATTTGAAAGCCATGATGCGTGACAAGCTGGGCAGCTTTATGTCGCGGACGGATTGCGAACGCTGGCTGAACCAATGGATCCAGAACTATGTCACACCGGACGACAATGCTTCTCCCAGCTACAAGGCGCAGCGTCCTCTGCGGGACGCCTCGATTGAAGTCTCCGAAGTTCCGGGCAAGCCCGGCGTGTACCGTGCGACCGCTTTCTTGCGTCCGCATTTCCAACTCGATGAATTATCGGTTTCGCTGCGTCTGGTAGCCGAGCTGCCGGCCAGCGCTCGAAAATAAGTGACCTCGTTTTTTGCTGTTTAACGCGAGTAAATACAGGAGGAAGTGATAGCAATGGCATCAGTGGATTTTTTCTTGAAGATCGACGGTATCGAGGGCGAGAGTAAGGACGCCAAGCATAAGAACGAGATCGATATCGCATCGTTTTCCTGGGGCGAGACTCAGGCCGGCACCGCTCATGCGGGCGGAGGATTCGGTGGCGGGAAGGTGCAGGCCGGGGACGCTCAGTTCACTTCGGCCTACTTCAGCAAGGCGAGTCCAAAGTTGTTTTTGGCTTGCGCCAGCGGCGAACACATTAAGAAGGCCGTGCTCATTTGCCGTAGGGCCGGGAAGGAGCAGCAGGAGTTTCTGAAGTGGACCTTTAGCGACCTGCTGGTTTCTTCGTATCACAGTACCGGACATGGCGGCTCTGACGGGCTTCCTACCGAATCGTTCAGCTTGAACTTCACCAAGATTGAAATGGAGTACAAGGAGCAAAAGCCCGACGGAACGCTGGGCGGAGCTACTCCGGCAGGCTGGGATATCGGAGCCAATCAAAAAGTCTAGCGTGCTGATTCAATGAACGCACGGGAGCTATTTCAAGCCGGAAAACTTAACGAAGCGGTGCAGGCGCTGGGCGTCGAGGTCAGGGATAACCCGACCGACGTCCGGCGCCGCACTTTTTTGTTTGAGCTTTTGTGCTTTCAAGGCGAGTACGATCGCGCCGAAAAGCACCTAAACCTGCTGGCGGATTCGACGCCCGACGCCAAGTTGGGCGCGATGTTGTATTTCTCGGCGCTGCATGCCGAACGGTTGCGGACGGAAACTTTCGAGAAGAGAAATTACCCGGAGATTGCCGCCATTCCAAACGACCGCGGCGGTACGTTGAACGGGAATTTGTTTGAATCGTTTGAAGACGCTGACCCGCGAGTGGGCGCGCGTCTGGAAGTATACGCGGCGGGCGCTTATTTGTGGATTCCGCTGGCGCACGTGGAATCGATCGAGACGGAAGCTCCCAAACGTCTGCGCGATTTGCTGTGGGTTCCGGCGCTGGTGCGCACTGGGCCCGCTTTCAAAGGCACCGAACTCGGAGAAGTGCTGCTACCGGTGCTGGCTCCGTTTTCGGCGAAGCGGAGCGATGACAATATCCGGCTGGGTCGGGCCACCGAATGGGCCGAGGTGGACGGACAGGCGCTGCCCTTCGGGCAAAGAGTCTTCGACGTCGACGGCGAAGAAGTTCCCATTCTGGAGATTCGCAAGATCGAGTTCATGCCGGCAGCGCAAGCCGCTTCGTAATTTCACCTCATGCCTCTGCGCGACGATCTACTTAACCCGATCCCCGGAGACAGCCCCAGCGGCACCAATCTGCGCTACGCTCCGGTCTACGACAAGATCAAGGAAGCGCGCCGCCAGGAAGACGACGCGCCTCAGGGCGAGTGGCAGCGCGAGCGCAAAGTCGCCGACTACAAGCTAGTAATCAAGTTGGCCGGCGAGACGCTGGCTACGCAGTCGAAAGACTTGCAGTTGGCGGCGTGGCTCACGGAGGCATTCCTGCATCAGGAAGGTTTCACCGGATTGCAGCAAAGCCTGGGCCTGTTGAAGGGGTTGATCGAGAACTTCTGGGACACGCTCTATCCGGAGATCGAGGATGGCGATCTGGAATTGCGCAGCGCACCGCTCGAATGGGTGGGAACGCGCCTCGACGATCCAGTGCGCAAAGCGCCGCTGACGCGCGGCGGGTTCAGTTACTACAAGTTCAAAGAATCGCGCTCGGTGGGGTCGGAAGAAGACGCGGCGCAGAGCGATCAGAAGCGTGAGGCCCGCGAGGCGGCCATCGCCGACGGCAAGGTGACGCTCGAAGAGTTCGAGAAGGATTCAGCCGAGACGCCCACCGCGCGCTATGAGGAGTGGGTCGCGGCGATGGACAGCAGTTTGGAATCGATCGATTCCCTGCGCGAGCTGTGCGACGAAAAGTTCGGCAACTATGCACCTAGTTTTACTCCTCTGAAGACCGCGCTCGAAGAAGTTCGCAACGCCACCAACCAGATTCTGCAAAAGCGCCTGGCTCAGGAAGGGCGTGGGCCTGAGCCGGAAGAGGCCGAAGCGGAACCGGAAGCCGTCGAGGAGAGCGCCGGCGACGGCACTGCGGCCGCGCCAGCCCGGAAAAAGAAGTCGGTAGTCGGACTAGAACCGCAGGACCTGGACGACGTGACGGTGCGCCTGGCTGCGGTGGCGCGTTTCCTGCGGCAACAGGACCCGTCCAATCCCGGACCTTATCTGTTGTTGCGCGGCTACCGCTGGGGAGAAGTGCGCGGCTATGGCGAGTCGCCTGACCCAACGGCGCTGGTGCCGCCGTCATCAGAAGTCCGCCAGAACATCAAGCGTTTATCGCTCGAAGCGAATTGGGGTGAAGTGCTGGAAGCGGCCGAGACTGCCATGGCCGAACCCTGCGGACGCGGCTGGCTCGACCTGCAACGCTATGTGGCGCGAGCCGCGGAAGAATGGGGCTACTACAACATTTCAAAAGCCGTGATCAGTGAACTGCGGGCGCTGCTGGCGGACGTGCCCAGCCTCCCGCATTTGACTTTGATGGACGATACGGCCACCGCCAACGCGGAAACCCAAGCGTGGATTCGCGATGTGGTCCAGGTCGCGAGCGGCAGCGCACCAGCGGAAGTGTCGGCGCCATCCTTCGATGAACCGGCGATCGGAAGAGAACGCGGTCCCCGGCGAGCCCACGCCGCCCGACACATTCACTCTCGCCGTCGAAGCAGCGCGCTCCGGCCGCGCCGCCGACGCGATTCAGATGCTATCGGAAGACATCGCGCGCCAGCAATCCGGCCGCGCGCGCTTCCAGCGCAAATTGCAACTGGCGCAGGTCTGCATGATGACCAGCCACGAAGCCTTGGCGCAGCCCATCCTCGAAGAGCTCGCGCGCTCCATCGACACACATAAACTCGAGGAGTGGGAATCTTCCGACGCAGTGGCGCATCCGCTGGCCATGCTGTACAAGTGTCTTAGCAAGATGGATGGGGACCCAGCGGTCAAACAAAAGCTTTACGCGCAGATCTCGCGCCTGGATCCGGTGCAGGCTTTGGAGTGCGCGCGTTAACCCATGGCGAAAGCGGATTCCGATCTCACCGTTACACCATCCTTGATCGACCGCTTGATCGACCGCGATCCGCGAGCCGAATCCGATCCGCATACTACGCGCGCCCAGAGCATCCGCCAGATGAAGGCTTCGCTGCGGCGCGATCTGGAGTGGCTGCTGAATACGCGGCGCAATCCGGACGCCGCCGGAGAATCGCTGGCGGAAGTGTCGCATTCGCTCTTCAACTACGGGCTGCCGGATTTCTCAGCGCTGAGCCTTAATTCACCCCGCGACCGCGGACACCTGCTGGTAGAACTCGAAAAAACCGTCGCCATCTTCGAGCCCCGCTTGAAGGAAGTGCGGGTGACGCTGGTGGACGCTCCCGGCAATGCCATGCGCATAGTGCACTTCCAGATCGAAGGCATGCTGCAGATGGACCCGTCGCCCGAGCAGGTGTCCTTCGACACCACGCTGCAACTTTCGAGCGGCGAATACCAGATCCGGGGCGAGCGCAGTGCGTGACGATCTGCTGCTGTATTACGAACGCGAGCTAAACTATCTGCGCCAACTGGGCGCGGAATTCGCCGAGAAATATCCCAAGATCGCCAGCCGCCTGGTGCTCGACACCGAAAAGGAAAGCGCCGACCCGCATGTCGAGCGCCTTTTAGAAGGTTTCTCGTTTCTAGCGGCGCGGGTGCATCTTAAGATCGACGATGAGTTTCCCGAGATCACCGAGGCTCTGCTCAGCATTCTTTATCCGCATTACATCCGGCCCATTCCATCGATGTCGATCGTCGAGATGCACTTGGACGTCGACCAGGGCGGCGCCGCCTCGCCCCAGAAAGTGGCGCGCGGTTCGATCTTGAATTCGAAGCCGGTGGGCGGCGTGCCGTGCCAGTTCCAGACGTGTTTCGAGACTACAGTCTGGCCTCTCCGCATCACCGCCGGGGAGTGGACTTCGCCCGACCGCCTTTCTCCCGCCGTCAAGAACGCTGAAGCAGCGTCGGCGATCCGGATCTCCTTCGAAGCGCCGCCGGATGCGCAGCTCGCGCAAATGGATCTGGATACTCTGCGGTTGCACATCGCCGCGGACGCCAACGTCGCGCACACGCTTTACGAGTTGCTGTGCGCCAACACGGTGCAGATTCTGGTTCGCGACACCACTCCCAATTCGCGCGTGCGCCCAGTGGCTTTGCGGCCTGAGAACTTGCGGCCCGCGGGATTCGACGAGCGGGATTCGATGCTTCCCTACCCCCGCCGCAGCTTTCCCGGCTACCGCCTGTTGCAGGAATATTTCACGTTTCCCGAAAAGCTCTTCTTTTTCGACGTCAGCGGCCTGCGGGAAGCGTGGCCCCAGGGATTCAAGAATCGTTTCGAACTGGTGTTCTTGTTCTCGCCCTTCGAGCTGAGCGAGCGCCGCCAGATCCTGGAGCTGGGCGTTTCGGCGAAGAGCTTCCGCATCAATACGACGCCGATCGTCAATCTGTTTTCGCAGACCGCGGAACCTATTCTTCTCGATCAGCGCCGCTATGAATACCCGGTGATCCCCGACATCCGCCGCCCTCTGGCGACGGAAGTATTTTCAGTGAACGAGGTCTTGAGTATTCATCCGCAGTCGAACGAAGTGCTCAACTTTGAGCCGTTCTATTCTTACCGTCACGCCACCCTGCGCGATAAGCAGCAGACGTTCTGGCTGGCGCACCGCCGTCCGTCCGGCAAAATGGGCGACGAAGGCACCGAAGTTTCCATATCGTTGGTGGATCTGTCCGCGCGCCCTCTGATGCCGGACGTGGATACGCTTACTCTGCGCATCACCTGCACCAATCGCGATTTGCCCGCGCGTTTGCCCTTCGGCAACGAGGCCGGCGATTTCGACTTGCTTGGCGGGACCGCCATCAAACGCATCGTGGCGCTGCGCAAGCCTACCAACTCCGTGCGCCCTCCCAGCGGGAAAGCCGCGCTGTGGCGCCTGATTTCACATCTTTCTCTGAATTATTTGTCGCTGGTCGAAGACGGCCGCGAAGCGTTTCAAGAGATCCTCAAGCTGTACAACTTCACCGGCTCGGCGTATTCGGAGAAACAAATTGACGGCATCGCCAGCGTCGCCAGCGGGCGGCACTTCGCGCGGCTGGTGTCAGAGAACGGGGTCACCTTCGCCCGCGGTACGCGGGTCGAAATGGAGTTCGACGAAGATCAGTTCGTGGGCGGTGGCGTGTTTCTGTTTGCCAGCGTCGTCGAGCGCTTCCTGGGCGAATACGTTTCGCTCAATAGCTTCAGCCAACTGGTGGCGCGCACCCGGCAGCGAAAAGAACTCCTGAAAGAATGGCCGCCGCGCGCGGGACAGGTGATCCTGCTATGACGCCGGCTGTCGCAAACCGCTACAGCGCCATCGAGGCGATCCTGCACAAAACGCCGCAGGAGTTTCAATTCTTCCAAGCCGTGCGCTTACTGGAACGCCTCAATCCCAACCGCGCCCCTGTCGGGCGTTTCGTCAGTCCCGGCAAGGAAGTGGTGCGCTTTTCGGCGCACGCGGCCTTTCCCTTTCCGGCCAGCCAGATTCAGAACATTGACTGGGCCGATGCCGGCGGCGCGCCCTGCATCCTGATTAACTTCATGGGGCTCACCGGGCCTTCCGGCGTGCTGCCGCTCTATTACACCGAGTTGATCGTCGAGCGCCTCCGTCAAAAAGACCGCGCGATGCTCAGCTTCTTCGACATCTTCAACCACCGCATGGTTTCGCTGTTCTATCAGGCGTGGGAGAAGTATCGCTTCGCCATCGCTTACGAGCGCGGCGAGCGCGACCGTTTTTCGCATCACTTGATGGACCTGATCGGGATCGGCAGCAAGCGCCTGGAAAATCGCCTGGCGGTTCGCGACGATTCTCTGCTGTTCTACGCGGGCCTATTGTCGATGCATACCCGGTCGGCGGCGGCTCTCGAACGGATTCTCGCGGATTACTTCGAGATCCCGGTGGAAGTCGAACAGTTTGTGGGCGCATGGCAGGGTTTGCGCGAATCCGATTTGTGCCGCTTCGACCGCGGGCTGGGTGTATCGGAACAGTTGGGCGGCGGAGCCATCGTGGGCGACGAGATTTGGAATCAGCAGGCGGGAGTCCGCGTGAAGCTGGGACCGTTAGGGCTGACACAGTATCTGGACTTCCTGCCGTCGGGAACCGCTTACGATTCCGTGCGCTCGCTGGCGAAATTCGTGTCGCGCGGAGAGATCGATTTTGAGATCCAATTGATTTTGAAAAAAGAAGAAGTGCCGGCCTGCGAGCTGGGTTTGGAAGACTCCGTCGCGCCGCGGTTAGGGTGGACTTCGTGGGCCAAAACCAAGCCGCTGGGGCAGGATGCGAATGATACAATTCTACGCGGATAAGGTAAGAGGACAGGACATATGAGCGTCAACTTAAAAAGCTTGATTGGAAAGCTGAATGACACCACGCGGGGAGCGCTGGAGGCGGCGGCTGGATTGTGCTTGTCGCGCACGCATTATGACGTTGAAGTAGAGCACTTCTTGATGAAGCTGCTGGATGCGAGCGGCAGCGATGCCGTCAAGATTTTTCACCAGTTCAGCGTAGACACTTCGCGCTTGCAAAAAGAACTGGAGCGCAGCCTCGACAAGCTGAAGAGCGGCAATGCGCGCACGCCTGCCATTAGCCCGTCGGTCTTGAAGATGCTGACCGAGGGCTGGACAACGGGCTCAATCGACTTCGGCGCGACGCAGATCCGCAGCGGCCACGCGCTGCTGGCTCTGTTGGAAAACACCGAACTAGCGCGCATCGCCCGCGACATCGGCAAGGAACTACAGAAAATCCAACCCGAGCTGCTGCGCAAGGATTTCCAGGCCATCGTCGAAGGCACGCAGGAAGACACCGACGCCCAGGCCGCCGCAGCGTCTCCGTCGAGCGATGGAGCGGCCACGCCGCGCCCCGGCGGGAAGACCCCGAATCTCGATCAGTTCACGGTGGACCTGACTGGTAACGCGCGCAAGGGCAAGATCGATCCGGTGCTGGGGCGCGATGCCGAAATCCGCCAGGTGATCGATATCCTGATGCGCCGCCGCCAGAACAATCCAATTCTGACGGGCGAGGCGGGTGTCGGAAAAACCGCCGTCGTCGAAGGCTTCGCATTGAGGATCGCTCAGGGCGACGTGCCGCCACCTTTGAAAAACGTCGACGTCCGCACTCTTGACCTAGCCCTGCTGCAAGCAGGCGCCGGCATTAAAGGCGAGTTCGAGAACCGTTTGAAGGGCCTGATCGAAGAAGTGAAAGCCTCGCCCACGCCCATCATCCTGTTCATCGACGAAGCGCACACCATGATCGGCGCTGGCGGCCAGGCGGGTCAGAATGACGCCGCTAACTTGCTCAAGCCTGCTCTGGCGCGTGGCGAATTGCGCACCATCGCAGCCACTACCTGGAGCGAGTACAAAAAGTATTTCGAAAAAGATCCAGCCTTGGCGCGGCGCTTCCAGGTGGTGAAAGTAGAAGAACCGGACGAGCAAGTCTGTATGGTGATGATGCGCGGCATCGTGGGCTCGCTCGAAAAACATCACAGCGTTCGCATCCTCGACGAAGGAGTCGCGGCGGCGGTGCGGTTATCGCAGCGCTTTCTTGCGGGGCGGCAATTGCCGGACAAAGCGGTCAGCGTGTTGGATACCGCTTGCGCGCGCCTGGCGCTAGGGCAGAACTCGATCCCGGCGGCCATCGAAGACGCGACTCGTGAAATTGACGATCTGGCCGTGCAGACGCGGGTCCTCGAGCGCGAAGTATCGACCGGCGCCGACCACGCCGAGCGCCTGGAAGCCATAGCCAAGCGCAAGGCCGACGCGGAAGCGCGCCTCAAAGCGTTAAACGAACGCTTCACAAAAGAACGGGATCTCGTTCTGAAACTACGCGACATTCGCGCGAAGCTCGAAGAACCAGGAACTCCCGGCGGCGAGCGCGAGAAGCAGCGCAAAGAACTCGACACTCTCACCGCCGAGTTGGTCGCACTGCAAGGCGAAAATCCGTTGATGCGAGTCTGTGTCGATGGTCAAACCATTAGCGAAGTGATTTCGGCCTGGACCGGAATCCCCGCGGGCAAGATGTTGAAAGACGAAATTGCCACGGTGCTGACACTCGAAGGCGTCCTCGGCAGCCGCGTGATCGGCCAGGGCCATGCTTTGGAGCAAATCTCCGAGCGCATTCGCACGTCGAAAGCCAGCCTGGAAGATCCCAGCAAACCCATCGGCGTTTTCATGCTGGTCGGTCCCAGCGGCGTCGGCAAGACCGAGACCGCCCTGACTCTCGCGGACCTGATGTACGGCGGTGAGCGCAATCTGATCACCATCAACATGAGCGAATTTCAGGAAGCCCACACCGTATCCACGCTGAAAGGTTCGCCTCCCGGTTACGTCGGCTACGGCGAGGGTGGCGTGCTCACGGAGGCCGTGCGCCGTAGGCCTTACTCAGTGGTGCTGCTCGATGAAGTCGAGAAGGCCCATCCCGACGTGCTGGAGCTGTTCTTCCAGGTGTTCGACAAAGGCAAAATGGAAGACGGCGAAGGCCGCGAGATCGACTTCAAGAACACCATCATCATTCTGACGTCGAACGCCGGCACCGACACGCTGATGAAGCTGGTGGCCGATCCCGAAACCATGCCCAGCGCCGACGGCCTGGTGAAGGCGCTCAAGCCCGAACTCGATAAAATCTTTAAGCCGGCGTTCCTGGGCCGTATGGTGATCATTCCCTACTTCCCGATCCGCGACGAGGCGCTCAAAAAGATCATTACACTTGAAGCTCGGGAAGATCCAGCGGCGGCTCATGGAGAACCATAAGATCACGCTGAACTACAGCGACGCCCTAGTCGACGAAGTCGCCCGCCGCTGCACCGAAGTGGAAAGCGGCGCCCGCAACGTCGATAACATTCTCACCAATACACTTTTGCCGCAAGTCTCGCGGCGGATTCTCTCGGGAATGGCCGAAGGCCAGAAGCTTTCCGCAATCCATGTGAGCGTGGGACCCGATTCGGCCTTCGTTTACGCGTAACAAATTGAAGGGACTGCCATGGCCTTCCTCGAAGCGAACCGGTATCTCTACCTGAACACGCCGCTCGGCGATGACAAGCTGCTGCTCCGCAGCTTCGAGGGCGATGAGGCCATCAGCAAGTTGTTCAGCTTCGAGCTGGATCTGGAGGCGGAAAACACCACTAGCGTCGACTTCGACAAGCTGATCGGCCAAAAGGTGAGCTTCGGCATCCAGGGCGTCGGCGCGGGACAGACGCCACGTCATTTCCACGGCATCGTTGTCGAATTGGGCCAGGGTTCGCGCGATCAGCGCCTCACCACGTATTCGATGACGGTGGCGCCCGAGATCTGGAAGCTGTCGTGCATCGTCCGCAGCCGGATTTTCCAGCACGTCAACGTTCCCGACATCCTGAAGAAATTGTTCACGGGCTTCGACGTTGCCTATGAGCTGCAAGGAACTTTCGAACAGCGCGAATATGTGGTCCAGTACCAGGAAAGCGATCTGGACTTCGCCTCGCGCCTGATGGAAGAAGAAGGCATCTATTATTTCTTCAAGTTCACGCGCGGCGCGCACAAACTGGTGCTGGCCAACACGCCCCAGTCGCACCCGGATCTTCCCGGCGGTTCGCAAGTCATCTTTGACACGGCAGAAGGCGGCGAGCGCGACGAAGAGCGCATTTCCTTGTGGACCAAGGAGCAGTACTGGGGTTCCGGAAAATATACGCTGTGGGATCACCACTTCCAGCTTCCGCATAAGAAGCTCGACGCCGAGCAGATCGTGATGGACTCCGTGCAGGCGGGAAAAATCACGCACAAGCTCAAGCTCAGCGGCAATGAGGAAATGGAGGTCTACGAAAATCCCGGCCGTTATGCGCAGCGCTTCGACGGGATCGACCGCTCGGGTGGTGAGAAGGCGGCGGACCTGCAGAAAATCTTCGACGACAACAAGCGCACCACGGGCATTCGCATGGAGCAGGAGGAAACCGCTGCCATCCTGATTCACGCCGAAAGCAATCACTGGCAAATGACGCCGGGCCACAAGTTTACCCTGCAGCGCCATTTCAACGCGGACGGGCAATATGTGGTGACCGCCGTGAGTCATGAGGCGGGCGAAGGCGGCTTCCATTCCGAAGGGGCGAAAGAAAGAGAAAAGGAAAAAGAGGAAGAAGAAGACGGCGACGAGGACCATTACGGCAACGAGTTCGACTGTATTCCCTATACCCTCAAGTTTTCGCCGCCGCGTGTCACCCGCCGTCCCATTGTTTCCGGGCCGCAGAGTGCCGTGGTGGTGGGGCCGCCGGGCGAGGAGATCTTCACCGACAAATACGGGCGCATTAAGGTCCAATTTCATTGGGACCGCGAAGGCAAGAACGACGCCGATTCCTCCTGCTGGCTGCGCGTCGCCACCTCGTGGGCGGGGCAGAAATGGGGCTCGATCCACATACCTCGCATCGGGCAGGAAGTGATCGTCGGGTTTCTGGAAGGCGATCCCGACCGGCCAATCGTGACCGGCAGCGTTTATAACGCGGATATGATGCCGCCCTACGATCTGCCGGCCAACAAAACGCAGAGCGGCATCAAATCGCGCAGCTCCAAGGGCGCAGGCTCGGCCAACTACAACGAGATCATGTTTGAGGATCTCAAAGGCAGCGAGCTGATCCGCACGCACGCGGAAAAAGATCAACTGCTGGAAGTGGAAAACGACCGCACGGTGGTCGTGGGCCATGACGAATCGATCAAAGTCGAGAACGACCGCACCGAGAACGTGAAACACAACGAAACGGTAACGGTGGAAGGCGCCCGCAAACACTACGTCGTCGGCGAGGAACAGGTGCAGACGGATGGCGACCTGCACTTGACGGCCAGCATGAACCAGAATGAAAAAGTGGGCATGAGCTACAGCCGTCAAGTGGGCATGAACGCCTACGACAAGACCGGCATGAACTACGCCATGGATGCCGGCATGATGATCCACCTCAAAGCCGGCATGACGGCGGTGATCGAGGCGGGCATGGGATTGACGATTAAGTCGTCGGGCGGCTCGATCGACATCAATCCGATGGGCGTGTTCATCCAGGGGAATCTGGTTTTCATCAACAGCGGCGCGGCAAATTTGAGCGGGTGTGGATCGTCGCCGACATCGCCAACTTCACCGGGCCAGAAGAAACTAGAGGGAATGAAGAACCCGGCGGGTTCGTCCGAGGCGGCAGCGGCAGCTTCGAATGTTGCTCAGCAGGTGCAGCAACAAGCGCAACAGGCCACCGCCATGGCCACCAATCTGGTGCAGAGCGTGGGCCAGCAAGCCTTCGGCGCGATCTCGCAAACAGCCACGCAAGCTGTCGGAGCCGCCGAGCAGGCCGGACAAACGACCCCAGGCGCGGCGCAGCAGATACTGAGTCAGAT
The DNA here is from genome assembly GCA_963760575.1 of Bryobacterales bacterium. Classification (GTDB taxonomy): domain Bacteria; phylum Acidobacteriota; class Terriglobia; order Bryobacterales; family Bryobacteraceae; genus Palsa-187. The sequence goes on from CAVXEM010000006.1 coordinate 127,420, forward strand.
CAGCGCGGCGGTGGCGCAGGCGCAGAGCGGGGTAGCAGGCGCGGCAGATCAGGCACAGGCCATGGTCAATACCGGGATGAACGCGGTGCGCACGGGCGTACAACAAGCGGTGCAACAGGCGAGCGAGGCGGTCTCGCAAGCCGAAGCGCAAGCGGCGCAGGCAGCGCAAGCGGCGCAGCAGCAATTGCAGAATGCCGCGCAGCAGGCGCAGGCCGCCGCCCAGCAAGCAGCCGCAGCCGGGCAGTCGGCGCTGAACCAGGCTCTGCAGCAAGGCCAGCAAATGCTGAGCCAGGCGCAAGCCATGGAACAGCAGGCGCAGCAGCAACTGCAGGGCGCGGCGAATCAGGCGCAGGCGCTGGCGAACCAAGCGCAGCAAGCCGGGCAGCAGGCGTTGAATCAGGCGTCGCAGCAGTTGAGTCAGGCCGCCAACCAGGCGCAGCAAACGGCGCAGGGGGCCGCGAATCAGGCGCAGGCAGCCGCGAACCAGTTGGGGCAAACCGCTTCGCAAGCCGCCGCGCAAGGACAGCAACAGATCGCCGCTGCCGCGGGACAAGCGCAGCAAGCCGCGCAGCAAGCTACGCAAGCCGCGCAGCAAACCGCCGCGCAGGCGCAACAGGCCGCGCAACAAGCGGGACAGCAGGCGCAGCAAATGGAGCAGCAAACCCAGCAGCAGATGCAGCAGGCGACGCAAGCCGCCGGACAGCAAGTCGGACAAGCCGCGAACCAGGCAAGCCAGCAAGTGAATCAGGCCACGCAACAGGCCACGGCGCAAGCGCAACAGGCGGGACAGATGTCCCAGCAGGCGGCGCAGCAGGTGCAAAATCAGGTGGGACAGGCATCGCAACAGGCCGCGCAAACCGTCGGCAACACTGCCAGCAGCGCTTACAGCCAAGCGGGCAGTTCGGTGAATCAGGCGTCGCAGAACCTGTCCCAGGGTATGAAAGGATTGGGCCTCTAATGCCCCCGGCCGCGCGAGTTACCGATATGCATGTGTGCCCCATGGTGACCGGTATCGTGCCGCATGTGGGCGGACCGATCCTGCCGCCGTGCGCGACCACGGTGCTGATCGGCTTCCTGCCGGCCGCACGCATCACCGATCTGGCCACCTGCGTGGGTCCACCGGATATGATCATCATGGGGTCGACTACGGTATTGATTGAATACCTGCCGGCCGCGCGCATGGGAGACAACACCATGCACGGCGGTGTCATCGTGCTAGGTTGTTTCACGGTAATCATCGGGGGCTAAGACGATGCTGGTGATTCTCGAAGCCACGGCGGGGCCGGCCACGGGCAGAAAGATTCAAGTGGCCGGCGGCACCATCTTGCGCGTGGGGCGCACCGCCAAATCCGATTACGCGCTGGGTGAGGATTCCTACCTCTCCGGCCAGCACTTTGCGATCGAGTGCGATGGGAAGCAGTGCACCATTCGCGATCTGGGTTCGAGCAACGGCACCTTCGTGAACGGTGATCGCATCACGGAGCACATCGTCAGCGATGGCGACTCCGTGGCGGCAGGCGGCAGCACCTTTCACGTGCGCATCGATTTATCCGCCACCGCGCCGGAGCCGGTTCGTCCACCCGCGGCGCGCACGCTCAAGCTACCCGAGTTCGGTGCAGTCGACAGCACCGGTCCCACACCGATGCCCGACGATTCACCCACCTGGCCGGGCTTCTCGCGCGGGCAATCGGTATTGCTCAACACGCTGTACCGCGAAGGCGAAGCGGTGTACGCGGTGCTCGACGCGATCCGCGATGCACGCATTCCTGCGTTCCTCGATGCCTCCGGCGAGAAATATGGACGCGTCGACGACGAGAATCCCGCGTCGCCCTATCTGGTTTTGGTGCCGGGCCGATCGCGGCTGCTGGACGTCCTGGTCAAGGACGGATGGAATCACGGCTGGGGCTTCTACTTCGCGGCGTCCCTCGAATTTGATAATGCATTGTGGCATTGGCGCACATTCGTCACGCTGCACAATCGAAACGGGCAGCCGGTTACTTTCCGTTTCTGGGATCCCCGAGTCCTGCGCGCCGTGGTACCCGCCATGACGCCGGGGGAAGCCTCTGGATTCTTCGGCTTGATCTCGCGCTTTGTCGTCGAGGGCGACAGGCCCGGACTCGCAGTGGAGTTTACTCCCGCGCCCGGGGGAATCCATCAACAGGCGTTGGTGTTGGTCTAATGGTATCGTTAAACTTCGCATGAAGCGCTTACAGCCGGTCATCTGGATGAAGGGCACGCTGCTGAGCCCGCAGTACCTGCAGACGCAGGACCGTTTCCTTGAAAACTCGCTCAAGTTCCAGTTGGACGGGTTGAGTTTCGCGCCCTGGGGCTTTCGCCGTTTGCAAGTGAATCAGGAAGCGCTAGCCTCCGGTTACCTGGCGATCGCCGACGCCGCAGGCATTTTCCCGGACGGCCTGCTGTTCGATATTCCGGATGCCGACGCGGCGCCGTCTCCCAAGCCGCTGGCCGATTGCTTCGATGCCGATCAAAAAACGCTGGATGTGTTTTTGGCGATTCCTCACTTTCGCGACCGCGGTCTGAACGTGTCGATGCCGCAAACCAAGGCGGATACGCGCTACCTGTCCGAGATCGCGATGCTGCGCGATGAGAACTCCGGACTGGGCGAGCGTCCAGTGCAGGTGGCGCGAAAGAATTTCCGGATTCTGGTGGAAGGCGAGTCGCAGGAGCATTCTTCGGTACTGCGCGTGGCGCGCATTGAGCGTACGGCGGCCGGATTGTATCAGCTCGACCCGAAATTCGTGCCGCCTTTGCTGGACATCACAGCCAGCGATTTCCTGGTGTCGATTCTGCGCCGCTTGGTGGAGATTCTGGCCGCGAAAAGCAGCCAGCTCGCCGGAACGCGCCGCCAGAAGAACTTGAGCTTGGCGGACTTTGGAACCTCGGACATCGCCAACTTCTGGCTGCTTTACACCATCAATTCCCACTTCCCGCTGCTGCAGCATTTGTTCGAAACGCGCCGCGGACATCCGGCGGAGTTGTACGAAACCATGCTGTCGCTGGCTGGGAGCCTGACCACCTTTTCGAGCACCATTCATCCGCGCGACTTGCCTAAATACGAGCACAATGAGCTGAGCTTTTGCTTCGAGGATCTGGACGAGAAGATCCGTCTACTGCTCGATACCGTGGTGCCCAGCAATTTCGTGTCGCTGCCGCTGAAGCTCACGCAATCCTCGATCTACGCCACCGCGCTCGCCGACGATAAGTATCTGCGCAACACCAAAATGTATCTGGCGGTAAGAGCCGAAATGAACGAGGCGGACTTGATCGGCAAAGCCCCGTATCTGGTGAAGGTCTGTTCCGCGAACCACATCGAACACCTGGTGCGGCAAGCTCTACCAGGCGTCCCCTTGACGCATTCGCCGCGTCCGCCGAGTGCGATTCCCGTGAAGCTGAATTATCAATACTTCAGCGTGAGCCAAACCGGTGTGGCATGGGAGGCGGTGACCCGCGCCCGCAACCTGGCCGCGTACGTACCTGGCGATTTCCCGAATCCGCAGCTCGAACTGATTATTCTTCTGCCGGAAGCGTGAGCGCCCGGTTCCGCGACAGTCTCCGCACAGAACCGCGCGCGCAGCAAGCGGCCGCTCAGCGGTCGATGTGAATAATCCCGCGCCGTATCGCCAGCGTAACCGCATGCGTCCGGTCCGACGCCCCCAGCTTCGACAAAATATTCTGCAAGTGCATCTTCACCGTCCCCGCCGCGGTCCCCAAGCGCACTCCGATTTCCTTGTTCCCAAAACCCTTGGCCACATACTGCAGCACCTCAATCTCGCGCGGCGTGAGCGCCACCTGCGGGAAGTGTTCGCTCAACCGCTCGGCCACTTCCGGCGGCATCAAACGCTTGCCCGACTGGACCACGCGAATCGCCCGCACGATCTCAGTGTGCACCGACTCTTTCAAAATGTACCCACGCACCCCCGCTTCCAGCGCACGATAGATTTCCTGGTCGCCATCGTAGCTTGTAAGAGCGATGATCTTGGCCTCGGGATCGATCTGGCGAATTTGCTTAGTGGCCTCGATGCCGTCCATCCCGGGCATGCGCAAATCCATCAGAGTGATATCCGGATGAAACTGGCGGAACGCATTCACCGCCTCTTGGCCGCTGCCGGCCTCGGCCACCAGCTTCATATCGGTTTCGTTGGCCAGTATCGCCGCGATCCCCTTGCGCACCAGGGGATGGTCATCCACGCACAGAATTCCAAGTGTCTGCGTAACCGCACCCATCAAACTGCCTCCAGCCTTCCCTCATGAGACGGCAGCGGACCCTGCCGGGTTAGGGGCATGCGCACGGAAACTTTGGTTCCCTGCCCCGGCGCGCTCGATAAATCCAGCTCCGCCCCAATCTGGCTCGCCCGTTCTTTCATTCCCACCATCCCATAATGCCCTGCCCGTCCGTTGCCTTCGCCACGGCTCATCCCCCGGCCGTCGTCGCGAACGGAGACCCGCAAATCGTTCGCCGAGCACGCCAAATTCACCTCAATCGTGCGCGCGCCCGAGTGCTTGATCGAATTCGTAATGGCCTCCTGCACGATGCACAGCAAATTGTATTTCACTTCCGCGGGAAGTTCCTGCTGCCCATCGTCCAGGTTCAATTTTAAGCGGATATCGCGTTCCTGTGTGAGCTGGCGCGCCGCATCGGAGATCGCCGCCGCCAATCCCGAGCTCGATCCCGTGCCGCCACGCAGGCCCGCCACCGAGCGCCGCGTTTCCTGCAAACAAATGCCCGCGTCGCGAATAATCTCTCCCAGCGCCTGGCGGTCTTCGCTAGCCGACAACCGGTTGGTGAAAGCATGCATCTGCATGGTGATGCCCGAAAAGCCTTGGATCAGCGTATCGTGCAGCTCGCGGGCGATGCGGCTGCGCTCTGCCAGCACCAGCACAAATTGCTCGCGCAACTGCTGCACGCGGAAGCGGTATGCCAGCCATGCCAGCAGCGCCGCTACCGCCAGGCATAGCGGAATGAACCAGGTCCGCTGATAAAATTGCGGCGCGACTTCGAAATCAAACGCCACCCCGCTTTCGTTGCAATTGACAAAGGCCCCGCACGCCACTACGCGGAAGCGGAATTTCCCCGGCGGCAGGTTGGTGTAAAACGCTTCGCGGCGCGGACCGGCGTTGGTCCAATCGCGGTCGTAGCCCTCCAGCAGGTAGCGGAAATTCATTCGCCCGGGAGCGAGATAGGTGAGCGCCGTGTACTCGAAGGCCACATTGACTCGACCGGGACCCAACGTTTTCACGCTTGCGGGGTCTACCTCTTTCCCGTCGATGGTCATGCTCTCGAGCACCACCGGTGGAACCGAGCCCGGCCGAATGCCTTGATCCGAAGCGAAGGCCAGCAGCCATCCGGTGGCCGAGAACCACAGCCTGCCATCGTTGGTCCGCACGCCCACCGGCTCGACGCCCGGCGTTCCCTGAATGGTCCGCAAACCGTCCAGCGGACTATAAGGTGTGCTCGCAATCTTAGAAATGCGCTTGTCGGCAAACTTCAGTAATTCCTTGCGATCCACCCAGAAGAAGCCCTTGCCGCAGGCCATCCACAAGCGGTCCTGCGCGTCGGAGACGAAACCGTAGATTTCACCGTCGTATAAACCGTCTCTCACCAGGAAGCGAGTGAGTTTGCCGTCGCGCAGCATCCCCAGTCCAGCGCCGTTTGCGCCCATCCACACGATGCCGTCGCGATCCGTATAGATCGCGTTGATGTCCTGAAACAGAGGCAGCGCGCCAGGAGGGCTTTCGAGCTTGCGCACGCCGCCCTCGGCAAATGCATAAACGTTTCCGCGCCCCGCCGCGAATAGCATGCCGCCATCGTGAGTCTCGCCGATGCCGATAATCGGGTACGGCAGTTCCTTCGCCAAAAACGGCAACTGGATGAAGCGCCCACCCTGAAAAACCGCTGGACCTTTTTCCGTTCCCGCCCATAGGTTTCCCGCGTGGTCGCGGAACAAAGCATGAATTTGGTCGGCAGGCAACCCCTGCGCTGTGGTGTAAATATCCTTCACCTTTCCGTCCTGCAAATGGACGGCGCCTTGGCTGGTTCCCGCCCACAGGTCGCCGGCGGAATCGTCAGCCAGCACATTGATGCGTGCGCGCGGAAAGCCCGCCAGCGGCGCGAAAGACTTGCCGTTGAAGCGGCTCAGAACACCGTCGAGCGAGCCCGCCCACAGGGTTCCACGACGGTCCTGGAACACCGGACCCATATTGTCGTTGGGGAGCCCCTGGCTTCTGTCATAGCGGGTGGCGGCGCCATCCAGGAACTGGTTGAGGCCGTTCTTGGTTGCCACCCACAGAGCGCCTTCGCGGTCCTCATAGACTCCAAAAACCGTATTCTGCGAGAGCCCGTCCCGGTAGCCATAGCTGTCGATCGAGCCGTTCCGCACGCGGCTGAATCCGTCTCGTGTTCCCACCCATACTGCGCCATCCTGGCCCTGCGCCAAGGCCAGGATCACGTCATCGGCCAAGCCGTCTTTGACGGTGTAAAGCTTCTCAACTCCCGCGTTATAGTGAACCAGACCTTTTCCGGTCCCAATCCAAACGCCATCCTCCCGGCATAGCAAAGTCCGCATTTCGCGGTTGCCGCTCACCGACTTCAGCGTTACCCGCGAGAACTGTCGAGCCATCCCATGACGCCAGCACCTCGCCGCCGGCAATCCAGATCTTTCCGTCATTCGCGCGGCAACCGATGATCGGCCGGTTGACGATCTGCCCAGGCGATTCGTGTACTTCAACCTTGTCTCCCTCAAAATGCACCAGTCCGCTGGCCGTGCACGCCCACATGTCATCGCCCGATCCGCGCACCAGACACGAAAACTCGCTGGTGGGTAGCCCATCCTTTTCAGTGAACACCTTGACATCGCTGCCGCTAATCCGGATCAAGCGGAAGCCGTTGGTGGTGATCCATAAGCGGCCGGCCTTGTCTTCCACCATGGCGCGCGCCCATACGTCGCCCAGGGAATTCGCCTCCAGGGCCCGTACCGGCTGAAACTCCACGCCGTCAAAGCGCACCACTCCACTTTGCGTTCCTACCCAAAGGTACCCGTCACGGGTTTGCGTGACAACGTAGATCGAAGCCTGCGCAAGGCCCGCCTGCGTCTGCCAGGTGCGATGCAGGTATTGCGTCAGCTTGTGGTTAGGATCCAGCCCCAGCGCGGTGCCAGCACACCCCAGCGCCAGCGCCAACCAGGCAAGAGCACGCGACCGCGTCATATTCATATTGTAGCGAGTAGGGCGGGCCTCCGGCCCGCAGCCAACGTCCACGTTGGCGCCCGTCTACCTAATGCAGAAGCAAAGCAGTAGCCGCAATCCCAGCCCCCACCAATCCGCTCAGGATGGAAGCAAACCACATCGGCCGCCGCTTCGTAAGGATCGCCAGAGAAGCCAGCACGATCGCGATCTCCAAAAACACCTCACCCAAGTGCGCCCGCAACGCCTGCGCGCCGTGAAACCTGCTCTCCTCTTCCAGCTTCCTAGCTTCCGCCTGGATGTCGCCGCGATCTTTGTCGTAGCGCTCCATATTCGCCGCGTATTTATTGATCGCCGCCGGCCCCGCCGAAAGCGCCGCCATCATATCGCGCGCGATATCCGATTCGTAGCGCCGGATGTCCTTGGCCTGATAGAACGCCCACTGGTCCGAGGCCTTTTGCTGATTCAGCAGTTCCTCGGTGGTAAGCACCTGTCCCGCCACCGACACCAGGGCCATCACCGCCGCGATCATCGCCATGGTGAGAGCGACCTTGCGATCGAACGGCTCCTTCGCCTTTTCCGCGTTCTCTTGCAATTCTTCGTCGACAGACATGGTCCATTCTCCGCCCTGCTTATCTTAATGTGAGTATCTTAATACCGTTCCGCATCGCTCATCGGAGACAGCGGATTCGCCGGCGCCGTAATCCCATTCACAGTTGCACCGCCATACCCGAAGCCCAAAGCGTTGCGCACGAAATCGTAAGGGAAGTTCAGCTTCGGCCGCGATACTTCTTCAAGCGCCTTCAAATGCTCGGGCGCAAGCTGCACGTCGAGCCCGCCCAGGTTATCGTCCAGCTGCTCGAACGGTTCGAGCCCCGATGATAGTCGAAGCCACGCCCGGTTGCGACTGCACCCACGCCAAAGCCGCGCGCGCCGGCGTCGTACCCAACTTCTTCGCCACGTCCAGCAAAACATCCACCACGCGAAACGACTCTTCCGTAAACGCCCGGCTCACGAACGCGCCGCGCGTAGGCTTCGCAGTGGCCGCGTTCTCCCGCGTGTACTTGCCGGTGAGCATCCCCGACATCAACGGCGACCACGGCGTGATCCCCAGCCCCAACTCGCTCGCCGCCGGAACCAGTTCGCCCTCAATAGTGCGCTCCAGCAGCGAATATTCGAGCTGCAAGGCAATCAGCGGGGTCCATCCGCGCATCTTGGCGGTGACCTGCGCCTGCGTCACTTTCCAGGCCGGCGTGTCGGAAAAGCCGATGTAGCGAACCTTCCCCGCTGCCACCAGATCGTCCAGCGCACGCATGGTTTCGTCGATGGGTGTGAAGCGGTCCCAACAATGCATCCAGTAGAGGTCGATGTAATCGGTCTGCAGGCGCCGCAGCGATTGCTCGCACGCCGACGTCAGAGATTTACGGCTGGCGCCGCCCCCATTTGGATCTCCCGAATACATGTTGCCGAAAAACTTGGTCGCGATCACCGTCCGGTCGCGGCGCGAGGGAGTGCGCCCGATATGATCGCCAATGATTTTTTCCGAGTGCCCTTTCGTGTACACGTTGGCGGTATCGATGAAGTTGCCGCCGCGATCCAGATACCGGTCGAGCACCTGCTTCGATTCGGCTTCACCCGAGCCGAAGCTCCAGTCTTCGCCGAACGTCATGGCGCCCAGGCAGAAAGGGCTCACGCGGAGCCCGCTGTTCCCGAGAGAAACATAATGGTTAAGTGGCATACGTTTTATCTGTTACCACCTTACAGGAATCGCCACCTGCCAGTAAGGCAGTGTTTTCGCCTCACTCAAATTGTTACAATGTAAGGTTTGCACCCCAGTACCGCTGCATCGGAGGCTGAGTGAGACCTACCAACACGGACGACCCTAGTTACTTCCACAAGGTCGTCGATTGCCAGTGGGCGTGTCCCGCGCACACCAACGTTCCGGAATACATTCGGCTGATTGCGCAAGGCCGCTTCACGGACGCCTACATGTTGAACCGGGAGTCCAATGTTTTTCCCGGAATTCTCGGCCGCACTTGCGACCGCCCTTGTGAACCTGCCTGCCGACGGACGCGCTTAGATACGAAACCGGTGGCGATCTGCCGCCTGAAGCGCGTCGCAGCCGATCAAAAAGGCGACGTCAGCGATTTGCTGCCGCGTGCGCCCGAGCGCAAAAACGGCAAGCGGGTAGCCTGCGTAGGAGCCGGCCCCGCGTCACTCACCGTCGCGAATGACTTGATGCCGTTGGGCTACGAAGTCACCATCTTCGAGAAGTACGACAAACCCGGCGGCTTGATGCGCACCAACATTCCGTCGTTCCGTCTCCCTGAAAGCGTTCTGCAATTTGAGACCGACGCGATTCTCGACATGGGCGTCGACATCCGCTACAACTCGCCCGTCAACAGCATGAAGGAACTGTTGGGTCAAGGCTTCGACGCCATCTTCGTCGGCAGTGGCGCGCCGCGCGGTAAGGATCTCGAAATCCCCGGCCGTCACGACACGGATCGCATTCACATCGGTATCGATTGGCTCGAGTCGATTACTTTCGGTCATATCGATTCGATCGGCGAAAAAGTTCTGATCATCGGCGTCGGCAATACAGCGATGGATTGCTGCCGCTCCTCGCGCCGCCTCGGCGGCAAGGACATCAAAGTGATGGCGCGCCGGCCCCGCGGTTATTTCAAAGCGTCTCCCTGGGAACTCGAAGACGCCGAAGAAGAAGGCATCGAGATCGTAATCAATCACGCGCCCAAACGCTTCGTGATCGAAAACGGCGTTCTCAAAGGAATGGAATTCGAGCGCCTGGAATGGGACGAGAAAGCCGCCAAATCCAAGGTTGTCGAGACGATTTTCCTGCCCGCTGACGATGTAATCCTGGCCATCGGGCAAGAGAACTCGTTTCCCTGGATCGAGCGCGACCTCGGCATCGAATTCGACAAATGGGAAATGCCGGTGGTCGACGAAAAGACCATGCAGTGCTCGCGCCCCGGCGTATTCTTCGGCGGCGACGCGGCCTGGGGACCGAAAAACATCATCTGGGCTGTAGCTCACGGGCACGAAGCGGCGATCTCCATGCACGCTCACTGTCAAAAGCAAAGCGTGACCGAGCGCCCGCCCGACCACATGAACCTGATCAGCCAGAAGATGGGCATCAGCGAGTGGAGCTATCACAACGACTACAACCCAGCGTCGCGCCAGAAGATGAAACACGTCGATCTGGTGCACCGCTTCGAACAATTGAACGTGGAGGTCGAGCTGGGCTTCAACGCCGAGCAGACCGCGCGCGAAGTGCAGCGCTGCCTCAACTGCGACGTCGAAACCGTTTTCACTGCGGCCAAGTGCATCGAATGCGACGCCTGCGTCGACATCTGCCCGCTGCTCTGCCTCACCATCACCCGCGACGGCGAAGAAACCGACATCCGCGAGCGGCTCTCCGCGCCCGCCGTGAATCCCGATCAGGCGCTTTACGCCTCAGCGCCTCTCCCTCAAACCGGGCGCCTGATGCTGAAGGACGAAGACCTGTGCGTCCACTGCGGCCTCTGCGCCGAAAGATGCCCCACCGCGGCTTGGGACATGCAAAAGTTTGAACTGCAGATTGCCTACGCAGGCAGCGCGGTGGCGGAGCCTGAATTGTCGCACGCGTGATAATTGAAAATAGAGATAAAGGATAGAAACGTGCATCAGCTCCTTCGCACCCGCGTGAACGACTTCGCCCTCAAGCTAGCGAACGTAAATGGCACTGGATCCGCCAGCGCCAACAGCCTGCTCATGCAAGCTATCTTCCGCATGGGCATTCCGGTTTCCGGCAAGAATCTTTTCCCCTCGAACATTCAAGGCCTGCCCACCTGGTACGAGATTCGCGTCAATAAAGACGGCTACACAGCGCGCGCTCTCGATTACGATTTAATGGTCGCGATGAATTCGCAGACCTATGCGCAGGATGTCGCCGAGGTACGTGAGGGCGGCTATCTGCTCTTCGATTCCACTTGGCCGCTGGACCCGCACCTCATTCGCGAAGACGTGAATTATCTCGCTGTCCCGTTCTCGAAAATGTGCAACGAGACCTTCAAGGAAGCACGCGAGCGCATCCTGATGAAGAACATTGCTTACGCCGGAACGCTGGTGGCGCTGCTCGACGTTGACATGGCGGTGGTCGAGCAGCTTCTCGACGAAAAGTTCGCCGCCAAGAAAGCCATGCGCGAGTCGAATACCAAGGCCCTGCGCCTGGGTTACGACTACGCCAAAGAACATTTCCAATGTCCGTTGCCATTTCATCTGGAGAAGATGAATGCCAACCAAGACAAGATTCTGATCGATGGCAACACCGCCGCGGCTCTTGGATGCGTTTACGCCGGTGCGACGGTCGCCGCGTGGTATCCCATCACGCCTTCCACCTCCTGCATGGACGCGTTCAAGGAGTTCTGCGAGAAGTACCGCAAAGACCCCGAAACCGGCGACAACAATTTTTGTATTCTGCAAGCCGAGGACGAATTGGGCGCCATCGGCATGGTGATCGGCGCGTCCTGGAACGGCGCTCGCGCCTTCACGTCCACCTCCGGCCCCGGCATTTCGCTGATGAACGAGCTGCTTGGACTCGCCTACTACGCCGAAATACCCGCCGTAATCGTCGACGTGCAGCGCGTCGGCCCCTCCACCGGCATGCCCACGCGCACACAGCAGGGCGACGTGATGGAAGCTGCCTACGCTTCCCATGGCGACACCAAACATATTCTGCTGTTTCCGTCGAACCCGGCTGAGTGCTTCGAGTTCGCTCCCAAGGCCTTCGATCTGGCGGAACGCTTCCAGACTCCCGTGTTTCTGATGACCGATCTGGACATCGGCATGAACGATTGGGTAGTGCCCCGCCTCACCTGGGACGGCAGCTACACGCCCGATCGCGGTCGGGTATTGAACCAGGAGCAAGTCAGCCAGCTCGCGAAATTCCACCGCTACTACCCCGAAGACGAAAACTTTGTAGCGGCGCGGACCCTGCCCGGCGTCCATGCCAAGGGCGCATTCTTCACCCGCGGCTCCGGCCACAACAAGTACGGCGGCTACACCGAAACGCCTTCCGAGTATCAAGAAGTAGTCGACCGCCTGCTCAAGAAACACCAGGCCGCCGCGAAATTCGTGCCCGCGCCCGTCGTCGTCAAGCAGCCGGGCGCGCGCGTCGGCATCATCACCATCGGCGGCTGCGACCCGGCGGTGCGCGAAGCCGTGGACCTGCTCGCCGCTCGCGGCATCGTTGCCGACTACATGCGCATCCGCGGCTTCCCCTTCGATCAAAGCGTCGAAGACTTCATCATGCGTCACAACTTCTGCTTCGTTGTGGAACAGAATCGTGACGCCCAGTTGCGCTCCCTACTGGTGCTCGAAACCGCGGTGCCCAAAGACCGCCTGCGTTCCGTGCTCAGCTACGGCGGTTTCCCGCTGAGCGCCCGCCACGTGGTCGAGCCCATCCTTAGCCAAGTTCCGCCCGAATTACACAGTGCCACGCCCAAAGTCGATCTGAATTCGCGGACCGTTGTGTCCGATACCTGGGAGTAATCCACCATGCCGTCGATTGCCAAACCTGTCGCCGTCCACCCCAGCCTGCATCGCAACGCGATTGGACTGAACCTTCGCGATTACGAAGGCGCCATGTCCACGCTATGTGCCGGCTGCGGCCACGATTCGATCACCGCTGCCATCACCCGGGCGTTGTGGGAACTGTCGATCGAGCCCCACATGATCGCGAAACTGAGCGGCATCGGCTGCTCTTCGAAGACGCCGACGTATTTCGTCAGCGGCGCCCACGGCTTTAACTCCGCGCACGGCCGCATGGCTGCCATTGCCACCGGAGCCAACGCCGCCAACCGCGAACTTACCTACATCGGCATCTCCGGCGACGGCGATTCGCTGTCGATCGGCCTCGGTCACCTGTGCCACGCGATCCGCCGCAACGTAAATATGCTTTACGTGATCGAGAACAACGGCGTCTATGGATTGACCAAGGGCCAATTCTCCGCTTCGGCCGACGTGGGTTCCAAAAGCAAACGCGGCGAAGCCAACCGCATGGCGCCCATCGATCCCGCCATGCTGGCTCTCAGCATTGGAGCCACTTTCGTCGCCCGCAGTTTCTCCGGCGATAAAGAACAGTTGGTGCCGATCCTGAAGGCCGCCATAGCGCACCGCGGCTTTGCGCTGGTGGACGTAATTTCGCCCTGCGTAACTTTTAACGATCACAACGGTTCGACCAAAAGCTACCTGTATACTCGAAAGCACATGCAGAAAACGACCGAAGCGGATTTTGTTCCACCCGCGACCGAAATTCTGGCTACCATCGGCAGCAGCGGCACCACCACCGTCACCATGCATGACGGCAGCGTGGTGCGTTTCACGTCGGTTCCCAAGGATTACGATCCGACCAACCGCCAACAAGTGCTCAACTATTTGCAACAGAATCGCGACGCTATCGCAACCGGCTTGCTCTACGTCGACGAAAGCGTCGCCGACCTGCACGAAATGAACCGCACTCCTGCCACGTCGCTTTCGCGAGTGCCGCAAGAAAAGCTCTGCCCCGGCGCAGCCGCACTCAACGAATTGCAAGAAGATTTCCGCTAGGAGGATGGTGAACTCTTGGGTCTGTCGATTGGTGTTTTAAAGGAAACGCTCGCGGGCGAACGGCGCGTGGCGATCACTCCGAAAGTGCTCGACGTGCTGACGAAGGCGGGCGCCGAAATTTTGGTCGAAGCGGGAGCCGGCCTCGAGGCGGGCTATCCGGATGAAGAATACATCGCAAAAGGCGCCAAGATCGCGCCGAGTGCGGCGGCCGTCGCCGAAGCCGCGCAAATCCTGCTGACCGTGCGCGTTCCCGCCCCGGCCGGCTTGGTGAAGAAGGGCCAGATTGTCATCGGAATGGCCGACCCGCTTAGCGATCCGCAGTTGTCCGCGCAATACGCACAAGCCGGAGCGACGCTCTTTTCTTTGGAATTAGTCCCGCGTATCACGCGTGCGCAGAGTATGGACGTGCTCTCGTCGATGGCCTCCATCGCCGGTTACAAAGCCGTGCTCATCGCCGCCAGCGCCTTGCCCCGTTTGTTCCCCATGATGTCGACCGCGGCCGGCACCGTTCCGCCCGCGCGCGTCTTGGTCATCGGAGCCGGAGTCGCCGGCCTGCAAGCCATCGCCACCGCGCGCCGCCTGGGTGCAGTGGTCAGCGGCTACGACGTCCGCGCCGCCGTCAAAGAACAAATCGAGAGTCTGGGTGCGAAGTTTGTCAGCATCACCATCGGAGCCAGCGGCGAAGGACAAGGCGGTTACGCCCGCGCCCTCACCGAAGAAGAAATTCGCAGCCAGCGCGAACAGATGGCCGCGGTGCTCAAAGAACAGGACGTGGTGATCACCACAGCCGCTGTCCCCGGTAGAAAAGCTCCCATCCTGGTGACGCGCGAAATGGTCCACGTGATGAGCCGCGGTTCGGTGGTCGTCGATCTGGCGGCGGAGCGCGGCGGAAATTGCGAGCTGACTTGCGCCGGCGAAACCATCGTCGATCACGGCGTCACCATCATCGGACCTGTCAACCTCCCTGCCACCGTGCCCAATCACTCGAGCCAAATGTACGGCCGCAACATCGTCACCTTCCTCAAAAACATGATGACCAAAGAGGGAGCGCTGAATATCGACGTCAACGACGAAATCACGCGCGACAGCCTGGTGGTGCGCGACGGCGCGATCGTGAACACCCGAGTCCAGGAATTGCTAGGCTCCCCCGTGCAAGCCAGCTCCTGAAGCCAGATCCGAAACCCAACCTTGAGAGATAACTTATGAGCAACGAGATTGAGATTAGTCTGTACGTTCTGGTGCTGGCCGTTCCCTTGGGCCTGGAGCTGGTGCGCAAAGTATCGCCGCTGCTGCACACGCCGTTGATGTCGCTGACCAACGCGATCTCGGCGATTTCGGTGGTCGGCGCGATCCTGGTTTCCGGCAACGGCAACGCGCCCATGCTAAGCAAGGTGCTGGGCACCATCGCCGTGATGTTCGCCACCATCAATATCGTCGCCGGGTTTCTGATCACGGACCGCATGCTGAAAATGTTCAAGAAGAAGGAGACGCCGTCGAAATGAACGACTCCTTCTGGCAGGCAGCGTATATCATCGCTGCGCTGTGCGTGGTGTTTTCGATTAAGTGGTTGAGTTCTCCCGTGACCGCGCGCAAAGGGGTGCTCGCGGGCGAGTTTGGAATGTTGCTGGCCGTGATCGGCACGCTGCTGCGTCACGAAGTGGTCAGCTATGAGTGGATCGCCATCGCCTTCGTGGCCGGAGCCGCCGTCGGCGCGCCGCTCGCGTATTTGATGCCGATGACGTCGGTGCCGCAGTTGACCGCCTTGTCGCATGCCTTCGGCGCTCTCGCCGCCGCGCTGGTCGGGTCGGCCGAGTATTACACGGACGTCGCCGCCGGGCATCCCACCGTCGGTTTCAAGATGGTCGCACTGGTGATCGAAAGCTTGCTGGGTTATCTCACCACCACGGCCAGCATCATGGCGTTCGGGAAATTGCAGGAAATCGTACCCACACGCCCGATGACCTACAAGGGCCAGAACTTCGTCAACCTCTTGCTGTTCGCCATCGCCGGAGTCTTGGGAGTGTGGATGATCGTTGCACCCGCGCCCCCTTGGGTCTTCCCCGTCTTCACGGGCCTGTCGCTGCTCTTCGGAGTCCTGCTGATCATGCCCATCGGCGGCGGCGACATGCCCACGGTGATTGCACTGCTGAACTCCTACGCCGGCGCCGCGTGCGCCGCCATGGGCTTCGCGTTGGAAAACCGTCTACTCATCATTGCGGGAGCGTTGAACGCGTCGTCCGGATTCATCCTCTCCGTAATCATGTGTAAGGCCATGAACCGCTCCTTCTCCAACGTATTGTTCGGCGCATTCGGCGCGGCCACCACCGCCACAGCCGCGCAGGTCTCAACCAAGCCCGTGCGCTCGGCCACTCCGGAAGATGCCGCGTCCATTCTCGAAAGCGCCCGCCGCGTGATCGTGGTTCCCGGATACGGCATGGCCGTTGCCCAAGCCCAGCACAAGCTTCGCGAGCTGACCGATATCCTGAACAAACGCGGTGTGCAAGTGGATTTCGCCATCCACCCCGTCGCCGGCCGCATGCCCGGCCACATGAACGTGCTATTGGCCGAAGCCGATATCCCCTACGACAAGCTGCATGAGATGGAAGACATCAATCCCGATTTTGCCGAAGCCGATGTGGCGCTGGTGATCGGAGCCAACGACGTCGTCAACCCCGCCGCGCGCCACGACACCACCAGTCCTATTTACGGCATGCCGATTCTGGATGTCGACAAAGCCCATACCGTGATGGTGATCAAGCGCAGTATGAACCCAGGCTTCGCCGGCATCGACAACGAACTTTACTACAACGATAAAACTCTGATGCTGTTCGGCGACGCCAAGGGATTCCTTGGCGAAATTGTGAAAGCTCTCAGCGCGAACAAGTAGTTACTGTTCGTGTAGCTTCTTTGCAGCATCAGCGTACGCCTTGGCCGCAGGATAACTTTCGTTCCAGTGCGGAACTGCCAGCGCCTGCGCCAATCGCAGCACGGCAATGCCGACGGCCTGATCCACCTTGGCCATATTGTCGTAATCGATCTTCTGCCACTCATCGCCCACCGCGTGATAATCCGGAAACTCGTAGGCGACGCTCAAGGTATGCGCCGGAACTCCGGCTTGCGCAAGCGGGCCGTTGTCACTGCGATTGAAATACTTGTCGCTGGAACCGGGGACCTTCGTGACCGCAATTCCCGCGCGCTTCCCGGCGTCCACTACAACCGGAACCATGTCGGAGAAGTCGAATCCCGTGACATTCGCGCTATTAAGGTGCGGACCTTCCGGGGCATCCGTCCGCCCCAATTGCTCGAGATTTAATTGAGCGATAGTCTTCGCCAGCGGCACCAGCGGATGCGCCACGTAGTAGCGCGACCCGCGCAATCCCTTCTCCTCGCCGCAAAACAAAATGAACAAGATGCTTCGCTTGGGACGCGGATGCAGCGCTGCCAAAGCGTTCGCCACCTCCAGCACCGACGCCGTTCCGCTCGCGTCGTCATTCGCGCCGTTAAAGATGCGATCCTCCCCGGTCTGCGCCAGCCCCACATGATCGTAATGGGAACTCAGGATGACATACGTGTCTTTGAGCTGTGGATCGGAGCCGCGCAGAATCCCGGCCACGTTGCGAGATTTCGGCGAATCCGCATCCTCCGGCCGCAGCACCACAGTTTGAAAGTATCCATCGTCGCCCGCCGGCTCCAATCCCAAACGGCGGAATTGCGATGCGATATATTCGCCCGCGATATCCAGTCCGCGCGAAGGCGTGTCGCGCCCTTCGAGCAAATCCGAAGAAAAAAGGAAACGGCGCCGCGCAGCGAGTTCGCAGTGATGTGCCCCGCCACGATGCGCATTTCCGGAGTAAGTCCAACCGGCTCGGCCGCGGCACTGCGCGCGCGCATGGGCGGCCGCGTGCGCGGAGCCTGCGCCCAAAGCACAGCGCTGAGCGCCGTCATAACGGCAGCGGCGCGCAGCACGCCACTAGTCATCGTTGAATTCTTCCAGCCACGCCGTTTGAATCGCTTCCAGCTTGGCTTCGTTCGACTTCTTGGGATCGTCGTCGAAGCCGTCGAGCTCGGTGATCCACTTATGCAGGTCCGTGAAGCGGATGAACGACGGGTCCTGGTCCGGATACTTGTCGCGCAGCGCCAGGGCGATGTCTTCGATGTCGGTCCAGCTAAGCTTAGGCATTAGATTTTGGTTCCCTTCAAAGCGCCGCGCACGGCGCTGTTCATCATGTTTTCGGCGAGCGTGTGCGTCGACGCGTTCAACTGATCGATCTTCTCGCGGATCAGCAGATGATCGTTCTGGTTATAAACCGTCAGCAAATCCGCGACATCGCGGTCGATCGCCGTACGGTCGAGGCTGCGGGCAATTCGTTGAAAGCCTCGTCATTGCGGGCCTTTTTGACGGCAGCCAGAATCGAGTCGGCTTCGACGCGCGCTTCACGAACCTGGCGCTCCTTGAAATCGTCCTGCGCCTTTTCGAACGATTCCAGAATCATCGCTTCCACCTGCTGATCCGACAATCCGTAGGACGGCTTCACATCCATGCTCTGTTCTTTTCCGGTCCGAACGTCGCGCGCTGTGACGTTGAGGATGCCGTTGGCGTCGATCAAGAACCGGACATCGATCCGCGCCAGCCCCGCCGGCATCGGCGGTAGATCTTTCAGATCGAAGCGCGCCAGGCTTCGGCAGTCTTTGACCAGTTCGCGCTCGCCCTGCACCACGTGGATCAATACGTTCTTCTGTCCATCGACAGCCGTGGTGAATTGTTCGGTAGCCGACGCCGGGATGGTGGAATTGCGATGGATCAGTTTCGAAACTAATCCACCCATGGTTTCGATACCCAGCGACAATGGCGTCACGTCCAACAGCAATTGGTCCTGAACATCGCCCGAGAGAATTCCGGCCTGCACCGCAGCGCCCAGCGCAACCACTTCATCGGGATTCAATTCCGTGTGGGGCCGTGCACGGAACAGTTTCTCGACCTCGGCCCGCACCAGCGGGATGCGCGTCGATCCGCCCACCATCACGACTTCGTTGATATCTTCAACGCTCACTCCTGCATCTGCGATACACGCGCGGCAGGGCGCGAGCGTGCGCTCGACGATCGGTTGGATCAGGCGGTTGAATACATCCACGCCGATGTCGCGCACATACCGCTTGCCGCTGTATTCGAATTCAATCACCGTCGAGGGAACGAACGACAGCTTTTCCTTGGTCTGAATCACCGCGCGCCGCAAGAGTTGCACGGCATCGCTCTTGGTGGAGATATCTTCGCCCCACTCCGCCTGAATGTCTTCGAAAGCAATCCGCAAGCAGCAGATTATCGATATCGTCGCCGCCCAGGTGCGTGTCGCCGTTGGTGGCTAGGACCTCGAAGATGCCCTCATGCAAGCGCAAAATAGAAATATCAAAAGTGCCGCCGCCGAAATCGTAAACCGCGACGATGCCTTCCTTGCGTTTATCCAGCCCGTAGGCCAGCGCCGCCGCCGTCGGTTCATTCACCAGACGCAGCACGTCGAGGCCAGCGATCCGGCCGGCATCTTTCGTCGCCTGCCGCTGCGCATCGTTGAAATACGCCGGAACAGTGATGACGGCCTGGGTGATCGTCATACCCAACTCCTCTTCCGCGTCCAGTTTTAGCTTGCGCAGAATGTGCGCCGAGACTTCGGGCGGCGTCATTACCTTCTCACCCAATTGCAGCTTCAGCACGGCGCCGCTGGCATCCGCCAAGTGGAACGGGAATAGCTTCAACTCTTCCTGGATGTCTTCCGCGCCGCGCCCCATCAGGCGCTTTACAGAATAGACGGACCGCTCGGGATGCGTGATCAGCATTTCGCGGGCCTCGGCGCCTACGATCACTTCTCCCGCGGGCGTCACCGACACGACGCTCGGCACGATGCCGCTCAGGATGCGCGGACCGGTCGGCTCCATCACGGCAATCAGGCTGTTGGTGGTGCCGAGATCGATCCCGACGATCGGCGACTGCTCCTTGCCAAAATCAATTTGAAACGTGGACATTCAGTTCCTTTTCGACGTCGCGGATCAGGTTGGCGACATATTGCCGCCGGTCGAGGACGCTGCGGATCGCCAGTAAGTGCGAAGCGTCGTGGCCCTCGTCATAGCGCCCGAACAGCACTGCCAACCCATGATCGATTTCATGCCGCATGTGGTTGAACCGCTCGCGCGCCTCCTCCAGTTGAGGACGGGCCGATTCGTCGCCCGCCCGCAGCTCTTCGAGCGCGATGTTCATTTCGAAAACCTCTTCGAGCAATTCCGGAGGCACGTGCTTCGAAGGCACAATGGCCTTCTGCTCCAGGAAATACTCGGCGCGCGCCACGGGATCGCGCAGCGTGCGAAAAGCGTCATTGAGTACCGAAGTCATTTCAAGAGACTTCTGCTGTTCCGCGGCGCTGGCCCTACTGAAACGGTCAGGATGCCACTGGCGGCTACGCTCGTAGAAGTGCTTTTTGAGTTCTTCCGAATCGAGCGCCAGCTTAGGCGCGAGCCCCAGCGCATCGTAGAATTGCATCGGGCTGCACTCAGGCCGAGAAAGACGTCCCGCAGCCGCAGCTCTTCTTGGCGTTCGGATTCTCGAAGACGAATCCGGACTGCATCAACGAATCTTTCCAATCCAGCGTCATGCCGTCCAGAAACACCAGGCTTTTGGGATCGATGAAGACCTTCACGTCGTCGAAGTTCAGAACCTGATCCGTCGGCCGCGGCTTGACGTCGAATTTGAACTGATAGCTCAAGCCCGAGCAGCCGCCGCCCAGAACGCCCAGGCGCAGTCCTCCGTTCACTCCCTCGCGCTGGAATGCTTCGCGAATTTTGCCGACTGCTTTTGGAGTAACGGTGACCATGCGAACTTAGACCCGCGCCGCCTCGGCCGGAACCGGCTTGGCCTTCGCCTTGTAATCGGTGATGGCCGCCTTGATCGCGTCTTCCGCCAGCACCGAGCAGTGAATCTTCACCGGCGGCAAGCTCAGCTCGGTGACGATGTCGGTGTTCTTGATCGCCAGCGCTTCGTCGACGGTTTTCCCGCGCAACCATTCTGTAGCAAGCGAGGAACTCGCAATGGCGCTGCCGCAGCCGAAAGTCTTGAACTTGGCGTCTTCGATGACCCCGGTTTCCGGGTTCACTTTCACCTGTAGCTTCATCACGTCGCCGCACTCCGGCGCGCCCACCATCCCAGTGCCGACGTTGGGATCGCTCTTGTCCAGCGAACCGACGTTCCGCGGATTATTGTAATGGTCAACGACTTTGTCTGAATATGCCATAGTGTTTTCCTTTAGCCTGTTTAGTGCGCCGTCCACTGCACTTTGGTCAAATCGATTCCTTCTTTGAACATCTCATAGAGCGGCGAAAGCTCGCGTAGCTTCTTCACCACTTCAATCACTTTGCCCGCCACGTAATCTACTTCTTCTTCAGTGTTGAAACGGCCCAGCCCGAAGCGAATGGACGAGTGCGCCAGATCGTCGCCCGCGCCGAGGGCTTTCAAAACGTAACTCGGTTCGAGCGTGGCCGAGGTGCAAGCCGAGCCGCTCGACACCGCAATTTCGTTGATCCCCATCAGCAGGCTCTCGCCTTCGACGTACGCAAAGCTGATGTTGAGATTGTTCGGCAGCCGGTGCTCCAGCGTGCCGTTGATATAAACTTCGTCGAGCGAGTTCATCAAGCCGATCCTTCAGCTTGTCACGCAGGAAAGCCATGCGCTTCGATTCCGCCGGCATCTCCGCCTGCGCCAGCGCGCACGCCTCGCCCAAGCCCACGATGCCCGGCACATTTAATGTGCCCGACCGCATGCCGCGCTCATGTCCGCCGCCATCCATCTGCGCCGTCAACTGCACGCGCGGATTGCGGCGTCGCACGTAAAGAGCGCCCACGCCTTTCGGCCCGTACATTTTGTGCGCGCTGAGCGACATCAAATCGATGTTGTCGTCGAGCACGTTCACCGGAACCTTGCCCGCCGCCTGTGTGCCGTCGGTATGCAGCAGCACGCCGCGCTCTCTCGCGATCCTGCCGATCTCGCGAATCGGTTGCAGCACCCCGATTTCGTTGTTGGCGTGCATGATGCTGATCAGCACTGTCTTGTCGGTGATGGCGGCGCGCAGTTGATCCAGATCCACCAGGCCGTTCTGCTGCACCGGCAGATACGTCACGCGCGTGCCATGTTTTTCCAGACGCTTGCAGGTATCGAGAATCGCCTTGTGTTCGGTCGCGGCGGTGATGATGTGGTTGCCCTTTTCCGCATACATCTCAGCGACACCCTTGAGCGCCAGATTATTCGATTCCGTCGCGCCACTCGTGAAAACAATTTCCTTCGAGGTCGCGCCGATCAGGCTCGCCACTTGCTTGCGCGCCTTCTCCGTCGCTTCTTCCGCCTCCCAGCCGAAGCTGTGATTGCGGCTCGCCGAGTTGCCGAAGATGTTCGTCAAGTACGGCCGCATCGCCTCGAACACGCGCGGGTCGACCGGCGTGGTGGCGTGATTGTCCATGTAAATGGGTAGTTTCATGCTGTTGCCGTTAAGTAGTCCCAGAAAGCCTCGTTAGTTGGATGTTTTGCAGCGGCGGGCGGACGCTCGGAATCTGCATCTCTTCGCTCGCCAAATCCGCCAAAGAAATATTCGCCAGTAAACTCAGGATGCCTTCGTGCACTTTACGCAGCGGCTCGCGCACCGGGCACAAAGCAGTCTGGTCACAACCGGCGTGCTCCGTGAAGCACTTCGTAAGAATGATGGGGCCGTCGATCACGCGGATCGCTTCGAGCGCCGAAATGTTTTGCGCTTCGCGCGCCAAGCGGTAGCCGCCATTCGTTCCCTGCTCTGAAATCAATAGGCCGCCGCGCGCCAGCTTCTGCAAAACTTTCGACAGCAGCGGCAGCGGAATGCCGTAGGAATCGGCGATGTCTTTGGCTGAGGCACTCGCGCGTGGCCGGGACACGGCGAGATGGCGCAGGGCGATTAACCCGTAGTCCGCCTTTTTGGTCAGCTTCAACATCCGACCTAAGTATATCAGACCAAATTGGTCTTGTCAGATCACATTGGTCTACGATCATGCTAACTGGCTGTGCGGTAAGGGCTTATTTTTTGACTACGTGCACTTTGTATAACTTGAAGTCACCGTCGTAAACGGTCGCCTCGATGTTGTCACCGGCCTTCGCAGTCTTGAAAACATCGGCGTTGTCCACTTCATACTTCATGGTCATGGCGCCCATCCAGCCTTCGACTTTGTCGCCATTCACCGTCATGCTTTTCGAGGCGGCGTCGAGCGACTCGATCTTCCCGTGAAAGGTGTAAGTCTTCTTGGCGCTCTGTGCGCGCAGCAAGATCGCGAACGATGGCAACGCGGCGGCGGTGGCGGCTGTAGCGAAAGCTCGTCTGGTCATATCTTGTTTATACCGCGGTAGCGGGCGGGTTCGGGCGGTGGGCGCGCGACAACTCCAGAATCCGATCCGCGGCGGCGTGCGGATTGTCGATCGAACGCATGACGATGCGGCTGGTTTCTCCCGCCGTTTCGAGCGACAGATCGCCGATATCGAGCATCCGCTGCCCCAGCGTCTGATCCACGCGCACGTCTTGTATTTTGGTCAGCTCCATGGTGCGCGTGCTCTTCGATAGCACGCCGGCTTCGTAGCGCAGGCGGTCATCGAGAACGGTCAGCTTGATGAGCCGCCGTCGCATGTGCCGGATCGCCAGTATGATCAGTCCCAGCCCCGGAATCGCGAGCCATCCCCACATCCGCTGATCCAGATTGTGGATCGTCAGCAGATAGGCGGCGATTCCGATCGCCAGAATCACACAGAGAATATAGCCGAACTTGATGACCTTGACGGAGGTTCGCAATTCCACGCGAGCATCATAGCACGCGTGATATCGCTATCTATCCCGGATGGCATGGCGCGTGCACGTTCCAGGGCGGTTATCCTGCCGCCACGACTTGGCAATAGGGTGCTTAAGAAGGAGAAAGCTATGCGGCACATGAAGATGGGCATGGTACTGATGGCGGCTTCGACCGCGTTTCTGGTTGCGCAGGATCCCCCAGGCCGCGTGGGACGCCTTAATTACCGGGAAGGCCCGGTATCCTACCAGCCCCCCGGTATCGATGATTGGGTGGACGCCGACGTCAACCGGCCCCTCACAACCGGCGACAACATCTGGGTTGGAGACCGCGGACGAGCTGAGTTCCACATCGGATCGGCGGCTTTGCGCCTGAGCGCGTACTCGGCATTCCAGTTCCTGAATTTGGACGATCAGACCGTACAGATCCGTTTGTCGGAAGGCTCGCTTACGGTGCGCTTGCGCAATTTCGCACAGAACCAGATTTTCGAGATCGACACGCCCAACCTGGCTTTTACTCTAGTTCGTCCCGGCCAATACCGCATCGACGTAAATCCTGATTCGCAGACCACCGTTGTCACGGTGCGCGATGGCGAGGGTGAAGTGACAGGCGGCGGGGAGGCGTTCCCGGTTTACGCGCGCCAGCGGGTGGTGGTGACAGGCGACCAGCAAATCAACTACAACCTTGTGTCCGCCGGTGGACCCGACGAATTCGATCAATGGGGCTCGACGCGTGACCGCCGCGAAGACCAATCGTTATCCGCGCGCTACGTTTCGCGCGAAATCCCCGGCTACGATGACCTCGATCAATACGGCCGCTGGGGCGATCAGCCGGGCTATGGGCAAGTATGGATGCCCACCTCGGTTTCAGCAGGCTGGGCGCCTTATCATGACGGCCATTGGGCCTGGATCGCGCCCTGGGGTTGGACCTGGGTGGACGACGCCCCGTGGGGCTTTGCTCCCTATCACTACGGCCGTTGGGCTTCCTTTGGCGGGCGCTGGGGCTGGATACCGGGACCTTATGGCGTGACTCCGTTGTATGCTCCGGCTCTGGTGGGCTGGATCGGCGGAGGAAGCGGCGGGTTGGGTTTCAGCCTGAGTTTCGGCATCGGCACTGCCGCGGCGGTAGGCTGGTTTCCGCTGGGGCCGCGCGAGCCGTATTTTCCGTCTTACCAGGCGAGCCAAGGTTACTTTACCCGCGTGAACAACACCAACACGGTGTTCAACAACACCACGATCAACAATTATTACAGTAGCCGGAATGCCAATAATACGGGGATTAACTATGTGAACCGGAGGGTCCAGAACGCGGTGACGGCAGTTCCCCAAAACAGCTTCGCCAGTGGCCGCCGCGTGACTCAAGACGCGCGCTTCGTACCGGCCGCTCAACTGGCTTCGGTACAGGTGGTGGCCGCTCCGCCCATCGCACCTCAAAGGGACAGTGTTCTCGGCGCCCGGGCGAATACGGCGTCTCGCGCTGCGCGCCCGCCGGCCGCGGTGCTGAGCCGTCCCGTGGTGGCGCGAACCGCTCCTCCTCCGGCCGCCGTTCCCTTCGAGCGCCAGCAGCCGGCGCTCGCCAGAAACCCTGGCCGCCCGCTGCCATCGACTGAAGTCCAGCAGATCCGTCAGAGTGCACCGCCGCCCAGCGCGCCCGTTCGCGTTGTGGATATGGGCCGTGTAAGGCGGGTTCAACCCACGGTTGGTGGGGGAGTACAAGGCGCGCCACCGGAGCGGCAAAAGCAACAACCGGATGCACAGCGCCAGCAGCAACAACACAGGATGTCCAACGTCAACAGCAGCAGCAAAAGCAGCAGCAAGATGCTCAACAGCAGCAGCAAAAACAACAGCAGGATGCCTACGTCAACAGCAACAGCAAAAGCAGCAGCAGGATGCCAAACAGCAGCAGCAGAAACAACAGCAGGACGTGCAGCGCCAGCAGCAGCAACAACAGGATGTCCAACGTCAACAGCAACAGCAAAAGCAGCAGCAGGATGCCCAACAGCAGCAGCAGAAACAACAGCAGGACGTGCAGCGCCAGCAGCAGCAACAACAGGATGCCCAACGTCAACAGCAACAGCAAAAGCAGCAGCAAGATGCTCAACAGCAGCAGCAAAAACAACAGCAGGACGTGCAGCGCCAGCAGCAGCAACAACAGGATGCCCAACGTCAGCAGCAACAGCAAAAGCAGCAGCAAGATGCTCAACAGCAGCAGCAAAAACAACAGCAGGACGTGCAGCGCCAGCAGCAGCAACAACAGGATGTCCAACGTCAACAGCAACAGCAAAAGCAGCAGCAAGATGCTCAACAGCAGCAGCAGAAACAACAGCAGGATGTGCAGCGCCAGCAGCAACAACTGAAGCAGCAGCAGGTTCAACAACAGAAGAAACAACAGGATTCTCCTCCGCTGCAGCCGCCTGCAGCGCAAAGTCAACCGCCCGCAGCGCAGCCTCGGCCCCCGGCGGCCGAACGGCCGCAACGACCCGATCGAGGGAAACAGCAGAGGACTTCAGGCCCAGATGAGAAGAAGTCGAACAATTGAAACCGTGTCACAACCGCTTCCGTTACGGCGCAGCACGAAACGACTTCCGGTTTGGGCCGCCTCCATTAGATTCCTGCTGTAACCTTGGCTGGTCATGTGACCACATATCGTTACTCACGTTGAGGTGCCCGAGCCGAGGTCCCGGCTGATTCCAATGCACTTCGATGTTCGGACCTTCTCCTGCTGTCAAGGAAGGTATGAAAACCTGCAAACCGTGCTTCGCTCTATTGGCGCTGGTGGTGGTAACTCTGGCCGGATGTTCCACGTCGACCAAAACCGCCGATGTTTCCGCCAGCATCCGCACTTCGCTCGATCAAGTCCGGCTTTAAAGATGTCTCCACCAGCCAGGATCGCGACAAGGGCGTCGTTACCTTGGGCGGCCATGTGGCGGCAGACGCCGACAAATCCCAGGCCGAGTCCATCGCCAGGTCCTTCGCGGGAAATCAGGTGGTGGCGAACCAGATCGCGGTGATTCCGCCCGGAATCGAAAGTGACGCGAAGAAGATGAACTCCTCCCTGGACAAAGGAATTGAGGGCAATCTGGACGCCGCGTTGATCCAAGATCGATTGCACGACAGCGTGAAGTACGCAGTGAAAAATAGCGTAGTGACGCTGACCGGCAATGTCGATTCGCAATCCAAGCGCTCGCATGCCCAGGAACTGGCGTCGACGGTTCCGAACGTGCAGCAAGTGGTAAATGAACTGCAGGTGAAAGGGCAGAAGGCGACTTCTTCGAACTAACATGACAAACACCGAGCTGAACACTTTCCGGCGCGTCTTAAACCACCGGCAATTGGAATTAGGAAACAGTAATGGCGCCCGCGAGGCTTTGGCCATCGGAAGCAGCTCGGATGAGCTCGACCGCACGCAGGACGCGAGCGACCGCGACTACGCCATGAGCAGCCTGGAGCGCTATTCAGACCGGCTGCGCGAAGTGCGCACGGCGTTGCGCCGCATCGAGTCGGGGACCTTTGGAATTTGCAGCGGCTGCGAAGAGAACATCAATCCCAAGCGGCTGGCCGCCATCCCTTGGGCGCCATTTTGTATCAGCTGCCAAGAGGCCGTTGATCGTGAGCAGGCTGAGCCCGCCTTGGTATTGGCGGCTTAAAAGGAGAACTATATGCTTTGGACATTAGTTGCTGTTTTTTTGATTCTTTGGCTACTGGGATTTAGCATGAGCATAGGCGGAGGCTTAATCCACATCCTGTTGGTGGTCGCGTTGATCCTGATCGTCGTCAACCTGATCAGCGGACGGCGCGTCGTCTAGAACTTGCCCGGCTCATTGAGCGACGACGCAAGCTCGCGCTCGGTCGTGGCGGAATTGAAGCGAGCCGTGCTTGCACGAACAAAACATCTAGAAAAGGAAAACAATGACCCTGACTAAACTACTGTTGGTATCGATCCTGGGACTCCTGCCGCTGGGCTTTCTGCAAGCTCAGAGCGCCGCGCCAGGTTCCGGAATGGACATGAAGAACATGAAGCCGCGGATGGAGCAGATGCGCGCGCAAATGGAGCAGATGCAGACTCTGATGAAAGACAACATGGCTAAAATGGCTGCCGCCGATGCCGCCATGAAAAGTCACATGGAAACGGAACAAGCCAGCATGAAGAGCCAGATGGACCTGCAGCATGCGATGATCGACCACTTGCAAACGATGACGGATCACATGCAGATGATGAGTGACCACATGACGATGATGCCGGAACCAAAGAAGCCGAGCGACAACAAAGAACGATAGCGGGGGAGTG
This sequence comes from Bryobacterales bacterium, assembly GCA_963760575.1. Lineage (GTDB taxonomy): Bacteria > Acidobacteriota > Terriglobia > Bryobacterales > Bryobacteraceae > Palsa-187. The sequence continues at coordinate 155,344 of CAVXEM010000006.1, forward strand.
GGACTCACGGAAGAAATGGCTCCGGCCGTTTCCCGTATTCTCGAACCGCGATGACGGAGGACGTAGCATGCACGGATACGGGATGGATGGGTGGAACCCCACTTGGATGTGGATGTTTGGGGTGGTGCTGATCATCGCTCTTGCCTTGACATTCCGGGCCCGCAGGTGAGCTCAGCATGGCACCCGCGCTGCTTGAATTTTGGGCCCGCATTCAATCGTTAATCGTAGCCCGCGCCGATGACTGGACGGCAAATATCTAAAGGCAGCGGACGACGCGCGGGACGTCCGCGGTTTCGAAGGTTCTTTAGCAGGTTGGGCCCCGGCCTGATCACGGGCGCGGCCGACGATGATCCTTCGGGTATCTCCACCTATTCCGTAACCGGCGCGGCGTTCGGGTATGCGCCGCTGTGGACGGCGCTCTTCTCTTTCCCGCTGATGACCGCCGTGCAGATGATGTGCGCGCGGCTGGGCATGGTGACGGGCGAAGGGCTGGCCGGCGTGATCCGGCGCCAGTATCCGCGCTGGGTCCTGTGGAGCGCGTGCGCGCTGCTGGTGATCGCCAACACGGTGAACATTGGAGCCGATCTCGGCGGCATGGGGAAGGTTACCGAAATGGTGACCGGCGTCAGTAGCTATTACTGGACTCCCCTCTACGCCCTGCTGATCGGCTCGTTCCTCGTCTGGTCCTCCTACTACACCATCGCGCGCATTTTCAAATGGCTCACGCTGGTTCTGTTTTCCTACGTCCTGGCGGCGCTGTTTGCTAAGCCCGATTGGGGCGCGGTGCTGCGCGCGACGTTCATTCCACACGTCGAATGGTCGGCTCCGTATTGGGCCACTTTAGTGGGACTCTTCGGCACCACCATTTCTCCCTATCTATTTTTCTGGCAGGCTTCGCAGGAAGTCGAGGAGGAACGCAAGCAGGGAGAAGTGACCCTCGAAGAACGGCGCGGTTCGACCGATGCCGAGTTGCGAAAATCCCGCACGGATACCATCACCGGGATGTTCTTCTCGAACCTGATCATGTACTTCATTATCCTGACCACGGCCGCGACGCTGCACGCTCACGGCAAGACCACCATTTCGACGGCGCAGGATGCAGCCGAGGCGTTGCGGCCGCTGGCAGGGGCCGGGGCTTACTGGCTGTTCAGTCTGGGTCTGATTGGAGCGGGCATGCTCGGTGTGCCGGTGCTGGCGGGATCGAGCGCCTATGCGGTCGCCGAGGCAGCGGTGTGGCAGGGGTCGCTTAGCGGATCGCCGCGATCGCGCACGGGAATTCTATGGCGTGATCGCCGTGGGTTTGGCCCTCGGCCTCGCGTTGAATTTCGCCGGTTTCAATGCGGTATCCATGCTGTTCTGGGCGGCGGTGCTCAACGGCGTGCTGGCGCCGCCGCTGATCGTCATCGTGCTGCTGCTGACCAGCAACCCGGCGGTCATGGGGGCGCGCTCGAACCCACGCTGGCTGGCGGTGCTGGGATGGATCACGGTGGCGGTGATGACGCTGGCGAGCGTTGCGATGTTTGCCACCTGGAAATGACCGAATGACTGAGGGACAGTACACTCAATCCCCAGAAGCGCGTTGGGGATTGAGTGTACTGTCCCTCGGTCGCCTCACGGGGTCACGTGACGAGATGCGGTCGGTAAAGGCAAGGCGGCGGCCAGGCGCTGCGCCCAGGCAGCCTGGCCCTCCGAATCCGCGACTTCGTCCTGGCGGAATTCGATTTGCAGATAAGGTAAGTTGCGACGCATGGCATGGAACGGGATGCTGAAGTCGATTGCCGGGTCGAGATCATAGGGCTGGTTGTCGCCGACTACGGCATCGCCCAAAGTACGGCGTAGCTTTTCGAGCAGCGGATCCACGATGCTGCGATCGGTGTAGCTGGATAGAGAAATTTGCCAAGGCCGCGCCACTCCGGCGAGCACCGGCGTCATGGAGTGGACCGAAAGTACAAAAGACGAACTGTCTGCGAGCAACGCTTCTACTGCGTCATGGTATGGCGCGAACCAGCGGTCGATGCGTGATTGTTTGGCTTGTTCGGTCAGATTCTGGTTGCCTGGGATCAATATGCCATCGCTGATCTCTGGAATGAGACCGGCGGCGCCGGGATGGCGGTTGCAGTCAATGACCAGGCGCGACGTGCCGCAGAGGATCGCGGGGGAATCGAATAAGTTCGATAACTCACGGGCCACGCCGGCGGCTCCGATGTCGCAAGCGATGTGACGTGTGAGATCGGCCGGATCCAGGCCCAGGCCATTCAGTTCCGCGGGAATGTGATTGCTCGCATGATCGCAGAGGATCACAAACCCGCCCTGGGCGCCGCGCCGCAGGACTTCAAACGCAGGCTGGTTCATCTTCGGTCACGCTCACGGCGACGTCCATGCCGGTGAAGGACGAGGCGGGGCCGATAAAGGTGCCCCACAGCGGCAGGACTTGCTGCGGGTCCCAGGCGACCGCGATGCGGATGAGATTGCGATTGCCGACGATGCTGTTGGTGGGGTCGAAATCGATCCAGCCGGTGCCCGGAAGATACGCCTGCATCCACGCGTGAGTGGCGCCGCCGCCGAGCGTGGTGCCGGCGGCTTCGCGGCCGGGAACGAAAATGTATCCGCTGACGAAACGCGTGGCCAAACCCAGCGCGCGCACGGCCTCCATCATCAACACTGCGAAATCCCGGCAACTGCCGCAGCGGCTGGCTAGTGTTTCACTGGGACTCTGCACGCCCTTTTCGCTGCGGCGCGTGTATTCGAAATCTTTGCGAATGCCGAGCGTGATAGAGCGTAGCAGCTCCATGGTGCCGGTGATGCCGGATGGATCTAGAAACTGTGCCACCCAATGTTTCACGTCGTCGCTGGGATAGCGATGCTCCAGCGCCCGGCCGAGGTTTTGCAATTCGTCGTCTGCATATTGGAACGGATAGGTTTGCGCGTACTCTTCGAGCGGGTAATCGGGCAGCGCGGTTTCGACGTGTTCCAGCGTAATGGTGCTGTCGAAGCGAAGTTCATTGGTGGCGCCGTCGAAGGTGGCGACGGCTACCGAGTTATCGAATGCGTCGTGGAGCCAACGCAAGCTAGCGGGGCGCGGCGTGATCTCAAGTTTCGAGCTGAGCAGCCGCAGATCATGACTCTCGCGCGGACGAAACATCATGCGGTGCTCGCCTAAGCCCACTGGCCGGGAATAGCGATAAACCGTAACGTGGCGCACGGTGAGAAGTGACATTCAGGCGCTGACGACGTTTTCCACGACTTCATCCGTCCAGACCTGGAAGCTTTCGAGCGTATTCGGCCCAAAGGTGGTGGCAATGGCGACATCGGCGGCATCGCGGCCCCGCGCCATGAGCACGCGTCCAATGCGCGGCACATTGTTGCGTGCGTCGAAAGTGTGCCAGGCGCCGCCGAGATAGACTTCAAACCACGCAGCGAAATCCATGACTCCGTAAGGCGGCGGCGTTCCCATGTCCCCCAGATAGCCGGCGCAATAGCGGGCTGGAATATTCATGCAGCGGCAGAAGCAGACGGCCAGGTGCGCGTAATCGCGGCAAACGCCGCGGCGCTCCTGAAAAGCTTCCCAGGCGGTCTTGGTGGGGCGGGCGTTTTCATAGCCGAAGACGATGTGGTTGTGGACAAAATCGCAAATCGCCTGCACGCGCTGCCAACCCGGAGCGGTCTGCCCGAATAACTGCCAGGCGGCGTTCGACAGCAGATCGGTTTCGCAGTAGCGGCTTCCCATTAAGAATACTAGTGTATCTTCGGGCAGATCTTTTAGCTCGAGTTGGCGCGCGTTAGGGGCCACGACGTCGGCTTCGCCGGTATCATTTACCACTCCAGTGGCGCTTAATTGCAGGCGCCCAGCGGGCGCGACGATACGGGTGCACCAGTTGCCAAAGAGATCGCGATAGGAAGTGTAAGGAGTGATGGGATCAGTCTTCAGATGATCGGGAATCACGATGTCCTCGGCGCGCGAATAATGGATGTGCAACATCAGGATCATGGGTGTCTCGCGGGGACACTGATAGACGATTTGATAGCCGACGCGAATTTGCATCTGAGTTCCTTTTAGTGCACGTTATTGGCCATGGAACGGATCTGCTCCAATGGTGCCGCGAAGTTCTTCTAAGTATGCTGCGCTGCTGACGCGCGCTAGCTGGCAGTCGATCAGAGCTTGGCGCTTGTGGAGGTCGATGTCACCGCCCTGGTTTGCCGGGCTCGCGCGAAAGGCTGCGAGCGCGGCGGCGTGGCGTTGCCAGAGAGCGATGTCACGAGATTGCTTGACGTGGAGGCGTTCGCGGTACCAGTCGCTGGCGAGCATGGTTTCGCGTTCGAAGAGAGCGCGGATTTCGGGGTGGTCGATTCCCTTCCCTTGATAATTTCCTCCGGCCATGATGTGGAGCAGCGCTTTCAAGGGTGGGCACGCGGCGGCGACGCTGCCGTCTTCGAAATAATTGAGGGCCACTCTCTGCTGAGTTTCTACGATGGCGTCGACACCGGCGGCGTAGAGGTCGAGATCTTGCAACTCGGGGCGCAGCAGCTCGTTGGGAAAGACGGAGCCGGGGGTTTCGAAGATGCGGCCTAGGAAACGATCGACGAAGAGGGAGGTGATGCGGTAGCCCAGGCGGCTTGCTAGAACCCTGCGGCCGTTGAGCTCGACGTCGTCTATTTTTTCTAAAAAACCCTGGTCGATCAGAAACTTGGGATCGCGTTCGGCTACACGCATGCGGCACCAGATTTCGGGGACGAGAAGGCTGACGTCGTGATCGACGCGGTAGTTGGGGCCGACGTAACCGGCTGAGGTGGTGAAGCCGGCGTATCCGGTGAGGATCGCGGAGACTAGTGCGTTGTTGAGATCGACCACGGGCCAGAGCGCGTTGAAGGGGCCTTTGGTGAGGGCGCCTTCACTGCCGAAGCCGACCATCGAGGGCGATTTGCCGGTGAGGCTGGAGATGAACTCCATGAAGAGCTCGGGGAGCTCTTGATAATGAATGGGGCCGTAGACGGCTAGCGGCGGCAGGCCGAGTTTGAGGTCGGGCGGATTATTGCGGCGTCCGGCCAAAACGGCGTTCACTGGGAAATGTACCGGATGTCCGGCGGGGACTCCGCGTTCGAGGCGCGCGGCGATTTCGGTTAAGTATGACTCGCGCGGGGCGACTGAGATCGGGGCGTTTCTGTAAGTAGCGCGGGTTGCCGGAGGGCTTGCCGTTGACGATGCGCGGGTCGGCGGAGGAAACAACATAGCCGTCGTTGCCCGTTCGCGACGAACTCTTCGAACAGGCGCTTCATGGGTTCGGTATAGCGATCGAATTCGACTACGTGATCGACCATGCTTTGGGCGGTCGCCTTCGAGATTGGTTCGTAGTTGGAGAGAAAACAGCCGGCGCTGGCGATGTCGGCTTCGGCCTGGCGGTCGGCTCCGCGATGGATGGCGTCGTCGGGGCGCTGGAACAGGAGCATCTCGCAGTTGGCGACTAGCTTGACGCTGGGGTTTGCGTATTCGGGATCTAGATCATTGAGGCTTTCGCGCGGCAGGACGACGGAGGCGGTGATGTCGTCTTCGAATTGCACTTTGTCGGCGGGATAGAAGTCGGGGCGGAGCTTGGAGATGCGCCAGGAGCCGTCGGGATCGTAGCCCACTCGCAGGTAATTGCTGACTAACTTTTGGTTGTCGAACTTGAGTTCGTGGGCGAGATAACCGTTGATGCGATCGACGGTGAAGTGTTCGCGCCAGTTGTCGCTCCATTCGGGGCGGTAATAGCGCTTCACGGTGAAGACGAGTTGGCGCGTGGTCTGCGGGAGTTGGCGGAGCCAATCGTTGTACTCGTCGGTATATTTGGGCGAGGGCGTCAGGAGTTGGATGACGGAGCCGAGGGAACGTTCGGGGCTCAGGATCGGGCGTCGTTTGCGGGGATCGGCGGATTGGTCTTTGAAAATCGTCGAGCAATCCATCTTGAGGATTTCGGCGACTTGGTCCATGTCGCGGTGGTAATCGCGCACGAATACGGGGCCTTGCAGCAGCGCGTTGGCGATGGATTTGGAGATTTCGGATTTGCCGCCACCGGAAACGGTACAGGGTTTGTGGCACAGCGTTCCGCGGGGGCGTGTGCCAACTAAGCGCCACGAGGTTCCGGCGAAATGTTTTTCTAAACGCACGCGGAAGCCGGAGGGAAGAACGTAGGTTGCGTCTTTGCTGAGGGTCAATTCGTGGCCATCCCAACTTACGCGGCCTTCGCGGAGCTGGAAGACGGCGGTCTCGGGCACATAAATGATGTCGGGATAGCGGCGGTCTATGGCGTGGCGTCCGGGGAGGACTTCTACCATATCGCCGAGCGTCGTCATGGCCTCCTCAAACCCGGTCTTCTTCAGGCTAATGGTGCGGCCGGCGTCGAAGTCGTGTCCTAAAACGTAAGCGGCGGAGGCCATCGCGCCGCCGGCGTGTTCTTCTTCTGAGAGTCCGAAGAGATTCGCTGCGTAGCTGATTTGGGTTTTGACTTCTTTCTTGCAGTAGCCGTAGTAATTGTCGGCGATGATCGTGACCATCACTCCGCTGCGGTCGCGGGCGCAGATTTTGAAGGCGTTGCCGCCGTTGTAGATTTCATCGGGATCGCTCCAGCACATGCCGTCGCGTTTTTGGCGCTCGCTGGCTTTGGATTCGTGGGGCAAGCCGAGAGCAACCTTCTTCAGGCCGACGATGTGGGGGGCGATGATGACGCAGCCGGTGTGGCCGGTCCAATGGGCGGGGTCGAGTGCGGCGTCGTTTTCGGGGAGGTGCGGATCGCCGGCGTTGCCGAAGATGGACTCGACGAAATCGAGATTGCTGACCAGGCTGGCGGGGGCGAAGAAGCGGATCTCCATCGTTTTCTCGGGATCGGTTCCGGTGGCGGGGCACACCAGAGGGCGCAACAAGAGTGATACGAAGAGGCGGGCTTGCTCGGGCTGGCCAGCGGTGTAGGGGAGCGTCATCACTTCGGGCGGTGGTTCGAAGGCGGCTTTCAAGAGAGCGGCGAAGGCTTGCACGGGGACGGCTTGTTTGTCGGCGGGAACGGGGAAGCCGCCTTCGGCGATGTGGAAGACTCCTTGCGTGGTGCGGCGGTCACTCGCGGGGTTGTGGAGGACGCCCTGCTGCACGCGATAGGAGCGCAGATAGGGGGACGAAAACGTATTCTCGTCGGGCGGGAGCGACATGAGGCGGGCCAGGCCGGGGCGATCGAGAATGAACGTGTCGGCGGGCAGCGGCGGAACTCCTGGAGATGTGCCGTGCGTGTAGGCATCGAGGAAAGCTTGGATGCGGAGATCGGCGGGGCACAAGTATTGGCCGAGGAGCTGATCTTTCTGGCGGTGGCTGCGCAGCAACGGGCCGACGGTTTCTAACAGAGTGGAAGCGGCGCCTGCGGTGGGTTGGCCGAGCGCGGCCAGTTTGATGTCGAGATAGTGGGCTAGTTGGGGCATGGGCGTCAGTCCGGTTGGTTGACTGACGGGGTCGGGCGGGAGACGTGCGCGCGGAAAAACTTAGCTTAGCATTTCAAGTGACACTTCGGCTGTGGGCGGCGGAATTTTCAGATCGTCTCGCGGTGGGCGGCGTTCGAACGCAACCCACCGGGGTTGAAGGAAACAGGCGGCTGGCGGTCTTAGAAAAGGTTCCAAATGAACCGTCAATTGCGCTCTCCTTTTTCCTTTCGCGGTTACCTTGCGCCGCTCTCACGACGCTTGTATCAACCAGAGAATCGATTCTCTTCCGTGTCCCGCCCTTTTCACAATGTCTCTGGGGCGGCTAGCCCCTCTTTTGAAGGGGCGCGGATTTACCAAATCACAACGATCAGCCTGCGCAGGCTTGTACTGCGTTTGTAGTATGCGGGCGAGGGGTGCAGATGGCAGGAAGGCAAAACGCGAAGTGATTGAATCATGGGGAGATGCAGGCAGAAGTGGCACGTGTGAGTGCCGAGAAATGCGATGATCGTTTGTCACGCTTGCCTCCGCGTGATAATCTTGATGTAGCGTATATGCTACAATTTCCAGAGGGCGGCCATGGAAGGAAGAGAACGTGAGGTTCTCTACTACAAGACGGTCCGGGAGGTGGTTCCCTTCCGCGAGTGGCGCAATCGCATCCGGGACGATGATGCGAGGGCTGCTGTCGATGCCCGGGTCGCACGGTTTCGCGCCGGTAATTTTGGGGACTCGGAACCGATTGGAGATGGCGCATCTGAAAGCAGGATTCATTTCGGGCCCGGTTACCGGATTTACTACGGGATGGATGGGGACCGGATCGTGCTGCTTTGCGGCGGCAATAAGGCAACGCAGGGTACTGACATTCTTCGCGCAAAGGACTTCTGGAAGAGAGTACAAAAAGCGCGGGAAGAAGATACTAGGGAATGTCGAACTACAAAGAAGATCTACTAAGCGACCTAAAAAATAGACCCGGCTATGCGGCTAAGTACCTGACGGCGGCGGCGGCGGATTCGACAGACGCGTTTCTGGTGGCTCTTCGCGATGTGGCTAGCGCTCGATCGGGCATGACCAAGCTGGCCGCGGCGGCGGAGGTCAATCGAGTGAATCTGTATCAGATGCTATCGGAAAACGGAAATCCTGGGATCCGGAATGTTCGGGCGATTTTGGATGCGCTGAAGCTGAGGATTACGGTGGTCGATGAGGGGTCGTCGTCATCCAAGGAGAAACGCGCGGCGAACCGCAGACGGTTGTCGCGTTAGCCGCTTCATTAGTTGTGGATTGCCACGGCTCAAATTAGGGCAACTATATATTTACGTAATACGCCTTGCCTTGATAGGCTTGGCTAAAACGAGAATCGCGGATCAATCTTCGAGTTATAGGGATGGTTTCCCCGAAGCATCGCAAACGAAACGACTACATAGCTATGATGATTGCCTTTCTGGATGAGAGTGGAACTCACGCACATTCAGAGATCACCGCGATGGCGGGTTTTATCGGCACTGAAGGGCAATGGGCCGTTTTTGAAGATCGTTGGGCTGGCGTCGTTCAGGCTCACCCTGAAATCGGATCGGTTCACGGAAAAATTCTTATCCCTAGGCGCGGCCTGTACCGGAGCTGGGAAGACGAAAAGTATTGGAAGTTCGTAACGGCGATTGGCTCCATCATTCGCGAATCGGAAATCGTAGGAGTCACCTGCATCCTGCACAATTCGGATTATGAAGAATATAGAAATAAGTGGAAGGGCACGAAAGTCCAGCCCGATTCGGCTTACGGGATGTGTTTCAGAGCTTGCATGAACACTCTCGGTGGTCACGTTCATCTGACCGATCCCAACCAGCGCCTCTCATTGATCCTCGAGGATGGCCATAGAAACCGTGGGGAAGCCCTGGAAATTTTCAACGGTGCCAAGCACAAAAAACTCGGTGAGGTATCTCACTACCTTGAGGCAATAGCATTCGCCTCGAAAGAGAGTTATGGCGCGCTCCAGGCTGCTGATCTGTTCGCCTACGGAACTCACAAGTACATTGAGGAAGGCGTAAAAAACGGCGGCAAAATGAAGATGCACAAGAGCTATCAGGCGCTCGTCGGAGGGATTGAAGGGAAAGCGGTCGTCCTGAACAGAGACACGCTAGGTCCAATCAGCACTGTTATCGAAAAGGTCTATAAGATCCACCAGGACGGTGGACGGCGAAGGGAAAAGGACGCGAACGATGAAGACAAATAGAACAGAGGCTGCGCTGAAAGCGTGGAAGACGCGGCGGATCAGAAACGCTTTCGTAAAGGCGCGCGCTTCTGAGGCCGCGAGCAAGGAAGCGCTTCGGGCCTTCTGTGAGAAGAAGGGCTGGAGGGTGGCGTTTTTTGAGGGCAAGACTGGCTCGCCACGAACCGGCATAGTCGACGCCATTGCCTTCCGCCTTGGCCGTAAACACTCTGACCTTCTGGACGTTCGCCTGATTCAGTTGAAGGGCGGCAAAGCGGGTGTGACCGCGCAGGAAATTGCGCGCTTGAAGAAGGCAACTTCCGGAATTATGGTCAACTGGCTGATCGCCGCGTTCGACGGCGAAACGCTTCATATCGTGCCAGACGAACCAGAGTTTTGAGGATATATGAGCAATCAAGAACAAGATGCAACCGCAGGCAGGAACATGCGTCGGCGCAGGGCCGCTTGATGCAGCACGGATTCGGCTCAATCGAGATGATCCGAAATTGTTAGGATCACGTTGCCGGAGGGTTCCGTGCTCTATCTTCCACCCTCATCAGCTGGTTCTCTAGCATGGTGGCCGGTGATTGAGTGTACTGTCCCTCGTGGTCGGCTATAATATGAACTTCAGTCCTTGAGGACGGAAGGACCCTGTTTTGTCCCGCGAAAATGGAGGTCCTGAGTGCGGTTCGGTTCGTATCAAACCCAAGGGTTCCAGGATGAGATGTTCGACGGCGACGGCGTGGTGCGGCCGGAGGCGCGGCTGCTGCTGGACACTATCGAATCGCTGGAGGACGGGCAACTGATCCGCTGCCAGCAGGCGGCTGAGCGGCTGCTGCTGCAGATGGGCATCACCTTCAACGTCTACGGGGATTCGGCGGGGGCGGAGCGCATTTTTCCTTTCGATCTGATTCCGCGGATTGTGCGCGCGGAGGAGTGGGCCTGGATGGAGCGCGGGCTCAAGCAACGCATTCATGCGTTAAATTTATTCATCGATGACATCTATCACGATCAGAAGATCTTAAAAGATAAGATCATTCCTGAGGAAGTGATCTATTCGGCTACCTTTTATCGTCCGCAGTGTGCGGGGATCAATCCGCCTCGGGGGATCTGGTGCCACATTACGGGCACGGATCTGGTGCGGCATGGCGATGGGAACATTTACGTTTTAGAAGACAATTTGCGGGTTCCTTCGGGCGTGTCTTACGTGCTGGAAAACCGGGATTTGATGAAGCGGACTTTTCCGCAGGTGTTTGAGGGGTCGCGGGTGCGGCCGGTGGACGATTATCCTAGCAACCTTTTGGAGATGCTGGAATCGATTGCGCCGCCGGGGGCGGCGGACAAACCTAGCGTGGTGCTGTTGACGCCGGGGATGTATAACTCGGCTTACTTCGAACATAGTTTTCTGGCGCAGCAGATGGGGATTCAGTTGGTGGAGGGTCGCGATCTGGTGGTGCAGGATGACATCGTCTGGATGCGGACAACTAAAGGCCTGCGCAAAGTGGATGTGATTTACCGGCGCATCGATGATGACTTCATGGATCCGTTGGCGTTCCGCAAGGATTCGCTGTTGGGCGTGCCGGGGCTGGTAGATGCTTATCGCGCGGGGAAAGTGGCGCTGGCGAATGCTCCGGGGAACGGGGTGGCGGACGATAAAGTGGTTTACGCTTACGTTCCGGATATGATCCGCTACTACTTGGGCGAGGATGCGATTCTTTTTAACGTCCCGACGTTTTTGTGCTGGCGTGAAAAAGACCGGCAGCATGTGCTGCAGAATCTGGACAAGCTGGTGGTGAAGTCGGCGAATGAGGCGGGCGGGTACGGGATGTTGGTGGGTCCGCATTCGACGGCGGAGCAGCGGCAGGAATTTGCGGGGAGGATCACGGCAAATCCGCGCAACTATATTGCGCAGCCTACGTTGGCGTTGTCGCGGGTGCCAACGCTGGTGGACGATCACTTTGAGGGTAGGCATGTCGACTTGCGGCCTTACATTCTTTACGGCAAAGACATCAAAGTTCTGCCAGGCGGGCTGACGCGGGTGGCGCTGCGCAAGGGATCGCTGGTGGTGAACTCGTCGCAAGGCGGCGGCAGCAAGGATACTTGGGTGCTGGCGGCTGAAGGCGGAGGGGAGGCGTGATGACGGAAAATCCTCCGCTGTTGAGCCGCGTGGCGGATTCGGTGTTTTGGATGGCGCGCTATATTGAGCGGGCTGAGAACGTGGCTCGCTTTATCGGCGTGAATCTGAATCTGCAACTGGATTTGCCGATGGAGCCGGCGCAGCAGTGGCAGCCACTGATCGACACTAGCGGCGATACCGAGGAATTCAAGAAGCGCTTTGGCGAGGCTTCGCAGGCTAGCGTCATTGAGTTTCTGACTTACGATGCGGCGAATCCGAATTCGATTGCATCCTGCTTGCGGCTGGCGCGGGAGAATGCGCGGTCGGTGCGCGAGACGATTTCTTCGGAGATGTGGACGCAGGTCAACAGCATGTATCTGGAGATGCAGATGCAGCGGCGCATGCCGGACCCGGGGCAACTGCCGGAAGTGTTTCGGGCGATCCGCATGGGGTGCCATTTGTTCCAGGGGATCACGGACGCTACCATGTCGCACAACGAGCCGTGGCATTTCGTGCGCATGGGGCGGAAGCTGGAACGCGCGGACAAGACTTCGCGGATTCTGGACGTCAAATATTTTATTTTGCTGCCGTCGGCGCGGGTGGTGGGGACGCCTTACGACGATATTCACTGGTCGGCGGTTTTGAAATCTGTCAGCGGATTCGGCATGTACCGCAAGAAGCATGGGCGGATTTCGCCGCGCGACATCGTCGATTTTTTGATTATGGACCGGGATTTTCCGCGGTCGATCCGGTTTTGCATTCACTCGGCGGATGAGTCGCTGCATGCGATCACGGGGAGTCCGCGAGGGTCGTACTTTTATCCGTCGGAGCAGGTGATGGGGCTGCTGCGGGCGGAATTGGATTTCACGCCGGTGGATAACATTCTCAACGGCGGGCTGCACGAATATTTGGATTCGCTACAGGAGAAGATGAACACCGTCGACAAAGGCATTTCGAACGATTTCGTGACGCGGCTGCCGGTGGGGCAAGCGGCCGGGGCGCACGCGGACTGATCCCGGTATGCCGATTCGCGTTGCGCTGCACCATAAAACTAGTTACTCCTACGACCGACTGGTTCATCTTTCGCCGCAGGTGATTCGGCTGCGGCCGGCTCCGCATAGCCGCACGCCGGTGACTGCTTATTCGTTGAAGATCGAACCTAAGGGGCATTTCCTCAACTGGCAGCAGGATCCGCTCAGCAATTATCTGGCGCGGGTGGTGTTTCCGGAACGCGTGCGGCATTTCACCGTCGAGGTGGATCTGGTGGCGGAGTTGACGGTGATTAATCCGTTCGACTTTTTTCTGGAGCCTTATGCGGAGAAGTTTCCTTTCAAATACGAGGCCGGGTTGGAGCATGAGCTGACTCCGTTCCTGGCGGTGAAGCCGGCGGGTCCGCAGTTGGCCGCGTTTTTGAAGACGATCGATCGCAGTCCCAAGGCGATGATCGATTTTCTGGTGGGGTTGAATCAGAAGCTGCAGCAAGGGATCAGGTATGTGATCCGCATGGAGCCGGGGGTTCAGTCTAGCGAGGAGACGCTGGAGTTGGCTAGCGGGTCGTGCCGGGATAGTGCTTGGTTGTTGGTTGAGGCGCTGCGGCATTTGGGATTGGCGGCGCGGTTTGTTTCTGGATTTTTGATTCAGTTGAAACCGGATATTACAGCGCTGGATGGGGCTCCGGGGGCGGATCGGGATTTTACGGATCTGCATGCTTGGACGGAAGTGTATTTGCCGGGCGCGGGGTGGGTCGGCATGGACCCGACTTCGGGATTGTTCGCGGGCGAGGGGCACATACCGCTGGCGGCTACGCCGGAGCCTTCGTCGGCGGCGCCGGTTTCGGGGAACGTCGATCCTTGCGAAGTTACTTTTGCGCATGAGATGGCGGTGTGGCGGGTGATGGAAGATCCGAGGGTCACACTGCCTTATACGGAAGAGCAATGGGAGCGGATACTCGCGCTGGGGTGTCAGGTGGATCGCGAAATTTGCGATGGGGATATCCGGCTGACGATGGGCGGGCGAGCCTACCTTCGTTTCGATCGACAACATGGAGGGGGCGGAGTGGAATACGGCTGCTCTGGGTCCGGAGAAGCGGAAACTCGCGGGAGGGTTGCTGGAGCGGCTGCGCGAGCGGTTTGCTCCGGGAGGCTGCTGCATTACGGGCAAGGCAAGTGGTATCCGGGAGAGCCGTTGCCGCGGTGGGCGCTGGGGTGTTACTGGCGTAAGGATGGGACTCCGCTGTGGCGGGATCGGGAATTGCTGGCGCGGGATGACGTCGATTACGGGTTTGGGGTGGCGGAGGCGAAGACTTTTGCGGAGACGCTGGCGCGGCGGTTGGGGCTGAATCCGGATTACGTTGCGCCTGCGTTTGAGGATCAGTTTTATCACTTGCATCAGGAGCGGGCGCTGCCGGTGAATGTGGAGGCGAAGGACAATCGCTTGGAAGATCCGCTGGAGCGGGAGCGCATTCGGAAAGTTTTCGAGCGAGGGCTGGACACGCCGGTGGGAATGGTGTTGCCGTTGCAGAGCGGTGAGCGAGAGCGGAGTGGCAAACGGGGTTGTGGAGGCTGCGCGGGCGAGCATTTGTTTTTGCTGCCGGGGGATTCGCCGGTGGGGTTGCGGTTGCCGCTGCCGAGTTTGCCTTGGGTGGATCCGGAGGACATACCGGAGGTGCACGCGCCTGACCCGACGGTGGCGCTGGGGCCGCTGCCGGTTCCGGTGTATGGCGATGCGGCGGACGAATCGCGGAGAGCGGCGAGCGGAGACGCGACCGCGTGCCGAAGGTGGGCGAGTCGGCTCCTTGGATCGTGCGGCGGGCGTTGTGCGTCGAGCCGCGCGGGCGGGCGGATGTGCATTTTCATGCCGCCGGTGGATTCGGCTGAGGACTACGTGGATTTGCTGGCGGCGCTGGAGGACACGGCGGCTCATCTGAAAATGCCGGTGGTGATTGAAGGGTACACGCCTCCGCACGATGCGCGGATTGAGAACATCAAAGTCACGCCGGACCCAGGGGTGATCGAGGTCAATGTTCATCCGGCGCGGAACTGGCAAGAGCTGGTGGACAACACTACGGCGATCTATGAGGACGCGCGGCAGATGCGGTTGGGCACGGAGAAATTCATGCTCGACGGGCGGCATACGGGGACGGGCGGCGGGAATCATTTTGTGCTGGGGGCGGCTACGCCGGCGGATAGTCCGTTTCTGCGGCGGCCGGATTTGTTGCGCAGCATGATTGGGTATTGGCTGAATCATCCGGCGCTGTCGTATTTGTTTTCGAGCATGTTCATTGGGCCTACCAGTCAGGCGCCGCGAGTGGATGAGACTCGGGCGGATAATTTGTATGAATTGGAGATTGCGTTTGGGCTGATTCCGGATCCGGGTAAGGGCGAGTTCCGCCTTGGTTGGTGGATCGGATTTTCCGGCACATCTTGGTGGATTTGACGGGGAATACGCATCGGGCGGAATTTTGTATCGACAAACTTTATTCTCCGGATACGGCTACGGGGCGGCTGGGGTTGCTGGAACTGCGCGGGTTTGAGATGCCTCCGCATGCGCGCATGAGTTTGACGCAGCAATTACTGGTGCGGGCGTTGATTGCCTGGTTCTGGAAGGACGCCTTACAGGGAGGCTCCGATTGCTTGGGGGACGCAATTGCATGACCGGTTCATGCTGCCGCATTTCACGAGCCGTGACTTCGGGGATGTGCTGGAGGATTTGCGGCGCGCGGGGTATGCATTCGATGCGGAGTGGTTCGCTCCGCACTTTGAGTTTCGCTATCCGGCGTTGGGGCGGGCGCATCATGCGGGGATCAACATCGAGATCCGGCAGGCGACCGAACCTTGGTATGTGCTGGGCGAGGAGGGCTCGCCGGGCGGGACGGCGCGGTACGTGGATTCTTCCGTCGAGCGGGTGCAGGTGAAGGTGGAGGGTCTGACGAGTTCGCGGTTTGCGGTGACTTGCAATGGGCGGCGGTTGCCGCTGGCGTTCACGGGACGGCAGGGGGAGCATGTGGCGGGGGTGCGGTACCGGGCTTGGCAGCCGCCTTCTTGCTTGCATCCGACGATTCCGGTGCATGCGCCGTTGATTTTCGACGTTGTCGACACTTGGGCGGGACGGTCAGTGGGCGGGTGCTCGTATCATGTTTCGCATCCAGGCGGGCGCACGTTTGAAACATTTCCGGTGAATGCGAATGAAGCGGAGGCGCGGCGGGCGGCGCGGTTCTTTGAGATTGGGCATACGCCTGGGGCGATGGCGGTTCCAGCGGTCGAGGAGAATGCGGATTTTCCGTTGACGCTGGATTTGCGGCGTCCGGCTCCGGCGGCGGGGCGGGGATTATTTGGTGTGGCACACTAGGGAAAAGTCGTAATGAGCCATCCTAAAACTCAAACTGAAGCGCGCTTGGATTCCGCGTGGCCTTATGCGGCTACGCCGGGATTCTATGACGAGGTTTTGGGTGCGAACGACGAGGTGCGGGGGCACTGGCGGAAGCTGACGGAATCGCTGGCCGCGATGGGGCATGACGGGCTGACGCGGCGCTGGCACGAAGGGCGCCGGCTGATTCACGACAACGGCATCACCTATAACATTTACGGCGCGACGCAAAATCATTCGCGGCCGTGGCAGCTGGATCCGATTCCGCTGGTGATGGATCCGGACGAATGGAAATCCATCGAGGCCGGGATCACGCAGCGGGCGATGTTATTCAACACCATCCTGGCCGATCTGTACGGGCCGCAGCGGTTGCTGCGCGAGGATTTGCTGCCGCGGGAATTGGTGCTGCCGAATCCGGCGTTTCTGCGTTCGTGTTGGGGGATTGTGCCGCAGGGCGGCGTCCATCTGCACATGTATTCGGCGGATCTGGCGCGGTCGCCTGACGGGCAGTGGTGGGTGCTGGCGGATCGCACGCAAGCGCCTTCGGGGGCAGGTTACGCGCTCGAAAACCGGCTGGTAAGCACGCGTGTGATGCCGGAAGTGTTTCGCGCATCGCATGTGCGGCGGGTGGCGAATTTTTTTCAGGCTTATCGCAACGCGCTGCAGCGAATGGTGCCGGTGCGGCGGGAGAATCCGCGCATTGTGGTGCTGACGCCGGGTCCTTATAACGAGACTTACTTCGAGCATGCGTTTTTGGCACGGTACTTGGGATACACGTTGGTGGAGGGCGGCGACCTCACGGTTCGCGAGAACCATGTTTTTCTAAAAACCCTGGGCGGATTACTGCCGGTGGATGTGATCGTGCGGCGGCAGGACGATCATTTTTGTGACCCGCTGGAGCTGCATAGCGATTCGATGCTGGGTGTTCCGGGATTGGTACAGGCAGTGCGGTCGGGGACGGTTTCGGTGGCGAATGCGCTGGGATCGGGGTTGGCGGAATCGCCGGCTTATGCTGCGTTTTTGCCGGGGTTGTGTAAGGAGCTGCTGGGCGAGGATTTGAAAATGCCGACGGTGGCGACCTGGTGGTGCGGGCAGGAGAAGCCGCTGGCGTACGCAGTGGAACATCTCGAAGATCTGGTGATCAAGCCGACGTTTCCGGGCACAGGCGAGGATCCGATCTTCGCCGCGGAACTTAGCGGCAGCGAGCGCGAGCAATTGATCGCGAAGATGCGCGCCAACCCGGGGCGTTATGTGGCACAGGAGCAGGTGGCGCTATCGACGGTGCCGGTGTGGGAAGGGCGTGCGCTGCAACCGCGGCATCTGGTTATGCGCGTTTTCGCGGTGAGTACGGGGTCGAGTTACTCGGTGATGCCGGGGGGATTGAGCCGGATTTCGGCGTCGTTGAGCAACATGGTGGTCTCGATGCAGCGCGGCGGGGGCAGCAAGGACACTTGGGTGCTGGGCGACGGGCCGGCTCCGGAGTTCAGCTTGCTGCGGCCGCCTACGCATCCGCTCGAAGTAAGCCGGGCGACTTTCGATCTGCCGAGCCGCGTGGCGGATAACTTGTTTTGGCTAGGGCGGTATACGGAGCGCGTCGAGGCGGTGGTGCGAATTTCGCGCGCGATCCTGGGACGGGTGTTTCACGAAGGCGATGTCACGCGCACTGCCGGACTCAACTTGGGCTTGCATGTTTTACAGGCTCTGGGATATCTGCCAGAGCGGAGCGGGGCGGGCGCGCCGGAACGTGAGCTGCTGGAGATGATGTACGATCCGGCGAGCTGGTTGGCCTCCAACGTTCACCAGGTGCGGCGAGTGGCGGGGCTGTTGCGGGATCGGATTTCAGTGGATGCGTGGTTGATCTTGAATCAGCTTGACCAGCAGTTTTCGGCGGCGCCTCCGCCTGAGATGCTGCAGATGGGTGCGGCGCAAGATCGTCTGGATCGCGCGATCATCACGCTGTCGGCTTTCGCGGGATTGGTGATGGAGGGCATGACGCGCGGCGACGGCTGGCGATTCTTGGATATCGGACGGCGGCTGGAGCGCGCGCTACAGATGGCGGAACTGCTGCGCAATAGCTTGGCGGAGGACTCGCCCGCCGACGTGGGCGTGCTGGAAGCGGTGCTTGAAATCGCGGATAGCTCGATCACTTACCGTTCTCGTTATCTGACGTCGCTGCAGAACGATCTGGTGCTGGATCTGTTGTTGGCGGACGAAGCGAATCCGCGATCGATCGCGTTTCAACTGGCGCGGTTGCAGGAGGACGTCGATCAGCTTCCGGCGAGTCATACGGCGATTCGGCGGCCGACGGAGGCGCGGTTGGCGCTTTCGCTGCTTACTGGCGTGCAGCTTTCCGATGTGCGCGAACTGGTGCGGGATGGCGCTGCAGGGCCGTCGGCGGCGCTCGAGGCGTTGTGCGCGCGGCTCATCAAAGAGCTGAACCAGCTTTCGGAAACATTGACGCGTGCGTATTTCAGTCATTCACCGCAGTCGCGGCAGTTGTCGGCTCCTTGAGAATCCGATGAAGCTTCAAGCCACTCACACTACCCGCTACCTGTATAGCGATGTTGTATCCACGTGCCACTCGGAGGCGCATCTGACGCCGCGGGCTTGCTTGGGGCAGACGATGCTCGATCACCGTCTTAGCATCGACCCGGAGCCGGATTTTTCCGCTGACCGGGACGATTATTTCGGTAACCCGGTGACTATGTTCTCGATTAGCCAGCCGCATCGGGAGTTGACCATCACGTCGCGGTGCACGGTGGATCTGACGCCGGCGGGCACGCCCAAATTGCAGCTTTCCCCGCCCTGGGAAGAAGTACGCGAACAAGCACGGCGGCGTAGGTTGGGCGACGATTTCGACGCCTCGCAGTTTGTCTTCGAATCGCCGCTGGTCACGCTGGGCCAGTCCTTCGCAGCCTACGCGGCGCCTTCTTTCGAGGCGGGGCGGCCGTTGCTCGATGCGGCTAACGATCTCTCGCGCCGCATCTATGAAGAATTTCAGTATGACAAGCGCGCGACCACCATTTCGACACCGATCGACGAGGTGCTCGAAACGCGGCATGGCGTGTGCCAGGATTTCGCGCACCTGATGATAGCGTGCTTGCGGTCTCTGGAGCTTCCGGCGCGCTACATCAGCGGATATTTGCGCAACGATGCGAACCTCACAGGCGCGGAAGCGTCGCATGCGTGGGTTTCGGTGTGGTGTCCGGTGCTCGGCTGGCAGGGATTTGACCCGACTAACAACACCATGCCGGGGGGGCGTCACCTCACCTTGGCGTGGGGCCGCGATTATTCCGATGTGACTCCGGTAAAAGGTGTCGCGCTGGGCGGCGGCGAGCACGTCATCAGCGTTTCGGTGGATGTTTCTCCACTCACGGATCGTTGATCAAAGCGCTCGAAAGTCTCGCGCACTTTTTAAAAGAATAATTAACGGGCTGACACTTTCTTTGTAATCCGCGCACGGGAAAAAGCGTCTTAATAAAATACCGTTCCGGCTTGATTGCTGGGGTTCTAACTGCGTGGCTACTATCAGTAAGTTCTTGTAATTTGGGAGGATAGAAAGTTTCATGAATATTTTAGTGCTGGGCGGAGACGGCTATTGTGGTTGGGCAACAGCTCTGTATTTATCTGCCAAAGGGCATAAAGTATCCACTGTAGATAATTTCGCACGGCGGCAATGGGACCACGAATTAGGAGTCCAGACGCTGACACCGATCCGTCCCATGGCGGAACGTCTCAAGACTTGGAGCGAGTTGACGGGGAATCACATCGAGTCGCTCGTGGGTGATGTGACGGACTATGATTTTCTGGCTTCGGCGATTGAAAGTACCGAGCCCGATGCCGTCATTCATTTCGCGGAGCAAAGATCGGCGCCCTATTCGATGATCGACCGCAAGCACGCGGTTTCGACACAGGTCAACAATGTAGTGGGCACTCTGAATCTGCTGTTTGCCATTCGCGAACTGCGGCCGGAATGCCACTTGATCAAATTGGGGACGATGGGCGAGTACGGAACGCCGAACATCGATATCGAAGAAGGCTACATCAACATCGAGCACAATGGACGCAAAGATACGCTGCCGTTTCCCAAGCAGCCGCCTTCGTTTTATCACCTGTCAAAGGTTCACGACAGCCACAACATTCTGTTCGCCTGCAAGATCTGGAATTTGCGCGCCACCGACTTGAATCAAGGCGTGGTGTACGGAACCTTGACGGACGAGGTGGAGCTGGACGAGGCGCTGATCAACCGTTTCGATTATGATGAAGTATTCGGCACGGTACTGAATCGCTTCTGTGCCCAAGCAGCCGTGGGACATCCGCTCACGGTTTATGGAAGGGGTGGGCAGACCCGCGGTTTTCTGGATCTTCGGGATACCGTGCGGTGCATTGAGATTGCCTGTATGAATCCTGCGGCTCGCGGCGAATGCCGCGTATTTAATCAGTTCACCGAACAGTTTTCCGTGCTGGAGCTGGCCAAGATGGTGCAGGCCGCGGCGCGCAAAATGGGCTTGCCGGTGGAGATCGACTTCCTGCCGCCGCCGCGCGTCGAAGCCGAGTCTCATTACTACAACGCCAAGCATTCGAAGCTGATCGATCTGGGACTGGAGCCGCACTATCTTTCGGATTCGCTGCTGGATTCACTGATGAACATTGCCGTCAAGTACAGTGACCGCATCGATTCGTCGCTCTTCCTGCCGCAGGTGGAATGGCGGAATCCGCGCAATGAACGGCGGCAGCGGCAGGGCGCGCTGGCTGCCGTCTCCTGGGCCCAAGGCAACGTTTGAGCGCAGATCCGGAGAAACGCCAGCGCTCGACAACGCCGTCTGCTTTATTTGGCGGTGCTGTTGATTGCGGGTGCGGTGTACCTCGGATGTATTGTTTCTCCTCCCTCATTGATGGACGATGTGGATGCCGTGCAGGCGCAGATTGCGCGCAACATGGTTTCTTCGGGCGATTGGGTGACGGCGCGACTGGACGGGGTCGCGTATCTTGAAAAAGCTCCGCTGATTTACTGGGCCATCGCGGGGGCCTACAAACTCTTTGGCGCGAGCGATTGGGCGGCGCGGATTCCGATTGCGCTTTCCGCGATGGCACTGGCGTGGCTGACGGCGGCTTTCGGCGTCTGGGCTTTCGGAAAGCGCGCGGGCTTTTACGCGGGGCTGTGCATCGCCACGTGCATCGGGCTGTTTCTGTTCACGCGGATTTTGATTCCGGACGTGACGATTACGGCCACCATGACGCTCACCATGTGGTCGTTTCTGCGGGTGATCGATGAGGAAGAGCAGCGGCCGCGGCTGTGGGCGTTTCTGCTGGCGGTGAGCATCGGGATCAGTTTGCTGCTCAAAAGTTTGATCGGACTGGTATTTCCGGCGGGCGCTGCCCTGCTCTACTTGTTGTTCACGCGGCAGTTGTTGGTGGCGAAGGTATGGAAGCGGCTGCGGCCGGTTAGTGGCTTGTTGATCATTTTAGTGATCGCGGCTCCTTGGCACATCCTGGCGACACTGCGAAATCCGCCGTACTTCGATCTGACGTTCCGCAGCGTTCCTGGGGAGTATCACGGGTTTCTGTGGTTCTTCTTCATGAACGAGCAGGTGCTGCGGTTTTTGAATCTGCGCTTTCCGCGCGACTACGATACCGTTCCGCGGGTGTGGTTCTGGTTGCTGCATCTGGTGTGGCTGTTTCCGTGGAGCGTCTATTTTCCGGCGGTGGTGAAACTTTCCTTCAAACCGCTGGATCGCGCGGGTAAGACGCGGTTGCTGGCGCTTTGCTGGACTGGATTTCTGCTGGTCTTCTTCACCTTTTCGACTACGCAGGAATATTATTCGATGCCGTGTTATCCGGCACTGGCGCTGCTGCTGGGGTCGGCTATGGCCGCGGGGGGCGATTGGGTCCGCTGGGGGACGCGGGTGCTCTCGGTGATTCTGGCGTTGGCGGCTGTGGCGTGTTTTGCTCTGCTGTTCGTAGTCAGAGGTCTGCCGTCACCGGGTGATATTTCTACGGCGCTGGTGCAGAATCCCAGTGCGTACAAGCTTTCGATGGGGCATATTGGCGACCTGACCATTCCGTCATTTGCGTATTTACGGCTTCCGCTGTTCGTGGCAGGGGTGGCATTTTTGGCGGGCGCGGCGGGAACGTTGAAGGCGACGGGGCAGCGGGCGTTTCTGGCGGCGGCTTTCATGGCGGTCTTGTTTTTGCACGCGGCTCGACTGGCTTTGGTGGTGTTCGATCCGTATATGTCGTCGCGGCCGCTGGCACGGGCTTTGTTGCAGGCACCTGCGGGTCAGTTGGTGATCGATCATCATTACTACACGTTTTCTTCGATCTTTTTCTACACGAACCGTACGGCGCTGCTGCTGAATGGGCGGACCAACAACTTGATTTACGGTTCTTATGCACCGGATGCTCCGGACGTTTTCATCGATGACCAACAGTGGAAGCAGCGGTGGCTGGGGGATCAGCGCTATTACATCGTGGCGAATCAACCGGAGCGGCCGCGCTTCGAAAAACTAGTGGGCGCGCAGAACTTGACGACTGTGGCGGAGAGCGGCGGGAAAATCCTGCTGACGAATCATCCGCTGCATTAAGATAGTTTCAACCATGCTTGCTCACTGGTTTCTGGGGGTGGCCGCGATCCCTTTTATCTATTACCTGATCGTGATCGTCAGCTCGTGGCGGTATTTCCGCACTGCCCGCCGGGGAGTTGCGCAGGCTGCGGAATTCGCTCCGCCGGTGAGCATCTTAAAGCCGATGCGCGGGGAGGATCTGGGCGCGTACGAAAACTTCGCCAGCTTTTGCCGGCAGGACTATCCGCATTACGAGATCCTGTTGTGTGTCGATCCGGATGACCGTGCGGTTATGCCGCTGGTGGAAAAGCTGCGGCGCGATTTTCCGGAACAGGAGATTCGGGTGCTGTACGGCTCCGGGCGCGTCGCCACTAACGACAAAGTTGCCAAGCTGGAGCGCATGGTGGGGGAGGCGCGGCACGAAGTGGTGGTGATCAGCGATAGCGACGTGCGGGTGCGTCCGGATTATCTGCGGCAGGTTACAGCTCCGCTGGCGCGTCCGGACGTGGGGGCAGTGACTTGTTTCTATGTTCCGACGGAGGAGAAGACGTTTACCGATCGGCTGCAGAATATCGGGATGATGTCGGATTTTTATCCGGGCATTTTGGTGGCGTGGCAGTTGGATGGAATCAAGTTTGCGTTAGGGCCTACGATTGCCACAACGCGCACGCGGCTGGCGGGGTTTGGCGGTTATGCGGCGATTGAAAATCGTCCCGCGGACGATCTACTGGTGGGGCGGTTGATTGCGGATCAGGGTTACGAGGTGGTGCTGCTCCCGTACACGATCGAGACCGTGGCCGATTACGCATCGTTTCGCGAGTTGCTGCATAAGCGGCTGCGCTGGATCGTGGTGATGCGGAATCTGCGCCCTTGGGGGCACTTTGGATTGATCTTCACGTGGGGATTGCCGTGGACGCTGGCGGGAGTGGCGTCGCATCCTACGGCTGCGGTGGCCGCGGGATTCCTGGGCACGTATGCGGCGCTGCGGATCGCGATGACGGCGCTTATCGCGGGCTGGGGGTTGCGGCAGGCGGTGTTCTGGAAGAACTTGTGGATGATTCCGCTGTGGGATGCAGTGGCTTGCGTCATCTGGCTGGTGAGCTTTTCGCGCAACAGCATTCGCTGGCGCGGGGCTGATTACTACATCCGCGACGGCCAATTGGTTCCGGTTTCGACTCGCTAACGGGCTAGCAGCACGATTCCGGCCAGCACTACCAATGAGCCGGCGGCTCTGCGGGCGCCGATGCGCTCCTTCAGAATTAATTTCGCCAGGATGGTTTCGACGATGAAGCTTCCGGCTGAGGCGGGGACGGCGAAGCTTAGGGGCGCGATCTGAACCAATGCCATGAAGGTGAAGAATGAGACGGCCAGGCACGCGATCGATAGAATCAGATTGGTGTTGAGCAAGTTCACGCGAACTTTGCCGATGCGCTTCATCTCATAGCTCTGCAGGAGATCACTGGCAACGGTGGCGGCGATGACGATGGATAACAGGAGCCAGGTCATTTCGGGTGATCCCTCGTCGTGTTTTGGGGCGTTGAGCCGACTAGCGCTACTCCGATGAAGATTAGGGCGGTGCCTAGCCAACGCTGCGGGGACACTTGTTCATGCAGAATGAACCTGCCTAGCAGGGCGGCAAATACATAGCCGATGGCGGTGAGCGGGAGGACGAAGCTGAGGTCGGCCAGTCCTAAGACGGCCATACGGATTAGCATCGCAAGAATCAGCATGGCTACGCCGGTGGCGACGAACGGGCTCAACATCGCGCGCAGATAGGAGAGCGGGTTCAGGGCTAGCGCTTCCGAAAAATGTTTGGTGCCGAAGGCTAGGGCTAGATTCCCGAAGGCTCGCAGCACTACGAAGGCGGCGAGCAAAGAATAGGTTCTCACGACCCTTGCGCCTGCTGGAGCAGCTTTGCCGCTTCTTGTTTAGGCGGGTCGTCGGGGGTGATGTCGGATCCCAGGTATTTCTTCAGGAGGCGGCGCGCTTCATCGAGACTGCGTTTGTGCTCGATGTCGGTCTTGGCGTGGGCGAAGGCGGTGCGCGGATCGCCTGGGGCCAGCTTTTCGGCTTGCGCGAAGGCGGCGTCGCTTTCCTCCATGCGGCCGCGCCGGGCTAGGTAGGTTGCTAGATCGATGACCCGGCCTACTTCGCGCGGAGCTTGTTCCATGGCGTGGTGAAGATGTCGTTCGGCAGCGGAGTAGTCTTTTCTTTTTTCCGCTAATTGGGCTTCGGCGAAGTAATATTCGGCGGGGCTGCGTTCGGCGATGCGCTGGGCGATGGCTTCGGCTTTGTCTAAGCCTCCGCCGAGGAAGCCGGGGGCTTCGAGATAATAGGCGAACAGATCGTTGAGGGCTTCGTTATAGTGGGGGCTCAGGGCCACTGCTTTTTCGAGATATTGCCGGGTCTTCGAGGCGTGGAATCCGGCCGTCATCCAATTGGCGGTTTCGGCCCGGCGGCCGTAGGTACGGCCTAGCCAGAGCGCGTACTCGGCATTCGTGGGGGCTAGCGCCATGGCTTGTTCGAAGGAGTCCGTCGCCTGCTTCCACTCGCCCAGCATGTAGTGATTCTTGCCGATTAAGCAGTGAGAGTCCGCACTGGGGGCGTGATCGGCTGCGAGCACTTGCAGGGAGGCTTTGTAATCGGTGCGTTGGTAGAGCACTTTGGCGCGGTCAAGGAGTTCCTGCGACGCGCTCGCAGTGATGCCTGACAGCAGGAGTGTGAAAAGCAGATTCAATTTTCCATTGTATCCCTGGGGCGCGGGACGACAGGGGGTAACCCTGGCAAGACGAGTAGCGTCGAAATAGGCGATGATGACTCGGCGAAGCGTAGTCTTGATGGGGTTGGGACTGGGCGGAGCCGTGGCCCTGCCAGCTTGGGCCAAGGATTTCTGGAACGACAAGAAGGCGGCGGATTGGACGGATGACGAGGTTCAGCAGATGCTGAATAGGTCACCGTGGGCGAAGGAGGCTTCGATCTTCGATAGCGCCGCGCACAAGGGATTGTCGTCGGCGCCGCGGACGGCGGGACTCGGGCGGCGGAGTGGGGGGAGGACTTCCACTCCGGGAAGCCCGGCGCCATTACCGGGGTCCCCGGCGGCATGGAAAGCAATCGTGCGCTGGGAATCTGCGTTGCCGGTGAGGGAGGCAGTGAAGGCTCCTAAGAACAAAGACGCAGCGGAAAATTACATCATCGCGCTGATTGGCGACATTCCGGGCGTGGGCGTGCCGTCGGACGATGACGAGCCGTCGGAGCGGCGGCAGAAGATGGACAATCTGAAAGAAAGCACGCGCCTCGAGCGGAGGGACGATCCGCTCGAACTGCAGCAGGTGAAGAATGCGCCGACGGACTCCGCTATCGCCCGCGGGCACTTGGTTCTACTTTTCGCGGGTGCTGCCGATTATGCCGGACGATAAGCAGGTAACTTTCGTCACCAAAGTGGGCCCTCTGGAAGTGAAGTGCAAATTCACTCTGCGGGACATGTTATATCGCGGCAATCTGGAACTGTGACTTCGTCACACCTGGAGAACATCGCCTTCGCGAGCGACTATCTCGTACAAAACCGGATTGACGAAAAAACCAAGCAGCAGACGCGAGATCAGGCCGGCCACTACTACGATGGCGAAAGGCTTCTGGGTGTCGCTGCCCACGCCCGTCGCTAGGGCAGCGGGGAGCAGGCCGAGGCACGCTACCAGGGCGGTCATCATGATGGGGCGCAGGCGCAGCAGTGACGCTTGCACTGTTGCGTCGTGAATGCTTAGACCTTCGTTGCGAAGCTTGTTGATGTAGCTCACTAGAATCACGGCGGTTTGAACGGAGACGCCGAGGACCGCTAGCAACCCTAGGACGCTCGACACACTAAAGGGAGTGTGGGTGAGTCTGAGTGCTACCAGGGCGCCAACTGGTCCGGAGAGAACTACGCCGAGGGCGATGGCGATGGGAAATTTAAGGTTGCCGTACAGCGCGAACAGGATCATGAAGATCAACAGGGCCGCTAGCGGGCCGATGATGATGAACTGCGACTTTGCTTCCACTAATTCGCTGTATTCTCCGCCCCAATCGAGATGATAGCCTTCGGGCAGGCGGACGGCCTTCTTCACTGCGTTTTGCCCGGCGTTGATTACGCCTTCGAGGTCGCGGCCGACTACCGAAAATTGGATGCCGATGTAGCGCGAGTTGTTTTCGCGATAGATGAAGGATGCGCCGGATGCTTCTTTGATGGTGGCTAGCTCGGACAGCGGGATCTGCTGGCCTCCGGGGGCAGGCACTAGCAGGTTACCGATCTCGCGGGCGCCGGAGCGGAATTGCGGCTCCATGCGGACGATCAGGTCGAAGAGTTTTTCGCCTTGGATGACTTGGGTGGCGGTCTGGCCTCCGATGGCGGCTTGGACTACGGTGCCGACGTCGTCAACGTTGATGCCGTAGCGGGCGATTTTGGCTCGGTCGGGGCTGATGGTGAGGCTGGGCTGGCCGAGTTCGCGCACGACGGTGAGGTCAGAGAAGCCGGGGGTGCCGCCCATGACGCGCTTGATTTCGAGGGCTTTGCTCTCTAGCACGTCCAGGTCGGGTCCGAAGATTTTCACGGCGAGGGCGCTCTTGAGGCCGGTGAGGGCTTCGTCGACGGCGTCTTCGGCGGGCTGCGTGTAGTTGAAGATCACACCGGGGAAGGTGGATAGCTTCTTTTCCACGTCTTCAATGAGGTCGGCCTTGGTGTGAATGGAACTCTGTTGCCAGGTTTTATCGGTGTAGGGGCGGAGGCCGACGTAGAACTCGCAGTTGAAGAAGCCGGTCGGGTCGGTGCCGTCGTCGGGGCGTCCTAGTTCGGATCCGACCAGGGTCACTTGCGGGTAGGCTTTCAGAATGTCGCGGATCTTGGGGGCAAACTTGCCGGCTTCCTCGAAGGAGATGGTGTAGGGCATGGTGGCGCGGACCCATAGCGCGCCTTCGTCTAGATGAGGCAGGAACTCGACGCCGATCTGCGGTATCAGAAGTAGAGACGCGGCGAAAATGAGGGTGGCTGTGCCAAGTGTGAGGACTGGATGGCGGAGGCAAAACGTGAGCTGCTTGCCGTAGACTTTGCGGATCCACTCAAATACCGGGTTGCGCTTGTCTTTGATGTTCTTCAAGACAGTGGCGGCGAGGACTGGAACCAAGCGTCAGCGTAAGAATCAGGGCGCCGATCAAGGCGAAGGCCATGGTGTTGGCCATGGGGCGGAAGAGCTTGCCGGCGGGGCCGGTGAGAGCGTAAATGGGCAGATAGCCGGCGATGATTACGGCGACAGAGTAAAAGATGGGACGGTCGACGTCGTTGGTCGCGGCGAGAAGGACTTCGCGAAGGTCGAAAGGCTTACCGTAGCGGGCGCCGAGTTCACGGTGGATGTTTTCCACCATGACGATGGTGCCGTCGATGATGATGCCGAAATCGATGGCGCCGATCGACAGCAGATTCGCGGCATCCCCACGGGCGTGCAAGAATACGAACGCGAAGAGCAGGGCTAGCGGAACCGTTAGGGCGGTGATCAGGGCGGCGCGGACGCTGCCCAGGAAGAAGATCAGGACTACCAAAACCAAAAGCATTCCACGGAGGAGATTGGCTTCTACGGTGTCGGTGGTGACGCGGACTAAGTCGCTGCGGTCGTAATAGGGGCGGACTTTTACATCGGGCGGGAGGATGGACTGGTTCAGTTCCTGAGTCTTCTTCTGCACGCCTTGCAGCACGGTCTGAGTTTGTTCGCCACGGCGCATGAGGATCACGCCTTCGACCGCGTCGTCGTTCTTTTCGAATCCGAAAATTCCCAGGCGCGGGGCGTGGCCGATTTCTACGTGTCCGATGTCCTTGATGCGGACGGGGGCGCCGTTCGCGTTACCCACTACGACTTCGCCTATGTCTTCGGTGGTTCGCAAAAGGCCTAGGCCGCGAACATAGTTGAACTGTTGACCGACGGAATAAAAACCGCCACCGCTATTGGAGTTATTGGCGGCGAGCGCGGTGACCACTTGCGCCACGGGGATGTGGAAATTGTAGAGACGCGCAGGGTCCAGCAGCACTTGGTACTGCATCGTCGTGCCGCCGAAGCCGGAATCGTCGGCTACGCCGGGGACGGCGCGGTAGGCGCGCTCGACGATCCAGTCCTCGAAAGTTTTTAATTCCTGGGGCGTGCGGTCAGGGCTCTCTAGGACGTAGCGGTACACCAGACCGCTGGGGCTGAAGAACGGCGCCATGCTGGGCGTGACTCCCATGGGGAGTGAGGCGTCCGGGAGACGCTCAAACGCTAGTTGGCGCGCGAAGTATCCATCGGTGCCTTCGTCGAAAGTCAGGATCACGTCGGAGAGGCCGTAGAGCGAGATGGAGCGCATCACTTGCAGATTGGGCGTGCCGTTCATGGCCAGTTCGAGCGGGAGCGTGGTGAGGCGCTCGACTTCCTCGGCGGCGTGGCCGGGCCACTGAGTGATGAATTCGACGCGAGGCGGCGAGAGGTCGGGATAGGCGTCGACGGGCATGCGCTCAAAGGAGTACGTGCCGCCCACGATGAGCAACACCACGAGCACCAGCACCATGAAGCGCTGCCGCAAGGCGATTTGGACAATGCGATGGATCATGAGGGTCGGGTCAATGTTGCATCGAGTTCTGGAACTGGAGGAAGAGGCTACCGTCGCCGACCACGCGCTCCCCTTCCTTCAGTCCGCTGGTGATCTGGGTACGGCCTTGCGACGAATCGCCCAGGGTCACCAGGCGGCGGGCAAACTGAGTGGCTGCGGTTTGCAGGTAGAGGAAGGGCTGATTCTCAGTGTCGCGCAGCACTGCGGAGTCGGGCACCAGCAGGGCGTTGCCGATGGCGCCGGCGCGGACGGTGGCGGTTACGTACATGTCTTTTTTAAGTTTGTGTGCCGGGTTTTCAGTGACGATTCGCTCTTGCAGGGTGCGGGTGGTGGGATCGAGCGCCGGGGCTATGTAGGAAATGCGTCCGCGGAAAACATCCGGGTAGGCATCGGTGGTGATGTCGGCGGGGTCACCGACGTGCACGCTGCCCAGATCGCTCTGATAGACGTTGACTAGAACCCATACGGTGCCGGTGTCGGAGATGGTGAAGCATTGGGTGGCGCCGGCTTGCAACAGTTGGCCGGGGCCGACCAGGCGCTCGACGATTTCTCCGTTTACCGGGGCGAGCAGCGGGACGAGCAAAGTGGCGGCGGACTTCACGGTCGCTTCGGGGTCGGCCACGCCTAGGGCGCGCAGGACGTCGGTGGTCGATTCGACATCCGACTGGGCTTGCGAGCGGTCGGATTCGGCCTGCTGGACATCGCGTTCGGCGATGGCTTTGTGCGCGAATAGATCCTGCGCGCGCTTGTAATTTTTGTCAGCGAGCAGGAACGCGTCTTTGGCTTTGAGGTAGGCGGAGCGGGCTTGCGAGTAGTCCGGGCTGTTGATGTTGAGCAGCGGCTGGCCGGCGCGCACCATGTCTCCGGGCATGACAAGGATTTCGCGCACGGGGCCGCCGGCGGCGGAGAAGACGGGCGTGGTAGCTAGGGCGTTATAGGCTACCGAACCGGTGAATCGCAAAACTCGGGGGAGACTGCCGCGCGCGGCGGGGGCGATTTGCAGGTGCGCGATCTGTTCGGCGGGGAGCGTGAACAGATTGGCAGTGTCGGCTTTCGTTTCTCCCGCCGTGAAGGAGGTCATCTGCGATTCACTCTGCTTGCGCGTGCCGCAGGCGGTCAAGAAAAGCGCGGCTATACACAGGGGAAGGAGCTTGCGCATTCTCATGGGAGGCTCCTGGTTCCGACGGCTTCGCGTAGCTGCTCGAGTGCGACCATGTACGCCGCGAGGGCCTGGCGATAGGAAAGCTGGTTGGCGCGATAGCTACGCTGTGCGTCCAAAAAATCCAGCAGGCTAGTGGCGCCACGCTGGTAGGCGTACTGGCTGATGTCGCGGGATTGGGTGGTCTGGTCCAGATAGCCGGACCGGTAAAGGGTGATGATTTGATCGTTGGTGTGGACACCCTCGTAGGCGTTTACTACATCCGACATCACCTGCTCATTGGCTTCGGCGGCCAGTTCCTGCGATTGGGCGATGGCGGCGCGGGTGCGGGCGATTTCGCCTTGATTGCGATCGAAAATCGGGGATCTGCATGTTGAAGAAGAAGGCTCCGGAATTAATGTCGGCGACGTGGGAGTAGTTGAAGCTGACGTCGAGGTCGCGCTTGCCGTTGGCGTGCGCCAGTGACTCCTGGCTGCGAGCGGCGACGATGCCTTGGCGCGCGGCTGCCAGATCGGGGCGCGAGTTTACAGCCAACATCTTTAGCGCTTCGAGATCGCCGTGGACGGCTTGGTAATCGAGGGTTCCATCGACGTCGTAATTTTCCGGGACCGATTCGAATCCCACCAACTGCCGTAGAGCGGCTAGCGCCTGGACGCGCGCCAGTTTTGCGGAAGATACGTCGTTTTGGAATTGCAGCATTTGCAGCTTGATCTTGATAGCATCACCTTCGCTGAGGGCGCCGGCGCGGACCTGGTCTTCGCTGAGATCTACTGTCTGTTGGAAGCCGGCTAAGTCCTGCTGCGCCAAATCGATCATAGACTCGGCTAACAGGACGGCCACGAATTGCTGGGCGACGTTAAAGGTGAGCGTGCGCTGGTTGTCGGCGACCTGCGAGCGCGCGACGGTAGTCTGATCCTGCGCCGCTTGCAGACGGTGCTGGCGCTTTTGCCCACGTTCGAAGGTATAGCCGAGGCCGAGATCGAATTGCGCGCTGTTGCTGAGGTAGGCCGCATTGAACTGGGACAAGTTGAAGAGCGGGAGGAACTGCGAATCCCAGGAGAGGGTCGGGTTCGGCCGCAGGTTAGCGGTGATTTCCTGGGCTTGATTCTGAATGATCGTAGAGCGCGCCGCTTCGAGCGCATGGTTGTGCTGCAGGGTGAGCTGGATGGCCTGCTCCAGCGTGATGCGTGCGGCCGGCTGTTGCCCGAGCGCTGCGCGAACGAGAAAGAGAAACAAGATCCAGAGTGTGGACAGTGGTTTCATAGTCTCCTATAAACACAAACCCACTAACTAAAAGAGATGAACGACCTTCTTGCGAAGGCAAAAAGGACCGGGACGAATCAGGAGAAGACTACGCGGGCGGTGCGCGGGAATGGCCGAGGGCTACCAGCGTTTCGCGGTATCCGGAGCGCTTTTGGATGGCGACGTGCCATTCGGACGCGACCGGGGCCAGGACCCCTAAAGCTTCCGCCGGGTTGGCCCACGCCAGGTGGGCGAAATGACAGAAAGCGCAGCAATGGTTCAAGTCATCGCTGGAGTGATGCGCGGAAAACGGCATCGCCTGCAGCGAGAGCGTCGCTGCGATCAGCAGCAGTATCGCAAGCGTCCTTAGGCTGGGGCGGCGAAATTGCACAGGCGCTTGAATTATACCGCGATTCGTGGTGGCTATCGGGTGAGCTTGCGCCCGCGCCAAATTTAGTGCAGCGCCAGCTTCTGTACCCGTAGATTGCCGATTTCGCCGACATAGAGCGTGTTTTCGTTGCGGCAATCGATGGCGTTCACGGTCCCGAACTCTTTCGGCAGCTTCCCTGCCCTACCAAACTTGCCGGTCATGGTGCCGTCCAGGCGCATTTTGTAAATTTCACCGTCGCGGTCAATGTCGTTGGGCGGATTGGAATTCGAGACGTAAAGGACGGGATTCGTTCCCTTCGTCATGCAGAGCGCTTGGGCGTTTCCGACATTGGCGAAGGCCGTCTTGAAGTTGCCGTCATTGTCGAAGACTTGCACGCGCTTGTTTCCGCCGTCGGCGGCGTAGACATTGCCTTGCGCGTCTACCGCAATGCTGCGGACGTTGGCAAACTGGCCCGGCGCGCTTCCCTTTTTGCCCCAGGACTTCACGAACTTGCCGTCTTTATCGAATTTGGCGATGCGCGCGTTGCCCAGGCCGTCGGCGACGAAAATGTTTCCGGCGGCGTCCCACGCGACGTCGGTCGGGCGGTCGAACAGGTCAGTCGGCTGGCCGGCGCCGTCGCCCGCTGCC
Organism: Bryobacterales bacterium; assembly: GCA_963760575.1. Classification (GTDB taxonomy): domain Bacteria; phylum Acidobacteriota; class Terriglobia; order Bryobacterales; family Bryobacteraceae; genus Palsa-187. Next base: position 188,041 of record CAVXEM010000006.1, read on the forward strand.
GGCGGACGCGCAGGGACTGGAACAGATTCCGCTTTGCGCCCCAGCAACATGGCGAGGCGCCCTTGCGGATCGAACTTGATCACCATGTTGGTCATTTGATCCACCACCCAGATGTTGTCGTTGGGATCGATGCGGACTTGGGAGGCGAACATGAAACCATACGAATTCTTGCCGATCTCGCGGACGAAGGCGCCGTTGCGGTCGAACTCAAAGAGCCGCGAGCCGCCATGGGCGAAGGGGCGCGCGGTGCCGATCGAGATGGTGGGATGACCGGTCCGCGTGTAGACGAAAATATCGCCGCGGGAATTGGTGGCCACGCCGGCCACTTCGCCGAGATAGAGGCCGGCGGGTAGCTGGAGAGCGTTGGGTACGGAATCGAACTTGATTTCAGGGACTTCCTTTTGGGCGTTGGCGGGGACTCCGGCAATCAGGGCCGCCGCTAACAGAGCTTGCATGAAAAGTTTCATGATGTTCTCCTATCGCGCGGCGCCCGCTGTGATCTTGGGCTTCGCCGCCGTGGGCTGCAGGATGAGTTTCTGCACGCGCCAGGATTCGATTTCGCCTGCGATGATTTCGTTGGGATTGCGGCAATCCATGGTGTGAACTACTTGGAAGCCGGGAGGTAATTTGCCGGCGTGGCCGAACTTGCCGAGCACGGTTCCGTCGAGTTCGGTCTTGTAGATCTCGCCCGTGATGTCCCAAGTCCCCGGCATGTTCCCGTTCGGGTTCGAGTTCGACAGAAACGCGTATTGATGGGGACCGGGGGAAATGCACAGCGTCCAGCCGACGCCCAGGTTGGTGATCTCGCGCATGGGCTTCAGGTTGTTGTCGAGCACTTGATAGCGGAAATTGGTGCGGTCGGCGACCCAAACGTTGCCTTGTCCGTCAACTTGCAAACCGTGCGGCAGATTGAATTCTCCTAAAGCATTGCCTGCCTTTTCGCTGCCGGCCTGCGCCAAGAAGCGGCCGTTCTTGTCGTATTTGACGACGCGGTTGTTGCAGTAGCCATCGGAAACGAAAATGTTGCCTTGCGGGTCCCAGGCGACGTCCGTCGGGCGGCAGAAAATATACTTCTGCGCCGGTTGATTCGGGCCCGCGGGGGCGGCCTGCGCGCCATCGACGGCAGGCGGCCTGCGGCCGAGCACCATTAACACCTTGCCATCGGGGCTGAACTTGGTAACCATGTTGGTGCCTTCGTCGACGGTCCAAATGTTGTCGTCCTTATCCACGCGCACCGAGTGGGCGAATTCGAAACCGTAATAGCCGCTACCGATTTCCTTGACGAAGTTGCCCGCCTGGTCGAATTCAAACAACCGCGTATTGGCGCTGCGGTGGTAGACGAAGATATGGCCCTTGGAGTTGGTCGCGACGGCGACCGATTCGCCCAGATACTCGCCCGGCGGCAGCTTCAATAAATTCGGCGCCGACGTGTAAGGAATGTCGGGGACATTTTCGATGGTCGCTTTGCGCTGCGCAAACGCAGGCGCGGCAGCCAGCACCGCTAGAGCCACTGTCAGAATCCGTTGCATAGAAGTCTCCTGGAACTCTCCCATCGAGTTTATATTAGGCGAAGCCGGGGCGCTGCACGGGCAGCGGTAGTATCATGTGGACGTGAATAGGAGGTACAGCATGCATACAAGACTCGCCTTTTCGATCAGCCTGGGTATTCTGGTTCTCTCACTTTCCGCGCTTCCCGTTTCAGCGCACCACGGTTGGTCGGGAAACTTCACTGAGGAATTCGAACTCACGGGCACGGTGGAGACCGGTGTCAGCTTGGCCGGGCCTCACGCGACGATGAAAGTGCGCTCCGATGGCAAAGTCTGGGATATCACGCTGGCTCCGCCCGCTCGAACCGAGAGGGCCGGGTTGAAGGAAGGCATCATTCCGGTGGGCGCCACGGTCACCATTCACGGACATCGTAATCGCGATGCCAAGCGTTTCGAGATCAAGACCGAGCGCGTGATCTGGAACGGCCGCACCTTCAACGTATATCCCGATCGCACGTAAAGCGCGGAGATTTGTTTGCACGAATTCATGGCGTGGCTCGAAGGTTCGGCCTTGGGCCACCTGATGCGCGAATCCGGAGTGTGGACCTACGCTTGCGTGAACCTCATCCATATTCTGGGCGTGGCGTCGCTGTTTGGCGCTATTCTGGTGCTCGATCTGCGACTGCTGGGGCTTTGGCGAAACGTCGCGTTGCGAGCGATTAGCGAGCCGGTCGTCCCCATTGCAGTCACCGGCTTCCTTCTTGCGGCGATCAGCGGTGTTTGCCTGCTTGCCACCAAAGCGACTGAGTATGTAGGCAACCCGTTTCTCTACATTAAATTTCCGGCGATCGGACTGGGCCTTGTGAACGTGGCGATTCTTAATTCTCAAGCGGCCTGGAAGCAACACAAGTTGCGCGAACTCTCCCTCCACGAACGATCGCAATTGGCGCTCACCGGTGGAATTTCGCTTTTCTGCTGGCTGACGGCGGTCACGGCCGGGCGCATGATCGGGTACTGGTAATTCCCTAAACATTTTTCTTGACCAATACGACCGGTCGTGCTATTCTCCGTCCATGGGAAATCTAGCATCCACCCGCGAGCGGATTCTCGACCAAGGTCTCGCCCTAATGAGCCAGGCGGGGCTTGAAGGCGTCACCCTGGGCGTGCTGGCGGATCAAGTGGGGATGTCGAAAAGCGGTCTGTTCGCGCATTTTCGATCTAAGCAAGAAGTGCAGATTCGCCTTCTGGAACACACTGCAGTGGTGGGCGCGGCATATATTATTGCGCCATCCATGAAGGAACCCGCGGGACTTCCCCGCCTCAAAGCGTTGGTGCGAAATTGGTTTGGATGGGCTCCTCGCGCGGGGCTGCCGGGTGGGTGCCCGGTGGCGGCCGGAATGTTTGAATTTGACGATGTGGAAGGTCCGGTGCGCGACAAGATTTTGGAAATGGAAGCAGAATGGCGCGGTCTGCTCACGACGACGGTCGCGGATGCGTGTTCGCTGGGGCATTTGCGGAGCGATCTGGACGCCGCCCAATTCGTATGGGAATTGTGCGGCATTTACTTGAGTCATCACGCGGCGCAACGTTTTCTGAAATCACCGGATGCGGATCGGCGTGCGCAGACCGCGTTCGCCGCGCTCCTGGAACGAGCCGCGCCGGCTAAACGCAAGAAAAAATAGCTCCAGTCTTTTGAAGTGGCGAGTTGAGGCGTTTCGAAAAACGTCGTGGGAGAAGTGTGTCGATTCAAACCATAGGAGAAGGCATTATGAAGCGAAGAGATTTCAGCAAGGGCATCGCGGCCGCCGGATTGGTTTCGGCGGCGCTGGGCACGCACAAGAGTCTTGCGGAAGAGACACAACCGCAAGGGAAGAAGCGATGAGAACTGCAAATTTCGACACACCGATTCAATGGATCATGCCCGTCATCATCGCCCTGGTGTTTATTTTGCTGGTATCGCTCATTAAAGAGCCGGCGCGCCAGAAACTAATGGCAGTGATGATCGCCGGGGCGGGCGCCGCCTATTTGAGCGGAGGCGGCTTTGGGCTGTGGGAGATGGCCTTCTGCACAGTATTAACGGTGTGCGCGTACCAAGGTCTGCGCTCCTACCGCTTCATTGGAATCGGCTGGCTGCTGCATACGGGTTGGGATGTTCTGCATCATTTGTATGGCAACCCGCTGCTGCCGTTTAGCCTCACGTCGTCCTTGGGCTGCGCGATCTGCGACCCGGTGATCGCGGCCTGGTGCTTCGCGGGTGCACCTTCACTGTGGGGGCTGATTCGGACACCGCAGACTACTTGAAGTGTTGTACGTCCCTCTCGTTTTCCGAGCAGAAGAACTCAAACAGGTCCGTGTCGAGGAGGATGGTCTGGATGATTTTGACGGTCCACGGCTTGGTATAGGCTTTGGCATCGTCGACGGTGATCTCGAGTTCCAAGTGTCCGTAGTTCGGTCGCCGGAAGCGCTCTGTGATTTTCGCCGAGCCAGTGAACACGGCGCCGCGAAAATCCAGCCAGCCGTCTTCCTTGAAATATTTGGTCTCGACAACCAGGGTGTCGCCCACCCATTTGCCGGCCGAGTAGCCGTACCACCACGGTTGCGGATCATCCGCCGGCAGCGATCGTCCATCGGTGAAAATCTGGCGGAAAATGCCATCTTTCTCGTTCAGAATCGCCAGCAGTTCCGGAGTCTGCATGATTCTACGCGGATAAGGGTGCGTGTCTAGCTGCACGATTCCGATGGGCTTGCAGTGCGCGTCGGGATTGCCGCGCCCGAAGTCGGCCATGCGCGCCTTGACCAATTCCGCGGCCCAAGGCTGGTAGGGCAGCCCCTCTTTCAGCCCCAGGCGATATCCATGAACTGTGCGGGCAGCGGGAGAAACTCGTCCTTCGTGCCGGCGAGGACACTCTCCAGTGCAGGGCGGATTTCTCCACACTCCACTAAAGTCGGGCTTGCCGTTTGCCATGCGCGGCGCGGGCGCATTTAAATTCGGCTTGCCGTCGCGCGTTTTGGGAACGTGCGCTGTAGGATATTTTTCCCACTGCGCTAGCATGCTCGCGGGCATGAATCGCCAGTAGCGCCGTTATCGCAATCGATGTGCGCATTGGTTTCAGGTTACTAAAGGCCGAACCCGAATGCAGAGACTGTGGCGCCCATCACGCGGTCTTGGAATAGCTTTCTTCCCTGCTGGTTCTCGGCTGCTCCGGCGGACACCATCAGCGGCAGCAAGTGTTCTTCTCGCGGATGGGCCAGCCGTGCACCAGGCGCGTGTTTCCATGCCGCAAGTTCGTTGTTCCGGCGCTCGGCATCGGCTGCGCACACGGCATTCGTCAGCCACTCGTCGAATTGGTCCGATGGCGGGCCAGCGGCGGGTCCGAACGCGCGCAGGTTGTGAAAACTCATGCCGCTGCCCACGATCAACACGCCTTCACGGCGGAGAGGTGCGAGCGCGCGGCCGATACGAATATGGGCCCCAGCGTCGAGGCCGGCGCGCAAGGAGAGTTGGACGACAGGAACATCCGCATGCGGATAAATCAGCTTGAACGGGATAAACACGCCATGATCGAATCCGCGAGCCGGGTCTTCCTTCACTGGGAAGCCGGCTTCTGCCAGCAATTCCCCAACGCGCGCAGCCAGCGACGGCGAGCCCGGCGCGGGATATTTCAACCGATAGGTATGCTCTGGGAAGCCGTAGTAATCGTAAAGCAGCGAGGGAGCGGGATTCGCCGTCACCGCCAAGGGTTCCTCTTCCCAATGTCCTGAAATCACGAGGACAGCTTGGGGAGTCGATCCTAGCAACTCAGGAACGCCGCGCAGCCACTCGGCCATACGGTGCCAGGTGTCGGGAGGGCCCATGGTCCAATCCATGAAAAAGCATGGGCCTCCGCCGTGCGGGATGTACAGTACGGGTAGTTCGGCCATGAACATTAGAATGATACTGTAGTGCTCAATCAGGAGGTCAGGTGAAGATTGCATTGATGGGAGCGAGCGGATTCGTCGGGTCCAAACTCCTCCAGGAAGCTCTGAATCGCGGCCATGTCGTGACGGCTGTTTCGCGGGCGCCGGAGAAACTGCCGCCGCACGCGAATATTCGTCCGGCAAAGGCGGAGGTCAACGACGTGGCGGCGTTGACGGAATTATTTCGCGGGCAGGACGCGGTGGTTCACTCCTACGCTCCGCCGCCCGACCCGGACGTGAGAGCCTTCGTTTTCGCTGCCATCGAAGCCGGACACCAGCGGATGGAGACGATCACAAGCTACGTGCCCCGCGAGTATGGCGGCTCCACGACGCGCATGTGAAATTCCGAATCGACGCGCAGACTTCGGGCACGAAGTCGATCATTGCCGCAGCGAAAGACGCCGGGGTAAAGCGGATCCTCGCGGTGGGCGGTGCGGGAACCTTGCTGGTGGGCGGCGTGCGTACCATGGACCGTCTGGAATTCCCCAAGGCCTTCGAGGGCGGGGCGAAATCCACCGCCGTGGTGAAGGAGCTATTGCACCACGAACATGACTTGGATTGGACGGTCTTGTCGCCTCCGATGGCGATCGTGCCCGGGGAGCGTACCGGAAAGTTTCGGCTGGGCTTGGATGATCTGCTGGTCATGCCCGATGGCTCGAGCAAAGTATCTCTCGAAGACTACGCCGTGGCGATGATAGACGAGTTGGAGCAGCCGCGGCACACGGGACGACGATTCACGGTGGGATACTAATTACTCCGTGGGAGCGGGCGCGTTAGCCAGAATGGTGCCGTCAGACTTGGTCACGCGCGCCACCAACCCGGTCTTCGAGCCATCCTTGGCGGGGCTGAAATCGATGGTCACGGTATCGCCAACCTTAATAGAACTCCTGCTCCAACCCGCGCGCGCTAACACGCCGGGGGCGCGGCCTTCGATGGCCCATACCGTTTTCACGCCCTTACCGTCATCGACGCTCAAACCAATCCAGGTATGCGGATTGACCCAGCGAAACTCTGTAACTACGCCCGTGAGCGTAATAATCTTGTTCACTTCAAAAGCTACGTTGCTGTGATGTGGCAGCGCCGGAGACGCGAGCAGGAGCGCCGCCAGCACGGTGAAGGCTGGAATGAATCGTATCTTCATTGCTTGAATTATACAGCGCTGGGTTCCAAACTGGGGCTTGTATGCTGAATTACGGTACGGCCATGCCACTCCGCAGCATAAACAAATACGCTAGCCCCTCGGAACTCCGCGAGGAAGCGTTTACAGAGACGATCCGTTCGATCCCGAGCGGCAAGGTTGCAAGCTACGGTCAAGTAGCCGCCGCCGCGGGCTACCCGCGCTATCACCGGGCTGTCGCGCGCTTTTTGAAAGAGATGACCCCAGGCGAGCTTCCCTGGCAGCGCGTGCTGGGCGCAAGCGGCGAGATCAAGCTAACAGGCCGCGCGGCCGCCGAGCAGAAGCTGCGCTTGAAGATGGAAGGCGTGACGTTCGTGGGCAGACGAGTGGATCTCATGCGGCATCGACACGATTTTGACTGAACTAAAGCGAGCTGTGATAAATTGTGACCAATGTTCGCCCTTCGCGTCCTGGCGGCTTTCGCCGTTTGCACTGTTTTAGCTTCCGGCGCGGATCTGCAGGGAACCTGGAGTGCAACCTCGGCGCGCGGAGTGTTGGCCGGAACCTGGACCGCGGAAGATCACCAGAGCAGCGGCGTCACCGGCGCCTGGACGCTGCGAGGACGCCAGCGGCAAAATCCTGCTGCAGGGCGCTTGGTCGGCCAGCAAGTCCGCCCAAGCCTGGAACGGCGCTTGGAGGGCCACCATCTCAGGGAGCGCCGGCGAGTACGCGGGAACGTGGACGAGTTCCGTATCGGCCTCGAGCCGGTCCCAACTCATCGAGATGTTCAAGGCTGCGTTGCAGGCGGTGGTCTCCGGTGCGTGGAAGGCGGGCGCATCCTCCGGTGCGTGGTCGATCCGGGCACTGCCGTGACCGCGCCAACATTTCTTCGTCCCGGCTGTTGACTTTATCAGAGCAAGCGGTAAACTGGACTCTACCTTCCCCCGGGTTCCAATCCCCCCCAATTGGATACTGTGCTGCGTGAGCTGTGTTCAAAATGTGTTCTAACCACAGTGGTCATTCGCGATTTATACTCGCAGCTCGACCGGACCACGAGCGTGCGGCGCAACGTCTTTCGAATCCTTCCCCACTGCCGGAAAGCTTAGTTCGAAGGAGTCAGTAACTTCCGGGATTCAGGGAAAGTACATCTTATGGCTGTTATCAAACCGCGAAATCGCATCCTCATCTTTCGCTTGACGCAGGAAGAATACGCCACTCTCCAGGCGGCATCATCGGAGAGGGGCGCGCGCAGTCTATCCGAATTCGCGCGCGCCCAGCTATTCGGTTCGCTGGAGACACCGGCGTTGGGCCAACAACTCGGCGAACTCAGCACCACGGTGGCACGCATCGCGCAGATGCTGGAAGGACATTAATGCGCGTTGCAATTCTATTCGCACTGGTCTCATCCTGTGGCCTGGCGCAGGTGCGCCCACAGCTCATGGAGGAAGCGGGCCGGGAGAATCTGCCGTCGCAAAAACTGGGGATTGACGACCTAGTCGCCGTTTCGGTTTACGACGCGCCGGAGCTTACTCGTACGGTTCGCGTAGAAGCAGACGGCACGATCCACCTTCCGATGCTGAACGATGGAGTGAAGGCGGCGGGCCTCTTCCCGCGGGATGTGGAAGGCGCTTTGGTGGAGGCCCTCAAGACCGAACAGATTCTGGTGGATCCGGTGGTGAAGGTAACGGTTGCCGAATACCACAGCCGCCCAATCTCGGTGATGGGCGCGGTGCGCAAGCCGCTCACGTTTCAAGCCGTGGGCACGGTGACGCTGCTCGATGCGCTGGCGCGGGCGGAAGGACTCAGTCAGGATGCCGGCACCGAGGTTCTGGTGAGCCGTCCGCAACCTTCGCCGGATTCCCGCGGTGAAGTCACTTCCACCCTGGTGGAACGCATTCCCCTCAATCGCCTGCTCAAAGACGCGGACCCGGCTGTCAACTACCAACTGCATGGCGGCGAAGAGATCCGCATTCCCGAAGCCGGCAAGATTTTCGTGCTGGGCAATGTGAAGAAGCCGGGAGCCTTCGCCGTACACGACGCCGGCGATAATTCGATTCTCAAAATGGTGGCGCTTTCCGAAGGCGTGCTGCCGTACGCGGCGAAGCTGGCTTACATTTACCGGCGCGATCCCAACGGAGACAAACGTGAAATCGAAGTCGAGTTCGACAAAATTATGCAGCGCAAGGCTCCCGATATGGCGCTGCAAGTGAATGACGTCCTGTACATTCCGGACAACAAATCGCGGCGCAATGCCGTGAATGTGATCGACCGCATCACCGGTTTCGGCGCATCCACCGCGTCAGGCATGCTGATCTGGCATTAGTAGCGAGCACCTTCCATGAGAAAGCTAGACAATCAGTTGCCGGCGCTGAGCGAAACTTTCCGCGTGGCGCCGGCGCCGCTGACCTTGGACGCGGAATTTGAACCGCAACCAGCGCACGTACCGCTGGCCCATTATTTGTGGATTCTGCGGCGGCAGGCCTGGAAAATTGCGGCTTTTGTAGTGGCGACAATTTTAGCGACGTTGATCGTATCGTTGCGCCTGACTCCAATTTACGAATCGACAGTATCGGTGGATATCGACCGGCAGGTGCCGACCGGAGTGCTGGGCGAGGAGGCGACGCGCAGCGCCACCAACGACGCCGACCAGTTTATCGCCACGCAGGTGAAGTTGATCGACTCCGACTCGGTATTGCGCCCCGTGGTGGATAAGTACCGCTTACGCGAAGTGGAAGAAGACGCGCTCGAAGAAGCCGTGGATCATTCAGCCACCAGCCTGGAAGCGCCGGTGATCCTCAAGCGCTTGAAGATCACGCGTCCCCCCAACACCTACATCCTGCAGATCAGCTATCGCTCTTCCAACCGTCAACTGGCAGCGGACGTGGCTAATGAAATCGCATTGTCCTATCTGGCGCACACTTATCGAATCCGCTACCAGGCCACCGCCAATTTGAGCGATTTCATGGAACGCCAACTGGAAGAACTCAAGGCCAAGATGGAAAAGTCCAGCGCGGCAGTGGCGCAATTTGAACGTGAGCTCAACGTCATCAACCCGGAGGAGAAGACCAGCATCCTTTCGGCACGCCTGCTGGAGCTCAACAGCGAGTACACCAAGACGCAGGCCGATCGAGTCAAGAAAGAAGCCGCCTATAACTCGGTGCAGAGTGGAACGCTGGAAGCCGCGCAGGTTTCGACGCAAGGCGACGCTCTCAAAAGGCTGACTGAAAATCTGAATGATGCGCAGGAAAAATTCGCCGAGGTTAAGAATCACTACGGCTTGAATCATCCGGAATACAAAAAGGCCCAAACCCGCGTGCAGGAGCTGGAAACGCAGCTCGCCAGCACCGGCGACAGCGTCCGCCAGCGGGTGGAGGTGGAATTTCGCGAGGCGGTGAATCGCGAAGCCATGATTTCGAGCGCGGTGCAGGAGACCAAGACCGAGTTCGACCGCTTGAACTCGCGTTCCTTTGAATACCAGACGCTCAAGCGCGAAGCCGACGGCGACAAGAAGCTGTACGAAGAGCTAGTGCGCAAAATCAAGGAGGCGGGTATCAACGCCAGCTTCCAGAACAGCTCGATTCGCGTGGCCGACCCGGCGCGGCCCGGATTGAAGCCGGTATTTCCGAAGATCTGGTTGAATCTGCTGCTGGCGTTCCTGTCCTCCGCGTTCCTGGCCGTAGGAATTGCGGTGGTGAGCGACGTGCTGGATAACACCATACGTGACCCCGATCAGGTCACGCGCCTGATGAAGACCGAAGTCATCGGATCGCTGCCGGCGGTAAAAGATTGGCGGCGCAGACTGAGCCCCATCAACGCACATACCAGCGCCGGCCTGCTGAGCGGCCCGCACCTCAACGGAAATGGCGCGGGTGTGAAAAACCTGGCGGTGGTTGTAGGCGAGTCCGGATATCAGGCGCTCTCAACCTATGAAGAGGCGATTCGAACGCTGCGCAATTCTATTTTGCTCACTGATTTCGACCGCCGCTTGCGCAGCATCTTGCTGACGAGTGCGTCGCCTTCGGAAGGCAAATCCACCGTGGCTGCGCACCTGGCCGCGACTCACGCCGGACAAGGCAAGCGAACGCTTCTGATCGACGGCGATCTGCGCCGGCCGAGCGTCCACCGTCTGTATCAGCTGCCCAACAGCGTCGGCTTGTCAAACGTACTGCTGCAGCAGATCTCGTGGCGCGATGCGCTGGTGCGGATGCCGGAGCCGGAGGGTTTGGACATCCTGCCGGCGGGACCCTCCACGCGCCGGGCGTCGGATTTAATCGGCACGGGTCTGGCTGAATTAGTGGAGGAAGCCGCGCGCGAATACGATCTGGTAGTGCTGGACGCGCCGCCGCTGCTAGGCTTCGCCGAGCCACTGCAGATGGCGAGCGTTGTCGACGGCGTGATTATAGTGGCGCGGGCCGGCGACACCAGCCGCACCGCGCTGGCGTCCGTGATCACCACGCTGGCGCGCCTGCGCGCCAATCTGGTGGGCGTGGTGCTGAACGAAGTGCACCGCGAAATCAGCCCTGGCTATTACTACTCGTATTACAACCGCTACAGCAAATACTATAGCGATGAGGCGAAGTCGTCGTGAATGGCGCGCTTGAGCAGTATCGACCCACTCGCCCCACGGCAGTGTTAGTGGAGACACTGAACCGCCTGTATCACGAATTCGAGGCGCATGGCTACGAATCCAACCATCCCGAGATCTTCGAACAATTGCCTCCTATCTGGCGAGAGATGCTGGCACAAGCAGTTCTTCTGCTGGGACCGCGAAAACAAAAGCTGCGGATCTTAGACTTCGGCTGCGGCACAGGTTTTGAGGCCCGGCAGTGCCTGATGGAACTTCCTGAAGATCGAATAGAGCGGTTCGTTTGTTATGACCCTTCTGAAGAGATGCTGAATCAATGCCGGCAGGGACTGAAACATTCCCGCCATCGAGTTGAGTTCTTAAGCGATCTAAACCACCTGGAACAGCCGGGCGGCTTTGACGTTCTGCTAACGAACTCAGTGCTTCATCACATGGTGGACCCGACCGGGACGCTTCGAGATATGTCTCGCATACTCTCCCCTTCCGCCATTTGGCTCTGTGGACACGAGCCATCGCGGAGATTCTGGCAAAATCGCGAATGCGTGGAGCTATTGAGGCGTTACCGCCGCGCTCGGCAATTGCACCGATGGGTTAGCCCTCAACTATACGCCCGCAAGCTAGCACGTTGGATTGGCCTGAGGGAGCTTCCGGAAGACTATGCTGCAAGGCGGGCTTTCGAGGAAGCCATATTTGAACGAAGGCCTCCCGCTGGAATGGTCGGTTCTCTGGTGGATTACCACGTGCTTTCGAGTGAACGCGAGCTGACGGACAAAAGAGGATTGGATTTTGAAAATCTCGCGGCAGGTTTTGCTGGTGAATGGGAGCTTGTCTGGCGCAAGAGCTATTCCTTCCTCGGCCCCCATTACGAAGGCGCCGCGCCGGGGGCCTGGAGAAGCAGAGCACGTCAGTTAGCTAAGCGGTTCCAAGATGACGGCGCAAATTGCTGTCTGCTATGGCGGCGCGTGGCCGCGCGGCAATAAGGCTAAGTTTCATGGGGAGTCAGAAATCATCCTTCGTGTGGCAACTCTTGGCACTTATATGCTTGTTCGGCGGTGCCTCGATCATAAATCTCGGCTCCTTGTACGACCCTCTTGATCCCCTCTTAAGCGCCACTCGGTTCGCTCTTATCGCGATCGGTCTGGGTTCTCTGTCTTTCTTTCTCCCCTCGGCATTTATGCGGTTTAGACCCACGATGGCAGGCATGACCATCATTGCGCTGTGGGTGAGTTTTGGGTTGGTATGTCTCTTGTCTTCGATCGTAACCAACGACCAGCCAGAAGCTGTCGCGAGTTCGCTCTGGCTCCTCCTGGGAGTGCCGTTCCTCTTTCTGATGGCCCTCCCTGGTGTTCTCGGGCGAGATGCGAATAAGCTTCTGATAGTTGGGTTGCTGGTCAGCCACGCCGCGTATCTCACGATTTCTTTTTGCCTATATCCAAGGCTGCGTTTTGAGTACAAGGGGATCTTCGGTCACCCAAATGCAATGGGACTTACGGCAGCCATTGTCTCGGCCTGCGCCCTGGTTTGGCTGGTAGATCGGGTCCGCACCGGTTCCTTCAGGAGTATGGGCGGCCTTACGGCCACAGCGATCGCCGCTTGCTAGCTGTTTCCTCGTGGCCATCTCCGGCTCGCGTACGTCCTTATTGGCTGTCCTGTTAACGTCTGCCATGGCCTCGGTTCTGTGTTCCAGGTTCGCCCGTCGAAGGTATATAGCCTTCACCTTGCTTGGCGTATTGCTGATTTTTTCGTCCGGAATCGCATTCCTGCCGGATCTATCGATCGTCCAACAGATCTGGCTAAAGCACAGCCGGCGAGTAATCGAAGGCGACATGTTGAGTAGGAGGGACGAGATTTGGGTGAAGGTGATGGATGATATCCAGCCGTTTGGAAACGGTGTTGATTATTTTCCCGAGACAATTGGGATATCATCCCATAACAGTCTGATTCACATCGTAGGCCAGCGAGGGCCCATCGCAGCTTTCCTCATGATCTGTATTGCGGCTCTGGCCATGGACCGGGCGTTTCGGCACTTCCTTGCTAGCGGTCAACACCAAGCATTTTCGGCGGCGCCCTTGTTAATTGCAGTTCTTTTCTGGGCGCTTTCCGCAGGAGAGGGAATATTCGGATCCTTCGGTACGGGTATCAATTTGGCGTACCAGCTTTCAATAGGAATCGTACTTGCTGATGAGCCATATCTCCGCATCAGAGCATGTCGGTCGCAAGGCCAACTAAGTATCGGAAGGGCGCTGAAGAATGCCAAAACGGCCCATTCGAGTGCTTCAGGTCCTATATCGCGCCGAACGCGGCGGCGCCGAGACTTGGCTCGTGCATGCGGTTAAACATATCGACAGGCAAAAGGTCGCAATGGACTTCTTAGTTCATGACGATACGCCGGGAGCGTACGATGCTGAGATCAGGGCCGAGGGAGCGCGGATCTTCCCTGCAACTGGACATCGCAATGTGTTCAGACAATGGTATTACCTTCGGAAATACCAGCAGCAGTACGGTCCTTTCGATATTGTTCATAGTCATGTCGATTTGTATGGAGGACTCGTCGTTTTACTTGCCTGGCTGAGTGGAATATCCGTGCGAATTGCCCACTCGCACACCGACACGAGGGAGGTTGCGAGGCCGGGTATCGGGCGCCGTTTCTACATTCACATGATGAAACGGTGCGTTCAATGGTTTGCCACCTATGGACTTGGAACCAGCGGCGCAGCAGCCTCGGCGCTGTTCGGAGAGAACTGGCGTAATGACGTGCGATGGCGCATACACGTTGCTGGTGTCGACTTGCAACGTTTTCACGAAAGCCACAAGCGCGAAACGATTCGGGCGGAGCTCGGATTGCCCCGGGATGCAGTCGTGTTCGGCCACGTGGGCCGCTTGGTGGAAGAGAAAAATCACGCCTTTCTACTTCGGCTAGCGGCAATTCTTGCCGTTCGCGACCGGCGCGCGCATTTCCTCCTGGTAGGTTCTGGCCCACTGCGGGCGCAGATTGAGGCTCGTGTTCGTGAACTGGGTCTTGAAGATCGCGTCCTCATACTTTCGTCCCGCGATGACGTTCCGCGCCTGATGCTCGGCGCCATGGATTATTTTTTGTTCCCTTCGCACTATGAAGGACTGGGGCTGGCACTAGTGGAGGCTCAGGCGGCCGGACTGCAGTGCTTCATTTCTGACGCCATCCCCTCTGAGGCGCTGGTGGTCCCCGAGCTCATTCATCAGTTGCCGCTTTCGCTCGGCCCTGAGTCGTGGGCTGAGACCATCTTGCAGTGCATAACGACACCTAGTTCCGTGACGCCGCAGACCGCTTTGAAAAGAGTCGAACAGGCATTCGATATAGCGCGCAACGCGGAACAACTCGTCAAGTTTTACCAGGCGGTAGCTTCCTGATGGACATTACCGTATTGATCCCCGTGTATCGCAATCAGGCCGGCTTGAATCGTAGCCTGGAGAGTCTTGCCGAAGCCGACGGCGAATTCGAGGTTCTTATCGTGGACGATGGCAGCCCGCACCCTATCGAGGCGCCGCAGAGCTTGCGGGACGACGTGCCAGTGACTGTGCTGCGCTTGCCGCGAAACCAGGGGATCGCAGCGGCGTTGAATCATGGGATCGAGCACATTTTGGCGAAAGACATTCGATATATCGCGCGGCTAGACGCGGGCGATATTGTCGTTCCCGGGCGCTTTCTGAAACAAGAGCGGTTCCTTGTCGCCCACTCTACGTGCGCCGCTGTTTCCTCGTTTGTTGATTTTGTCGATGGCGGCCGAACTCGGCTGTTTCGTTACCGCGCGCCTTGCCGTCATGAGAGCATTCTACGAGCGCTGCGCTCAAATAATTGCCTGGTCCATTCCGGATTAATGATCCGTAGCAGTGCGATACGGGCGGTCGGGTTGTATCGGCTGGATATCCCCGCGGCCGAGGATTACGAACTCATATTACGATTAGCCCGGCGTTACACTCTTGCGGTTTTACCTGAAGTTCTGACCTGCTGCGAGTATTCGTTCGAGGGCATCAGCGTCGCGGAGCGGAGGCAGCAGCAGAAGCAACGGTTGAAGTTGCAAATTCGCTATTTCGATTGGGGTTCCCCTTACAGTTTCCTGGGCATTGCGCGCACCGTGGCGGCAATGGTGGTTCCGCATGAAGCGGTATTCCGCTTCAAGTGTGCGTATCTACGTTGAGGCCGACGCATGATTTCAGTGATCATTCCGACACTCGATGGCGCGCATTACCTTCCTCCGCTGGTGGACGTGTTGCGAAAGCAGTCGTTGAAAGATATCGAGATCGTGATCGTTGATTCTGAATCCAGCGACGGGACACCAGCCGTCGCTCGCTCCCTGGGCTGTGCCGTTCACCGAGTATCGAGGAATAGGTTTGACCATGGCGGCACTCGCAATTTCGCGGCCGGGAAAAGCTGCGGAGAGATTTTAGTGTTCCTTACACAAGATGCGCTGCCCACCTCGCGCGATTTTCTAGCGCTCCTAACGGCTCCTCTTGATGGGCATCTTACGGCCGCGTCCTACGCCCGCCAAATCCCTGCCTCCGATGCACGGCCGACCGAGGCCTTTGCCAGGCTGTATAACTATCCCGTTGAGTCATCGCTACGCCACATCTCTCGCGTTCAGCGCCGCACACTAAAGACATTTTTTTTCTCGAATACCGCCTCCGCTATCGATCGCGCGTGCTTCGAGCGCGTGGGCCGGTTCCCTGCGCCCGTTTTGACGAACGAGGATATGCTCTTCTGCGCGCGGCTGCTGGACGGGGGCTACCAGGTCGCCTACGCAGCGCAAGCACAGGTAATGCATTCGCATAACTTCTCGTTTGCCGATCTGTTCCGGCGCTATTTCCGGATTGGAGCGGTAACCCGGGAGCATCGCGATGTCTTACGTTGTACCAGCAATTCGAAAGATGGAGTCGAGTTTATAAGACAGCAAATTGCTTATCTGCACGAAGACAAGGCGCAACACATTGATCCCGCGCGCTTTGGTCGAAGCCTCGATTAAGGCGTTGGCGTTCCAATGCGGACGACTTCGCAGTTGTCACTCCCCGGGTCCCGGCCCATCGAGAGCAGGTTGAGGAACTGGGATAACCATGTCTATCTTGCAACCGAGTTCCATTGCGAGAGTGGCTGGGCTGGCGGATGCGCCCGCCAGGTGGGGGGAATCTGTCCAAAATCCCGCGCGGCCGTGGCTGTGCAGCGCCGTCTTGCTGGCGGGCGATCTGGCCGCTGTCGCGCTTGCAGCGGCGGTAAGCATTCTGATCTGGCCGCACTTCAGCGTGGGGCTCAGCTCCGAGCTGTATCTCAGGCTATGGCCGGTGTTGTTTCTATTTCCCTTGGCCTATGCGGCCACTGGGCTCTATCCGGGATTCGGGCGTAATCCCGCCGAAGAATTGCGTTTGTTGACGGTCGCGACCTGCGTGGTCTATCCGGCGCTGGCGGTCACGGTATTTTTGCAGAAAGACGCCGCCACATATTCTCGTGGTGTTTTTGTAATCGCATGGCTGCAAACCCTGGCTTTTGTGCCTATGTTGCGCTTGATCGTACGCTCGACGTGTGCGCGCAAATCCTGGTGGGGTTATCCGGTGGTGGTGGTGGGCGCGGCTCCTTCGGCTATTGAAATTGCCGCTTCCCTGACGCGGCAGCCGGAGTTGGGTTTGAAGCCCGCGGCCGTCCTTGACGATCCGGAACTCGCGGCCCCGCTCGCTCTAGATCACGGCATCCGGCACGTAATTTTTATTTTGGCGGGAACATCGCAGCACAGGGCGCGCGAATTCTTCGACCGCTGTAGCGAGTTGTTCCCGAACATTATTGTGATTCCCGAAATGGCCGGCTTGTCGAGTTTGTGGGTGGAGACCAGGGATCTGAACGGAGTGCTCGGCCTGGGAGTTCAGCAGCGGCTTTTGATGCCGGGACCACGCGTCATTAAGCGCGCTTTGGATCTGGGCTTGGTGGCGGTTCTCGGAACGGTAGCTCTTCCCTTCATTGCGTTGATCGCCCTCGCGATCAAGATCACCTCGCCAGGGCCAGTGTTCTATGGTCAAATACGGCGCGGCCGCGGCGGAGGACCGTTTATCGCGTGGAAGTTCCGTTCCATGTATGCGAACGCGGGCAACGTTCTGGAAGAGTGGCTGGCATCGGATCCAAGCTTGCGTGAAGAGTGGCTTCGCTATCGGAAGTTACGTCACGACCCGCGCATCACGCCCTTGGGCCGTTTTTTGCGGCGAACCAGTCTGGACGAATTACCTCAATTGTGGAATATCGTCCGCGGACAGATGAGCTTCGTGGGTCCGCGGCCGATCGTGGCGGAAGAGATGTCGCGCTATGGAGACGGATTCGCGCTGTACGCGAAGGTGACTCCCGGTCTGAGTGGAATGTGGCAGGTCTCCGGACGCAACAACCTCTCCTATGAGCAGCGCGTCAAGCTGGATCTCTATTACGTTCGCAACTGGTCGGTATGGCTCGATCTTCACATACTGTTCCGGACCATCCGAGTGGTTGTGCTCGGCGATGGCGCCTACTAACGGCCGGATATGTGGCTGGCTGCAATCCTCTGCTTCGGCATTCTTACGCTGTGGGTCCCCGCGCGCTGGGCGCTGAGCGCTTTTCAGGTGGCGTTGTTCGCGCTGGCGGCGCTGCGGATTATTCAGCGGCGTTCCGCCGGTCTCCCTTTCGTTGGCTGTTTACTTGCGATCGCCGTCGCTTGGGGCGCGTTACAGGTGGCCGCGGGGTGGTCCGTGGATCGCGTCACTACTCTCGACGCCACTCTGAATTGGGTGACAAACCTGGCTGCCTTTGCGCTGGCGGCCGACCTTTATCGCAATGCCGAAGAGCGGGAACGCTTTCTGCGCGGCGCGCTGATCTTCACCAGCATCCTCGCGGTCGCCGCGATCTTCACCTTTCTCACTTCCCCGCCTGGGAAAATCTTTTGGATCTTCGACATCGCTGCAGATTCGCGCACGCTGGGCCCGTTCGTTTACAAGAATCAGTACGCCGCATTTATCGAAACCATCTTGCCCTTGGCCATGATCGGCGTTATCCGCGACCGGCGCCGCTGGATATTGCACGCGGCGATCGCCGCCACGCTGTTCGCCTCAGTGGTGATGGGCGGCTCGCGCATGGGCTCGATTCTGTGCCTGGCGGAAATTGTGATGATCCCAGTGATTGCGTTCTGGCGTGGGATGATCGACGGGCGCGTGCTCGCGCGCGTGGTGCTGGGGAGTCTCGGTGCGGTAGTCCTATTCACGGGGGTCGTGGGATGGCAGACCCTTTGGAAGCGCCTGCAAGAACCCAATCCTTATTCGCTGCGCCAAGACCTGGTGCTCTCCTCCGTCAGCATGGTGCGCGACCGCCCCCTCACCGGCTTCGGAATGGGTACATGGCCCGAGGCTTATCCCGGTTACGCGCGATTTGACGATGGCACCTATGTGAATCAGGCCCACAACGATTGGGTGCAATGGGCGGACGAGGGTGGGCTGCCCTTCTTGATCCTGATGTTAGCCATCGCCGGCTGGAGCGTGCGGCCGGCCATACAATCGCTCTGGGGCGTCGGCATCCTTTGCGTGTGGATTCACGGCCTGCTCGATTATCCGATGCAACAACGGCCGGCATTGGCCGGTTTCTTCTTCGCGCTGCTCGGCGTTTTAACTACTTATAAGATGCGAACGGCCCCGCCGCGTAGACAATCTTCCCGCCCACCATGGTGAGCACGGATTCAATCCCGCCGATCTGCTCCACCGGCACCGTCATGTAGTCCTTCGTAAGCACCGCCAGATCCGCGAACTTGCCCGGTTCGAGCGCGCCCCGCTTGTCATCGTCGTGAGAAAACCACGCACTACCCTGCGTGTAAGCCCGCAGAGCATTCGCACGGCTCGGCGTTTCCTCGGGTCCACGCACTACTTTGCCACCTACCGTCTTGCCATCCAGCGCCCACTGCAGAGCCGTAAACGGACTGTACGGAGCCACACGATGAGCATCCGTGCCCGCTCCCACCGGCACTCCGATTTCGCGCGCCGTTTCCACCGGAGGCATGCGCCGCGCCGCTTCCGCGCCAGACCTGCGTTCGGTTTCCTCGCCCGAGAAGTACATCGCGTCCTGCATGGTCCAGCCCATGCCCAGCGCTTTCATCCGGCGCAGGCTCGCGGGAGACGCATCGTTCAAATGCGCAATCGACCAGCGCAGATTCTTGATCGAGACCTCGCTATCCACGCGTTCGAAAACTTTCAGGATGGCGTCAACCGCGGCATCCGTACCGCAGTGAAACGTCAGTCCGTAGCCGCGTCCCGCGGCCCACTTCGCGATCTGGTAAAAGCGCTCCAGGTCGGCTGCGTTGGGCTTCTCGACGTTATTGATGGCCCAGACAACTTGCTCTCCGATGCCGTTAAAGTGCATCATGTCGTCGCCAAAACCCATCGGCATCAGCCCGAGATACTTCTGGTATTCCTCGACTTCGTGCGGCGGGTTAAATCCACAAATCGTGTAGGCCACGCGCACCGTGAGTTGCCGGTCGCGCCACACCTTATTAATCGCGTCATACGTCTCCGGCGTCACATTGTTGCCGCAGGGGTCGCTCACGCCCGTCATGCCCAGCCGGTTCAACTCGCGGAAGAACTTCTTGGTCCCTTCCACCTGCTGTTCAGGCGTTGGCCTCGGCAAGCGGTCAAACAGCGGAACAATGCCGCCCGTAATGCCGCCCGTCGGCTTGCCGTTCGCGTCGCGGTCGAGCTTCCCGCCGCCCGGGAGATCCGCGTCGGACTTGATATGCAACGCATCCAGTCCACGCTGATTCATCAGCGCCCAGGCGTACAGCATTTGCACATACGCGGGATGATCCCCCGCCGCCTCGGTCAACTCCGCCTGCGTTGGAAGACGGTTTTCCTTAAACTGTTCGGGCTTCCAACCACCACCCACAATCACCCATTCACCCGGCCGCTTGGCTTTTGCCGACTCCCGAATTCGATCCAGCGCCTCCGCCAGCGTCGGCACTCCCGCCCAATTCGATTCGCTGGCAAAAAACGACGCCGCGCGGATCGCGTGCATGTGCGAATCGATCAGCCCCGGTATCACCGTGCGCCCACCCAGATCGATCACTCGCGACTTCGCGCCGGCCAGCTTGCGGATCTGCGCCGTGGTCCCGACCGCGGTAATCTTGCCGTCCCGCACCGCCAGAGCCTGTTGCGTTGAAAACTGCGCATCGGCCGTCAGGATCTTCCCATTAATAAGGACGGTATCGGCGTCTTGCGCCAGCAGCGAGGCGCTCAAAATCACTGGGATGACATAGATCAGTTTCATAGGCATTGCCATGGGACAGTATACCGATGCGTCAGTAGCCGCGCACGATGGGCTTGCCCGCGTCCGGCAGGCCGCGTTTGTCCACCATCACCTCGCCGTTCTTGACCACCACGACCGCGGTGAGGAAGTTCCAGTATCCGTCGAAGGGATTGCCACCCAGCACCACAACGTCGCCCAGCTTACCCACCTCAATCGTTCCCAACTCTTTTTCTTTGTCGATGAACTTAGCCGAGTTGGGCCCCATGATCTTGATGAGATCGGGAACCGAGAACACTAGATTCAAGCTCTTGAGCTCATGAGCCAGCGCTGCCGGGGCGTTGAAGGTTGTGTCGGTGGCGTAGGAAACGTCGACACCGGCGTCGTAGAGAGTGCGCAGATTCACCGGCATGTAGCCGGCTTCTTGACCCACGCCTTGGCTGTCGACAATCCCCTCCGGCCACGGCTTGCCGTCGCGAAACTTGGGCTTGTTATCGTGACTGAAAACGTCGAAGTTCGGTGAGCCAAAGCCGCAGATGGAAGCAACCTGCACGCCTGCCGCGGCCACTTCCTTGGCTTGTTCTTTCGTCACCCAGTTGATGTTCTGCGAGTGCACCTGTTTGCGCGCGCCCAAACGGGTGGAGTCCACCAAGGCCAGATCGCTCACGGCGTGCACCTGAAACTCGACGCCCAGCTTCTTAGCTTCGTCGATCCCTGCAGCCAGATTTTTGCTTTCCTGCTCGGTCGGATGGTACGGCCAGACGACGTCCGGATAGTGCACTTCGGCGATCGAATCGGCGCCGTCCTTGACCACTTTATCGACGGCTGCGCGCACCTCGGCCTCATCCTTCATGCGCGCCGTGGGAACGCCGCCGGACGCGATAATGCGGGGACCTTTGATCTCGCCTTTCTCGATCTTCCGCTTCAGATCGAGGATGCCCGCATTGTCGTCGCCGCCGGACTGCACCGTGGTGACGCCGGATTCGAGAAGCTCGCGCATGCGCTGGGCCGCCTGCTCCTTCATCCACTTCGCGACGGCTTCCGCCCCGCGGGCCTGAATGATGTGGCGGTGGTCGTCGATGTATCCCGCTATCACGGTCATGCCCGTTGCGTCGATGACCTTCGCACCTTTCGCGAGCAGCCGGCGCCGCGCCCGCGGTCACGGAAGCGATTTTGCCGTCCTCGATCACGACGGCGCCTTTTTCGATCACCTGTCCTGGTCCGGCGATAATCCGCGCATTGGAGATGACAAGATTCTGCGCCTCCGCCGCGCTGGTCAGCAGAAGACCGGCGACGAGCGGCAAGCAAAGTGCCGTGATGGTTCGGTTCATTGGGAGCGTTCTCCTAGACTTTTCATGATGCCTCTACTCAGCATAAACTCTGCCTCCCCTCCCCAGCAGGGTTATCGACAGCCACGGTTCCGTCGGCTGAAGTCTCTAGCCCAGGCGCGCGCCGGTGAAGATATGGACGCACGCGTCCATCCGGACAGCACCCTCCTGTTGATGCCGCGAAAAGCGTGCCGTCAAAGATCGGCGCGCCTCATTGAGCGCCTCATCACCTGCTTCGGCCAGCAGTTCGGCGAACGAAGAAAAGGATGCCAGTGCGAAATTCGCCGCCTCAGCAGCCGGCAGCCCGCCCCCGATCGGGAGCGCTCCGCGCCATTCGCACACGTGGAGTTCACCAAAACCAGCCCGCTTGAGCAGGGCGATCAACTTGTCGGACTCAGCATAGCGGAATGGTCCCGGTGCTTCGGGATTCGGCGGCGGCATGTCGATGATTTCGGCCACCACTTCGCGTACGCTCGTCATCCACGGATTTTCGGCCGGGCGGCCCCAGACCGCGAAGGCGAAGCGCCCACCCGGCGCGAGCCAGCGGACCAGGTTGGCAAAGGCGGCCGGGGGATCGTCAAAGAACATGATGGCGAAGCGCGAGGCCAGCCGGTCATAGGCCTCTTCCGGCGCAGTCGCCGTCGCGATGTCCGCAATTTCGAAGGCGATCGCGCGTTCATCGGATCGTTTACGAGCCCATTCGATCGAGGCCGCAGAGATATCGAAGCCGTGAACAACGCTTCCCACCGGCGCCCGGCGCAGGATCTCCAGCGTCGTCCCGCCGCCGCCGCATCCGATATCGGCAATCCTGTAAGGCGCGTCGAGACGCAGCTCACGGATCAGCGGTTCGTCGACCGGCGCGATCATCGCTTCCATGCCAACGATTTGGGCACGCCATTTCGCGCCGCGTGTGGCGGCCCAGTCAGAAGCTGCGGGGTTCTCGTTCATAGATTCGATTTACCGGCCCGGCGCGCACAGCCCATCCACGCCCTTACGGACAGGCGGCAGGCCGTTTTGTTTGAAAGTCAGCCCTCGATTAGCAGGTTGTAGCTCGGTTTCCAATTATCTCTCTGTCAGTAATCCGTTGATACCACCCCTGTTCGGTTATTAGCATTTAAGCATTGATCTTCTCGGGCGAGCCTTCAGCCACCGGTTCAACTTTGCCCACGACCAGGTGTTCACGACCGAGCGCGCCTCGATCCACCCCCGGCGAGCCTGGAACACTCCATAGCGGATCTGATCGAGCTGAGCCGTGCTATGCGCGTCGGAATTAATCGCCAGAAGGGCACCCGCTGCCTGAGCCGTTCTCGCCAGCACGTCATTAAGATCGAGCCGGTACATCGATCCGTTTATCTCAACAGCGCAATGTGCCTTCAGCGCGGCTTTCAGAACACGCTCGAAGTCCATCTCCAGTGGTTCACGAGTGCCTAGCAGGCGGCCAGTAGGATGCCCCAAAATATCGACGTGAGGGTTGCTGAGCGCGTCTAACAAGCGGCCGGTGATTCGGTCTTTGCTTTGGCGGAACAGCGAGTGAATCGCGGCGACCACGATATCCAGGCGCCCGAGAACGTCATCCGGATAATCGAGCTTGCCGTCGCCCAGGATATCGACCTCGGCTCCTAACAGAATGTGCGGCAGGCGATCTTTTCTTTTTTTCCGCAGGCCCTCAATGTCTTCGATCTTTCGTTCGAGGCGATCTAGATCCAATCCGTGGGCAATGCGCTGCGACGGAGAATGATCGGTAATCGCGATGTATTCGTAACCGAGTTCACCGGCGTGCTCCACCATCTCCTCGATGGTGGATTTGCCGTCGGAGTAAGTCGAGTGCGTATGCAGGTCGCCGCGCAGATCACCGATTTCGATGAGCTTGGGCAGGCGTCCGGAGAGCGCGGCCTCGATTTCCCCCCTATCTTCGCGGATCTCAGGAGGCATCACCGGCATGCGCATGAATCCGTAGACCTCGGCTTCGTCTCGGCCACCCAAGAGCTTCTCACCGCGAAACACGCCGTATTCGTTAAACTTCAGTCCGCGACCGCGGGCCAGCTTGCGCAAATGAATATTGTGCTGCTTGGACCCCGTGAAATACTGTAAGGCCGCTCCGTAAGATTCGTGGGCGACGGCGCGGATATCCACGTGAATCCCACCCTCGATCATGATGGTGGCCTTAGTATCACCCAGTTCCAGAACCTGCTTGACCAGCGGTAGCTGGGTCAACTCCCTGAGGGCACGCGGGCTGTCTTTCGAGATGATCAACACGTCCAGATCGCCAATGTCTTCCTTCCTTCGGCGCAGGGAGCCGGCCACCTCGGCTCGTTCGATCAACCCAATCTTGCGAATCTCCGTGAGCAGGTTTTCCGCCAGAGGCAGAGCCACGCCAATGAGCATTCGCTTCTGGCTGGCAAGCCACAGGTCAATCCCACGCTGGATGTTGTCTATCTTTTTCTGGCCGAATCCCTTGAGCGTCAGGAGGCGCCGGTATCGAGAGCTCGCTTCAGGTCCTCGAAAGTTGCTGATGCGGACTCTTTTGTGCAGAAGCGCAAGAGTCTTCGGTCCCGAGTCCCGGGATATTCATCAACTCGATCAGTCCGGAAGAAATCCCTCTACATTCCCGCTCATAGCGCTTCATTTTCCGGGTTGCGACGTATTCCGAAATCATTTCGGAAAGATCTTTGCCGATGCCCGGTATCTCCTCGAGTTTCCCTTTTTGCGCGATTACACTCAGGTCTTCTTCCAGATCCCGGATGGAGACCGCTGCTCTCTCATACGCCATGATGCGGAAGCGATCCTCGCCCTTGAAAGCCAGAACCTTCGCCATGCGCTCAAAGATGCGCGCGATTTCTTCATTGATCATGCAGGCCGATCCGTACTCGACAGCTTACACTCCGGAAGGAAACGTCTCCGCCGGTTCGCCGACGCCCCACTCCGCGGTCAATTCCAGCGGTTCGACGGCCCGAGTCTCATCGATATGGATGATGGCGTCAAACTGATCGGAAAGCCTTGCATGGAAGTAGTGACTGGCACGCTCCGATTCAGGCCGGTAGATCACGCCGATCGCCCGCTCCAGTCTGGGCTCGCGCAATCCGCCGGCAACGTGGCTATCGGGCGGCAGAGTCAGCGCAAATGCCGGTATCGCAACGTCGTGAAATAGTTCCTCGTAGCTACCCGGCATCCCCGGCCGCACGCGTTTTCGCTCGGCCGGGTCGCCCCAGTTCGAGGCCGCCGTCACTGTCCCCGAATAAGTGCTGAAGCCCACCGAGACGCTATCCCGGCCATGCTTTTGCCGGACCAGTTGCCCGAGATTCCACTCTCCGTCTCGACCCATCTGCGTCGCACGCGCATCGCCGAGGTGAGAATTATGCGCCCAGACCACTACCTTTGTGTCGTGCTTGGGCTGAGCCCGGTTTTGAGAAGCAAGGTGTTCCAGCAGAGCGCCAAGCGTCTCCGCCATATGCTGATCGCGTAAATTCCAGGAGGAAACACGGCCGCGGAACATGGTTCTGTAATATTGCTCCGCATTCTTCACCAAACGGGCGTTTTGTTCGGCATAGAAAAAGTCCTCGGCAGCGACCCGGCCATCCCGGCGTGCGTATTCCGCGGCGCGCCGCTGCAACTCGACCAATTGTCCGATCACCTCCGATTCACACGTAGGGCTCAAACCGAATCCCGCGGCATAGCCGTAGGCTTGCGGATCTTCGCCGAAATGCTCAAAGCACGCGTAGCGATAGCGAGCGCGCTGGGCTCCCGGCGGATCTACCTTGTCCAGATAACTCAGGACCGCCTCAATAGAAGTATGCAAGCTATAGAGATCCAGCCCGTAAAAGCCGGTCTTTACCGAACCAGGCGCCAGGGAATCGTTGTGACTACGCAGCCAGCCGATGAAATCGAGAACGTCCGCATTGCGCCACATCCAGGCCGGGAAACGCCGGAACCCGCCAAGCGCTTCGACGGCATCGGCATCCACATTCTGCCCTTGTACATAACGGTTCACGCGATAGGCGTCTGGCCAATCGGCCTCTATGGCGATGGCGGTAAAGCCCTTCTCACGGATCAGGCGCTTGGTGATCTGTGCGCGTTCCCGGTAGAATTCATGTGTCCCGTGGGATGCTTCGCCGAGCAGAACGACGTGAGCATCGCCGAAGAATTCGAGCAGGTCGTCGTAGTCGGCAGGGGATCCCGTCAAACGATGAGCGGCGTCGCGCACTAGGTCTGTGACAATGGGGAGAATCGGATCGAGCATAGCCACCTCCGTGTTCGCTTCTTGGAGGAGCAAGTCGACAGCCAAGTTGGTACATGAACTGCTGACGTTGAATTTGTCAGATCTCCTGTTCAGCAGTGGAGCACGTCGCCGCTAGCGTACCCATTGATAGCGTCGAACTCGCTGCCGACATCGCCTCGCCGCTTCGCGCGAAAGGCTTGGTGGTGTTTGCTCATGGCAACGGCTCTGGATCAGGTTGCAATTCTCGCGCGGAACTGGTTTCACGGGCATCTTAAGTCTGCCCAGCGTTCAAGCGCCTCTGCCCTCTGTGGGATTTCACGCAGCCCTGCTCAGCCGTAGCCCCCAGGAATGATTGAACCTCGGCCCAGCTTGTTATTTACGCCCTGTTGCCACCCTTCGCTGGGCACGTTTGCGGTGAGCCGGTTTGGAGATCTTGACGACCTTGGTCTTAGCAGCACTGCGAGCTTGCTTGGCGGGATGCACAAGCTTAACCGTGGTGGCCCGTGGGCCTTTTTCTCCAACCTCTCCCGCAAAGTGGACTGCGCTGCCGATACGCAGGCGATCGAAGTGCGTATCCAGCACGCTGTCACGATGAAAATAGATCTCACGGCCGTCAGGCGTTTCCAGAAAACCATAGCCCATCTCGGGAAACAACTTAATGACTTTGGCTTGCAGATTAGCATCGTGCTGCTTCGTTTGGCCTCGCATGCGCCTCACATAGTCCTGCAGGCGGCGGCGCATTTCTTGAAACGCGTCATGGATCGCACGGCGCGCATCCCGATGGATGCGATTTGGCTCCGATTGCTTGGTCTTGCTGGGGGCCTCGACATCCTTAAGGGCCCCGTGCAGGCTCGGGCTGTGTTCAACAAACAACTTTTCGTTGGGAACGCCTAGATCGATCCGCACCTTGTAAAGGCCCCCATATCTTCGCCCCCTTGGGCCTTCGATCACGACCCGGCAGCTCATGATGCGCTGGAAGAAACGCTCCAGAACGGAAATCTCCTTTAAGATGCCCGCTTCCAGAATGGGAACGGGCTCCATGTTGCGAAATGTGATCTGTGGCAGCGGTGTCATAAGTCCTCCTAAGTCTCAGTCAAGCCAGTGGATTTCCGCAGGATTACGCCCATGCGACGCGGGCCAAGCCTTCGGGTATCCAAGCACAATCGGCGCTACAACGTGGTGATCCGCAGGCAACCCCAGTTCGTGTTTTGTCGACGGAAGATCCAGCCAGGGACGCACGAAACCGATCCAGCACGTGCCAAGTCCTTCATCCCGCGCCGCCAGCATGAGGTTTTCCGCGGCAAGACAACAATCTTCGGCAGCTTGCGCATCGGAAGTCTTGGCCAGAACAATTGCCAGCGCTGGGGCGTGGTAGAACAACACAAAATTGGGATCGTCAAGAATGTGGCGGGCAGATTCTGATACCTGCGAGACATTGCTAAGCAGCCAATCCTTGGCTCGACGTGCGTAGTTGTCGATACGCTCTCGATCCAGCAATACTGCAAACGCCCACGGTTGTAGATTCATCGCACTCGGCGCGAGTACCGCAGCACCAAGTAGACGCTCCACCGTCCTCCGGTCAACGCGGGCATCCGTATACTCCCGCACCGCCCGACGTGTCTTAATCACCTCAATCAATTCCATCTGGCACCCTCAACATTTCGCTCGCCGAACGGGTTCTTTTAGCTGCGTTCATAGCGGCCCATATACGCAACTTCCGCAATAGCGTGTTTCCGCAGAGCTTTCTCGAGTGCGGGCCGTTTGGCTCCCGCAGGTAATCCGATCGATTTTGTGTCCAGGGCAAAGAGCCGGAAAAAGTAGCGGTGCGGACCCTTGGCCCGTGGAGGACAAGGTCCTCCGTATCCGGATCTACCAAAGTCGTTGGTGCCGGATGTCCCGACCGAGCCCTCGCCTATGCCCTCTGGCAGCGAATGAACAGACGCAGGAATATCCCACAGCAGCCAATGGTTCCAGGTGCCACCTGGCGCGTCCGGATCGTCTGCGATCAGCGCAAAACTCTTGGTTGGCCCAGGCTCCCCCGCCCAGTCCAGAGCTGGTGAGACGTCGTCTCCGTCGCAGGTCAAGCCCTTTGGTATAGAAGCACCCTCGGCGAAACCTGCCACTCTAACTTTGAAAGCCATAAGATTCCTTTGGAGATTCGTTAGCAATGAGAACTGAGCATGTCGGCAACCAATTCTGTTAGGTCCGGTCACAGCTCCCGAACCGCCTGCTCGACTTGTTTTGCCAGCGCTGGATAATCGTCCCCGCTCAGGTACAACGGTCGTCCGAAAGCGATCTCGACTGGGCCTCGCTTCGGGAAGTATTGGCCGCGGTGGAGGATCTTCTCGACTCCACGCAGCCGCACAGGTACAATTGGGACGCGCAGCCGGGACGCGATGAGCCCGATGCCGGGCTGAAACGCGCGGATCTCTCCGCTTTGGGTTCGCTCGCCTTCGGGAAAAAAAATCACCGACCATCCGCCGCTCACCAAGTCTCCCAGATACCGTAACGATCCGCTCGCGCCGGTTTCCGTCTGGGGCAGCGGAAAGGCGTTGACGAATAGCGTCAGCAGCCAGTACAGCAAGCTGTTCCCAAGCCACTGAAGTTTGCTATGCCGCTCTGGGTGGAAATGCGCATCGAAGAATTCTTTCCACATGGCTACACCCGCCCGGTAGCGATATCGCGCTGGCAGAGCCGCCAGAATACAGGGCGTATCCATGTGGCTTTGATGATTCGACGCGAAGATGACAGGTCCGCTCAGTGTCGCCAGGTGTTCAAGGCCCCTAGTACCAGCCCGTGCGAACAAGCGCGTTAAGGGTAACCACAACAGGAATAGCGCGCTCCGCCGCACGACGCGCGCCGGCCAGGATCTGCTCCAATGGGGGAACTCCTCCCGTGCGGGCGCGGCACTGACTCGTGCCAGTTCGCCCAGTGTGCGAGAGCCGGCCAGGGCGGACTCATCCATGCTGGTGTCTAGGTGCTGTTCAAGATCAATCATCAGCTCTACCCGGTCCAGCGAACTCAGCCCTAACTGGTCGAGAGTCGTGCTTTCTGTTATCGCGCGGCCAGGTGCGTATCGCCGCATCACATCCAGCAAGCGATTCCCTGACGGCGGAGGTGGCGTCAACGCGCCGGAATCTACCCAACTTTGAATCTCGGCCCGTTTGATCTTCTCCGTGCCTGGAGTCCTTGGCAAATGGTCCCCCGACCAAACCGAAAGTCCACGGACTCTTTGGTGATCTTCTAATTGCTGGTTGGCTGCGCGGATGACTTCTTCAGGCAGCCGTTCCGGGTTTGAGAACCAGCACCGCGTGTGGATGGCCTCTGCCAACCACCGCGGATTCACGCACACCGGCGACGGCATTCAACACTCGCTCGACGTCTTCAGGGAATACTTTGAGTCCCTCAGGCGTGACGATGACCTCTTTCTTCCGGCCCCGGATCACCAGGCGGCCGGTATCGTCGAAGGCGCCGATATCACCGGTGTGCAACCAACCCTCTTTGAACGCGGAGCTGCTCTCCAAAGGCGCACCATAGTACCCGGAGGTGACGCTTTCACCCCGAACCAAAATTTCACCGTCCGCGGCGATCTTGATTTCGGTACCTTCAACCGGCCGCCCCACCGTTCCCTTTCTAACGGCGAAGGGATTGTTGAACGCGACAATAGGCGCCGTTTCTGTGAGCCCGTACCCTTGTATGACCACGAACGCTAAATTGGACCAAAACTCTTCGAGTTCTGCTGGAAGCGGTGCGGCGCCGGCCACGAACGCCCAAAACTTCCAACCAAAGTGCCGGTGAATTCTGCGGTAGCGCCACCAGCGCCGCGTCCAGTGGGTCCCTGGCGGAGCCGTCTCCCGAGCTTCTGGAAACTGCTGGATGACATGCTCACGCAGAACCTCCAAGAGTTTGGGTACAACCACCGCGACCGATATCCGCCGGCTTCGAATCTGCCGCGCGATTTCGTGAGGGCTGTAGCCGCGCATGAACACCGCGACGCCCGGAATCAGCGGTAGAAGGAACATGGCCAGTGCTTGACCAAACATGTGGCTGAGTGGAACCAGGTTCAGGAACCGCAAGGGAAATACCGGGCGGAACCATTTCACGTATTTGGTGATGATCCTCTCGGGAGAAGTCAGATTCGACAGAATGTTGCGATGGCTGATCAGGACGCCCTTGGGTTCGCCCGTGGCGCCCGAAGTGAAGACGATCTCGGCGGTATCATTGGGCTGAAGCGATACGGCCCGGTGAGTTGAACCATGACTGGTCCACTCCAGATCTGAAAGCCGCCACACGACCGGCAATGTCTCCAACTGTTGCAGACGGACTTCGTCGCCAATGAGGATGGCGCGAGCCTTTACCTTGTCCTGGACACGCCCCAGGAAGTCGCGAGACGTACGATAATCGATGGGTACGACGATTACCCCGGCAAGCACACATCCCCAAAAAGCAGCGACCCACTCCGGTCGATTCTCGGACCAAAAAATGATCTTGTCGCCCTTGCCGATGCCTTCGGCTTGCAACTTGGCTGAAAAGTTACGCGCAGCGGCACCCACTTGCGCATACGTATACGACCAGCTTCTGTATCCGTCGTCGTGCTGAAGGTACCGAGCGGGTGAGTCCGCGAACTCCGCGAAATAATCCGCCAGCGTAGTACGCTGCGCGGAAGGGCGTCTCGAACCTTCGGCTGGCATCGTTCCCATGGGCGGGCGCTACAATTCTCTCCGATTCACTCTGAAGTAAAAGCACGTTCAGGCCCAGTCTCTCAGGACGATCATCCCCTATCTGATCTTTTTAATCGGCCGACTTAGCAATTCATATGCCTCTCGCTGTCGGCATTTTCGGCGATTCTCCGCACTCCAATTCCTCCGTAATCCTACTCTCTCCGCTTACCGGTAAAAGGATTCGGGAAGGATGCTGAGGATCATGAAAGATCTGCTGGTGTGCGATATGAAAGGTCACGGCGTCGGCCAGTGGCTCATCGGAACCAAGGTTTCGCGCATAGCGCGGGTGGGCACCGCTGGCAACGATCACGCGGATGCGGTGGCCCTGACGATAGCGGTAAGCGGTAGGCCAGAATTCGATGTGTACATGCCGGATCCCGTCATTCGAAGGACTGGGCTGTTGGGGGCGAACTCGGACGTAACCGTCGCAGACGTTGGTGCATCGACCAGCGGGATCGACGTCACAAAGGACCAGAAAAAAGTCGGTGTGTTCCAGGCTGGAGCGAAAAAACAGTTCCGCGGACACCGGACCGATGACTTCTAAACTTGCGGTGAGGGGCTCAGTGGTGAACAGCAGGATATCTGAACGGCTTTCGAGCCGGGCCATATCGCCCAACGGGCGGACACCACTGAACCTGGGACCATGCACGGCAGGCGTTGGATCTGCGGGGTCGTAAACGTAACAATCGGGCGCGGTCGGCTCGGGTTGTTTGGTGGACAAGCATCCTCCCGCAGAGAGATAAAATGCCACCGGACTAAGGCCCGGGGGAGGCCAGGAATCATACTCGCGCCACTCTTCAGCGCCCATCACATAAAGGCGCACCGGGGCGCGCGGGGGAGCAGCTTGATCCAAGAGTTGCGCGCGAAAAAGGGACAGAGCCTGGCGCACGCTTTCTCCCCAGGCCTCGAGCGCAGAATGCGTCCAGGGTCCGATTGTCAGGGTTACTGGACGACTGGCCGCTTGCATGGCTGCATAATCCTTGATTTGCCATGGGAGAAATATGTCATGCCAGCCGCCGATCATTGTAGTGGGCGGAGCAACCACGACGTCCCGCGTGAAGTCGACGGCCTTCCAGAACGGATCGTCGGGCTCGGCGTGCTTCACCCAATCCTGCCACCACGGCACATGGTGGCCAACCGCGGCTTGGTCTGTGTCTCTTAACGGCAGTGAATCCAAGGCGGGGAGCCCGGGCGGCAAATCCTGTTTTTGAGCCAGTCTTCCGCGCAAGAGTAAACGCACCGTGTCCGTGTCTTGCGGCTGGGTAAGCTGGAGGGTCCACTCGAGGCATCCTTCGAGCGTGAATCCTCCGAAAGCGTAGGTCTCTGCGCAGGCGTCGGAAAGAGTCGCGTGTAGCGCCATGGCGGCGATCTGGGGGCCTGCGGCATGCACCGCTGCCCAAGCCGCGTTTCCAAGATAGCTAGTACCGAGAAGGGCAAGCTTGCCGCAGTACCAAGATTGATGACAAAGCCAGTCAATCGTGGTGCCGCCGTCCTGTTCCTCCTGAAATAACGGTCGTGGGGATCCCCCGGAACCGCCAGTTCCCCGGCAACTCTGTAGCAGGACTTGAAAGCCACGCTCGGCGAGGATGAGGGCCAGGTCGCGGAATTGATGGTCGCGGCCGTAGGGACTGCGAATCAGAAGAACGGGAAGGTTTTCGCCACCCTCGGGGTGATATCGGTCTGTCAGCAAACCAACGCCATCCGACATCAATACGCGAATGTCGCGATGCTCCACGATGTCACGGGTGTAGGGTGCCGGAAGATGCCAAAGACGGGCGAGAATCCGGCTTCCGACACTCATCGAACGGCTCGCATCCGCCGCGCGTAACCCGCAAGGGCCACGGTTGCCAGCACGGCAACGACCCATTTCAGCGCGACGAGGACGGCAGCGACGCGGATGACCGTGTGAGCTCCCAGGGCGTACCTAATGAAGTGAACTGGCACGAACTTTCTGAGCTTACCCCAATGCGAGGGCGGAAATGAGTCACACATGTGTTGTGGACAGGTGCTCGTCTGCGGCGTGGCTTGCCGCGTGCTCTTTTGATTAGCGTGAATGTACTTATAGCCACCGACGGTTCGGAGGAAGCCAGCACTGCCCTACATACTGCCGCTCGCGTTTTACACCCGGATCACCGTAACTTCACGTTGCTCTGCGTCGCGCCCTCCTACCCCAAGCTGCGGCGGGGCGGCCGGCGAAGGCAAGAATACGAACGCCGCATCCTGAGTGAAATCACCCAAATTCTGGCGGACGCAAAGGCCGATCTGGGTGACCATGCCAAAACCATCAGCTTGCTGGCCGAAATCGGCTCGCCCGCGAGTGTGATCGTGGCGAAAACAGAAGACTACGATCTCACCGTCATTGGCCCGAAGGGACGCGGAGCGACACCGGGGGAGCAGGGGTTGGGACCAGTCGCCAGCCGAGTGGCCGAACACGCCCGCGCTCCGCTGCTGATCGCCCGCGAACTGCGCAACGAGAGCGGCTTGCGAGTGCTGGTAGCCGTGGACGGCTCCATTGCATCCATGCGCGCAATTGAAACGTTGCGCTCCCTGGTTGATCTGAGCGGCGTCGATATCTGTTTGATGCACGTCACCGAGACGCCTTGGGTACATCTCGGGCTTAATGAGGACTGGGAAACCTACGACGACGAAGAAAAGGAACATACAGAAGCGGGGGCCTTCGAAAAAGAACTAGTGCGCGAAGGCGAGACTATTCTGGAGCAAGCGCGAGAACTCCTGCATGCCAACCGTGCAGTAGTTAGCACTATAACCACTGAAGGCAATCCGGCCGACCAGATCCTGAGCGAAGCGGAACGGGGCCAGTACGATCTGGTTGTGATCGGAGCCACTGGCATGCGTGATCTGAAACACACCATGCTGGGCAGCGTGTCTGCGAAGGTGGCTTGGAACCTCCCCTGCTCCGTGTTAATGGTCCGAGAGGTTGACTAAACGGCCATGGAAAACGGCTCAATTGCGCGAAGCCTGGAGGAAGCCGCTGAGTTGTTGCAGGCGCAGGGTGCCAATCCCTTCAGGGTACAGGCCTACCGCAAGGCAGCCGCGACGGTTCGCGACTTGCGCGAACCGCTGGCCGAAATCTATCGCGACGGCGGCGACGAGGGCTTGCGCCGGCTCCCTGGGATTGGCGACCGGCTGGGCGCTGGGCTGCGTTCCCTGATCCTCACCGGCCGCTTGCCAATGCTGGAACGGCTCCGCGGCGAAATGGATCCCGTCGCGCTACTCAAATCGGTTCCCGGCATCGGGCCGAAACTCGCCGAACACCTGCATCACGATCTCGGGATTGACACCCTGGAGGAATTGGAAATCGCAGCACATGATGGACGGTTAAGCGATCCTGGCGGTATCGGCCCCAAGAAACTGGCGGGCATCGTGGACCTGCTGGCCACCCGTCTGGGACGCAGGCGCAGCAGCCCGCAGGAGCTTCACGAACCGCCACCGCCCATTGCCGAACTCCTGGATGTCGATCGCGAATACCGCGAAAAAGCCCTGCGCGGCGAACTGCCCAGGATCGCTCCCCACCGCTTCAACCCCACCCACCAAGCCTGGCTACCCATCTTGCACACGCAGCGCGGAGAGCGGCATTACACAGCGCTCTACTCAAACACAGCCCGCGCGCACAAGATGAACCGCGTTGGCGATTGGGTGGTGCTCTACTATGATCACGGGCATGAAGAAATGCAATCGACCGTCATCACTGCGCAACGCGGGCTATGCGCGGACGAGCGCGTCGTTCCGGGACGCGAACGCGAGTGCGCCGCTTACTACCGCGTCCGCAATCGCGCTCCCCAAGCGCCCGGGAAAACGCTCGAATTCCAGCGCGCTCCATGATTGCGAATTCCCCCTCATTCGTCGCTGCGGAAATGGGGCCAATAGCGGCAATGAAAATACCGCGCCCCGGTCTAACGCACGGGATTTCCATTGCTATCCAGTATGGGATCTGAGATCACGACAGATCCGAAGCTGTCCCGCAAATAGAAATTCACTGAGTACCCTTCTTCGGTAAGAAGCCTGAGGTCTTTCCTGATGGGCAACTCGCCAACCACCGTTCCCTCGATCTTATTGGCGCCGGGTTTCCAGTTGGCTCCATGATGCTCATGATCTTCAGGATTCTCCTCATAGATTTCGAGATCGTATTCCGCGATATCCACAAGGTCTGTTCCCAGGAACACATTACCGATCCCGGCAATTTTGCGGACAGGTCGGAATGACATCGGAAGAAGAATACACCCTAGCCGAGCAGGTAGCAAGTTGATCGGATTCGTTCGACGCAATTCGGCCCAATTCTAGGTACCGCTGACGACCATATGCGAACCGTTCCCTAGGCGGATCGGCTTCTCACGCGCAGGCCGGATTCGGTTCAAAACGTAGGCGGCATCAGCGTGGTCAAGCGATCGCCTACAAATGTGACGCTTCCCGCAATTCGCGACGCAGCCGAATCGCCGTAATACAACGTTTGAGTGTCTATTACCGAAGTCTCCTTTGTCGGCGGTCCCAAAATTTCCACCACCTGCGCCCGCGACATTCCCTGCTGGACCAGGTTCCAATTTGACGCTGAGTACCAGGCAGGAGTCACTGGCGGTATGGGCCCCGGTGGTGGGATCGCCTTCAAGTCCCTCACTGCAGCTTCTAGCTTTAGAATCGCTTCAGCGATATTGCCGGTTCTCGCACTGCTATCTTGCAGCGCCTTCAGAGCCTTTTCTAAATGAGCAATCCGCTCTTCTTGCTCGGCAGCTTTAGTCTTGAGCTGGGACACCTCAAGAGTCAAATCGCTGACCTGGCCATCCCGCCTCTGTGCCGTCGCGGGCATCATTAAGAGCCCGCAAGACAACCAAATGACGCAACCGGATGGAATTCGAGCCATAACAGCCTCCCGATGCCTGCAATACTTTGTCTGTCGATTACCTAGCACTTAGCATTCCAACTGGCAGATACTCACCAGAACGTGACTTCTGGCGTCAGTTACACTCGACGTACACGGTCCGTCCGTGTTCGTCTCGCTGATCGGTCTTAGTGTAGCGCCGTCTCAACCGAATGCCCTCTTCCGTGTCGCCATAGGAGATTAATTCGGGAAGCGGCATCTTCTCCGTATAGATTGTTTTCGTACCATCGAAGTCCTTCAACACGACTTCCGCTACTGCAATCGTTTCGTCTTCCATGCCGTGTTGTAGTCCGCTAGTCGGTGAGCCGAGGCTGGAGATGACTTGCTCGATTTCAGGCGTAATCTGGCTCTCATTTACGAACAACCGTGATCCATCATCGAGAAGGAATTTGCATCCGAGCCGATTTCCACCCGCTCCGAACTCAAATGCGTACTCGCGGACTCGTTGGGCATCGAAGGGCAAACTCATAAGGCAATCGTAGCATCGGCGGTCTGGGGCGTCGCGTCGGCGTTAGAATCTGGACACGGGCAGCCACGACCGCACTGGGACCAAAAGAGTCCGGACCGCGGAACGGGCTCGCGCGCGGCATTAAACGAAACTAACTAATGGTTAACCACTTGCTCTGACAGAAGCGGAATGGACCGCCAAAAATGGCATCGGTGGATCTTCACTGGCATTAACGTCATCGCCATCGCACTGGTGCTTTACATAAGCAGCCGCTTCACACAAGCCCCAAAACAGGTCGCTTACAGCGAATTCCTCACCGAACTTCGGGCAGGCAATCTAACCGATGTGCAGATCAGCGAACGGGAACTGATAGGCGTTCTCAAGAACGATTCTTCACATCCCCAGCCAATTCAGGGACTTACCATTAAAGCAACGAGGTTGCCTGGCGTCGACGAATCGCTGCTTCTAAAAGAACTGGAATCGCACCCCATCAAATTCGGCGGCCACATCGATCAGGGTTCGTGGTTCTGGAACGTGTTAGGCTTCGTTTTGCCATTGGTGTTCATTGCGTTGATTTACGGCGTCGGAATGCGCCGTATCGCGCAAGGAAGCGGCCCACTGACATTTGGTAAGAACCGGGCAAAGATTCACGACGAGTCCAGCCGCATGCAGGTGACCTTCAAGGATGTAGCGGGCGTGGACGAGGCCAAGTTGGAATTGGAGGAAGTCGTTGATTTCCTCCGGCAGCCAGCGAAATACCAGAAGCTCGGAGGCCGCATTCCAAAGGGGGTCCTGCTGGTGGGTCCCCCCGGCACGGGCAAAACGCTGCTGGCGAAGGCGGTGGCCGGGGAAGCTCGGGTTTCGTTCTTTTCGATTTCAGGCTCCGAGTTCGTCGAGATGTTCGTCGGTGTAGGTGCGGCTAGAGTCCGCGATTTGTTCGAACAAGCGAAGCAAAAGGCGCCGTGCATCGTGTTCATCGACGAACTGGATGCCATCGGCAAGGCGCGCAGTTCCGGAAGAGCCATCGGTTTCAGCAACGATGAGCGCGAGCAAACACTCAATCAGTTGTTGGCCGAAATCGACGGATTCGACACCTCCGAGGGCGTGATCATTATGGCCGCCACAAATACACCTGAAGTGCTCGATCCGGCTTTGCTGCGGGCGGGCCGGTTTGATCGACAAGTGCTCGTGGATCGTCCGGATCTTAAGGACCGCGTCGAGATTCTGAAGGTGCATGCCAAGAAAATACTCATGGCCGACGACGTCGTTTTGGACACGATCGCGTCGCGCACGCCCGGCATGGTGGGAGCCGATCTCGCCAACATCATCAATGAGGCGGCGCTTTTGGCGGTTCGCCATGGTGGGGAACGAGTGGAGATGCACGACCTGGAAGAGGCCGTCGACCGGGTCATGCTCGGCCTAGAAAAGAAGAGCCGTGTGATGAGCCCGCAGGAAAAGGAACGTGTCGCGGTTCACGAAGCCGGCCATGCTTTAGTAGCTCTTTCCGTGAAGCACGCGGACCCGCTGCATCGCGTATCGATCATTCCGCGGTCGATCGGGGCTTTGGGTTACACGCTCCAGTTGCCTACCCAGGAAAGGTATCTGATGACTCAACCGGAGTTGGAGGATCAGATTGCTGTCCTTTTGGGCGGGCGGACAGCAGAAGAGATCCACTACGGCGGTGTGGTTTCGACAGGAGCCGCCGATGATCTCGAGCGCGCCTCAGCACTGGTGCGCCAGATGGTGACCCGGTTCGGTATGAGTGACTCGCTCGGACCGTTGACTTACGGGAGGCCGATGGCAGCGCAGTTCTTGAAGTCGCCGTTCGATATGGAGGAGCGGAACTATAGTGAACGGACCGCCGAGAGAATCGACGATGAATCGCGGCGGATCATCGACGACACTCGTAAGCGGGTCACGGAGATTCTATCGATACGCCGGGCTCCTATGGAGCGAATCTCGCGAGAGCTGATTCGCAAGGAAACTCTCGAACGCGCGGAATTAGATGAGCTCGTGGCTGTCGGCCAGCCTGAAAAGGTGGCGGCGCCGGTCGAGGTTGCATGACGGGGTGGTCCACGGACCCCAAGCTTCAAAGGCGATCCTGAAATCCTCGGTTATGAGGGTCTGAAATAATCGAGTCAGGTCACCCGGCACCCATGACATCGGCACGATTGCTTGCGCTACTTCGGCTCTTCGTAGAGCCAACGCAGCGGGCCGATGGATACGGAAATAGTCTGCCAGGGCCGAGCTTCTGATGTGGGCCGGATTTCGATGGTGATGCGCCCCGGCCCCCGCGAGGAGCCGAGCCGTTCAAAAGCTGCTTGGCTGCGCATCACAAATACGCCAATGCGGTCTGGGGGGAAGACGGTTACATTGCCAATGAGTTCCGGCTGGCCCTTGCCTACTCCCGCGTAAAGATAGATCGAGAACGACTGGCCCGACGGATTCTCGATCTTCGTGACCGGGATTTCCACGAGCCGGGGGGGCCGCGCAAGCAGAGCGGCAGGAACAGCGCAGGTTGCTTTCGACTTAGACGCCGTGAGCGTCACTTTACACGGCTCGCCCGTCGTTTGGGGCTGGCCGCCCAGGGTACCGGCAATCGCCACCAACAGAATAGATCCAGTTGCCCAGGAAGTTGCCATCATTACTTATTAGACGTGATACGGCTGGTCGCGAGTTCCAGTTGTTCCAGGCTGAAGCTTGTAGCCGATTGCTGCCGGCCCGGCAATGGTACTGGCACCAACTGCACGTCCAACTTATCAAGACTCGGTAGCGAACCAGCGCCATTTAGTTTCCGCAGGGTTTCGGTGACGTCCACGAGGAAACCGAGTTTCGGCGGACCGCCCTCATGCGCGCCATGATCTCCGAGGAAGAAGGCGAAGCTGCCGGCATAATGTGGATCGGTGATGGGCGTTTCCGCTGAAGCGCGCGGCAGATTCAGGAAGACTCGCACAAAGAAGTCGGCCTGCGCGGGTTGTTGCACGCCACCTACCGTCAGCAGGAGCCGCTGCTGGCTCTGGGTCTCAAGTGCCGCGCGAAGGGGAGC
>CAVXEM010000007.1:0-23413 GCA_963760575.1 Bryobacterales bacterium
CTGCTATGGCAGCGCCGCGCGCTTGATCCTGCCGCCGATCATCTCCACCATGCCGATCGCCCCCAAGCCGAGCAGCAGATGCACCACACGAATCACTTCGTGCGCGCCCCCCGGCAGGAACAGTTCCATCCTGAAAGCAAACGCCAGCACGATGACGCCATAAAACATGCCGCCCAGCACCAACCCTGGCAGCACTCCCTTACGCAAGCCAATCCCCGACAGAATCCACAGCAGCCCGATCACGACTTCGCCGATCCGCATGTGCACCGGCACGAAGCGCAGCGAATGGCCCGTCCAAAACCGGAACCCCAGCACCAGCAAAATCAGGCCCAGCAAGCGCACCGCGTTTTGGATCACCAAGGCTGCCATTTTCATCACGCCTAGGATCGCACGCCCGAACGCATCAATTGTTATCCTGCGAATATGCCATCTGGTAGCAGTTCGGGACAGGTCAAGCATTCCGTCTGCGCGCTCGATTGCCCCGACGCCTGCGTCCTGCTAGTCCACATCGAAGACGGCCGCGCCACTAAACTGCGCGGCGATCCTGATCATCCCGTCACTCGCGGATTCCTGTGCGGCAAAGTCGCGCAATATTTAGATCGCGAATATTCGCCAGACCGCCTCCTCTATCCGCAGAAACGCGCGGCGCGAAAGGCCAAGGCCGCTTTACCCGCATCTCCTGGGACGAAGCGCTCGACACCATCGCTAACCGCCTGGCGGCCATCGTGCAAGAACACGGGACCGAATCCGTCCTCCCTACAGCTACGCCGGCACCATGGGAATGCTCAACGGCTCCGGCATGGACCGCCGCTTCTTCCACCGCCTGGGCGCCTCGCGCCTGGACCGAACCATCTGTTCCTCGACCGGCGGAGCCGCCCTAACCGCGAGCTAGGCCTTCGCTACGCCACCGAGCCCGAACAATTCCGCCACTCGAAATTGATCATCGCCTGGGGGGCGAACATCCACGGCACCAACGTGCACCTATGGCCCTTCATCGTAGAAGCCCGCCGCAACGGCGCCAAGCTGATCGTGATCGACCCCGTCAAGACGCGCACCGCGGCCTTAGCCGACAGGCATCTCTCCGTCA
Source organism: Bryobacterales bacterium (assembly GCA_963760575.1). Classification (GTDB taxonomy): domain Bacteria; phylum Acidobacteriota; class Terriglobia; order Bryobacterales; family Bryobacteraceae; genus Palsa-187. Next base: position 1,088 of record CAVXEM010000007.1, read on the forward strand.
ACCCCGGCAGCGACCTGGCGCTGGCCTAGGCCTGATTCACGTAATCATCGGTGAAAATCTTTACGACGCCGATTACGTAGCCCGCCACACCCACGGTTTCGATGAACTAGCTAAACTAGCCAGCGCCTACGACCCGTCTCATGTCGCGTCGCTCACCGGCATAGCCTACGAAGAAATCGTGCAGTTAGCGCGCGACTACGCCACCACCCGCCCCGCCGCCATCCGCCTGAACTACGGAGTCCAACGCAGCGAACGCGGCGGCGCGGCCGTGCGAGCCATCGCCGCTCTCCCCGCCCTCACCGGATCCTGGAAAGAAGTAGGCGGCGGCCTGCAGCTCTCCACCTCGCACGCGTTCCACTTCAACAGCGCCGCGCTAGAGATGCCGGAATTACAGCCGCACCCCACCCGCATCGTCAACATGTCGGAGCTAGGCAAAGCCCTCACAGAACTCAGCGACCCGCCCGTAAAAGCCATGGTGGTCTACAATTCCAACCCGGCCACCATCGCCCCGAACCAAGCGAAGGTGTTAGCCGGAATGCGCCGCGAAGATCTGTTCACGGTGGTGTTGGAACAATTCCAAACCGACACCGCCGATTACGCCGATATCCTGCTGCCCTCGACCACGTTCCTCGAACACACCGATCTCTACCGCTCCTACGGCCATTACCATGTCCAGTTAGCGCGCCCCGTGCTGAAGCCCCCGGCGAAACCCGCTCCAACGTAGAAGTCTTCCGCGACCTGGCCCTTCGCATGGGTTTCGACGACCAGTGCTTCCGCGACTCCGAAGACATCATGCTCCGCTCGCTGCTGCACTCCGGACACCAATTCTTAAAAGGCATCACGCTAGAGCGCCTGGATCGAGAACACTCCATCCGTCTGAACATTTCGGAACCCGACGCGCCCTTCCTGCCCTTCGCCGAAGGCGGATTCGGCACGCCGTCAGGCAAGTGCGAATTCGGCGCCGAAACCCTGGACTATGCCCCGCCCCAAGAATCCCGCTTCGGCGATGCGAAGCTCGAGCCCGCTATCCCTTGGAATTAATCTCGTCGAAGAACGACGACAGCATGAACTCCACCTTCGGCAACCGCCAGCATGTGGACGCCGAAACATCGTTACTGCACTTGAACCAAACCGACGCCACCAAACGTGGCATCCAGATCCGGAGATCGCGTGCGCGTCTTCAACGACCGCGGCAGCCTAACGCTACGCGCCGACGTAAACGGCGCAGTCCAACCCGGAGTAGCGCGCGCCCCCGCCGTCCGCTGGAACAAACACGCCGAAGACGCGTCAAGCGTCAACGTCCTGACCTCAGACCGCCTAACCGACATCGGCGGCGGCCCAACGTTCTACAGCTGCCTGGTAGAAGTAGAACGCTGCGGCGACTAGCCGCCCGCTTGCTCCGCGCGCGGTTCCGTGACCCTGCCAAACGCCTGCCCGTCGCTCATCGCCGACCCGTCACTACCGCCTATACACAGAACCGCGACCGGAGGAAGCGGACACCGCCCTACCGCACTGCCCCCGAAACCACCGCCGCCCGCTCCAGCATGGCATCCAGATCCGCCCGCGAATAGTAGTGCCCCCGCATCACCACCGTATTAATCTTCTGCGTGTTCCGGATATCCTCCAACGGGTCCGCATCCAGCAAAATCAAATCCGCAGACTTCCCTTCCTCCACCGTCCCCGTCTCCTCCAAAATCCCGAAGTACCGCGCCGGATTCCGCGTAGCCGTCTGCAACGCCTGCATGTTTGTCAACCCGGACTCCGCCAGCAATGCCAACTCCTCATGCAGCCCCCACCCCGGCAAGACCGGATTCAACGGGTTCGTATCCGTCCCCGCCAGCAACTCAACGCCAGCGCGATGCATGTCGCCGACTAGCTTCCGGTAACGCGTCAAAAGCATCCGCATCCGCTGATGCAGCACCTCATACTCAGCCGGAGATTGATCTCTCAAGTAATAAATCACCCGCGGGTCCCAACTATCCGTCCAGACCTTAGGAAGAAACCGCCTGCGCGGATCGCTCACAGACTCCTCGTCGAGTTCATGCACAAAGCCATCCAGAATCGCCAGCGTAGGAGTCTGCCAAGTCCCGTTCTTCACGAACGCCTGAAACAGCGCCGCCGCTTTCTTGTCGTCGTAAGTATCCACCAGCCCCGCCAGCAGCGGCCAAGCCAGCAGCCGCAGCCTCTGCTCGCCGCTGATCTTGGGATCGTACATCATCGCCACCCGCTCCGCTCGCAGCCGGACTTCATCCCTCGAAGCGTTCAACAAAATGTTATTGAGATGCTCCTCGCTGCGCATCCCCGCGACGGACGCCTCCAGCGGGCTCACCTCCTCCGGCACATGCCCCGCCACTGCAATCCCCGCCGCGCGCGCCTCCTGCATCAGCGCCAGAAACGCCACCCGCGGAACACTGTTATAGACCTTGAGAAAATCCGCGCCGTCCGCCTTAAGCGCCCGCACCGCCGCCCGCGCCTGTTCCGCGTTCGCCACCGCCACCGCGTCCGGCAAATTCCCTGTCATGAGAGGCCCATCGATAAACCCCGGAGCCAATATCCGTGGCGCATCCGGCAGCAGCCTCCACTCGCGAATCGTCGACAGTGCAGCGCCCGAATACATCTCGCGCACACCCATGATCCCGTTCGCCACCAGCAGCGGAAACATGATTTGCGGCGTGGTGATGTGCACGTGCATGTCCCACAGTCCCGGGATGATGAACTTGCCCGTAGCGTCGATCACGATAGCGCCAGGCACCGCATCCGCCTGCGGCGTCACCGACACAATGCGCCCGTCGCGCACGGCCACGCTGAAGTCTTTTTTAGGAGGCGCCCCGGTAGCGTCGATCACGGTAGCGTGTTCGAAGACGATGGTTTGCGCGAATCCAACGGAAGCGATGAGAAAAAGCAGAGCGCCGCGCACTACAGCAACTTGCTAATGGCGGCTTCCAGATCCGCGATCGAAGTCTCGCCAAAGAAGGACCGTACCTTCTTCCCGTTACGGTCGTAGAGAAACAGAGCCGGCAACTCGCCGCTAGACCACTTGGCATCCACCCCCGCATAGAACTTGTCGTTATCGGCAGTCTTCAGTAGATAATTCGCGCCGGCAGCCCGATTGTCCGCAAGCAGCTTAGCCGCCGCGCCTTGCTGTTCCGCCTCATCCGCCGAAATCATCAGCAGATCGAACCCGCGCGCGGCGAGCTTACGCGACAACTGTACCAGTTGCGGCATCTCCTTGCGGCAAGGCACGCACCAGGTCGCCCAGAAATTGGCTAACACCACTTTCCCATGGTGCGACGCAATTACTTTTGGATAACTCGCCTGATCCAGCGGAGTCAGCGTCTGCGCCGCCAGTCCCGCTGCCACCACAATCAGACTGAGCAGCAGCTTCATTTCTTTTCGGGCTTATCCAGCTTGAAGTTCATAACCGCTTCCTTACGGTTATCGAAGATACTCAGCGTCCGCGGCGCCGCCGTCATGTCACCAAACTTGGCTGTCACCTGATAGTCGATATCCGGCCGCAACCCCGAGAAATGATACTGCCCGTCGTTCTGCGTAATGAACGACCGCACCTGCAGGGTGCGCATGTCCTTCAACTGGACGACGGCGCCGCTCGCCGGCTGCTCCTGCGCGTCCACCACCAGTCCCATCACGGACCGCAACTTGGCCTCTTCGCGCTTCTCCTTCCGCGTCTGCTCCTGGCCGAAGAGCCCCGCCGAGAGAAGCAGGGCCGCTCCCGCAATCATCAGCCGCCGATGGCTCCTTGCTCGCAGCATGTTTTTGCTCCTACTCATTTGGACTCGGCCGGCAGCACCAAAGTTACCTCAACGCGCTCCTCGCCGCCGATCGCAGCCTCTTTTTCCGCCGCCTGAAAGCCCTTCATGGAGGCCTTCACCACGTAAGTCGCCGCACCAGGGGCCACGCGAAAGGCGAATTCACCGCGCGCATCGCTCACCGCTTGCAGCTTCTTTCCCTTGGGCGCCTCTTTCATCGCCAGCGTGACTGTGGCCCCTGGCAAAGAGAAGCCGTTCTCGCGAAACACCGCTCCGGCCACCACCGCATGCGCCTCGGCGTTCCTCCGCTGTGCACCCGCCAGCAGCAACGCGCATCCGCACAAGGCGGCGGCCAGTTTACTTCCAGGCCTTGTCCTCGTCATCGTCGTCTTCGTCGTCTTCGTCCGCGTCGTCTTCGTCCTCGTCCAAATCGTCGTCGAGGTCTTCTTCATCCTCCTCATCGACTCCATCCGGCACCAGTTCCAGCGGACTCACCCCACTGACATTGAGATTTGCGCCGCACTCCTCGCAGATGAGCGAATCCCCTTCGTCCAGTTCTTCCTCGTCAACATCTATGACCGCATCGCAAAGCGGGCAGTTGACCATCGCTCCCCTCCTCAATTCATAAGGACGTGCGTGCTACCGCACATCCAAAACTATATTTACCATGAGATCGCCGCCAGTTCGCGGCTAGGCGGGCTGCAACACACCCGCAGCGCGTTCGAGATCGGCCGCGGAAAGGGTGACCAGCGTCTTTTCCAGATCCTCCCCCGACGAGATCATATAGCGCAGATGCCGGCCCGCGAGTTTCAGGCACCACGGATCCGTCAGCGCATGCCCGGATTTGGCGGCCAGCGCCAGCAGCAGCGCATGCGGCAGCGCGACGATCTTTTCTTGCTTGTCCTCCCCCTCCGTCCACACTACGAACTTCACATCCACAGTATCGGCGTGGCGGATGGAAATGCCGGTCTGCAGCCAGCGAAACTCCACCTCCCAGGTGCGGCCAAAAGGGTCAGGTCCGGCTTGAAAGCGGCGAACGTTGTCAGGCATCGCTACTAGCGTAACAAAGAGCATAGGCTCGCAGATGGGAACCGATGGACCCACATAAGGAAAATCGGAACTTGCTGGGGTTTCTAACTATGTCCATCGGTTCCCATCTGCGAGCCAATCTCCGCCCAGTGGTTTATAATCATGGGCAGGTTCCTATGAAACTCAAGCTCTTGGTTTGCTGGGCCCCGCTCCTGCTGGCGCGGGGTTTCGCGCAGCAGCAGGGATCGGTTCCCCCACCCCCAGCGCCTCCCGCCGCAGCGCAGGAGCAGGCGGAGCCAGGCGCAGCCTCCATCAAAGTCGAAGTGAACGAGGTCATCGTCCCCGTCACCGTAACCGACGACAAGGGCCGCTTCGTTTCCAATCTTGAGCAGAAAGACTTCCAGATTTTCGACGAAGGCAAGTTGCAGAACATCGAATTCTTTTCGCGCGAGCGCGCGCAGCCGGTCGTCGCCGGACTCCTGCTCGATCTCAGCAACTCCAGCCGTACTCAATGGAAACACTTTCAGGACGCCGCCACCGAACTCGCCCTGACCCTGCTCCCCGGCAAAGAAAAATTCTCCGGCTATTTGATCGGCTACGGCAATAAGGCCGAGCTGATGATCAATACCACGTCCGACCCCGAGCCTTTTGTCTCGAAAATTCGCGACTTGAAACCGGGCGGCGGAACGGCGCTCTACGACGCCATCTATATGGCCTGCACCAACCGCGCTCTGATCAAAGGCGAACCGTTTGAGCCGCGCCGCGTGCTCATCGTAGTGGGCGATGGCAACGACAACTCCAGCAAGAAGACTTTGCAGGAGGTTCTAGAAGTCGCGCAGCGCAATCTAGTGACCATCTACGGCATCAGCACCACGTCTTATGGCTTCACCAGCGAAGGCAGCGAGAATCTGATCAAGCTTGCCGAAGAGACCGGAGGCCGCGTCGAATATCCCCTGCAAGACGTTTACAAGGACGTGTCCGGTTTTCAGTCGACGCCCTCTGATGAAGGAAACCTGGCGTTCCATGCCGGCACCGGTGGCTTTGCGTCCGCCATTGCCACGGCTCTGTTCCATTCGGTGGCCAACGTGGCCGGCGAAATCACCACGCAATACATCCTGCGCTACATTCCCGACGATTCCCTGCCATCGAATAAAGCCTTCCGCTCATTGAACGTGAAAGTGGCGCTGCCGGATGTCAAGGTGCGGGCCCGCAAGGGCTATTACCCGGTCGGCAAGTGAACTGGCAATATCCAAATTTGCCGCCGATAAGTTAGACCACCATGTCTCTCGCGAGCACTTCGGTTGCCGGCGCCCGCGCTGCCCGCTATTCGCTGCTGACGGTGGAACTGCCGGGAGAGCAAACCGTTACCGCAGGCGTTTTGCTCGAAGACCCCGCCACCGACTCCGTCCATATCCGCCTGCGCCGCGATTGGGAGCAGTTCGCCCCCGAAGAAGCCGAAGTGCTCTCGCTTCTCGAAGACGACTTCCTGGCCCAGGCCTCGCAAACGGGAGCGGCCCAGTTTCTGGCCCAACTCGAAGACACGCTTTCGAACACCATCCGCGTGAGCGACCGCCGCGAGACCATTGTCGAAGACTTCCCGCGTGCGCTGGGACGCTTGTACCGTCAGCATGTGCACTCCGCCGCCCAGCCATTCATCACCCACCTGCCGCGCTACTCGCTAGCGGTAGCCGCGGGACCCTTCTTAGAAAACCGCGTAATCGAAGAAGAAGCCTGGGAAGAAGTGCCGCCCGGGTTGCGCCTGACGCCCGAAATGTTCGTGGCCCGGATCGCCGGCCGCTCCATGGAACCGCTTATCCCCGACCAGTCGTTGTGCATATTTCGTCGCGGCGTCAGCGGATCGCGGCAGGGCCGCCTGGTCCTGGTAGAAGCGCTCGACCAGGGCGGCAACGACCGCTACACCGTCAAGCGCTATCGCAGCGAGAAACGTGAGGGCGAAGGCGGCCAATGGTCCCACCAGCGCATCCGCCTGGAACCGCTCAACCCCGCCTTCGCAGCCTGGGATCTCAACCCTGAAGAAGACCGTTACCGAATCCTCGCCGAGTTCGTCCAAGTCTTATATTGACCAGTCTTATATTGAACGAGACCAGATTGAACTAAAATAGGATCGAAATGTCACGCCTGTCTTTCCTTCTGCTGCTTCCGGCGCTGGCGCTGGCCGCCGACAAATACGATGGCCCCCGCCCTCCCCAGCCCGACATGTTGTATCTGGTGCACGCCGACAACCTGGTTCCCACTGAGGCCGTGGAAGCCAAAGAGGAGTCCGGCGTTTACAACGTGCCCGGAGCCAGTTCTCCGGCCCGCACTCCCTTGGCCGAGCCCATTTTCCTCATCCAAAGCGACAAGGTGCTTCCCGAACGCCTGGAACTCTACCGCTGGGATGTCAAAGGCGGACGCCGCGAGCTCTCGATCGGCAAAGGCGCAAAACGCAAGGGCGGCTCGAAGGCGCTACACCTGTCGGTGAACAAGGTGGACGGCCGGCTCTATCGCGTGGAGGCCTCCGAACCGCTCGACAACGGCGAATATTCGCTCTCGCCCAACGACTCAAATAAGGTCTTCTGTTTCGAAGTGTATTAAAGGCTGCTAGAATCGAGTCTTTGGCATCATTGGGGTTCCTTGCTTACCCGCGTCTTCAAAAGTTTCCAGCATCGTGATTTCCGGCTGATGTGGTTCGGTGCCTGCACCTCCACCATCGGCACCTGGATGCAATCGACAGCCCAGGCGTGGCTGGTCTACGATCTTTCCAAAGACTCCTTCTACTTGGGACTCGACACCTTCCTGGCGCAAGTCCCCATCATCCTGTTCTCGCTGGTAGGCGGCGTCATCGCCGACCGCATGAACCGCCGCAACTTATTGCTGATTTCGCAATACGTGCAGATGACCACGGCGCTGATTCTGACCTTATTGGTCTTATTCAAAGTCGTCCACGTGTGGCATATCTTGTGCCTGTCGTTCATCGTCGGCTGCGCGCAGGCCTTTGGCGGCCCAGCGTATCAGGCGCTATTGCCCACGCTGGTGGGCAAAGAAGATATCCCCAACGCCATCGCCATGAACTCCATCCAGTTCAATCTGGCGCGTGTGATCGGACCCACGCTGGGCGGCATCGCCCTCACCACCGTAGGCGCGGCCTGGTGTTTTGGCTTGAACAGCCTCTCCTTCATCGCGGTGGTCATATCGCTCTACATGATCAACGTGAAATACATTCCGGCTAAATCGAGCGAGCCCATCCTCAACAGCATGCGCCAAGGCATCGGCTTCATCCGCAAGAAACCCGGCATGGACGGCCTCATCGTCCTCGCCTTCGGCATGACGCTGCTAGGCATTCCACTGCTGACCTTCCTTCCGGTGTTCGCGAAAGACGTCCTGCACGGCGGAGCCAAGGGTTTCACGCAACTGCTGGCCTTTTCCGGGATGGGCTCCGTCTGTGGCGGCCTGATCGTTGCCGCGTTCGGCAAGATCCACGGGCAAGGCCGCACGGCTCTCATGGTGTTGGTGCTGATGGGCTGCATCATCTTCGCGTTTTCGCAATCCACGCGCTTCTCGCTCTCGCTGCTCCTCATTTTCCTGTCCGGCGGCGCCATGATGATTTCGATGTCGATGGTCAGCTCTCTGGTACAGGCAGTAGCGTCCGACGAAATGCGCGGCCGCGTGATGAGCGTTTACAACGTAGCCTTCCGCGGCGGCATGCCCGTAGGCAGCCTGATCCTAGGCAAGCTGATCCCCATCTTCAGCGCCCCCGTGATCATGGGCTGGAGCGGAGGCCTGCTGGCCCTCTTGGGCCTCTACTTTCTAGTTGTCCAACGCCGCGTGGCCCAGCTATAATCGGAACGCTCCTTATGGCAGTGGAGTCGTTCCTCACCCGCTGGCGCAAGGCGGTCAGGCCCCTTCCCCGGGCAACCCCCAGCGCCGCGCTACTGGCGCAAAAGCGCAGACAGCGGAAACTGATTCACCGAACCCTGGCCGTGCTGGTTCTCGCCACCGCAGCAGGCCTGCTCTACAGCTATGTGGCGAACGCTCCCGATCGCGCGCGCGCCGAGCTCGCCCTCGGTCTAGAGAAACTGAGCCCCGGTGCGTACCAAGAAGCCATGGCCCACTTCAACCGCGCCATTCAAATCTGGCCGGAGTACAGCGAGGCATACCTCAGCCGCGCCGTCGCCGAGCATGACCAGAGCCACCCTGCAGCCGCGCTAGCCGATCTCGAGAAGGCGCTCGACCTTGACCCCGACTCCACCCGAGCTTACAACGAGCGCGGCCAGATCTTCCTCGAAAACGGCGACACGCGCCGAGCCATCCAGGAATTCAGCAGATCCCTTCAAGTAACGCCCACCATAGACGGCCACTACCAACGCGGCGCAGCGTACGAGAAGCTAGGCGACCACCAAAACGCCATCGCCGATTTCGACGCCGCTATCCGCGAATCGCGCGACGCGCCCTACGCCTATCGCGCGCGGGCCGCCGCCAGGCGCGCGAGCGGAGATCGCGAAGGCGCCGCCGACGATGAGCAGAAAGCGCGCTCGATCGAGACCGGGCAAGCCCCGAACCGCGATGTATCAGTTACGCATTGAAGTCGAGTCGTCGCGCCACGACACGTTAATCGCCGAGCTATGGGAAGCAGGAACCCTAGGCGTAGTAGAAGGCGACGGCTTCGTCGAAGCATTTTTCGATGACTTCTCAACAGCCGCGCGTTTCGGAACCCCGTTCCACGCCGCCGAACGCGACTGGGTGCAGGAAACCGAAGACGCCTGGCCGCCGATTCTGGTCGGCGAGAAATTCTTCATCGTCGCCCCCTGGCGCACCGAGCCCACGCCCCCCGGCCGCTTTCGCCTGGAAATCAATCCCGGCATGCAGTGCGGCACAGGACAGCACCCCTGCACCCGCCTGTGCCTCGAAGCCATGGAGCGCGTCATCCGCCCCGGAGATCGCGTATTGGATGTGGGTACCGGCTCCGGCATTCTATCGATCGCCGCCAAGATGCTGGGGGCCAGCACCGTGGTCGCCTGCGACATCGACCCCGATGCCGCGCACTCGCCCGCGTTTTTCATCGGCAGCGTCGACGCAGTCGCTAGCGGCGCCTTCGACGTAGTGGTCGCCAACATCAGCGAAATCGTCATCGGCGACTTGAAGGCAGAGTTCGAGCGCGTGGCTCCGCGACGCATTCTGTCCGGATTTCAAGACGCCGCAGGCGAGTGGACCTGCGTCGTCGAATAATTCACACCGGCTTCTCCGGCCACTTGTGCTTCGGGTAGCGCCGCGATAACTCCCGCCGAACCTGCGGGTATAGCCGTTCCCAAAATCCGCGCAGATCGCTCGTCACCTGCACCGGCCGCCGATTGGGCGCTAGTAAATGCACCACAACGGGAGTCTTGCCGATGCGCGGCGTTTCATCGACGCCAAAGAAATCCTGCAACCGCGATTCGATCCACGGTGGCTTGCCGATCTCGTAGTGGACTTGCACGTCTCGCCCACCGGGCAATCGCAACCGCTCCGGAGCCATTTTCTCGATGTGCGCCGGCCGCAGCGCCGCCAGCAGATGAGCAACTTCCAATTCCGCAAAACTAGTCCGCTCCCGGCACAGCTCGCGCAACGTTTCTTCGACCGCAATCTCGACCCCCGCAAACGCCGCCCGCGCCCGCAGTTGCTCCAGCGCCTCCCGATCCGCAAAGCGCCCAATATCGACTTCAAGCGCCTTTTCCTCCAGCAGCCGAGCGCTCTCTTCCGAAGGCAACGCCGGAATGCGGCTTTCGTCGATCGTAAGCTGATCGTAAAGCAGCGCCGTCACCAGTTCGACGCGCTCAGCAGTGCGATTCCAGGCGAGCGAAGTGGATTCAGTAACCCGTTCCAACAGCCACTCAGGTTGAATCGGCCCGGCCGCCAGGTGTACTTTGCGTTCCTGCACATCGACAGCGATGACAAATTCATAACGGCAGCCCGGCAGCCGCGCGGAACCGCCCGTCGACAGCAACATCTCACCGTCGCGACGGTGGCGCGCCACTCGATCAGGAAACGCAGCGAGTACCGCCTGCAGCAATGCCTCATCACCAGCACCCTTGCGATCGCGCCCCGGGACCAGCCGCCGCAGTTGCTCGTAAACGCGTTTGGTCTGCGCCTGCCACTCCCCTTCGATCACCGTAAGCAAGTCAGCCCCACGTTCCCCGGAGCTCAGCACCGCCGCCGCCGCACAACCTTTTTCGGGAACTCCACGAGCCGCAGCTTCGAGAACCAATTTCGACAACCGCGGCGGCAGCGGCAACTCGGCCATGTGCGACAGAACCCCGAGCCGGTCGAGTAAAGCCTCAGCCGTCGCGAGCGCGGCGGCCGGCGGCGCATCCAACCATTCGAGCTCGCTCACCCGCATCGCGCGAAGTTGCAGAACCAGTTGCGACAGTTCACGCCGCAAAATCTCCGGCGTATCAGCCGGAGCCCGCCGATGAAAATCCTCGGCAGTGTACAGCCGAATCACGCTTCCCGGAGCCGTGCGCCCCGCCCGCCCCGCCCGCTGAACAGCAGAAGCCTGACTAATGCGGCGCACTTGGAGCGAAGGCAGCCCCGTCCACGGCGAGTCCGCCGCAACACGGGCCAAGCCGCTATCGATCACCGCGGTGACACCTTCAATCGTCACCGAGCTCTCAGCCACATTGGTTGAAAGAATGATCTTGCGTTGCGCCGCCTGCGTAATCGCGCGGTCCTGCTCCGCCGGCGAAAGATCACCGTAAAGCGGAACCACCAGCAAACTCTTGCGCGCCGCGAGGCCCTCCAGCGCTCTTGCAGCCCGTCGAATCTCAGCAGCTCCCGGCAAGAACACCAGCACGTCGCCCTTTTCATCCACCAGCCGCTCGACCGCCCCCACCACCTGCTCCTCAAGTGGCGCCGCGGAATGCGGAGTGTAGTCAATACGCAAGTGGTAGAGTTTCCCCTCGGAGCGCAGCACCGGACTATCGTCCAGAAATCGCGAGATCGGTCCCGCGTTCAAAGTAGCCGACATCACCACCAGCAGCAGTTCCGGCCGCGTAGTCTTCTGCAAGCGCCGCAGCAGCGCCAACGCCAGATCGCCATCGAGATGACGCTCATGAAATTCGTCGAGAATTACAGCGCCGACATCCTTGAGTTGCGGGTCGTCGAGCAATCGCCGTGTGAGCACACCTTCCGTCACGAACCGCAAACGCGTCCGCGGCCCGCCCACGTCTTCAAAACGCACTTGATACCCAACCGTCTCGCCCACCCGTTCCCGAAGCTCACTAGCCACGCGCCGCGCCGCCAGACGGGCAGCCAACCGCCGCGGCTCCAGCACCAGCACCTCTCCCTTCACCAGCGGCAGCAGCGCAGGAGGCACCCGCGTAGTCTTCCCTGCCCCCGGCGGCGCTTCAATCACGACACTCGCGCCGCGGCGAAGGTGCGTAACGATCTCCGGCAGAAGACTGTCAATAGGGAGCGGAGTCACTCGGCGATAGCCTGAATCGTAGTGGGCGCGTTGCCCTCGAAGCGGTTGTTGACGAAGATCAACGCAGCCCGCCGCTCCTCACGCATCCGGCGAATCAATGCGCGCAGAGCTTCGCGCCCCTCTGGGTTCTCATCCTTCACGTGATCGTAAGGCGCCAGTTGTTCCACAGCCTGCTCGTACGCGCGCCCCTCGCGGAGCAGCGCCCGTACCACCGTGAAGTCAGCCGTAAACGCGCCCGGAATAGCGATGTGCTCCCCGAGCGGCGGCATCTTAGTCCAAGCGTTGAACACGTGAGCCACGTTGCGCTCACGCAAACAATCGAAATAAGGAGCACCCAGATACGCACGATTGCGAATTTCGACGGCGTAACGAAACCACCGTGGTAGCGCATGCAAAAAAGGCCCCAGCCTCTCGACAAATTCACGCAGCGCAGTCGAGCGCGCCCCAAACTCGAAGATCAGCGTAGCGATGCGGTCGCGGTATGCCTCCAGCGGTTCCAAAAACAGAGCCGCCAACGCATCGGCGTTCAGGAACGACTCGTTCCTCATCCCCGCCCGCGCCCCATAGCGCGGATGTTTAGGAAAAACCTCCGCCGTCACCTCCTCGGGCACTTTTAACGCAAAGCGTAACCCCGCAGGGGCCGACCCAAACAGCCGCTGCCAAAACTCCGGCGTCGGAAATTGATAGAACGAAAAATCCCCGCAAACGATGGGAAAAGTTTCAGCGTACTCCGCCAAACACTCCGCCTCAAATCGCTTCTGCGAGAACCGCCCGCGCGTCAAGTAGCGATCACGAGAATAAATCTGCTCCAACCAGCCCGGATATTTCCAGGAGCTTGTCCCGATCCAAACATTCTCCGACGCAAGAGCGCGCAGGCGTCCAGCCAACGCCGTTCGATTAAACCCCGGAGTCGGGTCAAAAAGCGGAAGCGTCACCACGCATGAGCAGAACGGTTGTAGTACGGGTCCGCGCCAGCCTCGATCGCGCCGCCCTCAAGCACACGAATCAGCACCGGAGCAGTCCCGTTGGCATAGCGTGACATCATGCTGACCTTGTGCCCGCGCGCCGCCAGATCCGCCGCCACGTTTGCCGGGATGCGGTCGTCGAGCTGCAGGTCTCCCCGATTCCAAGCGTGATTGTCGAAGCTCGAAACCAGATGCCGCGTGCCGAAGCGCGGCGCCTCAACCGAGTTTTCCGCGTTCATGCGGAAAATAATGGAGTTGAACAGCACCTGCAGCAGCCCCTGCTCCTGCGTATCGCCGCCCGGAGTCGAAAGCACCGCCACCGGCTTGCCTTCCGTCGACGTGACCAGCGTAGGACTCAGCGTAACCCGCGGCCGCTTGCCCGGAGCGAGCTCATTAGGATGCCCCGGAATCAGCACGAAACTCTGCGCGCGCTCGCTCAGCGGAATCCCCGTGTCGCCGGCGATCACGCTCGGCAGCCAAGCGCCCGAAGGCGTAGCGGAAAACATCATCCCGTCTTTGTCGATCGCATCCACGCAGGTAGTGTCATGAGCCATCAACACCGGGTCGAGCGGAATGTGCGCAACCGCTTCCTCAGAAGGATGCCGCCCCGCTTTGCCGTGAATTTCGCCCGGCAGGAACTCCTGCGAAGCTTTATCGGTAATCAGCTTGCGGCGCTGCGCGGCGTACTCTTTCGACAGCAGCACGTCGCCCGGAATATGGTTGAATTTAGGATCGCCATAATAAGTGTCGCGATCCGCGTAAGCCAGCTTCAAAGCCTCTGCCACACGATGAATATAAGCGGCGGAATTATAGGATGGCTGATCTTCAAAGCCTTCGAGAATGTTCAAAGTCTCCAACATCGACGGCCCCTGGCTCCAGAAGCCTGTTTTGTAAACCCGATAGCCCTTGAAAGTGGTCGACATCGGCTCTTCCACTTGCAGCTTGAACGCCGCCATATCCTCGTAGCGCAGCAACCCGCCGTTAGCCTTGCTGAAAGCGTCGATCTTTCTCGCAATCTCGCCGCGATAGAAATAGTCACGCACCTTATCGATAGCAGCCTCGCGCGACGCGCCCCCAGCCAGCGCTTTCTTCTCCGCGTCGGCCATACCACGCAGCGTGCGCCCCAAATCCGGCTGCCGGAAAATTTCACCCGTCCGTAGGGGACGCCCGTTAGGAAGGAAGTGCGCCTTCGAAGTCGGCCATTGGTTAAAGAACGGCTGGCTATAGGCGATCGCATTCGAGCGCATGTCATCCAGCGCAAACCCATCCGTCAGATCGATCGCCGGCGCGATGACGTCCTCAAAACTCATGGTCCCGAACTCGCGCAGCGCCAGCAGCGCCGCGTCCACCATGCCCGGCACTAGCGCCGGCATCAACCCCGCTCCCGGAATGATGCCCTTCAACCCGCCTGGATCGCGCTCCGTCACCTCGAAAGGCTGCAGCGGACGATTACGGAAAAATTCTGCCGTCGCCATTTTTGGCATCGTGCCAACGCCTGCAATCGCATGCACCTTCCCGTCCTTAGTGCGAATCAGGATAGGAGCCTCACCGCCGAATCCGTAATGCGAGAGCTCGCTCACCGAACCAGCGAACATCGTGGCGACGCCCACATCCACCGCGTTGCCGCCTTTGTAGTACATGCGCATGCCGGCCTCGGTAGCCCACTCGCTGCCCGCCGCCACCGCGCCATGCACACCCCGCACGGGTTGTTTCAAGGGACGCTCGGGTTCACGTCTGGTCTGCGCCACGCTCAAAGCCGCCAGCGCAAAAACGATCAACACTCTGCTTCGCTTCATGAGTACCTCTGGCTCAAACCTCAAGGTCAAGCTGGCTTCATTATACTCGGCACCGCACCTTATAATGGTCTAGCAGCCGAACAGACAATGGAGCAGAACCAGGAACAACTTTCGACGGAACCCCGCCGCGCCGGCGAGCACGAACCGATGCTCTTTTGTCCCGTGTGCAGCCGCCGCTTAGCCGAGCGCAAATGCAAACTCTACTGCGAACAATGCGGCTATTACATGTCCTGCGCCGACTATTATTGAAAGACAAATGAGCGAACTAGCCGATCTGTTAGAAAGATTCCGCCGCGGAGCCGAACTTGTAGCCGTGGCCACCACCGGTGCCGCCGGACCGGTCCTAGACTTCCAACCCGCCCCCGGCAAGTGGGGCGTGCGCACCATCGTCTGCCACCTCGCCGATACCGAGACTGTGCTGGCGATGCGCCTGCGCCAAGTGATCGCAGAGGATAATCCCATGATGCCCGCAATGGATCAGGATGCCTGGGCGAATCGCCTGGATTACAGCAAACGCAAACTCTCGCCGGCTCTAGAAGCATTCCGCCGGACCCGCGCCGAAAACCACGAGTTGTTAAAGGATCTACCGCCAGAGACCTTCGCCCGCACCGGCCGGCACAGCGAGCGCGGCGCCATGACGCTGTTGGACTTACTCCGTATTTACGCCGAACACGCCGAAAAACACGTTCAGCAAATTCAATCGGCTCGCGCCGCGTACAAAGAATTCAAAGCGGCGCAACCGGCGCCAACGGCTTAAGGCTTCCGGGCAATCCCAATAATCGAAGTAGGTCTCCAGGGCAGTAACTTATCGATCCGCCTCCACAACCACACAAACCGGTCGTAAAGCCGCATCTGATTCCACTCCAGACTTCGCCGCTTCAAAATCCGCCCGCTCACAAACCAGGCCGGCCGCGACACGCGGTTAAAGCGGATAATCTGCTCCACCTCGAATCCCGCCTGCTCCATCTTGCTTTTGAGCTCCGCCTCCGAATAGCGCCGAAAGTGCCCCAGCGCTTCATCGATAGTCCCGAAAACGCTCTGCCCCTCCGGCACCAAGACAATCGCGCGTCCCCCATGATTGAGAGCCGAGAAAATATTAGCCAGCCCCGCGTGATCGTCTTCCACATGCTCCAGTACGTTGAGGCAGATCACCGTATCCATATCGCCCAGGAACGGCTCAAAATCCTCAGCGCGCGTGAGATCGCAAAAGTGCGCCTCCAGATTCATACGATGCACGAAACGCGACTGCAGGCGCGCCAGATGCTCCGGATTAATATCGGTAGCCGCATAGCGTTTGCGTCCGCTCACCAGCGCGCGCGTCAGATTCCCGATGCCGGCGCCGATTTCGAGAACCCGTTCACGCACGTGAGGACGTATCGTATCCGCCATCCAGCGATTAAAGCGCGGCGCCGCGGAGAGCGCATGCAGCGTGCGCGCACCGGGGTCCTTATAAAGATCGCCTGTGAACGAAAAGCGCAGGATGGTGAACAGCATCACCCAAGCATCGCGCGTACGAATCTTCTTGCCCTCTTCGTAAGTACGCCCGTGATAACTCACCGGAACTTCGTAGACGCGCGCCCCCCGGCGTCCCAGCTTGATCGTGATCTCCGGTTCGAAACCAAAGCCGTTCGACCGTAGCGGCGTTTCCGCCAGCACCGCCGTGCGAAACGCTTTGTAACCCGTGCCTATATCGGTGAGGTTCAAATCCGCCACCAGATTGCACAACTCGGTCACGATGCGGTTCGCCAGCGAGTGCCAGTAATACATCACGCGCCGCTCCGCCACAATCATGAATCGCGAACCATACACCGCGTCGGCGTCGCCCTCAAACAAAGGCTTCAACAGATGTTCGTATTCACGCGGATCATATTCCAGATCCGCATCTTGAATTAAGCAGTACTCGCCGTGCGCCTCGGCCACGGCCGTTCGAATTGCCGCGCCCTTGCCGCGATTGCGCTCGTGACGCAGCAGTCGCACCACGCCCGGATTGCGCTGCGCAAATTCCTCCACGATGCGGTCGGAGCCATCGGTCGACCCATCGTCCACCACAATGACCTCGCGCTCCACCCCGTCCGGCAGCGGGGCCGTCAGTATCCGGCTCAAAATAGGCGCAATATATTCCTCTTCGTTGAAGAGTGGAACCAGAATAGAGATGAGAGAGGCTGGCACGCGCGGAATAGTATCCGCTAGTATAACGAAAGGAGCATACCAGCGGAGGAAATTGCGTTGCCCAAAAATGAAGATGGGGAATTTGAATTGATCCTAGGGAACCGCCAGTTACTCAGTGTGTTCTTCATTGTGGTGATTCTGCTCGGCGTATTTTTCACCATGGGCTACATCGTCGGACGCAATTCAGGAACCCTCACCACCGACGTTGCCACCACTCCCGCCCCTGACAGCAAACCGCAAGTGGTGGAACCGCCCGCAAAAATCACCGAACCAGCACCGGCCCCGCCAGCGCCCACGGAAACCGCTCCGCAACAACCCACGAAAGAAGCCGAGCCCGCGCCAGAACCGCCAAAGCCTGAGAAGGTCAAAGCAGAACCAGTCCGCAGTGGAGGCCATCCCGCCACTGGACAGACTTATCTGCAACTAGCGGCCACTAGTAAGCACGAAGCCGACATCATGGTGGACGTGCTCCGCAAGAAAAATTTTAAAGCCATGGCCGCCGAGATCGACGAAAAACCCGGCACCTTCCGCGTGCTAGTCGGCCCCATCACCGACACCACAGCGAACAAAATGCGCGCCGACCTGCAAGGCGCGGGATTCCCCGGCAACGCCGCCATTCGCCGGACGTTTTAGTGAACCTCGGCCTGTCGTTAGCTTCGGCGCTTCTACTCGTACTTCTCTTTCCCGGTTTCAATCTCACGTGGCTCGCTCCCCTGGCTCTAGCGCCCATCCTGATCGCCTGCGCCCGCGAGCGTTCCTGGAAGCGCCGCTGGTTGTACGGGTGGGTAGCAGGCCTAGTGTTCTGGTGCGGCGTCTGCCCCTGGATCGAATTCGTCATGGAAGTGCACGGCAACATGGGCCGCTGGGGCGGATGGGGAACGTTCCTCTTATTCGGCATCTATAAAGGTTTGCACATGGCGGTCTTCGCGACGCTGGCCGGGTTCCTGATGCCGCGCTGGTGGGCGATCCCCTCCGTCGCCGCGCTGTGGACTGGCATCGAGCGCACCCACGGCTTCTTCGGCTTCGCGTGGCTCGACCTGGGCAATGCCGGAATCGACATGCCCTTGCCCATGCGCCTCGCTCCCATCACCGGCGTCTACGGACTCTCTTTCATATTCGCGATGCTAGCCTGCGCAGTAGCCTTGATCTTCTTACGCCGTCCAAGACGCGAATTCCTCTGGCTAGCGTCGCTCTTAGTCCTGCTCGCAATCCCCCGCGCCCCGCGCCTCGAAGCAGGTTCGCGCAAAGCCCTGCTAGTGCAACCCAACATCGACACCGAACTGCAGTGGACCGAAGACAACCTGCGCGATCTGGAGCGGCGGATGGCTCAGCTCTCGCGCACCGGCGGCGCGGACGTCATCCTGTGGCCCGAAGTCCCCGCGCCCTTCTACCTGAACGAAGCCCCCTTCCGCGATTACACCGCGCAAGTAGCCCAAGCTGCGCAAACTCCCGCTGCTATTCGGCGCCGTAGGATTCACCCCGCAAAAAGAACCTCTAAACTCAGCGGAAATGCTCGACCGTTCCGGCAAAGTCATCGACCGCTACGACAAAATTAACCTGGTCCCCTTCGGCGAATTCATCCCACCCCTGTTCGGATGGGTGAACAAGATAACCAAAGAAATCGGCGACTTCGTTCCCGGCGACCGCGTAGTGATTTTCCCCGTAGGCGAACATAAACTCGGAGCCTTTATCTGCTACGAGTCCGCCTTCCCAGACCTGGTCCGCCAGTTCACGAGATCCGGCGCCCAAGTCCTAGTGAATTTGTCGAACGACGGCTACTTCGGCAACAGCGCCGCGCATCAGCAGCACCTGGAGATCGTACGCATGCGAGCCGCCGAGAACCGCCGCTGGATTTTACGCGCCACCAACGACGGCATCAGCGCCGCCATTGACCCACGCGGCCGCGTCCGCGAACGCATGCCGCCCTTCACGCAAACCGCCGCCATGATGTCCTTTGACTATGAAACCGCGCGAACCCCCTACACGCGCCATGGCGATTGGTTTGCCTGGCTGTGCTTTGCCTCTGGGCTCGGGCTGTGTCTCTACGGTTGGCTTTTAAGCGGTGGTCGGGGTGCCGTCGGGATACGCGAGAACTAGATCGTGTTGCAGCGTAACTTCCCGGCCATCTTTGCGGACAGCCTTGGCATGGATCGGGAAGGTACCCCATCCCGACGTATCCAACCGAAACTTCGTGTTACGGTCACTGACCTCGCGAACCGGCTTGTGAAAGGATGGGTGCAGGATATAGACAACGTGATCGATCTGGTCTAGATCGTCGGGAGAACCGTCAACCCAAATCGACCATTTCCAGCGATCATGCCCGACGTAAGTTTGGTCTTGCTGAATGGAGAGCGACATCGCCAACGCCTACCTTAACTGTACATCCACAGTATCCAACGATTCGTAGTCTGAGCGCCATGTTCGACCGCCGGCTGAGATCGTTATCTGAACCAGGTCATCCTCGCGTACACCCTTCAACCTTACAAACAGGCCGCCTTTTAGCGGGAGAACCGGGACTTCCACTGGAGCAGATTGGATGGTTCCGCGAAGCGTGCGCAAGCGGCAGATGAAAGATGCATCATCCAGATAACCACTCATCTGCTCGATGAGCGCTTCCGGACCGAGTCGAACCGTTTGCACGCTGATTTGTTCTCGGAATTTCCCTAGAGCTTCGGCAATGCGGACCAGGCAATCGGCACGATCCGTTTCACGATACTCGATGCGCTGCGCATTGTGCGCATCGATCATGCCGCCAGGTGCAATCACGCCTTCCTCACGAACTTCAACGAACGGGATGGGAGGAACTTGGGACAAAGCAGCAGTGAGTTCGTGCACAACCCACGGATGCGTCGTAAACTGTCCCGCGGCGCCGGGCACGGACTCACGTCGCGTCGTGAGCCCGATCATGGCATCAGAAGTCTGAATCAATTTAAGAACTTCGGGTGCGAGAGAGCCACCGTATACAACTTTGCCGTGAACGACCTGACAACCGAACGCCTCCACTATCGGCACAACGCATTTCTCGACCCACTGATCGCGGGCGTTATAGCCATAGCCAACGAAAATGCGCAGCCGGTTCATCTCCAGGCCATCTTACTACTGAGCGCTATGAGTGCCGTATCACAAGCACATCGCCGTCCTTAACGATGTACTCTTTGCCTTCCAGCCGCAGCAGGCCCTTTTCTTTAACGCCCGGATACCCATCGTGATCGATCAGCGCCTGCCAGTTCACTACCTCGGCGCGAATGAACTTCTTCTCGAAGTCGCTATGAATCGCCCCCGCCGCATTCACCGCCCTGCTGTGGATCGGAATGGTCCAAGCCCGCACCTCCGTCTCGCCCGCGGTTAAGAACGACATCAGCCCCAACAGCGAATAAGTAGCGGTGATCAACCGCTCCATCCCAGATTCCTGCAGCCCATAACTCGACAACAATTCCTTAGCCTCTTCCGGCTTGAGTTCCGCCAGCTCCGCTTCGATCTGCCCGCAAATTGCAGTCACCGCCGTATTCTTACGCCCCGCAAACGGGCCCTTGCGATATTCCTCTTCCACCTCATGCAGCCGCCCCGCGTCTTTCTCGCCCAGATTCAGCACGCACAGCATCGGCTTTTGGGACAAAAACTGAAATCCGCGAATCCGCTTCTCGTCCTCCGCGCTATACTCGAGTCCGCGCAGCGGACGGTTCGCCTCCAACTCAGCCTTCAACCGCTCCAGCAACGCAAATTCCTGATCCAGTTCCGGGCTCCTAATCTTCTTCCGGTCTTTATCGACTCGCTCCATGCGCTTCTCCACCACCACCAGATCGCTGAGCATCAACTCCACCTCAACGTCCTCGAAGTCTCGCAGCGGATCGACCGACCCCTTCTCGTGCGGCACCGTGTCGCTTTCAAACACCCGCAGCACATGCGCCAGCGCATCCGCCACCCGCAGACTCGCCAGATAACTAGGATCCCGCAGCGCCTCCTTCGAAATCGACGGAAAATCGAAATACTCCACCGTCGCGTAAGTGATCTTAGGAGGCTGATACAACTTCGCCAACGCGTCCACCCGCGCATCGGGAACTTTCGTGATCCCCACCCGCGCCTCCAGCGACCCCATGCGCGCCGCGCTCTCATGCACGCCCGTCAGGATCGTGAACAAACTAGTCTTGCCCACCATAGGTAGGCCGATAATGGCTGTCTTCATTTTTGGTTGTCGCTACAGTGGAACGTCCACCAGCGTAAGAATCTCTTCCAGGATTTTCTCGGCCGCGCCCGCCCAGCGCTGCCCCGCCGCCGCGCGCGCGCTCAACAGGACGCGGTGCGCAAACACCGGAACCACCATGCGCTTGACGTCGTCCGGCGTTACGTAGTCGCGCCCTTCGACAGCCGCCAAAGCCTGCGAAGCCCGGAACAGCGCCTGCGCACCCCGCGGACTCACACCCATCGCCAGCGCCTCATGCTCGCGCGTGTGCTTGACGATCGCCAGCATATAATCCACCAGCGCCTCGTCCACCGCCACATGCCCCACGGTCTCCTGCAAATGCAGCAGGTCTTCGCTAGAAATCACCGGACGAACTTTGTCGAGCCCCGGCTCCGCGCTATGCCGCAAAATCTGCCGCTCGGCAGTCTCATCCGGATACCCAATCCGAATCCGCATCAGAAACCGGTCAAGTTGCGACTCCGGCAGCGGATAAGTGCCGTGATGCTCCACCGGATTCTGCGTAGCGATCACCATGAACGGCTGCGCCAGCGGCCACGACCGTCCGTCGATGGTCACCTGCCCCTCGTTCATCGCCTCCAGCAGCGCCGACTGCGTCTTCGGAGTCGCGCGGTTAATCTCATCCGCCAGCAGAAAATGCGTAAACACGGGCCCCGGCTTAAACTCAAATCCCTCGCTGTGCGCGTTGTAAATGGTCACGCCCAGCACATCGCTAGGCAGCATATCGGAAGTGAACTGCAGCCGGTGAAAATTAGAATCGACACTACGCGCCAGCGCCTGCGCCAGGGTAGTCTTGCCCACCCCCGGCACGTCCTCGATCAGCAGGTGCCCCCGCGCGAGCAAACACGCCAGCGACAGCCTGAGCACTTCCGGCTTCCCGCGAATCGCCTCGCCCAAAACCGATTCAACTTCAACCAGCTTCGACAGGGGAACCGGCGGCGTATAT
>CAVXEM010000008.1:0-23777 GCA_963760575.1 Bryobacterales bacterium
GGCCTTGGCCATCAGGCCGCGAGTCTCTTCTAATTCCGCTTGACTCACACCCGCTTTTTCCGCCGGAGAGTCGCGAAACCAGCGGTACCACGCGACGCTCCAGCCCACTCCTAAAATCCCGAACACGAAGAAAGACGCGCGCCATCCGTAGCGAACCTGAATGGGCACCACCAGCAGCGGAGCCACCGCGCCGCCCACCTGGCTCGCCATCAGAAAAGTCCCGAGGGCGCGTCCGCGCTCCTGCATAGGGAACCAGCGCGCCACCGCCACCGAACCGTTAGGAAAGGCCCCCGCTTCTCCCGCGCCAAATAGAAACCGGACCAACAAAAGTGGATAGAGACCGCTGACCAGGCCCGTCAGCGAAGTGAATACCGACCACCACAGCACGATCCGCGTAAGCACCTTGCGCGGCCCAATGCGGTCTCCCAGCGCGCCGCTCGGAATCTCGAACGCCGCATAGGAAATCGTGAAGATGGCGGTAACCCAACCCCATGCCACCGGACTGATATGCAGCGCCTCCTGCATACGCGGCCCCGCCACGGAAATACACACCCGGTCCAGGTACGTGATCACCATCAGGAGGAACAAGAATCCCAGGACTCGATTGCGATATCTCGTCGCCTGCCCCTCCCGAATGCAGGGTTTTATTGTCGCATGGGCGGTTGCTCCGGCAGCGCCGCGCGCTTGATCCTGCCGCCGATCATCTCCACCATGCCGATCGCCCCCAAGCCGAACAGCAAATGCACCACGCGAATCACTTCGTGCGCGCTCCCCGGCAGGAACAGTTCCATCCTGAAAGCAAACGCCAGCACGATGACGCCATAAAACATGCCGCCCAGCACCAACCCCGGCGGCACCCCTTTACGCAAGCCGATCCCCGACAGAATCCACAGCAGCCCGATCACGACTTCGCCGATCCGCATGTGCACCGGCACGAAGCGCAGCGAATGGCCCGTCCAAAACCGGAACCCCAGCACCAGCAAAATCAGGCCCAGCAAGCGCACCGCGTTTTGGATCACCAAGGCTGCAACTCTCATAGCGCCTAGGATCGCACGCCCGAACGCGTCAATTGTTATCCTGCGAATATGCCATCTGGCAGCAGTTCGGGACAGGTCAAGCATTCCGTCTGCGCGCTCGATTGCCCCGACGCCTGCGGCCTGCTAGTCCACATCGAAGACGGCCGCGCGACGCGCCTGCGCGGCGATCCCGATCATCCCGTCACCCGCGGATTCCTTTGCGGCAAAGTCGCCCAATATCTGGAGCGCGAATATTCGCCCGACCGCCTGCTTTATCCGCAGAAACGCAGCGGCGCGAAAGGCCAAGGCCGCTTCACCCGCATCTCCTGGGACGAAGCTCTCGACACCATCGCTCGCCGCCTAGCGGCCATCGTGCAAGAACACGGGCCCGAATCCGTCCTGCCCTACAGCTACGCCGGCACCATGGGAATGCTCAACGGCTCCGGCATGGACCGCCGCTTCTTCCACCGCCTGGGAGCCTCGCGCCTGGACCGCACCATCTGTTCCTCCACCGGCGGAGCCGCCCTATCCGCGACGCTAGGCCTGCGCTACGCCACCGAGCCCGAACAGTTCCGCCACTCGAAGTTGATCATCGCCTGGGGAGCGAACATCCACGGCACCAACGTGCACCTGTGGCCCTTCATCGTCGAAGCCCGCCGCAATGGAGCCAAGCTGGTAGTGATCGACCCCGTCAAAACGCGCACAGCAGCCCTAGCCGACCGCCATCTAGCCGTCAACCCCGGCAGCGATCTAGCGCTGGCACTAGGACTGATCCACGTCATCATCGGCGAAAATCTCTACGACGCCGATTACGTAGCCCGCCACACCCACGGTTTCGATGAACTAGCTAAGCTCGCCCGCGCCTACGACCCGTCTCGTGTTGCATCGCTCACCGGCATCGCCTCAGAAGAAATCATCCAACTAGCGCGCGACTACGCCACCACCCGCCCCGCCGCCATCCGCCTGAACTACGGAGTCCAACGCAGCGAACGCGGCGGCGCAGCCGTACGAGCCATCACCGCTCTCCCCGCCCTAACCGGATCGTGGAAAGAAGTAGGCGGCGGCCTGCAACTCTCCACCTCGCACGCCTTCCACTTCAATAGCGCAGCGCTGGAGATGCCGGAACTGCAGCCGCGCCCAACCCGCATCGTCAACATGTCGGAGCTAGGCAAAGCCCTCAGCGAACTAGCGACCCGCCCGTAAAAGCCATGGTGGTCTACAATTCCAACCCGGCCACCATCGCCCCGAACCAAGCGAAGGTGTTAGCCGGAATGCGCCGCGAAGATCTGTTCACGGTAGTGTTGGAACAATTCCAAACCGACACCGCCGATTACGCCGATATCCTGCTGCCCTCGACCACGTTCCTCGAACACACCGATCTCTACCGCTCCTACGGCCATTACCATGTCCAGTTAGCGCGCCCCGTGCTAGAAGCCCCCGGCGAAACCCGCTCCAACGTAGAAGTCTTCCGCGACCTGGCCCTTCGCATGGGTTTCGACGACCAGTGCTTCCGCGACTCCGAAGACATCATGCTCCGCTCGCTCCTGCGCTCCGGACACCAGTTTTTAGAAGGCATCACGCTAGAGCGCCTGGATCGAGAACACTCCATCCGTCTGAATATCGCGGAACCAGACGCGCCCTTCCTGCCCTTCGCCGAAGGCGGATTCGGCACGCCGTCCGGTAAGTGCGAATTCGGCGCCGAAACCCTGGACTATGCCCCGCCCCAAGAATCCCGCTTCGGCGATGCGTACTCTGCGAGCCCGCTATCCGTTGGAGTTAATCTCGTCAAAGAACGACGACAGCATGAACTCCACCTTCGGCAACCGCAAGCATGTGGACGCAGAAACATCCCTCCTGCACCTGAACCAAACCGACGCCACCAAACGTGGCATCCAGACCGGAGATCGCGTGCGCGTCTTCAACGACCGCGGCAGCCTAACGCTACGCGCCGACGTAAACGGCGCAGTACAACCCGGAGTAGCGAGAGCCCCCGCCGTCCGCTGGAACAAACACGCCGAAGACGCGTCAAGCGTGAACGTCCTGACCTCAGACCGCCTAACCGACATCGGCGGCGGCCCAACATTCTACAGCTGCCTGGTAGAAGTAGAACGCTGCGGCGACTAGCCGCCCGCTTGCTCCGCGCGCGGTTCCGTGACCCTGCCAAACGCCTGCCCGTCGCTCATCGCCGACCCGTCACTACCGCCTATACACAGAACCGCGACCGGAGGAAGCGGACACCGCCCTACCGCACTGCCCCCGAAACCACCGCCGCCCGCTCCAGCATGGCATCCAGATCCGCCCGCGAATAGTAGTGCCCCCGCATCACCACCGTATTAATCTTCTGCGTGTTCCGGATATCCTCCAACGGGTCCGCATCCAGCAAAATCAAATCCGCAGACTTCCCTTCCTCCACCGTCCCCGTCTCCTCCAAAATCCCGAAGTACCGCGCCGGATTCCGCGTAGCCGTCTGCAACGCCTGCATGTTTGTCAACCCGGACTCCGCCAGCAATGCCAACTCCTCATGCAGCCCCCACCCCGGCAAGACCGGATTCAACGGGTTCGTATCCGTCCCCGCCAGCAACTCAACGCCAGCGCGATGCATGTCGCCGACTAGCTTCCGGTAACGCGTCAAAAGCATGCGCATCCGCTGATGCAGCACCTCATACTCAGCCGGCGATTGATCTCTCAAGTAATAAATCACCCGCGGATCCCAACTATCCGTCCAGACCTTAGGAAGAAACCGCCTGCGCGGATCGCTCACAGACTCCTCGTCGAGTTCATGCACAAAGCCATCCAGAATCGCCAGCGTAGGAGTCTGCCAAGTCCCGTTCTTCACGAACGCCCGAAACAGCCCCGCCGCTTTCTTGTCGTCGTAAGTGTCCACCAGCCCCGCCAGCAACGGCCAAGCCAGCAGCCGCAGCCTCTGCTCGCCGCTGATCTTGGGATCGTACATCATCGCCACCCGCTCCGCTCGCAGCCGGACTTCATCCCTCGAAGCGTTCAACAAAATGTTATTGAGATGCTCCTCGCTGCGCATCCCAGCGACGGACGCCTCCAGCGGGCTCACCTCCTCCGGCACATGCCCCGCCACTGCAATCCCCGCCGCGCGCGCCTCCTGCATCAGCGCTAGAAACGCCACCCGCGGAACACTGTTATAGACCTTGAGAAAATCCGCGCCGTCCGCCTTAAGCGCCCGCACGGCCGCCCGCGCCTGTTGCGCGTTCGCCACCGCCACCGCGTCCGGCAAATTCCCTGTCATGAGAGGCCCATCGATAAACCCCGGAGCCAATAACCGTGGCGCATCCGGCAGCAGTCTCCACTCCCGAATCGTCGACAGCGCAGCGCCCGAATACATCTCGCGCACACCCATGATCCCGTTCGCCACCAGCAGCGGAAACATGATTTGCGGCGTGGTGATGTGCACGTGCATGTCCCACAGCCCCGGGATCAGGAACTTGCCCGTAGCGTCGATCACGATGGCACCAGGCACCGCATCCGCCTGCGGCGTCACCGACACAATGCGCCCGTCGCGCACGGCCACGCTGAAGTCTTTTTTAGGAGGCGCCCCGGTAGCGTCGATCACCGTAGCGTGTTCGAAGACGATGGTTTGCGCGAATCCAACGGAAGCGATGAGAATAAGCAGAGCGCCGCGCACTACAGCAACTTGCTAATGGCGGCTTCCAGATCCGCGATCGAAGTCTCGCCAAAGAAGGACCGTACCTTCTTCCCGTTACGGTCGTAGAGAAACAGAGCCGGCAGCTCGCCGCTAGACCACTTGGCATCCACCGCCGCATAGAACTTGTCGTTATCGGCAGTCTTCAGTAGATAATTCGCGCCGGCAGCCCGATTGTCCGCAAGCAGCTTAGCCGCCGCGCCTTGCTGTTCCGCCTCATCCGCCGAAATCATCAGCAGATCGAACCCGCGCGCGGCGAGCTTGCGCGACAACTGTACCAGTTGCGGCATCTCCTTGCGGCAAGGCACGCACCAGGTCGCCCAGAAATTGGCTAACACCACTTTCCCATGGTGCGACGCAATTACTTTTGGATAATTCGCCTGATCCAGCGGAGTCAGCGTCTGCGCCGCCACTCCCGCTGCCACCACAATCAGACTGAGCAGCAGCTTCATTTCTTTTCGGGCTTATCCAGCTTGAAGTTCATAACCGCTTCCTTACGGTTATCGAAGATACTCAGCGTCCGCGGCGCAGCCGTCATGTCACCAAACTTGGCTGTCACCTGATAGTCGATATCCGGCCGCAACCCCGAGAAATGATACTGCCCGTCGTTCTGCGTAATGAACGACCGCACCTGCAGGGTGCGCATGTCCTTCAACTGGACGACGGCGCCGCTCGCCGGCTGCTCCTGCGCGTCCACCACCAGTCCCATCACGGACCGCAACTTGGCCTCTTCGCGCTTCTCCTTCCGCGTCTGCTCCTGGCCGAAGAGCCCCGCCGAGAGAAGCAGGGCCGCTCCCGCAATCATCAGCCGCCGATGGCTCCTTGCTCGCAGCATGTTTTTGCTCCTACTCATTTGGACTCGGCCGGCAGCACCAAAGTTACCTCAACGCGCTCCTCGCCGCCGATCGCAGCCTCTTTTTCCGCCGCCTGAAAGCCCTTCATGGAGGCCTTCACCACGTAAGTCGCCGCACCAGGGGCCACGCGAAAGGCGAATTCGCCGCGCGCATCGCTCACCGCTTGCAGCTTCTTTCCCTTGGGCGCCTCTTTCATCGCCAGCGTGACTGTGGCCCCTGGCAAAGAGAAGCCGTTCTCGCGAAACACCGCTCCGGCCACCACCGCATGCGCCTCGTCGTTCCTCCGCTGTGCACCCGCCAGCAGCAACGCGCATCCGCACAAGGCGGCGGCCAGTTTACTTCCAGGCCTTGTCCTCGTCATCGTCGTCTTCGTCGTCTTCGTCCGCGTCGTCTTCGTCCTCGTCCAAATCGTCGTCGAGGTCTTCTTCATCCTCCTCATCGACTCCATCCGGCACCAGTTCCAGCGGACTCACCCCACTGACATTGAGATTTGCGCCGCACTCCTCGCAGATGAGCGAATCCCCTTCGTCCAGTTCTTCCTCGTCAACATCTATGACCGCATCGCAAAGCGGGCAGTTGACCATCGCTCCCCTCCTCAATTCCTAAGGACGTGCGTGCTACCGCACATCCAAAACTATATTTACCATGAGATCGCCGCCAGTTCGCGGCTAGGCGGGCTGCAACACACCCGCAGCGCGTTCGAGATCGGCCGCGGAAAGGGTGACCAGCGTCTTTTCCAGATCCTCCCCCGACGAGATCATATAGCGCAGATGCCGGCCCGCGAGTTTCAGGCACCACGGATCCGTCAGCGCATGCCCGGATTTGGCGGCCAGCGCCAGCAGCAGCGCATGCGGCAGCGCGACGATCTTTTCTTGCTTGTCCTCCCCCTCCGTCCACACTACGAACTTCACGTCCACAGTATCGGCGTGGCGGATGGAAATGCCGGTCTGCAGCCAGCGAAACTCCACCTCCCAGGTGCGGCCAAAAGGGTCAGGTCCGGCTTGAAAGCGGCGAACGTTGTCAGGCATCGCTACTAGCGTAACAAAGAGCATAGGCTCGCAGATGGGAACCGATGGACCCAGATAAGGAAAATCGAAACTTGCTGGGGTTTCTAACTATGTCCATCGGTTCCCATCTGCGAGCCAATCTCCGCCCAGTGGTTTATAATCATGGGCAGGTTCCTATGAAACTCAAGCTCTTGGTTTGCTGGGCCCCGCTCCTGCTGGCGCGGGGTTTCGCGCAGCAGCAGGGATCGGTTCCCCCACCCCCAGCGCCTCCCGCCGCAGCGCAGGAGCAGGCGGAGCCAGGCGCAGCCTCCATCAAAGTCGAAGTGAACGAGGTCATCGTCCCCGTCACCGTAACCGACGACAAGGGCCGCTTCGTTTCCAATCTTGAGCAAAAAGACTTCCAGATTTTCGACGAAGGCAAGTTGCAGAACATCGAATTCTTTTCGCGCGAGCGCGCGCAGCCGGTAGTCGCCGGACTCCTGCTCGATCTCAGCAATTCCAGCCGTACTCAATGGAAACACTTTCAGGACGCCGCCACCGAGCTCGCCCTGACCCTGCTCCCGGGCAAAGAAAAATTCTCCGGCTATTTGATCGGCTACGGCAATAAGGCCGAGCTGATGATCAATACCACGTCCGACCCCGAGCCTTTCGTCTCGAAAATTCGCGACTTGAAACCGGGCGGCGGAACGGCGCTCTACGACGCCATCTATATGGCCTGTACCAACCGCGCTCTGATCAAAGGCGAACCGTTTGAGCCGCGCCGCGTGCTCATCGTAGTGGGCGATGGCAACGACAACTCCAGCAAGAAGACTTTGCAGGAGGTTCTAGAAGTCGCGCAGCGCAATCTAGTGACCATCTACGGCATCAGCACCACGTCTTATGGCTTCACCAGCGAGGGCAGCGACAACCTGACCAAGCTCGCCGAAGAAACCGGAGGCCGCGTCGAATACCCCCTGCAAGACGTTTACAAGGACGTGTCCGGTTTTCAGTCGACGCCCTCCGATGAAGGAAACCTGGCGTTCCATGCCGGTACCGGTGGCTTTGCGTCCGCCATTGCCACGGCTCTGTTCCATTCGGTGGCCAACGTGGCCGGCGAAATCACCACGCAATACATCCTGCGCTATATTCCCGACGATTCGGGGCCATCGAATAAAGTCTTCCGCTCATTGAACGTGAAAGTGGCGCTGCCGGATGTCAAGGTGCGGGCTCGCAAGGGCTATTACCCGGTCGGCAAGTGAACTGGCAATATCCAAATTTGCCGCCGATAAGTTAGACCACCATGTCTCTCGCGAGCACTTCGGTTGCCGGCGCCCGCGCTGCCCGCTATTCGCTGCTGACGGTGGAACTGCCGGGAGAGCAAACCGTTACCGCAGGCGTTTTGCTCGAAGACCCCGCCACCGACTCCGTCCATATCCGCCTGCGCCGCGATTGGGAGCAGTTCGCCCCCGAAGAAGCCGAAGTGCTCTCGCTTCTCGAAGACGACTTCCTGGCCCAGGCCTCGCAAACGGGAGCGGCCCAGTTTCTGGCCCAACTCGAAGACACGCTTTCGAACACCATCCGCGTGAGCGACCGCCGCGAGACCATTGTCGAAGACTTCCCGCGTGCGCTGGGACGCTTGTACCGTCAGCATGTGCACTCCGCCGCCCAGCCATTCATCACCCACCTGCCGCGCTACTCGCTAGCGGTAGCCGCGGGACCCTTCTTAGAAAACCGCGTAATCGAAGAAGAAGCCTGGGAAGAAGTGCCGCCCGGGTTGCGCCTGACGCCCGAAATGTTCGTGGCCCGGATCGCCGGCCGCTCCATGGAACCGCTTATCCCCGACCAGTCGTTGTGCATATTTCGTCGCGGCGTCAGCGGATCGCGGCAGGGCCGCCTGGTCCTGGTCGAAGCCCTCGACCAGGGCGGCAACGACCGCTACACCGTCAAGCGCTATCGCAGCGAGAAACGTGAGGGCGAAGGCGGCCAATGGTCCCACCAGCGCATCCGCCTGGAACCGCTCAACCCCGCCTTCGCAGCCTGGGATCTCAACCCTGAAGAAGACCGTTACCGAATCCTCGCCGAGTTCGTCCAAGTCTTATATTGACCAGTCTTAGATTGAACGAGACCAGATTGAACTAAAATAGGATCGAAATGTCACGCCTGTCTTTCCTTCTGCTGCTTCCGGCCCTGGCGCTGGCCGCCGACAAATACGATGGCCCCCGCCCTCCGCAGCCCGACATGTTGTATCTGGTGCACGCGGACAACCTGGTTCCCACCGAAGCCGTCGAGGCCAAAGAGGAGTCCGGCGTTTACAACGTCCCCGGCGCCAGTTCGCCGGCCCGCACTCCCTTGGCCGAGCCCATTTTCCTGATCCAGAGCGACAAAGTTCTTCCCGAACGCCTGGAACTCTACCGCTGGGAAGTGAAGGGTGGACGGCGCGAGCTCAGCATCGGCAAGGGCGCCAAGCGCAAGGGCGGTGCGCGCGCGCTGCACCTTTCGGTGAACAAAGTGGACGGCCGCCTCTATCGCGTCGAAGCCTCCGAACCGCTCGACAACGGCGAATATTCACTCTCGCCCAACGACTCAAATAAGGTCTTCTGTTTCGAAGTGTATTAAAGGCTGCTAGAATCGAGTCTTTGGCATCATTGGGGTTCCTTGCTTACCCGCGTCTTCAAAAGTTTCCAGCATCGTGATTTCCGGCTGATGTGGTTCGGTGCCTGCACCTCCACCATCGGCACCTGGATGCAATCGACAGCCCAGGCGTGGCTGGTCTACGATCTCTCCAAGGACTCCTTCTACTTGGGACTCGACACCTTCCTGGCGCAAGTCCCCATCATCCTGTTCTCGCTGGTAGGCGGCGTCATCGCCGACCGCATGAACCGCCGCAACTTATTGCTGATTTCGCAATACGTGCAGATGACCACGGCGCTGATTCTGACCTTATTGGTCTTATTCAAAGTCGTCCACGTGTGGCATATCTTGTGCCTGTCGTTCATCGTCGGCTGCGCGCAGGCCTTTGGCGGCCCAGCGTATCAGGCGCTATTGCCCACGCTGGTGGGCAAAGAAGATATCCCCAACGCCATCGCCATGAACTCCATCCAGTTCAACCTGGCGCGTGTCATCGGACCGACACTCGGGGGCATCGCCCTCACCACCGTAGGCGCGGCCTGGTGTTTTGGCTTGAACAGCCTCTCCTTCATCGCGGTGGTCATATCGCTCTACATGATCAACGTGAAATACATCCCGGCTAAATCGAGCGAGCCCATCCTCAACAGCATGCGCCAAGGCATCGGCTTCATCCGCAAGAAACCCGGCATGGACGGCCTCATCGTCCTCGCCTTCGGCATGACGCTGCTAGGCATTCCACTGCTGACCTTCCTTCCGGTGTTCGCGAAAGACGTCCTGCACGGCGGAGCCAAGGGTTTCACGCAACTGCTGGCCTTCTCCGGGATGGGCTCGGTCTGTGGCGGCCTGATCGTTGCCGCGTTCGGCAAGATCCACGGGCAAGGCCGCACGGCTCTCATGGTGTTGGTGCTGATGGGCTGCATCATCTTCGCGTTTTCGCAATCCACGCGCTTCTCGCTCTCGCTGTTCCTCATTTTCCTGTCCGGCGGCGCCATGATGATCTCCATGTCGATGGTCAGCTCTCTAGTGCAGGCAGTCGCATCCGATGAAATGCGCGGCCGCGTGATGAGCGTTTACAACGTGGCCTTCCGCGGCGGTATGCCCGTGGGCAGCCTGATCCTGGGCAAGCTGATTCCCATCTTCAGCGCCCCCGTGATCATGGGCTGGAGCGGAGGCCTGCTGGCCCTCTTAGGCCTCTACTTTTTAGTTGTCCAACGCCGCGTGGCCCAGCTATAATCGGAACGCTCCTTATGGCAGTGGAGTCGTTCCTCACCCGCTGGCGCAAGGCGGTCAGGCCCCTTCCCCGGGCAACCCCCAGCGCCGCGCTACTGGCGCAAAAGCGCAGACAGCGGAAACTGATTCACCGAACCCTGGCCGTGCTGGTTCTCGCCACCGCAGCAGGCCTGCTCTACAGCTATGTGGCGAACGCTCCCGATCGCGCGCGCGCCGAGCTCGCCCTCGGTCTAGAGAAACTGAGCCCCGGTGCGTACCAAGAAGCCATGGCCCACTTCAACCGCGCCATTCAAATCTGGCCGGAGTACAGCGAGGCATACCTCAGCCGCGCCGTCGCCGAGCATGACCAGAGCCACCCCGCAGCCGCGCTAGCCGATCTCGAGAAGGCGCTCGACCTTGACCCCGACTCCACCCGAGCTTACAACGAGCGCGGCCAGATCTTCCTCGAAAACGGCGACACGCGCCGAGCCATCCAGGAATTCAGCAGATCCCTTCAAGTAACGCCCACCATAGACGGCCACTACCAACGCGGCGCAGCGTACGAGAAGCTAGGCGACCACCAAAACGCCATCGCCGATTTCGACGCCGCTATCCGCGAATCGCGCGACGCGCCCTACGCCTATCGCGCGCGGGCCGCCGCCAGGCGCGCGAGCGGAGATCGCGAAGGCGCCGCCGACGATGAGCAGAAAGCGCGCTCGATCGAGACCGGGCAAGCCCCGAACCGCGATGTATCAGTTACGCATTGAAGTCGAGTCGTCGCGCCACGACACGTTAATCGCCGAGCTATGGGAAGCAGGAACCCTAGGCGTAGTAGAAGGCGACGGCTTCGTCGAAGCATTTTTCGATGACTTCTCAACAGCCGCGCGTTTCGGAACCCCGCTCCAAGCTCCCGAACGCGACTGGGTGCAGGAAACCGAAGACGCCTGGCCGCCGATTCTGGTCGGCGAGAAATTCTTCATCGTCGCCCCCTGGCGCACCGAGCCCACGCCCCCCGGCCGCTTTCGCCTGGAAATCAATCCCGGCATGCAGTGCGGCACAGGACAGCACCCCTGCACCCGCCTGTGCCTCGAAGCCATGGAGCGCGTCATCCGCCCCGGAGATCGCGTATTGGATGTGGGTACCGGCTCCGGCATTCTATCGATCGCCGCCAAGATGCTGGGGGCCAGCACCGTGGTCGCCTGCGACATCGACCCCGATGCCGCGCACTCGCCCGCGTTTTTCATCGGCAGCGTCGACGCAGTCGCTAGCGGCGCCTTCGACGTAGTGGTCGCCAACATCAGCGAAATCGTCATCGGCGACTTGAAGGCAGAGTTCGAGCGCGTGGCTCCGCGACGCATTCTGTCCGGATTTCAAGACGCCGCAGGCGAGTGGACCTGCGTCGTCGAATAATTCACACCGGCTTCTCCGGCCACTTGTGCTTCGGGTAGCGCCGCGATAACTCCCGCCGAACCTGCGGGTATAGCCGTTCCCAAAATCCGCGCAGATCGCTCGTCACCTGCACCGGCCGCCGATTGGGCGCTAGTAAATGCACCACAACGGGAGTCTTGCCGATGCGCGGCGTTTCATCGACGCCAAAGAAATCCTGCAACCGCGATTCGATCCACGGTGGCTTGCCGATCTCGTAGTGGACTTGCACGTCTCGCCCACCGGGCAATCGCAACCGCTCCGGAGCCATTTTCTCGATGTGCGCCGGCCGCAGCGCCGCCAGCAGATGAGCAACTTCCAATTCCGCAAAACTAGTCCGCTCCCGGCACAGCTCGCGCAACGTTTCTTCGACCGCAATCTCGACCCCCGCAAACGCCGCCCGCGCCCGCAGTTGCTCCAGCGCCTCCCGATCCGCAAAGCGCCCAATATCGACTTCAAGCGCCTTTTCCTCCAGCAGCCGAGCGCTCTCTTCCGAAGGCAACGCCGGAATGCGGCTTTCGTCGATCGTAAGCTGATCGTAAACCAGCGCCGTCACCAGTTCGACGCGCTCAGCAGTGCGATTCCAGGCGAGCGAAGTGGATTCAGTAACCCGGTCCAACAGCCACTCAGGTTGAATCGGCCCCGCCGCCAGGTGTACTTTGCGTTCCTGCACATCGACAGCGATGACAAATTCATAACGGCAGCCCGGCAGCCGCGCGGAACCGCCCGTCGACAGCAACATCTCACCGTCGCGACGGTGGCGCGCCACTCGATCGGGAAACGCAGCGAGTACCGCCTGCAGCAATGCCTCATCACCAGCACCCTTGCGATCGCGCCCCGGGACCAGCCGCCGCAGTTGCTCGTAAACGCGTTTGGTCTGCGCCTGCCACTCCCCTTCGATCACCGTAAGCAAGTCAGCCCCACGTTCCCCGGAGCTCAGCACCGCCGCCGCCGCACAACCTTTTTCGGGAACTCCACGAGCCGCAGCTTCGAGAACCAATTTCGACAACCGCGGCGGCAGCGGCAACTCGGCCATGTGCGGCAGAACCCCGAGCCGGTCGAGTAAAGCCTCAGCCGTCGCGAGCGCAGCGGCCGGCGGCGCATCCAACCATTCGAGCTCACTCACCCGCATCGCCCGAAGTTGCAGCACCAGTTGCGACAATTCACGCCGCAAAATCTCCGGCGTATCAGCCGCAGCCCGCCGATGAAAATCCTCGGCAGTGTACAGCCGAATCACGCTTCCCGGAGCCGTGCGCCCCGCCCGCCCCGCCCGCTGAACAGCAGAAGCCTGACTAATCCGGCGCACTTGGAGCGAAGGCAGCCCCGTCCACGGCGAGTCCGCCGCAACACGGGCCAAGCCGCTATCGATCACCGCGGTGACACCTTCAATCGTCACCGAGCTCTCAGCCACATTGGTTGAAAGAATGATCTTGCGTTGCGCCGCCTGCGTAATCGCGCGGTCCTGCTCCGCCGGCGAAAGATCACCGTAAAGCGGAACCACCAGCAAACTCTTGCGCGCCGCGAGGCCCTCCAGCGCTCTTGCAGCCCGTCGAATCTCAGCAGCTCCCGGCAAGAACACCAGCACGTCGCCCTTTTCATCCACCAGCCGCTCGACCGCCCCCACCACCTGCTCCTCAAGTGGCGCCGCGGAATGCGGAGTGTAGTCAATACGCAAGTGGTAGAGCTTCCCCTCGGAGCGCAGCACCGGACTATCGTCCAGAAATCGCGAGATCGGTCCCGCGTTCAAAGTAGCCGACATCACCACCAGCAGCAGTTCCGGCCGCGTAGTCTTCTGCAAGCGCCGCAGCAGCGCCAACGCCAGATCGCCATCGAGATGACGCTCATGAAATTCGTCGAGAATTACAGCGCCGACATCCTTGAGTTGCGGGTCGTCGAGCAATCGCCGTGTGAGCACACCTTCCGTCACGAACCGCAAACGCGTCCGCGGCCCGCCCACGTCTTCAAAACGCACTTGATACCCAACCGTCTCGCCCACCCGTTCCCGAAGCTCACTAGCCACGCGCCGCGCCGCCAGACGGGCAGCCAACCGCCGCGGCTCCAGCACCAGCACCTCTCCCTTCACCAGCGGCAGCAGCGCAGGAGGCACCCGCGTAGTCTTCCCTGCCCCCGGCGGCGCTTCAATCACCACACTCGCGCCGCGGCGAAGGTGCGTAACGATCTCCGGCAGAAGACTGTCAATAGGGAGCGGAGTCACTCGGCGATAGCCTGAATCGTAGTGGGCGCGTTGCCCTCGAAGCGGTTGTTGACGAAGATCAACGCAGCCCGCCGCTCCTCACGCATCCGGCGAATCAATGCGCGCAGAGCTTCGCGCCCCTCCGGGTTCTCATCCTTCACGTGATCGTAAGGCGCCAGTTGTTCCACAGCCTGCTCGTACGCGCGCCCCTCGCGGAGCAGCGCCCGTACCACCGTGAAGTCAGCCGTAAACGCGCCCGGAATAGCGATGTGCTCCCCGAGCGGCGGCATCTTAGTCCAAGCGTTGAACACGTGAGCCACGTTGCGCTCACGCAAACAATCGAAATAAGGAGCACCCAGATACGCACGATTGCGAATTTCGACGGCGTAACGAAACCAC
The DNA here is from genome assembly GCA_963760575.1 of Bryobacterales bacterium. Taxonomy (GTDB): domain Bacteria; phylum Acidobacteriota; class Terriglobia; order Bryobacterales; family Bryobacteraceae; genus Palsa-187. The sequence goes on from CAVXEM010000008.1 coordinate 14,385, forward strand.
CGTGGTAGCGCATGCAAAAAAGGCCCCAGCCTCTCGACAAATTCACGCAGCGCAGTCGAGCGCGCCCCAAACTCGAAGATCAGCGTAGCGATGCGGTCGCGGTATGCCTCCAGCGGTTCCAAAAACAGAGCCGCCAACGCATCGGCGTTCAGGAACGACTCGTTCCTCATCCCCGCCCGCGGCCCATAGCGCGGATGTTTAGGAAAAACCTCCGCCGTCACCTCCTCGGGCACTTTTAACGCAAAGCGTAACCCCGCAGGGGCCGACCCAAACAGCCGCTGCCAAAACTCCGGCGTCGGAAATTGATAGAACGAAAAATCCCCGCAAACGATGGGAAAAGTTTCAGCGTACTCCGCCAAACACTCCGCCTCAAATCGCTTCTGCGAGAACCGCCCGCGCGTCAAGTAGCGATCACGAGAATAAATCTGCTCCAACCAGCCCGGATATTTCCAGGAGCTTGTCCCGATCCAAACATTCTCCGACGCAAGAGCGCGCAGGCGTCCAGCCAACGCCGTTCGATTAAACCCCGGAGTCGGGTCAAAAAGCGGAAGCGTCACCACGCATGAGCAGAACGGTTGTAGTACGGGTCCGCGCCAGCCTCGATCGCGCCGCCCTCAAGCACACGAATCAGCACCGGAGCAGTCCCGTTGGCATAGCGTGACATCATGCTGACCTTGTGCCCGCGCGCCGCCAGATCCGCCGCCACGTTTGCCGGGATGCGGTCGTCGAGCTGCAGGTCTCCCCGATTCCAAGCGTGATTGTCGAAGCTCGAAACCAGATGCCGCGTGCCGAAGCGCGGCGCCTCAACCGAGTTTTCCGCGTTCATGCGGAAAATAATGGAGTTGAACAGCACCTGCAGCAGCCCCTGCTCCTGCGTATCGCCGCCCGGAGTCGAAAGCACCGCCACCGGCTTGCCTTCCGTCGACGTGACCAGCGTAGGACTCAGCGTAACCCGCGGCCGCTTGCCCGGAGCCAGCTCATTAGGATGCCCCGGAATCAGCACGAAACTCTGCGCGCGCTCGCTCAGCGGAATCCCCGTGTCGCCGGCGATCACGCTCGGCAGCCAAGCGCCCGAAGGCGTAGCGGAAAACATCATCCCGTCTTTGTCGATCGCATCCACGCAGGTAGTGTCATGAGCCATCAACACCGGGTCGAGCGGAATGTGCGCAACCGCTTCCTCAGAAGGATGCCGTCCCGCTTTGCCGTGAATTTCGCCCGGCAGGAACTCCTGCGAAGCTTTATCGGTAATCAGCTTGCGGCGCTGCGCGGCGTACTCTTTCGACAGCAGCACGTCGGCCGGAATATGGTTGAATTTAGGATCGCCATAATAAGTGTCGCGATCCGCGTAAGCCAGCTTCAACGCCTCCGCCACACGATGAATATAAGCGGCGGAATTATAGGATGGCTGATCTTCAAAGCCTTCGAGAATGTTCAAAGTCTCCAACATCGACGGCCCCTGGCTCCAGAAGCCTGTTTTGTAAACCCGATAGCCCTTGAAAGTGGTCGACATCGGCTCTTCCACTTGCAGCTTGAACGCCGCCATATCCTCGTAGCGCAGCAACCCGCCGTTAGCCTTGCTGAACGCGTCAATCTTCTTCGCAATTTCGCCGCGATAGAAATAATCACGCACTTTATCGATGGCGGCCTCGCGCGAAGCGCCCCCAGCCAGCGCCTTCTTCTCCGCATCCGCCATCCCGCGCAGCGTGCGCCCCAGATCCGGCTGCCGGAAAATTTCACCCGTCCGTAGGGGACGCCCATTAGGAAGGAAATGCGCCTTCGAAGTCGGCCATTGGTTAAAGAACGGCTGGCTATAAGCGATCGAATTCGAGCGCATGTCATCCAGCGCAAACCCATCGGTCAGATCGATCGCCGGCGCAATGACTTCCTCAAAACTCATCGTCCCGAACTCGCGCAGCGCCAGCAGCGCCGCGTCCACCATCCCCGGCACTAGCGCCGGCATCAACCCCGCTCCCGGAATGATGCCCTTCAACCCGCCTGGATCGCGCTCCGTCACCTCAAAAGGCTGCAGCGGACGGTTACGGAAAAATTCTGCCGTCGCCATTTTTGGCATCGTGCCGACGCCTGCGATGGCATGCACCTTCCCATCCTTGGTTCGAATCAGGATAGGAGCCTCACCGCCGAATCCGTAATGCGAGAGCTCGCTCACCGAACCAGCGAACATCGTGGCGACGCCCACATCCACCGCGTTGCCGCCTTTGTAGTACATGCGCATTCCGGCTTCGGTAGCCCACTCGCTGCCCGCCGCCACCGCGCCATGCACACCCCGCACGGGTTGCTTCAAGGGACGCTCAGGTTCACGTCTGGTCTGCGCCACGCTCAAAGCCGCCAGCGCAAAAACGATCAACACTCTGCTTCGCTTCATGAGTACCTCTGGCTCAAACCTCAAGGTCAAGCTGGCTTCATTATACTCGGCACCGCACCTTATAATGGTCTAGCAGCCGAACAGACAATGGACCAGAACCAGGAACAACTTTCGACGGAACCCCGCCGCGCCGGCGAGCACGAACCGATGCTCTTTTGTCCCGTTTGCAGCCGCCGCTTAGCCGAGCGCAAATGCAAACTCTACTGCGAACAATGCGGCTATTACATGTCCTGCGCCGACTATTATTGAAAGACAAATGAGCGAACTAGCCGATCTGTTAGAAAGATTCCGCCGCGGAGCCGAACTTGTAGCCGTGGCCACCACCGGTGCCGCCGGACCGGTCCTAGACTTCCAACCCGCCCCCGGCAAGTGGGGCGTGCGCACCATCGTCTGCCACCTCGCCGATACCGAGACTGTGCTGGCGATGCGCCTGCGCCAGGTGATCGCAGAGGATAATCCCATGATGCCCGCAATGGATCAGGATGCCTGGGCGAATCGCTTGGATTACAGCAAACGCAAACTCTCGCCGGCTCTAGAAGCATTCCGCCGGACCCGCGCCGAAAACCACGAGTTGTTAAAGGATCTACCGCCAGAGACCTTCGCCCGCACCGGCCGGCACAGCGAGCGCGGCGCCATGACGCTGTTGGACTTACTCCGCATTTACGCCGAACACGCCGAAAAACACGTGCAGCAAATTCAATCGGCTCGCGTCGCCTTCAAAGAAGCCAAATGCGGCAGCAACCGGCGCCACCGGCTTAAGGCTTCCGCGCAATCCCAATAATCGAAGTCGGCCTCCACGGCAGCAGCCCATCGATCCGCCTCCACAACCACACAAACCGGTCGTAAAGCCGCATCTGATTCCACTCCAGACTGCGCCGCTTCAAAATCCGCCCGCTCACAAACCAGGCCGGCCGCGACACGCGGTTAAAGCGGATAATCTGCTCCACCTCGAATCCCGCCTGCTCCATCTTGCTTTTGAGCTCCGCCTCCGAATAGCGCCGAAAGTGCCCCAGCGCTTCATCGATAGTCCCGAAAACGCTCTGCCCCTCCGGCACCAAGACAATCGCGCGTCCCCCATGATTGAGAGCCGAGAAAATATTAGCCAGCCCCGCGTGATCGTCTTCCACATGCTCCAGTACGTTGAGGCAGATCACCGTATCCATATCGCCCAGGAACGGCTCAAAATCCTCAGCGCGCGTGAGATCGCAAAAGTGCGCCTCCAGATTCATGCGATGCACGAAACGCGACTGCAGGCGCGCCAGATGCTCCGGATTAATATCGGTAGCCGCATAGCGTTTGCGTCCGCTCACCAGCGCGCGCGTCAGATTCCCGATGCCGGCGCCGATTTCGAGAACCCGTTCACGCACGTGAGGACGTATCGTATCCGCCATCCAGCGATTAAAGCGCGGCGCCGCGGAGAGCGCATGCAGCGTGCGCGCACCGGGGTCCTTATAAAGATCGCCTGTGAACGAAAAGCGCAGGATGGTGAACAGCATCACCCAAGCATCGCGCGAACGAATCTTCTTGCCCTCTTCGTAAGTACGCCCGTGATAACTCACCGGAACTTCGTAGACGCGCGCCCCCCGGCGTCCCAGCTTGATCGTGATCTCCGGTTCGAAACCAAAGCCATCCGACCGCAGCGGCGTTTCCGCCAGCACCGCCGTGCGAAAAGCTTTGTAGCCGGTGCCCATATCGGTGAGGTTCAAATCCGCCACCAGATTGCACAACTCGGTCACGATACGGTTCGCCAGCGAGTGCCAGTAATACATCACGCGCCGCTCCGCCACAATCATGAATCGCGAACCATACACTGCGTCGGCGTCGCCATCGAACAAAGGCTTCAGCACGTGCTCGTATTCACGCGGATCATATTCCAGATCCGCGTCCTGAATCAGGCAGAACTCGCCGCGCGCCTGGGCAACAGCCGTTCGAATCGCCGCGCCCTTGCCGCGATTGCCATCGTGACGCAGCAGCCGTATGATTCCCGGATTGCGCTGCGCAAATTCTTCCACGATGCGATCCGAGCCATCGGTCGACCCATCGTCCACCACAATGACCTCGCGCTCCACCCCGTCGGGCAGCGGGGCCGTCAGTATCCGGCTCAAAATAGGCGCAATATATTCCTCTTCGTTGAAGAGTGGAACCAGAATAGAAATGAGACAGGCTGGCACGCGCGGAATGGTATCCGTTAGTATAACGAAAGGAGCAGACCAGCGGAGGAAATTGCTTTGCCCAAGAATGAAGATGGGGAATTTGAATTGATACTGGGGAATCGCCAGCTACTCAGTGTGTTCTTCATTGTGGTGATTCTGCTCGGCGTGTTTTTCACGATGGGCTACATCGTCGGACGCAATTCAGGAACCCTGACCGCCGACGTTGCCACCACTCCCGCCCCTGACAGCAAACCGCAAGTGGTGGAACCGCCCGCAAAAATCACCGAACCGGCACCGGCCCCGCCAGCGCCCACGGAAACTGCTCCGCAACAACCCACGAAAGAACCCGAGCCCGCGCCAGAACCGCCAAAGCCTGAGAAGGCCAAAGCAGAACCAGTCCGCAGTGGAGGCCATCCCGCCGCTGGACAGACTTATCTGCAACTAGCGGCCACTAGTAAGCACGAAGCCGACATCATGGTGGACGTGCTCCGCAAGAAAAATTTCAAAGCCATGGCCGCCGAGATCGACGAAAAACCCGGCACCTTCCGTGTGCTAGTCGGCCCCATCACCGACACCACCGCGAACAAAATGCGCGCCGACCTGCAAGGCGCCGGCTTCCCCGGCAACGCAGCCATTCGCCGGACGTTTTAGTGAACCTCGGCCTGTCGTTAGCTTCGGCGCTGTTACTCATACTTCTCTTTCCCGGTTTCAATCTCACGTGGCTCGCTCCCCTGGCTCTAGCACCCATCCTGATCGCCTGCGCCCGCGAGCGTTCCTGGAAGCGCCGCTGGTTGTATGGGTGGGCTGCCGGCTTAGTGTTCTGGTGCGGCGTATGCCCCTGGATCGAATTCGTCATGGAAGTGCACGGCAACATGGGCCGCTGGGGCGGATGGGGAACGTTCCTCTTATTCGGCCTCTATAAAGGTTTGCACATGGCGGTCTTCGCGACGCTGGCCGGGTTCCTGATGCCGCGCTGGTGGGCGATCCCCTCCGTCGCCGCGCTGTGGACTGGCATCGAGCGCACCCACGGCTTCTTCGGCTTCGCGTGGCTCGATCTGGGCAATGCCGGAATCGACATGCCCCTGCCCATGCGCCTGGCCCCCATCACCGGCGTCTACGGACTCTCTTTCATATTCGCGATGCTAGCCTGCGCAGTAGCCTTGATCTTCGTGCGCCGTCCAAGACGCGAATTCCTCTGGCTAGCGGCGCTCTTAGTCCTGCTCGCACTCCCCCGCGCCCCGCGCCTCGAAGCATGTTCGCGCAAAGCCCTGCTAGTGCAACCCAACATCGACACCGAACTGCAGTGGACCGAAGACAACCTGCGCGATCTGGAGCGGCGGATGGCTCAGCTCTCGCGCACCGGCGGCGCGGACGTCATCCTGTGGCCCGAAGTCCCCGCGCCCTTCTACCTCAATGAAGCCCCCTTCCGCGATTACACCGCGCAAGTCGCCCAGGCTGCGCAAACTCCCCTGCTCTTCGGCGCCGTAGGCTTCACCCCGCAAAAAGAACCCCTAAACTCAGCGGAAATGCTCGACCGTTCCGGCAAAGTCGTCGACCGCTACGACAAAATCAACCTGGTCCCCTTCGGCGAATTCATCCCACCCCTGTTCGGATGGGTGAACAAGATAACCAAAGAAATCGGCGACTTCGTTCCCGGCGACCGCGTAGTGATTTTCCCCGTAGGCGAACATAAACTCGGAGCCTTCATCTGCTACGAGTCCGCCTTCCCAGACCTGGTCCGCCAGTTCACGAGATCCGGCGCCCAAGTCCTAGTGAATCTTTCGAACGACGGCTACTTCGGCAACAGCGCCGCGCATCAGCAGCACCTGGAGATCGTACGCATGCGAGCCGCCGAGAACCGCCGCTGGATTTTACGCGCCACCAACGACGGCATCAGCGCCGCCATTGACCCACGCGGCCGAGTCCGCGAACGCATGGTTCCCTTCACCCAGACCGCAGCTATGATGTCCTACGAGTACGAAACCGCCCAAACCCCCTACACTCGCTACGGAGACTGGTTCGCCTGGGCCTGCTTCGCGTACGGATTCCTTATGAGTGCCGTATCACAAGCACATCGCCGTCCTTAACGATGTACTCCTTGCCTTCCAGGCGCAGCAGCCCCTTTTCCTTGACGCCCGGATAGCCATCGTGATCGAGCAGCACCTGCCAGTTGATCACCTCAGCGCGAATGAACTTCTTCTCGAAATCGCTATGGATCGCCCCCGCCGCATTCACCGCCCGGCTGTGGATCGGAATGGTCCAAGCCCGCACCTCAGTCTCGCCCGCCGTCAAAAACGACATCAGCCCCAACAGCGAATAAGTGGCAGTAATCAACCGCTCCATCCCAGATTCCTGCAGCCCATAACTCGACAACAGTTCCTTAGCCTCTTCCGGCTTGAGCTCCGCGAGTTCCGCTTCGATCTGCCCGCAAATCGCCGTCACCGCCGTATTCTTCCGCCCCGCAAACGGACCCTTGCGATAGTCCTCCTCCACCTCATGCAGCCGGCCCGCGTCTTTTTCGCCCAGATTCAGCACGCACAACATCGGCTTCTGCGACAAAAACTGAAATCCGCGAATCCGCTTCTCGTCCTCAGCGCTATACTCGAGCCCACGCAGCGGACGATTCGCCTCCAGTTCCGCCTTCAGCCGCTCCAGCAACGCAAATTCCTGATCCAGCTCCGGGCTCCTAATCTTCTTCCGGTCTTTATCGACCCGCTCCATGCGCTTCTCAACCACCACCAGATCGCTGAGCATCAACTCTACCTCAACGTCCTCGAAATCCCGCAGCGGATCGACCGACCCCTTCTCGTGCGGCACCGTGTCGCTTTCAAACACCCGCAGCACATGCGCCAGCGCATCCGCCACCCGCAGACTCGCCAGATAACTCGGATCCCGCAGCGCCTCCTTCGAAATGGACGGAAAATCGAAATACTCCACCGTCGCGTAAGTGATCTTCGGCGGCTGATACAACTTCGCCAGCGCATCCACCCGCGCGTCAGGAACTTTCGTGATCCCCACCCGCGCCTCCAGCGACCCCATGCGCGCCGCGCTCTCATGCACGCCCGTAAGGATCGTGAACAAACTAGTCTTGCCTACCATAGGCAGGCCGATAATGGCTGTCTTCATTTTTGGTTTGTCGCTACAGTGGAACGTCCACCAGCGTAAGAATCTCTTCCAGAATTTTCTCGGCCGCGCCCGCCCAGCGCTGCCCCGCCGCCGCACGCGTGCTCAGCAGGACGCGGTGCGCAAACACCGGAACCACCATGCGCTTGACGTCGTCCGGCGTAACGTAGTCGCGCCCTTCGACAGCCGCCAAAGCCTGCGAAGCCCGGAACAGCGCCTGCGCCCCCCGCGGACTCACACCCATCGCCAGCGCCTCATGCTCGCGCGTGTGCTTGACGATCGCCAGCATATAATCCACCAGCGCCTCGTCCACCGCCACATGCCCCACGGTCTCCTGCAAATGCAGCAGGTCTTCGCTAGAAATCACCGGACGAACTTTGTCGAGCCCCGGCTCCGCGCTATGCCGCAAAATCTGCCGCTCGGCAGTCTCATCCGGATACCCAATCCGAATCCGCATCAGAAACCGGTCGAGCTGCGACTCCGGCAGCGGATAAGTGCCATGATGCTCCACCGGATTCTGCGTAGCGATCACCATGAACGGCTGCGCCAGCGGCCAGGACCGCCCGTCGATGGTCACCTGCCCCTCGTTCATCGCCTCCAGCAGCGCCGACTGCGTCTTCGGAGTCGCGCGGTTAATCTCATCCGCCAGCAGAAAATGCGTAAACACGGGCCCCGGCTTAAACTCAAATCCCTCGCTGTGCGCGTTGTAAATCGTGACGCCCAGCACATCGCTAGGCAGCATATCGGAAGTGAACTGCAGCCGGTGAAAATTAGAATCGACACTGCGCGCCAGCGCCTGCGCCAGCGTAGTCTTGCCCACCCCCGGCACGTCCTCGATCAGCAGGTGCCCCCGCGCGAGCAAACACGCCAGCGACAGCCTGAGCACTTCCGGCTTCCCGCGAATCGCCTCCCCCAAAACCGATTCAACTTCAACCAGCTTCGACAGGGGAACCGGCGGCGTATATAAAGAGTCCCGCACTACTAGTCATGATAACCAAGTGCGCCGGGCAGTAGGATGAACTATGTCCAAGACGATTGTTGCCATCGGAGGCGGAAAGATAGCAACCAGACAAACGCTGCCGATAGATCGCGAGATCATCCAGCTTTCGAAAAAGAAGAACCCGAAGCTTCTCTTCATCCCCACCGCAAGTTCGGATTCCGAAATATATTGGCGGCAAGTCCAGAAATACTTCGGCGACTTCTTGAAGTGCAAAACCGACGTCTTGTTTCTCATCAACGAAAAGCCCTCAAGAGAGCAGATCCGAGACAAGATTTCATCGGCCGATATCATCTACGTCGGTGGCGGAAACACCCTGCAAATGATGCGTATTTGGCGGCGTCTGGGAGTAGGCAGACTTCTCATCGCAGCCTACGAGAAAGGAACGGTGCTCGCCGGCATCAGCGCCGGCTCCATCTGTTGGTTCGATTCCGGACACTCTGATTCCATGTCGTTTTACAATCCGCGCCATTGGAAATACATCAACGTGAAAGGCCTAGGGATCATCCCGGGGATCAACTGCCCTCACTACAACGGCAGGACCCGCGGAATCCCCGCAGAAAAAACTTTCAGGATCTCATTCGGAAGACCGGCGGCATCGGAATCGCCATCGAAAACAATTGCGCGATCGAGTTCAAAGATGGCCAGCGTCTTCAAAGTTCTAGTCTCTAAACCGCGCGCCAAAGCGTACCGCGTGTTCAAAAGGGAACGGGAGATAGTCGAGGAACAGATCCGCA
>CAVXEM010000009.1:0-178980 GCA_963760575.1 Bryobacterales bacterium
AGCGCGAGATGCCGTTGCCGGGCGGCGGCCGTTTTCGTGTCGCGCAGCCGGTCTAACTGCCATGATGCCGGAGCATCCACGAATTTGGGCCGCAGAATGCGGGCCCTCAACGGGCTGTCCTCCCGCTTCAAATCGCCCGGCATCGAGTGGCAGGAAATGCATGTCCGTTCGAAATACGCCTTCCCGGCCCCAGCATTTCCCGAACTCAAATCTTTCCCCTCCATGAGTTCCTTATACCGCCCCTGCTGGCGCGCGTAATGTATCCAGGTCGCAATCGCCGAAATCTGCTGATCGCTTAAATCGGAAAACTGCGGCATCGGCGACAGCTTCGCCGTTTGCGGAATGCCGGCGCGTAGCAGCGGACCGATCAGATTCGCATTTTCATCCCGGCCCACTAAACGCGAGTGCATCAGGTCCGTAGCTTCGCCGCGTGACTCGAGATACAGACCGTGGCAATAACTGCAACCGTACAGCACATACATCTCTTTGCTGTGCTGCAGAATCGGATCCGCCATGGGGGGGCCGATGTAATTGATATCGTAGCCCGGCGTCCCCGCCGACTGAGCCCATAGCGAGCCCGTCACTAAGATCGCGCCCCAAAGCGTTCGGCACTGTGATGTAGTCATCTCGCTACGCCAGCGCCCGCTTGCAATAATCGAACATCAACTGCACTTCCTCCACTCCCGTGCGCAAAGTCCCGTGCTCGAATTCCAGAAGTGCGACGATAGGCCACCGGTTGTCCCGAATAAGTCTGAGGATTTGAATAATCGGCGCGTCGCCCTCCCCAAAGGGAGCGCTACGCCCATTGTTTTTTCGACGATCTCCTAGATGGACACTGGACACGCGTTCGTGGTGTCTTTCCAGAAACCCGATGCAATCCCCATTACCAGCCGTAAAGTGGCGAACATCGAGAGTAGCCTTGAAGTTTGCTGAATAGGCAAGTCCTTTGTCGAAACTCGCCTCATTGCTGAGTGCGTCCGGATCGGACAGGTTGTCGTGGTTATGCAGTCCCGTAAATATTCCGTGCTTCGCCGTGAAAGGAACCAGCCTCTGCGATACTGCCAATCCCTGCGAGCCCACCGCGCCTTTCGCTCCCAGCGTCTTGGCTGCCTCGTAGGTGGCATCGATTTCCGCATCGCTATAACTCTCGTTGATGCCCATCCAGTAAGTAAAGATGGTGACACCGGCATCGTCAAATTCTTTTTTGATGTTGCGATAGTAGTCCGCAGGCGTTGTCACCCGCCAATTCCGCAACTTCTCACGAGCCATTTCCGCGCTCACTCCGGGTGCGTCGAAGCGCGGCTCACACCAGGTCGCATGAAGCTCCACCATGCCGAAGCCATTCTGAACCAGCCGTTTCACAAGTGTGGGGCGGTTCTCCCGAGTCATCGGCAGATCGTGATAACAGAAGGGCTGCAGACCAAACTGTACGCCATTGATAAAGGACCGATTGGCCGTAACCGCTGGTTGCGCCCATGCACTCGCAGTCAGCCCGGCCAGAGCACACTTGCCGAAATCGCGCCGGGTCAAAGCTGTCATCGGTTAATTCTCCAACCCCTCCAAAAGGAACTTCGCGCGCTCCGGATCATTCGGGTTGCAATTGTACATGCGCGGCTCCCCAATGCGATCGATCCGGTAATATCTGAACTCATAACTGTGCGGTTTCTCGAACATCTTCGGATCTTCCCAGGTAAAAACCACTGAGAGCCGATTGCCACCCGCCAGCAGACGGTAACGCTCCACCAAATGCGAATCCCGAGTTCGCGCCCCGCCGCCCGGAATACGAGTCACGCCTCCATCGTTGAACATGTTGGTATCGACGATGAACGTGTCCCCTTCCCAATGCCCGATCGAGTGACCGTTGGTAGTCGGATCATAGTCGTCTTTGTTCGGATGCTTACGGCCGTCCGTATAGATGTAACGCATCGACGACGGCGGCTTCACAGCGATCGCCGTTACGGTGGGACTCTGCCGCAAATCGATCGCCGAACGGTCCGCCATAATCGACGGGATGCCGATGTTAGCGCAGCGGCGGATGGCCTCGGCGTCGTGCCGGACTTGAGCCTTGACCGCGTCGCGCCCCAACATAGCTGCGGTCAGCGAAGCCACCGGGACTCGCATACTGTCGTACCGCAACTCCCAATATCCCGAGAGATCGGGATGCTCCTGGGCCGTCATGCGGGCCGCACCCAGGACCAACAGCAGCGCCCACCTTACGCTTCCAGACATTTTCTCGCGTAGGCCAAACACTTAGAAATCTCTTGCACCGAATCCGATCCCGGCGGGATCGGATACTCCAGCTCAATATTCGCCGGAAACGTATACTTTTCCTTCTTCAGCAGCAACAGGACCTCTTTAATCGGCGTCTCCCCCTGCCCCCACGGCATGTTGGGTCCGTCGTTCTTCTTGCGATCCTTCAAGTGAAGATTGGTGATCCGCCCGTGGTGCTTTTGAATGAAAGCAATCGGATCATAACCGGCAGCCGCGTAGTGCCCGATATCGAGATTCACCCCGATGTAGCTACCGAGCGACATAATGTGCTCGAACGATTCCGGTGTTGCAAACTCATTCGGATCGTTCACCGCCGTATGACCGTGCCCCCCCCACGTCAATTTGTATTTCTCCGCCACCGGCGCGACGCGCTTGGCGACAGGGACCGTACTCGTCGAAGAGATCGCTTTGACCTTCAACGCCCTCGCCATTTCGAACGCGTGCTCGATTTCGTCGTCTGTGATATTGGCCGCCATGTTGTAGCAGAGCAGATCCAGATGCACGCCAGCATCGTTGAACATCTTTAGGACCGCCTCGTACGTTGCAGGAGTTGTCTGCGCACGCCACTGCGCCCGCTTGCGTCGGCCTTCGTCTATTTGCGCCTGCTGATCCGCTGTTAGTTTTGCGCCAAAACCGAAGTTGGGGATCGGCGGGGCACCGGCCAAGCGCTCGCCGTCATCCGACATTAACTCGACGGAGCTGATACCAATCTTCGCCAGGTCGGGAATGATCTCATCAGGCTTCTTAACGTCCTGTTTGAAACTGTAAGTGATGGTGCCGATCTGTACGCCAGCGATCTTGGAATTGGGCGCCGCGAATGCCACTCGCGGGACTCCCAGGAACGCCGCCGGTAGAGCCGTCGCGGCTAGTTTAGCGAAATCTCGTCGAGTGTGAGTCATGAAGTAGCTCCTTACCCTCAGTTGTTCTCAAACGGGTGAGCCTCAGGAAGCTTCTTGAACTTGTAGGAGTAGGTGTGAGGCTCGAGAAACACTGTGGGATCTTCCCAAGTGAACGTGATCGACATCTCTTCACCGTTATCGGCCAGCCGGAAACGCTCAACAAGATGCGTTGTACTCTTGGCGCGCCCGCCACCAGGGGTCACCATCACGGGATGCCGGTTGTCGCAGATTGTCGGGAAAGCGATGGTATCGACGACTAGCGTGTCACCTTCAATGCGTCCGATCGAATGCCCAAACCCCGAAGCCCTATAGCCCGGCGCTTTGGTCTCCGCATGGTCGCGGCCATCCATGTAAATGAAGCGGGCACGTCCGGCCTCGGCTCCGATCAAAACCTCGTCGCGCGACTGAACGATGTTCAGCGGCGGAGAAGACGCCATCATCAAGGGAAAGTTTCCTACAGGACATGTCTCCAACCGCGGGGCCGTGTTCACGACGTTTCCAGCCGCCTCGCTCGCCGCCTGCGCCTCATTGTCCTTGCTAACTTCCGGCCTCAGCTTGGGTTTGGGGACATTGTCAAACCATTCCGTGAAACTTCCCGACCCGGGGTCCTGCACCAGCCACATTCCGGAAATGTCGAGAGTCTTACTTTGTGAACCGGCCTGTCCGGCAAGCAGCGTGAGTCCCCAGACGATCTTGGCTATGCTTCGCTGAGTGCGCATCTATTGCACAGACGCTGTGGTGCCTTCAGCCTTAGGTCGAGCAATATCATGATACAGGCGCTTGCCGTCCGGCATAACCGCGTAAAAAAGCGATGCACCCTTTGTGCCGTCCTTCATCGGATGCGCTACTACCTTGACGTGGTCCCCAGCCTTGAACGTCACTCGCGTCCAGCCCTGCCGTCCCATGATGTTGGTGGAGCCGCCTTCGACGTCCCAAGTTCCTACCGTGGCGGGGTCTCCGGCGCCAGGATCCACCTTGACAATAATGTGGGTATGCGGGTTCTCCCAACGGTATTCGACCACCGTGCCTTCGTAAGTAACATCCTTAGTGAGTTCGAACATGGCAAATGAATGATGGGCTAACAGCGGAACCGCGATTGCCACCGCGCTCACCATAAACATTGGCAGCTTCATGAATGTTGTAACCTCTCCAATCTAAACTAAAGCTTTCGACTCCCCCTAGCAAGGTCGCTACAGTAGCGGGAACAGTGGCACTCGTCTGCTTTTTATTTACAATGAGTTATCGAGCTCATTGGGACCTGTATCATACGTCTCTGAATCTGTCCGCGGATTTACCAAAAATGTGCCGCGAGAATACGCGGAGGTCCTGATGTCCTCCCCACCACGCTAGTGGCGATGACCAACTCTATATTCTTGCGATCCCAGTCCCTGGGCGCGTTTCGCGTGATCTGTTCGACATAGCCCGGCGTACTGAGAAATTCTCCTGCTGCCGCCGTTCCGTACTTGCTCAGACCGGCCACCGTCACGGCCACCCGACCGGTGGTCGAGTCCCAGACCCGCGACACAAGAGCGTAGTCTTCCTTCACATCCGTGTAATGGACGTCCGCCGACCGGAACCAAGCCATGTTTTGCGGATGCTGGCGATCGCGGATCCCAACCTGATTGGAATCCGCCAGGCGCACGAAATTAAACCGCGTCGGACCGGTCAAACGCAGCGTGAAGCTGTTGCTGAACGCTCCGATTAAGACCGCTGGGCCTTCCTTTAACTCATTCAGTTGTCCTTCTTCCTGCAGGCGCAGGCGGTACGGTTTCTTCTTGGTCGCCAGATACGCAGTGAGATTGGCGAGGGCCTCCGCGTCGGCAAAGCCAACCCGCTCCGCCTTGTGCAAATCTGTCATGGTCACTGCCGCCTCAAGCGGGGCTTCTGGATAAGAGGCCCCCACATACACCAAAACTGGTTCGGCGGACTGCAGCAGCGGCGCCCAAAAGCGATCGATTGGTGGTGCTGGCAGGCCTGGCCTGAAAATCAGCACTGCCGCCAGGATTGCAGCGCACGCTAAGCCCGCAATCATGACCGGCGATACTCTTCTTCGAACCGTGGCAGGAGGGACAGCGGCGGGAGCTGCGACAACCGACACTTGTGGTAGGTGGAACTCCGGTAAGTAGGAACCGGGCGGAAAGTCGATTCGAATTTCGGCTTCGTGTCCAGGTTCGTGATAATACTGAGCGATCCGCTTACGAATTTCCCCCGCGGTTACTCGCACCACCGGATCCAGGTTGGTATCGTAGGCCGGGTCACGGCCGAAGACCGCCACGCCGAGCGTGCGCTCCTTCAGATGGTCGGTCTGGCCTTCAATCGCCCGTTCCACCACGTAGCGCAGCATCGTGGGATAGCGCTTGCTGTTCTTAAAAAGGGGATGGGCGACGATGCGCTCAAGTTGCGCATGAATCACATTTTGCTCGATTGCGGGTTCGGCGGTGGATGCCTCCGAATTCGGCGCGTGTCTTTCGAGCGTAGGTCCCTGCGTAGCGCGACCCTCCTTGGTCCGGTGACTATAGTAACACCGCCCTCCGGCGAGCGGAAAGTATTAGAAATCCAACCACTAATCCATGTAGCGAGCAGTCTAATTACGTACTGCTACGGTACCGAGCTTGCCCGGCCAGCAGCAAACGCGTAATATCTCTTAGCGCTTGGCTAAGCAGTGCGCGACCCTATCAAGAGGAGAGAACTCTATGTTTTCCAGACGTGCTTTCGCGAAACGGACAATGACCGCCCTATCACTCGCTGCCTGGCCCCTCCCGGCCCTTCGCGCCGCGAAAGTCGACTCCACCGTAAAAGGTGTAAAGCTGGGACTGATCACCGGCTCCCTAAATCCCCTGCCCCAAGGCAAAGATCCCATCGATGCCATCGTCGAGCAATGCGTCCAGATCGGTGCCGCCAATATCGAACTGGTAAACCTGCTCGAACCACGACTGCTAGGCGCCGTAGGCTTCGGCCATCCTCCATCCCCCATGACCCCGGAATATGAAAAATCCCGCGCAGCCGTCCGCGAGTGGCGGCTGAAGACGCCCTTAGACACCTTCCGCGACATCCGCAAGAAGTTCGACGCCGCCGGATTGAATCTCTTCTCCTATGTAATGACCTTTGATCTGGACTTCACCGACGAGGAAATGGACGCCGTATTCAAGCAAATGCAAGCCCTGAAAGTAACTTGCTTCTGCACCAATCAGAGCCGCGTTGACGTTGCCCCGCGACTGATTCCGTTCGCCGAAAAATATAAGATCCGGCCTGCCTGGCACCCGCATGCAATGGTCAAAGATCCGAATGAAGTCGCCACGCCGGAAGGCATGGAAAAACTATTGGCTATGTCGAAGCTCTTCGCCATCAATCTCGATATCGGACACTACACGGCCGGTAATAACGATGCGGTCGACTTCCTAAAGAAGCATCACGACCGGATCACGCACCTCCATATCAAGGACCGTAAACGCGATGGCGGACCCAACGTAGCCCTGGGAACCGGTGACACTCCCATCAAAGAATGTCTGACTCTGCTGCGCGACAACAAGTATCCGATCTACGCCATCATCGAACGCGAGTATCGCGACGCGCCTGGCACTCCAGCAGAGCAAACCAAAGGGCAGATGGAATACTTAAAACAGATTCTGTCCGCATAACCCGGCGGCCTTACGCCAGGGCAGCCCGCAAGTAATCGAGACACTTCTTCGTCTCGGCAATTGAGTTCGAGCCCGCCGGAATGGGATACTCCAGCTCTACATAGGCTGGGATCGGGTATTTCTTCGTTTTCAGAAGCTGCATCACCTCTTTGATTGGTGTGTCGCCCTGACCCCACGGGACGTTGGGTCCCTGGTTCTTTTTCCGGTCCTTGATGTGCAAGTTGGTAATGCGGTCGTGGTATTTGTCGATGAACGCGACGGCATCATAGCCGCCGGCGGTGAAATGGCCAATATCGAGGTTGATCCAGATATACTTCGACATTTCGAGAGGAGCCGCCAGGCTCTCCGGCGTCGCGAACTGCTCCGGATCGTTGATATCGGAATGCGGGTGCATGGCCACAATAAAGCGGTGCCGGTCGGCATACGGGGCCAGCTTGCGGGCTAAGCTCAACGTTCCGGAAAGCGTGATGCAGCGAGCGCCAAGCGCCCTCGCTTGCTCGAAGGAACGATCGATCTCTTGCGGCGTTCCGAACCAGCCGCAGTTGTAGCCGTAGATGACAACGCCGGCAGCATCGAAACGTTTTCGAATGTTCTTGAAATACCCCAAGGGCGTTTCAGCATGCCACTTCCGCCCCTCTGCCAGCATTTTCATCGAAGGATCGGGCTTCGGTCCGTAAACACCCTCCGGGTCCATGCCACGGATCGAGACCAACATGCCTGTCATCGAACCAGGAGCGATATGGGGCGCCCACAGCTCGCACTCATGGATGCCCAACTCGGTCATGGTTGTCAGCATCCGGCTCAGAACTTTTTCGTGGCCCGGATCCTGCGCAGGGAGGTCCCGCACCACCGGCTCAAAATCCCGAAAGCAGTAGGTCTGGATGCCTATATGGACTCCGTTCACCACGGCAGAGTTATCCGCCGCCAAAGCAATGGCCGGCAACCCGGCTAAGGCGAGCCTGCCAAAGTCCCTCCGGGTAAATGTGCTGACAGTGAGTGGGTCCATGCCGCCGAGTCTAGCGAAACAGCGCATTCATGACAAGGCTAGGCGCCGTTCACGGCGGGGCTGGCACGCTTTAGGATCTTTTTAGGATCGAGCTTCTTGTCCATGATGATCGCGAACCAGGGTTGCATCATCTCCTCCCAATTTTGATTGCCGTAGTAGACGGTGCGATTGGGATCAGGATTGTATTTGTTGTTGGCCGAGTTGTCGTAGTGCGCCCGGCCGATCAGCTTCGTTCCCTTGACGATTTTGATGGGCTGTACTTCGTATCCAAGCTGCCAGTTGAAATCATAGTGCGAAACGCTCAGAATCGTCTGTTTGCGGCCGTCCGGGAATTCGAGCGTGTAGCTCATATCCTTGCCCCGCAAGTGCATGTGTGGTTGCATCCAGACAAGCTCGCAATCTTCCTGAAACGTGGCTTCCGCCGTTGGACTTTCCCAGTTTGGATTATTGGGAGGGATCGCGAAGGAATCGGCATCGGTGGGCGACGAGATCGCGAATGTCATGTAGCGTCGCTCCGGCTCCTTTTTCGCGATCGTGAAGCCCAGCTTGGTGCGATCGATCACTTCGGTACCATTCGGCGTGTAGTGCATGCTGAAGACGATGTCGGTTCCTGCCGGGACCAGCTTGCCGGCTCCGTAAATGCGGTAATCGAATGCAGAAATACCGGGCACGTAGCTCGCCTCAATCGTAATGGTGCCGACGCGCTGATTCGCGCTGCCCGCGACCGCGACTCTCTCGCCCTTCTTCTTTGGAAACGCGCTGCCGCTATCATCGCGCGGGATCATCGCCCATTCCGGCTTATAGTATTGAACGTCAGCGGTGTGCGGACGAAACAGAACGCCGATGTGATGGATCACGTCCGGGTGATCAGGCAGGATCTCCATCGACGTAATCCAGGTGTCCTCCTTAAAAGGACTGGGTATCGTAATATCGGTCCATTCCACAATCCCCTTGGCCGGAACCTTAAACTCGGGCATATCCACGATGATGTCCGGCTTGATTTGCCATCCTTTTTCGGGCCATACCACCGGCGCTAGCGCTTCCTTAGCATCCCCCTCCGGCGCTCCAGCATCAGCCCACTTCGCGATCAGGTCAATGTCCTTTTGCGCCAGCGTGCGGTCGTTGGTGAAATGTCCGACTCCAGGATCGGCAAACCATGGCGGCATCTTCCGGGAAGCAACAGCCGCCTTCATCGCCTTCGCCCACGGCCGTGCCGACTTGTAATCCAAAAGCGACATCGGTGCGATCTGATTCGGCCGATGGCAGGACTGGCAGTTCTTCTGCAATATCGGTAAGACGTCCTTGTTGAACGTCACCGACGAGGGTGTGACCTCCGCAGCTCCGAGTGAAAGTGTTACTGCGATAAAGAGCTCCCAATGCTTCATGGAATTCACCTCGGGTATGAGCATATCACGGGCCCGGATTCACTAAGCTTGCCGAGCAATGCTGATCAATTTGCATAGGTCCGAGAACCGATGCAGTCTTTCAAGGCACGCGTCAGAACGAGTCCCGAAGCCCCGACCATCCGCGCGATCAGTGGACCGAAGCTGAGCCTTGCTGCCTCCGATTCGTCCGAGCCAACATTTTCAAAGCCGGTCCACTCTTTGGCTGGGCACGTCAGCGCCGACACGTATCGATACCCAGAATACGTATAGGCCAGAAGCCTGTAAGTCATACATCGGAAAGGATGAATAGGGATGATCTTGTTAGGTACCGTACCAGACTTGTCACGCTTCAGAGTTTGGTTATGCTCTTAGAGGCAGCAACAGGGAATTCATGCCCAGGGAAATCACTCACATGAAGATGGCTGAATCGGTTGAAATACGACGCTCGATTTTCTTGCGGCTCGCGTCGAGCGTTGTTTCTATCTTCCTCCCGGTTGCTTTCTTGCCCACGGTGGCCGCACAACAGCCGTCGGTCTCCGAACATCCCGAGGCCCAAAAAGCGAAAGTGGATCCGGCTGCGGTCGAGCGGGGAAATCAGGTCTATCGGCCGAACTGCGGTTTCTGTCACGGCATTGACGCCCGCGGCGCAGCGGGACCAGATCTGGCGAGGTCGCTGGTAGTGTTGGATGACCTCGGCGGGAAAGATTTGGGCCCATTCCTTAAGAGCGGCCGTCCGGACGCAGGGATGCCGGCGTTCCCCGGCCTGACGCCAGAGCAAGCCGCCGATATCTCGGTATTTCTTCACGCCCGGTTTGAAGAATCGCGCGCCCGGCGTCCCATGAACGTGAATGCGATAGTGGTGGGAAATGCCGTGGAAGGCGTCGCGTTCTTCAACGGCGAAGGCAAGTGCAACTCCTGCCACAATCCGAACACGGACTTCAAAGGAATCGGCGCGAGGTATGATCCATACGTGCTGCAGGGGCGCATCATGAATCCGCGTGGCGGGCGCGGGGGACCGCCCATCAAACCCAGCACCGTGAAGGTGACTCCGCCAAGCGGTCAGACGGTGGCCGGACGCCTCGTCACGGTAAACGATTTTTCCGTGACCCTGATCGACGGATCGGGAAATCGCCGCACTTTCGAACGTGACAACGAAGTGCCCAAGGTGGAGATCACGGATCCCTATCAGGCGCACCTGGATAACTTTCTGAAGATGACCGACAAACATATGCACGACCTGACGGCTTATTTAGTGACCCTGAAATGAAATCGGCCCTCAGTTGTCTTGCTTTGACCGCAGTAGTCGCTGCTACCGCTCTGGCGCAAGCGGAGTTGGACGCCGCGTTGCTCGGCAAGCCCCCCGTCGACGCGTGGCCGACCTACCACGGCGATTACTCGGGGCGGCATTACAGCACACTGAATCAGATCAACCAGACCAACGTGAAGAATTTGGGACTGGCGTGGGTCTATCGTGCCAACCGGAATCAGCAGGGCGCGCAGACTGGAGGCTCGGTTCCCGAGGCGCTGCCGTTCACTCTTGGCCCGGGCGCGCTGTTCAGCGGATTCCTTAAAGCGACGCCGTTGATGGTGAACGGCGTCCTCTATTTCTCGGCACCAGATCATGCTTGGGCGGTCGATGCGCGCACCGGAAAAGAGATCTGGCATTTTTTCTGGAGAACAACGGGTGGCGACCATATCGGGAACCGCGGCCTGGGCATGTATGGACGGTGGCTGTACCTGGAGACTCCCGACGGCTTCATTGTGTCGCTCGACGCGGCCACGGGCAAGGAGCGCTGGCACAAACAAATAGCCGATGTGAAAGCCGAGTACTTTGCCACCACGTCGCCGATCGTCATCGGCAACCACGTGATTATAGGGCTCTCCGGCGATGCGCTGGACGTCCCGGGTTGGCTCGAGGCGCGCGACCCCGAGACAGGAAACATTCAGTGGAAGTGGTACACAACCCCGCGCGCGGGAGAACCTGGTATCGAGACTTGGCCGGACGCCTTTACGGCAGAGCATGGCGGCGGCATGCCCTGGCAGCCCGTCACCTATGATCCGCAGTTGAACTTAATCTACGTCACGACCGGCAATCCCAATCCTGTATACCGAGGTGATCTGCGCAAGGGATCTAACCTCTATACGGCGTCGATCGTAGCCTTGAATGCGGATACTGGAAAAATGGCATGGTATTTCCAAAGCTCGCCGCACGACACGCACGATTGGGACGCCGCGCAGGTTCCCGTGCTGTTCGACATGAACATCAACGGCCGGCCGCGCAAACTGGTGGCGCAGGCGAGTCGAAACGGATTCTTTTTCCTGTTGGATCGAACGAATGGCAAGAACCTGGTGACGAAAACGTTCGTCGAATCGCCGAACTGGTACAAGGATGTCAATGAGCGCGGGGAACCGATTCCCAATCCTGATAAGGACTCGCAACTCGGTGGTTCGCTGATTTCTCCCAACAACGGCGGCGCGGCCAATTGGACGCCCCCCACCTACGATCCGGAAACCGAACTGTTCTACTTGAACACTGCGCAGGGATACGAGATTCACTACCAATATCCGATCGACGGGCCGGTATTTGGTAGCTCCGGTCATACATCGCAGGCAGTGGGTGGAATTGAAAATTCGCTGCGCGCGATCGATCCGAGGACGGGGAAACTTCGCTGGGTTCACAAATACGCAGGATCGGAGTGGAATCCGGAACGTCCCGAACATTTGGGCGGATTGCTGAGTACGGCGGGCAAGTTATTGTTCGCAGGAGCACCCGGTGGATTTTGGGTCGCCTACAACCCTGAGAACGGGCGACAATTGTGGCACACAACATTCGACTATGACGTGAGCAATACGCCGATCACCTACATATTGAACGGCGTCCAATATATGGTTCTGGCGGCGGGCGATGCAATGTACGCTTTCCGCGTGCAGAAATAGGAGTCGGACGATGGGGGAACACCTGCACGGGATCGTCAACACCGGCAGCAAGCCAATAACGTTCTACTAGTCCAAGTGGATTGCAAAGGCATAGGAATCTAAAAATGAATCGAATTTCCAATGAATTATCCATCGCCCGTGTGGTTCTCTCGCTTGGTGCGGTGGTGCTGGCAGCAGGCACCATGAGAGCCCAATCTCCACAGCCGGACTTCTCAGGCTTTTGGGAGCCGAAGTACACAGGAGGTTCGGGCGCCTTCAACGACGTTTTTGGCAAAGTGGACCGCGCCCCCCTCGTCCCTGGTCTTCCGCCGATGCAGCGTCCGAGTGGGGAACATCCCGCGTACGGAGCCAAAGATCCTGTGGATGGAAGTGCGTGCCGTGTTCTCGCGTTTCCCTTCTTCATGACCTCGTCCCCGCCGTTTGACATTCTGCAGCGCAACGACGAAATTCTCATCATCTCCGAGCGCGAGGGCGGCTCCCGCCACATCTATATGGACGGCCGTTCCCATCCTTCGGATGTAGAGCACACCGCAAATGGTCACTCCATCGGGCATTGGGAAGGCGACACTCTTGTGATCGATACCGTTGGCTTCCTTGGCTTCGCGGGTGTACCGGGCGGCGGCCGACGTGGACCCAATACGCATCTCGTGGAGCAATATAAGATCGTCGACAGCGGCGAACACCTTAAGGTGACGTTCTCTTGGGACGATGCGGCGATCTACACCAAACCGCACACCTATACGCTCAACTATTACAGAATGCCGAAGGACACCTACGCCTTCGAGGATCCCTGCGATTCGGGTAATGCGAAAGAGTACCAATCTGTCAATGGCATTTCCGTTATCGGCGCCACTAGTGTGTACCGACAAGACACCCCTCCCGTGAAGAGCCCGCCGGCGCCCACTGCGCCGAAGCGTTAGACGCGTCGATCTTGGATACAGAAGATGAGACTTCCTGCGATGAAAGTAAACCGCACGCCCCGTAAAAACGCTCAGAGCATGGCCCTCCTAGCAAGCCTCGTCCTGATGTTTGCTTTGAGGTCAAACGCACAAAGTGCTACTCCCGATATTTCCGGCTTTTGGGAGCTTCGCTATTGGAGCCGCAATATTCCGAAAGCAATGCTCACGCCTGCTGCCGCGAATGCGGACCGGCAGGCCCAGGCCGAAAAAGATTTTCACGCTATCCGCTGGTGCAATCACGTTGGTGTGCCATTCATGATGGACGACGGCTCGCCGATCGACGTTCGACAGAGCAAGAATGAAATCGCGATCACCTCGCAATCGAATTCACCGGTGCGGCACATCTACATGGATGGCCGTCAGCACCCATCAATCGATACATTCGATCCGACGACGCTCGGCAACTCCATCGGCCGCTGGAGCGGAGATACGTTGGTGGTGGACACGTTGGGCTTCAATGATGCTGGACTGAACGCAATTCCTGGCGGCGGTGTCCGCGGCGACAATTCGCATCTGATCGAACAATACAAGCTATCCGATGAGGGACGTAAGCTTCAGGTGACGTTCACTTGGATCGATGACAAGATGTTCACTAAACCTCACACCTACGCTTTCATGTATGAAAAGCTCCCCTCGTCGACAACGGCTCGAGAGTGGCTTTGCGATCCTATGGATGGCGCGCGTGCGCGATTTTTGATCGACTCGCCGCAGCCCCCAAAGTGAAGCGGCTCCGGGAGACTGGTCTGACGGTATAAAAGTATGTCGCCTTCTTTTGAAACTCGTAGTACTTCACGCCGAGAATTCCTAGTTGGGTTTGCCGGCACTTCTGCCGGCCTGACACTTGCGGGACGCCTTGGCGCCCAAAGCCAGGGCGCTCGAAGGATTGACGTCCATCATCATTTTGTTCCTGATGTGTATTTTGCCTACCAGCGCCGCCATAATCCCGCCGCAGTGAACCTCTGGTCGCTCAGTAAAGACCTCGAAGACATGGATCGATTTGGCACTGCTACCGCCATGTTGTCGATTACACAGCCTGCGTTCAATTTGGGCGATCGCGATGAGATTCGAAGTATCGCCCGCGAGTGCAACGAGGCCGCCGCCAAATTAGTGGCGGATAAGCCAGGTCGCTTCGGAAACTTCGCGGGTATCCCGTTAAAGGACACCGAAGGATCGTTGAAGGAAATTGAGTACTCATTCGATACGCTGAAAGCCGATGGTATTTGCGTTCTTTCGAGCTATGGGGATTTCTGGTTGGGAAACCCGATGTTTTGGCCGGTTTATGAAGAACTGAATCGCCGGCACGCAGTCATTCACGTGCATCCTACGCCGCCGAATTGCTGCATGAACCTACCCATTGCGAAAGATGGAGTCCCGAACGAAGGCGCGATGATTGAATACGGCACGGATACGACGCGAACCATCGCCAGCCTGATCTTTAGTGGGACCGCGAAGCGTTTCCCCAACATCTCCTGGATTTTCTCGCATGCAGGCGGAACGATGCCCTTCTTGATTGAACGCTTCTTGCAGTTTGGAGCCACCGCGGAAATCATCCCAGGTATTACGACGACGGGACAGCGCGTCGGCATATCGGGGAATCGCATGCCGGGCGTCGAAGTGTTGGCTCAGATTCGCGGCTTCTATTACGACACAGCTCAGTCATCGAATCCGGTAGCGTTAGAAGCCCTCAAACGGGTGGTTCACGCCTCTCAGATCGTTTACGGCACGGACTATTGGTTCAGGACAGCCGAGGATACGGATCGGGGCTTGAGGACTGCACGCGTGTTCGACTCCCGGGAGATGGAAGCAGTCAATCGAGGGAATGTGGAGCGCATCCTCCCTCTACTCAAACTCCGGGCTGGGTTGCACCGATTTTGAACACCTACGACCCTGAGTTTCCCATAAGGCGGTCGGCGCGCCACTGTCAGATTGTCAGGAGCCATACGTCAAGCGAGTCCGCCGGCATACTAATTTCGACAACATCCAGCTAAGAAGCGATGCCAACGAAGCGCTCCGCGAGTGGGTCGTAAACCGCCCGGCCGAGTAAACCTTGACAAATTGTAAAGGGATGGTCATAATTCGCATCCATGGAAGCAAGGAAATTAGAGAGTGTGAATAATCGATTCGCCCACCCTTCGCGACGCCAGATGCTCGCCAGATGTATCGGGCTGGGAGCGGGCGCGCTCCTTTCGGACGGGAAGGTGACGGCGCAAAGCCCCGGCGGCACAACCAGGCGGCTCGATCTTCACCACCACTTCGCGAACCCCGCTTTGGTCAAAATGATGAACGATAAGAAGACGGCGGGTTTCCAGACATGGCAGCCATATTCGCCCGCAAAGGCCATCGAAGACATGGATAAGGGCGGCGTACAGGCATCTATGATCTCGATTACGACCCCCGGCATTTGGTTCGGAGCCGCTTTAGAGACCCAAAGGTTGGCGCGCGAGTTGAATGAGTTTGGGGCCAAGATGGTTGGCGATTATCCTGGCCGTTTCGGGTTGTTCGCCGTCTTGCCATTTCCCAATGCGAACGATTGTCTTAAGGAAGTCGAGTACGCATTTGACACGCTAAAAGCGGAGGGTGTCGGTCTCCTGAGCAGTTACAGCAATAAGTGGCTGGGCGACCCGGCCTTCGCCGACGTATTTCGGGAACTGAACCGGCGAAAAGCTGTGGTCTATACGCACGCGCAAGTGGCAGACTGTTGCCAAAATTTAATTCCCGGTATCAGCGACACGACCATCGAATACAACACAGATACGGCTCGCACCATCATCAGCCTGATCGAGAGCGGTCGCTGCGCGGAATGTCCTGACATAAAGTTCATCTTTTCTCACGCCGGTGGCACCATTCTCGCTCTGCCGGGACGGTTTCTGGGTCAACAGGCTAGTGCGGTCAACTTGGCGAAAAAGGCGGAGCCTTATTCGAGACTCGGCCAACTGAGGCGATTCTATTACGACACCGCCGGATCAACCAATCCGATCCAGATGACTGCCTTGAAGACGCTTGTCTCGACCTCACAGATCGTTTTCGGAACCGACTTCCCGTTTGGCAGTAGTTTCAATACTGCGGCGGGACTCCAGAATTGCGGATTCACCGCCGAGGAGCTGCGTAGCATCGACCGCGGAAACGCAATCAACATACTACCTAAGTACGCCTAACCAACACGCAGGAGTTTTAACACACACAGGACCCACGGATTCGGATCGCGAAGAAAGCCGCAGTCTTTCGGAAATCCGGAAGACTATTGGCGAGGCTCGTCGATGGCGAAGCGGATCAACGGCTGCGGGGGATCCGCTGGTCCCGCATCGCCGCTTGCCACGCGAAGACGGCCATCACCACAGCCGACTGTCGCACATCCTCGACCTTGACGGCATCCGCCAAGTCGGCGTTCGTGTGCCTGGTGCGCACGTCGTAGTTTTCAAAGTCCTTGATCGTTGTGAAGGCAGGCACGCCCGCTTCGACGAACGGCACATGGTCCGTACTCCCGATCCCTTCGATCACATTCCGCCGCATGCCTAACCCGGTCAGCGGCGCAAGCCAAGTGTCGAAGATCTGTTTCGCCGCTGCGTTTCCCTCCATATAAAAACCGTAAGTCTTCCCCGTCCCCGGATCGTCGTTCAGGTAGACGGAGATGCGGTCGCGCGCGGTCTTGTCCCCAAGATGCTGCGCCACCCAAGCGCGGGAGCCGAGCAGGCCTTGCTCCTCGCCGCCCCAGAGGACGACCCGGATGGTCCGTCGCGGGGAGGCGTGGAGCGTGGCAAGAATGCGCATAGCCTCCATCGTGGCAGAGACTGCGTCCGCGTTGTCCGTTGCGCCAACAGCCGTGTGCCATGAGTCCAAGTGAGCACCCACAAGAACGACCTCGTCTCTGAGCGCCGGATCCGTACCCGGGATCTCGGCCAGGACGTTGTCGCTGTCAAGGCGGTCCTGGTTGATGCGTGCGCCAACCTCGACGCGCAGCTTGACCGGCTCTCCGGCTTTCGTCATGCGGACAAGCATGCTGTACTGTTCGGACGCAAGCACCACGGTGGGCACGGCGTCCGTAGCTGTGGTGGGGCTGCCCTGGACGCGCACAGTCCCATGCTGCGTTGCCGATGGAGCAAGCGCAACGCCGGCCCCCAGCTTTTGAAGATGTGAAAGTATATCGGGCCGCGACGCCCGGCTCGACGGGCCGGGAAATGTTGGGTTTCCCGTTTTTACGGGTCCAGCGCCCTGGGACGGCTCCGGCCGGTCCTTAGCAAGGAATTCCGTCTGGGGCCGCGCCGTCAGGACTATTGCGTTGCGTAGGCGGCTGCCAAGCGCATCGATTTCCTCGAGCGTGCTATCGCCGACGTAGATGGGCGCTCCCGTCAGGACTCCCGCAGTAGACGGGGACCAAGCCTCCGCGTAACCGAGGAGCGGCATATAGCGCGGCGACGTCATCTCGACCGTGAGCTTCTCGAGGGACCAGGCGCGACCCAATTTGAACGGCTCGAGATGCGGGTTTGCCAAACCCCACTCCCGGAACCGGCTCACCGCCCAGCGGGCGGCCGCGTCGTAAGCGGGAGATCCCGAAAGCCGTGGCCCAAGCTTGTCCGTTAGCGCGTAAAAGAGATCGGGCGCCGCGGAACGGTCCCGCTCTTCGGCCCGGATCGCAGAGATCATCGCCGTGTCGACCCGCTCCTGCGTAGCCGCCAGCGTTGGGAACAACGCGATCACCACCGCAGCCGCCGTTGGCAAAATCAACGTCTCTGTTCTAAGCAATCGCATGATGTCCTTCCTGGTTCTACTACCCTCAGACCCTGTGCGGCATTCGCGTGCTTTTTGTAATATCCTTCTCATTGTCGTCGCGATCTGGCATCGAAGCAAACTTTCGAGCCTGACGACGTACACGCCGGTCGGCAAGCGCGCTGGATTCTGCCACAACCGACCACGAAGTCGTTCTTCTTCAGGAGGAAGTCCAAGCAATGTGCGGATCGGGAACGAATGCGAAACACCCCGGGTGTATGACGCTACATTGCTTGACGGGCGTGGGGCTAGCGATGCTAAGCGTCGGAGCGGCTTCGGCGCAGCCGCACCCGGATTTATCCGGCTATTGGGAACTCCGCAACGATAGTTTCAACGTACCCCAGGCTTCTGTTACGCCCGGCATGCTGGCGGACGCCGCGGCGCAGATCCGTCACGACATCGAAGCAGTCCGCTGGTGCGATCCCCTTGGGATGCCGGCGATCATGGGCGATCGCGCGCCTATCGATCTCCGGCAAAGCGCCTCGGTGATCGGCATTGTCGCGAAGCCGCAGTCTTCGGCGCGTTACATTTACCTCGACGGACGGAAACACCCGGACAAGGACGAATTGGAGCCGACGACGAACGGTCATTCTATCGGGCGGTGGGATGGCGAGGTGCTCGTCGCGGATACGATCGGATTCAGCGACCGCGGCGTGACGCGTTTGCCCGGCGGCGGCCTACGGACTTCCAACTCCCACCTGACCGAGCGTTACCGGCTGATGAGCAACGGGCAACGCCTCGACGTGACGTTTACGTGGGAGGACGCAAACGTATTCACCAAGCCTCACACGTACGAGTTTCGCTATTACCGCATATCGGAAATCAGTGACCCGCGCATTTTTCCATGCAACCCGAAGGACGCCGAGCGCGCCAAGTTTCTCCTGGAACCCCCATCGGCGAAGTAGCGAAGTCTTTTGCGTTGCGGCTAGTTCTGCGGGGGTGGAATCACCGATTGCAACAGGCGTTGCTCGAAGCCCGCGTCGCGCGCGTCGTCGATATCTTCCACAGGGTGGCCTTGTGGGATCTTTCGATACTTATAGTTGTAGCGAAATGGCTTGGTGAATATTGTCGGGTCTTCCCACGTGAAGGTGAACGAAAGCACTTCGCTGTTATCCAGAAGCTGGATGCGTTCCTCGAGATGAGTCGTGTCCTTGGCGAGTCCGCCGCCGGGAGTCCTCATGATTGGAAACCGGCTGTCGCAGGTCCTGGGCGCGAATCCAACCGTATCCACAACAAGCGTGTTCCCTTCCCAGCGGGCGATGGAGTGTCCGTTGCCTGTAGGTCTGTAATTCTTGCTCTTCACGATGGAATGGTCACGCCCGTCCAGATAGATAAACCGCGCGCGTTCGGATTCGGAGCCTATCAGGATTTCCTCGCGTCCTTGCACGATGTTGAGAGGACGGGACGTCGCCATCAACATTGGGAGATTTTGGGAAGGGATTGGGACATTTCCCGTGGGGCAATCCTCTCCCCGTGCCGTCCGATTGACGATATCTCCGGCGCGTTGGCGTGCAAGGCTTTCTTGCCTGTACTTCTCGATTTCCGGCAGTATCGGCGCCGGCCCTGTTGAATTCTCAAAGAATTCGGTCCAACTTCCTGACCCTGGATCTTGCACCAGCCATAGGCCGGAGATATCGATGTCGGGCGGACCAGCCGGGGCGGACGTATTCTGTTGGGCCGTCGCTAATTCGCACGGTAGCGTCACCAGCGCCATTGCGGCAATCAGCCGAATTGTCGAGAATCCGATTGAAGTCATAATATCCCCGTCATCTATCGGGTCGCGGTGGAATTCACCGATTACCCGAGATCTCGCAACTATTAACTGGTTGTTGTCCAGGCCGTTGGGACTATGGGGTAGTGGTGGGCGGCATTATTGGTGGACGCCTGCTTGTGTGTACACGTTTTGGCTCACGTCGAGTGGGTGCCGAGTTGGTCCATGCTTGCAGAATCGTGTTGGTGGCTGGTTATTTCGTCTGGCGTTTGTTCGAGAAAGTCTTGCGAAGAACTGAGCGACGACGATCACTTTGTGGAGAACAGTGTTTGCTTCCATCCCACTCCTCTTGAGGCTGTCAAACGTCCCACCCGGAATCGCGAAGGGCAAATGCGACGTAAAAATCGCTACTTGAACGGCTAGGCAGGTGGCTTGGTGTCTATTTGGTGTCTATTTCCGCAGTCGTACTGCGGGGAACTGGCTGGACTGAATAGACACGGTAGAATTAGGCAAAGGTCATTATTTCAGCAGACTATAGCTTAATAGCCAAAGTCCCAATAGCTTGGAATCTACCGGGGGTTCGAATCCCCCCCTCTCCGCCAGAATTACCCGCCTTAAAAGCTGACCCCTACCAAAACCGCGGCTTGATTGCGATTCGATTGCAGCGAGCCCAAGGGACTATCGAAATTCTTGAATGCCCACCCGTTGTAGCGCAGCTCCGGGGCGATGCGGAACAAGCCCAGGTGCAGAGAGACTCCGGCACCCAGTACAATTCCGTAGTTGTTGCGGTGGTTTAATTCGACAACATCGGACACTGACAGATGGCTCAGCGCGACGCCTCCTTCAATGTAGGGCTGGATGGGTCCGCCGAACAGTGCCTTGCGTGCCAGCACTGGAAACTCCCAAGCGCCGGTGGATGTGGGTTGCAGGGCTCCAAATCTGCTGTTCACCACCTGGCGATAATCGTAGCTCCGGTATAACGCATCCACCTCAACCGAAAATCGCGCTGGCAGGCGTAATTCCACGAAGGGACCGATGATGTAGCGGTGAGTGCTTTCTACGTAAGGAACGACCGCGCTAGGGTCGGCCGACAATGCATCGTTCAAAGGCACGCCCGCCTTCAGGCCAAACCCAAAGGGCGATTGCGCGAACACCGGCGCGATCCCAACAAGCATTAGAAAGAATGTTTTAAGCATAATTCCTATTGTAGAATCGCGCCACACGTCCCGAGCTGTTTAGAATCCAATTCCGAGCATCACAGCCGCCACATTGCGGTTCGATTGCAGAAGCGTTCCAGGACTATCGAAGTGCCGCGAGGTCCATCCCGTGTAACGAATCTCCGGCGTGAAATGTACCGGGCCCACTTTCAGATCCACTCCGCCTCCGACCACGAAGCCCCAGGTATTGCGATCGTGCAACTCCGCGAAATCCGCGAAATTCAGATGGCTAAAGGCCGCTCCTGCTTCGATATAAGGCTTCACCGGTCCCGGCAGGAATCTCTTCTTGACCAGCATCGGAAATTCCCAGGCGTGCGAGTTCCGATCCCGAATCGGCGACGGCACAACCTGTTGATATTCGTACGTCTGGTACAGTGCGTCCAATTCCACGCCAAAGCCGGCGGGGAGTCGTACTTCCACGTACGGCCCAAAGGTATAGCGGTGCGTATCGGCGATGTAATCGACCGGGTTCTGTTGCCGCACCACGAACGCGTCATTCAAGGGAACACCGCCCTTCACTCCGAAACCGATGGGCGATGATGATTCTTGACCGAAGGCACTCAGCGACATCAAAGTGACCCCGAAAAAACAGGCAGTAAATAGTTTACGCATAGTTAGAGTCCTGCTTGTTTGATCCCGGGTGGGGGAAAGTGTTTCGGCGAACCTTACTTTTGTTCCCGAGCCGCGGCGGTCGCGAGCTCGTCGCAGCGGTTGTTGTCCTCGTGGTTGGCGTGGCCCTTGGTCCAGGTCCAGTGGATGTCATGGCCGTTGGCGGCCTCCTCCAGTTCCATCCACAGGTCCTGATTCACCACCGGTTTTTTCGCGGCGGTCTTCCAGCCGTTGCGCTTCCAGCCGTGAATCCATGTGGTGATGCCGTTTTTCAGGTATTCGGAATCGGTGATCACCTCTACTTTGCAGGGATGCTTCAGCGAGCGCAAACCCTCGATCGCCGCGGTAAGTTCCATGCGGTTGTTAGTGGTATGTTTTACCGAGCCGGACATTTCGCGTGTGTGTTCGCCGAAGCGTAAAATGTAGGCCCATCCGCCCGGTCCGGGATTGCCCAGACACGCGCCGTCGGTAATTAAGTGCACCTGTTTCATGTTCCTTCTATGATAGGAGCAATGAGCGATCCCGAAATCAAATCGGGGCCCGCGGACGCCGCCAGTATGCCTCTGGTGGAGATCCCGGTGACCGCCGAAGATGTCGAGCGCGAACAAAACAGCAGGTTGATGAAATGGCTGGCCGTGGCCCTGTTGGCGATCCTGGCTGGTGGGACGGTTTACCAGCGCCTTAGCGGCCCGCACAACGCCCGCGAGGCCTTCGATGCCGGCGTGCGCCTGCTGAAATCCACCCGCTACGACCAAGCCATCCTCAATTTCAACCGCGCTGTCGACCTGCAGGCGAACTTCGCCGAAGCCTACCGCATGCGGGCCCGGGCGTACGTTGCCCAGTCCAACCCGGATCTTGCCATCCGCGACTTCTCCCGCGTGGCCGAGCTCCAGCCGCACGACGCCCAGGCACTGACCGAACGAGGATTCGCGCACCTCGACAAAAAGGAATACGCCAACGCTGTCGCCGATGCCGATCGAGCCCTCGCGCAGGATCCGAACCTGGGCCGCGCTTATAATTTGCGTGCCACCGCACGTCGTTCACAGGGAGGTCTGCAGCCCGCGCTCGACGATTTCACGCGGGCCGTCGAGCTCGAACCGAATCTGGATAACTATTTCCAACGAGCCGCCACCTATCAGCAAATGGGTGAGCACCAGTTGGCCATCGCAGACTTCGGCAGAGCTTTGGATGAAGATCCGCAGAGCCCCCACACCTACTTTGCGCGCGCGGAGTCACGGGCCGCGGTGGGCGATAGCGCCGGGGCACGCGCGGATATTTCGGCGGGCCGGAAAATTGACGGCTGGTAAACTGCGTGCTTAGGCGGCGGGAGCGGCCAGTTCGCGCTCAAAGAACGCGTCCACCAGTCCCAAAATTTCCGCGGTCTCGTGCGCGTGATATATGCTGGCGCGGAGCTGCGCACCGTTGCGCACGCCGTGCGTGAAGTACGTGGCGAACTGCTTCATCTTGCCCGCGGCATCCATGGCCCGGTGCTCTATGAGCATCCCGTAGTAGCTCCGCATAATCTCGTAGCGGGCACTCTCCGGCGGTATCGTATAGTGCCCGGTGGCGGCATACTCCGCAATCTGCCGGAAAATCCACGGATTCGAGGACGCAGTGCGCCCCACCATCACGGCATCGCAACCGGTTTCGCGCACCATGCGGACCGCGTCTTCCGGCGTGACAATATCTCCGTTGCCGATCACCGGAATCTTCACGGCCGCCTTCACTTCGGCGATACGGGTCCAATCGGCGCGCCCGCTGTAACCTTGCTCACGCGTGCGTGGATGCAGAGCGATAGCTTGCAAGCCGCAGTTTTCGGCGAGCTGGGCCATCTTAACCGTCACCAGTTCGCGATCGTTCCAGCCGGCGCGGAATTTCATCGTCAGCGGAATCGAAATGGCGGCGCGTACGCTGGTCAGGATCTTCTCGACCAGCGGCAGATCGCGCAGCAGGCCGGAGCCTCCATTGCAGGTCACCACTTTTTTCACCGGGCAGCCGAAATTGATGTCGACGATGTCGAAGCCCATGTCCTGGCAATGGCGCGCCGCGTCCGCCATCACGGCGGGATCGGAGCCGAACAATTGCGCGGAGATGGGATGCTCTTCGGGATCGAAATACAGGTAGCGGAACGTCCGCGTGGGTTTGGTCGCACGCGCCGAGGCCACGATGCCGTGCGAGCTGGTGAACTCGGTCATGATGAGTCCGCAGCCGCCCTGGTTGCGAATCAGGCGGCGGAACACCGTGTCGGTGACGCCCGCCATGGGCGCCAGCACCGTCGCCGGAGCAATCTGAATCGGACCAATCTGGAATGTGCGCGGGACCACTTTAGCTATTTTACCTTGTCCCAGTCGTCCGCTTCCCCGAACTTCAAGCCGTTGAGCGACGGATCGATATTGCGCAGCAGCCCGGTGAGCACTCCGCCCGCACCCACCTCGATGAATCGCGTGACTCCGGCAGCCCTGAGTGCGCGTATCGAATCGGCCCACAGCACCGGGTTCGGCACTTGATGAAACAGCCCTTCGCGAGCGTCAGCGCCAGTCCGAATTTCGCGCGCCTGCCAGTTGTTGATTAACGGTACGGCGAGATTGCGGAATTCGGTGGCGTCAAGATCGGCTTTCAGACGCTCCTGTGCGGGCGTCATCAAGGGGCAATGGAACGGCGCGCTCACGGGCAGCATCACCGCGCGGCGCGCGCCGGCGGCCTTGGCAAGTTCCGCGGCGCGTTCCACCGCTCCGGTGTGGCCCGCGATTGCGATCTGATCGGGCGAATTGAGATTCGCGGCCGTCACCACTTCGCCCTGGCCAGCTTCCGCGAGAATGCGATCCAGCGTTCCTTCGGGCAGCTTCAGCAGGGCGGCCATCGCGCCCACCCCGGCCGGCACCGCCTCCTGCATATAGCGGCCGCGTTTGTTCACCAGGCGCACGGCGTCGGCGAAATCGAGCGACCCAGCCGCCACCAACGCCGAGTACTCACCGAGACTATGCCCTGCCACATAATCCGGGACCAAACCTTTGCTTCGCAGGACCGCGAACGCCGCCACGCTTACAGTCACCATTGCCGGCTGCGTGATTTCGGTGCGCTTCAGTTCCTCCTCGGGACCTTCAAAGCACAACTTCGAGATGGAGAATCCCAGCGCCATGTCGGCCGCCGCAAACACGTGGGCGGCTTCAGGAAAAGCCTCGGCCAGGGACTTGCCCATACCGGCAAACTGGGAGCCTTGCCCCGGAAAAAGAAAAGCTGTTTTGGACATGAATGAGGGGTCGATTACAAGTGCGTTACTAGCATCTTACAACGCCGCCCGTCTGCTGATATAGTGGTTATGTGAGACGCAAACGCACGTTGGTCCCTGAAGTTGAGCCGGAGACTCCGGTTATTCCGCAGGCCCTCATTGAGGAGGCCAAGCGCGCAATTGAGTCCGACCGCATGAAGCCGGCTGCGCGTTGCACTGTGTGCGGCGACGAATGCGCGCCAAACTCCAGCGAAGGCCTGTGCTGGGTGTGCCGCCGCCTCAAGCTGAGCGCGTGGCGCGATTCCGACACGCAGATGCCCGTCCAGGAATAGCCGGACTAAACCAGGCGCTCGTAAACGTAGGCAGCGGCGGCGACGTCTTCTACTCCCAAACCGCAGGATTTGAAAATAGTGATGGGCTTGCCCGCCGGCCGCTGCTCGATCTTCGCCAAGTCGACAATGCGGCGATCGTTCCAGTCGACCGGAGCCATAATCAAGTCGCCTGCTTCGATCTTCGCGACTTCAATCGAGTCCACCGCGATCAGATCCGCGCGATGTACCAGCCGCGATGGCAGCTCGCGGCGCTGCTCCCGGTTCGACCCCATCGCATTCACATGCACTCCCGGAACGATCCAGGAATCCTCAAGCACCGGGTCTTTGGACGGCG
This sequence comes from Bryobacterales bacterium, assembly GCA_963760575.1. Lineage (GTDB taxonomy): Bacteria > Acidobacteriota > Terriglobia > Bryobacterales > Bryobacteraceae > Palsa-187. Next base: position 25,292 of record CAVXEM010000009.1, read on the forward strand.
TCGCCGTGACCACGATATCAGCTCCGCGCACGGCCTCCTCGGCAGTCGCGACGGCGCGAGCCTGGTTGGTTGCCGCAAACGCCTCGCGCTTCTGCTGATTGCGGCTCCATACACGAATTTCTTTCAGCTCGCGCACGCAACGGATCGCGTCAATCTGCGACTGCGCCTGGAATCCGCTCCCGATCACGCCCAGCGTGACAGATCCGGGCACCGCTAAAAGATCGGTGGCGTAACCCGATGCCGCACCCGTCCTGATCTGTCCCAGGTAGTTAGCTTCGAACTGGGCCAACGGCAGCCCGGTTTCGCTATCGAACAGAAAAAAGAAAAAATGCGCGCCATGCTTGGGATTCGAGGAATAGAATTTCGTCCCGAAATACTTGCCGTAGACTCCGCCCATGCTGTGCAGCGTGGTGCCGTTGTCCAAATAAATACGCCGGCGCGGCTGATTAGAGGCTGTCCCCGCCCGCAGCGCCAAAAACGTCTGGCGCATGATGCGGACGCACTCTTCCATCGATAAAAGTTCGCGAACTTGCTCTTCGGTGACTTGAATCATCAAGAGCCAGTGTACTAACTCGTGAGCGCCTCCGAAAAAGCATGACGAAACTTGGCCATTTCGGCATCGGTTCCAATGCTCACGCGCGTCATCTTTTCGAGCGTGTCAAAGCGCCTGCCGATCGCGAAACCTTTCGCAATCATCTTCGCCTGTATTTGGCGCGCATCCTGGCCGGTCTCTATCACGACGAAATTCGCTTGCGGCGGGATGTAGTTGATCTTGCGCTCGGTCAGCCAGGCGCACAGCCCCGTGCGGGTGTGATCGATCTTCGCGCGTCGCTCCTCGATCAGTTCCGTGCCCAGATCCAGCGCCGCCAAAACCGCGCGCACCGTGACAATGCTGATGACGTTATTGCGGAACGGTTCCATTTTCTGGATGAGGTCCGGTCGCGCGGCCACGAAACCAGCGCGCAGTCCCGCCATGCCGTAGATCTTCGAAAACGTGCGCGATACGATCACGTTTTTCCCCGCCTTCACGAACGACATCGCCGTCATCGCCTCCGGCGACGTCCCATAATGTAGATACGCCTCATCCACCAGCAAGTAGGTGTTGGCGGGAAGATTCTCCACCAGCCAAGCCATATCCGCGCGCGTGGTCAATACCGAAGTCGGGTTATTCGGGTGACACAAATAGATCAGCCCGCCGCCGGCCTTCTCCGCCTCCGCCGCCAGCTTGTGGACATCCGGCGCGAAGGCCGCGTTCAAAGGCGTTTTGATCACCTTGTGTCCCATCGCATGCGCCAGCTCCGGCGGAGCCTCGTAAGTAGGCCAGGGCGAATCAACGGAATCGTAGGCGACGTAAACGCCTCGATCGCCGCGTGCAGCACCTCGCTCGATCCTGCGCCCACCAGAATCTGGTCCGCCGTCAGTTCCTCCGCCGCGGCCAGCGTCGAGTAAAACGCGGGGAATTCCTGATAGTGGTAGCGATTCGACTCGCCGATTACGCGCGCCATGGCTTCGACCGAAGCCTTCGGCGGCCCTTCAGGAAATTCGTTGCCATTGAGCCAGATAGTGTTAGCGGAAGGTGCAGCGCCGGGAACAGCAGCGCGCTGCGCAAAAGCGGCTTCAGTAAAACCAGCCGCCAGGAGGGCAGTGAAAGCTCTGCGAGTAGGCATTTCGTGCTCCTAGGTTTGGATTGATGCGCAAACGAGGAGCAGGAAACGGCGGGAACAGGGGCCGGGCCCTTCGAAGGAAGTATATCACCAAAGCGGCGTTATAGAGCCGCCCGAATTTCGCGAATTTGCGCGGCGTGGCGGCGGGCATGCGCAGCGATTAGCACCATCACTTCCCCGCCATTGACGGCTCCGAAGAAAGGGTGCTTGGCAGCCAGTGAATACAGACCTAGGCCACTGCTTTCGGCGAATTGGATACTCTTGGCGCGCGTTTCGTCGAATTGCGCGAGCGCTTCAGCCAGCGTCGCAAAGCGGCCCGTAGGATGCACCGGCTCCGGCGCGTTCACGCGTTGCGAGCGGCCCGAGACACCCAGCAAAAGCTTGGCTTCTTTTTCTTTGTCCATCGGCGGCGCGGCCTCGGCCACCGGATTCTGCAGCCAGCCTAGAAACCTGCCCTCCGCGACCACAATGTGCTCCACGCATTCGAGCACTGACCATTTTTCGGGTGCGGGACGCACCGTCGCCTGCGCTTCCGAGACGCCTTCTGCCGCCGCACGAAAATCGGCGCGGCTATCCTCGAGACACTTTACGATTTCGCTTTGTTCTTGCGGAGCCATGCTCTTATTGTGTCACCGGATCCGGCGCCTCGGCGTCGAAACCGAGTTCCGCGATAGCGGCGCGCGCACGCTCGCCGTCGAGCTTGCCTTCGCGCGCCAGCGTCGAGAGCGTCGCCTGCACGATCGCTTCCGCCGAGATCTCGAAAAACTTCCGCAAGTGTTCGCGGTTCTCGCTGCGGCCGAAGCCGTCGGTACCGAGCGTATGCAGCCGCGCGCCCAACCACGGCGAAAGTTGATCGGGTACCGCCTTGATGTAATCGCTCGAAGCGATAATCGGTCCCGGCTCGTTCTCGAAGAGTCTGGCAATGTGCGCGACGCGCGGTACTTCCGTGGGGTGCAGGCGGTTCCAACGGTCCACCGCCAAGCCGTCGCGCCGCAGTTCGTTGTAGCTGGTCACGGACCACACATCAGTCGCCACCTGGTAACGTTCCGCCAAAATCTTCTGCGCCTTCAGCGCCTCATTCAGAATCGAGCCGCTGCCAAACAGCTGCGCCACCGCCGGACCATTCTCCGCCGCGCGATATTTGTAGATTCCCTTCAAAATGCCCTCGCGCAATTCCGGAGAAACGCCGTTCTCAATTCCCGGCATAGGCGGCTGCACGTAGTTTTCGTTGTAGACGCAGATATAGTAGAAGCGGTCCTCCATCTCCTGATACATGCGCCGGATGCCGTCCTGAATGATCACCGCCAGTTCGTAAGCGTAAGCCGGGTCGTAGATCGCACACGTCGGAACCACGCTAAAGAGCAGCGGACTCTGCCCGTCCTGATGCTGCAATCCCTCGCCCAGCAAAGTGGTGCGACCCGAAGTCCCGCCCATCAGGAAGCCCTTGCCTCGCGAATCCGCGAAGGCCCACACCAGATCGCCCACGCGCTGATAGCCGAACATCGAATAGTAAATGTAGAACGGAATCATCGGCACGCCGTAGTTCGCGTACGCGGTACCCGCCGCCAGGCAGGAGGCCATCGAACCCGCCTCAGTGATCCCCTCTTCCAAAATCTGCCCGTTCTGCGCTTCCTTGTAATACAGGAGCACGTTCGAATCGACAGGTTTGTAGCGTTGACCGAGACTCGCATATATGCCGTACTCACGGAACAGAGACTCCATGCCGAAAGTGCGCGCCTCATCGGGGATGATGGGCACGACCAGCTTACCCAGATCATGCGATTTCAGCAGCGACTTCAACACGCTCACGAACGCCGAAGTAGTGGACGCCTCGCGGCCCCGCGACCCTTCCAACGCCTCCTTGAACGTTTCGATCGCAGGAGCTTGGATCTCGATCGGCTTCACCACGCGCTGCGGCAACGGTCCGCCTTGGGCCTCGATACGCTGCCGCAGGTAGCGTATTTCGGGCGAATCCTCCGCCGGCTTGTAAAAATCGACGTGCGTGGCGGCTTCGTCCGATAAAGGAAGCTTGAGCCGGTCCCGAATTTTGAGCAGATCGGCGTCGCCAATTTTCTTTTGCTGATGGGCGGTCATGCGCCCTTCAGCAGCCTCGCCCAATCCGTAGCCCTTCACGGTTTTGGCAAGAATCACAGTGGGCTGGCCCTTGTGCTGCATAGCGCGATGATAGGCGTTGAAAACCTTGAGCGGATCCAGCCCGCCGCGGCGCATGCTCCAGATCTCGTCGTCGCTCATGTTCTCCACCAGCTTGAGCAACTCCGGATACTTGCCGAAAAACTCCTTGCGGATATAAGCCCCGTCCATGGCGCGGAACGCCTGATACTCGCCGTCGACGCACTCGTGCATACGCTTGATCAACAAGCCGCTCGAATCACGGGCGAGAAGATCGTCCCAGCCAGTGCCCCAAACCACCTTGATGACGTTCCAGCCGGCACCGAGAAACGCCGCTTCCAGTTCCTGGATGATGCTGCCATTACCGCGCACCGGTCCGTCCAGGCGCTGCAGATTGCAGTTGACCACGAAGATCAAGTTGTCGAGCTTCTCGCGCGATGCCAGCGTCAGCGCGCCCAGCGATTCCGGCTCGTCCGTTTCCCCATCGCCCAGAAACGCCCACACTTTGCGCTGCGTTTTCGGAACGATGCCGCGGTTCTCCAGGTAGCGCATAAAGCGCGCCTGATAGATCGACCCGATCGGCCCCAACCCCATCGACACCGTCGGGAATTGCCAAAAATTCGGCATCAGCCAGGGGTGCGGATAGGACGACAAGCCCGGGTGATCGCGTAGCTCGTGGCGAAAATTCTCCAGGTGCTGCTCACTCAAACGTCCTTCAAGAAACGCCCGCGAGTAAACGCCTGGTGAAGCATGACCCTGGAAGTAAACGAAATCGCCGGCCACCTTTCCTGCCGTGGGGTCCTGATACGAGCCGCGGAAGAAATGGTTATAGCCGACCTCGACCAGCGTTGCGAGCGAAGCATAGGTGGCCAAGTGGCCGCCGATATTCGCGTCGTGCTTGTTCGCCCGCACCACCATCGCCAACGCATTCCAGCGGACTAAACACTTGATGCGCCATTCGATCTCCCGGTCGCCTGCGTAAGGCACCTGTTCTTCCGGCGGAATGGTGTTGATGTAAGGCGTATTCCAACGCAACGGAACTCGCACGCCCAGATTGGCGGCGCGTTCCATCAGGTGTTCGAGCAGGTAACTGGCCCGGTCAGGACCTACCTGGTCGATGATATCGTCGAGAGCCTCAACCCACTCGGCGGTTTCCTGAGGGTTGAGATCGTCGGGTGCTTCTACTCGTGGTTTCAGCATGAGGGTTCATCTTAAAGGTAACGTTTTCCATACGAGGCGGGCAAGAGGGAAAATCATGCCCACTATCGACAAAATTAATCGGGTCCATCACGTCGCCCGTACCCGCGCGCGCGCCGGAAATTGGGTATATACTCCCCGGTTGGAAGGAGCCTCCATGCCCAAGTATGTGATTGAGCGAAACTTCGTGGGAGCAGGCCAGCTTTCGCCCGCCGAGTTGGCCGCGGTGTCCGGCCGGTCCTGCTCTGCGCTGCGCAGTTTCGGCTCGCGAGTGCAGTGGGTCGAAAGCTATGTGACCGGAGATAAGATCTACTGCATCTACGTCGCGCCCAATGAGGGCCTGATTCGTGAGCACGCGCGCCTAACCGGCTTCCCGGTGAATCGTGTCGCCGAAGTTAAGTTTGTGATCGATCCCACCACTTCGGAAGCGGTCGTCTACCCGCTGGAGCACGAGGAAAAACACGACTTGGCAAAAGAGGCAGGCGTCTACTAGCTGACCGCAGAGTGCGATAATCGCGGCAGGTCCTGTGGCTTTCACGACGATAACCCGCTGCCCGTCCTGCCGCGCCAACAATCGCATTCCGGCTGAGCATCTGGCCGACACCGGACGCTGCGGCGCCTGCAAAGCGCCGCTCAAGCCGGCGTCCGAACCCATCGAGGCCGATAGCGGCAATTTCCTGCAAATCGTGCAGGAAGCGAAGGTACCGATCCTAGTGGATTTCTGGGCGGCTTGGTGCGGCCCGTGCCGGATGGCAGCGCCCGAAGTCGAAGCCCTCGCGAAGGAGATGGCCGGCCGCGCGCTTGTGCTGAAAGTAGACACCGAGGCGCACCCGGATCTGGCCGAACTGTACCAGGTGCAATCGATCCCCAACTTCGCGGTCTTCCGTGGCGGGAAAATGGTGATGCAACGCAGCGGCGTCGCGCCCCGCGCGGAAATGCGAAGGTGGCTGGAAGATTCCGCGAAGAATCCGCGGCCCTCTTCCGTCTAATGCTTTCGATATGGTGCTCGACGCCAATGACCGTGAATTGATCGAGGCCTGCCAGCGCGGCGATCACGATGCCTTCGCCGCCCTGTTCGACGCTCACCGGGATCGCGTTTACTCCATCGCCTTGCGGTTTTCAGGCGACCGTTCGGTAGCGCTCGACATCGCGCAGGAGACCTTCCTCAAACTGCTGTCGAAAATCGGCGAGTTCCGCGGCGAAGCTCGTTTCGAGTCATGGCTATACCGTCTGGTGGTGAATAGTTGCCTGGACCATAGGCGTGCGGGCCGCAAGTGGTCTCCTTTAGCGACCTTGCGGGCTTCCGGCGAGAGCGTGTTGCAACGGTTGCTGCGCAGCGAAGTGGAGGAGAACGTTCAGCAAATGGTCGCGAAGCTCGCGCCGGAGCTCCGTATGGTGGTGATCTTGCGCTACACCGAAGAGCTTTCTTACGATCAGATCGCCGAAATTCTAGGCTGCCCGCCGGGAACGGTGGCGTCTCGCCTGAACCGCGCGCACAAGCTGCTGGAACGGCGGTTATCAGGATTGCGAGGAAAATATGTCTAAATCGCTGGAAATCCTTTTGCATGAAGGGCTTGGTCGTGTGCCGGCACCGGCCGAGTTGTGGGACCGGGTGCAGTTGCCGCGCCATCCGCGTCCGGCCGCGCGCCTCCGTTTGGCATGGGCCGCGGCCCTCCTCGTGGTGTCAGCCGTAGGGTTACACGCTTTTCTGAAGAGCGAAGCCGTGCGGTCCCCCGGGGCCGTGCGTCTCCAAGCCGCCTGCCATTTGTGCCACAGCGGCGACGATTTGCAGGCGGTTACGCTGCGGGGAGTATACTAGTATCGAGGGAAAAGCGCCCATGAAGAACTACTTGAAATTCGGACTCCTCATCGCCGCGGTTCTAGGCACGCTCGCCTGGCTGGCGGTGGGCGGCATCAGCGAAACCAAGACTTACTATAAGACCGTCGCCGAACTAAAGCAGTTGGGGGATCAAGCGCAGGAGAAGCGGCTGCGCGTGGGCGGCGATATCGCTCCCAATTCCATCAAGCGCGAGGGTGCCAATGTATCCTTCACCCTGGCGCAGGATAAGCTGCGTATGCAAGTGGTTTATAACGGCATTGACCCGCTGCCCGACACCTTCCGCGATGGCGCGCAGGCTCTGGCGGATGGCAAACTGGGTTCGGACGGCGTTTTCCACGCCACCAAGATTCAAGCGAAATGCGCTTCAAAGTATGAAGCGAAACCCACCGTCAAGGGCAATCCGTCAGTTCGTAGTTAGCCGGTTCACAGTTAGCAAGGACGGACAGTACACTCTGTCCCCGTTCAAGGCGAAAGAGGCTTCATGGAAAATCTAGGGACGCTTGCCATCCTGCTCGCATTCTGTTTCGCGTGTTATGCGGTTATCGGTTCGGTGGCGGGCAAGTTGGGACGCCGGCCATTCCTGATCCTGAGTGCAGAGCGCGCCGTCTATTGCGTGTGGGTCCTGCTGACCGTGGCTGCGTCCTTATTGGTCTATTCCCTCATCGCCGGCGACTTCCGCTTGGCCTACGTGGCCGAGCACAGCAACAAGTCGATGGACACGCCCTATAAGTTCGCCTCCTGGTGGGGCGGACAAGAAGGCTCCCTGCTGTTATGGGCCTGGCTGCTCTCAACCTACACCAGTGTTCTGGTTTTCCAGAATCGCCGTAAATTCCGCGAGATGATGCCCTACGTGACCGCGGTATTGATGACCACGGAAACGTTTTTCCTGATCTTGATCAGCTTCGTCGAAGCGCCGTTCAAGGTTCTGATGGCCGGCAAAGGCATCGTCGATGCGGGCGATGGCCAGGGGCTCAATCCACTTCTACAGTATTGGACCATGGTCATCCACCCGCCGATGTTGTATCTCGGCTACGTGGGCTTCGCGGTGCCGTTCGCGTTCGCGATCGGCTCGCTGATCACCAAACAGCCGGGCGATTCTTGGATTCACACCACCCGCCGCTGGACCCTGGTCACCTGGATGTTCCAGACCACCGGAGTTCTGCTCGGCGCCGGCTGGGCGTATGCGGTGCTCGGCTGGGGCGGCTACTGGGGCTGGGACCCTGTCGAAAACGCGTCACTGCTGCCCTGGATCACTGCCACAGCCTTCCTGCACTCCGTAATGATGCAGGAGAAAAAAGGAATGATGAAGGTCTGGAACATGGTGCTGGTTTCCTGCACCTTCTTCCTGTGCATCTTCGGAACGTTCTTGACGCGCAGCGGCGTGGTGCAATCCGTCCACGCCTTCGCGCAGTCCTCGCTAGGCCGCTACTTCATCGTGTTCCTGGCCGTGGGCATCGCCGCGACGCTCTACCTGATCCTGAATCGCCTGGATTACCTCAAGAGCGAAGCGCAACTCGAAAGCGTTCTCTCGCGCGAGTCGAGCTTCCTGTTTAACAACCTGATCCTGCTGGCGAGCTGCTTCGCCGTACTGTGGGGCACTCTGTTCCCGGTAATCACCGAAGCCATCAACGGCGAAAAGATCAGCGTTGACGCGCCGTTCTTCAACCGCGTGAACATCCCCATCGGACTCTTCCTGATGCTGCTGACCGGCGTCGGCCCCTTGATCGCCTGGCGCAAGAGTTCCGTCGAAAGCCTGAAACGCGCGTTCTTCTGGCCGAGCGTTGCCGGCATGGCAGTGGTAGTAGGCCTCGTCATCATGGGAGTCCGCCATTTCTACGCATTGGTCTCCTTCGCGCTCTGCACCTTCGTGGCGGTCACCGTAGTAATTGAATTCTTCAAGGGCGCCATCGCCATCCGCGGCAAGGAAGGACAGAACCTATTCGCGTCGATGGTAGAACTGACGCATCGCAACACCCGCCGCTACGGCGGCTACCTGGTGCACATGGGCATCGTGTTCATGTTCATCGGCTTCACCGGCAAGGCCTTCGATCTCGATAAGACCGTGCAGGTGACCAAGGGCCAGGTCGTGCGCTTGGGCGCGTATCAACTTGCGATCGGCGACGTCGAATCCGGGAAAAACGAAAACTATTCGTGGGATATTCTCAACGTCGGCGTTACCAAGAACGGTTCCGACCTGGGCACGCTGCGGCCCGAGCGCCGCTTGTACTTCGCCTCCCGCCAGCCCACTTCGAACGTAGCGATCCGCCGCCGCTTAAACGAAGACCTCTACCTGAACTTCGCCGGCGCATCCAACGACGGTGAAGGCACGGTACTGCAATCCTACGTGTTCCCGCTGGTGAGTTGGATTTGGATTGGATATTGGGGAGTTTTGATCGGCACCATCATCTGCTTGATCCCCAGCAAGAGCCGTCTGGTATATCCGCGGACGGAAGTGGTAACGGTCACGGGGAAACATGCACAAGTGGAAAAGTAGCTTCCTGATCGCCATCATGATGGTGGCGGCCATCGGACAAACCGCGACGGAGATGGATTCGCCGCAGATCAACCGCATCGCGTCGAAACTGCATTGCAATTGCGGGTGCAATCAGAGCATGGCCTGCGTGATGCCGCCCGGCTGCCCGGTCTGCAAAATGAACAAGGCCAAAATGGTCAACATGCAGAAATCCGGCATGAGCGACCAGCAGATTCTGGATCAATACGTCGCCGAAAACGGCAAGGACATTTTGATCGTCCCGCCCGGCATCGCTGGCGTTTTGGGACCATACGTCGCGCTGAGTCTGGGATTGCTCCTGGTCGTGTGGACCATCCGCCGCTATATGCGCCCGCGCAAGCTAGCGCTGAACGGCCCGCCAATCGACGCCGCGACCCTTGCGCGAATTGAAAAAGACACGGCCAACCTCGATTAGATGAACCTGCTTCTCGCCGTCGTCATATTGTTGGCCGCAACACTGTTCTATACGCTTTTCGTCCGCGCCAAGGACATCCCGCCACCTGACCCGGTGTCGCCTACCCAACATCTGGACGAACGCAAAGCCGCTATTTACGAAAACCTGCGCGACTTGCAGTTCGAATATCGCGTAGGAAAACTCTCCGACGCCGATTACGCCCAAACCAAGCTCGCCCTGCAAAAGGAACTGGCCGTGGTGATCGCCGAGATCGAGAAATTTCAGCCCAAGCCCACCGCGGCCGGCAAGAAGGAGCCGGCATGAAATTCGCGCTGGCTCTGCTGGCCTCCTCGCTGCCGCTTCTCGCCATCGATGGCATAGCAATTAATGTCACGACCGGAAAACCACAGTCCGGGGTTGCTATCAACTTAGTCCAGCCCAGCCAGAACGGCATGGTGCCGCTCGGCAACACCACCACCGACGCGCAGGGTCAGTTCAAAATCGACAAGCAGATTCCCCCCGGACCCGGCCTCATTCAAGCGACCTACCAGGACACCACCTACAACCAAATCATCACCCCCGGCATGCCCACCACCGGCATCCAAGTGAAGGTCTACGACGCCACCAAAAAGGCTGGCGTCGCCAAAACGCTGGAGCACTTAATCCTGCTTGAACCGGGCGTTGACAATCTGCGGATCAGCGAAACTTTCGTTCTCGGCAACGAGACCAATTTGACGTTTAACGATCCCGCTAAAGGTTCCATCCAGTTCTACCTGCCGCCCTCCACCGGCGGCAAAGCGCAAGTGGTGATCACCGCCCCCGGCGGAATGCCCATCACGCGCCCGCCGCTGAAGACTGCCACAACCGGCATCTATAAAGTCGACTATCCGGCCAAACCCGGCGAAACGCGAATGGATGTGACCTATACCATCCCCGCCACAGATAAGTTCGCTGGCAAAGTGGTAGCCTCTGAATCCGCAACACATCTGGTAACCCCGCCCGCCGTGACCGTCACCGGCGACGGCATCGAGCCCGCCGGCCGCGAGCCGCAAACCCAAGCCAACATCTACAACCTCACCGGACTCGACTACAACCTGCTGATCGACGGCATCGGCTCCCTGCGCGGCGACGATTCGCAGCAAGCCCAGGGGGACGATAGCGGCTCGCCTCAAGTAGAGATCAAGAAGCCCCGTCTCTACGGGCAACTCTTCTGGGTTCTCGGCCTGGCCCTTGGGATCCTGGCGCTGGGCGGGACCATGCTCTATCGCAGAGGGGCCGCGTGAGTGCGGCCGCACTCGAAGTCTCGAAAGTCTGGAAATACTACGGCGACTTCCCCGCCCTCCGCGATATCCAACTCAGCATCGAACCCGGCTCGACCGTAGCGCTCCTCGGCCGCAACGGCGCCGGCAAAACCACTCTACTCCGTATCATCGCCGGACTCTCCAAAGCCTCCGAAGGCAGCGTCAGCATTCAAGGATCGAGCGTCCGCGAGCAAGCCACCCGCCGCCGCATCGGAGTGCTAGGCCACGGCATCTCGCTCTACGACGAACTCTCCGCCACAGAGAATCTGGTGCTCTTCGCCAAACTCTACGGACTCGACGATCCTGAAAAGAAAGCCCTAGCCTGGCTAGAACGCACCGGACTCGACCGCGTCCGCGATGGCCTAGTCCGCGAATTCTCGCGCGGCATGCGCCAGCGCCTGGCCGTAGCCCGCGCCTTCATGCACGAGCCCGAAGTCCTGCTGCTCGACGAGCCCTTCACCGCTCTCGATGACCGCGCCATCGCCGTATTGCAATCCTTGCTAGGCGACGCGCACGCCTTCGGACGCACCATCGTGCTCTCCACTCACCAATTGCGCGAAGCCCTGGAGCTAGCCACGCACGTCGCCCTGATCCAACGCGGCCAGCTTGCCTTCACCGGAGAGCGCACCCAGCAAATGGTCGACGACACCAGCTGGCTCTACCGGACGCACGGAGAGAACTAACGCGTGTCCTCCTTCCTGCGCGCCTCCTGGACCATCGCCGCCAAAGACCTGCGCTCCGAAATGCGCACCAAGGAAGCCTTCAACGCTTCCTTCGCCTTCTCGCTGGTAATCCTGGTGCTCTTCAGCTTCGCCTTCGACCCATCGTCCGAAGAATTGCGAACGATCTCAGGCGGCCTGCTGTGGCTGGTCTATTCTTTCGCCGGAGCCCTGGTCCTGAACCGCAGTTTCGCCCGCGAACTGCAAAACGATTGTCTCGACGCCCTGATCTCCTCCCCCGCCCCCACCTCCGCCATCTTCTTCGGAAAAACTTTAGCGAATTTTCTTGCTGCTGATGATCGTCGAAATAGCAGCGCTCGCCGTATTCTCCGTGCTCTATGACACGCACTTCTCAAAACAGTTCTGGCCCGTGGTCCTGGTGATGCTCCTAGGCACCTGGGGAATGACCGTAATCGGCACCATGTTCAGCGCCCTCACCGTAAATCTGCGCATGCGCGAAATGATGTTGCCGACCTTGGTATATCCCCTGCTGATCCCAGCCCTGATGGCCGCCATGACGCTTACCAGCGACTTGATGACCGGCACGCCGCTGGGCAAGGATAATATGATCTGGCTGCGCGTCCTGGCCGGATTCGATTTCATCTACACGGTTCTTGCCGTGGTATTCATTGATATTGTTCTCGTGGGGTAATGATGATGACTGAAACACGCGACCGCATTCTCTTCGCACTAGCCCTAATTTGCGCGGTGCTGCTGTCCTACAACTTTTACAAAATCTTCTTAGTGCTGCCCGATGAAGCCAACCAAGGCGCCATCTACCGCATCGTCTACGTCCACGTACCCAGCATCTTCACCGGATTCACTGGCTTCTTCGTGGCCCTAGCCGCCAGCGGAGCCTACCTCGCCACCGGCAAACTCAAATACGACGCCTTCGCCGCCGCCGTTACCGAAGTCTCGCTCGCCTTCGCCACCATCGTTCTAGCCACCGGCATGATCTGGGGACGCATCATCTGGGGCGTCTGGTGGGCCTGGGACGCGCGCCTCACGACCATGCTCGTCTGCTGGCTGATCTACGCCGGCTACCTGATGCTGCGCCGCGCCATCGACGAACCCACGCAGCGTGCCCGCCTCTCGGCAGTAGTCTCGATCTTCGGCTGCGTCGACATCCTGATCGTCTGGAAATCCATCGAGTGGTGGCGAACCCAGCACCCCGCGCCGGTGCTTGAGCGTCCGCGACGGTGGCGGCATGGGCCCCGGAATGGAAGCGCCCATCTATTGGAACTGGTTGGCCTTCATGTGCCTCGCGGCGATTCTAGTGATGGTCCGCACCCGCCAGGAACAACGCTCCCGCGAAATCGATTCCCTCCGCCGCATGGCCCACTCTTACTAAAATGATCGAAGCCCGCAATCTCACTTACATGTTCTACGGCTTCGCTGCCGCCTTCGTGATCCTGCTGATCTACGTGGTGTCGCTAGCCCTGCGCGAACGCAAACTGACCCAGGAAATCGACCGCGTCCGCCGCATGGTGGAACGCAAATAGGGACAGTACACTCAATCCCCATTCCGCCTTATTTGAATGGGGATTGAGTGTACTGTCCCTATTTACTGCTTATCGAACACCTGCTTCACATCAAACTCGCCATTGGGAATGCTGACGTGCGAATCCACCGTAAGCGTCTTCCCGTCCGCCGACAGCGTCCAGATTTCCTTCTGCTTCAGCGTCGAGCTCCCTGAAACTCACGGCTGCTCTCGATCATGAGCTTGTCGCCGATCCACTGCGCCGAGCCCTTCGAATCCCCATTCACCACTTCCTTGCCGTCGGTCGTATACGTCAAGTTTCTAGTGACGTCGCCCTGCGGCCCCGCCTGCGTAGTCGAAAGAATCAACTTCGGATCGTTGTGTGTGATCTTGCGCGTCACGCTCAGCGGAGCCGGAAACTTCCCGTAATCGCTCTTTGCCGCGTTCAGTTTCCAAACCCCCGAAAGGTTCCGTCCCGCAGCCTCCGCCCGCCCTCCCAGCAGAAAGAATGTAGCGACAAAAATAGTCAAGAGGACCAAGATCTTTTTCATAGGCGGCATGCCCCCGACTGCTTTTCGGCAGTTTTCCTCCTTAAAATTAGTTCCTGCGCCCCGCTTGCATTGCCGCTTCGCCCTAAGGTATCCTGCGAAGGCATTCGGCTCCGTTAGCCTGGGTGCAGAAAGTAGAATTTCGCATCCGCCGTGTTGTTTTTCACTGTGTTGTTGTCTTTCAACGATATGCTCCGACCGATCCAAGGGTAGCTGCGATTCCCATCCGTCCCGGCCGATATGCATTGTCTTGCAAATTCCGTCTCCCGCGCATGGCGCTGCCCGCCAGCGTTTCCGGACCCAACCTGTTTCCATTTCACTTCCATAGCAAGGAGCACTTCTGATGACCAACATTTTTGTCGGCAACCTCAGCTACCAGACCACCCAGGAAGACCTGCACGCCGCCTTCGCCCAGTACGGCAACGTCGAGCGGGTCAATATCGTGACCGATCGCGACACCGGCCAGCCTCGCGGCTTTGCCTTTGTTGAAATGACCGAAAAACGCGACGCGGAAACCGCGATCGCCCAGTTGAACGGCGCCGAACTCAACGGCCGCGCGATCAACGTGAACGAAGCCCGTCCCAAGCCTACCGGCGGTGGCGGCGGCGGATTTGGCGGCGGCCGTGGACGCGGCGGCAGCGGTGGTGGTGGCGGCGGTGGACGTGGTGGCAGCCGTGGACCGCGCTGGTAATCCTCAGTATTTCACCCTAGAAGCGGTCGCCGAAACGCGGCCGCTCCGGCCCCTCAAACTAACTCCGCCGCTTTCTGGGTCTTGACTTCACTCCAGCCTTCATTAGAATAGGGATAATTGTCTGCTTCTTATGCCGGGCTGTGATCACAAGCGCACGGAGTTCCTGATGCGGCGGGATGGTGTGGATTATATGCGCTGTCTGGACTGCGATGCCGTACTTGAGTCGGAAGACCTGGAGCAGCTCCCGGCTCTACGACGACGAGGAAGAGGAACCTCGCCGTAAGCAAGCATCCTAGCGCGTGGTACCGGTCCATGACCGGCAACAAGTTATCCTACCCTACCGGCTCGACGGCACTCACCAGCCGATTAGTGCACCGCCCCCAATGTTGCGCGAACACCATTTCGCGGAGGACAATCGCCGCCACCACGAAAGGCACGCCCGCCAGTAGCGGAGCCATCCAGCGGGTCCATCGCCGCTCCCCCATCATGCCGCAGGAAATCTCCACCACCGCTCGCGTCAGTTTCCCGTAATTCCCCGATGCGCCGATAGCGGCGGTTCTGCCTTGCTTCAATCCATCTAGAAACTCACCGCAATCGCGCGCCCCGTGAACTTCGGTATAAGTTTGCCCTAGCGCCGCCAGCGTATGCGAGTCGCTACCCGCCAACGTGATCTTGCGATGCCGTGTCGCGAATCCCTCCGCGTGGCTGTTGGCCACCGCCAGCATCTGCCCGTTCAAAATCTCGACTGCGGGAAAGCGCTCGGCGAACTCGTCGAAATCGGCTTCCGCGCGCGCGCCTGTAAGAGCCGAGAAAGCGTGATTGATAGCGAACAGGAGTTCGCGCTCGCCCAAATAAGCGAACAGCGCCGGAAGATCGTCGCGGCGGCGCTGAATTTCCATGTGGTCGCGCTCGCTGATGTCGTAGACGCCCACATGCAATTCCGTCCCACGCGAAGTCTGGCACGTGACCTCCTCGCTCAAGAAAAAATCCGGATGATGACGCAATGCCTCGGCTGCGTCGATCGAATCGTGATCCGTCACCGTCACCACGTCCATTCCGCGCCTCTTCAGTGTGTCGTAAACCGCGGCAGGGTCACTATAACTCTCCCGGCAGATCCGCCTGAACACCGGAACCGTGCACATGCCCGAGTGCCTGGTATGGACGTGCAGATCGCATTTCATGCCTTCTTATAGCAGCCGAGTGTTACAGTTTCGCGCCACTTGGAACACAGGAACAAAACATTTCGGCCTATAATTGTTTTATTTACGGGAGCCTTGGAATCCAATCCGCCCCGTGAGATCCTGAAGGAGAGGAGTAACCGACTGGCCCGTAAATCGCCCACCGTAGGGCCCGCGCCGCCGCTGAGAATTGTCTCCATCGGCGGCGGGACCGGCCTTTCCACGCTGCTGCGAGGGTTGAAGCGCTATGTCAAGGCGGCCCAAGGCCATCTTGAGCTCACAGCGGTGGTGACCGTCACTGATGACGGCGGCAGTTCAGGCCGCCTGCGCCGCGAATTCGATGTGCTCCCTCCCGGCGACATCCGCAACTGCATGGTGGCGCTCGCCGAATACGAAGGCCTGATCTCGCGCCTGTTTCAATACCGCTTCGAAACGGGACGCGGCCTCAAAGGCCATAGCTTCGGCAACCTCTTCCTCACCGCCATGACGCACCTTACCGGCGACTTCGCCCACGCCGTCACACTCTCCTCGCAAGTGCTGTCGGTGCTAGGCCGCATTTATCCCGCGACCTCCGCCAACGTGGTGCTCGAAGCCACCCTTGCTAACGGCCGCAAAATTCAAGGCGAAACGCGCATCAGCCGCAGCACTGCGCCGATCGATCGCATTAGCCTGCGGCCATCGAGACCCAAGCCGCTCGCCGAAACGCTGCGTGCCATCGCCGACGCCGATCTCATCACCTTGGGCCCGGGTTCGCTCTTCACCAGCGTGATCCCCAACCTGTTGGTGGACGGCATTCCGCAAGCCATCGCGAAATCTCCGGCTCTGAAAGCCTACTTCGTCAACTTGATGTGGCAGCCCGGTGAGACCACCAACTTCCGCGCCTCCGATCATGTGCATGCCATTCTGCGCCACTGCGGCCGCGCGCGCGGCGTCCTCGACGTATGCGTGGTCAATACCGGATCATTGCCCAACCGTCTATTGAATCCCTACCAGGCCAAGTCCGCTCACCCAGTGGACAACGACATCGAGAATCTGCAGGCCCTGGGGTTGGAAGTACTTTCCACCGATCTCTTACGTATGTCCCGTGCGCATTCCGCCAACAAGATCCGCCATGACCCGGGAGCCATCGGCGCGGTCACCATGGAACTGGCGCAACAAGGCCGGGCGAGAAAACGGAAGCTTAATTTATGAAGACAACGGTGGTGATACTCGCGGCAGGTTTGGGAACGCGTATGCGCTCCAAGCAAGCCAAGGTGTTGCATCGCGCCGGCGGGCTGTCGCTGGTGGAGCACGTGGTGCAAGCAGCCAGCGCCGTCGCCCCGCGCGATCGAATTGTCGTCGTCACGGGCCACCAGGCCGATACTGTCGAGGCTCTCCTCGAACCCATGGGCGTCCGCTTTGCGCGCCAAGTCGAGCAAAAGGGTACCGGCCACGCCGTGATGTGCGCGCGCGAGCAACTCCAGCAAGCCGATCCCAAACAGGACGGGCTGCTGCTGGTCCTCTACGGCGACACGCCCCTCTTATCCGCCGCCGCGCTCAAACAGTTGCACGATCATCAAGCCGCATCCGATGCCGCGGCGACCTTGATCACCACCACTCTCGACAACCCCTCCGGCTACGGCCGCGTGATTCTGGACAACATAGGCAACGTCTCCAATATCGTCGAGCACAAGGACGCGACTCCCGAGCAGCTGCAAGTGCGCGTCATCAATTCCGGCATTTACTGTTTCCGCGCAAAATTGTTGTGGAAGTACATCGCTGAAATCAAACCCAACACCGCCTCCGGGGAACTGTATCTTACCGACATGGCCGAGATCCTCAACCGCCACGGGCAGCGTGTCGAATCCCTGCACCTCGATGATTCGAGCGAATTGCTCGGCATCAATACCCGCATTGAGCTGGCCGAAGCCGATCGCATCCTGCGCGCCCGCAAGACTCGCGAACTCATGCTAGCCGGCGTCACCATCGAACGCCCTGAAACCGTGGCCATCGACGCCCAAGTGCGTGTCGGCGCCGACACCGTTATTGAGCCCTTCGCGCGCCTGCTAGGCAACACCGCCGTCGGCGAAGACTGCCGCATCGGCCAGGGAGCCATCCTCGAATCCGCCGGCCTCGCCGATCGCGTCGTGATCGCGCCCTATACGCTGGTGTCCGATTCCCGCATCGACCCCGGCGCCCAAGTCGGCCCCTTTGCACGTCTCCGTATGCAGGCGCAAATCGGCCCCGAAGCCCGTGTCGGCAATTTCGTCGAGTTGAAACAAACCCGCCTGGGAGCCGGCTCCAAGAGCCAGCACCTGGCCTACCTCGGCAACGCCGAAATCGGCGAGCGTGTGAATATCGGAGCCGGAACCATCACCTGCAATTACGATGGCGAGAAGAAAAACGCCACCAGGATCGGCGCCGGAAGCTTCATCGGCAGCAACTCCTCGCTGGTCGCGCCTGTCGAGATCGGTCAGGACAGCTACGTCGCCGCCGGCAGCGTGATCACCGATGCAGTCCCCGCGCACGCGCTGGCGCTCGGCCGCGCACGGCAAGTGAATAAACCGGGCTGGGTGAAGAATCGGAAGAAGAAGTCCGCGAAAAAGAACTGACCTATTTCTTTTTCTGCTTGGCTTGCTTGGCGGCTCCGCGCACCACGATCAGCGTGGCTGTGTCGCCATCGTCATCGGTGATGTAGCGCACCGTCACCCGGACTTTCGCCGCCAGCTTCCCCTCGGTTTTGGTCTGCGGAGTCAGTTGGAAAGTCCGGCTCTCAGCCTTGCCGCGCACCGTTCTGCCCACCACCATGGTCTCGCTAGTCAGCTCCGTAACCGTGCCCGCGAAAAAAGTGTCGGCCGCCTTGGCGGTAGCAGTTTCGTCCGCCACCAGCGGCGCCGCAGCCGTCGAGGCCAGCAGTCCGATAACGAAGAACGTGGTGGAGAAACCGGTCACTAATTTCAGCATACCGGAACTTATGCCTCGTACAACCACCCAATATATGAAACTTATTTCACCTTTAATCACAGCACTAGAACAGGGTGATACACGTGAGGCAGGCGCACTTCGCCAATCGCCACTAGCTCCCCTTGGGGAGTCACAGCTTTCACGTAGCGAGTCCCCTCGCGCGTCTGAAACGGCGACACCCGGAAGTCGCGCCCGTTGCGAATCTGCCCGACTGTGATCGAGTCCACCAGTTCCGCCGGAAACCCGGGCAGCAACTGCGCCGCCGGGATCAACGCTTCGGCCAGTCGTTCCTCCTGCGCCAACACCGTCAGTTCATCCAGCGTCCGCGCCTGCTCGATTTTGAAATCCCCGGAAGCAGTCCGCCGCAGCGATTTCAGGAACGCGCCGCACCCCATCGCCAGCCCCGCGTCATGCGCGATGCTCCGCACGTACGTGCCGGCCGAACAATGCATGCGGATGGTAGCCTCGCACCCTTCGATCGCCGTGATCTGCAGGTCATACACTTCCACCGCCACCGGTTTCAAGTCCACCGGCTGCCCTTTGCGAGCCAGTTCATAAGCCGGTCTCCCCGCAATCTTCTTCGCCGAGACTGGCGGCGGTGTCTGCAGCTGCGGGCCCCGAAAACGGTCGAACAACGCTTCGAGCGCCTCGCCTTGCAGCGTCACCGGAGTCTTCGGCGAAGTCGCCTCCCCATCCATGTCATAGCTGTCGGTCGAGTAGCCGAAGTGGATCACGCCTTCGTAAGTTTTATCGTTACGCGTGAAGAATTGTGCCAGCCGCGTGGCCCGCCCGATTACCAGCGGCAGCACGCCCGTCGCCCCCGGGTCCAACGTCCCCAGATGCCCGATCTTGCGCGTCCCTGCTAGCCGGCGCATTTTATTGACGACGTCGTGCGAGGTCCACTCGCGCGCCTTGTCTACGATGATGACTCCGTCCACTAAGCTAATTTAGCAGGTGCTCTGGGGTTAGCCGAGAGTTACTTTTGATATTTCCGCGCGAACATCGCCAGATCCAGAGCGCTCACCTTCAACATCGCCTGCCGGAACGCTTCGGGATCCGGTAACGGGCCGATCAGCACGCGGAAGAGTTTGTCATTCGGTCCTGGCGCGACAAACGCATCGAACCCGTGAACTCGCATTCCTTCCGCGAGAATCACCGCCATGCCGCGTTCCACCGCTCCGACTTGCACATAGACTTTTCCCAGTTCCGGCTCCGCCACCAGCGGACGGGTGGGTCTCGCGGAAGGCTCAGCTCTAGGCAGTAGCGACGCTTGCGGGAGCGCTGCGGGCACCGCAGCCGGCACAACTGCAGCCGTCCGCGCCGTTCTCTTCGCGGCCACAGTCTCGCCGGCCAAGTAGGCGAGCGAAGCACATACCGCAACCGCAATCACGCCCACGAATAGCCAACTCGCGATCTGCGTCCGCCCCAAGACCAGTTCGTATTCGTTGGTTGATTCCGGCCGCGCCTGCTGCTCGTCGTCGGCAACATCCGCCGGTGGGTAGGACTGCAGATTCAGAATACTCGTCATCACTTGATCTATCGGCGCGATTCCGGCGAATCTATAGACTGCGTTTAGCGGTGTGCCGAGAAGATCCCTAGATCGATGGCGTCGGCCATGGCCTTGTAGCCGGCGTCGTTGGGGTGCAGGTGGTCGCTGATGTTGAACTCCGCGCGAATTTGCTTAGGGTTCTTCGGGTCCCGCACCACGGCATCGAAGTCCACCAGCGCGTCGAAGGCGCCGCTGGCCCGAATCCACTGGTTCACCGCCTGGCGAATCGCCTCGCCCTTCTCGTTGTAATACGCCGCGCCCTCAAACGGCGTCAACGTCGCTCCCAGGACCTTGATCCCGTGGACGTGCGCCCGCTCCACAATCTGCCGCAGAGCACCGATCACATCCTCCGCGGACACCGCTTCGCCCGGCGAAGCGTTGGGCAGGTTGGAGAATCCGATATCGTTGATTCCTTCGAGCAGCGTGACCCACTTCACGCCGGGCTCGCTCAGGACATCCCGTTCGAATCGCGCCAAAGCGTTGGTGCCGATGAAGTCGTGGAGCAAACGGTTTCCCGAAATCGCCGTATTGACCACCGCCAAGTCTTTTCATCGCCCGGTTGGACTGCAACCGCTGAGCCAGAATGCTGGGCCAGCTCCGATTGGTGTTCACGGTTGAAGTCGCCCCGTCCGTGATCGAGTCGCCAAACGCCACGATGGCTGCGGCGTCCGCGGGCGCCAAAACGTCCACGCCTGAAAGCCAGCACCAATACTCCGCCGTCGTCGCGCCCTCGATGGTTGCCTGCCCCGTCAGATCGCGGCCCGGCGCGGAAATGTAGGTAGTCTGCAATCCCACCGCGTGCAGCGTCGGCGGACCGCTATCGCCCGGAACGAAAACGCTGATCGCCAAGTCGCCGAGCGGCGGCACTTCCAGATCCACCGCGTCGCTGATCATCTGGGCGCCCGCCGGGATCATGGCCGTGGCCTTTCCATTGAACAGCAGCACCCGATCGCTACCCGGCGCAATCGCCGAGCCCTTGCCGTGCAGCGCCACGCGTGCCGCGCCTACCAG
The DNA here is from genome assembly GCA_963760575.1 of Bryobacterales bacterium. Classification (GTDB taxonomy): domain Bacteria; phylum Acidobacteriota; class Terriglobia; order Bryobacterales; family Bryobacteraceae; genus Palsa-187. Next base: position 46,449 of record CAVXEM010000009.1, read on the forward strand.
CAAAGGTCACGCGGCCCTGAGCGTTAGACAGCCGCACACGAATCCGGCGTCCCCCCAGACTCACGCGCACCACCATGCGCACGGTCTGGTCATGGAAACCCTTCAATTCCTGAAAAACCGGACCCGGCGACTGCGATCCTGGCGGCGGAGGCGCGATCACTACCGGCTGCTGCGGTGCCGCAGCCCAAGTCGCTACCCAATGTTGTCCTGCAGCCTTCTGTGCGGGAGCCGGCACGCTCAACGCCACCAGCGCCAGACTCACCAACGCCCATCGAATCATATTGCTCTCCCTACAAATTCCGTTTCAAAAAGCTGCAAATGTGGAATCCGTCCAGGAACTTGAACGGTGTTTCTCCTAGCGTGTAGTGTCCGCAGGGCAGCACCACCGCCTTATAGTCCATCTTGAGCTCGCGCGCTTTGGCGATCACCTGTTCGGAAAACCGCAGCGGGAACGTCGTATCGTAGCGCGCATAAATGAACAGCGACTTCTTCTTCAGCGTGGCGTAGCGCTCGATGTAGTGCGGCGGACTGATCACCATCCAGGCATCGCGCAACTGCTCCAGCGTGACCTCCGGCTCCAGACTCTGCCGGATGTGCTGCGAGGACAACCCCTCCCACACCACATCCGCAAAGTACGTCGAGCAGTGATTAAAAACGTTCACAGCAATGCGTGGATCGTGCGTGCTCGCCAGAAACGCGTAGCAGGATCCCAGGCTGGTGCCCACAATGCCGATGCGCTCGTAGCCCTCTGAAACCAACCAGTCGACTGCACTGCGCGTATCGATCACCGCCTGCCGGGTGGCGTCGATGGTACGGGCGATATTCGAAGACACTGCGTAATCGGCCCGCTTAAGCTCAGCCGGCATGCGGTAATCGTGATACGGCGGACTCAACCGGAGCGCCGAAATCCCCAGCTTGGCTAACCCAACACAGAGCGCATTATGCTGCGTCGCCGAAGCATTCCAATGCGGCAACACCAGCGTGGCCACCCTCCGCGATCCGCGCTTGTTCTTCGCCGGAAACCACTGCCCGTGGACCCGATTGTTCTCCGGATGCGGCGTCTCCACCGCGCTGGTAAAGCGCAGCAGATTCCCCGTGAGCTCGAAATCGCTAGGCGGCTGGTAGGCAAAAAACTGGTCGCTCGATTCCAGCGCCGCGCGGTTCAGCAGACGCAGATAGGAGTGCGAATCGTGCCCGTTCTGCGGATTCTCCAGGGAAACCGGCCAATCCTTGGTCCATTCCAGTCCCCAGTCGAACGGCCGCACCATGCGGTCCGTGGCGCGGGAGCATAAACGGTCCTCCCAGTCGTACATCCACCTCGCGTAAAGTTTTCGCATGAATCCACTACCAGTTTAAGGGAGCGGTGCCGGGCGGGAGAAGTTCGGGGAAATAGAAAGTGGGGAGGTACGCCACCTCCGACAATGGCGTCCTCCCCGAAAGTCCCCGTGCTGCCCCTCTATTTCAGTGTGTGCGGCACGGGCAAATGAAACAAGGAGAGATCAATTCACAAGAGCTGGGATCGCAGTGCCCTTGGCAGCAGCCCCTGACTGCGTCCGGAATTCGTATTGCTGGATTTCGATGGCGGCCCGGCCTTCTTCAAAGCGCACCACGCGGCCGCGCGCCACTAGTTTCAGCGCGACTTTATCGTTCAGTTGCACCGGCCAGTTGACGGCCACTTCCAAGCGCCGCCCCGGCAACAACATTTGTTCCGACGTAAATAAAATGCCGGAACTGGAAATGTTCAGGGTCTTCCCCTCGCCGGTCTCTTCGCCGCCGCGCTTGTTCAAGACCTTGAAGCGCACTTCGCGTTCGATCGGGAACCTGTCTGAGTGCCGCCGGTCTGACTGTGCTTTTTCCATCACGCTCACCGTGTTACCTCGCTCTTTGAGTTTGGTCGCGGCGGCGTGTTCAAACAATAGATAGCGCGGCCTATTTCGAGCCAGTACTAAGGTCTGGTCGCCCTGGTACTGGCATCCTAGTGCCGGGAATGTCTCGCGGAATCAGTCAGTCACAGACTTCCGCCGCGCGCGGATCTCCGCCAGGCGCTGGGCGATCCGCTGCTCGATGCCGCGGTCCGTGGGATGGTAGAACTCCGTCCCGCGCAGGTTATCCGGCAGGCACTCCATGGTGTTCATGGCGTCGTCGAAGGCGTGCGCGTGCTGATAGTCCGCCCCGTAACCCCATTCCTTCATGGGCTTGGTAGGAGCATTCCGCAGTTGCATCGGCACCGGCTCGGCAGTAGTCTTCGCCACGGTCTCCCGCGCCGTGTTGAGCGCTTTGTACGCAGCGTCAGACTTGGGAGCCACCGCCAGATACAGCGTAATCTGCGCCAAGGCCTGATCGCCCTCCGGCACCCCCAAAAAGTGGACCGCCTGCTGCGCCGCCACCGCCTGCTCCAGCGCGCGCGGGTCCGCCAGACCGATGTCCTCGATGGCCATGCGCATCAGCCGCCGCGCCAGGTATAGGCGGTCCTCGCCCGATTCCAACATCCGCGCCAGCCAGTACAAGGCCGCGTCCGCGTCCGACGAGCGCACGCTCTTATGCAGCGCCGAGATCAGATTGAAGTGCTCTTCGCCGCTCTTGTCGTAGAGCAGCATCTTACGCCCCAGCACCGATTCGACAGCCTCGCGATCGAGCACGCCGTCGTGCGCGACAGCCGAAGCCAGTTCCAGCAGATTGTAGGCCGCCCGCGCGTCGCCATTCGAGTACACCGCAATCTGCTCCAGCAACTCGCGCGGCGAGCGGAGCGCGAGCACCTTCAGCGCCCGCTCCAGCAGCGCGACGATCTCATCGGGGGCCAGCGCCCGCAGCGCATAAACCTTCGCTCGCGATAGCAACGCCGACACCACTTCGAACGACGGATTCTCCGTAGTCGCGCCAATCAGAATGATGTCGCCGCGCTCGACATAAGGCAGGAACGCGTCCTGCTGGGCGCGGTTAAAGCGGTGGATTTCGTCGACGAACAGCACCGTGCGCCGCCCCGACCGCCGGCTCCGCTCCGCATCCGCCATGACGCTCTTGATCTCTTTGATCCCGCTCAGGACCGCGCTAAACGGCACGAAATCGGCCTTCGTCAGGCGAGCGATCACCCGCGCCAGCGTAGTCTTGCCCACGCCCGGCGGTCCCCACAAGATCAGCGACTGCAATTCATCCCGCTCGATCTGCGCGCGCAGCGGCTTGCCCGCGCCCAGAATATGCTCCTGCCCAACGAAGTCCTCGAACGTCTCCGGACGCATGCGCTCCGCCAGCGGACGCTTGGCGTCGTGTTCGGTTCCCGGGCGGCGTCATGTCGAACAAGCTCATCGCACGGCCCCTCTTTGCCTTCGCGCTTCATAGAGCAGAATCCCCGCAGCCACCGCAGCGTTCAGACTTTCAACGCCCGCCGTGGGGATTCGCAATCCCGTGGCCCGTCCGGCAAGCGCCGCGCTCACGCCCCTGCCCTCGCTGCCAATGATGATCCCGCAAGCCCCGCTCAGGTCCGCGTCACTCACCAGCTTCGCGGCCCGTGGCATCGCGGCATGCCAAGCCAGCCCCGCCTGCTCCAAAATTTCCTCGGCCTCGACGCCCGCCACCAGTGGCACCCTGAACGCCGATCCCGCCGACCCGCGCAGGCATTTGGGATTATACGGATTCACCGTGCCCTTCAAAAACACCACGCCCGTAGCCCCAAACGCCTCCGCCGCCCGCACGATCGCCCCCGCGTTTCCCGGGTCCTGCACGCCATCGAGCACCACCACCAGAGCCGCGCCCCGCGTCATCTGCGCCAGCGTCGACACAGCCGGACGCACCAGCGCGATCACCCCCTGCGGAGTCTCCGTCGATGCCAGTTCCCGAAACGTTTTGTCGCTGACGATGCGCGCATCCGGGTAATGCAAGTGCGCCGACTCCGCCACAATCACCGCGCCCACCTCGCACTTCGCCGCCAACGCCTCTTCGAGCAGATGCGCCCCCTCGGCCACCGCATAGCCGTCTTCCGTGAGAGTCCCCTTGGAAACGGCGCGGCGGATCTGCTTGACCAGCGGGTTCTTGTCGCTGAGAGAGTCCACTACAATGATTCTGAACGCCCAGCATAACGCACATGAGACGGCCACTGACATGGATCGCACTAGTTCTCGTGTGCCTGGCCGCCGTGTTCACGCTGACCCGCGTGCTGGCCGTGGCCCGCGACATCCGCCGCCAGTCCACCGTCGACGAAGTGCGCCCCGCCGACGTCATCCTGGTCCTAGGCGCCGCCGAGTATCGCGGCAAACCCTCGCCCGTGCTCGAAGCCCGCCTTAACCACGCCCTGTTTCTCTACCGCCAGCAATGGGCGCCGCGTATCCTGACCACCGGAGGCGCCGGCGGCGACCCCACCTTCACCGAAGGCGAAGTGGGCCGGGCATACCTAAGCAGCCACGGCATCCCGTCCGAAGCCATCCTCACCGAAACCCAGGGATCGAGCACCGTCGAAAGCACCGTGGCCGCAGCCGAGATCATGCGGCGTATGAACTTGAAGTCGTGCATCGTCGTGAGCGACGGCTATCACATCTACCGCGTCAAGAAGATGCTGGAGTCGCAAGGAATGGACGTGTTCGGCTCCCCCCGCCCGTCCGAGCCGCGCGACACCTGGGGCGAACGCTGGCTCTATTTCCGCCAAGCCATCGCCTATGGCCTCTGGCGCATCGGCATCGCGGTTTGAAGCGCTACCCGCGGGCCGAGCGGACTACCTGCTCGGCCCAAGCTGTGGAATCGAGGTAAGCCTCGCCAATCGCCGCAGCTGAAATTCCGCAGCCTTGAGAAAGCTTCGCCAATTGTTCCCAGTCGCCTCGTTCATAGCAGCAAACCAGCCGAAACAGACCGGTCAAAGGGTCCTTTTCCTGGCCGGTTCCGCGAACGGCTTCGCTGACCGTCTTCTCCAGGTTCATGGCGCGCAGAGCTTCCTCCAGTGGCTGATCGATGAGCGCGTCGAGTAGGGAGAACATACCCACCAGGAAGGCCTGGTTAGAACCGTCGCTGTGGGCCAACTCGGCCAGCCGTTCGCAAAAGCGCGCCCGTACCAGCGAGAGCTTGAGCAATTCGCCCGGCTTATTCGTCGCCAGCTTGGGCAGGGTCGCCAGCGTCACCCAGCGGCGAATGTGGTCCTCCCCTAGCGCCACTAACGCGGCATGGATCGAACGGATGTCGCCGCGTTTAAACAGGGCGGAGTTGGCATACCGCAGTAGTTTATAGGTGAGAGAGACGTCTTCGCGAATAAGGCGCTCCAGCCGCCTGAAATCCAGCTCCGGCTCTTGCACTTCGCGCAGCAGCCGCAGGCAGGCGGTGATCACCGTCGGGATCTCCTGGCTGCGCACCATCTCCGGCCGCGCAAAAAAGTAACCTTGAAATAGATCGTAGCCGGCGCGCCGCGCCCACTCGAATTCCTCGTAAGTTTCCACTTTTTCCGCCAGCATTTGCACGCCTCGCGGTTTATAGATGCGGAGCATTTTTTCTTGCTGGTCCCGCGAGCTCAAGCGCAGGTCCACCTTAATGACATCGGCAATCCGAGCCAATGGCGCGAAAGCGGGTTCATCGGCGAAGTCGTCGAGCGCCAAAGTGTACCCTTGTTGGCGGACGCTCTGGCACAGAGCCACCAGATCCGCCGTGGGCGCCACGGTTTCCAGAATTTCGATCACCAGGGATTCCCGCGGCAGAGACAAATGCATCTTTTCCGCCAGCAGGCGATGATCGAAATTGACGAACGCCTTCTTGCCGCCCAGCAGCGTGTCCACGCCGGCTGACATCAAGGTGTTCGAGAGAACCTGCATCGTCGCCGCAGCGGCTTCGGTGCCGTCAAACTCGTTGCGTCCCGCATCCGACCGGAACAGCAATTCATACCCATGGAGGTTCCGCCGGCTGTCAAAAATGGCTTGGCGCGCAACTAATACTTCCACCCTCCCCTATCGGGCGAATTTCTCCAAAAGCCCATACCACACGGGCACTAGTATTTCCGCAGCACCGCCAGCAGCTTCCCCTGCACCCGCACCGCAGCCTTGGGCACATAAATCGGCTGCATCGCGGCATTCGCCGGCTGCAACCGCACCCGCTCTCCCGGCTCGTTGTAGAAGCGCTTGAGCGTAGTTTCGGCGCCGTCCACCAGCGCCACCACAATATCGCCGTTGCGCGCGTCGCTGGCCTTCTCGATCAGCACGTAATCGCCGTCGCAGATGTGGTCTTCGATCATCGAATCCCCACGCACTTTTAGCGCGAAAGTATCCGGATCGCCCGCAAAATCCGCGAAGTTGAGCGTGTCCTCGCCTGCGATCGCCTCCACCGGCTGCCCCGCCGCGATGCGCCCCAGCAACGGAACTTCGACGCGCGCCGGCATCTGCCGGTGCTGCCGCTGCTCTTCGTAATACTTGGGAGCCACTTCGAGCGACCGGCTCTGGTTGAACCCCCGCTTTAGATACTCTTTGGATTCGAGCGCCAGGATGTGCTTATGCACCGTCGCTAGCGATGCCAGATCCAATCCCTCCGCGATTTCTTCATAACTAGGGCTGTAGCCCCGCTTCTCCAGGAACCCCGCAAGGAACTCCAGGAACTCTTTCTGGCGTTTTGTGAGAGCCATGGAAACATAATAGGCGAAGAAAAGGGGAACCGCAAGCTAAAAATGCGGCCTCACGCAACTGCCGGTCTGAGAATATTAGTGTTCTCCCGTATTCCAGGAATGAGCCGCTCGCCCGGGTCAATCTTGAACCACAGCAATGTGCCGATCAAAAGTAATCCCGCCATGGGGATAAAGGGTGCATCGTAGATCCGGGTGGGCAACTTGCGCGGCCCAATGCGGTCTCCCAGCGCACCGCTGGGAATCTCCAACGCATGTGGCAATAAAAACCTGCATTCGGGAGTGTCGGCGACGAGATGTCGCAATCGAGTCCTGGGGTTCTTGTTCCTCCTGCTGCTATGGCAGCGCCGCGCGCTTGATCCTGCCGCCGATCATCTCCACCATGCCGATCGCCCCCAAGCCGAGCAGCAGATGCACCACGCGAATCACTTCGTGCGCGCCCCCCGGCAGGAACAGTTCCATCCTGAAAGCAAACGCCAGCACGATGACGCCATAAAACATGCCGCCCAGCACCAACCCTGGCGGCACTCCCTTACGCAAGCCAATCCCCGACAGAATCCACAGCAGCCCGATCACGACTTCGCCGATCCGCATGTGCACCGGCACGAAGCGCAGCGAATGGCCCGTCCAAAACCGGAACCCCAGCACCAGCAAAATCAGGCCCAGCAAGCGCACCGCGTTTTGGATCACCAAGGCTGCAACTCTCATAGCGCCTAGGATCGCACGCCCGAACGCATCAATTGTTATCCTGCGAATATGCCATCTGGTAGCAGTTCGGGACAGGTCAAGCATTCCGTCTGCGCGCTCGATTGCCCCGACGCCTGCGGCCTGCTAGTCCACATCGAAGACGGCCGCGCGACGCGACTGCGCGGCGATCCTGATCATCCCGTCACTCGCGGATTCCTGTGCGGCAAAGTGGCCCAATACCTGGAGCGCGAATATTCGCCCGACCGCCTGCTTTATCCGCAGAAACGCAGCGGCGCGAAAGGCCAAGGCCGCTTCACCCGCATCTCCTGGGACGAAGCCCTCGACACCATCGCTCGCCGCCTAGCGGCCATCGTGCAAGAACACGGGCCCGAATCCGTCCTGCCCTACAGCTACGCCGGCACCATGGGAATGCTCAACGGCTCCGGCATGGACCGCCGCTTCTTCCACCGCCTGGGAGCCTCGCGCCTGGACCGCACCATCTGTTCCTCCACCGGCGGAGCCGCCCTATCCGCGACGCTAGGCCTGCGCTACGCCACCGAGCCCGAACAGTTCCGCCACTCGAAGTTGATCATCGCCTGGGGGGCGAACATCCACGGCACCAACGTGCACCTGTGGCCCTTCATCGTCGAAGCCCGCCGCAATGGAGCCAAGCTGGTGGTGATCGACCCCGTCAAAACGCGCACCGCGGCCCTGGCCGACCGCCACCTCTCCGTCAACCCCGGCAGCGATCTAGCGCTGGCGCTAGGACTGATCCACGTAATCATCGGTGAAAATCTTTACGACGCCGATTACGTAGCCCGCCACACCCACGGTTTCGATGAACTAGCTAAGCTCGCCCGCGCCTACGACCCGTCTCGTGTTGCATCGCTCACCGGCATCGCCTCAGAAGAAATCATCCAACTAGCGCGCGACTACGCCACCACCCGCCCCGCCGCCATCCGCCTGAACTACGGAGTCCAACGCAGCGAACGCGGCGGCGCAGCCGTACGAGCCATCACCGCTCTCCCCGCCCTCACCGGATCGTGGAAAGAAGTAGGCGGCGGCCTGCAACTCTCCACCTCGCACGCCTTCCACTTCAACAGCGCCGCTCTGGAGATGCCGGAACTGCAGCCGCGCCCAACCCGCATCGTCAACATGTCGGAGCTAGGCAAAGCCCTCAGCGAACTCAGACGACCCGCCCGTAAAAGCCATGGTGGTCTACAATTCCAACCCGGCCACCATCGCCCCGAACCAAGCGAAGGTGTTAGCCGGAATGCGCCGCGAAGATCTGTTCACGGTAGTGCTGGAACAATTCCAAACCGACACCGCCGATTACGCCGATATCCTGCTGCCCTCGACCACGTTCCTCGAACACACCGATCTCTACCGCTCCTACGGCCATTACCATGTGCAGCTAGCGCGCCCCGTGCTAGAAGCCCCCGGCGAAACCCGCTCCAACGTAGAAGTCTTCCGCGACCTGGCCCTTCGCATGGGTTTCGACGACCAGTGCTTCCGCGACTCCGAAGACATCATGCTCCGCTCGCTGCTGCGCTCCGGACACCAGTTTTTAGAAGGCATCACGCTAGAGCGCCTGGATCGAGAACACTCCATCCGTCTGAATATCGCGGAACCAGACGCGCCCTTCCTGCCCTTCGCCGAAGGCGGATTCGGCACGCCGTCCGGTAAGTGCGAATTCGGCGCCGAAACCCTGGACTATGCCCCGCCCCAAGAATCCCGCTTCGGCGATGCGTCTCTGCGAGCCCGCTATCCGTTGGAGTTAATCTCGTCAAAGAACGACGACAGCATGAACTCCACCTTCGGCAACCGCAAGCATGTGGACGCCGAAACATCGTTCCTGCATTTGAACCAAGCCGACGCCACCAAGCGTGGCATCCAATCCGGAGATCGCGTGCGCGTCTTCAACGACCGCGGCAGCCTAACGCTACGAGCAGACGTAAACGGCGCAGTCCAACCCGGAGTAGCGAGCGCCCCCGCCGTCCGCTGGAACAAACACGCCGAAGACGCGTCGAAGCGTCAACGTCCTAACCTCAGACCGCCTAACCGACATCGGCGGCGGCCCGACATTCTATAGTTGCCTGGTAGAAGTAGAACGCTGCGGCGACTAGCCGCCCGCTTGCTCCGCGCGCGGTTCCGTGACCCTGCCAAACGCCTGCCCGTCGCTCATCGCCGACCCGTCACTACCGCCTATACACAGAACCGCGACCGGAGGAAGCGGACACCGCCCTACCGCACTGCCCCCGAAACCACCGCCGCCCGCTCCAGCATGGCATCCAGATCCGCCCGCGAATAGTAGTGCCCCCGCATCACCACCGTATTAATCTTCTGCGTGTTCCGGATATCCTCCAACGGGTCCGCATCCAGCAAAATCAAATCCGCAGACTTCCCTTCCTCCACCGTCCCCGTCTCCTCCAAAATCCCGAAGTACCGCGCCGGATTCCGCGTAGCCGTCTGCAACGCCTGCATGTTTGTCAACCCGGACTCCGCCAGCAATGCCAACTCCTCATGCAGCCCCCACCCCGGCAAGACCGGATTCAACGGGTTCGTATCCGTCCCCGCCAGCAACTCAACGCCAGCCCGATGCATGTCGCCGACTAGCTTCCGGTAACGCGTCAAAAGCATCCGCATCCGCTGATGCAGCACCTCATACTCAGCCGGAGATTGATCTTTCAAGTAATAAATCACCCGCGGATCCCAACTATCCGTCCAGACCTTAGGAAGAAACCGCCTGCGCGGATCGCTCACAGACTCCTCGTCGAGTTCATGCACAAAGCCATCCAGAATCGCCAGCGTAGGAGTCTGCCAAGTCCCGTTCTTCACGAACGCCTGAAACAGCGCCGCCGCTTTCTTGTCGTCGTAAGTATCCACCAGCCCCGCCAGCAACGGCCAAGCCAGCAGCCGCAGCCTCTGCTCGCCGCTGATCTTGGGATCGTACATCATCGCCACCCGCTCCGCTCGCAGCCGGACTTCATCCCTCGAAGCGTTCAACAAAATGTTATTGAGATGCTCCTCGCTGCGCATCCCAGCGACGGACGCCTCCAGCGGGCTCACCTCCTCCGGCACATGCCCCGCCACTGCAATCCCCGCCGCGCGCGCCTCCTGCATCAGCGCCAGAAACGCCACCCGCGGAACACTGTTATAGACCTTGAGAAAATCCGCGCCGTCCGCCTTAAGCGCCCGCACGGCCGCCCGCGCCTGTTGCGCGTTCGCCACCGCCACCGCGTCCGGCAAATTCCCTGTCATGAGAGGCCCATCGATAAACCCCGGAGCCAATATCCGTGGCGCATCCGGCAGCAGCCTCCACTCGCGAATCGTCGACAGTGCAGCGCCCGAATACATCTCGCGCACACCCATGATCCCGTTCGCCACCAGCAGCGGAAACATGATTTGCGGCGTGGTGATGTGCACGTGCATGTCCCACAGTCCCGGGATCATGAACTTGCCCGTAGCGTCGATCACGATAGCGCCAGGCACCGCATCCGCCTGCGGCGTCACCGACACAATGCGCCCGTCGCGCACGGCCACGCTGAAGTCTTTTTTAGGAGGCGCCCCGGTAGCGTCGATCACCGTAGCGTGTTCGAAGACGATGGTTTGCGCGAATCCAACGGAAGCGATGAGAAAAAGCAGAGCGCCGCGCACTACAGCAACTTGCTAATGGCGGCTTCCAGATCCGCGATCGAAGTCTCGCCAAAGAAGGACCGTACCTTCTTCCCGTTACGGTCGTAGAGAAACAGAGCCGGCAGCTCGCCGCTAGACCACTTGGCATCCACCGCCGCATAGAACTTGTCGTTATCGGCAGTCTTCAGTAGATAATTCGCGCCGGCAGCCCGATTGTCCGCAAGCAGCTTAGCCGCCGCGCCTTGCTGTTCCGCCTCATCCGCCGAAATCATCAGCAGATCGAACCCGCGCGCGGCGAGCTTACGCGACAACTGTACCAGTTGCGGCATCTCCTTGCGGCAAGGCACGCACCAGGTCGCCCAGAAATTGGCTAACACCACTTTCCCATGGTGCGACGCAATTACTTTTGGATAACTCGCCTGATCCAGCGGAGTCAGCGTCTGCGCCGCCAGTCCCGCTGCCACCACAATCAGACTGAGCAGCAGCTTCATTTCTTTTCGGGCTTATCCAGCTTGAAGTTCATAACCGCTTCCTTACGGTTATCGAAGATACTCAGCGTCCGCGGCGCCGCCGTCATGTCACCAAACTTGGCTGTCACCTGATAGTCGATATCCGGCCGCAACCCCGAGAAATGATACTGCCCGTCGTTCTGCGTAATGAACGACCGCACCTGCAGGGTGCGCATGTCCTTCAACTGGACGACGGCGCCGCTCGCCGGCTGCTCCTGCGCGTCCACCACCAGTCCCATCACGGACCGCAACTTGGCCTCTTCGCGCTTCTCCTTCCGCGTCTGCTCCTGGCCGAAGAGCCCCGCCGAGAGAAGCAGGGCCGCTCCCGCAATCATCAGCCGCCGATGGCTCCTTGCTCGCAGCATGTTTTTGCTCCTACTCATTTGGACTCGGCCGGCAGCACCAAAGTTACCTCAACGCGCTCCTCGCCGCCGATCGCAGCCTCTTTTTCCGCCGCCTGAAAGCCCTTCATGGAGGCCTTCACCACGTAAGTCGCCGCACCAGGGGCCACGCGAAAGGCGAATTCGCCGCGCGCATCGCTCACCGCTTGCAGCTTCTTTCCCTTGGGCGCCTCTTTCATCGCCAGCGTGACTGTGGCCCCTGGCAAAGAGAAGCCGTTCTCGCGAAACACCGCTCCGGCCACCACCGCATGCGCCTCGGCGTTCCTCCGCTGTGCACCCGCCAGCAGCAACGCGCATCCGCACAAGGCGGCGGCCAGTTTACTTCCAGGCCTTGTCCTCGTCATCGTCGTCTTCGTCGTCTTCGTCCGCGTCGTCTTCGTCCTCGTCCAAATCGTCGTCGAGGTCTTCTTCATCCTCCTCATCGACTCCATCCGGCACCAGTTCCAGCGGACTCACCCCACTGACATTGAGATTTGCGCCGCACTCCTCGCAGATGAGCGAATCCCCTTCGTCCAGTTCTTCCTCGTCAACATCTATGACCGCATCGCAAAGCGGGCAGTTGACCATCGCTCCCCTCCTCAATTCATAAGGACGTGCGTGCTACCGCACATCCAAAACTATATTTACCATGAGATCGCCGCCAGTTCGCGGCTAGGCGGGCTGCAACACACCCGCAGCGCGTTCGAGATCGGCCGCGGAAAGGGTGACCAGCGTCTTTTCCAGATCCTCCCCCGACGAGATCATATAGCGCAGATGCCGGCCCGCGAGTTTCAGGCACCACGGATCCGTCAGCGCATGCCCGGATTTGGCGGCCAGCGCCAGCAGCAGCGCATGCGGCAGCGCGACGATCTTTTCTTGCTTGTCCTCCCCCTCCGTCCACACTACGAACTTCACATCCACAGTATCGGCGTGGCGGATGGAAATGCCGGTCTGCAGCCAGCGAAACTCCACCTCCCAGGTGCGGCCAAAAGGGTCAGGTCCGGCTTGAAAGCGGCGAACGTTGTCAGGCATCGTTACTAGCGTAACAAAGAGCATAGGCTCGCAGATGGGAACCGATGGACCCAGATAAGGAAAATCGAAAGTTGCTGGGGTTTCTAACTATGTCCATCGGTTCCCATTTGCGAGCCAATCTCCGCCCAGTGGTTTATAATCATGGGCAGGTTCCTATGAAACTCAAGCTCTTGGTTTGCTGGGCCCCGCTCCTGCTGGCGCGGGGTTTCGCGCAGCAGCAGGGATCGGTTCCCCCACCCCCAGCGCCTCCCGCCGCAGCGCAAGAGCAGGCGGAGCCAGGCGCAGCCTCCATCAAAGTCGAAGTGAACGAGGTCATCGTCCCCGTCACCGTAACCGACGACAAGGGCCGCTTCGTTTCCAATCTTGAGCAGAAAGACTTCCAGATTTTCGACGAAGGCAAGTTGCAGAACATCGAATTCTTTTCGCGCGAGCGCGCGCAGCCGGTAGTCGCCGGACTCCTGCTCGATCTCAGCAATTCCAGCCGTACTCAATGGAAACACTTTCAGGACGCCGCCACCGAGCTCGCCCTGACCCTGCTCCCGGGCAAAGAAAAATTCTCCGGCTATTTGATCGGCTACGGCAATAAGGCCGAGCTGATGATCAATACCACGTCCGACCCCGAGCCTTTCGTCTCGAAAATTCGCGACTTGAAACCGGGCGGCGGAACGGCGCTCTACGACGCCATCTATATGGCCTGCACCAACCGCGCTCTGATCAAAGGCGAACCGTTTGAGCCGCGCCGCGTGCTCATCGTAGTGGGCGATGGCAACGACAACTCCAGCAAGAAGACTTTGCAGGAGGTTCTAGAAGTCGCGCAGCGCAATCTAGTGACCATCTACGGCATCAGCACCACGTCTTATGGCTTCACCAGCGAGGGCAGCGACAACCTGACCAAGCTCGCCGAAGAAACCGGAGGCCGCGTCGAATACCCCCTGCAAGACGTTTACAAGGACGTGTCCGGTTTTCAGTCGACGCCCTCCGATGAAGGAAACCTGGCGTTCCATGCCGGTACCGGTGGCTTTGCGTCCGCCATTGCCACGGCTCTGTTCCATTCGGTGGCCAACGTGGCCGGCGAAATCACCACGCAATACATCCTGCGCTATATTCCCGACGATTCGGGGCCATCGAATAAAGTCTTCCGCTCATTGAACGTGAAAGTGGCGCTGCCGGATGTCAAGGTGCGGGCTCGCAAGGGCTATTACCCGGTCGGCAAGTGAACTGGCAATATCCAAATTTGCCGCCGATAAGTTAGACCACCATGTCTCTCGCGAGCACTTCGGTTGCCGGCGCCCGCGCTGCCCGCTATTCGCTGCTGACGGTGGAACTGCCGGGAGAGCAAACCGTTACCGCAGGCGTTTTGCTCGAAGACCCCGCCACCGACTCCGTCCATATCCGCCTGCGCCGCGATTGGGAGCAGTTCGCCCCCGAAGAAGCCGAAGTGCTCTCGCTTCTCGAAGACGACTTCCTGGCCCAGGCCTCGCAAACGGGAGCGGCCCAGTTTCTGGCCCAACTCGAAGACACGCTTTCGAACACCATCCGCGTGAGCGACCGCCGCGAGACCATTGTCGAAGACTTCCCGCGTGCGCTGGGACGCTTGTACCGTCAGCATGTGCACTCCGCCGCCCAGCCATTCATCACCCACCTGCCGCGCTACTCGCTAGCGGTAGCCGCGGGACCCTTCTTAGAAAACCGCGTAATCGAAGAAGAAGCCTGGGAAGAAGTGCCGCCCGGGTTGCGCCTGACGCCCGAAATGTTCGTGGCCCGGATCGCCGGCCGCTCCATGGAACCGCTTATCCCCGACCAGTCGTTGTGCATATTTCGTCGCGGCGTCAGCGGATCGCGGCAGGGCCGCCTGGTCCTGGTAGAAGCGCTCGACCAGGGCGGCAACGACCGCTACACCGTCAAGCGCTATCGCAGCGAGAAACGTGAGAGCGAAGGCGGCGAATGGTCCCACCAGCGCATCCGCCTGGAACCGCTCAACCCCGCCTTCGCAGCCTGGGATCTCAACCCGGAAGAAGACCGTTACCGAATCCTGGCGGAGTTCGTCCAAGTCTTATATTGACCAGTCTTATATTGAACGAGACCAGATTGAACTAAAATAGGATCGAAATGTCACGCCTGTCTTTCCTTCTGCTGCTTCCGGCGCTGGCGCTGGCCGCCGACAAATACGATGGCCCCCGCCCTCCCCAGCCCGACATGTTGTACCTGGTGCACGCCGACAACCTGGTTCCCACCGAAGCCGTCGAGGCCAAAGAGGAGTCCGGCGTTTACAACGTCCCCGGCGCCAGTTCGCCGGCCCGCACTCCCTTGGCCGAGCCCATTTTCCTGATCCAGAGCGACAAAGTTCTTCCCGAACGCCTGGAACTCTACCGCTGGGAAGTGAAGGGTGGACGGCGCGAGCTCAGCATCGGCAAGGGCGCCAAGCGCAAGGGCGGTGCGCGCGCGCTGCACCTTTCGGTGAACAAAGTGGACGGCCGCCTCTATCGCGTCGAAGCCTCCGAACCGCTCGACAACGGCGAATATTCACTCTCGCCCAACGACTCAAATAAGGTCTTCTGTTTCGAAGTGTATTAAAGGCTGCTAGAATCGAGTCTTTGGCATCATTGGGGTTCCTTGCTTACCCGCGTCTTCAAAAGTTTCCAGCATCGTGATTTCCGGCTGATGTGGTTCGGTGCCTGCACCTCCACCATCGGCACCTGGATGCAATCGACAGCCCAGGCGTGGCTGGTCTACGATCTTTCCAAAGACTCCTTCTACTTGGGACTCGACACCTTCCTGGCGCAAGTCCCCATCATCCTGTTCTCGCTGGTAGGCGGCGTCATCGCCGACCGCATGAACCGCCGCAACTTATTGCTGATTTCGCAATACGTGCAGATGACCACGGCGCTGATTCTGACCTTATTGGTCTTATTCAAAGTCGTCCACGTGTGGCATATCTTGTGCCTGTCGTTCATCGTCGGCTGCGCGCAGGCCTTTGGCGGCCCAGCGTATCAGGCGCTATTGCCCACGCTGGTGGGCAAAGAAGATATCCCCAACGCCATCGCCATGAACTCCATCCAGTTCAACCTGGCGCGTGTCATCGGACCGACACTCGGGGGCATCGCCCTCACCACCGTAGGCGCGGCCTGGTGTTTTGGCTTGAACAGCCTCTCCTTCATCGCGGTGGTCATATCGCTCTACATGATCAACGTGAAATACATCCCGGCTAAATCGAGCGAGCCCATCCTCAACAGCATGCGCCAAGGCATCGGCTTCATCCGCAAGAAACCCGGCATGGACGGCCTCATCGTCCTCGCCTTCGGCATGACGCTGCTAGGCATTCCACTGCTGACCTTCCTTCCGGTGTTCGCGAAAGACGTCCTGCACGGCGGAGCCAAGGGTTTCACGCAACTGCTGGCCTTTTCCGGGATGGGCTCGGTCTGTGGCGGCCTGATCGTTGCCGCGTTCGGCAAGATCCACGGGCAAGGCCGCACGGCTCTCATGGTGTTGGTGCTGATGGGCTGCATCATCTTCGCGTTTTCGCAATCCACGCGCTTCTCGCTCTCGCTGTTCCTCATTTTCCTGTCCGGCGGCGCCATGATGATCTCCATGTCGATGGTCAGCTCTCTAGTGCAGGCAGTCGCATCCGATGAAATGCGCGGCCGCGTGATGAGCGTTTACAACGTGGCCTTCCGCGGCGGTATGCCCGTGGGCAGCCTGATCCTGGGCAAGCTGATTCCGATCTTCAGCGCCCCCGTCATCATGGGCTGGAGCGGAGGCCTGCTGGCCCTCTTCGGCCTCTACTTTTTAGTTGTCCAACGCAGCGTGGCCCAGCTATAATCGGAACGCTCCTTATGGCAGTGGAGTCGTTCCTTACCCGCTGGCGCAAGGCGGTCAGGCCCCTTCCCCGGGCAACCCCCAGCGCCGCGCTACTGGCGCAAAAGCGCAGACAGCGGAAACTGATTCACCGAACCCTGGCCGTGCTGGTTCTCGCCACCGCAGCAGGCCTGCTCTACAGCTATGTTGCGAACGCTCCCGATCGCGCGCGCGCCGAGCTCGCCCTCGGTCTAGAGAAACTGAGCCCCGGTGCGTACCAAGAAGCCATGGCCCACTTCAACCGCGCCATTCAAATCTGGCCGGAGTACAGCGAGGCATACCTCAACCGCGCCGTCGCCGAGCATGACCAAAGCCACCCCGCAGCCGCGCTAGCCGATCTCGAAGAAGCACTCGACCTCGACCCCGACTCCACCCGAGCTTACAACGAGCGCGGCCAGATCTTCCTCGAAAACGGCGACACCCAGCGAGCCATTCAGGAATTCAGCAGATCCCTTCAAGTGACGCCCACCATAGACGGCCACTACCAACGCGGCGCAGCGTACGAGAAGCTGGGCGACCACCAAAACGCCATCGCCGATTTCGACGCCGCTATCCGCGAATCGCGCGACGCGCCCTACGCCTATCGCGCGCGGGCCGCCGCCAGGCGCGCGAGCGGAGATCGCGAAGGCGCCGCCGACGATGAGCAGAAAGCGCGCTCGATCGAGACCGGGCAAGCCCCGAACCGCGATGTATCAGTTACGCATTGAAGTCGAGTCGTCGCGCCACGACACGTTAATCGCCGAGCTATGGGAAGCAGGAACCCTAGGCGTAGTAGAAGGCGACGGCTTCGTCGAAGCATTTTTCGATGACTTCTCAACAGCCGCGCGTTTCGGAACCCCGCTCCAAGCCGCCGAACGCGACTGGGTGCAGGAAACCGAAGACGCCTGGCCGCCGATTCTGGTCGGCGAGAAATTCTTCATCGTCGCCCCCTGGCGCACCGAGCCCACGCCCCCCGGCCGCTTTCGCCTGGAAATCAATCCCGGCATGCAGTGCGGCACAGGACAGCACCCCTGCACCCGCCTGTGCCTCGAAGCCATGGAGCGCGTCATCCGCCCCGGAGATCGCGTATTGGATGTGGGTACCGGCTCCGGCATTCTATCGATCGCCGCCAAGATGCTGGGGGCCAGCACCGTGGTCGCCTGCGACATCGACCCCGATGCCGCGCACTCGCCCGCGTTTTTCATCGGCAGCGTCGACGCAGTCGCTAGCGGCGCCTTCGACGTAGTGGTCGCCAACATCAGCGAAATCGTCATCGGCGACTTGAAGGCAGAGTTCGAGCGCGTGGCTCCGCGACGCATTCTGTCCGGATTTCAAGACGCCGCAGGCGAGTGGACCTGCGTCGTCGAATAATTCACACCGGCTTCTCCGGCCACTTGTGCTTCGGGTAGCGCCGCGATAACTCCCGCCGAACCTGCGGGTATAGCCGTTCCCAAAATCCGCGCAGATCGCTCGTCACCTGCACCGGCCGCCGATTGGGCGCTAGTAAATGCACCACAACGGGAGTCTTGCCGATGCGCGGCGTTTCATCGACGCCAAAGAAATCCTGCAACCGCGATTCGATCCACGGTGGCTTGCCGATCTCGTAGTGGACTTGCACGTCTCGCCCACCGGGCAATCGCAACCGCTCCGGAGCCATTTTCTCGATGTGCGCCGGCCGCAGCGCCGCCAGCAGATGAGCAACTTCCAATTCCGCAAAACTAGTCCGCTCCCGGCACAGCTCGCGCAACGTTTCTTCGACCGCAATCTCGACCCCCGCAAACGCCGCCCGCGCCCGCAGTTGCTCCAGCGCCTCCCGATCCGCAAAGCGCCCAATATCGACTTCAAGCGCCTTTTCCTCCAGCAGCCGAGCGCTCTCTTCCGAAGGCAACGCCGGAATGCGGCTTTCGTCGATCGTAAGCTGATCGTAAAGCAGCGCCGTCACCAGTTCGACGCGCTCAGCAGTGCGATTCCAGGCGAGCGAAGTGGATTCAGTAACCCGGTCCAACAGCCACTCAGGTTGAATCGGCCCCGCCGCCAGGTGTACTTTGCGTTCCTGCACATCGACAGCGATGACAAATTCATAACGGCAGCCCGGCAGCCGCGCGGAACCGCCCGTCGACAGCAACATCTCACCGTCGCGACGGTGGCGCGCCACTCGATCAGGAAACGCAGCGAGTACCGCCTGCAGCAATGCCTCATCACCAGCACCCTTGCGATCGCGCCCCGGGACCAGCCGCCGCAGTTGCTCGTAAACGCGTTTGGTCTGCGCCTGCCACTCCCCTTCGATCACCGTAAGCAAGTCAGCCCCACGTTCCCCGGAGCTCAGCACCGCCGCCGCCGCACAACCTTTTTCGGGAACTCCACGAGCCGCAGCTTCGAGAACCAATTTCGACAACCGCGGCGGCAGCGGCAACTCGGCCATGTGCGACAGAACCCCGAGCCGGTCGAGTAAAGCCTCAGCCGTCGCGAGCGCGGCGGCCGGCGGCGCATCCAACCATTCGAGCTCGCTCACCCGCATCGCGCGAAGTTGCAGAACCAGTTGCGACAGTTCACGCCGCAAAATCTCCGGCGTATCAGCCGGAGCCCGCCGATGAAAATCCTCGGCAGTGTACAGCCGAATCACGCTTCCCGGAGCCGTGCGCCCCGCCCGCCCCGCCCGCTGAACAGCAGAAGCCTGACTAATGCGGCGCACTTGGAGCGAAGGCAGCCCCGTCCACGGCGAGTCCGCCGCAACACGGGCCAAGCCGCTATCGATCACCGCGGTGACACCTTCAATCGTCACCGAGCTCTCAGCCACATTGGTTGAAAGAATGATCTTGCGTTGCGCCGCCTGCGTAATCGCGCGGTCCTGCTCCGCCGGCGAAAGATCACCGTAAAGCGGAACCACCAGCAAACTCTTGCGCGCCGCGAGGCCCTCCAGCGCTCTTGCAGCCCGTCGAATCTCAGCAGCTCCCGGCAAGAACACCAGCACGTCGCCCTTTTCATCCACCAGCCGCTCGACCGCCCCCACCACCTGCTCCTCAAGTGGCGCCGCGGAATGCGGAGTGTAGTCAATACGCAAGTGGTAGAGTTTCCCCTCGGAGCGCAGCACCGGACTATCGTCCAGAAATCGCGAGATCGGTCCCGCGTTCAAAGTAGCCGACATCACCACCAGCAGCAGTTCCGGCCGCGTAGTCTTCTGCAAGCGCCGCAGCAGCGCCAACGCCAGATCGCCATCGAGATGACGCTCGTGAAATTCGTCGAGAATTACAGCGCCGACATCCTTGAGTTGCGGGTCGTCGAGCAATCGCCGGGTGAGCACACCTTCCGTCACGAACCGCAAACGCGTCCGCGGCCCACCCACGTCTTCGAAGCGCACTTGATACCCTACCGTCTCGCCAACGCGTTCCCCAAGCTCACTAGCCACCCGCCGCGCCGCCAGACGGGCAGCCAACCGCCGCGGCTCCAGCACCAGCACCTCTCCCTTCACCAGCGGCAGCAGCGCAGGAGGCACCCGCGTAGTCTTCCCTGCCCCCGGCGGCGCCTCAATGACCACGCTCCTTCCCCGGCGCAGTTGAGCCACGATCTCCGGCAGAAGACTGTCAATAGGGAGCGGAGTCACTCGGCGATAGCCTGAATCGTAGTGGGCGCGTTGCCCTCGAAGCGGTTGTTGACGAAGATCAACGCAGCCCGCCGCTCCTCACGCATCCGGCGAATCAATGCGCGCAGAGCCTCGCGCCCCTCCAGGTTCTCGTCCTTCACGTGATCGTAAGGCGAGAGTTGTTCCACCGCCTGCTCATACGCGCGCCCCTCGCGGAGCAGCGCCCGTACCACCGTGAAGTCAGCCGTAAACGCGCCCGGAATAGCGATGTGCTCCCCGAGCGGCGGCAACTTAGTCCAAGCGTTGAACACGTGAGCCACGTTGCGCTCACGCAAACAATCGAAATAAGGCGCACCCAGATACGCACGATTGCGAATTTCGACGGCGTAACGAAACCACCGTGGTAGCGCATCCAAAAAAGGCCCCAGCCTCTCGACAAATTCACGCAGCGCAGTCGAGCGCGCCCCAAACTCGAAGATCAGCGTAGCGATGCGGTCGCGGTATGCCTCCAGCGGTTCCAAAAACAGAGCCGCCAACGCATCGGCGTTCAGGAACGACTCGTTCTTCATCCCCGCCCGCGGCCCATAGCGCGGATGTTTAGGAAAAACCTCCGCCGTCACCTCCTCGGGCACTTTCAACGCAAAGCGTAACCCCGCAGGGGCCGACCCAAACAGCCGCTGCCAAAACTCCGGCGTCGGAAATTGATAGAACGAAAAATCCCCGCAAACGATGGGAAAAGTTTCAGCGTACTCCGCCAAACACTCCGCCTCAAATCGCTTCTGCGAGAACCGCCCGCGCGTCAAGTAGCGATCACGAGAATAAATCTGCTCCAACCAGCCCGGATATTTCCAGGAGCTTGTCCCGATCCAAATATTCTCCGACGTAAGAACGCGCAGGCGTCCAGCCAACGCCGTTCGATCAAACCCCGGAGTCAGGTCAAAAAGGGGAAGCGTCACCACGCATGAGCAGAACGGTTGTAGTAAGGGTCCGCGCCAGCCTCGATCGCGCCGCCCTCAAGCACACGAATCAGCACCGGAGCAGTCCCGTTGGCATAGCGTGACATCATGCTGACCTTGTGCCCGCGCGCCGCCAGATCCGCCGCCACGTTTGCCGGGATGCGGTCGTCGAGCTGCAGGTCTCCCCGATTCCAAGCGTGATTGTCGAAGCTCGAAACCAGATGCCGCGTGCCGAAGCGCGGCGCCTCAACTGAGTTTTCCGCGTTCATGCGGAAAATAATGGAGTTGAACAGCACCTGCAGCAGCCCCTGCTCCTGCGTATCACCGCCCGGAGTCGAAAGCACCGCCACCGGCTTGCCTTCCGTCGACGTCACCAGCGTAGGACTCAGCGTAACCCGCGGCCGCTTGCCCGGAGCGAGCTCATTAGGATGCCCCGGAATCAGCACGAAACTCTGCGCGCGCTCGCTCAGCGGAATCCCCGTGTCGCCGGCGATCACGCTCGGCAGCCAAGCCCCCGAAGGAGTAGCCGAAAACATCATGCCGTCCTTGTCGATCGCATCCACGCAGGTAGTGTCATGAGCCATCAACACCGGGTCGAGCGGAATGTGCGCAACCGCTTCCTCAGAAGGATGCCGTCCCGCTTTGCCGTGAATTTCGCCCGGCAGGAACTCCTGCGAAGCTTTATCGGTAATCAGCTTGCGGCGCTGCGCGGCGTACTCTTTCGACAGCAGCACGTCGGCCGGAATATGGTTGAATTTAGGATCGCCATAATAAGTGTCGCGATCCGCGTAAGCCAGCTTCAACGCCTCCGCCACACGATGAATATAAGCTGCCGAATTGTAGGAAGGCTGATCTTCAAAGCCTTCGAGAATGTTGAGAGTCTCCAGCATCGACGGCCCCTGGCTCCAGAAACCGGTTTTGTAAACCCGATAACCCTTGAAAGTGGTCGACGTGGGCTCTTCCACTTGCAGCTTGAACGCCGCCATATCCTCGTAGCGCAGCAACCCGCCGTTGGCCTTGCTGAACGCGTCAATCTTCTTCGCAATTTCGCCGCGATAGAAGTAATCGCGCACTTTGTCGATGGCGGCCTCGCGCGAAGCGCCCCCGGCCAGCGCCTTCTTCTCCGCATCCGCCATCCCGCGCAGCGTGCGCCCCAGATCCGGCTGGCGGAAAATCTCACCCGTCCGCAGCGGACGCCCATTAGGCATGAAGTGCGCCTTCGAAGTCGGCCATTGGTTGAAAAACGGCTGGCTATAAGCCATCGAATTCGAGCGCATGTCATCCAGCGCAAACCCGTCGGTCAGATCGATCGCCGGCGCAATGACATCTTCAAAACTCATCGTCCCGAACTCACGCAGCGCCAGCAGCGCCGCGTCCACCATCCCCGGCACTAGCGCCGGCATCAGCCCCGCTCCCGGAATGATGCCCTTCAACCCGCCGGGATCGCGCTCCGTCACCTCAAAAGGCTGCAGCGGACGGTTGCGGAAAAATTCCGCCGTCGCCATTTTTGGCATCGTGCCGACGCCTGCGATGGCATGCACCTTTCCATCCTTGGTTCGAATCAGGATCGGAGCCTCCCCGCCAAATCCGTAATGCGAGAGTTCGCTCACCGAACCCGCGAACATCGTGGCGACGCCCACATCCACCGCGTTGCCGCCTTTGTAGTACATGCGCATTCCGGCTTCGGTAGCCCACTCGCTGCCCGCCGCCACCGCGCCATGTACGCCGCGCACAGGTTGCTTCAAGGGACGCTCGGGTTCACGTCTGGTCTGCGCCACGCTCAAAGCCGCCAGCGCAAAAACGATCAACACTCTGCTTCGCTTCATGAGTACCTCTGGCTCAAACCTCAAGGTCAAGCTGGCTTCATTATACTCGGCACCGCACCTTATAATGGTCTAGCAGCCGAACAGACAATGGAGCAGAACCAGGAACAACTTTCGACGGAACCCCGCCGCGCCGGCGAGCACGAACCGATGCTCTTTTGTCCCGTGTGCAGCCGCCGCTTAGCCGAGCGCAAATGCAAACTCTACTGCGAACAATGCGGCTATTACATGTCCTGCGCCGACTATTATTGAAAGACAAATGAGCGAACTAGCCGATCTGTTAGAAAGATTCCGCCGCGGAGCCGAACTTGTAGCCGTGGCCACCACCGGTGCCGCCGGACCGGTCCTAGACTTCCAACCCGCCCCCGGCAAGTGGGGCGTGCGCACCATCGTCTGCCACCTCGCCGATACCGAGACTGTGCTGGCGATGCGCCTGCGCCAAGTGATCGCAGAGGATAATCCCATGATGCCCGCAATGGATCAGGATGCCTGGGCGAATCGCCTGGATTACAGCAAACGCAAACTCTCGCCGGCTCTAGAAGCATTCCGCCGGACCCGCGCCGAAAACCACGAGTTGTTAAAGGATCTACCGCCAGAGACCTTCGCCCGCACCGGCCGGCACAGCGAGCGCGGCGCCATGACGCTGTTGGACTTACTCCGTATTTACGCCGAACACGCCGAAAAACACGTTCAGCAAATTCAATCGGCTCGCGCCGCGTACAAAGAATTCAAAGCGGCGCAACCGGCGCCAACGGCTTAAGGCTTCCGGGCAATCCCAATAATCGAAGTAGGTCTCCAGGGCAGTAACTTATCGATCCGCCTCCACAACCACACAAACCGGTCGTAAAGCCGCATCTGATTCCATTCCAGACTTCGCCGCTTCAAAATCCGCCCGCTCACAAACCAGGCCGGCCGCGACACGCGGTTAAAGCGGATAATCTGCTCCACCTCGAATCCCGCCTGCTCCATCTTGCTTTTGAGCTCCGCCTCCGAATAGCGCCGAAAGTGCCCCAGCGCTTCATCGATAGTCCCGAAAACGCTCTGCCCCTCCGGCACCAAGACAATCGCGCGTCCCCCATGATTGAGAGCCGAGAAAATATTAGCCAGCCCCGCGTGATCGTCTTCCACATGCTCCAGTACGTTGAGGCAGATCACCGTATCCATATCGCCCAGGAACGGCTCAAAATCCTCAGCGCGCGTGAGATCGCAAAAGTGCGCCTCCAGATTCATGCGATGCACGAAACGCGACTGCAGGCGCGCCAGATGCTCCGGATTAATATCGGTAGCCGCATAGCGTTTGCGTCCGCTCACCAGCGCGCGCGTCAGATTCCCGATGCCGGCGCCGATTTCGAGAACCCGTTCACGCACGTGAGGACGTATCGTATCCGCCATCCAGCGATTAAAGCGCGGCGCCGCGGAGAGCGCATGCAGCGTGCGCGCACCGGGGTCCTTATAAAGATCGCCTGTGAACGAAAAGCGCAGGATGGTGAACAGCATCACCCAAGCATCGCGCGTACGAATCTTCTTGCCCTCTTCGTAAGTACGCCCGTGATAACTCACCGGAACTTCGTAGACGCGCGCCCCCCGGCGTCCCAGCTTGATCGTGATCTCCGGTTCGAAACCAAAGCCGTTCGACCGTAGCGGCGTTTCCGCCAGCACCGCCGTGCGAAACGCTTTGTAACCCGTGCCTATATCGGTGAGGTTCAAATCCGCCACCAGATTGCACAACTCGGTCACGATGCGGTTCGCCAGCGAGTGCCAGTAATACATCACGCGCCGCTCCGCCACAATCATGAATCGCGAACCATACACCGCGTCGGCGTCGCCCTCAAACAAAGGCTTCAACAGATGTTCGTATTCACGCGGATCATATTCCAGATCCGCATCTTGAATTAAGCAGTACTCGCCGTGCGCCTCGGCCACGGCCGTTCGAATTGCCGCGCCCTTGCCGCGATTGCGCTCGTGACGCAGCAGTCGCACCACGCCCGGATTGCGCTGCGCAAATTCCTCCACGATGCGGTCGGAGCCATCGGTCGACCCATCGTCCACCACAATGACCTCGCGCTCCACCCCGTCCGGCAGCGGGGCCGTCAGTATCCGGCTCAAAATAGGCGCAATATATTCCTCTTCGTTGAAGAGTGGAACCAGAATAGAAATGAGACAGGCTGGCACGCGCGGAATGGTATCCGTTAGTATAACGAAAGGAGCAGACCAGCGGAGGAAATTGCTTTGCCCAAGAATGAAGATGGGGAATTTGAATTGATCCTAGGGAACCGCCAGCTACTCAGTGTGTTCTTCATTGTGGTGATTCTGCTCGGCGTGTTTTTCACCATGGGCTACATCGTCGGACGCAATTCAGGAACCCTCACCACCGACGTTGCCACCACTCCCGCCCCTGACAGCAAACCGCAAGTGGTGGAACCGCCCGCAAAAATCACCGAACCAGCACCGGCCCCGCCAGCGCCCACGGAAACTGCTCCGCAACAACCCACGAAAGAAGCCGAGCCCGCGCCAGAACCGCCAAAGCCTGAGAAGGTCAAAGCAGAACCAGTCCGCAGTGGAGGCCATCCCGCCACTGGACAGACTTATCTGCAACTAGCGGCCACTAGTAAGCACGAAGCCGACATCATGGTGGACGTGCTCCGCAAGAAAAATTTCAAAGCCATGGCCGCCGAGATCGACGAAAAACCCGGCACCTTCCGCGTGCTAGTCGGCCCCATCACCGACACCACAGCGAACAAAATGCGCGCCGACCTGCAAGGCGCGGGATTCCCCGGCAACGCCGCCATTCGCCGGACGTTTTAGTGAACCTCGGCCTGTCGTTAGCTTCGGCGCTTCTACTCGTACTTCTCTTTCCCGGTTTCAATCTCACGTGGCTCGCTCCCCTGGCTCTAGCGCCCATCCTGATCGCCTGCGCCCGCGAGCGTTCCTGGAAGCGCCGCTGGTTGTACGGGTGGGTAGCAGGCCTGGTGTTCTGGTGCGGCGTCTGCCCCTGGATCGAATTCGTCATGGAAGTGCACGGCAACATGGGCCGCTGGGGCGGATGGGGAACGTTCCTCTTATTCGGCCTCTATAAAGGTTTGCACATGGCGGTCTTCGCGACGCTGGCCGGGTTCCTGATGCCGCGCTGGTGGGCGATCCCCTCCGTCGCCGCGCTGTGGACTGGCATCGAGCGCACCCACGGCTTCTTCGGCTTCGCGTGGCTCGACCTGGGCAATGCCGGAATCGACATGCCCTTGCCCATGCGCCTCGCTCCCATCACCGGCGTCTACGGACTCTCTTTCATATTCGCGATGCTAGCCTGCGCAGTAGCCTTGATCTTCTTACGCCGTCCAAGACGCGAATTCCTCTGGCTAGCGTCGCTCTTAGTCCTGCTCGCACTCCCCCGCGCCCCGCGCCTCGAAGCAGGTTCGCGCAAAGCCCTGCTAGTGCAACCCAACATCGACAC
This sequence comes from Bryobacterales bacterium, assembly GCA_963760575.1. Classification (GTDB taxonomy): domain Bacteria; phylum Acidobacteriota; class Terriglobia; order Bryobacterales; family Bryobacteraceae; genus Palsa-187. The sequence goes on from CAVXEM010000009.1 coordinate 72,914, forward strand.
CGAACTGCAGTGGACCGAAGACAACCTGCGCGATCTGGAGCGGCGGATGGCTCTGCTCTCGCGCACCGGCGGCGCGGACGTCATCCTGTGGCCCGAAGTCCCCGCGCCCTTCTACCTGAACGAAGCCCCCTTCCGCGATTACACCGCGCAAGTAGCGCGAGCCGCGCAAACCCCGTTGCTATTTGGCGCCGTAGGCTTCACGCCGCAAAAAGAACCCCTAAACTCAGCGGAAATGCTCGACCGTTCCGGCAAAGTCATCGACCGCTACGACAAAATCAACCTGGTCCCGTTCGGCGAATTCATCCCACCCCTGTTCGGATGGGTGAACAAGATAACCAAAGAAATCGGCGACTTCGTTCCCGGCGACCGCGTAGTGATTTTCCCCGTAGGCGAACATAAACTCGGAGCCTTCATCTGCTACGAGTCCGCCTTCCCAGACCTGGTCCGCCAGTTCACGAGATCCGGCGCCCAAGTCCTAGTGAATCTTTCGAACGACGGCTACTTCGGCAACAGCGCCGCGCATCAGCAGCACCTGGAGATCGTACGCATGCGAGCCGCCGAGAACCGCCGCTGGATTTTACGCGCCACCAACGACGGCATCAGCGCCGCCATTGACCCACGCGGCCGCGTCCGCGAACGCATGGTTCCCTTCACCCAGACCGCAGCTATGATGTCCTACGAGTACGAAACCGCCCAAACCCCCTACACTCGCTACGGAGACTGGTTCGCCTGGGCCTGCTTCGCGTGCGGATTCCTTATGAGTGCCGTATCACAAGCACATCGCCGTCCTTAACGATGTACTCCTTGCCTTCCAGCCGCAGCAGGCCCTTTTCTTTAACGCCCGGATACCCATCGTGATCGATCAGCGCCTGCCAGTTCACCACCTCGGCGCGAATGAACTTCTTCTCGAAGTCGCTATGAATCGCCCCCGCCGCATTCACCGCCCTGCTGTGGATCGGAATGGTCCAAGCCCGCACCTCCGTCTCGCCCGCGGTTAAGAACGACATCAGCCCCAACAGCGAATAAGTGGCGGTGATCAGCCGCTCCATCCCAGATTCCTGCAGCCCATAACTCGACAACAATTCCTTAGCCTCTTCCGGCTTGAGTTCCGCCAGCTCCGCTTCGATCTGCCCGCAAATTGCAGTCACCGCCGTATTCTTACGCCCCGCAAACGGACCCTTGCGATACTCCTCCTCCACCTCATGCAGCCGCCCCGCGTCTTTCTCGCCCAGATTCAGCACGCACAGCATCGGCTTTTGGGACAAAAACTGAAATCCGCGAATCCGCTTCTCGTCCTCCGCGCTATACTCGAGTCCGCGCAGCGGACGGTTCGCCTCCAGTTCCGCCTTCAGCCGCTCCAGCAACGCAAATTCCTGATCCAGCTCCGGGCTCCTAATCTTCTTCCGGTCTTTATCCACTCGCTCCATGCGCTTCTCCACCACCACCAGATCGCTGAGCATCAACTCTACCTCAACGTCCTCGAAATCCCGCAGCGGATCGACCGACCCCTTCTCGTGCGGCACCGTGTCGCTTTCAAACACCCGCAGCACATGCGCCAGCGCATCCGCCACCCGCAGACTCGCCAGATAACTAGGATCCCGCAGCGCCTCCTTCGAAATCGACGGGAAATCGAAATACTCCACCGTCGCGTAAGTGATCTTCGGCGGCTGATACAACTTCGCCAACGCATCCACCCGCGCATCGGGAACTTTCGTGATCCCCACCCGCGCCTCCAGCGACCCCATGCGCGCCGCGCTCTCATGCACGCCCGTCAGGATCGTGAACAAACTAGTCTTGCCCACCATAGGCAGGCCGATAATGGCTGTCTTCATTTTTAAGGTTGTCGCTACAGTGGAACGTCCACCAGCGTAAGAATCTCTTCCAGAATTTTTTCGGCGGCCCCGCCCAGCGCTGCCCCGCCGCCGCGCGCGTGCTCAACAGGACGCGGTGCGCAAACACCGGAACCACCATGCGCTTGACGTCGTCCGGCGTAACGTAGTCGCGCCCTTCGACAGCCGCCAAAGCCTGCGAAGCCCGGAACAGCGCCTGCGCCCCCCGCGGACTCACACCCATCGCCAGCGCCTCATGCTCGCGCGTGTGCTTGACGATCGCCAGCATATAATCCACCAGCGCCTCGTCCACCGCCACATGCCCCACGGTCTCCTGCAAATGCAGCAGGTCTTCGCTAGAAATCACCGGACGAACTTTGTCGAGCCCCGGCTCCGCGCTATGCCGCAAAATCTGCCGCTCGGCAGTCTCATCCGGATACCCAATCCGAATCCGCATCAGAAACCGGTCAAGCTGCGACTCCGGCAGCGGATAAGTGCCGTGATGCTCCACCGGATTCTGCGTAGCGATCACCATGAACGGCTGCGCCAGCGGCCACGACCGCCCGTCGATGGTCACCTGCCCCTCGTTCATCGCCTCCAGCAGCGCCGACTGCGTCTTCGGAGTCGCGCGGTTAATCTCATCCGCCAGCAGAAAATGCGTAAACACGGGCCCCGGCTTAAACTCAAATCCCTCGCTGTGCGCGTTGTAAATGGTCACGCCCAGCACATCGCTAGGCAGCATATCGGAAGTGAACTGCAGCCGGTGAAAATTAGAATCGACACTACGCGCCAGCGCCTGCGCCAGGGTAGTCTTGCCCACCCCCGGCACGTCCTCGATCAGCAGGTGCCCCCGCGCGAGCAAACACGCCAGCGACAGCCTGAGCACTTCCGGCTTCCCGCGAATCGCCTCGCCCAAAACCGATTCAACTTCAACCAGCTTCGACAGGGGAACCGGCGGCGTATATAAGGAGTCCCGCACTAATACTCATGATAACCGATGCGCCGGGCAGTAGGATGAACTATGTCCAAAACGATTGTCGCCATCGGAGGCGGCAAGATAGCAACCCGGCAAACCCTTCCGATAGATCGCGAAATCATCCGCCTTTCGAAAAAGAAGAACCCGCAGCCTTCTCTTCATCCCCACCGCCAGTTCAGATTCCGAAATATATTGGAGGAAAGTCCGCGAAATACTTCGGCGACTTCCTCAAGTGCAAAACCGACGTCTTGTTTCTCATGAAAGAGAAGCCGTCGCGAGAGCAGATTCGCAGCAAGATCTCCGGCGCAGACATCATCTACGTCGGCGGCGGAAACACCCTGCAGATGATGCGGATCTGGCGGCGTTTAGGCGTCGACAAGCTTCTCATCGCAGCCTACAAAAAAGGAACGGTACTCGCCGGCGTCAGCGCCGGCTCCATCTGCTGGTTCGATTCCGGACACTCCGATTCCATGTCGTTTTACAATCCGCACAAATGGAAATACATCAATGTGAAAGGCCTCGGCCTCATTCCCGGAATCCACTGCCCCCACTACAACGGCAGGACCCGCGGGATCCCCCGCAGAAAAAACTTCCACGAATCTGATTCGCAAAACCGGCGGAATAGGAATCGCCATCGAAAACAACTGCGCGATCGAATTCAGAGACGGCCAGATCTTCAAGGTTCTAGTCTCGAAACCCCGTGCCAAAGCTTACCGGGTCTTCAAGAAGAAAGGCGGGATCGTTGAGGAACAGATCCGCAGCTATTCCAAGTTCATATCCAGCACCTGAAACTGAAACCGCTCCGGCGGCAGCGAACTAATCGGACTCGGACTCATCTGCGACCAAGTCTGATAAGCGCTATTCGCCACCGAAGAATTCAAATAGAACAGGAACTGGTTAGAGAAACACTTCAACGGCGGAGGCTGCCGGAACGTCAACCGCATCCCCATCGCTTTTTCGATGCCCACGCCGCCCGTCTCGACCGACTTGTCTTCGAGCAGCATCACGAAACTGGACCGCCCCGCGTGCGGCCACAAATCCGCCCGCAAAAGATTACGCAGATCCACGCGCGTATCGAAAGTGGTCTCGCACTGGCGAATCCATTCGAGAATGCTGTCGCCCCACTGCCAATGCTGCACGAACGCCATGTATTGATCTACCAGATTTACCGCGAGATCCATCCGCCGGCGCTCCATCTCGACCTCCGCCACCGGCCCGGCAGGAATCATGTCCTCCTGCTCAATCAACTGGTTCGCCATGTCCATCACGCGATCCAGCCGGCTAACCTGGGGAGACATGCGCACCAGCAACGGCGGCAATTCGTGCGTGGTGGTTCCCGGTACCTCGACAAACTTGCGGTCACCCAGTATGTCCATACCATTCACCTGCCCTTTTAATCGGCACTTGAAGTGCCAAACTTGAGCTCTCTATCTTTTCAGACGTTTTGCGTACGGACGGGTTACGTTAAGCTATTAGGTGAGGATACTTCGTGGCCCTCTTCTTTCTCATTGTAGTGCTTTTGTTTATGGTGGCGCTGATCACTCTGTTTGCGTTCCCGCCGCACCGCTGGGCGGAGTGGTTGAATAAGGACAACAAAAAGAAGTAGTTGGTTCAACCCAACCGCTTGGCCGCTTCGAGCGCCAGTTCGTTCAGCCCGCTGCCGCCTTGCGCGATGTAATCGTGCAGTTGCTGGCGCATGCGCTTTTCCCAAAACTTCTGGATGTGATCCGCCACGCCCGCCACCGCTTCTTCGTGCGGATAGCTCGCAAAAAACTGGGCGATCTGATTCGCCATGTGAACCATGTTTTCGGAGTTCACTTCGTAGCGCCGGTCCCGTGTTCAATCTTTGTAGTCTGCCGCCGGGTTTCGAGATAATGCTCCTGCCACTCCGACATGCGTTTGGCCAGCCGTACTTCTACCGCAGTCACTTTGTACTCCGGACATCCCGTCGCCCAGTCCGTGAACTCGGTGGTCACCACATTGGCCCCCGTCACCGGATGATGGAACGTGGTGTAAACCACACCCGGCTGAATGCGCTCGGTCACCTCCGCGCGTAGCGTAGTCTCGCCGGCGCGGCTGGCAATCGCCACCAGATCGCCCTGCTGAATACCGCGGTTCTCCGCGTCGAACGGATGAATCTCCAGGACGTCCTCATGGTGCCAGATGTTGTTGTCAGTGCGCCGCGTCTGGGCGCCCACGTTGTACTGCGTCAGAATGCGCCCAGTAGTCAGCACCAGCGGGAAGCGTCCCGTGGTCCGCTCATCGGTGGGCACGAATTCCGTAATCATGAACTTGCCCTTGCCGCGCGCGAACCCGCCGATGTGCATCACCGGCGTCCCCTCCGGAGCCTTCTCATTACACGGCCACTGAATACTGCCCAACTCATCCAGCCTCGCGAAAGAAACCCCCGCAAACGTCGGCGTCAGCCGCGCAATCTCATCCATGATTTCCGACGCATGGTTGTAATGCATCGGATACCCCAGCGCGTTCGACAACGCGACCGTGATCTCCCAATCCGCCATGCCCGCCACCGGCGCCATGGCCTTGCGCACCGGACTGATCCTTCGCTCAGCGTTAGTAAATGTCCCGTCTTTTTCGAGGAACGACGACCCCGGCAGAAACACATGCGCATACATCGCAGTCTCGTTCAAGAACAAGTCCTGGATCACTACGCATTCCATCGCCGCGAGGCCCGCCGTCACATGCTTGGTATTCGGATCGGACTGCGCAATGTCCTCGCCTTGCACATACAACCCCTTGAAAGTCCCGTCCACCGCCGCATCCAGCATGTTGGGAATGCGCAGCCCCGGATCGCCGCGCAGCGCCACGCCCCAGTCCTGCTCAAACAGTTGCCGCATCGGTTCATCGGACACATGCCGATACCCCGTGAACTCATGCGGGAACGACCCCATGTCGCAGGCCCCTTGCACATTGTTCTGCCCGCGCAGCGGATTCACGCCCACACCCGGCCGCCCCAGGTTGCCCGTCGCCATGGCCAGGTTAGCCATCCCCATCACCATGGTCGACCCTTGACTATGCTCCGTAACCCCAAGCCCGTAGTAAATCGCCCCGTTGCCGCCAGTAGCATACAGCCGAGCCGCCGCCCGCAACATCCGCCGCCGGCACGCCCGTGATCGGCGCCAACGTTCTCCGGAGAATTCCGTTCCTCCGCAATAAATTTCCGCCAGTTTTCAAAAGCCTGCACATCGCAGCGCTCTTTGACGAAAGCTTCGTCCACCAGCCCTTCGGTAACGATCACATGCGAGATCGCATTGATCACCGCGACGTTCGTCCCCGGCCGCAGCGGCAAATGATACTGCGCCTCCACGTGCGGCATCTTCACCAGATCAATCTGCCGCGGATCGACCACAATCAGCCGCGCCCCCTCGCGCAGCCGCCGCTTCATCTGCGACGCAAACACCGGATGCGCATCCGTCGGGTTCGCGCCGATCACCATAATGACGTCGGCCTGCTCCACAGAATCGAAATTCTGCGTCCCCGCCGAAGTCCCGAAAGTCGTTTTTAGTCCATAGCCCGTAGGCGAATGACAAACCCGCGCGCAAGTGTCGGTATTGTTATTCCCAAACGCCGCCCGGATCAGCTTCTGCACCAAATACGATTCTTCGTTCGTGCAGCGCGAAGAAGTAATCCCGCCGACGGAATCCTGACCGTACTTCGCCTGAATGCGCTTGAACTCGCTAGCCGCCCGCCCAATCGCTTCTTCCCACGAAACCTCGCGCCAAGGATCGGTAATCTTCTCGCGGATCATCGGCTTGGTGATCCGGTCCTTATGGGTCGCGTAGCCCCAGGCAAACCGCCCCTTCACGCAAGAATGCCCGTGATTCGCCTTGCCGTCCTTATAAGGCACCATGCGAACCACTTCGCTCCCCTGCATCTCCGCCTTGAACGCGCACCCCACGCCGCAGTAAGCGCAAGTGGTGACCACGCTATGCTCCGCTTGCCCCTTCTCGATGACCCTCTTCTCAACCAGAGTCGCCGTAGGACAAGCCTGCACGCAAGCCCCGCAAGAAACGCATTCCGAATCGAGAAAGTTGTGATTCCCCGCCGCCACTTTCGATTCAAACCCGCGCCCTTCGATGGTCAGCGCAAACGTCCCCTGCACTTCCTCGCAAGCCCGCACGCACCGCGAACACACAATGCACTTCGCCGGATCGAACGTGAAGTAAGGATTCGACTCATCCTTCTCCGCCTTTAAATGATTCGCGCCCTCGTACCCGTAGCGAACCTCGCGCAATCCAACGACACCCGCCATATCCTGCAATTCGCAGTCGCCGTTCGCCGCGCAAGTCAGACAATCCAGCGGATGATCGGAAATGTAAAGCTCCATCACCCCACGCCGCAACTTCGCCAGCTTAGGCGATTGCGTCCGCACCTTCATGCCCGGCTCCGCCAGCGTAGTGCAAGAAGCCGGAGTCCCCCGCCGCCCCTCCACTTCGACCAGACACAACCGGCACGACCCAAACGCTTCCACGTTGTCGGTAGCGCAAAGCTTCGGAACCTGGACGCCCGCCTCCACCGCCGCGCGCATCACCGACGTCCCCGCCGGCACCGTCACCGGCTTGCCGTCGATCTCGAGAGTGACCAAAGTTTCCGCAACCCGCAAAGGAGTTCCGTAATCGATTTCTTTAATGACTGGCATGAAAATCCTCGGGGAAGTGCCGAACCGCGCTCAGCACCGGATATGGCGTCAGCCCACCCAGCGCACATAGCGACCCATCCAGCATCAACTCACATAAATCGTCCAACACCTGCAAATTCTTATCCCGGTCCTGGTTCGCGACAATCCGGTCGATCACCTCGACCCCGCGCGTCGACCCCACCCGGCACGGCGTACACTTGCCGCAACTCTCAATCGCGCAAAACTCCATCGCGAAGCGCGCCTGCTGAGCCAAATCGACGGTATCGTCGAACACCACAATCCCGCCATGCCCCAGCAGTCCCTTTTTCTCCGTGAACGCCTCGTAGTCGAGCGGCGTATCGAGCAACGATTCCGGAAAGTAAGCCCCCAACGGCCCACCCACCTGCACCGCGCGCAGCGGCCGCCCCGAAGCAGTCCCCCCGCCGAAATCGTAAATCGCCTCGCGCAGCGTCAACCCAAAAGCCTTCTCGACGAGCCCACCGTGCTTGACGTTCCCAGCAATCTGAATCGTGAGCGTACCCCGCGACTTCCCCATCCCGAAATCGCGATAGAACGCCCCGCCCTTGTCCAAAATAATCGGCACCGTAGCCAGCGAGATAACGTTATTCACCGCCGTCGGCTTCCCAAACAACCCTTCAATCGCCGGCAGCGGCGGCTTCGGACGGATCTGCCCGCGCTTGCCTTCGAGACTCTCCAGCAGCGAAGTCTCCTCGCCGCAAATGTAAGCCCCCGCGCCCAAACGAATCTCTAAATCGAACCCCGCTCGCTCCCCTAAATAATTCTTCTCGTAAGCCAGCGCAATCGCCCGCTGCATGACTTTAAACGCATGCGGATACTCCGACCGGCAATAAATAAACCCGTGCGAAGCCCCCACCGCCAGCCCCGCAATGATCATGCCCTCGATGAGAACGAACGGATCGCCTTCCATAATCATGCGATCCGCAAACGTCCCGCTATCGCCCTCGTCCGCATTACAGACGATGTACTTCCGCTCGCCAGCCGCCTTCAAAACCGTGCGCCACTTAATGCCCGTCGGGAAATCCCGCGCCGCCGCGCCCGCGCAGCCCGGACGTCACCACTTCCTCGACGATCGCCTCCGGAGTCATCTCCCGCGCCCGCTCCAGCCCGCGAAATCCCCCATGCGCGACGTAATCCGTCAACGACAACGGATCGGTAACCCCGCACCGCGCAAACGTCAACCGCTCCTGCCGCTTCAAATAAGGAATCTCTTCGGTAAGTCCCAAGCACAACGCATGCGGCTTCCCTTCCAGGAACCCGCTTTCGATCAATCCCGGTACCGCATCCGCCGTAACCGGCCCGTAAGCCACACGCCCCTTGGCCGTTTCCACTTCGACCAACGGCTCCAGCCAAAACATCCCACGCGACCCATTGCGCACCACAGTCACATCCGGCCTCGCCCGAGCAATCGCGCGCGCCACCGCATCCGCGCCCATCGACAGCGCCGACGAATCGCCTGGAACAAAAACTCTCACGCGTGCCTCCGCGCATTCTCAATCAACGAATCCGCCACCGCCGCCGACACCCGCCCATACGGCTGCCCATCCAACATCACCGCCGGCGACAACGCGCAATTCCCCAAACAGTAAACCGGACGCAGCGTAAAATTCCCATCCGCGGTGGTCCCGCCCAACTTCACGCCCAAACTTTTCTCGACATGCGCGATCAGCGCATTGCATCCCATCGCCTGGCAAGATTCCGCGCGGCAAATTTGCAGCGTATGCCTTCCCGCCGGAGCCCGCCGGAAATCATGATAGAAACTGATCACTCCATGCACTTCCGCATGCGAAATATTCAAGCGCTTCAGCGATCAGCGGAATCATCGCATCGTCGATGTAGCCGAACTCCTCCTGCAACGAGTGCAGTATGGGCAGCAGCGCCCCCGGCAAGTGCTGCAGCCCCTGAATTCGCTCGACAACCTGCACAGTGTCCATCTACTTCTATCGTACACTTGATGCCAGACAGATGAGGTACCAATTTCTCATAGAAACCTATAAAACCGAGCGTTTTAAGGTAGTCAGCGTCTGGAGTTTCTTTCGCGATGCGGAACTCTCCGCACGCCCCCATCCCACTGACCCTCGCGGCCGCAGCGTCCTTGAGCAAATGACCCATCAATGCATCAGTGAAGACAACTGGTTCAAGAATTTCTTCGCCATCGACGTCGGCGCTCCCCCGCTCCCCGCCACCCAAAACCGCCGCGGCTTCATCACCCGCTACTGGGAAGATTCCGCCATGCGCCAAGCCGCCCTCGAATCCCGCGACGACTCTTTCTGGGAACAAGAAGTGATGTTCTTCGACGTCCCCCGCACCCGCGCCTGGATCATGGTCCGCCGCATAGCGCACACCGCCCACCACCGCGGCCAGCAAATGGCCATGCTGCGCATGCTGAACCACACGCTCCACAGCAACTACGGCCCCACCGCCGACACCGATGACAAGGTAGCCTACGCGTATCCTGATATAGAAACGTTACTCAAGGCTCTCGGCACATGAAAGTGACCCAGTGAAAGGCAACATCATCACCGTCCCGATCCGCAAGATCGATCCGGACTCCGACAAGGCCGAGCAAGACCTGGTAGCCGTAGAAGAACCCCTGCAAATCCGCCTAGGCGACCGCGACTTCGCCATCACCATGCGCACCCCCGGCCAAGACCGCGAACTAGCCGCCGGCTTCCTCTTCACCGAAGGCGTGATCAACGACCCTAAACAAATTCGGTCGATCACCACCGACGACCTCGGCACCGTTACGGTCGAACTAGCCCCCGGCGTAGAAGTCGATTTCGCCGCCAGAAATTTCTACGTGACCTCGAGCTGCGGCGTCTGCGGCAAAGCCTCCATCGACAGTTTGAAAGCCGCCCACTGCCCCTCCCCGCCCCGCGGCGTTCCGCAAATCCAGTCGAGCCTAATCCCTCAATTACCGGAAAAACTCCGCCAGTCGCAACCCGTCTTCAGCCACACCGGAGGCCTCCACGGAGCCGGCCTGTTCAACGCTTCAGGCGAACTGCTGGCCGTCCGCGAAGACGTAGGCCGCCACAACGCCGTCGACAAACTCATCGGAGCCATGTTCCTCGAAGCCAAAACCCCGCTCCACGAAAACATCCTAATGTTAAGCGGCCGCATCAGCTTCGAATTAGTGCAGAAAGCACTGATGGCCGGCATCCCCATCGTAGCCGCCGTAGGCGCACCCTCCAGCCTGGCGATAGAAACGGCTTTGCACTTCGGAATGACGCTGATCGGCTTCCTACGCGGCCAGCGCTACAACATTTATTCCGGCGCCGACCGCCTGCTCTAGCGAGCCTCTATTTCCTATCTGCGTCCATCGGCTCCCATCTGCGAGCCTATAATTTTTATACGCGATGGACTTCCTGCTAACGGGCCTGGCGCAACACGGCTACACCATCCTTTTCGCCGCCGTGTTCCTCGAAACCATAGGCTTCCCCGTCCCCGCCGCCATCGCCCTACTCATCGCCGGCGGAGCCAGCGGGTATATAGGTTACCTAGCCTGGACTTGGATCAAGACCGGCGCACTCCGCGCCATCCCCCGCGTGCGTCCATCAGATGCGGCTCACGCGATGTCGGCCCAAGGCGCCGTAATCTACGACGTCCGCAGTCACGGCTATTACGATCAGAAAGCCCAGCGCATCCAGGGCTCAAAACGCTTCGAGCCGCACGCGCTCCATCAGCAGCCGCTCCCAGCCCCCGCCGCCGGCCAGCCCGTGTACCTCTATTGCACCTGCGTTCGCGAAGCCACCAGCGCCCGCGTAGCCAAAGAGCTCATCGACAAAGGAGTCAACGTGTCCGTGATCCAAGGCGGCCTGCGCGCTTGGAAAAAAGCGGGGCTCCCGCTAGAATCCGTCCCCTCCGATGAAGTAGAAGCCCTCCCCGCGTTCGAGCCCTAATCTATTGAAGCCTCAACAATCTCCAGCCGCCGCTTAGGAGTCTCCCCATCAACCTCTTCCTTAGCGAACGCGTCCAGCACGTCCATCCCCTCCACCACTCTCCCGAACGCACTAAACTGCGCATCCAAGTTAGGCGCCGCGCCCAGCATCAAAAAGAAGGAAGTAGTCGCCGAGTTAGGATCTTCTCCATGCGCCATCGACACAATCCCCCGCACATGCTTCACGTCCGCGCGAAACTCGCCCTTCACCGGACGCACCCAGCGGTCCGCGTTATGAATCCGCCCCGGAGCCGTCCCCCCTTGCGCCACAAAATCTTTAGCGATGCGATGAAACACCGTGCCGTTGTACCACCCACTCTCCGTCAGCTTCAAGAAATTACGCACGTTCTCCGGAGCCCAATCCGGTTCCATCTTGATCTTGATGTTCCCGAGCGTAGTCTTCAGCGTCACCATCCTACGCAACTCATCCACGGTGGCATCGACAAACGGCTCGACGCGCTTCTTCTCGATGGTCACCTTCAGAATGCGCACCGGCTTCTCTGCCATGCCGTTCGCATCCGCGGCCGTCTGCGAAATCTTCTCCACGACATCCATCCCCTCAGTAACCCGCCCGAAAGTAGAAAACTTCCCGTCAAACTGCGGCTGCGGCGCGACGCACACGAAGAACTGCGCTCCCTCGCTATTCGCCCGTCCCGGAATGCTCACCGTCGACACCACCCCGCGCTCATGCTTCAGATCGCTAAACTCATTCGCCAGCAGGCTGAGCCCGCCCGTCCCCCACTGCGCCTTCGGAGTCCGCGGGTTCTTCAGTAAAGGATCCCCACCTTGAATGATCCCGTTCGCCACCACCCGATGAAACGCACTCCCGTCGTAATAACCCTGCCGAGCCCGCGCGATAAATTGCTCCACGTGCTTAGGCGCTTTGTCCGGAGCAAACTCAAAACGAAACGTCCCCAGATCGGTCGAGACCACCGCCTCGACATCCCCCGGCCCCTGCGCCCACGCCGCAGAAGCAAGCAGCAGAAAAACCCACCACCGCGTCATCTACTTCCCAGGCTCCTGGTTGACACTAGCGATCCAATAATCCGTCCCCTGAACCAGAATCTTAGCCTGGATCTTTTCCCCCGCCTTGAGCTTGCCGAATTCCGCCTTGTCCTTAACCGGATACTCCATGGTCATCGCCTCCATCCAGCCCTCAATCTTCCCTCCCTTCACCATCGCCGTCTGCGCCGCCGGATCGACGCTCACCACCTCGCCCTGCAACTGGTATTCTTTCACCGGCTGCGTCGGAGGATTCCGCTGGCACCCCGCCAATACCAGCGCGCAAATCAAACAAGTCAGCAGTTTCATAGGTCCTCTAAAAAGACTACCGCGCCCAGCCGATAGCAAAGTGATGGGGTCCGCCACCGCCACAACCACGCCGCTCGTCCAGCCGCGCGCGCACGGCCTGAAAAATCGGCTGAGCCCCTCCCTCTGCGACATGTTCTTCCTGGCCGTGATCGCCTGGTCCTTCATGACCTCCGGCACCGGTTGGAGCCGCCTCCTCTGGGACGGCGACACCGCCATCCACATCGCCACCGGCAACTGGATTCTCGACCACGGAAAAATCCCTACGGCCGACCCATTCTCCTTCACACAACCCGGAGCCCCCTGGATTCCCTACGAGTGGGGTACCGAAGTCCTGTTCGCGCAATTGAACCACATGTTCGGATTGAAAGGAATCGTGTTCGTCTGTGGCGTAGCCATCGCCGCGCTGATCGTAGTGCTCCTCCGCACCATGATGACCGCCGGCGCCGACGTGCTGCTGTCGATCGTCACAGCGCTACTAGCATCGAACGCGTTACTGATTCACTATCACGCGCGACCGCACTTATTCACGCTGCTCTTCTTGGCGATCACCGCAGCCATCATCACCAAAGACCGCCTGCAACACACGCGATGGATCTGGCTGCTTCCGCCCCTGACAGCAGTGTGGGTAAACCTGCATCCCGGATTTACCATCCTCTTCGCGTACCTGGGAGTGCTAGTCATCGGCAGCCTATTAGAAGGCGCGAGTGCCTCCGCAAAACGCTACGCTTGGTTGACGCTCGCCTGCGCCGCCGCCACGCTCGCAAATCCCTTCGGCTACAAACTGCACCTGGATGTACTCTCGTTCCTGCACGGCAACGGCACCACCGAATTCATCGAGGAATTCCAAGCCCCCACTTTCCGTACGCAACCCCAACTGTTTTACATGGGATTCCTAATAGCCGGCTTGGCCCTCTGCGGCCTCTACCTAAGCCGCCGCAAATTCGTCGAGCCGCTACTGCTGATAGCAGGAACCGCCTATGCCTCGCTAACCGCCATCCGCCACAGCACCATCTTCGTAGTGCTAGCCGCCCCCATGATCGCAACAGAGCTGTCGCACTACTGGCAGTCCTGGGTAGCAAGCCAACCGCGCAAATCCGCAGCCCGCATCCTAGACGGTCTGTCCTCCGAAAAACGCGCGTCCTTTTCCAAAAACAGCATGTGGCTAATAGCCGGCCTAGCCGCCATATTCCTATGGTCTCCACCAGAACATATGGCCGACAGAGCTTCGACAGAGAAATGTTCCCCGTCGAGCTAGCGTCGCGCCACCCGGAACTAGCCACAGCCCGCCTGTTCACCCCCGACCAGTGGGCCGACTACTTGCTCTACGCCAACTACCCCCGGCAAAAAGTGTTCTACGACGACCGCGCCTTCTACGGCGTAAAAATGTACCGCGACGTCAACGCACTCCTAACCGCCCAACCCGGCTCGCTCGCCCCCCTGGATCGCTACCAAACCACCCGCGTCCTAATCCAATCCCGCTCCCCGCTCTCCTCCCTACTCCGCGAATCCCCCGCCTGGCAAGTTATCGATCAAGACTCCACCGCCGAACTCTTCGCCCGCCGTTAGTGGGGCGGGCCTCCGGCCCGCAGCCAACGTCCACGTTGGCTCCCCGTCTCCTAACCCACCCCCCGCAGCGTCCGCTCCACCCGTATCCTCATTACCCGAGCATCCAACCCCGCCGCCTTCGCGAAATCCTGCCGCGCCCGCAGCACCATCGAATACTGCTCCATCACCGGCAGCAACTCCGGATTCTCCATTCCCACCGTCGACTCCAAAATCCCCAACGCCCGCCCATAAGCCGCTTCCGCCTCCGCCAACCTCTTCTCCCGCAAATAAACCAGAGCAAGATTAGCAGTCGCCCGCCCAATCTCCCGCTGCCCCGCGGGCAAGCTCCTCTCTAAAATCCCCAGCGCCCGCTCAAACGCCGCCTCCGCCTCCCCATACTTCTTACGATCAAACGCCAGCGCCCCCTCCAAACTCAAATCCCGAGCCATCCGCGGATGATCCTGCCCAAAGCTCACCGCATTAATTTCCTCCGCCCGCTGCAACACTTGCTCAGCCTCGCTGTACCGGTGCCGCAACCGCAGCACCTCCGCCAAGCTCACCAGCCCCGCCGCCGTATTCGGATGCCGCGCCCCAAACACTCGTTCGGATTCCCGCACCGACCTCCGCAAAATCCCTTCCGCCTCCTTGAAGTGCCCCTGCTGCGCCTCCATCTTGCCCAAATTATTCAGGGCTGCCGCCAGCGTTCCCTTCGCGTCCGGCTGCGCCTCCAGAATCGCCAGCGCCCGCCGGTACAATCCGCGCGCCGTCTCGAACCGCCCCTCCATCGAATACGCCAGCGCCAAATCGTTCAACGTCTCCGCCACCAGCGGATGAGCCTCGCCCAGCAGCCTTTCGCGAATGGTGAGCGCCCGCCCCAGCCACTTCTCCGCATCCTCCGTCTCACCCTGCATTTCAGCGATCGCCCCCAAATTGCCCAGGACCGTCGCCCCATCCGCCGTCTCCATTAGCTTTTGCGATTCCACAATCCCCAACGCGCGTTCCACATAGTGCCGCGCCCGTCCATAATCCGCTGCCTCGCGATACACCAAAGCCAGATGATTCAGCGCAGGCAGCGTCTCCGGCTCGTCGGCCCCCGCGGCAAACCCATAAGCGGCTAGCCCCAGTAACACCACCGAAACATTTCGACCTAGTTTTGAAATTCGCTTCATGCCGCATTGTGACCCGCGTAGCCGGGCCTGCGGAAGTAAGCGTGGAGTAAGCCGGAGAAACCGCTTACGGTAATAACCCAATGCGTTGCAGAAGCCGCACAAAACGCGGCTCGGAACGTAAAGGATCGTAGAGTGGATGCACCTTCAGCCCCGACCACGGTCATCTCGCGCGCATCCGTCGCGGCCTCCAAAAATTGCAGCGCTGCCGGATGATCGCCCAACCCCAAATGCAGAATGGCGAAACAGCTCGCCGGCACCCAACGCGTCTGTGACATGACTTCGAGTTCGTTCGGAGCACGCCCAAAGCCTCCGCCCGCCGCCCCGCGCGCACCAGCACCTCGCCCAACGCGCTTAAGATATTAGGCAAGTCTCCGCCTAATGCGCGCGCGCGCTGCAAGCGACTCAATGCGCCAGCTCATACTTGCCCATCAGCGAAAGCACCCGCCCCATCGACCCATGCCCCTTATAGAAGCCCGGATCCATATCGGTGAGTTCGCGGTAAACCGCCAGCGCCTTGGGATAATCGCCACAGATCATGTGCACATATCCCAATCCCTCGCGAATGATCATCGACAGCGGGTCCAGATCGTGAGCCATGCGCACTTCGGAAAGCGCATCCTGGCAGCGCCCCAGCAGCGCCAGAAAATCCACTCCATACCAATGCCGCGCGCGCGAGTATCCCGGATTCACCGCAATCGCCGTGCGATACAACGCCTCCGCCTCTTCCCAGCGCCATTCGAAAAGCGAGCGCACGAACGCCAGCGACACGTTGGCTTCCGCCGATTGCGGGTCCAGTTCCAGCGCCCGCTCCGCCGCCGCCCGCGCCTTGGGCACGGCCTCAATCGGATTCATCAATCCATAATCCGCCAGCAAACTGTAAGCGTCCGCCAACCCCGCATACGCCTCGGCGCACAATTCATCCGCCAGAATCGCTTCTTCGAAGCGCTCCACGCTCTTGTGCAGCCCTTCGATCGTGCGCTTATTGGCATGGAAGCGCCCCTGCAAACACAGGTTGTAACAAGCTAGGTTCGGAGCCCGCCGCGGAGCCTCAGAAACATTCTGCGCCGTCAGCTTGAGTTGCAGCGCCTGCACAATCGCCCGCGCCATTTCCTCCTGAATCGCAAACACATTTTCCAGCCGCCGGTCGTAAGTCTCCGACCACAAATAATCGCCCGATTCGGAATCGATCAATTGCGCCGTCACCCGCACCCGCCCCTCCGTGCGGCGGACACTCCCGCGCAGAATCGTGCCCACGTGCAATTGCTGGCGGATGCCCGCCAGATCCCGCTCTCGCCCCCGCAACTGCGACGCAGTGGCCCACGCCACCACCCGCAAACTCGGAACGCGTGTCAGCAAATGGATCAGTTCTTCCGTCAGACCGTCGCTGAAATAGTCGTCGTCTGTCCCCGCGAGCAAGTTCGCGAACGGCAGCACCACAATCGATTTTTTCCCCGACCCGTTCGCCACCGCCGCCGGCGCCGCCGAATCCTGCGCGGCAGCCGCACGAGTTTTGAAAAACGGCAGGTATGCGCCTTTCGGCAGCCCGATCATAATATGATCGCCGCGCCCCGGCGAATTGTAATACGCCTTCAGTTTCGCCCGCAGCCGCCGCGCCTCCACGCGCACAATCGGATCGATGCGCGGATCGTAATCCGGCTTGCGGTCAAAAACTTCAACGCCGATGATCTGTTCCTTGAGCTGCGCGCTTTTGCCGGCCAGAGTTTGTTCCACCGAAAAGCGCAAGAACCGGCACAAACGATTGGAGCGCGTAAACAGCCTGCTGGCCAGCATTCGCTCCACCTGAGCGCAGATTTCCTCGGGCGCAGGCGCAGGAACGGGGACTTGCAGTGCACGGACAGTAGACTGCGAGGTCTGTTTCGCCACGGCGCGCCCCTCCAAATCCCCTCTGGGGTGGATTCCCCCGAGTATTGTATTGACCTAAAGACGATCAGATTCTAAAAATGTTCCGTTCGTCGCAGGAAAAATTTGGGCTTGGTACTCGATCCCCAATTGCATTGAGGATACCTCGGGTGTACCATGGCGTTCTATGTTGCTCCGCACCGCAAAATTTGCTAGTTTGCTGCTCCTGTTTGCGTTCCTCCCCGCGTCCGCCCCCGCTCAGGAACCCGGCCAGAAACTCTACGTAGTGACCCACGTGGATATCGGAGGCCCCGCTCTAGCCGCCGAAGGGGCCAAATTGTTACAACAATTTGCCGCCGATAGCGTCAAAGACCCCGGCTCCGTCCGCTTCGAGCTCCTGCGCGAGCCCAACAGAATAAATCACTTCACCATCGTCGAAGTCTGGCAGAGCAAGCAGGCCTTCGAAACCCACTTGACGCTCGCCCACACCAAAGCCTTCCGCGAGAAAATCCAACCGTTACTAGGCAGCCCCTTCGACGAACGCCTCCACATCCTCCTGCAGTAATAGTAGGGCGGGCCTCCGGCCCGCAGCCAACGTCCACGTTGGCTGCCAGTTTCTCGATCAAAAGCCCGGGTGCCGCAAGGCCGAGTTCCACCCGCGTAGCGCACCCACCGACGGCGCAAGATTGTCCCCTTTGCGTCTGCCCTTGCCGGAGCCGCCATCGATCCGCTTTCGCCTTCTCTGCCGTTGGCGACAACCCGCATCGTAGCGCGCGCGCTTTTCAGGATCGTTCAGTATGCGATACGCCTCGGAAAGCCGTATGAACTTCTCGCTATCGCCGGTCTCGCGATTGTCAGGATGGTATCGCGAAGCCAGCAGTCGATACACCCGCGAAATAGTCTCTGCATCTGCATTGCGGTTCAGTTGCATCACTTCATAGCAGTCCAGGCTGCCTGAACGCTCCAGCCCCGCGCGAAACGTGCCGTCGGACTTCGCAACGCACCATCGCACCTCGGCCTCAATATTCTCCCCCACCACGACGGCGGAGCCCACTTTAAGTGGGGTCCTTAAGCTCACTCCGTATCCGCCGTCGATGACATCCAACACGGCGGCGCTTACCCGCTTCGGCCTGCCCGACCCGTCTTTCATCTTGATGCAAATCTCGGACGAGCCCGCTGCTTTCCTGCGCGCTCTCCTGCGTTGTGTTTTGGCTGTGGCTTCCATTTGCTCTGCTGCACTAGTTATCGCATCCGCGACATTTGCATCGGAATCCGCTAGTGGTACCGATTGAAGTAGCCGAAGGTACTGGGACACTGTCCAGGGATTCTAACTGCGCGCGTAGCCCAGCAGCGCCGCGCTCAGCAGAAGATCTTGGCGCTCAGATACGTCAAATGGGCAGTCTGCTCGATGATCCCTTGTGACGTCAGCTTTAAACGCTTCGCTAAAGGCAAAGGTCCCGAGGTGCATTCTGCCAGCATGGTCGACGATGTTTCGACTTCGGATACGGCGTTCCAAGTTTTCGGGCGAGCAGCCCGAAAACCACAATAGAAACTAGCAGCAGAAGAAAGACGGGCTCGATTTCCGCGATTCCACTCATGCGCGCAACCTACCTTATGATATTCTTCATCAAGTCATGCGAATTCCTACCCGCGCGCCCATCCTCGCACTGGTTTTGTCACTCGCGATCGCCGCCCTCGGGCAGAGCCCCGAAACTTTCAAAACACGCCTGGCCCCCGTAGCCCTCGACGCCGCGATGAAATCCACCATCGCCGGCACCGGCGCCGCCACCGCGACCCTCAGCGGAACCAAGTTCACCGTCAACGGAACCTTCGAAGGCCTGAAGAGCAACGCCACCATGGCCCACATCCATCAAGGCACCGCCCCCGGCGTGCGCGGCCCGAAAATCCTCGACCTAACCGTAACCAAATCCATGAACGGCACCCTCTCCGGTTCCTTCGATCTAACGCCCGACCAAATCGAAAGCCTGAAAAAAGGCAAATGGTACGTGCAAATCCACAGCGAAAAAGCCCCCGACGGCAATTTGTGGGGCTGGCTGCTCCCGTAGAAAGAAATCTCAATGAAGACCAAACTTGTTTTAGCGTTCACCGTAACCGCCAGTTTTCTCGCCGCCCAAACCGCCCAGCAAATCGACGCCGGTCGCGCCTCCTATCAAACCCGCTGCGCCCGCTGCCACGGAGCCGACCTAGGCGGCGGCGAAGCCCCCCAACTAGCCGGCACCAATTTCCGGGCTTCCTGGGGAACCCGCAGCGCCAGTGAACTAGTCACCTATATCCAAGCCGGCATGCCGCCCGATCTAGCCGGCACCTTGAGCGCCGCCGAAGTAGCCAACCTAAGCGCCTTCATCCTAGCCGCCAATGGAACCGCCGCCACCACCTCGGCCCTAGGCACCGATTCCATGTTCACTGATCCGCTCGGTAGCCACCGGCCGCCCGACGATTTCACTCCAAGGCGGAGGAGGAGCCTCCGCCCCCGCTCCCTCCGGCCCCAAAGGCGTAACCGTCCCCGGCGAAGTGAAAAACTACACCCCCGTCACCGACGCCATGCTGAAGAATCCCGACCCCGGCGACTGGCTCATGATCCGCCGCAACTACCAAGCCTGGAGCCACAGCCCGCTCACCCAAGTCAACGCGACCAACGTAAAAGACCTGCAACTAGTCTGGACCTGGGCCATGAACGAAGGCGGCGCCAACGAACCCACGCCCATCGTCCACAACGGCGTGATGTTCCTCGCGAACACCGGCAACATCGTGCAGGCCCTCAACGCCAGCACCGGCGAACTGATCTGGGAAAACCGCATCGGCCCCGACATCTCCGGCGGCCTCGGAGCCATTCGCAGCCTGGCGCTCTATCAGGACAAAGTCTACCTAGCCACCACCGACGTCCGTCTAGTCGCGCTCGACGCCCGCACCGGCAAACAAGCCTGGGAAACTCGCATCGCCGACACCGCCAAAGGTTACAGCAACACCAGCGGACCCATCGTCGTCCATGGCAAAGTCATCCAAGGCATGGGCGGCTGCGATCGCTACAAAGAAACCGGCTGCTACATAAGCGCCTACGACGCCGAAACCGGCAAGCAGATCTGGAAGTTCGAAACCGTAGCCCGCGTCGACGCCCCGCACGGCGAAACCTGGGGTAATCTGCCCAATCTCCTGCGCGCCGGCGGCGACACCTGGATCACCGGCAGCTACGATCCCGATCTCAATTTAACCTACTGGGGCGTGGCGCAAGCCAAACCTTGGATGCGCGCCATCCGCGGCACCAACGCCGCCGCGCTCTACACATCCTCCACGCTCGCCCTCAATCCCGACACCGGCAAACTCGACTGGTATTTCCAACACGTCCCCGGCGAATCACTCGATCTCGACACCGTCTACGAACGCGTGCTCCTCGACTCAGGCGGCCAAAACTTACTCTTCACCATCGGCAAAGACGGACTCCTGTGGAAACTAGACCGCAAGTCCGGCAAATTCCTCGACTACAAATCGACCGTCTTCCAAAATGTGTTCGACAGCATCGACAAGAAAACCGGCGAAGTCCACTACCGCAATGAAATCGTCGAGCAGCGCCCCGAAGAGTGGGTGCAATCCTGCCCGTCCACCGAAGGCGGACACAACTGGCAAGCCATGAGCTATTCGCCGCCCACCGGCCAGCTCATCATCCCCTTAAGCCAAAGCTGCATGGAAATGTACGGCCGCAAAACCGAGCCGAAGGAAGGTTCCGGAGGCACCTCCGCCAACCGCCGCTTCTTCGAAATGCCCGGCAGCAACGGCAACATCGGCAAACTAGCCGCCTACGACGTGAAGACCATGAAAGAAAATTGGAAGCTGACGCAGCGCGCGCCTTTCCTAACAGCCGTCCTCTCGACAGCCGGCGGCGTAGCCTTCGTAGGCGACCTCGACCGCGTCTTTAAAGCCATCGACGTAAAAACCGGCGCCATCCTGTGGCAGACCCGTCTAGGAACGTCCGTGCAAGGCTTCCCCGTCTCCTTCAGCGTAGGAGGCAAACAATACATAGCCGTATCGACCGGCCTAGGCGGCGGCAGCCCCCGCCAAGTCCCCGGCACGATCGCCGGCGACGTGCGCCATCCCGCCACCGGCAACGCCCTCTACGTATTCGCGCTCCCCGACAAAAAGTAATATGAAGTTCGCGCTCATCCTCGCGCTTCTCTTGTGCCCACTATGGGTACAAGCAGAAGTAGCGGACTCATCCGCCAACGGCTTCACAGTAAAGTTATCGATCCCCATCTCCGCCCCGCCCGCCGAAGTTTATAGCAAACTGATCCACAACGTAGGCGACTGGTGGAACCCCGAACACACCTTCTCCGGCGACGCCCACAACTTAAGCATCGAAGAAAAACCCATGGGCTGCTTCTGCGAAAAGCTTCCCGGCGGAGGCGGCGTGCGCCATCTCGAACTCGTGTACTTCACGCCCGCGAAAGTTTTAGTGTTCATCGGCGGCCTCGGCCCGTTGCAAGCCCAAGCCGTAACCGGCAGCATGACCATCCAATTCGCCCCCGCCGAAGCCGGAACCAAACTGGCAGTCTCTTACGCGGTAGTTGGCTATCAACCCGCAGGCATGGCGGTGTGGGCCGCCCCCGTGAACGCCATGCTCACCGAACAGTTCACGCGCCTCAAAAACTACATCGAACACCCGATCACCCAAGGCAAAGTCTATAAGTTCGAAAAAGAAGCCGAAGGAGTCTACTACGCCACCGGCGGCCTCGGCAGCAACAATGTAGTCATCATCAACGATGACGACGTCCTGCTCGTCGACGACGGCACGACGCCCGCCACCGCCCGCGCGCTCGTCGAAGACATCAAACTCCTGACGCCGAAGCCCATCCGCACCGTAGTCAACACCCACTTCCACTACGACCACACCGACGGCAACTCCATCTTCGGACCCAACGTAGAAATCATCGCCCACGAATACGTCCGCACCGCGATCCAAACTCTAGACGTGCTCCACCGCGAACCCTACCTGACCTCGCAAACCAGATTGATCCGCGTCCGAGCGCGAACAGTTAAAAGAAGTCAAACCCACGCCGCCCACGCGCACCTACACAACGCAACTGATCCTCCACAAAGGCCGCCGCGAAATCCAACTCCTCTTCCTAGGCCGCGGCCACACCGCCGGCGACACCTTCGTCTACCTCCCGCAGGAGCACATCATCTGCACCGGCGACATGGACGAAGGCACCCGAGTAGCCTACATGGGCGACGCCTTCCCCGACGAATGGATCGCCACACTAGAAAAACTCAAGCAGTTGGACTTCGCGCTAGTGCTTCCCGGCCACGGCACCCCGTTCCGCGACAAGTCCATCATCACCGCGTTCCAAAGCTACCTGACAGACATCACCGCGCAATTGGCGACTCTCCGCCAGCAAGGCGTATCAGCGGACGACGCCGCGAAACGCGTAGACCTGACCTCACACAAAAAAGATTTTCCCGAAATCGTCCTAGGAGCCGAACCCCGCGGCGTCCGCCGCATCTATCAGTGGATCGAAGAAACCAAGAAGTAGCAAAGGAGCAGCCATGCGTCTGCAAATCATCTCCATCGCAGTTCCTCTCGAGCCTCGCGTTAGCACAGTCCCCCGAAATCCACCTCCGCGGCGACCGCTTCAAGCCCCTCACCTACGACACCATGACGCC
Source organism: Bryobacterales bacterium (assembly GCA_963760575.1). Taxonomy (GTDB): domain Bacteria; phylum Acidobacteriota; class Terriglobia; order Bryobacterales; family Bryobacteraceae; genus Palsa-187. The sequence goes on from CAVXEM010000009.1 coordinate 95,892, forward strand.
CCAGCAAAAAACCATGGTCCAAAACTTACTAGCCGGCGAACGCGGCGGCACCAACGGCCCCTTCAACGTGACCTTGCGCGATCCCGAAATGGGCGACGCCGCGCAAAAACTCGGAGCGCAACTCCGCTTCCACACCGCCCTCCCCAACCGCCTGAACGAAATGGCGATTCTCATGACCGCCCGCTTCTGGAATTCGCAATACGAGTGGTACGCCCATCACCGCGGCGCCCTCACCGCCGGACTCAGCCCCGCCGTGATCGACGCCATCGCTCAAGGCAAGCGCCCCGCCGCCATGCAGCCCGACGAAGAAATCATCTACAACTTCGCCAGCGAAATGCTGCGCACCAAACAAGTCAGCGACGCCGCCTTCAAAGCCGTAGTAGAAAAATTTGGCGAGCGCGGAGCCGTCGATCTAACCGGCGTCATGGGCTACTATTGCTTCGTGTCCATGATGCTGAACGTAGATCGCTACCCACTCCCCGACGGCGCGAAGCCCGAACTTCGACCCCTGCCATAACGAAATGCCCCATTCCCAGCGGCACACCCAGTTCCCGCTCCGCACCCAACCCAGAACCGCGCGCGCAGCAAGCGGACCCAACTAAGACAGTGCCCGAAGCCGCCGACCCGCCCCCCGGCCTCTGTCAAGATTGCGCCAACGCGAAAATCATTCGCTCCGATCGCGATTCAATCTTCTACCAATGCGGCCTTTCCTTCACTGACCCGCACTTCCCCAAATATCCCCGCCTGCCGGTTCTCGCGTGTAGCGGCTACCAACAACTCACAACCCCGCCTGCGAAATAAACTTGCTATTGAGATAAGCCTCAATCGCCTCCGACCCGCCCTCTGACCCATACCCGGAATCCTTCACGCCCCCAAACGGCACCTCCGGCAACGCCAGCCCGCTATGGTTGATGGTAATCATCCCGCTCTCCACCGCTGCAGCAATCAAATTCGCCGTCTTCGCCGATTTCGTATAAGCGTAAGCCGCCAGCCCGTAAGGCAACCGGTTCGCCTCCTCCACCGCTTGCCCAAAATCCGCGAAGCGAATCATCACCGCCACCGGCCCAAACGGTTCCTCATTCATCACGCGCGTCTTCTGGTCCGCATGCGTCAACACTGTAGGCGCAAAAAAATACCCCTTGTCGCCGATGCGCCCGCCGCCCGTCTGCACCTCTGCACCTTTTTCGACAGCGTCCGCGACAAACCCCTCCATCGCATCGAGCCTCCGCTCATGCGCCAGCGGACCCATGTTCGTATCCGCCTTCATCCCATCGCCGACCTTAATCGCCTTGCTAGCCGAAATGAACTTGTCCACAAACGAGTCGTAAACTTTGCTCTGCACCAGAAATCGCGTGGGCGAAGCGCACACCTGTCCAGCGTTGCGATACTTAGTCGCCGCCAGAATCTTCGAAGCCACATCCACATCCGCATCGTCGAAAACGATCACCGGCGCGTGCCCGCCCAGTTCCATCGTCACGCGCTTCATGTGCAGCCCCGCCAGCGCCGCCAACTGCTTGCCCACCGCCGTCGATCCCGTAAACGAAACTTTGCGAATCACCGGATGCGGAATCAGGTAATTCGAAATATCCGCCGGAACCCCGAAGACTAAATTAATAGTCCCCGCCGGCACCCCCGCATCCACAAACGCCCGCACCAGGTCCGCGCAAGGCCCCGGCGTCTCCTCCGGACCCTTTAAGATGATGGAGCACCCCGCCGCCAGCGCCGCCGAAATCTTCCGCACGGCTTGATTGATCGGAAAATTCCAAGGAGAGAACGCCGCCACCGGACCCACCGGCTCTTTCACCACCAACTGATAAACCCCTTCGGCCCGCGCCGGAATCACCCGCCCATAAGTCCGCCGCGCTTCTTCGGCGAACCAATCGATAATGTCCGCCCCCGCCAATACTTCCATCCGAGCTTCCGCAATCGGCTTCCCCTGCTCAGCCGTGAGTTCGCTCGCAATCCCCTCCACCCGCTCCCGCACCAACCCCGCCGCCGCCCGCATGATCTTAGACCGCTCAAACGCCGAAATCTTTTTCCAGGTATGGAACCCGCGCTCCACAGCCGCCAGCGCCAAATCCAAATCTTCTCTTTCCGCCCAAGCCACCGTCCCGCCTTCTTCCCCGGTAGCCGGATTCATAACCGCAATCGTCTGCCCGTTGACGCCTTCAGTCCACGATCCATCAATAAATAACCGAGTATGAGAAGCCATGTCCAAATCTTACCGTGAGTGGGGCGGGTCTCCAGACCCGCAGCCAACCTCCTGGTTGGCTCCCTCACAATCACACCAAGGCAAGCCGGGTAAAACTATTTTGGTCGGCCATGGTGAAGTAGAACCGCCAGTCCTTATTCACGCGAGCCTGCCAAAGATCTTTGGCTTCGTCGTATTTCTCGGCGTGAAGTGACGGATGCACCAGGTTAGTTAGAAGGAATCGCAACTGCTTTTCAAAAGCACGCCGAACGCGAACCGGTGCGTCTTGCAACGATTCAATCGCGCGATCCGACAAAACAACCTTCATGACTTGGCTCGTTTTGATTTTTCTGGTTTTCCTTTTGCGGATCTCACCGCGCAGAAAGTTGACCACATCGTCAGCGTTCTCGAAAAGGACCGTAATACGGCCCCTTGCGAGCCTCGCTCAGTTGTGCGTCAATCGCGCGACGCTGCGCCGGAGTTCCAACCGGTCGCCAGGCCTGATACCAGCCCGGCGCCGCACGCGCGGAGGCACCACCAAACCAGTTGCGTTGCTTTTCACGGTCACAGTCATGCGCACTGCCGTAGCATTCCTAACCATCGCCTAGCGGCTCCCCGCTACCTTCGCCCCCGCCTTCGCCAGTCGCTTGGCGCGCTAACCCGCCCCGACAATTCCTTTATGTGGAGCTCCACCTTATTCCCCCGCACCTCCGCCAGCGCGTACCCGAAAAACCACCCGTCCTCATACCGCTCACTCCCCCGCAAGTGCCCGCCCGAACTCGCCATCGAAAGATACGTCACGCCCTCCAACTCCACTTCCAGCATCTGATGCAGGTGCCCCGCAATCACCCACCGCACCCCATACTTCTTCGCCAGTTGATGCAGCGCAAAACGTGGATTCTGCAACATCGCATCCACCAGCCACGACGGCCGGTGCATCACGATGAACTTCACCGGCTGGTTCTTGTGCGCCTCTAAATCCTGTTCCAGAAACCGCAGTTCTCCCGGCCCCAGCGCGTCTGACCGGCTATTGTCTAAAACCGTGACATGCACCTGCCCGTGGTCGAAGCCATAATGCGGCGCATGTCCCGCATGTTTCTCAAACTCCGCCTGTGACCCCTCCGACCAGATGTCGTGATTTCCGGGAGCCAGAAACAGCGGTATCTGACGATAGGGCGTCAGTATTTGCTCCAGCCGCCGCCACTCGGCCTCCGCGGTGGCATCGTTCAAGCCCTCGATTGAGTCCCCGACGCTGACCACGAATGCCGGATTTTCGGCGGCCGCCTCCCGCCACACGCGCTCATAAATGCCAGGCTGCGCCTCGCCGGTGCGGTCGCCCAGAATCACGAATGGAAAGGAATCTCTTTGCGCGGCTGCGCGGTCCGCCAGCAGCCATGCGCCCAGCGCTGCCGACAAAACGGCGAAGCGCCAGCCTCGGGTTCTACGCATGCGCCGGGGGCCCTAAAATAGCCGTGATCTGTTGATCCAAATCTTGTGCTCCCAAGTAGCCACGAGTCCATGCTGCCACAGCGCGCTTTAAAAAATGGCGCCGACCATGACGACCCACCAGATTTTCCCAGCCTCTGTTCCGGCGTCTGCCATATCGGTACAATTCCATGACTCTGTAAAAAATGCAAGTGCCGGGTTGGTTGGGCGGTCCCATTGGTTCCCAGCGGCCGGGCTGGTGCTAATCCACCAGCGATAGTATTTATAACTTGTTTATAATCATATACATATGATTGGAAAGTGGAGTGCTCATAAATAGGCGAACCTGGAGGTTCCTTATGAAAACCACTCTGAAATCGTCCAAATTCGCGCTCTCGGCTCTGTTGGCTGGCGCACTGATGCTGCTCACCCCGGCGGTGACTTTGGCTCAGCATCGCGGCGGCGGTGGCGGAGGCGGCGGTAGTCATTTTTCGGGAGGCGGCGGCCAGCACGGATTCTCTGGCGGAGGCCAGCGTGGATTTTCAGGCGGCGGCCAGCGTGGATTTTCAGGCGGCGGCCAGCGTGGATTTTCGGGCGGCGGCCAGCGCGGATTTTCCGGCGGCGGCCAGCGCGGATTTTCCGGCGGCGGCCAGCGCGGATTCTCCGGCGGCACGCGCGGCTTCTCCGGCGGACGAGCTTTCTCCGGCCAACGCGGTTTTTCGGGTGGCGAACGTGGTTTCCGCGGAGGCGGCTTTGACCACGGCTTCCGTGGCGGATATTATCGCGGCGGCGGCTATTACGGCTATGGCTACGGCGGTTATTACCCCTATTACGGCGGTTATTACGGCGGCGCCTATTGCAGCCCGTACGGTTATTACGACGCTTGGGGCAATTGGATTCCCGGCTGCGGCGCGGATCCCTATTATTACGGCTACGGCTACTAAGTCGAGCCGATGGACCCTGGAATGCTTCACTCCAGGACATGATTGCCAGTCGTAAATTCCCTGCCAGCAGCGCGCTGATCGTATTAGGGGCGCTGCTGGCAGCCTCTTGTTCCCGGTCTTCTCTTCCCAGCGAAACCACCGTGGAGGGGGCGACTTCCACCGCACCTTCGACCGGCGACGCCAAGCAAGAGCATAAAACCCTGCTACGCTTCATCAACGCGACCGGAAGGCCCAAAGATCTGTATTTCCATGATGAATTGGCGTTCCGCAATGTGGAATCCGCGGCGGTGACCCCTTATCTGGCGCTTCCCAGCCCGCGTGCGGATGCGCATCATGAACTCAAACTCTACGATTCGTCGAACCCCGTTGGAACGCCGCTGATCACCGATTCCGAGCCCGAAACCACCGGCCACCGTTATACGGTTTTGGCGCTGCATGATCGCGGGAAATTTACGCTCACCGTGATTCCCGATCAGCTCAAACCGCCCGCGCCGGGCAAGGCCAAACTGCGCGCGATTCATGCGGCTCCCGGAGTCGACTTTGGCCGCTTCACCGAATACAAAGAAGTCGCGCCCACCGCTAAACTCGAAGCAGGCAAACTTTACACCATCGTTTTCTTCGGCGGTGAAGGCAAGCAGCCATCCTCGAAAATGATCGAGGACGAGCTCATCCAATAACGGACCTCGAAGTGCAGCGCGGATGGCATGGAAACCACCAAGAAGTGCGCTCATCCGAGTTGCCGATGCAACGCCAAAGAAAACAGCGATTATTGCAGCACCTATTGCGAAGGCGAGGCGAAAACCGCCGACATCCTTTGTAGCTGCGGCCACGCGGAATGTCGGGACCGGACCTAGGACATTACCGCTGGCCGGTTGTTGCATCCTAGAGAAATGGATCTACAACTGGATGGAAAACTAGCGCTGGTCAGCGGATCGACTGCCGGCATTGGCTTTGCGATCGCTGAGTCGCTAGCGCGTGAGCGGTGCCGTGTCATCATCAACGGCAGGACGCAGGCGCGCGTCGATGCGGCGCTGGCGAAACTTCCGGGCGCGGTTGGCTTGGCGGCGGATCTGGGAACTGGCGGAGGCGTCGCGGAAGCGATCCGGCGTTTCCCGGACGTCGATATTTTGATCAACAACATGGGCATCTTCGAGCCCAAGGCGTTCGAGGCGATTCCCGATGAGGATTGGTTTCGTTTCTTCGAAGTCAATGTTCTCAGCGGCGTACGCCTCAGCCGGCATTATCTGCCGCGAATGAAGGCGGCTGGCTGGGGACGCATCGTTTTCATCTCCAGCGAATCCGCGGTGCAAATTCCGGCGGAGATGATTCATTACGGCATGACGAAAACAGCGCAGTTGGCGGTCTCGCGCGGGCTTGGCGGAAACCACGGCGGGGACGCGCGTCACGGTGAATTCGATTCTGCCGGGGCCGACGGCTTCGGAAGGCGTGGAAGAATTCGTGGGGCGCCTGGCGGCGGATCTGAAAACGGATCGCGCGGCGGTCGAGCAGGAATTTTTTAAAAACATCCGGCCGAGTTCGCTGCTGCGGCGTTTTGCGACTCCCCAAGAAGTGGCCGCGCTGGTGACTTTTGTCGCGAGCCCGCTTTCGGCGGCTACCAACGGCGCGGCGCTACGCGTCGATGGCGGCGTCGTGCGATCCATAATATAAACATGAAATGGCGCGTCGAACGGGATTCGATGGGCGAAGTGCGCGTACCCGAGGACGTGCTTTACGGCGCGCAGACGCAGCGGGCCGTGGAAAATTTCGCGATCGGGGAGCAGCGCTTTCAACCGGCTCTGATCCAGGCTTTAGCCCTGGTAAAATCCTGCGCGGCGCGGGTGAATGCGGAACTCGGGCTGTTGAGTCCGGAGATGGCGGCGGCAATCGAGAAGGCCGCCGACGAGATGGTTGCCGGCGCTCATTACGAGCAGTTCGTGGTGGATGTTTTTCAAACCGGCAGCGGAACTTCGACCAACATGAACGCGAACGAAGTGATCGCGCGGTTGGCGAATGCGCATCCGAACGATCACGTTAACCGGAGCCAGTCGAGCAACGATGTGATTCCGTCGGCGATTCACATTGCTGCCGCGGTGGAGGTGTCGGGCCAACTGGTTCCGGCGCTGGAACTACTCGGGGCCGCGCTCGAAAACCGGGCTGAGGCGTTCTGGGATGTCATGAAGATTGGCCGCACGCATTTGCAGGACGCAACGCCGATGCGTCTGGGCCAGGAATTCAGCGGCTACACGCACCAGGTGCTGACTTCGCGCGAACGGCTGGCGGCGGCGCTCGACGGCCTTTTCGAATTGCCGCTGGGCGGCACGGCGATCGGCACGGGCGTGAATGCTCCGAAAGACTTTGCGCGGCGGACGATTGCTCTGATCGCGAAGCGCACGGGGCTGCCGTTTCGCGAAGTGCGGAATCACTTTGAGGCGCAGGCGGCGAAAGATGCCGTTTCATTCTTGAGCGGAGCGCTCAAAACTTGCGCGGTGGCGTTGACGAAGATCGCGAATGACATTCGCTGGCTCGGGTCCGGACCGCGCGGCGGGTTGGGCGAAATTCGATTGCCGGAATTGCAACCGGGGTCGAGCATTATGCCGGGCAAGGTGAATCCGGTGATCGCGGAAAGTCTGCTCATGATCTGCGCGCAGGTGATCGGGCACGACGCCGCCATCACTTGGGGCTGCGCGGCGGGGAATTTCGAATTGAACGTCATGATGCCGGTAATCGCTTACGATCTTCTGGATTCGATCGAGCTGTTGAATGCGGGCGTACGCAACTTCAGCGAACGCTGCGTGAACGGGATCGAGGCCAATCGCGACAAGGCGGGTGCGCTGGTGGAGCAATCGCTGGCGATGGCGACGCCGCTCGCTAGCGAAATCGGCTACGACCGCGCGGCTGCGATCGCCAAGGAAGCTTTTGCAAGCGGGCGCACGGTTCGCGAGGTTGCGATCGAGAAAAGCGGGCTCTCCGAGCAGAAGATCGCGGACCTGTTGCGCTTCGATTGACTGGTGTAAACTGGCAGCCATGAAACTCACGGCGATTCTTTTGATGAGTGCGCTGGCGGCGGTGGCGCAGAATGCGCAGGACGCTTTCAATAAGCCGTTTCCGCCTTACAAAGTGATGGGCAACATTTACTTTGTGGGCACCGAGGAGTTGGGATCGTTCCTGATCACGACGCCGGAGGGGAACATCCTGATCAACAGCGATTTCGAATCGACGGTCCCGCAGATTCGGGCTTCGGTGGAGAAGTTGGGGTTCAAATTCTCCGATACCAAAATTCTGTTGGGCAGCCACGCGCATGGCGATCATATGGAAGGCGATGCCATGGTGAAAGAGCTGACCGGCGCGCAAGTGCTGGTGATGGAACAGGACGTTCCGGCGCTCAGCCGCATGACGCCGCATGGGAAGCCGCATCCGATGGATCGCGTGATTCACGATGGCGACGAAGTCAAGCTGGGCGGCGTGACGCTGGTGGCGCATCTGACTCCGGGGCATACGAAAGGGTGCACTACTTGGACCATGAAAGTGCAAGATGGCGGCAAGACTTATAACGTGGTCATTCTGGGCAGCATCGGCGTCAACCCGGGATACATTTTGGTAAACAACAAAGATTATCCGCAGATCGCGGATGATTACGTGCGCGGGTTCAAAACGCTGCGGGCGCTGCCTTGCGATGTGTTCCTGGCGTCCCACGGGCGCTTTTATGGGATGGCAGAGAAATACGCACGGATGAAGGACGGCGGGGCGAATCCGTTCATCGATCCGGCGGGCTATCAGGCGCACCTGGATCTGCAAGAGAAAAATTTCAAGGCGAAGTTGGCCGAGCAGCAATCGGCGAGCCGGTAGCTACTGGACGGACCGAGATTACTGAACCGCGAGGGCGCGTGCAGGGACAGGTTGGCTCAGTTCCAGGCCCACCTTAAAGCTGGAGACGCCGCGGACGATATGGCGAACCGAGGCGGAGCTTCTAAAGCCCAGGGGCTCGATGCTCAATCCGACGTAGGTGCCCACCGGGATTGGCTCGCGGACGTTGATGCAGAGGCCGTCATGCGAGATATCCAGGCCGGTTCCACGGACGGTTGCTTGAACGGACCCCTGATCCCAGGAGAGGTTGACTTTCCCGGCAAAGGGAAAACGTTGCTTTCGACGGGGGTTCATGTTATCCACCATTGATTAACAAGATAGAACTTGGGCTCGTTGGTGGGAATAGACTGTCGGTACTGGGCGTCATGCGGTACTAGCCGGCGGACACACTTCCGCTTGGCTGGCTGGCAGATATTCGGAAATAGCAAAATTCGTCTCGCGGCGGGCTGCCTTCGAAAGCAGCCCACCGGAGTGGGAAGGAAACGGGCGGCATACCTGTCTCTAAAAAGGCTGAATCAACCGGCAATCAGCTCTCTCCTATTTCCTCCTACGGTAACCTTGCGCCGATCTCGCGACGCTTGTATCTACCAGAGAATCGATTCTCTTCCGTGTCCCGCCCTTTTTACAATGTTTTCGGAGCGGCTAGCCCATCTTGCGATGGGCGCGGATTCCACCAAACAACAACGATCGGCCTGGCCAGGCTCGTACAACGGTTTCATTATGCAGGGCGGTGTGTCGAAGGGCGGGAAGTTCGAAACGGGAAGTGATTGAATCGCGGGGAAATAGGGGCGCGAGGTGGATAGGGATGGGCCCAAAACGGCGCGCTGCTTGAGGTTCCTTAGCCTATTTCTAAGGTTTTTCTGAAACATTCACCCCTCCAAAGCTATCTCAGACAGTATGGCTCAAGTTGTGTTGTCTCCCATTGGGAAACCACTTTGCGCCTGGACCCAGGGTTCGCGAAAATTCGCCATTTACGTTCATCCAGACGTGCTTGCCCGTCTGGGAATGGAAGTCCGGGTGGCATTCAAACGGGTGCCCCGCCGGGGACTTGAGATCGGAGGGATTCTCGTTGGCCACACTGAATACCGGAATGAAACCACTACGTTCTGGATTGAAGGGTTTGAGCCCGTCGATTCAGAGCACCGGTCCGGCCCTTCCTACATATTGTCTGAATCCGATTTCGCCCGGCTTCGAGAGGCGCTGACGAAAAACGGAGCTGCCAGCATAGGGATCTATCGGAGCCAAACGCGTTCCCAACAACTGGTGTTGCAGGAACCGGACAGCAAGCTTTTTGAGAGATGCTTCGATAGTGGCGATAGCCTATTTCTGATCGCTTGCCCCGTAGCCGCCAGAGCGGCTTTTTTCGTTCGAGAAGACGGGGAGTTGAAGTGCGTGTATGAATTCGGCCTGGGAACGCCTTTGACTTCTGGCGTGACACCGCAAAGTCCTCCTTCGCCCGAGATGCATCCATTCGTCGAGACACCACCGGAAATGCAGACGGCGCTATTGGCTGTTTCCAGACCCGGCAATGCTCCGCAGAAGGAGGAGACGGCGAGCGATTCGGTCCAATTGGCGGATCGCCAACGATCGCCAGCATTAGCGATCAAAGGGAAGCAGTGGGAGCGCGCGATTGGTTACGGGTTCGCCCAGCCGTTGGGCGGGTGGTTGGGGCGCGCCGCGGGATTCAAAAGAGCAACGTGGCTGGTCGCGGCGTTGATCTTCTCCGCGTTTCTGGGGGCAGGAATCGGCATGCTCTCTCATTCGCCTCGATCTTCCGTTCCTCCGCAACGGCTTGCATTGGAAGATCTCCATCTGACGGCAGAGGGGAACGGCAGTTTGCTGCGACTCCATTGGGACCCAAATTCGTCTGGCATACGGAATCCATCCCGCGCGGTGCTTCATATCCAGGATGGCGACTATCAGATGGTCAGGAATCTCGCGCCGTCTGAATTCAGCGCGGGAAGCGTCGCGTATGCACCGAGGAATCGTGACGTAACCTTTCGCGTGGATGTGTCTTCCCCGACGGCGAACGCCAGCGGGTTGGTTCAGGTGGTGAATCTGGCGGTACCATCTGCGATGACACCAGTTCGGCCGCCGGAGCCACTTCTTAAACCATCAACAAGGTACCCAGCGACGGAGTTGTCCGCCAGTAAGATCTCCACAGCACGGAGCGAGGTGGTTGCGGCGGCTCCCGCTGCCAAGGAGACGGAGAAGGAAGAAGTTCGACCGACCGCTGTCAGATCATCCGATGGAACCGATACGGCTTCTTCCATCAAGCGCGACACTTCGCCCTCGATAAACTTCAACAAGGAACCGCAGCCGCCCATTGCCGAACGGCCAGCCAGCCCAATTCCCGTTCAAGAGCCCACGGTTCGGGTATGGACAGAAGCCGTTGCGGGTTCGCCATGGGGGCGTTTGGTGGGCAAGGTCCCGCTGGTGCGCCGCTTGCGGAAACCAGCTAAAATCTCAACGCCAGCGCCTATTTTCCAAGCGCAGCCGGTGTTGACGGACCCCGCAAAGCAGAGCATCACCCGGCCGGTTTCGGTGGACGTGAGGGTGGATGTAGCAGAATCCGGGGTTGTAGAAAGCGCCGAAGTGATCGAGTTTAGCGATCCTCTGAATGTCGCTCTTACTAATTCAGCACTTGCTGCTGCCGTGCGTTGGACCTTCGAGCCGGCGCGGAGCGAAGATCTTGCTGTGTCGAGCAGGGTGATCCTGCATTTTCGGTTTACTCCCTGAATCCACTGCGCAACGCGCGCCGGGCATGGCATTCGCAGATGCTACGGACCCCGCATGTTAGAGTGAAGTTTCCGGGCGCGTAGCTCAGTTGGTTAGAGCACCTCGTTTACACCGAGGGGGTCCGGGGTTCGAATCCCTGCGCGCCCACCATATCTATCAGGCCGGTCGGCCTAAGCTTCCAAGCCGATCAAATGTGTCTGCAGCCAGCCGCAACGCCGGTACTAGAAATACTGGATTTCCAAAAAGATTGATCTCAACGGCTCAGGCTGAGTATAGTTATTTTTGTGCCGGGAGGCTAACATCGAAATCCGGCTAAGGAGATAGCCATGTGGATCCCGGTGGAGCGCGTCCTGGCGAAGGCGTCGAAGTATTGTGGTATCGCCTCTTTGCCTATTGTGTTGCTGGTCTTGACGAGCGGCACGCCGATTCAGGCCCAGACATTCCCCATGTCCATCACGTGCACGAGCACGGGACAGACTTGTACCCCGGTTTTTTCGACGCCCGTGACGGTGACGCAGGCCGGACCGCTCGCCATTACGGTCACAGCCGCTGCAACACATTGTTCCAACGTCAGCTACATCATCGCCCTGGATGCGAACGTAGTCACGACCACACCCTTCCTAACGCCTGGGCAGAGTAGCGGACCGATCGTGAGTGCTCCGGTGAGCAGCGGTCAGCATATCATCACCGTACAAGGCATCGGGATCGCGGGCGGATGCAATTCCGGAACTCTGGGTTCATGGTCAGGAACGCTGGTGGTATCGCAGACCACGAACACCCCCACGGGCGCCAACGTGAGCGTGCCGTTGGGCGCGATCAATGTCGCCTTCGCGAATGTCACGGCGCCCGGCACCACCGTGGTCACGCCCTTCCCACCACAGATCATGCCGCCGGGGTTCGCAGTATTCACTCCATTACCCCCAGAAATCCGCAGCGTGGATATATCGACGACCGCCACGTTCACCGGGCCGATCTACCTTGCCTTCGACCTGGCTGCCGGGACTCCATTACCGCCGAATATCACGCCACAACAGTTTTCCACGCTCAGAGTGCTGCACGGAGAAAGTGCCATACCGGGCAACCCTGTAATACCGGGCAACCCTATATTCGTGAATAGGACCGTCCCCACTCCCCCGGAGATCGTTCCGGCCCCTCCAGAGATCATGCCCATCTATGCCCAGGTTTCATCGCTCAGTCCATTCTTGATCGCTCAAATGTCCGACAAGATCGTGTTCTCGAGCAATCGCGACGGCAACTCCGAGATTTATTCGATGAATAGCGATGGAACAGGCGCGGCGAGGCTGACGAACAATCCGGCGGTGGACGTTTTCCCGGCCTGGTCGCCGGACCGCCGTAAGATCGCCTTCACCAGCAACCGCAATGGCAACTTTGAGATCTACTCGATGAACGCCGATGGCAGCTCGCCGGTAAGGCTGACGTCCAATGGGCAGATCAATGGCGGCCCGGCCTGGTCCCCCGACGGAACCAAGATCGCCTTCACCAGCGCCCGGGACTTCAATTTCGAGATCTACACGATGAACCCTGACGGCACGGGACTGACGCGGCTGACCAACAATCCGGGAGTAGATGCCAATCCAACCTGGTCCCCTGACGGGACCAGGATCGCCTTTATGAGCACGCGGGACGGCCACTCGCAGATCTACTCGATGAACGCCGACGGGACGGGTGTGATGCGGCTCACGAACAATTCGGCACAGGACATCAGCCCGGCCTGGTCGCCGGACGGCAGGAAGATTGCGTTCGCGAGCAACCGGAACGGCCTCTTCAATTTCGAGATCTACGCGATGAACTTTGACGGCAGCGGGCCCGTCAGGCTGACGAACATCCAGCGATGGACGGTGAGCCGGGCTGGTCGCCGGACGGCGCCAAGATCATCTTCACCAGCAACCGCACGGGCTTATTCAACTTCCAGATCTACGCGATGAGCGCCGACGGCAGCGGGCAGACCAGGCTGACAACGAACCAAGCGCTGGATTCATCTCCGCAGTGGTAGGCGGGTTCGGCGCATTCTCCGACAGGTCCTACCAAACCCAGGCCAACGGACGCCCAGCGCTGGGATCGCGTGACATAACCCGAAGCGCGGTAACAGTATACAGGGAACCAGCGTAGGGAACGGTCTCTTGACCGCCGTCATGTGGAGTTCGATGATCGGCCTTGGCGGGCCAGGCCTTCCCTCCGCAACAAAATGATGACATCATGTTTTAAAGGAGTTCTTGCCATGGCACAGAATGAAAAAACATCCAAGCGGGTAGCTAGCGAAGCCAGTAAAATCTTAAGGAGCAAAAAGGCTTCAGCGATGGCCAAGAGTGTAGCGGGATCTGCGCTCACTCAAGCGCCGGATCATGGACCGAAGCCTACTACTAAACGCACCTCGAAATGAGGGTTGGCCTTCAGTTCATTAGAAATTTCCAAGGCGAACCATGAGGGGCGCGCGTGTTGATCTTCGGCTGCTTACGGTTCGTGGAGGAGGAACGTAATGCCCGGAAGATTCATGGCCGGGCAGATTCAATGGCCGATTTCGGGGGTTATCTTGCTGGCTGCGGGCTCTGTTGGGACTGCGACGGCGCTGATTTAACGGGTCCATTTCACGGGCAGGAAGCACGTGGGCGACGCCGCCACAATCCTTGTTCTGATATAGTAGCGGGACCGAAGGAATGCTCCCCTAAATGAAGGTCGTTGTGCGCAGCTCATCTTTGCTGTTTTTCTTCGCCAACCTGTTGCTCGGACTTCCCATCCGGCGGAGGGCGTTAGGAAATTCCGGCGTTGGATTGGATGGGCGGGGCCGGGTTGAGGAGAGCTTCCTGGCGGGCGGGAGTGGAGAACACTACAGGAGGATACTGCCCCCGCAGCAAGAGAAAAGCGCAGCGGAGCCAGTAGCCGAATAGCAGCATTGAACTGACAGTCACGATTGCGGTTGTGATCAGTTCGACCATGAGTCAGGCGGCGGCCTGAACAGAGACTACCAAGGGCGCGTCTGGGGAGGTATCCACCGACGGTTCCATTGGCTAGTACTAAAAAACGAGTTTAGTACTGATACTTTTTACGGCCCGAGGGCGACGGGGACATCGCCTAGGGCCCGGAAGGGCTGCGCTACGCTTACTTCACGGGGAGGAAGCGCTGGACGCGTTCGCCGGCGAAGACTTCACCGGTGTAGATGATGCCTTTGGAGTCTACGGCGATCATGTGGAGTCCGAAGAACTGGCCGCCGTTTTCGCCCATGCTGCCTAGCTGGCCGACCACTTTGCCGTCTTCGCGGTTTAGGAACCAGATGTGGTTGTTGGTCAGGTCGGAGATGTAGAGCAAGCGCTGTTGTTTGTCGGGGGAGAACATTACGCCGCCGGTGGCTCCGCCTACGCCGGTCATGGGGGCTAGGATGAATTCCTTCACGAATTTTCCTTGCTTGGTAGTTACGTGGATGCGGTTGGCCATGCGGTCGGCTGCGTAGACCAGGCCGTCGTTGGAGATGTTGAGGGTTAGGTGGCCGCGGAATTCTTTGGGCATGGGGCCGCCGGGGGTGTAGGCGCGGTCGGCGTCATTGGTGGTGATTTCGGAGAGGGTGTGGCCGTAGGCGCCCCAGCCGCGTTTGAATTGGAAGGTATCGAGGTCGAAGACCATTACGCGGCCTCCCAGATAATTGTCGGCGCAATAGAGTTCGTGGGCGGGTTCGTCCAGGCGGATCTCTTCGAGTCCGCCGACGATCATGGGCGTGGTGGGCGGATATTTGGCGCGGAAGGCGGCGATGGCGGCTGCGCGGGAGGACTGGGCGGCGGGGTCCTGCTGATTGCGGCCGCCGGGGGGACGGAGGAATCCCGCGACGGGTCCCCGGCTGCCGCGGCCGGGGGTGCGGGTTTCAGGGGCGGCGTCGGGTCCACCACCGGCGCCGGGTTGCTTGTCGGGGGTGCGCGGGACTTCGGCGACTACTTTGCCGGTCTTGGGGTCGTATTTGCGGACGGTGTCCTGGCCGATGTAGACGAAGCCTTTGCTATCGACGGCCATGCCGTGGCCTTGCGGGGCGTCGAAGGAGCCGATGACGTTGCCGGCCTTATCGAAGTGGATCATCGACGGCGGGCGGACGCAGCAATCGGCGATGGGCGGGGTCAGTTCGGCTTCTAGTTCGATGTCGGTTAGGTCATTGGGGCGGTCTAGGACCCAGACGTTGTCGTCTTTGTCCACGGCCAGGCCGGTGACTCCGCCGAGTTTCCATTTATTGGGGAGGGGCTTGGGCCAGTCGGGATCGAACTTGAACTTGGGCGCGGCGGGGGGCTGCGCTGCTAGCGATACGCATAGGATCAACATGCCGAGGGCGGCTGCGGCGGTTAGGGCGCGGCTCGCTACGTTTTTAGGGCGGATCATGAACCTTCTCCTGGGGCGCGATGGGTTCGCGCCAGCGGTCATCTTACACCAACGGGAAGTTGGTTGGCGTTCCCCTCGCTGCGCTCGGGGTTCGGTGGCGGAAAAAACGTACTGGCATGCTATTTGCCGGGAAGGTGCTGGACGTCTTTTTCGTTTTCGTTGCAGGCGAATTCCATCAGCTCGGTGTCGGGCTGGAGCTCCATCACTTCGGTGGCGGACCAGGGCTTGGTGTAGGCTTTGGGGTCGTCGATGGTGGTTTGGATTTCTAGATGCCCGAAGTCGCGGCGGTCGGATGCGTTCGGTTACGCGCAGGGCTTCGGTGGTGGGATGGCCGGCTTGATCTAACCAAGTTTTGCCGTTGAATCCCGTAGTGTCGACTACTAGGGTGTCGCCGTCCCACTTGCCGGTTGAGTAGCCTAGCCAGGTGGGGTTGGGGTCTTTGGCGAGTTCGCGGCCATCCATGAAGATCTGGCGGTAGAGATCGAAGGCTTCGTAGAGGATCAGGACTACGCCGGGCTGCTGATAGATTCTGAAGCGCGAGTGGGGTGGCGTTGATTCTGGGGAGTCCGGGGGGCAGGCAGTTGGCTTGGGGTTCTTCGCGGGCGTGGATGCCAGTTCTGCGCTCTTGGTGAAGGCGGCGGCCCAGGGCTGCATCGGCAGGTCGGTGGGCTTCATGATCTGCGGCGAGATTGATCAGATAGCTTGGGAGCTGGCGATTTGCCAGATGCCGGAGAAATCGGGCTGGCCGTCGGGGCGGTGCGGCACGGGGGCGGTGAGATCGACCTTGCCATCCTTGGTGCGGGGGATGCCGGCGGAGGGGAGCTTCACCCATTGCGCGGATGCAAAGGCGGCGCTAAGGATCACAAAGAGGGCGAGGGATTTCACGGACGTATTATATACCGCCCCGCAATGATTTATTCTTGAAGGAGGCAACTCCCCCGCCCTGTTCGCGGCTCGACCCGTCTCCGAAAAGCCGAAGATCAATTCCGAAGGAAGTATTTATGACGCAACCCGCCGATGCGCGCGCCGCTAGTTACGTATTGACATTGGAAGAGATTGGGAATCTTGCGGAGGAGAGCGGCAAGCCGGCAGAGACGCTGATGAATGTGGTCGCACTGATTGCGGCTCGGTTTCAAACCGATGTCTGTTCGGTGTATTTGCTGGAGCCGGATCGCGCGAACCTGGTGCTGGCGGCTACGGTGGGGTTGCGGCCGGAATGCATTGGCACGTTGCGACTGACGCTGCACGAGGGGTTGGCGGGGATGGTGGCCGAGCAGGTGCGGCCAGTGGCAGTGGGGCAGGTGGCGAATCATCCGCGGTTTAAATATTTTCAAGAGGCGGGAGAGGATTCCTACCAGAGCTTTTTGGGTGTGCCGATTGTGGAGCGCGGGGTGCTGCAGGGCGTACTGGTGGTACAGACGGTGCAGACGCGAACGTTTCCCGAAGACGAGATTCGGATGCTGACGGAGGCGGCGGCGCAGGTGGCTCCGGTTGTGTCCGAGGCGCGGACGCTGGACCGGTTTATTGCGCCGGCTCAGGAGAAGTTGTGGGCGCTGGCGCGGAATTTGTGGTGGAGTTGGGATCAGGACTCGACGGGGTTGTTCCGGGATTTGGATCCGGTGCGCTGGCGGGAGCTGAACCATAATCCGATTTCGCTGTTGGCGGAGATTCCGTTGTCGAAACTGGAGCGGCGCGCGGGGGAACTGGTGCTGCATGGGCGGATTAACTATGCGTACCGGCGGCAACAGGAATACTTGCAGGCGGACCGGACTTGGGGCGCTACGCATGCGGGTGTGCTGCGGCCGCGGCCGGTGGCGTATTTTTCAGCGGAGTTCGGGCTGCATGAATCACTGCCGATTTATTCGGGCGGGCTAGGGGTGCTGGCGGGAGATCACGTGAAGAGTGCTTCCGATCTGGACATTCCGCTGGTGGCGGTGGGGTTGTTTTACGGGCAGGGTTATTTCCGGCAGAGGCTGGATCGCACGGGATGGCAGCACGAGGAATATCTGCCTACCGATGTCACGCAGTTGCCGATGGAGCCGGCGATTGGCAAGAAGGGCGAGCCGATCACGGTGCACATTCAGACTCGCGGGGCTTCGATTGCGGCAAAAGTTTGGCGCGTGAAGGTAGGGCGGATTGATTTGCTGCTGCTGGATTCTAATGTGGACGGGAATACTCCGGAGGATCGCGAGCTGACTTCGCGCTTGTATGGCGGGGACGGGCGCGTGCGGGTGCGGCAGGAATTGCTGTTGGGCGTGGGCGGATTTCGCGCTTTGAAGGCTATGGGGATCACTCCGGGGGTTCTGCATCTGAACGAGGGGCACAGTGGATTTGCGGTGCTGGAGGCGATTCGCAGCCGGATGGAAGAGGAGGGTGTAAATTTCGACCAGGCGTTGCCGCACGTTTCGCGCGAAGTGGCGTTCACGACGCACACACCGGTGCCGGCGGGTCACGACCGGTTCAACGCGGGACTGATCGAAGAGCATTTGGGTCCGCTGCGCGAGGCTCTCGGGTTGTCATATGAAAGTTTCATGGGGCTGGGGCGGGAGCATCCCGGCAATCCTAACGAGGAATTTTGCATGACGGTGCTGGGGCTGCGGCTGTCGCGGCGCGCCAATGCGGTTTCCGCGCTGCATGGTGAAGTTTCGCGGGCCATGTGGACGGGACTTTACCCGGGCAGGTTGGAGGATGAGGTTCCGATCGGACACATCACGAACGGGGTGCATGTGCCGTCGTGGCTGGCTCCGCAGATGTTCCGGCTTTACGACCGGCATCTGGGGATAGGGTGGCATGAGCATAGCGGGGAATCGCGGATTTGGGAAGGCATCGAGACGGTGGACGATGGGGAGTTGTGGGAGACGCATCTCAGTTTGAAATCGCGGCTACTCGAATTCGTGCGGCGGCGCGCGAAGGAGCAGGCGGAGCGGCGCGGGGAACCGCAGGAGACTTTGCAGCGGTTGAACCGGGTGTTGAGTCCGGATGCGTTGACGGTGGGATTTGCGCGGCGGTTCGCTACCTATAAGAGAGCGAATTTGCTGCTGGCGGATATCGAGAAGCTGGCTTCGATGGTGAACGATCCGAATCGGCCGGTGCAATTTGTGTTTGCGGGGAAGGCGCATCCGCGGGATGAGCCGGGCAAGCGGGTGCTGCAGCAGATCGCGGAGTTGATGCGGGATTCGCAGTTCGCGGACAAGTTTGTTTTCGTCGAGGATTACGATATCAACGTCGGGCGGCTGTTCGTACAGGGTGTGGACGTGTGGTTGAACAATCCGCGGCGGCCGCTGGAGGCGTCGGGCACGAGCGGGCAGAAGGTGGTGTTGAACGGCGGGCTCAACCTTTCGGTGCCGGACGGGTGGTGGGCGGAGGCTTACGACGGGTTGAACGGGTTCTCAATCGGGACGGGGCGGACGCATTCGAATATGCACGTTCACGATTCGCGCGATGGCGAGGAGTTGTATCGCGTGCTGCGCGAGGAAGTGATTCCGTTGTTCTATCAGCGCGACCGCGATGGGTTGCCGCGGGGGTGGATCAAGCGGATGAAGAGGACGATTCGCACGCTGGGATGGCGGTTTAATGCTAACCGGATGGTGATGGATTACACTCTTAAATGCTATGTCCCGGCGGCGGGGGGCACTTCTAGCGATATGAGTTTGCGGGGGTAGGCGGGTCCGCTTGCTGCGCGCGCGGTTCTGTGTGGGGAGCGCGGGAAGGCGAATGGGGTGCATCGCGGGGCCGGCGGGGCGCATCTTGTCATCTATGGCCATCCTTTATCGCTATCTGAGAGAGTACTGGAAGCTGGGCGTGGCTGCGTTGTTGCTGGCGGCGGTGAACCAGGTGTTCTCGCTGCTCGATCCTCTGATTTTCCGGCACATCATCGATTCTTACGCTACTCGCTATCGCGAGTACACCAGCATGCAATTTTTGCGCGGGGTGAGTCTGCTGCTGGCGGCGGCGGTGGGGGTGGCGCTGGTTTCGCGCATCGCTAAAAACTTCCAGGATTATTGCGTCAACCTGATTACGCAGCAGGTGGGGGCGCGGATGTACGCGGATGGGATTCGTCATTCGCTGGAGTTGCCTTATACGCTGTTTGAAGATCAGCGCAGCGGGGAGACTCTGGGCAAACTGCAGAAGGTGCGCACGGACGTCGAGAAATTCATCGCGGCGATGGTGAATGTGTTGTTCACAACGTTGATCGGCGTGGTGTTTGTGATGGTGTATGCGTCGCAGGTGCACTGGTCTGTGGCGCCGGCGTTTTTCTTGACAGTGCCGCTGTTGGGCGGGTTGAGTTCGGTGTTGAGCCGCAAGATTAAAGATGTCCAGAAGGTGATTGTGGCAGAGACTACGGCTTTGGCGGGGGCTACTACGGAGTCGCTGCGCAACATTGAATTGGTGAAGAGCCTAGGGCTGGCGCAACAGGAAATTGCGCGGCTGAACTCGACTACCGCGAAGATTCTCAAGCTGGAGTTGAAGAAGGTGCGTTATCTGCGGAGCCTGAGTTTCATTCAGGGGAGCTGCGTGAATCTGCTGCGGACGTCCATTTTGTTCTTGATGTTGTATTTGATTTTTACGCAGCGGATCACAGTGGGGCAGTTTTTTTCGCTGTTCATTTACTCGTTCTTCATTTTTGGGCCGTTGCAGGAATTGGGGAACGTGATCAATATTTATCGCGAGACGGAGGTTTCGCTGCTGAACTTCCAGACGATTCTCAATTTGCCTCGCGGAGCCGCGGCCAGAGTCGCCGGTGGCGGTGGAGCAACTGGAGACTCTGGAATTCGACGACGTCTTTTTCCAGCACGCCTCCGCGTCGAAGCCGGCGCTGGCGGGGATTGCGTTTCGGGCGACGCGGGGGGAGACGATTGCGTTCGTGGGGCCGTCGGGGTCGGGGAAGACTACGCTGGTGAAGTTGCTGGTGGGGTTGTACCGGCCTAAGTCGGGGCACGTTTACTATAACGGCGTCGATGAGAGCACGGTCGATATGGATGCGCTGCGGGAGAAGATCGGGTTTGTCACGCAGGAGGCGCAACTATTTTCGGGGACGATCCGCGAGAATTTGCAGTTTGTGCGCGCAGGGGCTTCGGACGAGGAATGTCTCGATGTGCTGCGGCGGGCGGCGGTGGATGGGTTGCTGGCGCGGGCGGATCGGGGGCTCGACACGCTGATCGGCGAGGCCGGCGTTAAAGTTTCTGGAGGGGAGCGGCAGCGGCTATCGATCGCGCGGGCGCTGCTGCGTCGGCCGCAATTGTTGGTTTTTGACGAGGCTACTTCTTCGCTCGACTCCTTGACGGAAGAGGAAATCAGCCAGACGATTCGCGACGTGGCTACCAGCCGCGATGCGATCACTATTCTGATTGCGCACCGGCTCTCGACCGTTCTGCACGCGGATCGGATTTACGTGCTGGAGCGCGGACGGATTTTGGAGCACGGGACTCACACGGAGTTGGTGGGTAAGAAGGGGCTGTATTACGCGATGTGGCGGCAGCAGGTGGGCGAGGGGCGCGTGCGGGATGAAATCGCGGCGCCGGTCTGATGACTTGCGTAAAATCGAGTGTGGAGGTGTCCTGGTGAGAGCTCGCTTGGGTGTTTTACTGATGGCGGCGATTCCGGTGCTGGCGCATCATTCGTTTCAGGCTGAGTTCGACGCCAACAAACCGGTCAACCTGACGGGCGTGGTTACAAAGGTGGAGTGGACGAATCCTCATGCGCGGTTCTATGTCGACGTTAAGGACGCTGGCGGCAAGGTGGTCAATTGGGATTTGGAGCTTGCCAGTCCTAATGTGCTGCGGCGGCTGGGGTGGACGCGGGACATTTTGAAACCTGGCGATACCGTGGTGGTGCTGGGGTCGCGCGCTAAGGACGATTCAAATACGGCAAATGCGCGGTCGGTTACGCTAGCGGACGGGCGCAAGATGGTGGCGGGTTCGTCGGCGGATGATCCTTCTACTAAAGTAGGAACCTATGAAAAAGTATTTCGCTGGGCTGGTGATCTGCTTTGCGGCTGCGGCGCAAGTGCAACCGGAGGGCGGCGGGCAGGCGATGGCTAGTCTGACGGGGTTTCAGGCGAAGTCGAATGCTCCGGCGCCACGGACTGCGGATGGCAAACCGGATTTGTCGGGGTTGTGGTCACCGGATCGTCACTTCACCATCGACATCACTGGGGCACTGAAGCCGGGTGAGGAATTGCCGCTGCAGCCGTGGGCGGCGAAGGTGACGAAAGAGCGCCTGTCGCGCGAAGATCCGAATGTGCAATGCCTGCCGGCGGGCGTGCCGCGCATGTCGCCGTATCCGTGGAAGATCGTGCAGACGCCGACGCTGATTGTGTTTTTGTATGAGGGCAACACGCATAGCTACCGGCAGATTTTCATGGACGGGCGCGGGCATCCCAAGGATATGGATCCGACTTGGTTTGGCGATTCCATCGGCAAGTGGGACGGGCGACACGCTGGTGGTGGACACGGTGGGGTTCAACGATAAATTCTGGTTCGATGATGCGGCGCATCCGCACACGGAGCAGATGCATGTGACCGAGCGCTACCGGCGGCCTGATCTTCGCGCATTTGGATTTTGAAATCACGATCGACGATCCAGGGGCTTACACGCGGCCGTTTACGCTGTATGGGCACTCGCCGCTGCTGGTGAATACGGAGATCATGGAGTACGTTTGCAACGAGAATAATGCGCGGGATTTGCCGCACATTGTGGGGAAGGACTCGCGGAAGTAAGTGGGCGTCGTGGGATATTTTCGGCATCTGACGGTCCGGTTGCTCGTTAGCGTCCTTTTGACGGCACCCCTGATGCTCACTGCAGCTGAACCCGGAATTCGCAAAGCCGATTTCAAGAACTTCGAATATCCGTGGCTACGAGGGTCAGGCGTTCCGTCCAGTTGGAATTGGTTGGATGCAATACCGCGGTCACGCATTCGGCTGCAGAACGGTAAACTTACTTTCGATCCAGCCGATCCGCCGCGCAGCGACTACCTTCAACTTGGGTCAGTAACCTTTGGGGACCTGGATGGCGACCGGCAGGACGAAGCGGCGGTAAATCTGTACTACGGAACTGGAGGAACCGCCAGTTGGCACTACCTCTATATTTTCAAAGCGGCGAACGGGACCGTCGCGCCAATCGGTATTTTGAAGAGCGGATCGCGAGCCTACGGTGGACTGGCGAATGTCAAGATTAGCCGAGGGCTGCTTATCTTAGACTTCGCAGATGGGGAGCGCCAGGAGGGTGAATGCTGCTCGCGGGGTGTAATTCGTGTCAGTTATCGATTCCAGGGTGGGCGGTTCATTGAGACGGGAGCGCGACAAAAGGACTCTGTCCGATACATCTATTACCCGTTCGATAAGCAAGGTCCACAAACCGTCACAACGAGACTGGACAAACAGAACGTTAATATTGTTTACACCGACGCCAATGGAATCAAAAAGCCACTGACTTCATCTGGAGTCAATACGGAACCAGGCTTGTCGCATGACAAATCCTCGGTTGTGTTTCTTCGACAGCCGAATGAGCAGGAGAAGGAGATATGGGCGATTGGTACGGACGGTTCAGGGTTGCGTCCGCTCTTCCAAGGGCCTTTGCGCTGGAATAACCAGGTCTATCCTTCGTCCTCGCTTCGCTTACCGAGGTGGTCCACCGATGGTCAGGCCGTCTACTTCGTTATCGATTTCAATACCACGTCGGGCGCGCTTTGGCGACTGGACCTTGCTACTGGCAAAGCGGCGGTGATGATACCGGACGCAGTGATGTACGGCGTCATTCAGAATGGCCGGTACAGTGGATTTCTGGTCGCAAATCAACGCTCGCTTTCGAAAGCTGAATCGGATGGAAGCCGGTATCCGGTTTACACCTTTTTTCTATACACGGCGAGGGGCGAGAAGGTGCAAGAAATAGCCGATGAAACTGGGGTCTTGGAACAACTACTTGCCGATTGGGAAGGCCGATAGGGAATCGGTTCGCCGCTGTTTTTTATTTAGCCTCAACGCACGCAAAGTTTGCGGCTTCGTCGGTACTGCCAGATCCCTTGTAGCGCGCCACTTGCGGATAGGAGCATAGTGGGCGGGTGCGCGCGACGCCACTGGTGGGGTTGCCATCCATCTGGAATTTGGTGGCTATGATTTTATCCGGCGCGGTGCCCTTCTCCACCCAGCGTTCGAGTGCAGCGAACATGCTGAAGTCAGGATCGGCGCTGCGGCCGGGTCCGGCTCCGAAGGTGTTGGGTCCGGGTCCCGCAGCACAGTGATTCATGCCGGGAACCATGTAGAGGCGCAGGAAACCGGCCGTATCCTTCGGCCCCATCTTCGCAGTCACATTTTCGTAGTAATTCACGGTGGCCGTCGGCACTAGTGCTGGATCGCTCCAACCGTGGTAGATGATGAGCTTTCCGCCGCGATCCTTGAGCGCTTTCAGATTGGGATCAATAGCGTTCAGTCTGGCGCCCATCGTATCCTCGGCGATCTTTAGGTCCTTGTCGAAGTTAGCGGCGCGGTAATCCCAGGCCGCATTTTGATAGATCATGTACGCGCCAGCCTGAGTGGCGAAGGCGTACTGCGCGCCGGTGCCAGGTTTCAGACCGGAGAACCAAGCCGCCCAACCCGCAAAACCGGACCCGGATTGGCCCCCCGGCTGAAATCCTGGATACACCTGCTCGCCCTTGGAATTCCGCGGGCCGGCGTAGATTTTTTTGAGAGCAGCGATCTGCGGCTGCGTGAGGCAGGCGGCCGATTCGGCGCCTTTGCACAAAAGCACGCCGGGATCGAAGTGGCATTTCCTGGGATCGTCGATCACACCATCCTTCACGCCGTCGAGCGCGTCGCATGCAGCCAAGACTGCGCTCTCAACAGCCGCAAACTTGCCGGCTGGAATATAGCTTGCGGGATCGGCTTCGGCGCTCTGCTCATCCCAGGTGAAGCCGGCCATGATGCGCGTCCAGTTGGCGGCTGGCGCTCCCGCGATCAGACCATCGTAGTCGGCGGCGTATCGTTGGGCCTCCATGAGGGCTTGGCGGCCGCCGTTCGAGCAACTGCTGAAATAGGAGTGTTGTGGAGCTTCGCCGTAGAAGGTGCGTATCACCGCTTTGGATTTTTCGGCGGTCTCATGGATGGCGCGGTAACCAAAATCGACGATCTTCTCCGGGTGGCCGAGAGCCCACGTTGCATCCGTGGCGTTGCCTTTGTGCCCGGTGTCGGTAGAGGACGTCGCGTAGCCCGCGATTAACGCTTGTGCGAGATCCGTGTAGTTGATCGATCCGGCGAATCCACCATTGCCGGCGCCTTCGAATTTGTGGTTCCAACCTGCCGTGGGCAGCCAGACTTCAAATTCGATGTGGGAATCGGTGGACGGCTGGATGGTTCCGGCCACGCGGCAGAAGGCGGGCATGGCTTTGAAAAAACCGGAGGGGTCGAGTGCCCGAGGCGACGGCGGCGTGCCTGGCGGGAGCGTGAACGCGCCGGCGGCAACGGTCTGTGCTGTGGTGATCGTGGTGGACGGCAGCTTCAGGTTGGCGAGACTCTCACAGGTCGCGGCGAACGCTGGAGCCGCGAGGAAAGTCGCGCAGACGAGTAGGCGGATCTTCATGCTACTTCACCGGCAGCAGCGGTTTGCGATCGGCGGGGAGTTGGTGATCGACTGCCGTTAGCATCACGGCGGCTAGCGCGTAGTCGCCGAGGGTTTCGACGATTTCCATGGTGGCTTGGCGTCCGAAGAGTTCGACTGTTTTCGCGAAGACGGCGGGGCTGACGTGGTGTTGGCGGAAGATTTCGCGGCCCATTTGGATGACTACGCGATCCTTTTCGTTCAGGGCGGAAGGGTCTTTGTTGTACTTCACGGTGTCGATTACGTTTTGCTCCAGGCCGGCGCGGAGGGCGGCGGGTTCGTGGCCGGACCATTCGTATTGCTGGTCGAATTCGCGGGCGGCTACTAATGCGGAGAGTTCAAAGTAGCGGCCGCTGATCTGGCTTTCTCGGCGCAGGTATTCGTTTAAGAGGTGAATATATTCGGCGGGCTTGGGGCTGTAGAAAGAGACGCCGCCGGGTCCGAGCAAGGGACTGGTGCGGTTGGGGCCGCTGATCAGGTCGTAGACGCGCTTGCCGTTGTCGTCCAGGTCGGCGCGCTTGACCAAGGGAAGGCGCGACATGGAGTCGGGAATGATGTCGGGCGGAAGCGTTCGCTTTTCTTGCTGGGCGCTCAGGGTCAGGGTTAGGGCGGCTACCAGGGCCGGGCCCCAGAACTTGGTTTGCATTTGGGTTTTCCTCACTTCACGTTTTTGTTGAGCCAGGTGTCGATGAACTTGATTATGTCCTGGCTGTTGCGGTCTAGAAACATTTCGTGCATGTTGCCGTGGATGCCGACGTCTTCCAGGCGCACGAAGTCGTCTTTCGCGCCCGGCTTGATTCAGCCACTTGGGGATGCAGACGTCGAACACGCGGTGATACGTTCCTTCGGCGGAGATGGAGAGGATGGGCATGTTTTGATAACCGATCAGTTTGTGCACGGGCGCGTCTTGCATGTAGCAGCCGACTTCATCGCCGGGGCGTTCGCTGGGTTCGAGATGAACCTTGATGTCGGCGGGGGTGGCGAAGGGCGGGTCGTATTTCATGGGCTGGGGAGTGAGTCCCCAAGAGGCGGGATTTATGCGGGTGTAGGTTACTTTCGCGGTGTCCACGTTGCCGATCTGCGGGCCGCCGGGTTCGATCGAGACCATGCCGGCGATCAGTTTGGGGCGCTCGTCGGCGACGTTGAAGCCGATGCCGCCGCCTTGCGAATGCGTGAGGAGAATGACGGGGCTGCCGATTTTATCGAGCAGCGCGACGCCGGCGGGGATGGCGATTTCGGCCTGGTTGTTCACGAATTGCATTTGGCCTTTGGCGAAGTAGTCGAACACGGGATCGCCCATGGTGCCTTTCTTCGGCGAGTCACTGGGCCATTGGGTGTACTTGTGCATGCGCGGGAAATTGCCGCCGGACGAGCACGGGGCCGGTCCAGATCTGCGAGAGATCTTGCGCGGTACGGATGCCGAGTTTGCCGTCGACTCCGGGCACGTAGGGCGAGCGGCCGCGTGCCGGGTAATCGACCATGTAGACGGTGTAGCCTTGATCGATCAAATAGTACGCCCAGCCGGGGCGTCCGTCGGGAGTCTGCCGCCAGACGGCTCCGGACTGGCCGGCGCCGTGGAAGAACACTACCGGATAGGGATGCTTCCTTTGCTTCGGCACCCAGACTTCGGTGTACATGGCTTCGCCCATGATTTCTTTGCCGGGTTCGCCGACATACTTGCCGCCAGCGTAGAAGAATCCCTGGCGTGCGATGTTGGCGGTGGCGAAGGTGGGGATCGTCGACGGGGGCGTGGCCATGGACGGCTTGTCGGCGGTGTGAACGTTTTTGTCGAGCCACGTGGACATGAACTTGGCGATTTCATCGCTGTTCTTTTCCAGCATCATTTCGTGGCCGTTGCCGTGGAGACCGACGTCTTCCATGCGGACGTACTGCGTTTTCACGCCAGCCTGGTTCAACCATTTCGGAATGCAGTGGTCGTACTCGCGGTGATAGCCGCCTTCGGAAGACAAGTAAACCACAGGAATTTTTTCGAGATTCACTAGCTTGCGCGCGGGCTCCTTCTGTACGTAGCACGCGACCACGTCGCCGGGGATATCCGATTTCTCTTCCAGCACGACTTGGAGTTCGGACGGATTCTGAATAGGAGGATCGTAGTGGATGGGACTGGAGGTAACGCCCCAGCTCAAACCGCCGCCGCCATTGGTGTAGGCGAGTTTCGCAGTGTCGACGCCTTTGATCGGCGGGGCCGCGGGCTCGACGGTCACGATGGCTTTCACTTGGTTGGGGCGCGCGTCGGCGATCAGCCATCCGGCGGGGCCGCCCTGCGAGTGCGAGAGGATGATCACGGGCGTCTTGATGGTGTCGAGCAGCGCGACCATCGCGTCGGCGGTCAGATCGTCCTGCGACTTGGGTCCCCCGCCGCCGAGAAACTGCACTTGCGTTTTGGCGAAAGCGTCGAAGATGGGATCGCCCATGAGGCCGGTGCCGGGAAATTGGGTGTGCAGGTGGGCGCGCGGGAAATCGCCTTTCTTCGCGGACGCAGTGAAAATGGCTTCGAGGTTGGGCGCGGTGCGGATGTTCAAGTTACCGTCGTGGCCGGGCACGTAGGGCGAGCGGCCGCGGGCGGGGGAATCGACCATGTACTGCACGTAACCTTGTTTCGCGAAATAATACGCCCAACCGGGACGGCCGTCTGGGGTCTGCTGCCAGTCCGTCGCAGTCTGTCCGGCGCCGTGCAGATAGACGATTGGATAGGGATGGCGGATCTGCCTGGGCACCCACACTTCGACGTAGGCGGAGCCGCCCATCACTTCTTTACCGGGCTCACCGACATACTTGCCGCCGGCGTAGAAGATGCCGGTGCGCGCGAGGTCTTCAGTGGAGAAGGTGGGGATGGCGGCGGGAGGCGCTCCGGCCGCGGCTTTCACGAAGTTCTGGGTTTGGGCTGCGAGCAGCGCGGCCAGTAGTACAAGCATCATCAGCATTTTAGTTGGATTCATAGCGGTCTCCGCCATGAGCAAGTATATAACTGAAGATGATGGGCGGGAACGGGCGCTCCGCGCGCAGGCTTGGGCAATAAGGCCAAGCGGCCCGCTTAGACTGTAGAGTTAAAAACCGAACGGCAGCATCCGGCAAGGGGAGAGAGTTGAAGGCTCATATCTGCCGCTCGGCTTTTCTGGGTAATGTTGCTTGTTTATCGGGCCTTTTATCCCGTCACTTTAGACAAAAGCAGATACATTTTATCTAAATATTCCTAAATTAACCGGAGAAAAGACAGCCATGCCCGACTCGCGCCCAGGCGCCCTATTTTGGGACAGCCGGAGCCTTCGATGCAAGTGTAGGGAGCGGCGGATAAAGAAACCGCCGCTGGTTCAAAATGGCAGCAAGAACCACAAGCCAGTCGGAGGAAGTGGCTCGGCCCTACAACCTATTGGACGCGGCAAAGGCCGAATAGTTGCAGAGGCCGGCGCTGCCGCCTAAGTGCGTGGCCGCGCTATACTTTCAACCAACTATGAATCCTGGACCGAGCGCTGTGGCGGAGCGCAGCACTGTATTGGACGTCGGCTGCGGAACCCGCAAGGCTGAGCCTGGCGCGCTCGGAATCGATCGATCACCGGGGCCGGAGACGGACATTGTTTGGGATCTGGACCGCTATCCGTGGCCGCTCGAATCGGATCGTTTCGAGCGCATTCACCTCTCGCACATCATTGAACACGTGCACGATGTAATGGCGACCATGGCGGAGGTGCATCGCGTGGCGCAGGCCGGCGCGAGCGTGCTGGTGACGACGCCGCATTTCAGCTCCCACAATTCGTATGCCGATCCGACGCATGTGCGTCATCTAGCGGCCGCTAGTTTTGACCATCTCACGGGAAAGAACTTCGAAAGCTTTCACGGGGCGCCGTTTCGGTTCGATATCGTGAGCGTCGAGCTGACGTTCGGTGGCAATTTTATTCTGGACAACCTGGGGCGGGCGTTGGCTCGCGGCAACCTGAAATGGTATGAACGGCACGCGGCGTGGGTGTTCCCCGCCCTGGACATCCGCTGCCATCTGCGCGTAGTGAAGGAGTTGCACTCGGCGAACCTCGTATGATGTTCAGTATGTATCCACGTATTGCTTCCCTGATCCTGCTTGCGGTTACCGGCGGTATTTCCGTGCAGGCGCAGCAAACTTGTTCTAATTCCACACTTTCAGGAACCTACTATTATTTGGCGAACGGTTCGGTGATATCAGGCGGCCAGACGCTGCCGTTCGCGGAACTATCCCAATTCGTTTTCGACGGAAAAGGAGGCGTGACGGGACAAGCCGCGACCAACGACAACGGCGTTTTCGCAAGTTTTTCGTTCGCGGGAATGTACTCGGTGCAAGCCAGCTGCAAAGGCGCTTTAACGCTGAGCGCGAATCCGCCCGCCGCGGGACCGTTCGACTTTCAAATATTAGACGGGGGCAAAAGCATCTCGATGGCTTTTTCGGGTTCGAGCGCGGTGATTGTGGGCCACGCGTACCTGGCGACTACCGGGACGGTTCAATGCGGCAGGGGATTTTTTACCGGCACCTACGCTTTCCAATTCACGGGTAGCTCCGGCGGTCTGCTGCGCTCGGAGGAGGGGCAAATTGTATCGGACGGAGACGTGAATCTGACCATGAACGGCGTGCTGGATATCAATGGGAGTCCGCTGCTCAATCCCGGCACCGGGACCTATTCGCTGCACAGCGATTGCTCGGGGAGCGCTTTCATCGCCAGCCAATCGGGCAATCTCAATTATCTGTTCGCGATGGTGGATAACGGGCGGAGGATTTTGTTTCTGCAAACCGACACGGGCACGGTGGTCTCCGGCCAGGCGCAGACGCAGGCGCTGACGGCGTCGGTGCTGCCGGATTTCGCTTTTGGCGGCGGCTTTTATTCGGCGATCTACTTTGCGAATACGGGGAGCACGGCGGTGTCCTTCCCGGTGAACTTTTTTGGCGATGCCGGAGGGCCGCTGACGGTGCCTTCCCTGCACGGGTCGAGCACTACTATCAATCTTCCGCCGCAGGGCACGGCAATCATAGAAGCGCCTAACGACGGGTCCTTGGTGCAAGGATTTGCGTCGATGTTTTTGCCGAGCGGCGTGGTCAGCTACGGTATCTTCCGCAAAAGCACTATAGGAGTTCCCGACCAAGAGGTGATTGTGCCTCTTTCCGAGGCGTCCTCTACGCGCAGGACCCTGGTTTGGGACGACACCAGTTACGTTACGGCAGTGGCGATTGTGAATCCCAGCGCGGTAGCGAACATCGTCACCATTACCGTCCGCGACGACGCCGGCAACTCGATTGGAAGCCCCACCATTTCGCTGGGCGCTAATTCGAAGACCGCCGTGGTGCTGCGAGACGTTCCCGGCCTGGCGGGCATGGCAGGGAAACGGGGCTTCGCCGATTTCAGCGTGGTGGCGGGGAACGTGGCGGTGTTAGGGCTGCGCTTCAATGGGCAAGCGTTTACTTCCATTCCTACGGTGGACCGATAGACTCGGAGGAGTCGACGAATGTACTTGCGCATCGCTTGCTTGGCTCTGCTTTTTTCCGGATGTGGTTTTTCTTTGCGGGCGCAGCCGCCAGCGTGTTCGAACGCTTCTTTGACCGGAACGTATTTATATCTATTGAATGGCACTCTGCTCACGGGAAGCCCGTCGGCAATTTACGCCGAAGTCGGCAAGCTGGTTGCGGACGGTCAGGGCCACGTCGCAGGGCTGGCGCAAGCTAGCGTCAGCGGCACGCTGGTGAATTACTCCTTGAACGGCACCTACACGGTCCAGGCAAATTGTTCCGGTAGCATGTCGCTGGCTGCGAATTCGAACATTACGCGAACTTTCAATATCCAGGTAGGAAACGGGGGAGGGAGTGTCGTGTTGGCCTTCGCGGGCACGGGCGAAGTGACCGCGGGCCAGGGATACCGAACGACAGCGGGATCGTCGCAGTGCGGAAAGGGATCGTTTAGCGGTACCTACGGCTTCGAATTGAACGGTTTTGCAGAGGGTCCGACATCGGAAGAAGGGCAAATGGTTTCCGACGGGAACGGGAATCTGAATCTGAACCTGGTCTTTAATGCTAGCGGCACTGTGGTTCCGGCTGCATACAGTGGAACCTATTTGGTGTTGAGCGACTGTACGGGGGCCGCTACTCTTACGAGTCAGTCCGGGAGCGTCAACTACTTTTTCGCCGTAGTGCCCAACGGTCAAGTTCTAGTGCTCGGAACCGATCCTGGCACCACGCTTTCCGGCGTAGCGGTTGCACAAACCGTGGCACCGACGATACTTCCCGATTTCGCCTTCGGCGGGGGATTCTATTCGGCGATTTATTTCGAGAACACAGGCAACAGTCAGGTCTCGTTTGCCGTCAATTTTATCGCTGACGACGGGACTCCGCTGACTGTCCCTTCGATTGCGGGAGCGTCCACCACGATCAATCTTGCGCCGCAAGGCACGGCGATCATCGAAGCGCCGAATGCGGGCGATTTGATTCAGGGGTACGCGTCGATGTTTTTGCCCGGCGGCGTGGAGAGCTACGGGATCTTCCGAAAAAGCGCCACGGGGGTTCCCGATCAAGAGGTGATCGTACCGCTTTCCGGGGGGTCGTCTACCAGGCAGAACATGATCTGGGACGACACCAACTACGTTACAGCAGTGTCCATCGTTAACCCGAGCGCAGTCGCGACCGTGGTCACGATCAGCGTGCGGGACAACACGGGCGTTCTGATTGGCAGCCCCACGATTGCCTTGGGAGCACGCTCGAAGACGGCCGTGGTCATGCGGAATCTCGCGGGGTTGGCGGGTATGGCGGGGAAACGCGGCTCCGCCGATTTTAGCGTGACCGCCGGGAATATCGCGGTATTGGGGCTGCGCTTCAGCGGTTCAGAATTTACGTCCATTCCTACCGTGAACAAGTAGATGCTAAGATTTCATTGCAGGCCATGCCGATTTTCGATTACGAATGCCGCAAGTGCGGGGAGCAATTCGAACTGCTGGTGTTGAAGGGCACGGTGGCGGAGTGTCCGGCCTGCCACGGGCAGGAACTGGAGCAACTCATCTCCGGATTCGCGGTGAGTTCGGAAGCCACGCGCCAATCCAATCTGCAGGCCGCGCGGCGCCGGTATGCCGCCAGCGGCGACGTCAAGGACAGGAAAGTGGCCGAAATCGAAGAGATTCGCGAGCACGCGCCGGATTACGGGATCAAGAAGAAAGAAAAGAAGAAGTGATCCGTTATTTGGCGAAGTCGAGGTAACCACGCCGCGGGTCGGTACTCACTAGTTTCACTTGCAGGCGATCGCCGACGTCGACACCTTGCTGGCCGCGAATCAGCAATCCTTCCGCGGGAGGGTTCAGCACGCGGACGAAGGTGCCTTTAGGCGTGACCCCGGTCACCACAGCGGAGAACATTTCGCCGATGCGAGGTTGCAGGGCTACGGCAGCGATGCGCTTGCCCATCACGCGCTCCACCTTGCGCGCGGCATCCTCTTTCAAGGTGCAATTGCGCGCGGTGGAGTCGAGTTGTGAGTCGGAATAAGGCGGGGTTTGCTTGGCGATCACGGCTTTGATGAGGCGCTGGGTGACGGTGTCGGCGAAGCGGCGGTTGGGGGCCGTCGAATGCGTGTAGTCGTGCGCGGCTAGCGCGAAGTGGCCTTGCGAAGCGTCGCCGGCGCGGGCCAGGACGTACTCGCCAGGACCCATCAGCTTCACCACTGCTAGCGACAGGTCCGCGTAATGGACTCCGTCTTCCGCTTTTCTTCTTTGCAGGAAGGCGTTGAGCGCGCCGGAATCCGGTTGCGCCGGGAGGGTTTCGCCATAACGCGCGGCGAGTTCGACGATGCGTGGCCAGCGTTCGGGGGTCTTGACGATGCGGCGGATGGAACTCACGCCGGCTGCCGACAGGGTGCGCGCCATGACGCCGTTGGCGGCCACCATGAAATTTTCAATGAGCTCGCTGGCGCGATTCTTCTGGCGGGTATTGATGCCTTCGACCTCTCCGTTAGTCACCACGGCCTCGGCTTCCACGCGGTCGATGTTTAACGCGCCCATGCGCTGGCGTTCATCGAGCAAGATGCGCGCGGCTTCGTCCTGCAGCTTGAGCTGGGCCGCAAGGCCGGCCGACGCCGCTAGCTTGGCGGGAGCGGCGGCGGTTCCTTCCAGCCACGGGCCGACGCCGTTATAGGTCAACTGGGCCCGATTGCGGACCAGCGCGCGATAGATGCCCTGGGAGGAAACGGCTCCGTCTGGTGCGACAACGAAATCGATCACGACCGCGGCGCGATCGGCGGCTTCGTTGAGCGAAGTCAGCCCGGTTGAAAGTTGCTCGGGCAGCATGGAAAAAGTGCGGACGCCGGTGTACACCGAAGTGGTTTCCTCCGCGGCGTATTGATCGATGGGGGAGCCGATGGGGACGTCGGAATCGACGTCGGCGATGGCGATCATCACGCGGATGCCGCCGCTCACGCGTTCGGCTACTTCGGCTTGGTCGAGGTCGCGTGAGGTATCGTTATCGATCGAAGACCATAGCAGCGAGCGGAGGTCCCGCAGGTCGCCGGTTGTGGCGGGCGCCGCCTGGGACACCAGCGCCTTCACTTGTTGATCGACGGCGGGTGGAAAATCCGGGTGAAATCCCTCAGCAAGCATTTCCTGACGCGCCATGGCACGCAGATCAAATTGGCTGTTAGACATTCAACACCAAACTAGCATGCAGCCTGGAGCAACTCTCGCACTTCTGCATCGCTGGTTTGGCGGAAGTCCTGGTACCATTCGCCCACCGCCATGAAAGGCGTGGGCGTGGCCAGGCATACGCATTCGTCCGCTTCATCGCGGATGAGGACGCAGGCTTGGCGCGATGCCACCGGCACCGCTACGATCACGGCGGAGGGTTGCAGGCTCTTCACGCACTTCACGGCAGCTAGCATGGTGGACCCAGTTGCCAATCCGTCGTCCACTAATATTACCGGGCGACTTCGTAGTTCG
Source organism: Bryobacterales bacterium (assembly GCA_963760575.1). Lineage (GTDB taxonomy): Bacteria > Acidobacteriota > Terriglobia > Bryobacterales > Bryobacteraceae > Palsa-187. The sequence continues at coordinate 129,963 of CAVXEM010000009.1, forward strand.
AGCGCTGGCCGGTTCCCACGGTAGAGTAGTTCGCGGCGTTCAACCTCTTGCACTTCCCTGGCTGCGATTCTTTCAATTTCTTCTGACGGAATACCTTGCTGGCGGATCAGTTTTTCGTCGAGAATACGGACGCCTCCACTGGCGATGGCTCCCATGGCGAGCTCGGGTTGCCAGGGAACGCCTAATTTTCGAACCACCACCACGTCGAGCGGAGCAGCCAGCGTGCGGGCCACTTCAAATCCGACTGGGACGCCGCCCCGTGGGAGCGCTAGCACGATCGGGTTCTTCAGCAGCGGGCGCGCGGCGAGTTCCGCGGCCAACATCCGGCCTGCTTCAGCGCGATCGTGAAAAGGAAGGTGTAACATCACTCACGTAGCGAGCAACTAGCGCGCCAAAGATGGCATTCTACGTGCGAATCAGCAGGATTGAGGAGGTGCTCCATGAACCGCCTTCGACCGCATTCGGCTGGTTTCGCGTTGGGCATTTTGATAGGTCTGTGGCACGCCTTCTGGGCTGCCCTGGTATGGGCTGGCGCTGCGCAACCTGTCATGGATTTCATTTTCCGGCTCCACATGATTACACCGCCCTATAAAATCGCTGCGTTCGATCCGGGTCTGGCACTGGCGCTGATCCTGGTGACGGCGATCATCGGTTACTTATTTGGCTGGATCGGAGCCGTTATTTGGAACCGCTACGGGGCCGGCGCGATGCCGTGAATCGATTCATCCAGTAGTTGAATGGTGTGTACGACCGGGGGTTGGCTACCCGTCTGGCGCCCGAGCGCGGCTTGCATTTGCAGGATGCAGCCCACATTCCCGGTGGCGACGGCGTCCGGCGCGATGGCTTGGATGTGACTGGCCTTCCGATCGCCCAATTCGTTGGCAGTTGCGGGCTGCACCAGGTTGTAGATTCCTGCCGAGCCGCAGCACAGGGCGGCCTCGGGCATCTCCGCAACGGTCAAGCCGGGGATTCCGGCTAGCAGTTGGCGAGGCTGCGTGCGGACTTTCTGCGCGTGCTGGAGATGGCAGGAATCGTGGTACGCGACGCACTTCGTCAGCGGGTGGCGCTTGGCGCGGGGCCCAAGCTCCACCAGAAACTCGGCGATGTCTTTTACTTGGCCTTTGAATTCGGTGGAGAATTCTTTCAAGTGCGAGCCGCATCCGCCGGCATTGGTGATGAGAGTATCGACACCCGCTTTCTCGAAGGTGGCGAACATGCGACGCGTCAGGGTGAGCGCGGCTTCGTCTTTACCGGCGTGCATCAGCAGCGCGCCGCAGCACGGTTGTTCGGCGGGGGCGACTACCTCGCAACCTTCGGCGGCGAGAACGCGCACTGTGGCGGCGTTGATCTCGGGCAGGAATTCGCGTTGCACGCATCCCAGCATCAGGCCGACGCGCGCGCGCTTCGCTCCTTGCGCGGGTGTCACTCCGGAAACGTCTTCGCGCTTGCCTAACTTCGGCATCAGTTTGCTGGGTGATGGGAGTCCTAACTTTTGATACGCGGACAGGAATACGCGTCCGATTCGCAATAGAGCGACATTTGGAAACGTGTGCAGGATAGCCCAGCGCAGCAGACGATCACGCAAGGGGCGTGAATATTGGTGCTCGATCTGCGAACGGGTTTCCTCGATCAGCTTGCCGTAGTTCACGCCGGAGGGGCACGCGGTCATGCAGGAGACGCAGCCCAGGCACGCGTCCATGTGCTGAACGAACTTAGGCGTCATCATCGTCTCTCCCTGGTTCAGCATGTCCATGAGGTAGATGCGGCCGCGGGGGGAATCCATTTCGTTGCCCCACAGCACATAGGTGGGGCACGCCTGCAGGCAGAATCCGCAGTGCACGCACTGGCTGAGCAGGTCGGGATTGATCAAATGTCCCCCACGAATACGCCGGGATTTAGGATGCCGCGCGGGTCGAAGCGCTGCTTGATGGCGCGCATTAAAGGGAGCGCGTCGCCGCCGGCGGTGTTGCCCCAGGCGTCCAGCCCGGCGATCGGCCGCATCAGAACCAACGATCCGCCCATGCCTTCTATCTTCTCGCGCATTTGCGACAAGTGAGCCGATTGTACCCAGCCGATGCCAGTGGCTTCCACTACTGCGTAGCCGTCCAGGCCTTCGAGTGTTTCGGCTATGCGGGCGGGGAGCACGCTGATTTTCGCGCCGGCGTCGAGGCGCTGGAATACTTCGGCGTGATTTTCGGTAAGCAGAGTCATTTCGCGCAAGCGATCTACTTGCGCGTAGATGCCTTCTTCGGTGCCCTCGAAGAGCACGTCGATTTGCGGGGCTCCCGCGCCGACGCGAACTTGTACCGCTGCGGGAACGATTTGCGCGTCCAGGATCTTGCCGAGTAACTGTTGCATCGCGCTCAAATCGGGTACGGCGGCCGTCACTGTGTGGATGTGTTTGGGCAGAGGGTGCAGGCGGAAGGTGGCGCTGGTGATCACGCCCAGGGTTCCGAAGGCGCCGGTCACCAGTTTCGATAAATCATACCCAGCTACGTTCTTTACGACTTTGCCTCCGCTGCGCGCCAGCGTGCCATCGGCCAGAGCCAAAGTCACTCCGATGATCAGGTCGCGCAAGCCGCCGTAGCGGAAGCGGAGCGGGCCGGTGTCGTTGGTGGAAAGGACTCCGCCAACGGTGGCTTTTTCGGGCCATAAGGGATCGACGGCTAGCCGCTGGCCGTGTTTCGCTAGAGTGCGCTGTAGTTCCGCGATGGTGCAGCCGGCTTCGACGGTCACGGTCAAATCTGCCCAGGCGTGCTCGATCACGCGGTTGAGGTTCGCGGTGGAAAGCATCACATCGGTGCGCCGGGGGGGATTTCCCCAATCCGATTTCGTTCCACCGCCGCGCGGGATCACGGATGCGCCGTCTTCGTTGGCGCAGCGCAAGATTTCGGCGGCTTCTTTTTCTGACTGTGGCTCGACAATCCGCACGGCTCTAAAATCTCTCCGCAATACCGGCGACTTCTAGTGGGTGCGGTTTATACTCGCCAGGAGTTTCGCCGCAGAGGCGCGGGCGGGGGAACACTTTGGTCGGATTCGCTAGCGCCAGTGGATCGAAGGAGCAACGGAGGCGCTGCATGGTGGCGAGGTCGGGCTCGGCGAACATTTTTCCCATCATGTGTTTCTTCTCTTCGCCCACGCCGTGCTCGCCGGTGATGGAGCCGCCCATTTCGATGCACAGTTCGAGGATGCGCTCGGATAGTTTTTCGGCGGCGTGCTCCTGGCCTTCGATGCGGCGGTCGTACATGACCAACGGATGCAGGTTGCCGTCGCCGGCGTGGAACACGTTGGCCACGCGCAGGCCGGAAGCTCTTCCGAGGCGTTCGATCTCGTCCAGGATTTTTGGCAGTGCTGTGCGCGGGATCACGCCGTCCTGCACGATGTAGTTGGGCGAGATGCGGCCCACTGACGCGAAGGCGGCTTTGCGGCCTTTCCAGACCACTGCGCGCTCCTCTTCGGTTTGGGCGACGCGGATTTCGGTGGCGCCGTTTTCGCGGCAGATGGCGCTGACTTGGGCGATCAAGGTGTCGACTTCGGCTACGGGGCCGTCCATTTCGACGAGCAAGAGTCCGCCGCAGTTGGGATAATTGGCGTGAACGGCGGCTTCGGCGGCTTGAATGGCCAAGTTGTCCATCATCTCCATGGCGGCGGGGAGCATGCCTGCGGCGATGATGCCGCTCACGGCGGCGCCGGCTTCATTGGTGCTATTGAACGCGGCCAGAAGAGTCTGCACGCACTCGGGACGCTTCATGATCCGGAGAGTAATTTTCGTCGCTACGCCTAGGGTGCCTTCGGAGCCGACGAAGACTCCGGCCAGGTCGTAACCGGGCGCGTCCAAGGTTTTCGAACCAAAGTGAGCTAGCGTTCCGTCGGGCAGCACGACTTCTAGCGCGAGCACGTGGGTGGTGGTGAAACCGTACTTCAGGCAGTGCGCGCCGCCGGCGTTTTCCGCTACATTGCCGCCGATGCTGCATACGGATTGCGAAGAGGGGTCGGGCGCGTAGAAATAACCGGACGGGGCTACGCGGGCGGTGACGTTCAGGTTAATGACGCCCGGTTCGACTACAATGCGGTGGTTCGCCAGGTCGACTTCTAGAATGCGGTTCATGCGCGCCAGGCTGATGACGATGCCGTTGTTCACCGGCAGGGCTCCGCCGCTCAATCCGGTGCCCGAACCGCGGGCGACGAACGGAATGCGTTCGCGATGGCAGACGCGGATCACGGCTTGCACTTGTTCGGTGGACGTGGGCAGCACCACCGCCAGCGGCATCACGCGGAAATTCGTGAGGCCATCGCACTCGTAGGTGCGGGTCTCCTCGGGGGATGAAATGAGGCCGTGTGGACCCAGGATACTTCGTAGCTCGTCAAGGAAAGCCATTGGCGACTAGGCGTGCACTGGTTCGCGGCGTTTCAGTGTGGGGAGAGCTTTGATTGTCTTGCCGGCCTTCTGTTCGGCTAGGCGCAGTTCATAGAGACTCTGCAGGTTTAACCAAAATTGTGCGCTGGTTCCAAAGAAATGTGCCAGCCGCAGGGCCGTGTCTCCAGTGACCGCGCGCTGTCCGTTCAGGATCTCTGTGATGCGATTGGTGGGCACCTTGAGTTGGCGCGCCAGTTCAGCAGCGCTCATTTCTAGAGCCTGCAATTCTTCGGCTAAATGTTCCCCTGGGTGGATCGCTGGTAGCTGCATAACTATGCTCCTAGTGATAATCTACTATCTCGACATTGACAGGTCCCGGCGACCCTCTCGGCCATTCGAAACAAATTCGCCATTTGAGATTGATACGGATGCTGTACTGACCCTGACGGTTTCCGGCCAGGGCTTCAAGACGGTTGCTGGGCAGGCCTGCGAGATCCCTTAAGGAGACGGCCACCTCCACACGGTCGAGCTTCAGACGCGCCGGGCGTTCGATTCCGGCAAAGGCCTTGACCCGTTCGCCGGACGCGAAGTCCTTCGTCCGCTTATCCCGATAGCCGAGGATCAATCTTGATCATAGCCCAAATTATCCATTACGTAAAGCATAACGGACTGGTCTACCTTACCCAGCCCGGTACCACGTAAGTGTAGAACATTGCAAGCAAGCCGATCAGGCAGACTAAGAAGACGCTGTGCTTTAGGGTGAAGCGCAGCAGGTTGGATTCTTCGCTGCGGGCCATGCCGGTGGCGGCGGCCGCTACCGCGATGCTTTGCAGGCTGATCATTTTCCCCATCACGCCGCCGCTCGAATTCGCCGCGGCCATTAGCACCGGATTCAAGCCGAGTTGATTCGCGGTGACTACCTGCAAGGTTCCGAACAAGGCGTTGGCGGAGGTGTCGCTGCCGGTGAGGAAGACTCCCAGCCATCCGAGCAGGGTGCTGAAGAACGGGAACGCCGCGCCGGTTTTCGCGGCTACCAGGCCGAGGGTCGCGGTCTGGCCGGAGTAGTTCATGATGAACGCTAACGCGACTACGCTCGCGATGGTGACGAGCGGGCAGAGCTAGTTGCTTCGCTGTTAGCCAAGTTAGCCGTGCGAGGCGCGGCGGACTGACGCGCAGCACTAGCGCCGATGCAAACACTGCGAACAGGCACGATGTGCCGGAGGCGGATAGCAGGTTCAATGTGTAGGGGGCTCCGTAGGGCGCTGGCTTGGGCGTAATGGGGGGCATGCGCGTAATTAGGTTGTGCAGGCCGGGCCAGGGAATAATGACAGTGGCTTTATCGAGAATCGCCTTGGTGGCGGAGCTGCCCCAGAGGAGCACGAAGATCACCAGCAGAAGGTAGGGGCTCCACGCCAGAAAGATTTCGCCGGGGGCGTGGCGGGACTTGGTGCGCTGATTCATCGCCTACGGGCGTCCAGAAACGCAGCAGCAATAACAGGGCGCCCATCGCGGCGATGGCGCGAGAAGGCCGGCCAGGTTGGGGCCGATGATAACTCGAAATCAAGAATTGCACACCACCGAAAGCCACTCCGCAGACGATCGCGGCGGGAAGCGCGGCGCGCAAGGCCAGGCAAGCCGCCCATGACCAGCATCAAATAAGACGGTAGGATCAGGGCGAGCGGCGCGCAGAGACGGCCTACATCGGCGGAGAGGCCGTCGATCGGCAGGTTCGTCACGCGCTGCAACATGATTAGAGGCGTGCCGATCGATCCGAACGCTACTGGGGCGGTGTTCGCCAGCAGGCAAACGCTGGCGGCTAAAAACGGGGGGAACCCCAGGCCGGCTAGCATGGCGGCGGCGATCGCTACGGGTGTGCCGAAACCGGCGGCGCCTTCGATGAACGCCGCCGAAGGCGAAGGCGATCAGCAGAGCTTGCATGCTGCGATTGCTGGTGACGCTACCTAGCGAATCCTTGATGATGTCGAATTTGCCGGTGTCAACCGTGACTCGATAAAGCAGGATCGCGGTGAATACGATCCAGCCGATGGGCAGCATGCCGTTGGCGGCCCCGTAGAGCGCCGAGCTGACGGCGAGCACGACGGGCATGTTGTAAACGGCTACTGAGATAATCGCCGAGGCGATGAATCCGGCGATGGCCGCGACCCAGGCGGGCTTGCGGAGCACGCCGAGCAACAGCAGCACCACAAAGACAGGCAACACCGCGACCAACGCGGAGAGCTGCAAACTACCGGCGACGGGGGCGTAGGATTGGGGCCACATAGTATTGGATTATTGTGGCACGCGGGAGGGTGGGCTAGAAGAACGCGATGGCGCGTCCGGCCAGGCCGACGCCGAACCACAGCGTGAGGCATAAGCAGGCAGCAAACTTGGTGGTGGGCGAAGGCGGCGTGTCCTTCTTGGTCAGATAACGGTGGAAGGTAAACGTGAACAGCAGCGCGGCGGCGAGCAATCCCATTTTTACGAAGAAGGGGGCGCTGGCGTAGCACTTCAGGGCTTCCGATACGAACAGGAGGGCACCGGACGCTATGGTGGCTATCATCCCCCAGATGGTGAAGGGCAGCGCGTCGGAGGCGACTTCCGACAAGGGATGGCCGGCGAGTCCCCAGCCGAACAGGCGCAGGTTCACTACTACTAAGGTTCCTAACAAGAGCGTCAGCCCGAACAGATGAAATACTTCGAGTAGCGCGAAGATCCAGGTGGAGTCGCGAATCCACACGGCGACGGCGGTGTGATCGGCCCAGCGGAAGAATGGCAGAAACGCGTGAATCATATTTACTTCATCCCGTAGGCGGTCCAGCGTCCGAATCCGATAACGCCGAGCCAGCAGATCAGCGAGCACCAGCCTACCAACTTGGCGCCGGTGGGCGTGACGCCGGTCGCATCCCAGGTTCGCATGGTGGGTACGTATTTAATTTCGAAGAACAGAGCGTTCGCGCCGGCGAGCGCCAGGAAAATCAATTTAATGCGAAAGGTAGGGCTGCGATAGCACTTTTCCGCCTCGGACCAGAACAGCAGCACGCCGCTCAAGAACATCGCTACGAAGCCGGTCAAGTACCAGCGCTTCAGCTTGTGCATGATGTCGGCGGCCGGAATGTGGCGAATCCCGGCGCCCACTAAACGCAGGTCCAGCATTACTAAGATGCCTACCGAAACGGCCAATCCCAGGACGTGCACGGTTTCAATCGCGGGGAAGGTCCAGATGGATTCGCGTATGGAAGTGCCGAAGTCGGAATCCTGCAGGGCTTGACAGATTTGGTAGAGGGTCATTGCTTGCTTTATGACGGGGACTGAAACTTTCCGAGTTTATCATATCCTCCCGGCGGCCCTCCGGGAGGCATGACAGACGGCATGACGAGCGGGTTCAGTGTTGTATACTGCGACGAGACTCGGAAACTTTCATCAGGAGATCCAATCAATGAGTGACGTATTGAGCGGCGCGGAATTCAAGAAACAATTGCGCGCGGGCACGCCTAAGCTGGGACTGTTTGTGAATTCGCACAGTCCGACGGTGGTGGAGCAATTGGCGCATAGCGGCTACGACTGGCTGCTTGTCGATTCGCAGCACGGCCCTATGAGTTATGAGACGTTGTCGACGATGCTCGCGGGCATCGCCAGCGGCGGGGCGAAATCGATGGTGCGCGTGGGCAGTTATCAGGACCGGCCTGGCATCCAGCAGTCGCTCGACACGGGCGCCGACGGCATTCTGGTTCCTTACATCAACACCGCTGAAGAGGCGGTGGCGGCTATCAGTTGCATGCGCTATCCGACGGCGGGTACGCGTTCGGTGTATTTTCCGCAGCGCAGCATGAACAAGGCGGGATTGCTGGGCTATGCGGGTGCGGCCAACGAGAACACCATCAAGGCGCTGCAGGTAGAGACCGCGGATTGCATCAAGAACATCGATGAGATCGCCGCTGTGCCGGGGCTCGACATGCTGTTTTTGGGGCAGAACGATTTGTGCATGTCGATGGGGCTGTACGAGAAGTACGAGTTCCCGCACATGTATACTTCGCCGGAGTTGGGCGAGGCTACCAACAAGCTGATCGCCGCGGCCAAGAAGAATAATGTGATTTTGGGGATTTTCCTGTTCGGCACTTCGCGCGTGGGCGAGTTTCTGGAAAAAGGCTTTACCTTCATCAGCGTGGGCAACGATTTGCATCACGTGTTGACGCAGGCGGGCGCTTACGTGAACGACGTGGAGAAGATCGCGAAGGAAAAGGGCAAGTCCTGGAAGCGGCGCGACACGGCGCTGTTCTAAACGCGCCCTAAACGGTCCGGCGCCGGGCGCGCGCGGTATCATCGTCACATGCAACTGGTGAAGAAGATGGCCCGTATTGGGGTCGAATCGGCCTTCGAGGTGATGGTGAAGGCGCGCGCGCTTGAAGCCAAAGGCAAGAGCGTTATTCATCTTGAAATCGGCGAGCCCGATTTCCCTACGCCGCGCAATGTGATCGAGGCGGGGAAAAAGGCGCTCGATGAGGGCTGGACCAAGTACGGCCCCACGCAGGGGCTGCCGGAGCTGCGGCAGTCGATTGCGAGTTACATTTCGCGGACGCGCGGGATCAAGGTGGGTCCGCAGAACGTTTGCGTGGTGCCGGGCGGCAAGCCGATCATGTATTTCGTGATCATCGCGCTGCTGGAAGAGGGCGATGAGGCGATTTATCCCGACCCTGGGTTTCCCATCTACGAATCGATGATTCGTTTTCAGGGCGCGAAGCCGGTGCCGATTCCGTTGCGCGAGAACCGCGGGTTTTCGCTGGACATTAATGAGCTTAAGGACCGGCTGACGGACCGCACTAAGCTGGTGATCCTGAATTCGCCGCATAATCCGACGGGCGGCATTATTCCGGCGGGCGACATTCAACAGATCGCCGCGATGCTGCGCGAGCGCGACATCATGGTGCTGAGCGATGAGATTTACTCGCGGATTATTTATGATGGCGAACCGAGTTCCATCGCGAGCGTCGACGGCATGTTGGACAAGACAGTGATCCTGGACGGGTTCTCCAAAACTTATTCGATGACGGGGTGGCGGTTGGGCTACGGCGTGATGCCGGAGTGGCTGGCGGACGCGGTGGTGAAGCTGATGGTGAATTCGAATTCCTGCACGGCGAGTTTTACGCAGCGCGCGGGGATTGAGGCACTGGAAGGTCCGCAGGACGCGGTGGACGCGATGGTGGCGGAGTTCAAGCGACGGCGCGACGCGGTGGTCAAAGGGTTGAACACGATTCCGGGCTTCCGCTGCCCGGTGCCAGCGGGGGCGTTTTACGTGTTTCCTAACGTGGAAGGCACGGGCATAGGTTCGAAGGAACTGGCCGACTACCTGTTGTACGAAGGCGGCGTGGCTTGTCTGGACGGGCAATGCTTCGGCGCCGAAGGCCGCGGGTATCTGCGTTTCAGCTACGCCAATTCGCTGGAAAACATTCTGGAAGCGGTGGAGCGCATCCGTAAAGTTTCGACGAAGTGGATGGCGAGAGCCTAACCACTACCAGTCGGACAGAAGACGCAAACTCTTTCGATCGAAGAACGCCGCATTGGCCGCCCGGAAATAGCGGCGGATCTCCGGACCGCCGATATTCACCACGTCGTGATCCCAGGGGCACTTGACGCAAAAAGGGCTGCTATCGGTAACGGGAGTGGGCGTTGAAAACGAACGCCGGGCTTCCTGATGCATTTGCGAATTGTAAGTGTCGGTTTCGCCAGGGGCGATCTTGGTGAATACCAAGTTGGTGCCCGGGCTGGGGGCGCCGCAGCAGGGCATGATTCTACCAGTCGCGTCCATCACGATATTGTTGTAGAGCCATTTGCAGGTGTGGCCTTTGCTGGGAGTCTCGTCGCGAAGCAGCCTCCGGTCCCAGGGGCTCGCAAAGGCCTGTTCGATCGTCTCCTCCGCAAGGCTTTCCGGGAAGGGATTCCAATTCTGCGGCAAGTTGGTCGCGGACAGCCAATTCAGGCGCCGCACTCCCGCTTTTACTGAGGCTGGACGAATGTCTGGATCGTCCCAATCCACGCCCCACGGGAGCACCACACGGAATTGATCGACGCCGAGTTCGCGCGCCAAGCGCTCCGCCAAGGGAATCTCATGCTTATTATGCTCAAACGCCAGAAAGTTCCACGACACTACCGGCGTTTTCTTGCGCAGCTTGCGCTTGGCTTCCGCCAGCTTGCGAAGATTGCCAAACACGAGTTCCAGGTTGCCGTTGCGGCGGAATTGCTGATACACCGGCTGCGTCGCGCCGTCGATCGACGCCACCATGAAATCAAGGCCGGATTCGACGTAGGCTTCCGCGTCGAAGCGCGCGACCGAGAGACTGGTGGAGAGCGCCGTCCCCAGCAGATACTGCTTCGCCATGCGGACGAGCTTCGGCGTGTTCAGATTGAGCAGTGGTTCGCCGTAGTTACAAAAGTAGACGCCGATGGCGTGGGGGCCGTAACGCTGGAGCAGTTGCGAAAAACAGTCCTGCGAGAGCGTAGCCTTGGGCCAATCGAACAGCTTAAAAGTTTCGGAGTGTTCCGAGTGAACGCAGCCCGGGCACGCCAACTGGCACACGTTGGAAGGATCGGCGACAATTCCAACCGGGCGCGACAAGAGCGACACGTTGCGGGCTTCGTAATGAAATTTAGCCAGATGAATATTGAGGGTCTTGAGCGTCAGCGCCTGCGCTACCGGAACCGGGAAACGCGCAGCCAGGCCGCTGTACAAGTCCATCTTAAAGTTGTCGAGGGTGTCTATCGCGGCTTCCGGACTGCGGCAAAGATGCAGTTGGCGGTCCAGCTCTGCCAGCAGCGCGTGTGCAGTTCGCCCTCCGCGTAGCGAAGCAGGGACCCACTGATGGAAGAGCATGGGCAGCATAAGCGCCTAGTTGCCGATAGTTCTACGGTAGCACTCGGGATTGACGTGGGATGCCTCTGCTCGATACACTTCAGACGTTGTCCTCAGGAGGTTTTTGATGAAACGTTCGGCGATGTTTTTGTTGGCGCTGCCACTCATGGCAGGGTCGGTGCGCATTTACCAGACCAACAGTGCTGGGGATGTGGTGGATATCATCGATCCCACGACCAATAAAGTGGTGATGCAGATTAAAGACATTGAGGTGCCACACGGCGTCTCGTTCTCGCCGGATGGTACGCGCGCGTATATTTCTTGCGAGGCGGAGAACACGGTATGGTTCACCGACACCAAGACCGGCAAGCTGATCGGCAAAGTGCCGTTGAGCGGGCATCCTAACAACATTTCCACTTCGAAGGACGGCAAGCGGCTGTTCGTGGCGATTGCGCAGGCGCCGGGAGCGGTGGACGTGATCGACACGGTGGCGATGAAGAACATCAAGACCATCCCGATCAAGGGCGCGGGACACAACACCTACGTTTCGCCGGACGGGAAGATCGTGGTGGCGGGTTCGGTAACGGGCAAGTCCATTAACGTGATCGATGAGCTGACGCTGGAACCGCTATGGACCTTGATGATGGACAAGGGCGTGCGCTGCATGACCTTCGAGAAGGGCGCGGATGGCTCGACGGGTCGTTTGTTCGTGCAGCTTTCCGACGTGCACGGGTTCGCGGTGGTGGATATGAATACGCACAAGGAAATTCAGCGGGTGATGCTGCCGAATGAACCGGTGCGCGGCGAGACGCATAGCGCGGCTCCTTCGCACGGGATCGGCGTGTCGCCGGATGGCAAGACGCTGTGGGTGAATAGCTCGCAGGCGGCGGGCGTGTTCGCGTATTCGATGCCGGATCTGAAGTTGCTGGGCTACGTGCACACGGCTTCGACGCCGGACTGGCTGACGTTTACTCCCGATAGCAAGACTATCTACATTGCCAACGCGGGTGCGAATTACGTGTCGGCCGTGGATATGAAGACCATGAAAGAAGTGGGCCACATCCCAGTAGGCGAAGTGCCGAAGCGCAACGGCACGGTAATCGTTCCCTAAGACAGAAATTCGCGGATGCGCTCGGCAACTAGCTCGGGTGCGGTCCGCAAGGCTCCGTGACCTTCGCCAGCTAGCTCGGAGACGCGTGCGTTTGGCAACGTGCGCGTGAGTTTGGCAGTCGAGTCCTTCAGGCTATCCGAAGTGCCGGTTCCTAATAGCATAAGCACTGGCGATTCGATCGCGCGGTAACGGTCGAGACTGGTTCCGAGGCGCTCGATCTGTTGAATTTCGCGGACCCAGCCGGGGGCCAGCGCTTTGAACATCGGGAACATGGGATTGGCCCGCATGGCTTCGAACTGGCTTTGCGGGACGCCGACGATCTTGGTGATTCCGATCTCTAGCGCTTTCTCGGGATCGCCGGCGGCGATGGCTTGGCGGTAATCTTCGACTTCAGGACCGAACACCACGCCGGCTGGGGGTTCGTAGAGGATCAATTTATCGACTGGTGTTTCGAGGGCTGCGCCGAGTGCGCAGACGGCTCCGTAGGAGTGGCCGATGAGATGGGGCTTGTCGCCGGCGACGCGCAGCACGGCGGCGACGTCTTCGTATTCGCGCTCGATGGCGTAATCCGGCGCGTCACCGCTACGGGCGCGGCCGCGGCGATCCATCAGGTAACAGGTAAAGCTGCCGGCGAGCAGATTGGCAACAGCAAGCCACGCTTCGGCTACGCCTAGGCTTCCGTGCACCATGACTAAAGGCGGTCCTGCGCCTAGGCGGAGGTAGCCGATGGTGGTGCCGTCCTTCGAACGGACCGAGCCGGGCTCGGGCGTCACTTGGCGGAGCGGACCCAATTGGCGATGACCTGCCAATCGGGATCATCTTTGGTGGAGAACTGGCGTCCGCCGGAGTGGAACTCTTCGCCGCCGGCTTCGTGGGCCAGGGGTTGCTTGAGGAAGTGGCTGTTGTCGGGATCGCCGGGCTTCACCAGGCGCGAGACGGTTTCGAAGTTTTTGCGGGACTGTTCTTCGGTCCAGAAAGCGGCGCCTTTGTCGAGCGGCTGCAGGCGGAAGGCGTTGTTCGACGCGGCGTGGCACACTACGCAGCGGGCGTGGGTGGGGCGCTTCTTCACGAAGATGGGTTCGACCTGGGTCTTGAAGGTATCGTAGTCGAGCGACTGCGCGGCGGCGGGGATGGACGCTACGCAGGCGAGCACAAATACCGAGAGCGCAGTCAGACGGTTTTTGGGGTTCATGCTGGACACTCCTCTATTTCCGCCGCCCATGATATCAAAACGAGAGCGTTTGTCATAATTTAACTATGCCGCTTGTGCTGGCTTCGGCTCATCTGAGCGACGAGGAATTCCTGGAGGCGTTCCACTCCTGCCGGCTGCCGAATTCCGAGTTTCATCATGCGGATCATTTGCGTCTGGCGTGGCTGCATTTGCACCGGGAGCCGCTCGAAACCGCGTTAGCCAAGGTGCGCGAGGGGATTCAGAACTTCGCTGCGCACCATGGGGCGGCTCATCTGTATCACGAAACCATCACGACGGCTTGGGTGCGGCTGCTGGCGACTCATCTGGAGAACAGTTTCGAGGGGTTCCTGCGGGAGAACGAGGCGCGGTTGAACATTGGGCTGCTGCACCGGTTCTGGACTCCCGAAGTGCTGGCGGGGCAAGAGGCACGCATGCGGTGGGTGCCGCCGGACCGGCAAGAACTGCCGTTGCGATGAACATACTGTTGTTTGGGGCGAGCGGGATGGTGGGACAAGGGGTCCTGCGCGAATGCTTGCTCGATGCGGATGTGGAACGGGTGTTTTCTGTCGTGAGAGCGCCAACCGGGCAGCGTGATCCTAAACTTCGAGAGCTGATCCATAAAGACTTCTTCGATTTCTCCGCGATTGAAAGCGAGTTGCCGGGATACGACGCGTGTTTCTTTTGCCTGGGGGTTTCGTCGGCGGGTATGAAGGAAGCGGACTACCGGCGCGTCACTTACGACATCACGCTGGCAGCGGCGCGGTTGCTCGTTAAGCTCAATCCGGCAATGACTTTCGTTTATGTTTCGGGGTTGGGGACGGACAGTTCCGAGCGCGGGCGCACGTATGTGGGCGCGGGTGAAAGGGCAAGACGGAGAACGATCTGCTGCGGCTGCCGTTCAAAGCGCTTATATGTTCCGCCCGGGCGGGATTGTGCCGCTGCACGGAGTGAGGTCAAAGACGCGGATTTGTCCAGGCTTATTAACAGTGTTTGGTCCGCTGCTTCCGTTGCTATACAGGCTGTTTCCGCAGTACGTGACGACTACGGAGCAGATGGGGCGGGCGATGCTGAAGGTGGCGAAGCAAGGGCGCGCCGAAGTCGATATTGGAAACTGCGGACATCAACAAGTTGTGAATGCGCCTGTCACCGGTATTTGGTATCGTACCTGTTGGGATTAAGGAGGCTACTTTGAAACCATATGCTCTGATTGCGCTGGGATGCCTGAGCGCGGCGGCGTGGGCCGCGGATGTGCCGGAGATTCCGTTTGATTCGGTTCCGAACGTGCTGAAGCTGCCGCCGGATATGTATTTCGGCGAAGTCTCGGGGATCGCGTTGAACTCGAAGAAACACGTTTTCATCTACAACCGCGGGAACACCAACGGTCCGGCTTACGGGGCGACGGCGTCGCAACTGTTGGAGTTCGGGCCGGACGGTAAGTTCATTCGTGAGATCGGCAAAGGGCTATATGCGTGGTCCTTCGCGCACGATGTTCGGGTCGATAAAGACGACAACATCTGGGCCATCGACAAAGGCTCCGATATGATCATTCGCTTTAATCCGGAGGGGCGCGTGACCATGGTGTTCGGGCGTAAGAAAGAAGCCTCGGATGAGAATTCGGAACCGTGGAAGCATCCGAATCCGCCATTGCCGGCCATCGACGGGCAGTTTCGCCAGCCTACCGATGTGGCGTGGGACACGCAGGGGAACATCTTCATCAGCGACGGCTACATCAATTCGCGGGTGGCGAAGTACGACAAGAACGGGGACTGGGTGAAGTCGTGGGGCACGCCGGGCACGGGGCCGGGGCAGTTCAATACGCCGCATGGGATCGCTAATGACGCGGCAGGCAACATTTATGTGGCGGACCGAGGGAACAAGCGCATTCAGGTCTTCGATCCGGACGGGAAGTTTTTGCGGCAGATTACGCTGGATGCTCCGGTGCCTGCCGATGCCAAGCCGTGGATGGGGAACATGCCGACACCGACTACCAACGCTACGCAATCGGCTGGCGCTCCGTGGACGGTTTGCATTTCGCCGGGGCCGACGCAGTACATTTACACTTCAGACGCTTTTCCGGGGCGGATTTATAAGTTGACCTTGGATGGGAAGCTGGTGGGCGTGCTGGGTAAAGCCGGGCGGCAGCAAAAGCAGTTTGGGTGGATTCATGAGATCGCTTGCCCGTCCGAGAATGAGCTGTGGGTGGCGGAATTGCTGAACTGGCGTGTGCAGAAGCTGGTGCTGCATCCGGTGAAGGCGGGCTTGTAGGTCCGCTCCTTGCAGTCGCGGTTCGGTGGAAAGGGCTTTCGCTACGGCTTGGCGGCTTTCGCTAAGGCGGGGGTGGCTACGGCCTTTGTGGGGCGGCGCTTCGTGGTAGTCGCGGCGGCGTACACGTCTTCTACGGCGGCGCGCAGGATTTCGGCGGCGCTCCAGGCTTGGGCGATGCAGCCGCGCGGGGTGTAGGGATACTCGGCGTCGGCGATTTCGCAGATGTGGCCCAGGCCCGTGGTGGTCACATGCTCGGAGAAAGCGGACAGCCAGGTTTCGGCCTGCTGGCGCGCGGCTTCGCTGCGCTGGTTCACTTTCAAATACGCCGTGATGAATGGGCCCATCAACCAGGGCCACACGGTGCCTAAATGATAGGCGGTGTCACGCTCGGTGACGCCACCTTCATAGCGCGCGCGGTAGCGAGGGTCGTGACGGGAGAGTGTGCGCAGGCCCAGGGGAGTCCACAGTTCGGTGTGCACGGTTTGCACTACACTGAGGGCTCTTTCGGGCGAGAGCATGCTGTGCGGGAGACTGACGGCGAAGATCTGGTTGGGGCGCAGGGAACCGTCGGCGTGGCCGTTCTCGACTACGTCGTAGAGGCAACCGGTTGACTCGTTCCAAAAACGCTTGTTGAAAGTCTCCATCGTTTCGGCGGCGAGGCCCGCGAACAGAGTCTGAGAGGACGGGTCACCAAAGCGGCGGGCAAATCCTTCCATGATGCAAAGAGCGTTGTACCACAGGGCTTGGATCTCAACCGGCTTTCCAGTGCGAGGGGTGACGACGTAGTCGCCGACTTTCGCGTCCATCCACGTTAACTGTACCCCCGGTTCGCCGCAAGCCAACAGACCATCGGCATCGACATGAATGCCGTAGCGGGTGCCACGCACGTGCCAATCGATGATGTCTTTGAGTATGGGATAAAGCTGCTGGCGTACGAACTTTTCATCGCCGCTGTAGTGGAGGTAGGCGCGGATGGCTTCGAAGAACCACAGCGTCGCATCGGCTGTATTGTATTCCGGGGTTTCGCCGGCGTCGGGGAAACGATTGGGGAGCATGCCGTGGTCGACGCATCCGGCGTAGGCTTCGAGGATCTGGCGAGCGATGTCGAAGCGTCCGGTGACCAGCGTCAGGCCGGGCAGCGCGACCATGGTGTCGCGGCCCCAATCGGTGAACCAGTGATAACCGGCCACGATGGATTTGAACGATCCGCGCTGGACGATGTAGTGATCGGCGGCGGCGGTCAGAGTTCGTACCAGCGGCTGGTTGATGGGGGCGGCATCGGCAACGGCCTCGCGGCGGCGGCGTTCCGCTTCGCGCAGGACGGCGGCCGACTTGGCATCATGCGGTTGGGTGGAAGCGATCACGGCAGCGGCGCTGCGGCGGCTCAGTTGGAAACGCAGCGTGAAGGGCTGGTACAGGTCTTCTTCGAAGTCGAGGCCGCGTTCGCGCTCGACGCGATATTCGAAGTTCATGTACCAGCGGCCCTCGGTTACCAGTTCTTGCGCGTTGTGGGCGAAGTAGAGCGGCGGTAGACCGGAATAGGCGGTGATGCTCACCAAGCCATCCTGGGTATCGAGCGCCGGATTCAGCGCATCGTTCTTGTGCGTGGTGCTGTGATAGTCGCGGAAGGCGATCAGAGGGCGAAGCTCCAGTTCGCATTTCGCTTTCATGGAAGCATCGATCGAGCGAACCTCATATTCGGTCACCGTGGTATTTTCACCGTGAACCATGAAAACGCGCTTCTCGATTTCGAGACCGGCCACGTGATAGAGGAATACCGGGAACGGATCGAGGCGAAATTCCTTTAAGTACTGATAGCCCTGGGGATGAATGGCGCCGGGATATTGGTTGGACGCCAGATCATAACGCTCGCCGTCGATGATGACGGTTTCCTCCAGCTTCGACAGCAGCAGGACGCGGCCGGTAGGGGGCGTGGTGGAGGCCGTCAACAGTCCGTGATAGCGGCGCGTGTTCAGGCCGATGAGGGTCGACGAAGCGAAGCCGCCGAGGCCGTTAGTTTCCAACCATTCCCGCGAGAGCGCCAGATCCAGTCTGGAGCAGACGCTTTGATCGAAGCGAATTACGTCTGGTTTCATTCGAGAACTCCACTAGCCTGTGACAACGACAGATCGGCTGAAGCGGAACACACCTATACAGATTCTTCTCCCCGTGATAGGTTACGGCACAATCGAATAATGTTTGGTGAATCTGACGCGGGGGAGAGTTGACTTCTCCGAAGCCGACTGCCCGCGCGGGGAGTTGGCTGCAAGGGCGCATATACCGCTCACGCACCATCGCGTACACTTTCTGCAACTCGGGAACGACTTGCCGGAGATTCAGTGAGGTGACTCACGGCGAATCTCGAGGCTGCGTAATTAGAATACTCCTATTTTTCGAATTTGGAAATCATTTCTGCACGGGATGCGGCCGGTCGTTCCGGCACAACTCAGGCGGGTGTATACTGATTTCCGGATTGCATCCATGCGCAACTACTTGTTCCGGCGTATCTGGTTAGAGACGGTGATGGTCGCGGCCGGAATCGCCGCGATCCCGGCTGCGGCGCAAACATTTCCGGCATACAAGGCGCCACGCATGGCGGATGGGCATCCGGATCTCAACGGCATTTGGCAGGCGTTTGTCACCGCCGATTGGGATCTGCAGGATCATGAAGCGCAAGCAGGGCCGCATCCCGAAGTGATGGGCGCTTTCGGGGCGGGGCCGGCGGGGCAGAGTGTCGTCGAGGGCGGTGATATCCCTTACAAACCGGGAGCACTGGAGAAGAAGAAGCAAAACTTCGAGAAACGGATGACCGTGGACGTCAGCAGCGATAAAAAATGGCACGAGTCAGGCGATCCGGAACTGAAATGTTACATGCCGGGTGTGCCGCGGGCGACTTACATGCCGTTTCCGTTTCGCATCGTGCAGGGATCGAGCCCGTACATATTAATAGCGTATGAATTTGCCAGCGCCACGCGCACCATTCGTATGGACTGGAAGGGCGAGGCTCCCACGCCGTCGTGGATGGGTTGGTCACGCGGGCGCTGGGAGGGCGACACGCTGGTAGTCGATGTCACCGGGTTCCGCGAGGAGACGTGGTTTGACCGCGCGGGGGATTATCACAGCGAGGATTTGCACGTGGTGGAGCGCTATACTCCGGTGAGTCCGTACCATCTTATGTATGAGGCGACCATCGACGACAAGAATGTTTATACGCGGCCGTGGAAGATCAGTTTCCCTCTGTACCGGCGCATGGAAAAGAACGTGCAGCTGTTGGAATTCAAGTGCGTGCCGTTTACGGAAGAGATGTTGTTCGGGCGTTTCAGCAAAGGAGGCGTCAGGTGAAGCAACGATTCTTGATTATTTTGACGGCGGTAGTTTTGCCGCTGGCTGCACAGACGGCGGCTCCGAAGAAGGTGGCGGCGAAGGCGGCGGCTGCGAAGAACCAGGCGACGTTTCGCACACCGTGGGGAGATCCGGACCTACAGGGTGTATGGAACGATGCCACCAGTACGCCGCTACAGCGGCCTAATGGTTTGGCGGAAAAAGACGTCCTCAACGACGACGAGGCTGCGGAATTCCGGGCACAACTCGCGCGCGACTTGACCCGCGACCGCCGCGATGGCGGGGCCGAGGTGGATGTCAACCGCGCTTATAACGATCACTGGATGGATTCGCGGCGCCTGAAGATTACGGCTGATCATCGCACGTCGCTGATTGTGGACCCGCCCAACGGACGGATTCCTCCGCTGGTGCCGTTGTCGCCGGAGCGGGAGCAACGGAAGGCGGCGCGCGCGGCGGCGAACACGCGTTTCAATGCCGGACTGCCGGAGAATTACACGGACTTCACGCTGCCAGTGCGCTGCGTTATCCGCACCGATTCCCCGCCCTACCTGCCGACCATTTACAATAACGACTTCCATATTTTTCAGTCGCCGGGATATGTGGTGATCGGGCCGGAAATGATCCATAGCGCGCGGGTGATTCCGCTCGATGGGCGTCCGCACCTGGGTAAGAATCTGAAACAGTGGCTGGGCGATTCGCGAGGGCATTGGGACGGCGACACGCTGATCGTCGAGACTACCAACTTCCGTCCGGATGACGGTGTGGTTTTTATGGACGCGAACCCGGACACTTATAAGATTACCGAGCGCTTCACGCGGGTGGATGCGACCACGCTCAACTATGAGTTCACGGTGGAGGATCCGACGACCTGGACGCGGCCATGGACCGCGCGGATTCCGTGGAACCGGATCGATCCCGGCGAGCAGATGTACGAGTATGCGTGCCACGAGGATAATTATGATATGGTCCACTTCCTGACGGGCGCTCGCGCGCGGGAGAAAAGAGGGGAGGCGAAATGAGAACCGCTACTGTGGTTGTGCTGACGATTCTGGCTGGGGCGCCGGTCTGGGCGCATCATGCGTTTGCCGCGGAGTTTGACGCTAAAAAACCAGTCAAGCTGCGAGGCACGGTAACCAAGATGGAGTGGATCAATCCACATGCCTGGATTCACGTCGACGTGAAAAAGGCCGATGGCACGGTGGATGAGTGGATGGTCGAAGCCGGGACGCCCAATACGCTGCTGCGGCGCGGGTTCACCAGGGATTCGCTGAAGCCGGGAACGGAAATCATCGTCGACGGGTATCAATCGAAAGACGGGTCGCTGCGGGCCAACGGGCGCGACGTTACGCTGCCGGATGGGAAGACGCTGTTTCTAGGGTCGTCAGCGCCGGATGGCGCGGATGATAAAAAATAGAGTATGAGCGAAAAATACCTTCGAGAGAATCAGTGGTGGATCAGTCCTTATAACTTCGTTCCTGAAGTGCTGAGTAATCGCGAGCTGCCGGCGCGCGTGAGCATCCACGATGCTACGTTGCGCGACGGCGAGCAAACCCCGGGCGTGGTGTTCAGCGTCGCCGACAAGATCGCGATTGCAGAAAAGCTCGACGAAGTGGGTGTCGAGCGCATTGAAGCCGGGATGCCGGCAGTGTCGGACCAGGACTTCGAAGCCATCAAGGCGATCTCGAAAATGGGGTTGAAGTCGCAAATCTTCACGTTCGCGCGCGCGATGACGGCGGATGTCGATAAGGCGCTTGAATGCGGGGCTCACGGAGTGATTGTCGAGATTCCGATCGGCTATCCCAAGCTGAAGTATCAGTTCAAGTGGACCTGGGAAGACGTGCTGCGGAAGAGCGTGGACGTGATCAACTACGCGAAGAAGCGCGGATTGTATGTCTGCTACTTTCCTTACGACACCACGCGGGCGCGTGAGGAAGATCTGCGGAATCTGTTCACGCGGCTTATGCTGGATGCGCCGCCGGATTCAATCGGCGTAGTGGATACCATGGGCTGCGCGCTTCCGGATGCCATCAAATACCTAGTCCGGCTGGTGAAGTCCTTGACGAAGCTGCCGGTGGAAGTGCATACGCACAACGATTTCGGTATGGCAGTGGCGACGGAACTCGCAGGTGTCGAGGCGGGCGCGGAGGTGGTACATAGCTGCGCCAATGGGCTCGGCGAGCGAACGGGAAATGCGGCCCTCGAGGAGTTGATGGTCGCGCTGCATGTGCTCTATGGCTACGAGACGCAGTACAAACTAGATAAACTGCCGGAGCTAGGCGCGCTGGTGAGCCGCATCAGCAACTTCCCCATCGCAGCCAACAAACCGATTTTGGGCGATCGCAATTTTACGCGCGAATCCGGCATTGGCGTGGACCTGGTAGTGAAGGAACCGCTGGCCATGTTCGGTACGCATCCGGCCCTCACAGGACGGCAAGGCGAAGTGGTGCTGGGAAAGAAGAGCGGGAAAGCTTCCATCACTTACAATCTGGAAAAGCTGGGTGTTACGGATGCGGACGACACGGCTATCGCGGAGATGCTGAAGCGCGTCAAAGATCTCGGCATTGAGAAGCGCGGACTGGTGAACGACGCAGAGTTCAAGGCGATTGTCGACGACGTGCTCGCGGGCGTAAGGGCTGCGGGATAGGGCTTCATGAAACTCGCCACGATCCTGTTGCTTGCCGCTGCAGCATTCGGCCAAACGGCAGGCTCGTTCACCGCTTCACCGGGCGTCGACCTCACGGGGCAGTGGGCTCCGGCTCCGCATGAGGAAAACGTTGGCAATCCGACGCTAGCCGATTATCTCGGCGTTCCCATCACCGACGGCGCGCGGGCTTGGGGACTGGCCTGGAGCCCGTCGCGTTTGACCGTGCCCGAACATCAATGCGATGTTCACGTGGTGTCCTACATTTACGGCGGGCCGCTCAACGTGCGGATTTGGGAAGAGAAGGACCCACAGTCGCAGCGCGTGATCGCGATTCGCCAGTACATCAGCACGTACGAACAGAACCGCACCATCTGGATGGATGGGCGTCCGCACCCTCCGGCGGGCGCGGCGCACACCTGGATGGGATTTTCCACGGGCAAATGGGAAGGCAATACGCTCACGGTCTACACCACGCACATGAAGAAAGGCGATCTGCGGCGCAACGGATTGCCGGTGAGCGATGAGGCTACGCTGGTGGAACACTTCGTTCGCCACGGCGAATACATGATGCACATGAGCGCGATTACCGACCCGGTGTATCTCACGGAGCCTTTCATTCGGACACAGGCCTTCCGGCACATCACGCAAGAAGGGCAGAACTGGCTGTATCCCTGCCAGTCAGTGGTCGAAATCGCGAATCGTCCGCGCGGCGCGGTACCGCACTATCTGCCGGGCGAGAATCCGTTCGTCACCGAGTTCGCCGACAAGCATCATCTGCCCCGCGAAGCCGTGCTGGGCGGGGCGGAAACCATGTATCCGGAGTATCAGCTCACGCTGCGCAAGTTGACGCGTAGCGAAGCTCAGCGGTAGGTGTTATTCGAGGTATGGTCGCCGGCGAGCCAGCGCTTGAGTTCCGCGTGCGCGTTGGCGCGACGCAGGCCGGCTTTGTCCGCGGCACTGGGCTCGTCTACAGTGAGTTCGACAATCATGCCGTTGGGATCCGTCGCGTACAGCGATTTGCAGTAGCCGTGCTCCAGAACATAGAAAGCCGGTTCCTTGTACCCTGCGGCTTCCAGACGCTGGCGGACTTGGTTCTGGGTTTCGGCGTCGCAGTTGAGCGCGATGTGATGGAACGGCGATTCGGGCATCTTGGGTCCGAAGAGCTGCTGGTCTTCCGGCTTCGCGAATTGGAAGAAGGCCAGCGCGCTGTCATCCGCCAAGCCGAAGAAGCAGTGGCAGTAGACTCTTTCCGCGCCGAATAATTGGTCGGATTCGCACCAGGTGGCTACCAGCGGAAGACCCAGCAGGTCTTCATAGAAATGGCGGGTGGCCTCCAGATCACGGGTCACGTAGGCGTTGTGATGAAGGCGGGTGGGTAAGCTCATTGTGGTGGTGAATCCTCTCCTTTGCAGACATCTACTATGCAGATGGTTGTGTTGGCCACCGGCGGCACTTTCAGTCCGCGGTCCTTCATAAGCTTACGAAGTAGTGCGGCGGCTTCCGGATGCGCGATGGAAGACTGCACGCCGACGCGCACGACGCCGTCGGCGTATTCGACTGGTTGCCAGGTGTAGCCGTACTTCTTTTGATTCGGATTGGTGGTGTCGCGGCTACCGTAATCATGGGCGTCTAACTTGGCGCCGTGATCGACCAAGGCTTGGATCACGGGAACGCGTCCTTTGTGGGCGGCACCGTGCAAGGCGGTGCGTCCGTCGGAGTCGACGGCGTTGACGTCGATGCCCAGGTCGAGGCACAACTTCACGGCTTCCATGTCTTCCGCTTCCGACCATTCGAAGGTGATGCCTTCCACCCAGCCGATCCCGGACGCGGTGGCGAGCGCGGTCACGTTGTGCGCAGTGGGGATTTTGGGATCGGCGCCGCGGGCTAGCAGCAACTTCATCAGCGTCACGTCGCCGGATTGGGCGGCGCGGACGAAGGCGGTCGCACCGTCTTCGTAGAGCCACTGATTGGTGAAGATGGTACGGGTCTCGGTGCTGTCGCCGCTGCAGACAGTGGGCGTCGATTTCACGCCGCAGACGCGCGCGTTTACGTCGGCGCCCTTATCTAGCAGGAGCCGGATATATTCCAAGTGATCCATGTCGGCGGGGCGCACTGGGTAGTCGCCGCCTTCGATGTTGCGGTTATCGGTGGCGAGGTAGAGCGGACGCCAGCCGCCGTGGTTGGCGAGGTTAGGGTCGGCTCCATGTTCCAGCAAATACTTGCCGATTTTGTAGTTCTTATTTTGCGTCGCTGTCAGCAGCGGAGTCCAGCCGTAGTTGGTGGTCTGGTTCACGTTGGCGCCGGCTTCGACTAGAACCTTCACCGTATCGAGATCGCCTTCACGGGCAGCGAGGACCAACGGTGTGATGCCGCCGCCGTCCTTCACCTGATTACGATTGCCGAAGAACGCTGCGGCATCGGCGACGTCGTCACCGCTGGTGACGGCGCGCGGTGGGGCTACGGGACGGCGTCTCTCCACGCTGTCGCCATTGGCGAAGCGGGCTACGGCAGACGGGGCCAGGTACGCGCCGCGCGGACGGACTTCGGCGGCGGAGGCGGCGTTCACGTCGGCTCCATGGGCGATCAATAACTTTGCCGCGGCGGCGTGCGATTGCTCGGCGGCCCACATCAGCGCCGTGGTGCCGCGCAGCGATTCCTTGGCGCTCACGTCGGCGTGGTGATCGAGCAGAACCTTCATGGCTTCGACATTGCCGTTGCGCGAGGCCATCATGAGAGGCGTTTCGCCGTGCGGACCCTTTTCGTTCACGTCTGCACCGGCGTTGAGGAGCTTGTCGATCATCGGCGCGCTGCCGCTTTCGCAGGCGAGAGATAGTGGAGTGGCGCCGTCGTGGTTGGCAACCTTGACATTCGCTCCCGCGGCCAGCAGGAGGTCAGCGAGTTCCAGGTCGTTGCGATACGCGGCCCACTGCAGCGCCGTGGCTCCATCCGGCTGCGGCGCGTTCACGTCGGCCTTTTGCTGGAGCAGCATTTTCACTGCTGCCTTGTCGCCCTTCATGGCGGCGTCGGCGACCGGGCTCGCAGCATACGCGGACGCGTACAACGCTATCGCGCAAATTGCGGCGGTGAATTTCATACCAAGCCAGGCATCCTGCCAGTGCTATCGCCGATGCTTTCGCGATGGATTCCATATAGATCCAAAATGCTGAGCAGGAGATTGCCGGTGGGCACCGTCTTCGAGGGAACCGAGATGTGACGTCCGCCTTTGAGCTGCCCCGATGCGCTGCCCAGCAGAATGTGCGGGACATCGAAATGCAGATGCTGATTGGAGTTGCCCATATTGGTGCCGTAGAGCACCAGAGAGTGGTCGAGCAAGGTGCCATCGCCTTCGCGGATGTTCTTCAGCTTTTCCGCGAAATACGCGAGGCACTTCACATGATAGGTGTTGATTTTCGAGTAGTTGAGAATGTTCGCGGGATTCTCGGCGTGGTGCGAGGCGCCGTGGAAACCCGTCGTGGTGCCGCTTTCCGGGTAGGCGCGGGCGGTGAGGTCACGCGCATAGAGAGTGGTCGAAACACGAGTGATGTCGGCTTGGAACGCCAGCACCTGCAAATCGAATTGCAGCTTGATGTGTTCGTCGAAGGACGACGGGACACCGTAAGGGGTCTCCATCGTGGGGATGGTGGCGGAGGCTTTGCGGGCGATCTCCAGGCGGCGCTCGATCTCGCGCACGTCTTCCAGATATTCGTCGACACGGTGGCGGTCGCCGGCGCTGATGTCTTTCTTAAAGCGGCCTGCGTGCTGCAGAATTTGATCCAGCATGCTGCGGTCTTCCTCGCGGCGGGCGGTGCGTTCGGCGGTGGAGCCGCCGGCTCCGAAGAGGCGCTCGAAGACCACTTGCGGATTGATCTCCATGGGTAGCGGCTTGGTGGGCGTCACCCAGGAGATAGAGTTCGTGTAGGCGCAACTGTAGCCTTCGCCGCAGTTGCTCGAATTCGCGCCGGGGTCCTCAACACCGAGTTGCAGCGAGGGCATCAGGTTGTCCTGGCCGATTTTCTGCGCGATGAGTTGATCGATAGTGACGCCGTCGCGGATGTCGGCTCCGGCGGTCTTCTTGGGTTTGTCGGCGCACAGGAAGGCGGCGGCGACCCAATGATCCGCGCCAGTGACCCCAGGAGGCGGCTCGGCCGACTGGCTCCACATGCCGCTCAAGATGTTGGTGTACTCGCGGAAGGGTTCGAGCGGCTTCATGATGGGCGTGAACTCGAAGCCCGTGCCGACTTTTTCGGGGACCCAATATCCGGGGGCCATACCATGCGGCACAAAGATGGCCGCGAAGCGCGTGGGCGGGATGGCAGCCGTTTTGGCGAGCGGCGTTTGCGCGGGGATCATGGAATCGAGCAGGGGGAGCGCGAGGGCCACCCCGGTTCCGCGCAGAACGGCGCGGCGCGATAGATGTTTCTTGGTGATAAACATTATTGCGGCCTCCTACGACCTTCTGTCCGCTTCCTTCGGTCGCGGTTCTGTTCCGAGGGTCTCGGGCACGGAACCGCGCGCGATAGCAAGCGGGTTTGTATCACGCTCTCACTGGGCAGCGGCATTTTCGTCTCCATAGGTCAGCCCCTTCATGTTCATCTGAAATTGTTCGCTCTTGACGACGCCGAGGACCAGCGACGAGAAGCGGTAGTTGTTATTTTCCGCTTCGTGCACGATGGAACGAAGCGTGGGCATATCGTAATATTCGACGCCGCGGCCGAGCGCGTAGGTCATCAGGTGTTCGGTGGCGACGCGGACGAATTGCGGCGAATAGCGGATCAGCGCGTCACGCAGGCCTTTCAAGCCGTCGAGTTTGCTACCGTCGACCAGCACGCCCGAGGCGTCGATCGGGTTTCCGGCGTCTTCGGTGCGCCAGGCGCCGATGGCGTCGAAGTTTTCGAGCGCGAAGCCGATAGGGTCCATGATCTTGTGGCAGGTCATGCACGGCTCGTTCTTGCGGTGCATTTCCATTTGCTGGCGCATGGAGGGCTTGGCGGCTCCGTGCACGTCGTTGTCGGTCGAAGCGAGTTTGATCACGACTCCAGGCGGCGGATCCGGCGGGCTCACGCCCGAGGAAGACTTGCATGACGGTCTTGCCGCGCCCCACCGGAGAAGTGCGGTTGGGCTGCGACGAGACTTCGAGGAAGAAACCTTTGCCGAGCAGGCCGCGGCGCATGTCGAGGTCGGGAGTCAGTGTGACGCGGCGGAAGTCGCTGCCGTAGATATTGGGGATTCCGTAGTGTTTGGCGAGGCGCTCGTTGACGAAAGTATAGTTAGCGTTCAGCAGGTCGATCAGGCTACGGTCTTCGTTGACGATGCTGGAGAAGAACAGCAGCGCTTCTTTTTGGAAGGCGTTGCGCAGGTTGTCGTCGAAATCGGGGAAGGCTTGGGTGGCGGGGGCTTGGGCGTCCAGGCCGCGGAGGTTCAGCCACTGGCCGGCGAAGTTCACCACGAACTGCTGGGATCGCGGGTCGGCCAGCATGCGAAGCGTCTGGCGCTCCAGCACTTTGGGGTCGCGGAGCTGGTTGTGTACGGCCAGATTCATCAGCTCGTCGTCGGGGACGCTGCTCCACAAGAAGAACGACAGGCGATTGGCGAGTTCGATATCGCTGATCCGGTATTTTTGGCCCGCAGCCAAGTTGGCTGGCTCAACTTTCCTTGCGGAAGATGAAGTCAGGGTCGATAAGGACCGCTTGCACGGCCATCTCGATGCCGCTGTCGAAGCTGCCGCCTTGATTGCGCCCGCGCTGATAGTACTGGAGAAGCGTTTCGATGTCCTGATCGGTGGCGGGACGGCGGTAGGCGTGACGGGCCAGCGCAGAGACGATTTTCTTAGCACAGGTGGTTTCGTCGCCGGCGTTGGCGGGGTGACAGACGAAAATCTTGCGGCGGCTAGGCGAATCGGCCGCGCCTTTCGCGTTGAACGGGCCGTCGATGCGGATGTAGCCGACGTGCGGGTAGAAGGTGTATCCGGCGATGCCCCCTGTCTCGATGGTGCTGCGCAGGAAGTGCTTGTTCAGGTCATGGGTGTTGGGAGCGTACTGCGTCGCCAGGAACGTGACGCCGACGGTGTGCTCGCCCGCCTTCACTGGGAAGCGGAAGGGCGGCGTACCGCCGTGGATAGCGGGGCCCGCGCGAAGTTCGCGGTCCCAATCGTAGATGTGGATGCGCTCGCCGTCGAGCAGCAGTTCCAGTTTCTCGCCGTTGATGCCGCCGAAGGCCTGGTTGTTATCCATGTTCCCCAGGTTCACGGGCCAGACTTTGATTTCGTATTCGGCGTCGGCGGGGAATTGATGCGTCACCAGCATGCCGCCGCGCGTGCCGAAGGGCAAGCCTTCGATGTGATAATCCTGCGAAGTATCTTCGGGCACATGGTAGGGTGTCTGCGCTGGCGTGGATACATCGCCCATGGCGACGCGGGCTAGCTTTCCCGCCGCCGAACGGTAGGCGTCGATAAGCGCGGGCGATACAGTGAGAGTGCCGGCCTGGTTGTCGAAGCCGTGAGTCGAATCATCGGAGGGCAGGAACTTCGCGGCGTCCACGTCGAGTCCGAGGACATCACGGACGGCGTTTGAATATTCGGCGCGGTTCAGACGATGCAGTCCGGGTTGCGGAAACTTTGGAGCCACGTGGCGGTCTAGCTCGGTCTCGAGGTACGTGATCATGGACGCATACGTGGTGGCGTCCGGCCTGGGGGCACCGGCTTGCGGCATCATGCCGGCTCGCAGTTTCCTGACGACCTTTTCCCAGCGTTCGGGATTGGCATCGACGTGCGCGGGGTCGAGTTGGTCTAGCGCCAGGCCGCCGGTTCTAAGGCGTTGGTTGTGGCAGGTTACGCAGTACCGATTCAACAGCGCCCGTTCGGCGGTGGCGTCGACCGGCTGCTGGGATGGCAGGCGGACGGTCGAAACCAGCAGCATCGAGACGAGGATGGCATTCCGGTACACGTAGATTTTCCCTTTAGATTATATACGTTACCTGCGTGGGAGTCACGCCCCGGCGGGTCTGGCGACCCGCCCTACTCACTATTGCGATTCGGCGTAGACGCGCTGGACTACGTTGGGGACGCCGCGGAGGTTGGGCCAGTCGGAATACTTGGACTTGAGCGTCTCGGTCACCGTTTTGCCGGCTTCTTCGGCGGAGACGCCTTTGCGTTTCAACTGCAGCGCTTGGGTTTGGAGGTCCAGGAGGAAGGCGCGCTCCTTTTGGATGAGTGAGCCGTCGCCTAGTTCACCATGGTCGGGCACTACGAAGCGCGGGTTCAGCGGGGCCACCTTGTCGAGAATCGCCAACCATCCCTTGACGGTGGATGCTTCGCCGTAGATCGCGGGCACCAGCTTGTTTTCCACAATGTCGCCGGAAATCAGAGTGCTGTCGGGCTCGACGAAGATGAGTTCGTCGCCTTTCGTATGGCCGGGGCCGAACCACAGCAGGCGCGCGGTGACTCCGCCGCCCAAGTCCAGCTTCAGTTCGTTGTCGAAGACGATGTCGGGCTTGCGCAGCACCACGCCGTCCAGCAGTTCCTTATTTTGCGCCGACATTTTCGAGAACATTTCGATCATTTGGCGTCCGTTGGCGTCCATTTCCTGCTGCTGCACAGCGTCGCGGATCAGGATGGTACGCGGAGGGAAGCCGGGCTCCCCGGCAGCGTGTTCGGGATGGAAGTGGGTGGTGGTGAGGTACAGCACCTGATTTTTCGAGAGCTTCTCCACCTCGCGCAGTGATGATCTGTCCGTTGCGCGCTCCCATCCCGGTGTCGACCACCAACGTGGCGCGGCTCCCGATGACGATGGCGATATTGGGGAACCCCATGATGGCGTAAACGTGATCGGACACGCGCTTGGCGGAATTCTCGGGCAGGATCACCGACTGGTCCATTTGCGCCAGTGCTGCCGTGGACATCCCAACAAGCGCCGTTAGAGATAGAATCGATCTGAGCCGCATGGGTTTCTCCCATATTAGAATAGCTCTTGAAGAAAGGACCCTATGACGAAGTCGCCTGCCCTGCTATCCATCTTGATCGCAATTGCTCCGGCCGCACTACTGGCGGAGGGTGTCCCGGACTTTTCAGGCGTGTATTATCCGATCGCTCCTTTCGGCCGCGCAGGCTTGGGTCCGCAAGCTGGCGCACAACGACAGGGACCGCCGCCGCGTCCCACGGCTTCGGCTCCGCTCTCTGACGGTTCACGCGGGCGCGCGCCGGATGCGCCGTCGCTAACGCCCGAGTACCTGGCGAAATGGCAAGAAATTTCGAAATCACGAATCGCTGGTTCAGCCGAATACGACTACAGCGCCAAATGTCTGCCTCCGGGAATGCCGGCCATGATGAGCATGGCTTACGGGATGGAGGTCATGCAAACCAAAGACAAGATCACTTTCTTCAGCGAATTGAATGACGCGCTCCGGCGGGTGTACCTCGACGGGCGCAAGCCTTCGGCCAAGGTTTTGGATGATCCGACCTACGCGGGTTACTCAACCGGTCACTGGGAGGGCGATACGCTGGTGGTCGATACCGTCGCGCTGCACACGCAATCCTTCATCGAAGGGTTCTCGCCGCATAGCGAGGAAATGACGGTGCACGAGCGCATCCGCCTCACTGCCCCCGATCTTCTGGAAGACCGAATTACGGTGACGGACCCCAAAGCGCTCACCAAACCGTGGGAGACGGTTAAAACTTATCGCAAAGCCGGACCGGGTAAGGACGAGTTGCGCGAGTTCGCATGCCCGGAAGGGTTGTCCGAAGCCAAGTAGCGTTAGGCCCCATCGCCCTCGCGGCCTTTGACGATGCGGATCACTTTACGGGTTTGCTGCGATTGATCCACGGTGACGCTGAAGAAAGGGAACATCATTTCTTCCCAGGTCATGTCGCCGTAGTAGACGGTCTGGTTGGGGTCCGGGTTGAACTTGTTGTTGACCGAGTTGTCGTAGTGCGCGGTGACTTTCATGCGCGTACCCTTGGGGATCTTGATGGGTTTCGCGACATCGTAACCCAGTTGCCAGTTGAAATCGTAATGCGGCACGCTGAGTAGCGTTTCAGTCTCGCCGTTGGGATAGGTCAGCTGATAGGTCATGTCCTTGCCGCGAACGTGCATGTGCGGAAACATGCTGACCAGTTCGACATCCTGCAAGAACTCGGCGACCATGGGCGGGCTTTCCCAGTTAGGATTGTTCGGCGGAATCGCGAAGCTCTTGGCGTCACTGGGCGCGGAGGTTCCGATGGTGACGAAGGTGCGCTGCGCCGGAGCCTTGGCAACGGTGAATCCGACGCGCGGGCGATCCACCACGTCTCTGCCTACCGGTGTGTAGTGCAACTGGAACACGATGTCGGTGCCGCCTTTGATGAGTTTGGCGGCGTGGAACTGGGCGTAGTTCTGCGTGAATTGTCCGGGAACGTAGCAGCCTTCGGGGCCCGTCGCGCCCTTCAAGACGGACTCGGGAAGGCCTTCACCGGTGAGTCCCGCGGCTTCGGCGGGAGTCAGGCCTTTTTCGTCGCGGGGGCGGTCCGCCCAAACCGGCTTGTTGTACTGAGTGTCGGGCGTGTGCGGCTTGAAATAAATGCAGATGTGATGAGTGACAGCGAGTTCGCTGGGGCGGATTTCCATGGAGGTGACCCAGGTGTCTTCCTTGAGTCCGCTGGGGACTGTGATGTAGGTCCACTCGATGACGTTGGCCTTGGGTTTCGCCGGGACCGTGAACTCGGCGCCGTTGACGATGATGTCGGGCGGGATCTCCCAACCGTCGGCGGGCCAAGTGATCACGGCGGGAGCGTCCTTGGCATCGCCTTCAGCGGCGCCGGAATCGGCCCACTGCGCGATGGTATCGATGTCGGATTGCTTGAGCGAGCGGTCGTTGACGAAGTGGCCGTAACGCGCGTCGGCGAACCAGGGTGGCATCTTGCGTGCGGCGACGGCGGCTTTCATGGCCTTCGCCCAGGGGCGCGTGGATTGATACGTCAGGAACGACATGGGTCCGGCTTGACCGGGGCGGTGGCAACTTTGGCAATTCCGCTGGAGGATGGGCTCGACGTCTTTGTGAAAGGTGACGGAGTCGGCTGCGAAGGCCGTTCCGAGTAATGACAATAGGGTTACCCCGAGAGCCAGCGTCCTATAGGTCCTCATTTTTTGATCATAGCGTTTTCCGCTGCTACCAGGCGAATGAAATCCGGCAGCTCGTGGAGCGAGACGATGCCGCCTGCGGGATCGTGCGTGGTCAGGCGGCGGGCTTCGTCGGGGTCGTTCATCATCAGGACGGAAGTAACGCCCAGGCTGTTCGCTACCTTCAGACCCTCTGCTGTGTCGGTCAGATACATCGCGTGTTCAGGATTGAGAGATGCGGCGGCAATGGCGCTCTGCAGCGGAGCGGCTTTGATGCCTGAAGCGTTGTCTCGGGTCCAGATCGCGGAGAAGAATTCCTGGAGGCCGCATCTGTCGACGAAGCGCGTGATGGCGGCGTTCGAAAGCGATGACGCGAGGAAGAGTTGGATGCCCATGGCCTTCAGCTCAGTGAGTGCCGGGATCACGTCTTCGTAGGGGCTGGCTTGTTCCACAGCTTGTAATTCTAGAGCTTCTACCGATTGGTTGCCGGCGGCTTCCATCAGGTTGAGCAAATGCCAGTAAGACCGGCTGCCGGATTTGCTGGGCTTGTTTTTGCGGCCAAAGCATTGCGCGGCGATTTCGTTAAAGGGCTGCGCGGGGAACTCGGCGAGGCAACCGACGGGCTCGAGTAAGATCGCCTCAATGATCTGCATGCTTAGGCAGTTGCATTCAACTTCGCCAGACCGGAGGCGAGCAGGCCTTTAGCCATGTCGATCTTCGTCGAGTTGTATTTGAGCGGGGCGGCGTGGACCAGCGCGACGGCGACGGCTTGCTCGCCCAGGTCCGCGCTCAGTGTTTTTCCTTTGAGGAAGTTTTCGACCACAGTTTCGCGCAGCGGCTTGCCGGAGATTCCGCCGAAGACAACTCGCGCATCATCAATGGTTTTGCCGCGAAGCTGGAGGCTCATGGCGAGCGAGGCCATGGCGAAATCCCACACACCGCGCGGGCGCAGCTTTTCGAAAGACGCCTGCAGGCCGGGCTTGGGCGCAGGAATCACCACTTCGGTGAGGATCTCATTGAAGCGTACGACGTGCGATTGGATGCGGCCATCCACCATCATGTCGCCGGGGACGAGTTGCTCCATGGTTAGTTCTTTCACGCCGGTAGGCGTGGCTAGTTTCACGCGAGCATCGAAGGGAATCAGCGCGGTGGCGGCGTCACCGGGGTAGACGGCGTAGCACAAGCGGCCACCCATCGCGGAATGGTAGTAACTGTTATCGCCAATCGCGCCATAGCAGAGGTGGCCGCCGTTTCTCCAGCATGCATAACCGCCGCGCAGATACTGGCACCAGACTTCCTGCAGCAGATCGCCGCCCAGCGTCGATGCGTTGCGCAGCTCCGGCGACGAGATCTTGTTGATGGCCTCGACCAGCATCGGGTATTTCTTTTTCAGCAGGCCGGAGTCGGCCAATTCAGCCAATTTCGTCGCGGTGCCGATGCGCACGCTGCCGTCGGCGTCTTCTTTTATGTAGCGCAGGTTGTCGATCTTCTTGATGTCGACCAGATAGGTGGGCGCTTGCTGCAGGCGGTTCTTCAGGCGGATCAGGAGATCGGTGCCGCCGGCGTAGACTCCGGCGTCGGTCCCATGGCGAGACAGAATTTGGATCGCTTCGTCCACAGTCGTCGGCCGGTAGATGGAAACGTTTTTCATGCCTGCCTCCGCTGCGCTTTCAAACCGGCCATGATTTTTTCGCGCGTGATGGGATGCTCCCGGATGCGGACGCCGCAGGCGTTGTAGACCGCATTGACGAGCGCGCCCGGGACAGCGCCGATGCTGGTCTCACTGAAACTCTTCACGCCGTAGAACCAGCGCGGTTCCAGGCTGTCAATATACAACTGGGTTTGCTTGGGAACGTCCATGATCGTCGGAAGGCGATACGACAGGTATCCTACGCTATAGTGCCGCGTGCCGGGAAATTCACGGTCCCAGGGGATGGGATCGGTGGCGATCTGCATGCTCTCGATTAGTGAACCGACCATGTCGGCTTCGGCTACTAACGGGTTGATCACTAGGCCGGTGTCATGCGGATAGACGGCGCGGATGAAGCGCCAATCGCCGGTCCAGGTGTCGACTTCGACTTCGACGAAGCAGGCTCCGACGCCTTTGTTCGATCCGCCTCGGGGGCCGCCGGCGACGCCACGACCGGTTTGGCGGATGATACCGTTGTTGGCTTTCACCAGCGCGGCGAAGGTGGTGCTTTTTGCCGGATCGTCTGTGGCTGAGATCACGCCGTCGCGAATCGTAAGCTTCGCGGCATCCACCTTCAGAAGAGCAGCGGCGCGATCGAGCAATTTCTTGCGGAGTTTGTCGGCGGCGTTACAAATGGCCGCGCCTTGCAGCGTGATCGTCCGGCCTCCGAACCATTCATCGCTCGACGGCGAGATATCCGTATCGCCCCACAGCAGGTGGATGCGGTCGCGCGTGGTGAAGCCGAGCATTTCCGCTACCAGGTGCGCGAGCGCGGTGGCGGCGTTCGATCCGCTGTCCGGCAGAGCCACTCGCATGGTCACATAGCCGTCGGCGCCTAACTCCAATTCCGTCCCGAACACTGCAGCGCCCTTTGCGGCCGCTAATTTCGCGAACGCTTCTTCTCCTTCGTGGTAACCCATCAGGCCGCCATGATGCTGCGACATGCCCACGCCGAAGCCGCGCTTGAATCTACCGGGAGTGGCGTTCGGTGCAGTCCGCTTATCCCAGCCGAAGGCCTTGGCTCCTTCCTCCAGAACTTCGACGGAGGGGAAGCAATCGTAGGGATAGCGCGGGTCGCTCGGCTTCGGGCGGGTAATGTGCATGAGGCGGAACTGGACCGGATCCAGGTTCACCGCGTCCGCCATTTCATCCATCATGCTTTCCCAGGACCACTTGGTTTCCTGCTGATAGTAGCTGCGCGATGGCCCCGGGCGAGGAGCGTTGGTGCGATAGGCGCACCACAGCGATCGCCAGTTGGGAACCAAGGACGTGTACAGTTCCATCTGGTTGGTGGCGGTCCCTGGACTCGACGCGTGTCCGCCGAATTCAAGATCGCCACAGCTCACATAGACTTCGTGATCGATGGCAGTGATGCGGCCGTCGCGCTTGGCGCCCACTTTGAATTTCGTGATGGTTTCGGGTTTGATCTGAAGCTGCGCCAGTTCCTGATCTTTGGGCAGCATGACCTTGACCGGGCGGTTGGTCATCTTCGCGAGATACGCGATGGACGGATAGAAGCGTTCCGCCGCGAGGCGGGCCGAGCCGAACGTGGACCCGTTGTACTTATTGATGAAGCGGATCTTCGACGCGTCCATATTAAGCGCCTCCGCTAGAACTTCGCGCACCGGGTAAATTCCCTGCCCCATGCCCCAGAACGTGAGCTTATCGCCATCCCATTTGGCGACGCTGCCGCTAGGCTGCATGGGAACGGAGACTGCGCCAGCAAAGCTGTAGGTGAACTCTTTGACTATGTCGGCTTCGGCGAATCCTTTTTCGAGGTCGCCCCGCTGATCCGCCCAAGTGGCCTGTGGATAGTCTTTGGGGGAATTGGCCGTGCGCAGCAGATTGCCTTTTCCGTGGCCCAAGTCCGGCGCGCTGGAAGCCATGGCTTCCTTGAGCATGGATGCGAAGGGCAGAACTTCGTATTCGACTTTAATCGCGTCCGCCGCGTCCTGCGCCAGGTCTTCGGTCTCCGCAACAACGATCGCGACCACTTCGCCTTGCAGGTTCAACTCCTGCGGAAGCGCGGCGGGCACGGCTCGGAATCCGCCGGGAACCGGGCCGCCGGGTTTAGGCGCATTCTTGTACGTGAGGACGTAAGCAACGCCCGGCATCTTTTCGGCGGCCGAGGTGTCCAGGTCCTTGATGCGCGCGTGGGGATGCGGGCAAGTGAGGAAGCGCGCATACAGAAGATCGCGAAACCAGACGCGGCTTGCGTATTGGGCTTTGCCGGTGAACCGGGGAATCGAAACCTCAGGCAGCGCAGGCATGGGCTTTCCCACCACGTTGAGATTCTCCGGAGCGTAGCCTTGCCACTTCTTGGTTACAGTGTTTTGCGGGCCTTCGATCAACTCATCGCCGGCCGTGTGTCCGCCGTGGGTGGAGAAATCGCGCACCATCGGCAGTTTGATCTGGACAATCGACGCAGGCCCGGTTTCGATCGGTGTCTTGCTGCCGCGAAGCACGGAAGCGGAGTCGATCACGGTGCGGATGATCGCGGGGTAAGCGGAACACCGGCAGATGTGTCCGGCCAACGCGGCTTTCACCTGGTCAGCGGACGGATCGAGATTCTTATCGAGCAGCGCCTTTGCTGTGACCACCCAGCCAGCGGTGCAGAAGCCGCAATCGGCGGCCACGTGGGCGTGACCGATGCGCTGCAAGGGATGCAGGTTCTTTTCGTCGCCGACGCCTTCAATGGTGAGAATCTTCTTGCCCGCGGCTTCGGTCGCGAGCGTATGGCACGAGTAGACCGGGACGCCATCAACCAGCACGCTGCACGCTCCGCAACTGGCGCGATTGCAGCTGCGGTTGGTTCCGGTGAGACCAAGCTTCATCGAAATCACTTCCCACAACGTGGTGCGCGCTTCGTATTCCGCGGCGAGTGGCTTCCCGTTAATCAGGAAGGTCGCCTTCTCCTTGGCCATCGGCGTGGGGAGCGTATAGGGAGATGTGGGCGCAGCGATAATGGCGTCGCCGCCAACCGCGGTCAAGACGATGCCCGATCCAGCGGCTTGCAGAAAATTCCTGCGCGAGTAACTCATTTCGAGACTCCATCCCGGGGAAACACGTTGGGCCGGTATTGTTTGTGACAGGCGGTGCAGGACGCGTCCAGCGGCTCGGCGAGCGCGGCCAGCGCCTTGGCGTCTTTCGCTTGCGCGGCTTTGTAGGCCGCGGTCCCAACGTCGGCGAGCATTTTCGCGTCCTTGAACCAATCGCCTTGATCGCGGGCACGGCCGCGCGCCATCAGCAGGTTTGCGGATTCCGCCAACGTCACGGCGCTGCGCCGGACCGCAGCCCACTCTTTTTCGTCGCTGGCAGACCCACGATTGACGAACAATAATATGTCGTTCGAAGCAGGGTGGATCAAATCCACCATCAACTGCTTCATAGTCGCCGATGGAACCGATTCTCCGGGACCCTGAGCAAATGCGCCTGGCGCAAGCAGGAGCAACACGCACATAGCTTTAGCTTGCATCGATACCGAAAATACCATATCAGCCTGCAGGCCGTTGTGGCGCGAAGTTTTCTTGCAATGGAACGGCCAGGGATGTTCCGGCCTGTTCCACCGCACGCAACAATTGCAGCAGCAGATCCTGCTGTATCTCGAGGAATTCGTCATAATCCGACGTAGCCACATAGGACTCGACGGCGATATCCAGCGAATACGCCCCCACGCCGATGAAGCGTACCGGCATCTTGCCGGTTTCCACCTTGGGATGACGGGTAAGAATTTCGCGAAACGACGCCAGGACCTTTAGCAACTGATCCGACGTCGGTATCGCGCCGCAGATTGAGTGTTGGATGGAACCAGATTTTATCGCGCCCCGAAATATTTTCGAGCGCCATGCTTGCAAACTGGCCGTTGGGAACGCTGATCACGGTGCGATCCGGCGTCCGAATGCGCGTCGAGCGCAGGCCGATGTGCATCACGGTGCCGGTGCGATCGCCGAAGCGGCAGACGTCGCCCACCAGCACCGGGCGGTCGCTGATCACCGAGACGCCCCCGAACAGGTCTTCGATGGTTTTCTGGGCCGCAAGTGCGATGGCGATGCCACCGACACCTACTCCCGCGAGAATAGCAGTGGTGTTGTAACCCCATGCGTTCAGGACGCTCAAAATCGCAATCAAGAAGATGGCCAGCTTGAGCACCTGTCGGCCCAGCGGCAAAACCGAATAACTCACGGCTTGCTCACGGGGATCGATACGCGCGCGCCATCGTTCCGTAATCAGATTGATCGCGACAGCACCGGCCCAGGCCGCCGCGAGCGAGATAATCAAGGCCAGCGCGCGTTCGATGAAAGTTCGCGAGAGCGTAGCGGGGGACGCGTATTCGAGCGCCACACGCAATCCAACGACGATTACCGCAACCCGCAGAGGGCCGCTGAACCCGTGGGCGTCAACCAGTGTGCGCAGAACGGCCACTAGGGCCCGAGACAGGAACCGCGATACGATCCAAAGCGCCGCGCCCGCCAGCAGGAGCGCAATCCAGCGCCACACCGGCGTATCCAGAATTTCAAAAGTCACCAGCACTTGCGGCAACTTCTTCTCGAAGGGCGTCTCCGCCACAGCCTGGTGCGCTTTCGGGATCAGCGCGACGCTATCGGCCGACACCTGCCAGACATAAACGCCGGGCGTCGGTTGCACTCGTTCCAATTGCAGATCCACCATCTGCCCATTCACCTCGAACGAAGCCAGGCGATCGAGGGCCGGGGCCAAGCCATCGGCCGGGTCGCCTTCGGGATCGCGGTTGAGCGTGGTGATGTCAAACGTTGTGTCATCCAGCAGATCTTCGAGTTGCCGCGCCAGATCCGGACCCTGTTTGGATCGCGCCGCCGCCGGCATGCGCCGCAAGTCGAGATAGTACAGTGCTTTCGAATAGTCGCGAGCATGGCAAGCTTCCAGGAAATGGAAGACCGATGCTTGCGGGGTGTCGCGGCCCAGCGGATCTTTTTCCTGAGGGGCCGCTGTCTGCGCGCGAACAACCAAGGCGAACAGCAGTGCGAGCAAAAGTTTGGGAATGGATGGCTTCAAGAGGATGCTCCTTTGGATGCGCGCGCATGGCGCATCTGAAGTCCTTTGGCTAATGCGTTTCGGGTGGCGCCTGCGGGCCGAGAGCCTTCTCCGCGCCATCGACCAGCGCCTGTTTTTCGACGTCCGTCAATCTGGCCGCGGGATGCAACGGCAGATAGAACCACGGCGGCATGTCGCCTTGCTTCACTTCGGCGGCGACGTCTTTGGCGTGGCGCTGCGGCTGGTCCCATTGCGTGAAATTCAGGTGGCTGCGCCCGCCATTCACGTCTCTCTGTAGAAGCCACGACATCGGCGCTACGTTGGAATACCACGGCCAGACCGTTTCATTGCTATGGCAGTCATAGCAAGCCCGATGGATCAATTCGCCGGTCTGCGGCGAGTTCCACGCCGGCTCTTTCGTCGCCGGCGGATTGGTGTGCGTGTGGCCGTAGGGAACGAGCTGAATGACAACGGCGACTAGCAACGCCCATTGGAGAATTTTCATCCACATATATTGAGCGTCGCACAGCGGCGTCCGCTATTTACTTGCCTACCATCAGAATCGTAAACGACCCAGGCAGCAGCGGACCCCGGCCCCCGCGTCCGCCAGGTTGCGCTGGCGGAGTGGGTGGACCAAACTCGGCGCCAATCAGGATGATATGGCCGGTCTTGGTATCGAGCGCGCTGGTTCTGGCTCCCGTCATGGTCGGCAGTGTCTGCTCCACTTCAAAACTGGTGGGGCTGTTCTCCTTCACGATGGTCAACGTCCCATCCACCTGTGAGCTAAACGCTTCCATAGTTCGCGGGTTGAACGACGCTCCATCCGAGCCGTTGCCGATCGGCAGAGTAGTGATGATTTTGCCATCCTCAGCGTTGAGGATGACCATGTTCGCAGGATTGCGGCAGCTCGCAAATAGAATGTGATTCTTGTTGTCCAGGGCGAGTCCGGCACAGGTGCCGCCCTTGCCGGTGACGTCATAATGACCAGTCACCATCAACGTCTTGCTATCCACCACGGCGATGTTTTCTTTGTCCTCGACATCGATATAGAGATGACCCTTGCCATCGCTCACGGCCTGCTCCGGCATGCCTCCGATGTCGACCGTGCCGGCCACCGAACCGTCCTTTGCGTCAATCACCGTCACATGCGGCGAAACGTGACTGAGAACGTAGACACGTTGGGTGGAAGGGTCGAACAAGTGGCCGTCCGGGTTGCCCATGACGTCAATAGTCTTGATCACCTTCATCGTTTTGGTATCGAACATCGTGATCGGCTTGCTGGTGGCGAAGCCATGACCGGACTTGGGATCGATCGCCGCGCCGTGCGCATTCGTGGTGGGGATTTCACCCACCGGCTCGAGCGTATCCAGATCGTATACCGCCAGTCGCGGAGTGGGGCCGGTGCGCGCGATGTATAAGCGGCGTGCTTCGACGTCCAGGCTGACGTAATCGTAGCCACCCTCGCCGCCGACTTTGGCGGTCTTCAGCACTCTATATGGTCCCGTGGAAGGAGGCTGTTGGGCCGACGTGACCATCGCGAACACAAGCGCAAATCCGAAGCAAAACCGTAGCATGAGAAACCTCCTAGGCTGATTACTTACTCACCAAGTGCGCAGCGTCTTTTTCGTTTTCCGAACAAATGTAATCCATCAGCTCCGTATCGACGGCGATGAACTCGGTGACTTTGACGGTCCACGGCTTGGTGTAAGCCTTGGGATCGTCCACGGTCACCTCGATTTCCAGCGTGCCGTAGTTCACGCGCCGGAAGCGTTCGGTGAGTTTGGCGGCATCGGTCATGGGACTGCCGGCGCGGTCGAGCCACATGCCGTCGCGCAAGCCGTTAGTGTGCACGACCAGCGTATCGCCTTCCCACTTGCCGGATGAGTAGCCGTTCCAGTTGGGCTGCGGATCTTCCGGCAGCGGACGTCCGTCGGTAAATATCTGGCGATAGCCGGCGTTGCGTTCGTTGAGGATCAGCAGAAGTCCGGGCACTTGCACGATCTTGCGGTATTCGGGATCGACCAGCAGGCGCGGCACTCCCAGCGGCAGGCACGCCGCTGACGTGGGATCGTCTCTGCCATTCAGCGCCTTGCGCTGTTTCACGGCTTCGGCCGCCCACGGTTGGTACGGGAGGCCACCCGGGAGTCCCCAGCCGAAATCAATCCACCGCAAGATTCTGGACTGCGGGAAAGGCGACGGCGCCGGCCGGTCTTCCGGTTTCAACAATCTGCCGTCATCAGCTTGCCAAATTCCCGACAGGTCCGGCCTGCCGTCGGCGGTCTTGGGCGCGGGCGCGAGCAAATTCGGTTTGCCGTCGGCCGTTCGCGGAATTCCAGGAGTGGGATAGTTCAACCACTGCGCCCCTAGAGACCCAGCGATCGCGATAAACGCAAGCAGAATGCGACTTATCATATGGCGGGATAGTATCATAGGGACCGCACCGAAATCCGGAGATATTTTATGCACATAAAAATCGGACTTGCCAGCCTGGTTATCTTTCTGGCCACCGCGATGCAAGTTTTACCACAAGCGGCGCCGGTTTCCAAGCCCGTCATCGAAGAGTTGGTTTTAGCGAACCATATCCTGGCGAATGAAGGAGTGGTGGACGGCTACGGGCATGTGAGCGTTCGCGATCCCGCTAACCCGAATCGCTATTTCCTGGCGCGCGCCGGGGCTCCGGCATTGGTGACCGCCGCCGACATTACGGAATACGACCTCGATAGCAAGCCCGTGACGAACTCGTCAGCCACCGGATACACCGAGCGCTTCATCCACGGCGAGATTTATAAAGCCCGTCCCGACGTCATGGCGGTGGTGCACTGCCACTGTTCCGAAGTCATCCCGTTCGCCAACACCACCGTGCCGCTGCAGCCCATGCACCACATGGGATCGTTCATCGGCGCGGGCGTGCCCGTGTTTGAGATTCGCAGCGCCGGCGGGGAGACTGACATGTTGATCCGGACGCCCGCGCTGGGCCGGGCGCTGGCCCAAACGCTGGAGAGCAAGTCTGCGGTCTTGATGCGCGGACACGGCGCCGCGATTGTAGCATCGTCCCTGCATGTCGTCGTAGGCAGGACCTACTATCTCAATCTCAACGCGCGGCTACAAATGCAGGCGCTTCAACTCGGCGGCAAAGTGAATTATCTGGATTCCGAGGAATCGAAAAAGGCCGTGATCGACTACGAGCGCTCCTGGGAATCCTGGAAACGCAACGCTCTACTGGCTCACTAGGTGTTGCGCGTCCTTCTCGTTCTCGCACACCCAATCCAGCAGTTCCGTGTCCGGCAAGAATTCCCAGGGGATCTTCACGGTCCACGGTTTGGTGTAAGCTTTCGGATCGTCGATCGTCAGTAGCACTTCGATGTGCCCGAAGTCGGGGCGGCGAAAGCGCTCGGTGACATGCAGAGCGTCCGTGTGCGGATGGCCGCCGTCATCGAGCCAGGTATTCGCGTTGATTCCAACAGTATTGACCACCAACGTATCGCCTTCC
Organism: Bryobacterales bacterium; assembly: GCA_963760575.1. Classification (GTDB taxonomy): domain Bacteria; phylum Acidobacteriota; class Terriglobia; order Bryobacterales; family Bryobacteraceae; genus Palsa-187. The sequence continues at coordinate 171,996 of CAVXEM010000009.1, forward strand.
CATTTCCCAACTGAGTATCCAAACCAAGCCGGATCGATGTCTTTTGGAAGTTCACGCCCATCGATGAAAATTTCGCGAAAAGAATGATAGCTCTCAAACAGCATGGCGATCTCTCCGCTGGTTTGTATCACTTTCTTGGGCATGTGATGAGCATCGAAATCGGTGACGCTGTGCGGCAGGCAGCGCGTCGACGGCCTGTTCTTTCCGGAGTCCGCCAACCGCTCTTTATAAAGCGCCGCCGCCCACGGGAGCATGGGAACCTCGACTCCATCCGCGGCCAGGTTCTCCAGATACTTGGTGCTGAAGCCCGGCGCCGACCACATCCCCGAAAAGTCCGGTTTGCCGTCGCGCGTCCGCGGCGCGGGCGCTGACAAGTTCGCTTTGCCGTCCTTGGTTCGCGGAATGCCAGGAGTGGCATGATTGATCCACTGCGCCGCGAGCGGCGTGACAGCCAAAGCCATCGCCATGACGACGCTTTTCATTTTCTATTTCGTCCGCGCAAATCTGTAATTGCCGGATACATGCTTCACAAACAGATCCATCGGGGCCGTCTTGGGGTCTTTGACCACGAACTCGACTCCTCCCTGTATGCCCACAAAGTTGCTTGACGACGTCGCTCGTAGTTGCGTCTTTCCCCTGCCGTCAAGATCGCCGAAAAGCGCATCGCCATCGACTGTGATGATGATCGTCCTGGCGACGGTGCGCCACAGCTTGGGCTGTTCGACATAAGTGCCGGCGTATTTCGCCAGCGTTTCGCGCGCCACCTTCACTTCTGATTTCTCATCGTCGGAAGCCTTGCCTACCCAGTGCTCGAGGTTCTTGTTGTTCTCGTTGCAAACGGCTTCGAGCAATTCGCTATCGGGAGCAAGCAGCGAGCTGATGGTGACCTTGAAGGGCTTGGCATACACCTTGGCGTCCTGAATGGTCGATTCCATTTCCAGGTGTCCAAAGTCGGTGCGCCGGTAGCGTTCCGTCGTGCGCAAAGCTTCGGTGTGAGGATGGCCGTCGGTGTCGAGCCACGTCCGGTCATTAAATCCGGAGCTGTCGACCACCAGCGTGTCTCCCTCCCAATGCCCAACCGAATATCCCATCCAAGCCGGTTGCGGATCGGCCTCCAGCGGCCGGCCATCGAGGTAAATCTGGCGATAAGTGAGATCCTCGTCGAGCATCACAATGAGAGTCGGAGTCTGCACGATCTTCACATACCTCTGCGCCGTGCTGTATCCCGGACCCAGCGGCAAACAGTGAACCGTCATGTGGTCCTTGCCCAAGTCTTCCTTGCGCTTATCGACCAGAGCTTGCGCCCACGGCTGGACGTCTCCCGGCTTCAGGTCCGCCGCGATATTGGCGCCATATTTGGGAGAAACCCGGTTCCAGACCCCCGTGAGGTCGGGCTTACCGTCAGCAGTGCGCGGCGTCGGCGCGGTGAGGTTGGGCTTGCCATCGGCAGTGCGCGGAATCCCGGGCGTGGGATAGTTCATCCACTGCGCTCTCACCGGAGCCATCAGCGCCATAGAGAGAATCGCAAACACAAGTGCCTTCATGTTCCGCCTCCTCAAGCCGATCTCACTGCTTGGAATATTTGTTCCGCGAATCTTTGCCGACAAGATGCTCGACGTCCTGGTTGTTCTCGTTGCAGACATACTCGAACAGTTCCGTGCCGTACATGTACTTCGAATGCCCATACAAGGTGAACGCCCTGGTGTATGCGCCGGGGTCGTCGATGGTGACATCGTAATCCAGATGGTCAAAATCCGGCCGCCGGAAGCGCTCGACGATGTGCAATTTATCGGTGTGCGGATGGCCCGCGAAATCAAACCAGAAGACTTCGTTGAAGGCGACCGAGTCCACCACAAACGTGTCGCCCTCCATTTTGCCGATGGAGTGGCCGTACCAGGTCGGATCGGGATCTTCGGGATGCGGACGTCCGTCGGTGAAAATCTGCCGGTAGCTGTGCGTGTTGCCCTCGAACAGGACGAAGGTGTGCGTGGGCGTTTGCACGATTCGCCACGGGTGCGGAACCTGCCGTGGAATACCGGCGGGAAGGCAAACCGCCGTCGGATCGTCTTTCGATAGCCGCTCCTTGACCAGCTTGGCGGCCCACGGTTGCAGCGGAATACTCTCGCCCGGCTTCAGCGCATCGTTCAGGTCGGAGATGAAATGCGGATCGGCACTCCAAATGCCCGAGAAATCCACTTTGCCGTCGGCGGTTCGCGGTGTGGGCCCGGGCTTAGCTTTCACCGCACCCTTTTGCTGGCCAACGGCGGACATTGACGCCAGGACCGCGAAGGCGATGACGACTGCCAAAACCTTGCTCATCGTCGGCTACTCCTTGTCCGCCGACGAGGCGCCAAATACGCTCGTCCCATCAGCCAGGGTGACCGACCTGGCGTTGGCCATTTTCGATCCGTCCTTGGCAAGCGACGCCTTCACCGTGATCTGATCACCGGCCTTGAGCGATTTCCTGGTCCATCCGCGCCGGATTAAACTCGCCGGACTGCCCAATTCCAAATTCCAGTGGGTCACGCTGCCGTCGTTCTCTTTCACGTCGACGTAGAAACGCGCGTGCGGATTCATCCACTCGACCTTGGTCACAACGCCCGTCAAGACAATGGGCTTGTTCCCGTCGTACTCGGCGTCAAAGGAATGATGCGCCAAGGCCGGTAGCGCCGCACCCATCAAACAGAGACACAGCAACCGGGATTTCATCGCCAACGATCTTATCATTCGTCGGTGTGAAACGGAACGAGGGGGCCGGGGTGAAACGGAACGAGGGGCCGACCTTACTGGAAGGCTCCCAGCGAGGTAAAGGCGCCGGCCGGCGTGAATTCCAATCCCATCACCGCGATGTCCGGCGTCGGGGCGCTGAACTGAATGGCTCCTCGAAAGCCTTTCACCAGCGGGTTATTGTCGGTCACGACGAACGCCTGGTGCGCGTGCGGCTGCAGAACAATCGACGTAGTGGATTGCGCGCCGCCGTCCGTCACATAGTTCATAGTGACGGTGAGCGGCTGCGCGGCGTTGGTATTGGCGATCGCGACCGACGTGACGTTGCCTTGCGTGTTGTCGAACGGCATCAGGAAACTGCCGCCCGACAAGGATGAAATCGACGACCCCTGTGAGTCCCGCGGGCTCCCGGTGCTGTACTGAAAAATCGACGTGAGACCAATCTGCCCGCTGGTCGCGATCTCCGCCCAGCCCTGCAACAACGTAGAAGAGGTCCCCGGACTCTGCGCGAAGAACGATGCCCCCGGCGCCAGCGTGCCGGACAAAACCCCCGGCGCCTGGTTCAGAATCGGAAACGGCATCGCAGCCCCGTTGTCGCCCCAGAAATGGAAGGTGTAAGTAACCGGCACCTGATCGGTATTGATGATCGAAATCCGCGTCACCCAGCCCGCACCGTCGACAATCTGCGGAATCCGGTAAGCGCTGCTGAAGGTCAACGACGTGCCTATCGTAATACTGAAGGTCTGCGTGACGCTGGTCGCCGCCGAATCTGTCACCTTCACCGTGAAGCTTAGAGTTCCGGAGGATGTGGGAGTGCCGCTGATCGCTCCCGAACTCGAAAACGATAACCCCTGCGGCATCGCGCCCGAATCCAAAGTCCAGGCGTAGGGCGGAGTGCCACCGGTCGCTTTGAGCGTCTGCGAATAGAACGTGCCCGCCGCGCCCGCTGGAAGTGTAGGGTTGGTGGTGATCGTCAGCCCGTCCGGAGTGGTCACGGTGAAACTCAAATTCGTCATCCCGGTTACATTCAAATTTCCCAGGCTGGTCCGCGTGTCGGTCCAAGAGCTAGGGTTGCTCTGACTCACTGAGACCGGCCCAATGGGACTCAAGCAATTCCACCCACTCAACCCGGACCCCGAGAACGCGACCACGGTGAAGGGGAATCCAATGTCTTGAATGAAGCTCCCCGACCCGCCGGAGCAACTGAAATTCATGACATCGCTAAACGAGCCCGCGCCGACTCCCGAAATCGAGATGGAAGTGGAACTCGCAGTGGCAAAATTTCCATTGCTGGTATCGCGCGTCAGCGTAAATTGAAATGTGTTGCCGTTAAGAGTGGTGTTGCCGACCGTGCCGGTAAGATTGCCCGAAAGAGCAAATACCAGGGTTACAGCGGACGCAGTTTTTGCCGCCAGGAAACTCCACGCGAGAAAGGCCGCCGCGAAGGCGCAAAACCGGGTTTTCAATCTAATCCTCCAAGACGGGCGATTTGGTGCGGAGCTGTCAACCGTGGAACTACCAAAGATAAAATGGTGCGGAGGAGGGGACTTGAACCCCTACGAGATTGCTCCCGCTAGCACCTCAAGCTAGTGCGTCTGCCAATTCCGCCACCCCCGCAGGTGGAAACTTCATGCTGTCCCGATGAACCCCCGATGAACCTTGGTTCCGGACTACTTCTTCTCTTGCTTCTGTGTGGGCGTCTGATTAATCGGCACATTGATGGTCCGCGGCTTGCCTTCCTTGCCGCCGATGATGGGGGTCGCCGTAATCGGTACGGTGCCCGCTGCCGGAGCTGCGCCGCCCTTCTGCTGGGTCACCGGGACCACCTTCTGGAAGATCGAGGGAGCAACCTTGCCGGAGCGTGTCGAAAGAATCGACAGCGTCAGCGACGTCACCATGAACAGTGCCGCGGCGATGGTGGTGGCTTTCGACAACACCGTGGCCGAACCGCGCGGCCCGAACACCGTCTGCGAGCCCATGCCGCCAAAAGCGCCAGCCAGGTCGGCCGCCTTGCCGCTTTGCAGCAGCACGACTACCGCCAAGAACACACACACAATCACATGCACAATTGTAATCAGAATGACCATACGGCGATCCAGGAAAGAAATCTAATGACTATCCTAGCACGACGCCTCATTTATAGGCGGCGATGCCGGTGACGCGCTCGCCGATCACCAGCGCGTGAATGTGGTCCGTCCCCTCGTAGGTCTTGACGGTTTCGAGGTTGCACATGTGGCGCATGACGGGGTACTCGTCCATGATGCCGTTGGCGCCCAGCAGGTCGCGCGAGGCGCGGGCGCAATCGAGCGCGATGGCCACATTGTTGCGCTTCAGCATGGAAATATGGGCCGCGTCGGCTTGGCCTTTGTCTTTCAGCCGCCCGACTTGCAGAGCCAGCAACTGCGCCTTGGTGATCTCCGTAATCATGTCTGCCAGCTTTTCCTGGACCAGTTGGTGCGAAGCGATGGGCCGCCCGTCGAACTGCTTGCGCAGGACGGAATAAGCGCGCGCCGTCTCGTAGCAATCCATAGCCGCACCGATCACGCCCCAGCCGATGCCGTAGCGTGCCTGCGAGAGGCAGGAGAGCGGCGCGCGCAGCCCCTTGCGCCTGCGGAAGCAGCGCGCTTTCCGGCACGCGGCAGTTGTTGAACGCGAGGCTCGCCGTCACCGACGCCCGCATCGAAAGTTTGCCGTGAATCTCGGAGGCAGTGAACCCAGGAGTCCCACGCTCGACTAAAAATCCGCGAATTCCGTCCTCGGCGCGCGCCCAGACCACCGCGACGTCGGCCACGCTGCCGTTCGTAATCCAAGTTTTCTCGCCGTCGAGGACCCAATCAGTGCCTTCGCGCCGCGCGCGCGTCAGCATCCCCGCCGGGTTCGATCCGAATCCTGGTTCGGTGAGCCCGAAACAACCGAGTGCCTCGCCACTTTGCAGCTTCGGAAGCCAGCGCTGCTTCTGTTCCTCGCTGCCGAAGGTCAAAATCGGATACATCACCAGCGCGCTCTGCACGCTGATGAAGCTGCGCAGCCCGGAATCGCCGCGCTCGATCTCCTGCATCACCAGCCCGTACTCGACGTTGCTCATCCCCGCGCAGCCGTAGCCTTCGATGTTCGCGCCAAAGAACCCCAGGCGCCCCATTTCCGGGATGAGCTCTTTGGGGAAGCGCGCCTGGTTGAAGCAATCGCGGATGAGCGGCAATACGCGCTCATCGACGAACTGGCGTGCGGTTTGCCGCACCAGCAGCTCCTGTTCGGAGAATTGCGAATCGATCAGTAAGTAGTCAACGCCGGGGAATCGGGACATGCGCGACTATTTTAGCGCGTGCCCACAATGCTACGATGACCGGGAATGTTGTTCGCCTTTCCGCTCCTGTGGGCGGCGGGCGCCGTCGCAGCGTTTTTCTACGCGCAAGACCGGGGCATCCCGTGGGCGACCGCGCTGGCCGTGCTCCCCGCCTTCCTGCTGGAAGTCAGCCTGTATTTCACGATGGGCGTGGAGCGCTTACGCCTGCGCATTGAAAAACTGCCGCCCGCCGGAGTCGCCGTAGCGCTAGTGATCGCCGCCGTAGCGCCCTACACTCTAGCAACTCTAGCCCTACGGGATTTTTCGTGGCACTCACTAGCCGTGATCGCCGCGCTAGCGGTAGTGGCAGCATTCTGGTACGTAGTGTTCCCGCACCAGACCGCCGTCGACATCCTGTTCCTGATCTTCATCGCCGCCGTGTGGCTCTCGCGCGCCATACCCCCGCTCTACCCCAGTCCTCTCGATGCCCTTCCGCTAGGAGCGCTAGGCCAATTGATGTGGTTCCGCACCGGACTCTTCGCCATGCTCAGCGTCCGCCGCATGAAGAACATCGGCTTCGGATTCTGGCCCGCCGGACGCGAATGGAAACTCGGGGCTCTATACTTTTTAGCCCTGGTCCCCGTCGTAGCCGCCGTAGGCTGGGCCATCCACTTCACCAGCCCGCACATGCACTACGCAAGTTGGGCCCGCACCACGCTGATCGGACTCGCCACCTTCTTCGGCATCCTATGGGTAGTCGCGCTAGGCGAAGAATTCTTCTTCCGCGGCCTGCTGCAACAGTGGATCACCGCCTGGCTGCACAACGACTGGACCGGCCTGCTGTTGACTTCCCTGCTCTTCGGATCGGTGCACCTGTGGTACCGCCCATTCCCCAACTGGCGCATCGCGACGCTCGCAGCCGTCGCCGGCGTGTTCTACGGTTTAGCTTACCGCCAAGCCCGCAGCATCCGCGCA
>CAVXEM010000010.1:0-33636 GCA_963760575.1 Bryobacterales bacterium
TCTTTTCCCACTGCTGGGGCGTCAATTGGTCGAGAATCGGCGTCAGGCGCTGAGTCTGTTCGGCCAAGTGAGACGAGCGTCTGCGAAATGTCCCACGGGGCGGAAACGCCTTGGGCGTGCGCCGGCAAGGTAAGCGCCATGGGAAGAAGAAGCGGCAGGATGTACTTCATACCTAACGCTAGTTTCGCACGGACCCGGCGAACCGGCCTAAATCGTTGGAGCCGGAGGTGGCGGTGGAGGAGTCGGCGGAGGCGGTGGTGGTGGAACTTTCGTGGTATCGCCCACACCGCCGCTGGAACCGCCTGCGCCGCCCGAACTGGGCATGTGCGTCGCCATCGTGACCGCGGCGTTCGCCATGGCGCGCAGCACCTGCCGCGCGAGATTCCCTTTGTCGAAAGTTTGCGCGATGGGTTCGTTGCGATACACCCGCAGCGACTCGCCGGGATTCAGAATCTTCGAATTACCGCGCGGCAACAAGGCGTGCTGTACTTCCACTTGCCCATCTTCCACTTCCACTAGAGTGGTTTCATCGTCGTCATCGACAGATATATCGAAGGTGGTGCCGCGCACGGAAATGACCGCCGTTGGAGTCAGCACGCGATTCGGGTTGGGCACATTGCCCAGATGCTCGATGTGAACGCGCACCCGGCCCACCAGCACGTCCAGGAAGTCCCGCCAGTTCGGAGGGTTCTTACGGAACACCACGCGCGAGTTGGGGAACACCTCAAAAGTGCTGCCGTCTGAAACCTGTAGCAGGGCATGGCCATCTACCCCTGTGATGATCAAATCCCGAACCTGTACTGAATCTCCTACCGACAAGGCCCAGGGTTGGGTGTCCTTGACGATCGAAACCTGGCCGGTTTGGGTGATGACCTTAGCTGCGTAATTGGTTGTACTGAAAGGGACTAACTGCGCCGAACACACCCCGGCGGCGGCCGCTAGCAAGAGCGACAACACCACCAATCGATTCGGATGTACCACGGGCAGCATAAATACTATTCGGTCAGTGTAGCATTAAACTCCATAAGCAAGTGGGGGCCCGTGTAATATATTACAGAGAATTACCTCTGGAATCACGAGTTTCGGGGCTCAACTGCCGATAGATAAAGTTACAATGGACAGGTCTGATGTATAAGTTGTCCACAGCACAGTGGCGCTTGGCCACAGTACTGCTAAGTACTTTTGTTGCTGGCCGTGCGCTGGGCCAAGCCTTGCCCCCGGCTGCCTCGACGGCGGACTGGCGTCACATCGGCAACTTTACCGTCGAACTCGGGTTGGCGGGACCGGCTTCGGGTCCGGTAAAACGTGTTTGGTACGGTTCGGGCGGGGCTCTGTTCGCGCAGACGGAACCAGGCCGGGTGTATCAGACGACAGATCTCGAGAACTGGCAGCGGACCACGGCTGCGGCGCCTCCCGCCATCGTGAACGCCAAGGCGCAAAGTCTTCCCGAGGCAGGAGCACTAACGCGCGCGCAGGCCGGCAACAACGGACGCGTGTATGCGTTTGGAAACTTCGTGTATCGCTCCGACGATGGCGGCGCGCATTGGGAAAACCTGACGGCTTACCGCGGCGCGTCATTGGTGGGCAGCGTCGTGGATCTCGTAATCGCGCCGGGTAACAGCGATGAGATTGTCACGGCAGGCGCGGCGGGCGTGTTTCGTTCCGTCGATGCAGGGCGGTCGTGGAGCGCGCTGAACCAAGGACTGCCGAATCTTCGCGCGACGCGGCTGCTGGATCTTCCGGCTGGCGACCAAGGTGTGCGGATCGCTTTGTTGAACGATGCGACGGCGGATTGGCCTCCCGGCAACAAAGACGCGTGGCTGCCGGCAAGCAATGCGGATCTGGTCAATGAAACGCAACTACGGGCGGCGCTTTCTTCCCTGCGCGGCGTCACTGTGACGGCCCTCGCGATCGCCGGTGATTTCATTTACACCGGCATGCAGAACGGCGACGTCAGCGTGTCCTCGAATCGCGGGCTAAGCTGGCAGACGTTTTCTTCCGCTGGCTCGGGAGCGGTGGAGCGTTTCTGGGTGGATGCGCAAGATCCGCGCGTGGCCCTGGCGGCGTTGGGTTCGGCCCCCGGCGACCCGTTTCGCACCAGCGCTCCGGCGCATGTGTTGCACACCGTCAACGGCGGCGCGTTCTGGGACAATTTCACCGCCAACCTGCCGGATGCGGCGGCGCACGGCGTGGCGGCGGACCGTGCCAGCAGTGTCCTCTATGCCGCAACCGATGCCGGCGTATTCATGGCGTATGCGGACTTAAGTGCGCTGGGCGCGGTGCAATCCTGGACAGCCGTGCCCGGACTTCCCGACGGCGCCGCGATGGACGTGAAGTTGGATGCACAAGCCAATCAACTGTGGACAGCGCTCGACGGTTTCGGCGTGTATTCGACCCTGGCTCCGCATCGTCTGCGCGATCCCAGCGTGGTGAGCGCGGCGGATATGATTGCGCGGGCGGTAGCGCCGGGCTCGCTGGTCAGCGTACTAGGTGCGCAGGTCGATATCGTGCACGCCGGCGCCGTTCTGGTGCCGGTGCTGGCGGCAACCGTCAGCGAATCGCAAATCCAGATTCCGTTTGAGGTGCGCGGCGATACTTTGTCGCTGGCCGCAAGCTTCGCAGGCAATGGAGTAAAGCTGCCATCGCTGCCGCTGGCCGCGACCGCTCCGGTGATTTTCGTGGCGCGCGACGGCTCGCCCATGCTGCTCGACGCCGAAAAGGGCGTGATGCTGGACGCGGCCACGGCGGCGCACTCCGGGACGCGCATTCAGATTCTGGCTACCGGGCTGGGGCGCGTCACGCCGGCGTGGCCCACGGGGGTTCCCGCGCCGCTCGAAAACGCTCCGCGCGTGGCCGGCAATGTTACGGTTTATCTCGACCGTGCTCCGGTGGAAGTGACGCGCGCCGAGCTCGCGCCCGGCTACGTGGGCTTCTATCTGGTCGAAATCACTGTGCCCAAGATCAGCAATTACGGGCCCGCGGAGTTATATATCGACGTGGACGGCAACTCGAGCAACCGGGTCCGCGTGTATATCGAACCCTGATGCTGCGGCGCAACACAATCTTATTGCTGCTGGCCGCATTGAACGCGCTGGCGCAAGACAAGAAGGACGACCCCAAAGTCGCGCCGTATTTCCCGACGCCGCAAACCATTGTCGATAAGATGCTGCAGCTGGGCGAGCTGAAGGCCGGCGAGAAGATGTACGACTTGGGCTCGGGCGACGGCCGCATCGTCATCATGGCCGCTCGCAAATACAAGGCCGACGCCACCGGTGTAGAACTCGACGACGCCCTCTACAAACAAAGCTCGCAGCGCATCAAAACGCTGGGCCTGGAATCGCTCTCCCGCATCGTCCATGGCGACTTGATGCAGCAAGATTACTCATCCTACGACCTGTTGACAATTTATCTATTACCGGTGGCTATCGAAAAAGTGACTCCGCTGTTCGAAAAGCAGCTCAAGAAAGGCGCCCGCATCGTGGCGCATGACTTCGAGTTTCCCAAGTGGGTTCCGGCCAAGATCCTGGACATTGACGACGATGGCGAAGGGCGCAGCCACCGTCTGTATCTCTACCGGCGGTAACCGATGGTTCCCTATCAGGGCCGTTCCGCGATCCGTGTCGCCCGCGTGATTTTGGCGCTCACCTGCCTGGCCTGGTTTCCCTTCACTGGCGGACGCATTTCCTCTTCCCTGGTATTTCTGATCGCCTACGCGATTTTCGCGGTGGGGACGCTGTTTGAAACGCGCTTCGATTCGGCTCCGCGCGCGTTAGTCGCGCTGGTGATCGACTTCACGTTCTTCGCCTTCTCGAAGTGGCTGCTGCCGGTGGATTGGGCATCCGCGCTCGCCTACGGTTTCTTGCTGGTATCGGTGGCTACGCTGCACGAGTTCATCACTGTGTTGATCGTGGCCGCTGCGGCGATGGTGCTGATCGTGCTACTGACCGCCCCCGGCGGCGGGTTGATCTGGGCCGATTGGGCCGCAGCCGCAATGGCCGCCGCCTTCTCGCTCTATAAGCGCTACCTCGAACGGCGCATGTCGAATACGCTGCGCTACAACATGATCATCCGTTCGCAGGCCGAAGGCGCGCGCGAGGCCGAGCGCGAGCGTATCGCGGCGGACTTCCACGACGGCCCTCTGCAAAGTTTCATTAGCTTCCAAATGCGCCTGGAGATCGTGCGCAAACTTTTCGGCCGCGACATCGATGCGGCCGGTGATGAGCTGCGCCAATTGCAGGATTTGTGCCGCAACCAGGTGACGGAACTGCGCAGTTTCGTGCGCAGCATGCGGCCGGTGGAGGAAGGCGTCAGCCTGAGCGCTTCGCTCAGCCGCATGCTGGAGCAATTCCAACGCGACACCGGCATCACCGCGACCTTCGCGAGTGCCGAGACCATCGATCCGCCGCAAACTGAGGTCTCGCTCGAACTGTTGCAAATTGTGCGCGAGACGCTGAATAACATCCACAAACATTCGGGGGCCTCGCGCGTAGCGCTCACGCTGGGCAAGAACGGCCAGAAGCTGGAAGTGCGCGCGGAAGATAACGGCGGCGGTTTTCCATTCAGCGGCATATTTTCACTGGAGGAACTGGAGCTCTTGCGGACCGGCCCGGTAAGCATCAAGCGCCGCGTGCGCATGCTGGGCGGCGAATTGGTGGTAGATTCGCGTCCCGGGCAAGGTTCCAGCCTCGAAATTCGCGTGCCACTCTAATTGCGCGCTAAAATTGATCGAAATGCAATTTCTCGCTGAAAGCCTCGTTGAACTTATCACTCAGACTTCCACCAACCTGCCTCCCGACGTCCGCGCGGCCATGAGCGGCGCTCTGGGAAGGGAGCTGCCGAACACCCAGTCCTCGCAAGCGCTGAACATCATCGCCTCGAACATCGATATGGCGGCAGAAGATGAAGGTCCGCTGTGCCAGGACACCGGCATGCCCACCTTCGTGGTGCACACACCGGTCGGCGTCAACCAGATTCGCTTGAAGGGAGCCATTCAAGAGGCGGTCGCTGAAGCTACACGGCGCGGCAAACTGCGTCCGAATTCCGTCGATTCGCTCACCGGCAAGAACAGCGGCAACAATCTGGGCGCGGAAACTCCGGTGATTCATTTCGAGCAGTGGGAAGAAGATGAGATCGAAGTGAAGCTGATCCTCAAAGGCGGCGGCTGCGAGAACAAGAACATCCAGTATTCCCTGCCCTGCGACCTCGAACACATGGGCAAAGCCGGACGCACTCTCGAAGGCGTGCGTAAGTGCATCCTGCACGCTGTATGGCAGGCGCAGGGACAAGGCTGCGCGCCGGGCGCTCTGGGAGTCTGCATCGGCAGCGATCGCGCGCACGGCTACGCGCTGGCAAAGGACCAACTTTTCCGCACACTTGACGATGTGAACCCGCATCCCGAGCTGGCGCAGCTCGAAACGGAAATCATGGAGGAAGCCAATCGCCTGGGTATCGGAGCGATGGGTTTTGGCGGCAAGGTGTCGCTGATCGGCTGCAAGATCGTCGCTGCCAACCGCCTGCCTGCCAGCTTCTTCGTGTCGGTGGCCTACGATTGCTGGGCCTACCGGCGCTTGGGCGTCAAGCTCGATGCGCAGAGCGGCGCCATTACCGAGTGGCTATATCGCGACCCCTCGCGCCCCGTCGAAAAGATGGTGCAGGGCGAGGGCTTCCCGCTTACTGGACGCGAGATCATTCTGCGCCCGCCGGTCAGCGAAGAGCAAATCCGCGCGCTGAAGGTAGGCGACGTGGTGCTCATCACCGGCGAGTGCTACACCGGCCGTGACGCGGTGCACGCGCACCTGATGAAGAATCCGCTGCCCGAGGGCGTCGACCTGCGCGGCGCGTTGCTGTATCACTGCGGTCCGGTGATGCTCAAGACCGGCGAACAATGGGCGGTCAAGGCAGCCGGCCCCACCACCAGCAGCCGCGAGGAGCCCTATCAAGCCGACATCATCAAGAACTTCGGCGTGCGTTTGGTAATGGGCAAAGGCGGGATGGGCAAGAAGACCCTGGCAGCGCTCAAGGAACACGGCGCCGTTTATCTCAATGGGATCGGCGGAGCGGCGCAATATTACGCGCGCGCGATCGACAAGGTGCTGGGTGTGAGCCTGCTCGACTTCGGCATTCCCGAGGCCATGTGGAAACTTCACGTGCATGACTTCATGGCCATCGTCACCATGGATGCCCACGGCAACAGTCTGCACGCCGATGTCGAGCGTGAGACCGGCGAGAATCTGGAATCGCTGGAGACTCCGGCCGCTACTTCGACGCGGTAGCCGGCTCGCTACGCGTCAGATACAGCACGAAGGGCGTCACTTCGAACGGCATTTTCTCGCGCGGCGCGAGCAGCGCGAGCGCACGGGTCTTCACCAGATCCAACTGGTTCGACCACGGATTCACCTTCACGCGGGAGCCCAACGGCAGCGCCGCGATCTGCTCCAGCTTGTCTTCTTCCAGCGGCGGCGCCGAAGCGGCAATTCCGGCCAAGCGCGCCAGCGCCTCCGGGTCGGCTACCTGGTCCCCGAGCGTAGCCTGCAGCAAACGCGGCAACGCGGTCTCATGCGAACTCAAAGCCTTCAAGAACAACCCGGCGCTAGCAGTGTTCCGGTAGGGCGATGCCCGCATGATCGCAATGGTCTTCTGCGAAGCCGCCAGCATCTCCGCGGCGGGACGCTCCAAGTGAAAACGCTGCAGCAAGTCGAAATCGCTCAACATAGTTTGGTTGTTGAAGGCGAACTGCGTGGGTGTGCGCTGACCCAGAGCAATGTGCGCCAGTTCGCTCGCAAGCGCCAGCGCCAGGCTCGATTCGTCCGGCAGCACATCGATCAACCCGCGGCTGATGACGATGGTGCGGCCGATCGCGAAGGTTTCGAAGGGCGTCGTCAGCAGCACCCGGCAATGCGCTTCGACATTCAACTTCGCTGACACGATCAAGTTGTTGACCACGGTATTCAAAACTTCGTCCACTGGACCCGGTGGCGCCAGGAATCCGCCCTTTTCCAAACGCGCCAGCAAGTTTTCTTCGGCCTGCCGTTCCCACGACCGTTGACTTTCGAGCGGCGAAACGTCCTTGGGCGCGTTCTCATCCTTTAATCCGGACTCGTTGTCAATCAAGATACTGGTCAATTCGTCGATCTTGCGCGACGGCGCTGCCGCGTAATCCCAAATGCGCGTTTGGGCTTTGAAGTGTGGTGTAGCGGGCGCTTTTCCCCGCCCTGGCAAAGCTTCTTCTTCGACGTATATCTGCGCCGGCACCCACAGGGAACCGCCCGCATTCACGCGCCAACTGTCGAAATGAAAATAGCGTTCGGCGCGAGCGCTCTTGAGCGGAGGCGCCTGCACGTAGGTCCCATTGAAACGCACAATCGCGTCGTCGCGATCCTCCACCCACATCCGGCCCACGAATTTTCCTGCCTGCTGGCGATCGACCGGCGTGACATCGAACACCAGGCAGCGGATGTCACCCAGAAACTCGCGCCGGACATATTCAAAGCGGTAGGTCTGCCGATTAAAATCGTGCAGGTCGATCACTGCCATCTGCGCAAACCCGCGCGGCAGAAATGTGAGCGGCTGGCTCTTCGCGGCGTCCGCGCGAAACGGCAGCCAGGAGTTGGACTTTGGCGTGGGAGCATCGGTGCGCTGCACCAGGGGCTCGTAGGTAATGGTGTCGCCCAAGCGGAAGCGGCCGAGAAAATAGTGGTCCTTGGTGGGCCGCGCGGAGACATCGCTGTTTTCCGGGGTTTCCTGTATATAGGTCTCGACCAGCGGCATCCGCGCCTGGATCGTAGTCAGAAAGGTGTGCTCGCGCCCCACGATGCGGTCGAGCAGTTTTTCGACCAACGCATCGGCCGGCTCCGCCGCAGCCAACGGCAACGCAGCGAACAGGATCAGCAACACGCAGCAGGCATTCATGAATCCTCAATAAGCCAGTTGAAAGACGATGTGCACGATGGCGGTGGAATCAATTGCCACACCCGCGCTCTCGGCCGGCCGAAAGCGGATGGCCTCGGCCGCGGCGGCGGCGCTTTCGTCGAGGCCGTAACCCAGACCGCGTACAGTGGCGAGCACGCGCAATTGGCCCGACGCCGCAAAAAGGACCTGCAGCAAGACTTCACCCTCGATACGCCGTCCGCGCGCTTCTTCGCTATAGACCGGCTTGGGCTTCGACAGAATTTCGACCGGGCGCATGACCGGTGAAACGGCGGCGCGCGCGGCTGTGCCGGGTTGAGTGGTAACGGTGGCATCGCCAAATCCAGCGTGTGCCAGCAGGCGCGGCGGCGCGGCGGCGTCCGCCGTCATGACGCTCTCGAATCCAGCGTGCCGCAACGTTCCTGCTGGACGCTGCGCGCTGGAAGTCGCGACTGAAAGTCCTGCCGCTCGGACTACAGCGGGAGCCGCTGCAACCTGAGCGACGGCAACCGGCGACGTGAGGTTGTCGGTTCTGATAGGAGGCGCGGGCAGCACATCGATCGCTCGCGGTTCCGGCGTAGCCAGCAGCGGCCGCGGGATGTCGATCGCGGGAGCGGCCACCAATTCGCGATGCGGCAGCGGAATCACCGCAACCGTGGGAGCATGAAACTGGCGAGGCTCCTGTGCACGTCCGCGCGGAATCTCGACACGGACCGGCACGGCTACGCGAGCCGGAACCGGCGCCAGCAGCGTGACTGCAACCGTGCTCAGCGGCGGCGCTGGAAATTCTTGCGGAAAACTGAACGTCAATAACACCACCACCAGCGCCGCGTGCACCAGTAAACTCGCCAGCAGCGGCACGGCCGGACGCGGGCGTCTCCTGGTAACCTCACGCACTCTATGAACCCATCGGACAGAACCGGGGAGGATTGAGCCGTTCAGGATGACTTTCCCGCGAAACGAACAATCACCCACAACACGAGCGCCACCACCGCACCCCCTGACCCAACCATCAACAATCCAGCCCAAGCTGGCGCCTCCGGATCGCGATTGCCGATGGGGATGGGCGAGCCGCCGAACCAGGCTTTTCTCGAACAGCAATCGTGGCAGCGGCAGATCTCGCCACCGAGCGAGGCGAGCAGCGCCTCGACGAAGCCCTTGCGCCGCGAGTGGCGCACACGCACCGAACCGCATTTGGGGCAGTGCCGTACCGGGTTGTCAGCCGCCGTCATAAAATCTCCAGGCCTACGGAAGCGAGATCCAAGCGTCCTTCTATATGGATGGTTCCGGGCACGCGGACGTACACCAAACGTAGTTGGTACACGCCCCCCTTTTTCAAGTCAAAACTCCAGTCAGTCTCGCGATCGTAACCCGCGCGAGCCAGTAGCGGGCTGATCGTGTCCTCGGTCGCGTCTCGCGACACCGCCCAGCGCAGCCCGGTCCGCTCCGCCAGCCCTTCGGTCCGATACTCAAACCGCAGGCGATATCTGCCGGGAGCGAAGACTACCCATTGGTCGAGCAAGGCGCAGGCATCGGGCGTAGAATTTGCCAGCCAGAATCGCAAGCGCGACGGTTCCCAGCGAACCGCTCCCCCGGGTGGCGCCGTCACGCGCCAATCAAAGCCGTGGCCGGACGGTTGCGTTCGAAAATCGCCGTTCGTCAACTTGAACGTTCTGTCCACCCTCCCCACCGCGATCAGGCGATCTGTGAAATTTGACAGCAGTTCCCCGTCCTGCACATCATTGCGTGAGGCCAGCCGCACAGCCACTTCTCGCGCCTCCGACCAGCGGCTTTGCCCGATCAAGAAAAGAAGATACGCGCGTTCCAAGCGCTGCGTATCCCCCAGGCGTTCCAGCGCGGCGACGGCTCGCGATTCGCGATGGTCCACTAAATCGATCAACGGCGCGAGGTCGTCATAGCACATCGCTGCCGCCTGTGTCGCTGCCCGCCAGAATTCAGATTCGTTAGAGTGCCGAAAGAAAAAATTCGCAGCGGTCCACGCCGGCAAATATTGGCGGTCGACTTTCTCGGCTCGTAACAGAGATTCAGCCGCGCGATTCAGGTCACCTGCTTGCTCCGCCTCCAGTCCCAGTGTCATCCACGCCGAACTATCACGCGGATTCAGCCGCGCAGGGCGCTTGCTAGACTCACCGATCGCCAGCCGTAGCGTACCTACAGCCGCCAAACTGAAAGCGGCGAAAGTGATCACGGCAAATAAGCGTGCGCAGAACATGTTCAGCGGCTCACCGGCGCGGCCGCGCTCCCCCCCAAGCTTCCAGTAGCAGCAAGACCGCCGACAACAGCGGCCGCCGCGACACCAGCGATGACCGCAATCAACGTGACGGAGACAGCCGCGCCGCTGGCCGCCCCACCGGTAGTGCCACCCGCCGCCGTGCCACCGGCGTTCCCTCCGGAACCTGCCGTTGACGTCGCGGGCGGAGGCGCGGGCGTGACCTGGGCCACTTCGATCACCTGCGTAGCATCGCTCGCCGGAGTCGCCACAGGATTGTCTAACCCCGTCACCTCCACGCGCCGCCCCAGTTGGTTCGCCAGCCCTTTTTTCGCTGCGAGTTCCACGGTGACGCTAGTGGTTTCGTCCGTTAGCAGGTAGTGGCCGCCGCGCATCGTCAGACGGCCTGTCAATCGCGTGCGCCCTTCGGACGACTGCGGTTCCATCACCAGTGCTTTCCCGGAAGGAATCCTGGCCACCACCATGCCTCGCGAATTCAATACCCGGAACGAGCCCGTCACGGCCGCCACTTGGACGCGCGTATTCCCCGGCAACACAATAGTGCCCGCCGACGCGCCGGCGTCGGGGAGAATCGTCAACCCGCGCGCTTCCACGCGGAATCCCTGAGCCTTATGGAGAACACTCTGTCCGCGTTCGAGCACCAGATGATCGCCAAAGAAGCGAGCCCGTGAATCGGCTCCCAACTCCAGACGGGTGCCACTCACCAGATCCATGCGCGATGCTGCGGTTCCCGTTTCAATGGTCGCCCCTTCAAACAGCGTGGCGTTATTCATCAGGGTGGCGTGGTTTAGGCGGAAGGCTCCCTGGGTCACAATCGTTCCAATCGCGGGGGATGCCGCCACCGCCAATCGCGGCGCGATTCCCAAATGTAGGGTCAGCATCACCGCGAGCGATGCCTCCATAGTTTCTCGTCTCACGATGGGTTTCTCCTCCTCTCTTCCTGATAGTGAGTGGCTCACGGAGATTACTTCTCTCAACGGAACATGCGCTCAAACCTCCCATAAGCGCAAAATTCCAAGCAGTCAGCCCAAAGCGCGCGAAGGGATAGTCCACCAGCGCATGCAGGAAGACTGCCAGAATTCCGATCCCCCAGATCGAGCGCACCGCCGGGACACAGACTGCCATTGCGAGAACTAGCCAAACCCCGGCCAGCGGGATACCGCCTTCTGCCGCCCACTCGAGCCAATAATTGTGCGCGTGCTCGACGGTAGCTCCCAGGTCAAAAGTTGCGTAGGCCGGGTAGACGTAGGCATAGGTGCCGAGCCCGTAGCCCTGCCAGGGATGATCCCTGATCATGTGCACGGTCGACACCGCCATCTCCCGCCGGTAGCGCAATGGATCTTTTTCGGCGAAGCGCCCAAACAGCGTGCCGGCTCCCGCGACCATCGCCAAGAGCACCGCCAATGTGACGAATTTAGAAGTCGCGCGACGCCTCGAAATCAACCCCAGAATGACGCCGGTTTCTACTAGTAAAAGGATGGCGCCCGCGCGTGAACCCGAAGCGAGGCCTGCCGCTAACATCCACGCCGGGACCCACAGCGGAACCTGCAGTCCGCCACGATCCGACGATAGCCACAGCGCCACGGGAAGACTCAGCTCGATGAAGCCCGCGAAATCGTTACGGCTTAGAAACGGTCCCCACACGTCCGGATACGGACTAGGAAAAGACCACAACACACGGCCCGGCGACGTGAAATAAGCCAGCACCGATGCCAAGCTCAGCACAAACCCGAACCACGTGAAGGCGCTTAGAAAACGCAGCCGCGAACTGGCATCGCGCAGCGCATTCGCGGCCACCCAAGCCGTCGCGCCGAGCGCCATCGTGCGCAGCGAGGCATCCCAGGTGGCATCGCTATCAACGGTCGCACCCATCGCCAATTGAGCGAATCCCCACAGCGAAATTGCCGCGACCGCCGCACCCCAAACGGAAAGCGCAAACGAGCTTGGAGTACGAATTTGCCTAAACGAACCGAATCCCCCAAGTAGGAATATCCCTAGGGCGTAGCCCCACCCTACCAAGGGGTCGCGAATAAAAATGGTAAGCGTTGCGGCAGCAGCCAAGACAAAAAGCTCAATGGCGCTAACACTTGAAGGCGTCCGCGCACGCGCAGAAGTACTTCCGGCCCACATGGTACTGAAACCAATTCGGTGGAAGGGTTTGCCGGGTAGGATTACTCTCATGACTGTAAGACCGTCCCTGTGTGGGATAAAGGAAATCTCTCATGAAATTACTTATCACCGTATTCGCCCTGGTTATATTCCTGGCGGGCCTAGCCGAGTCCGCACGCGCGAGCGAGGTCGGGCCCCGTATAGGCACCTTCGTCCCCGCCGTGGCGGCCGCCATTGTGCCTACCGGGCATCTCACCATCGATCAACTCTCCAGCAACGATTTTGTGACTCCGGAGCGCGGCGGCGACCGGTCTTCGGCCAGCAACGCCAAATGGCATCGCCAGTGGGCCATCAGCCTGGCGCCGCTCTTCGCGAGCCAGGCGCTGGATGCCGCCAGCTCTTACGGAATGCGTGAACTCAATCCGCTGCTCGCAAGTCCCGACGGAGGCTTCGGCAAGAAAGCCACCACCCTCAAATTCGGCGTGATCGGAGCTCTGGCCGCCAGCGAATATTTTCTAGTGAGGAAATACCCGCGCTCCGCTAAAGTCTTCACCATCGTGAACTGGGCCACGTCGGGCGCCACCAGCGCCCTGGCCGTCCACAATTACTCCTTACACTAACCCGCTCGCGCGACGGCGCGCCGCAAAACGAAGTTGGTCGGATTGTATTCCGGGATCAGTTCCCTCAAACAGAACACCGCCCCTTCTGGGTCGCGCGCTTCCACCGCATCCCGCAAGTCTTCCAAGCATCGTGACAAAGCTTGGCGCGAGACTCCTTTACCGGTGAAGATCCGAATCTGCGAATGCCGGGTGGGTAACGTGTCTTCTCCATAAGCGCTCAGTTCTTCGTCTCGCTTTTCTCCCGGTCGAATGCCGGTGAACTCAATGCGGATATCGAAGTCCGGGCGCAGCCCGCTGAGCAAGATCATTTTCCGCGCGAGATCCAGAATGCGCACCGGTTCGCCCATGTCGAGCACGAACACTTCGCCGCCGGCGCCCAGGGCCGCTGCCTGCAACACCAGTTGAGCCGCCTCTGGAATGGTCATGAAGTAGCGACGCATGTCGGGATGCGTAACCGTCACCGGCCCACCCGCCGCGATCTGCCGCCGGAAGCGTGGAATCACACTGCCGTTCGAGCCCAACACGTTGCCGAAGCGCACCGCCAAAAACCGCGTATCCGGCTGGACGCGTCCCGCAGCAAGGCACACCAGTTCGGCCATACGTTTGGTAGCGCCCATGATACTGACCGGCCTCACCGCTTTGTCAGAGCTGATCAGGACCATGGTATCGACGCCAGCGGCACCGGCGGCCCGTGCGACCTCATGTGTTCCGAAGATGTTATTTTCGACCGCCTCAAACAAGTGCCCTTCCATCAGGGGCACGTGTTTGTAAGCCGCGGCGTGATACACGGCGTGCGGCCGGTGCTGGCGAACAATCTCGTCGAGGCGCCGCCGGTTTTGGATGCTGCCCACTTCCGCGTGGAACACGGCTCGTGGAAATCGTTCGCGCATCTCCTGATCGATGTGATAAAGGGCGGTCTCGGATTGATCCAGCCCCACGATCGCAGCCGGCTGATAACGTGCCATCTGGCGGCACAGTTCGCTGCCAATCGAGCCACCTGCACCGGTCACTAAAACCACTTTGCCCGCGAGAATCGAGCGGATGCCGCTCTCCTCCAGTTGAACCGCGGGACGCCCCAGCAGATCCTCCACCCGCACTTCGCGGATCTGGCCCACCAGCACGCGGTCTTCGACCACTTCGGCGAGCGGTGGAATCCGGCGCGTGGCCACCGCGGCCAAACGGCACTGCTCAAGAATCACCGCAATCTCCGTCCCGGACGCCGCCGGCAGCGCGAGCAGAATTTCACAAATATGCTCGCGGCGGACGACTCCGGCCAGTGCAGCGCGCCCGCCCCACACGCGCACACCGCGCATTCGCAGATCGCGTTTCAACGGATTGTCGTCCAAAAATCCCGCGACTTGATAACCCAACTCGGGATGCTCGCGAATCTCAGAAAGCAAAGTGACCCCGGCCCGGCCCGCTCCGTAAATCAGGATGCGCCGGCTTCCCACACCGCGGCTAGGTTCGAAGTGCAGACGAACCGCCAACCGCGCTCCCGTCATGAAAGCCAGGCACAGCAGGAAATCCAGCACGTGAACCGACCGTGGGAATCCGGAGCCCAATTGCCAGCGCAGCAGCGGGAGAACCAGCAGACTGGCCGTCGCGTTGGCCGCGATCATGCGAGTCACGCCTTCGAGTCCGAGATAGCGCCACGGCAAATCGCGGAGCGCATAGGCCCTGAACACCGCCAGCTTGAGGACAACAGCGGCCGGCAGCGCCCACAGCAACATCCGCCCGTAACGCGCATCCAGCGTGAACTCGAAGCGCAACAGAAACGCCGTGGCCAGCGCGGCCGCCACCGCCACCGCGTGAAACACCGCCGAAGCCGCGCGCCGATGCTGCAACAAAATCGCCCTCATCCCGCAGGCGCTCCCGGAGGTGGATACGCCAGCAGCGGTACTTCTCGCCCCGCCATACGGAGCAATGGTTGGCCTGCACCCCATGCTTCCAAAAGTCTGCCAACCCGGTCGAGCGCCCACTGCCGCGAGATCAGCGCCGCGGCGGTCCACGCCAGAATCCGCACATCGGCAGTCCAGCAACCGTGGTCGACATATAACAGCGCCAGCCGGCTCTTCCAGGGCCGGATGATCTGGTTATAGAGCAGATCCGGGTCCGCACTCCCCGCCAGGATCTCGCCTTCGTCAGAGAACACGATGGACGCCAGATCCGTGATACCCGGCCGCACGTCGAGCACCCTCCGTTCCTCGGCCGTATACAGCGATGCTTCCTCCGGCACCTGCGGCCGCGGACCCACCAGGCTCATTTCACCCGTCACCACATTCCACAATTGCGGTAGTTCATCGAGTTTCCGCGCGCGCAGGAATCGGCCCACCCGTGTGATGCGCGCGTCGCCGCACGCGGTCGAGTTCACGCCCGTCAGCCAAGCCCCCGGCCGCATACTGCGAAACTTCAGCATGCGAAATTCGCGCCCACCCAGGCCCACCCGCACGCCGCAATACCACGGCGAGCCGTGGTCCTCGAACCACACGGCGGCTGCGATCGCCGCCAGCAGCGGGGCCAACAGCAGCAGCGCCAATCCGGCAATTGCGATATCTAGAATGCGTTTCATGCAGCCGCTCGTTTCACATTCCGTTCGAGCAACGCCCGGGCAGCCGACACAATCTGCCCGGCTCCGGGATAGTACGCGAGCTCTTCGGCACGGCTGGCGGGTGCCGGAGCGTCCGGCAGTGTAACCCGCACAACCGGGGCCGTCAAATCCTGGAAGCAACGTTCGCTCACCTCCGCGGCAATCTCGGCGGATGCACCCGCCGTGCGCCATCCTCCATCGGCCACGACCGCGCGCCCGGTGCGAGACACACTCGCGGCTACCAATTCTTTATCCCAAGGTTTCAAAGTCCGCAGGTCGATCACTTCGGCATCGATCCCTTCGCGTTCCAGTAACGCAGCCGCCCGTGCGCATTCGGCCGCCATCCAAGAGATACCAATCAGCGTGACGTCCGACCCGCGCCGGCGCACAATCGCCTCGCCGATTGTCACCGTAAACTGTTCCTCGGGCACTTCGCCGGACTCGCCATACAACCAGCGGTCGTCTATATAGAGGACCGGGTCCGCATCCTCCATCGCCGCCATCAGCAATCCCTTCGCGTCGAAAGGCGTCGCCGGCATCACCACTTTCAATCCCGGGACATGCATAAACATCGCGTGCAACGCCTGCGAGTGCTGTGCGCCTTGCTCGCCTCCACGATTGATCACCGCGCGAATCACCAGGGGCACGCCACTGGCGCCCCCGAACAAATACGCCCAGTTAGCAGCTTGGTTCACGATGGGGTCCATGGCCAGCAGCATGAAATCCATGCGCGGATGAAACACGATCGGCCGCAAGCCCGCGAGCGCCGCGCCGAGAGCCATGCCGGTCACCGCGTTTTCCGACACGGGACTGTCCACCACCCGAGCGCAACCAAACTCCGAGTCGAGTCCCTCCAAGCTCGATCCCGCATACCACGGGCTCCACAGTCCTTGGCCGATGACGAACACCCGCGAGTCGAGCGCCAGCAACTGCGCGTGCGCCTCGCGAATCGCCTGTGCGTAGGTTAGTGTGCGCACGCCGCCTCCAACGCGCCGCCGATGCGCGCGTCGATGGCTTGCTCGCGCAGCGTCAAATCTGCAACCCCGCGTTCCATCAATTGATCTGTGAGCCGCTGCAGAGGGTCGAGCGGCAGCCACTCGACCAGCTCCCCGCGCCGCGTCACCCCCACGTCGAGATCGAAACTGGCGCCCACATGTCCCCGCCAACGGAACGTCCGGCACTCGATCAGCGTAGGGCCTTCGCCGCCGCGCGCCCGCTCTACCGCGGACCGTGCTGCCTGATACACAGCCTCCACATCGTTCCCGTCCACTCTTTCTCCCGGTACGGAATGAAATTCGCCGGCGCAATGAAGGTTGTCCGCGACGCGCCTCTCGCTCCAATGCAAGTGGCTGGCGTACAGATTGTTCTCGCAGATCAAAACCAAAGGGAGCCGGTACAGCGCCGCCAGATTCATGGATTCATGCACGTGCCCTTCCTCCAAAGCGCCATCGCCGAAGAATGCCACCGCCACCGTATCCTCGCCGCGCATTTTGTAGGCGAAGGCCGCTCCCGCCGCCAAGGGCACTGTCCCCGCGACGATAGGCACCGTGCCCAAAACGCCCACCTCCGGCGCCGCCAAGTGCATGGACCCGCCCCGCCCCGCAGCGCATCCGGAGGCTTTCAGCAACACCTCGCCAAATAGTCCGGTGAGCGATCCGCCTTTCGCCAGATAGTGTCCGTGCGAGCGATGTCCTCCCCACACTGTGTCTTCCGCGCGCAGCGCGGCACACACGCCCGCGGCAATCGCCTCCTGACCGATATACAGATGACACGGACAGCCCACTTCGCCCGACTCGACCATCCCGGCAATGCGCTCCTCGGCGCGCCGGATCAGCATCATAGTCTCCCAGCGATTTATGAGCCAGCCGGTGCTATTCTTCACGCCCGCCCCCTGTAGAATTCGCGCACCGCGGCGGACACCGTCTGGACATCGTCATCGGTAAGCCACGGATGCATGGGCAGCAACAGCACCCGTTCGAACAACTTCTCGGTTGCGGACAAGCGCGCCCGCAAGCCCAGCGCTTCCCATTGGTGGACCGCCTTCCCGCCCCATGGCAGCAGCGTTCCCATGCCGCGCACCGACAGGAATTCGCGGAGACCATCGCGCTGCTCAGCTTCGATCTCGTAGTTTTGGTAAACGTCGAAGTGAAGCGCGTCAGAATCCGGCGCAGGCGGCCGCACGACTTCGGCCACGCCTTCGAGCGCCGCATGATAGCCTCGCGCCAACTCCCGCCGGCGCTCGATCACCGAACCGTATTTTCGCAGCCGGTAATCCAGAATCGCCGCCTGCAAATTGTCGAGGCGCGAGTTGAAACCCCACCCGGCCACGTTTCCCAGCGCATCGCGGCCGTGATCGTGGAGCGCCGCCGCGCGCTCGCCCACACGCTCCTCGTTCGCGATCACCGCGCCGCCATCGCCCAGGCAGCCCAATACTTTCGCGGGGAAAAAGCTGACCGCAGCCGCCGCACCGAAGGTTCCCGCGCATTGCCCGCGAAAGCGCGAACCCAGCGCCTGCGCCGCGTCTTCCACCAGCGACAGGCCATGCTGCGATGTCAGCTTTTCCAGCGCATCCATATCCGCCGTTCTACCGTTGAGGTGCGTGGGGAGAATCGCGGAGGTGCGCGGCGTAATCGCAGCTTCTGCCGCCGCCACATCCATCAAATGGTCCGCTCCACATTCAACAGGTACCGGGATCGCACCTGCGAAATGAATAGCGGACGCCGTCGCCACCATCGTGTGCGAGCTGAAGATCACTTCCGACCCCGGCTCGACGCCCGCCGCGACCAAAGCAATCAGCAAGCCGTCGGTGGCGTTTGCGACACCCAGCACGCGCCACGCTCCCAAAAACCGCGCGAGATTTTCTTCAAACCGCCGCACGTCCTCCTGCATTACGAAGGCTCCGCGCCGGCCGACATCGCGGAAGATTCCCACCAAATCCTCTTCCTCCGCCAAGAACGATTGTGGATACGGGAAAAATGGAATGGCCCGCGCCAGCGCCGGTGTCATGCGAGCCTCCCCGCTTCGAAATAGAGATTCCGGTAGCGCGTCAGATCGGCAGTGTCCTCCACCGGAATCATGTTCTCCCCTGAATCCGCAGGCTCCAGACGCGGCGGAATCCGCTCGATCCGCCCATAGAAGATGCGCTTCAACACGGCCTTCCCGCGCATCGTCCGCGGCATGCACCCATACTGCACGGCCTCGGCTTTTAACCGATTCCGTATCCCACCGGCGTCCGCATCCGGGAAAGCGGCCGAGACATGCGCCGCGAATCCGGCTTGCGCGAGCGCCTCCACCAGTTCCGCCGCAGTCCAATAGCGAGTGTGCAAAGGACTCGCATGGAATCCGCTCCCTTCGCTGTTCACCGTCGAAATCAGCAATCTGCCGGCAGGCCGCAGCACACGCCGCGCCTCGGCCAAGAACCGCGGCACATCCGCCAAGTAATACAAGGCTTCGAACAACAACACCACATCGAAAGTGCTCTCGCCGAACTGCAGATCCAGCGCATCCATGCGCTCCACGCGAATATTCGCCTGCCCGCGATAGGTCTCCCGCGCGATGCGGCAATGGTCCAACTCGATGTCTCCGGCCTCGACGCTCCGCGCCCGTTTCGCGAGCCACCCCAGGCCCATCCCGGCCCCGCAGGCCACCTCCAACACATCTCTTCCGGCTGCGTGTTCCGCCGCCCAGCCATAGCGCGTCCGCAGCATCGCCATCTGCATGCGCGTCGCGCCTTGCCAAGGCTGCTCGGTCACGCTCGCAAAGTCCGGAGCCATCGCCGCTCTACCCGCACTCATGACATCTTCCCTCCCAGCCGCGTCGCCAGCACTCGCAACACGCCCCACAAACTTCCCACGCCATACGGCAGATGCAGACTGGCGAAAGCCACCGGCATCTGCAACAAATACCGCCAACTCCGCTCCGCCCAGGCAACCTGCGCGGACGCCGCCAGATTCACCGCCACGTAAACCGCCGCCGTCCACGGGGTGATCAGGATCGCCACCACCAAAGCCAGCGGCGCCAGATGCCGCGCCCGCACCGGCGCCGCCCGGCAGTAAGCAAACGGCAGCACTGCCCACACGCCGTTGGTCCAGTTGTGCTTTGCAAAGGACCACAAGTCCGCGCGCGCGTAATACTCCACCACCAACTCGGGCGCCAGCAAAATTTTGCCACCGGAGCGCCGCAGACGCTGGTTGAACTCCATATCCTGGCCGCGCGCCAGCTGCTCATTGAAGCGTCCGACGCGCTCGAACACCTCCCGCCGCCAGCATCCACAAAATACAGTGTCCGCCCAGCGCGGTTCCTCTCCAGATTCCGCAGGGACCGTGCGAAATTGCGCTCCGCCCGCCCCCAACGGGTGCGTAAGCGCGGCGACCACCGCTCCCGCCCAGGGCCCGTCCCGCTGGGCGAGAGTGCGCATCACGCCACCCACGTGGTCGGCGCCGCTCGATTCCAGATACTCAACCGCGCGCGTAAGATAATGGATCCCCAGCGCCGCATGCGCATCCACCCGTGCGATCACGTCTCCGCGCGCCGCCTCCACGCCGAGGTTCAATGCAACCGGCGTCGAACCGCCCGGATTCTCTAACCTGCGGATGCAGGAATGTGCAGCGGCCCAGTCCGCAATCACCTCGCGAGTGCCGTCGCTGCTCGCGCCATCGACCACCAGCACCTCCATGCGCTCGGCCGGATAATCGCTGGCAACGATCGAGGCCAAGCACCGCCCCAGCGAACGCACCTCATTGCGGCACGGAATCAACACCGAGAGAAACGGCTTCATGGAGCCGCCTTCGCCCGGCAGGCGAGCAGCAGCACGCCCATCGGAATCAAAAAGCTCTCCAGTATCAAACCCTTGTAGCCTTCCGGTCCCGCGCGGATTAAGGGCGGCAACCCCGCCACCAGCACCCACGGCGCAATAATCGCGAACAAGCGGTACAGCAGCCCCGAACGACGCCCAATTTTCTGATGCGCGTTAAGGCAGGCAGCCCAGATCAACCCCAGCACCACCGCCCCCACCGCCACTCCCGCATAGCCGAAATTCAAATACCAGCCAGTGGCGTGATGCAGCGAATAACCCTGGTTTTGGATGGTGCCCACGCTCTCGCTGTAATACAAATAGATGTCGCGCGGCCGTTCCGGCCACAGCACCCGCGGCACTACCGAGCAGGCCAGGCTATAAAGGCTATAGCCGAACTTCGGCTGGGTCTCCGAGGCCAGTACTCCATACAACGAAAAGTGTGCCGCAAAAGCCTCGTTGCTGGTGGCCACAAAGTGGCTGACGTCGCCCGAGTCCTGCCCCCGCGCAAATACTGCCGCGCCAATCTCCGAAATAGGCGATGCGCGGAAGAAATCCACCGCTGCCAAAAACCACACACCCGCACCCAGCACCAGGCCGATCTTCCACCACTGCGGCCGCGCGAGCGATCCCGCGTAGGTCAGGACGCCTGCCAGCAGCGCCGTCAATACTTCGTTCTTATTTCCCAGAACAAACGTGAATGCGCTCATCCCCGCCGCCAACAACAGATACGCGGGCCAGGTATAACGCCGGTCGACATTCACGAAATACCGCGACCGCTTCCCAGCGGCCAGCGTCGCCATCCCAATCGCCGGCGGGATCAGCGCCACCCGGTTCAGCACCTGGTGCAAGCGTGAACCACTGGTCGCCCTGCGAGCGCGTGTACCAATAGGCCGAAGTGTTGATGGCCCAAGCCATGCTCAGCTTGTCGCGGATCACCAGGTAACTGGCAATCCCCGCCGCGAAGCCCGCGAGCAAAATTGCGTCGTGCCGCAGGACCAGCCGCGGAATCGGGCGCGCGCGCCGCCGCGAAAGCGCCGCCAGCAGCGTCAGCTCCACTAGGATGATGAACCCAGCGTAGAGCGCCAGCGTCAACAGATAGCGCCCGTCGAGCGAAATCGGGAACATCTTATATTCCAGGTATTGGTAGTGCTGCCCACTGAAGCCGCCCGTCTTATCGATGACGATCGACCAGGCCCCGTAAAGCGACCAGTAATACAGGGCCGTAATCCCCACCACCACGCCCAAGTCCCCGCGCTGCCGGTACAGCGCCACGGCCAGCACTGCAATCACTAGGGTCGCGGAGCCTAATAGGGTGAAGTATTCCATGCCGAATCCTTGGACAGAGCCGCCGGCGAGTTCGAGATAAATCCGGCACAGCTCGCCGGCAATCCTTTGCGCCGAAAACTCTCCCACCTTGCGCCGCCCGTCGCTCCGAGTAGCCCTTCGCAAAACCCGCGCCAGTTCGGTGGCGATGGCCCCGGCCTCGCGCGGCACAATCGCCGAGCGGCGCACCCCGCACAGCCGCTCGACAGTATCGCCCACGTCCACGCTAATCACGGGTAGGTTGCAGGCAAGCGCTTCCTGAATCACGGTCGGCGATCCTTCCTGGTCGCTCGTGAGCAGCAAGCAATCCGCGGCATTCAGCAGTTCCGGGACGCGCCCTGGAGCCGTCGCGCCATTAAGCACCTCCATGCGCACTCCGGTCAATAGATCTTGCGTCAACGCCACCGCCTCCCTCGCCAAGTCCAATCGCTTGACGGCCGGATCGTGCCCCGCGTTGAACAGCACGACGCGCTCACTGTTGTCCCAGCCCAGCCGCCGCCGTGCCTGCGAACGCGGTTCCGGATAAAACACCTCTGGGTCGACGCCGCTCGGCAAAATAACGACACTGCCCCGCCGCCACCACAGCCGTTCCCGCAACTGGCGGCTGACGCACACGATCCGGCTGGCGCGCAGCGCCGCAATTTGCGACAAAACGTGCCCCGCCGCCGAACGCAGCGACAGAGACACATTCAGATCGCTGCCGCGAAAAGTGATCACCAGCGGCTTCGACGGAGCCGCCCATGCCGCAAACAATGCGGTGACCGTTCCAAAGTGCGCATGGATCACCTGCGGGTCGAAACTCCGCAGGCGGCGCCTGAAGCGCAGCCATTCCCTCGCCAACTCCCGCGGCGACGTTCGCGAGCAAAGATGAAACAGGTCCACCTCCACACCTTCCCGCGCCAGACTCTGGGCCTGCCGCCGGGCGAAAATCATGCAGCTGCCCTGCGCCTCCCCAGGGATCACAAACAGAACCCTCAACGGAAGCACCATTCCCGCGCCGGCGGGACCGACGAGTACACCGCCCATCGCAGCAGCTTCCCCCACGCCAGGTTGCTGCCCGGATGCGCCATCAGCAGCTCCGCATACGCGCGACCCGCCGTGCGCAAGTCCCCCGCGAGCATTTGATGATCGATCTGCTTGAGAGCTGCCCGCAGCGTCTCAGCGTCGTTTTGAAATGCCGCGGCCGCCAACGCCCCCGCTACATCTTCGGCTTGGCCCGACCGCCGTGCTTCCGCCAAAATCCGCGCCGCCCGATGCGCGCGCTGTTGCTCGCCAGCGCGGCGAGCGCTCACCGCTCCCCGGTTGTAGCGATAGTGATACAGCGGGTCCGCCAAATTCGCGCCGCCCGACGCATCGCTCAAGCGCCAGAAGAAGTCGTAGTCTT
Source organism: Bryobacterales bacterium (assembly GCA_963760575.1). Taxonomy (GTDB): domain Bacteria; phylum Acidobacteriota; class Terriglobia; order Bryobacterales; family Bryobacteraceae; genus Palsa-187. Next base: position 22,975 of record CAVXEM010000010.1, read on the forward strand.
GAGCGCAAGGAAACTCCTCGCGATAGCCCCCCAGCGTGCGCGCCGCCGCAGTGCGAAACATGGTCGAGCCGTGCACAAAAGGATTTCCCTTCCGCAGAGCCTCGGAAATCGCCGCCCTATTCTGCGGAAGCCGCGTGGGCCATAGGGGACGCCCATTGTGCCGGTGAGTCCAGGCATTGGTGCCGCACAAGGCGATGCCGGGATAATCACGCAGGAATGCGACCTGCCGCTCCAAACGTCCCGGCTCACTCCAGTCGTCCGCGTCCTGGCGCGCGATCGCGTCTCCTGCCGCCAACTCCAGCCCGCGATTGAGCGTCCGCGTCAGCCCGCGCGGCGGCCCCCGCTCGACACGAATCCGCGAGTCCTCAGCAGCCTGCCGCTCGAATTCGGCCAGCGTGTCCAGTTGCTGGCTGCCATCGTCGAGAATGAGAAATTCGAAGTCCCGCCAAGTCTGCTGGCGAATCGAAGCGATCGCCTGCCGCAGCATTTCCACCGGCGCGTCGCGCACCGCCATCAGCACCGTCACCATGACGCCCGCCATTCACGCGCCCACAGCGCAAATATTAGTAGCGTCCAAACCTGTTGATCATTCCAGCGCCGTTGTTGCGGCAACACCTCCCTAACCACATCCCGCAGCGGCCCCCTCATCCATGGCCCGATCGGCGCACCGAAGCCTCGTTTCGGCCGGTCGAGCGCACCCGCCGGCAAATCGTCCGCGTAAGCCGCCCGCAACAAAATCTTTTTGTCGCGCCCGCGTACCAACTCGCGCGCAGGCAACGACCCAGCCCACTCCGTTAAGCGATGGTCCAGAAACGGCGCACGACCCTCCATGCCGAACGCACCGTAGGCGATGTCGGTCTTGTAGTTCAGTCCGTTCGCCAGCGCCAAGTAACGGTCGATCCACATTCCCCGCTCTAATGCTCCTCCGGGCGGATTCAAAAACGTCAACCCGTCAAGCGAATTACCCATGCCGTGACCGTTCAAGAACCGGCCGCGCTCGGCGGCGCGGAAGGTGACTTTCGATTGCACATACACTCCCGCCCCACCCGCGTGACCGCCATCGCACCAGCCCACCGCCGCCGCGGCTGCCTTGAGCGTCTGCTTGATTTGAATGTGTTGGTAGCGCCGGTAACCGCCGAAGACTTCATCGCCGCCGTCGCCGTTCAGGATCACTTTATAGCGCCCCGCCAGCGCCCGCGCCAACGCCAGCGACGGAATCGCCGAGCTGTCAGCGAACGGCTCGTCATAATGCCGCAGCATGCCTTCGATTCCCTGCCCGGCGCCGCTATCTTCCAACACCTGATGCCGCAAACCAAGGTGACGCGCCACCGCGCGAGCCGCGTCCACATCTTTCGACTCATCGTCAAAGCGCATGGTGAAGCTTTCGATCGACACACCCTGGCGCACGCACTCCGCCGCGATCACCGAGGAATCCACCCCGCCGCTCAAACTAAGCGCCAGCGGAACGTCGGCGCACAGCCGCTGTCGCACCGCCTCGCCCACGCGTTCGCGAAGTGCCGCGGATCGATCCGCCGATTCGCCTATCGAATGCGCCGGAAACCACCAGCGCGCCTTGCGCGGCTCCGCTCCTTCTCTAAATCGCAACAACTGCCCCGCCTCCAGTTTTTGGCAGCCACGGAAAATCGCCAGAGGAGCGGGGACGTAACCCAGAGCCAGATAAGCGTCGACAGCGAGAGGTTCCATGATCCCGTCGTGAAATCCGCGCAGAGCTTTCATCTCGCTGGCAAACGCCAAAATCCGCCCATTGTAAAAGTAGACCAGCGGCTTCTCCCCCAGCCGGTCGCGAGCAAGCGAGAGTTCTCTCCCACGGTGGTCCCATAAAGCAATCGCAAACATCCCGGCCGCCCGCCGGAGCGCCGCTTCGAGGCCCCAAGCCGCGATCCCTTCGAGCAACACTTCCGTATCGGTCCCGCTACGAAATTCGCATGGCAGTTCCGCTGCCAACTCCCGATAGTTGAAGACCTCGCCATTGAAGACCAGGCTCCAGCGTCCGTCGCGCGACGTCATCGGTTGGCGGCCGCCGTCTCCCATTCCGAGAATCGCCAGCCGGCGGTGACCGATAACCGTTCCCGAATCGCAAAGGACTCCACTCCCATCCGGCCCGCGATGCTTCTGTATCTCGAGCATCTCTTCGACGCGCGCCGGCGCACCCGGGTCGTCCGGCCCCATCAAGCCTGCGATCGCGCACATAAGCTTAGAGCGGACTCACCCTCTCGTGCGCTCCCCGCGAGTGAGTCCCCTGCATCGCCGCCCGCCCCTGAATCCAACGCTGCCCCGACTCATTGAGCCATGCCGGCACTCGCGCGCCAGTACCTTTTGTAACCGTTTCCCAGGCCGCACAGGCAGCTTCGCCATGTCCACTCTCCATGCGGGCGTGTACCGTCAAGAGCAGCCGCAGACGTACATTCGTTCGCCACAGTGCGCGCCACGCAACGCGCCGCGGCCCCCCACGCGGCCAGCGCCGCACCAGCGCGCGCTCTACGATCTCGAAAATTTCGGCCTGCATGCGTGCGCTTCCCACGCGATTGCTCCAATTCCCCGGATGACGCCGGTTCACCACCCCGTAACGCGGCAGCAGGGCGATCTTGAATCGCTCCGCCGCGCGCACAAACCAGTCCGTATCGGCCAAGGCAAAGGTCGAGTCGAAGGGTCCAGTTCGTTCCCAGACCAGACGGCGCATTACCAGCGTCGAGGCGTGAAAGGGCCAGTCATAATAGCGCGTCAGATAACCGAATAGATTCCGCCTGTCGAGCAACAGCGGCTCTGCACTGCGGAGCGGGCGCGACTCCTCGACCCTACCCGCCGGAGTCTCCCGTGCGTCGACAAAACTCGAATGCACCATGCCGATCTGCGGATGCGCTTTTAGGAAGCGAACGGAAGCTTCCAAGTGACCCGGCAAAAAACGATCGTCGTCGGAACACCACGCAATCAGATCGCCGCGAGTAGCGTTCATCGCGGCGTTCCAATTGCCTACCCCCCCCGAATTCGTAGGCTGCCGGAGCACTCGCACGCGCCGCTCGGCAGCGGCCAGGCAGCCCAGCACTTGAGGAGTATCATCCGTCGACGCATCGTCCGCGACGACGATCTCGTCCGGCGAGCAGGATTGCGCGAACGCCGCCTCCACCGCCTCGCGGACCATGGCAGCACGGTTATAGGTGGCGATCGCCACCGAGATCCTCACGTCTGCCCCCACGTCACTGCGGAAGCCGCCGTCACCACGCACAGCCCCGCCGCCCAGGCCGCCACCGCGCTGCGAGCCGGAACAAAGCGCAACTTGCGCCACAAATACATCGAGCACAGCAGCAAATGAGCGGCATACATCGCCACGAAAGCCATCGCGGCGCCCGATGCCGCCGTTACCAGCGGAGCCAGCCCGGCGGCCACCGCCAGGAACACGGCGTAAGCCGCCAGATCCGCGGCTAGAAACATTTTCATATCCGCGGCCGCCAAAATCGGGATCGACAAAATCCAACTGGTGACTTTCAAGTAGTCGCCCAGTAAGGTCCAGCGCAGGTACCCCGCCGCCGGACGGAACGCCGTTGAGTAGAGCACCGTCAGCAGCCACGGTTTCAGCAGCGCGATCGCCGCTATCGCCACCGCCGCCGTGAGCGCCGCCACCGTGAGCACGCTCGAAATGTGAGCATCGCGTTGCGCCGGGCTGCGCGACCGGGCCAGTTCCGGCAAATAATATGTCTGCAGCGATGACAGAACCAGCGTCACCTGATTCATACTGAGCCCCCACGCCGCATCAAACTGTCCCGTCACGGTCAACCCTTGCGCTACCGTAATGTGTCCACGCACCGCGAGCAACGTCCCCGAAGCCACTAGACCGCTCGCCAACATCGCGCCCGACATCGCAGCGAACCGCCGCGCCGCACCGAAATTCCACCACCGCCCAGAACCTCGCAACCACACGCCAATTCGATCGCGAAAGCTCAGCAGCGATCCCAGCGCCGCCGCGCAGCTCACAACGCTCGAGAAAATCAAGAGCGCGACCAGAGCGTTTCCATTTCCCTGAGCGAAAGCGCGCGCCGCCGGCGCCGCCCCCAAAAGCATGGCCGCGGACCCGGCCATGGAAAGCACCGCCAGCCGCCCGATCGCTCCCAGCGTATTCAATAACCCACTCGCAAAAACCGCCACGCTGCCCAGCATCACTGGCGCCGCCAGCCAGGGAATCATGCGACTCGCGCCTCCGCCGAATCCGGCCAACGTCGCGACCGCCCGCGGATACAAAATCAGTCCCAGCACGATCACACCGGTCGCAGCGCCGAACACGCACAGGACCGTCCGCACATACTCGGTCTGTTCCATGCCCGTAAGCGCGCTCGCCCCCCGCACCAGCGCCGTCTGCCCATTGGCCGTCGCGCCCACCACCGCAGCCTGACGAAGCTGCTGCAAAGTAGTCAGCATCGCCAACGCCTCCGGTCCACCCACCGCCGCCAGGATCTTGGTCGCCGTCGCGCTCAAGAGTCCACTGGCGAGCGCCGCCAATCCGCTCTGGCTCATCGCGCGAACTACCGGTATGTAGATCCTCCTGCGAGGTTCGGCGGCAATCACGCCATGGCCCTCAACGGCAAACAAGCCGCCAGGCAAACCGACCCAACAATCTCCTCCACCTGCTCCCAAGTCAAATGCGGATGCAGCGGTAAGCTCAGTTCCTCGTCCGCCATTTGCTCCGCAATCGGGAAGGAGCCGCGCCCAAAACCGGCATCGCGATAGGCTCCGGAAAGATGTGGCGGCACCGGGTAATGAATCAGCGTGCCGATTTCCTCCCGCGCCAACTGCCGCGCCAACCAGTCGCGCTGCGGATAGCGGATCGCGAAAACGTGCCACACAGAATCGGCGCCGTCTGCCACTTTCGGTAACGTGAGACCGGGGATTCCCGACAATTGTTCCAGGTAGCAGCGCGCGACTTCCCGCCGCCGCTGATTCCACTCGTCCAGATACTGCAACTTCACGCGCAACACCGCTGCCTGCACAGGATCGAGCCGCGAATTCACCCCGCGTACCTGGTTCGAATATTTCTCCCGCGACCCGTAGTTGCCAAGCACACGAATGCGCCCCGCCAGTTCCGCATCATCCGTGACCACGGCCCCGCCATCCCCCAGCGCGCCTAAATTTTTAGTCGGGTAAAAACTGAACGCCGAAGAGTACCCTCCCAAGTCCACGCCGTGCGCTTGCGCCGCATCCGCCACCAAGGGCACGCCGCGCCGCCGGGCAATTTCACCAAGCGCCTCCATCGCCGCCGTTTGTCCATAAAGGTGCACGGCCACAATCGCGCGCGTGCGCGGGCCGATAGCGTCCTCCACCAGCTGCGGGTCCAAATTGTAAGTAACGGCATCCGGCTCCACCGGAACCACGCTAGCCCCCGTTGCCGATACCGCCAGCCACGTAGCGATATATGTATTCGACGGCACGATCACCTCGTCGCCCCCGCCCAGGCCCAACGCCCGCAGCAACAACGTCAGTGCATCCAGGCCGTTGGCGACCCCCACACAGTGCCGCGCCCCGCAATACTCGGCGAATTCGTGTTCGAAAGCCTCCACTTCCGGGCCCAGGACGTAAACACCCGACTTCACCACCCGCGCCAGGGCCTGATCGATCTCCGGACGCAGTTCTTCCGTAGCCAACCGCAAATCAAGGAATGGGATCAATGCTTCCTCCTCGCAGAGCCAAGTAGTCATCCACGTCACGGATGTAATCGTCCTCGCGATAAACATCGGAGGCCAGCACCAGCAGCACCGCATCGGGCGAATACTTGTATTCGGTGGTCCACAGCAGCGGGGGCACGTGCAATCCCAGGTCGGGACGGTTCAGCAGAATCTCTTCGCTCGAGTCGCCGTCAAACAACCGCACCGAACAATTGCCATGCACGCACACCAGAAACTGATCGAGCGTGCGGTGCGCATGCTCGCCGCGGATTTCCCGGCTGGGTACACCGAACACCAGGAAGTAGCGCACCACCGGAAACGGCAGCGCTTGATGAATCTCCGCAAACGAAAGATGACCGCGCGCATCGGTGACGTGCGGTAACTCGTAGAGCCCGGCGCCCGCGATCAACGGCGTCTCTCCCCGCACCCGCAGCGGAATCCGGCTCCGCGACTCATCGTTGACGAACCCGCTGACCGCCGCCGGATTTCCCACCACGATGGCGCGCGCCGGCACGTCGCGCGTGACGACAGCCCCGGCCCCCACCATGGCCCCCGCACCGATGGTCACGCCTGGCAGCAGCGTGGCGTTCGCTCCAATCGACGCGCCGCGCCGGACTAGCGTGCGCGCGAACTCAACAGGCCGTCGGCTGCGCGGAAACGCGTCGTTGGTGAAGGTCGCGTTGGGACCGACAAAGACGTCGTCCTCCAGCGTGACGCCGTTCCACAACTGGACTCCGCATTTAACAGTGACGCGATCGCCTACAACAGCGCCGCCTTCTATAAAGGTGTGATCGCAGATATTGCAATCCGCGCCGATGCGCGCGCCTTCAAGAATGTGAGCGAAGGCCCACACCCGCGTCCGCGCCCCGATCTCGCTCGCCTCGACCTTGCCGTCAGGATGCACGAAGAACCGCGCGGGCGTTGTTGTCGTGGCTGCCGTGCTCATGGATTGCCTCCCCGAAATATTCCCGGTACCAGCGGACGAAACGTTCGATGCCGTCCGCCAGTCGCGTCGCCGGCCGGAACCCCGCCGCGCGCCAAAACTCGTCCACGTCCGCGTGCGTTGCCAGCACGTCTCCCGGCTGCAGCGGCAGGAAGCGTTTGCGCGCACGCCGGCCCAGCGCGCCTTCCAACTCTCCGATGAAATCCATCAGCCCCACCAGTTGGCTGTTGCCGACGTTGAACAGCCGGTAGCCGGACGGCTCCCGCGCACGCGATCCGCAGAACCCCCTCGGCGATGTCGTCTACATAAGTGAAGTCGCGCCACATGCGCCCGTAGTTGTAGACCTCGATCGCTTGCCCGCCCAGAATCGCCGCGGCGAAACGAAACGGAGCCATATCCGGCCGCCCCCACGGTCCATACACGGTGAAGAACCGTAAGCCAGTCGCCGGCAAATCGTAAAGATGCGCGTAGCAGTGAGCCATCAACTCATTGGCCCGCTTGGTCGCGGCATACAACGAAATCGGCGAGTCCACCGGATCCTTTACCGAAAAGGGCAGCTTGTTATTCCCGCCATAAACAGAACTCGACGACGCATAAATCAGATGCCGCACGCGCGCCCGCCGGCAGCCTTCGAGCACATGCAGAAACCCCGTAAGGTTGGCTTCGGCGTACACGTGCGGGTTTTCGATCGAGTAGCGCACTCCCACCTGCGCCGCCAAATGGATCACATTGCCGAATGCTTCGCGGGCAAACATCGCCTCCATCGCGGCACGATCGGTGATGTCGATCGCAGCAAATTCAAATCCGGGTTCGCGCAGCAAGCGTGCCAGGCGCGCGCGCTTCAAGCCGGGATCGTAATAGGCGTTCAAATTGTCGATCCCCACCACCTGCCGCCCCTCGGCCAGCAGCCGTTCCGTAACGTGATAGCCGATGAAGCCGGCGGCTCCCGTAACCAGTGTTTTCATGTTTTCTCCACCCACCAATTCCCCAGTGCCATGTATTGGAGGCCGCTGCGCAGGAACACGTCCACGGCATCGTGCGCCCGGTAGACCATGGGCTCCCCGTGCAAATTGAACGAAGTGTTCAGCACGATTCCCTCGCCAGTGCGTGCTTCGTACTCTTTGAGCAGCCGGTAATAGTCCGGATTTTGCGCAGCAGTCACTTCCTGCGGACGCGTCGTGAAATCGTAGGGATGCTGCACCGCTACGAACGCTGCACGTTTTTCCGGACGCGACGGGAACGCGAACATCATGTGCGGCGAGCTCACTGGCTTCGGTTTCACGTAATATTCGTCCGCCCGCTCCGCTAGCACGGACGGCGCAAACGGCATCCAGAAGTCCCGGTTTTTCACCATTTCGTTAATGACCCGGACCGCCACCGGAGAATCGGCACGGGCCAGGATCGAGCGATTCCCCAGCGCCCGCGCCCCGAATTCGAGCGCCCCTTTCGCGCGCGCCACGATCTTTCCTTGCGCGACTTTTTCCGCCGTCGTGCGCTCGATATCGCTTACATAAGTAGCCCGACACTTCCCGTCCGCTGCGTCGAGCGCCCGCTCAACCTCGACGTCAGTAATCGGCTCGCCGTAGTAAATCGGTCCCAGCGATCCCATCGCCGGAGCCGCCACCTGCAGAGCCGCGCCGATGCTGTTCGATTCATCCCCGCAGGACGGAAAGACGTACAGATCTTGCAACTCCCGAATTTCCAGCAACCGCAGATTCGCCTTGACGTTCATGAAAACCCCGCCCGCGCAAGCGACTTTAGAAATTCCCGTCTCGCGGATGCAGTTCCGCACCCAAGTAGCCAGCCAGTCTTCGATGAACCGCTGCACTCCGGCAGCAATGAAATCGAAGCGCTGCCCCCTGAGCCCGCGCTCCAAGAACGCTCCGGCCGCATACATCGACGGCACCCCGCGCCGCCGCCGCCAAATCAGCGGATCGCGCGTAAATTCGAACAGTTGCGCGAACCACTCCGCCGCCGCCGCAGTCTTCGCTTCGGAGGCGACATACGGCGCCAACCCCATCACCTTGTATTCGTGCTCCAGCGGAGCCATGCCCAAGTGGCACGTCACCAGCGCGTACAACCGCCCAATCGAATCGTGTTCCGGTATCTGCACCAGTCGCGTCAACTTGCCGCGATCGCCTATGTTCACCGTCGCGCACAATCGGTCGCCCGATCCGTCGCAGGTGAACACCAGGACCGGTTCGTCCGCCCACGGACAGGTATAGTAAGCGGCCGAAGCGTGCGCCAGGTGATGCTCCACCACTTCCAGCCGATCGATGCCGATGCCCAACTCGCCCAGGCGCTCCTCACGCAGCGTGGCCTTGCGCCGCTGATAAGCGCGATCGACAAAAGTATCTTTAAACGGCTGTTTGATGCAACTGGCGAACGTGGAACACCGCTCGTAATCCTCGAGAACGGTTTCGCGCCGCCACTGCCCGTAGTTCATGTAGCGCCCATTCAACGCCACGCGTGCGCCCCTTCCAGCATCAAGAACAGCCGCCGCCAGAGCGTTCTCCGGAACGTCACCCTGGTTCTTCACGCGTGTGATCCGCTCTTCCTGCAGCGCGAATTCGACGCGCCCATCGCGCACCACCGCCACCGAGGCGTTGTGCCCGTCATGCACTCCGATCACGGTGCTCATGCCCTTTCGCCCTCCGCACGTGACCGATAGTAGGACCGATAGTAGCCGTAATAGTAGTAGCTGTCGCTCAACTCTTTATGCACCTCGTTGAGCACCAGCCCCACCACTTTCGCCCGCAGCCGCGTCAGGGTCGCAAGCACACTGGCGACCGCCTTGCGGCTCGTCCTCCCCGCCCTCGCCACAACCAACACACCGTCCACCGCCGTCGCCATTTGCAGCGGTTCCGCAAATCCCAGCAGAGGAGGAGCATCCAAAATCACCAGGTCGTATTCGGATGCGGCTTCTTCCAACAACTCCGCCAGCCCTCGCCCCACCAGATCGGAAGCCCGACGCGACGGTGGCCCCGCCGGCAGAATGTACAAGTGTGGAAGCGCCCCCGTCTGCACCAGCGCCTCACGCCAGGAGATTTCACCCAGCAGCGCATTCGACAACCCCACTACGCTCGGTAGATTAAAGTTGCGATGCACACTAGGACGCCGCAGATCTCCGTCAATCAACAACGTCCGCTTCCCCTGCTCAGCATGCGCCGCAGCCAAATTCGCCGCCGTAGTAGTCTTGCCATCCCCCGGAGCCGCGCTAGTCACCAACAGCGACCGGTAATGCCGATCGAAGTTGCCCAGTAGAATCGAATTGCGCAGCGTACGCACCGATTCCCCGAATCCCGACAGGTCCTGCTCCTCGCGCCCGCCGCCTCCGTCCTGCAAACCCGCGAGCGAACCCGCGCGCCGGTCCTTCATCAGCGGCAGACTGCCAATCACCTCCGTCCGCAAAGTGCGAGCCACCTGCTCGGGATCGCGCACCGTCTTATCCAGCAAATCGCTCAACACCGCCGCGCCCACCGCCACCAAAGTCGACAGCAGGAAAGCCAGCAACACATTCAACACCTGATTCGGAAACACCGGCTTCAGCGCCGCCCGTGCCGAGTCGGCAATCCGTATCGACCCGTTCTGAAACCCCGCGTTAATCCCCGCCTCGCGAATCTTGCGCACTAGTTGTTCGTAAAGATTCTTATCCGCGTCCGCCTCGCGCTTCACCGCCTGGTATTCAAAGGAGCGCGCATTCATCCGGTCGAACTCGGCTTTGGCCGCCGTCACTGCGTCTCCCACCATGGCCTCGCGCCGCTGTGCCTCGCGGTACCCGATCTCCACACGATTGCCGATCTGCAGCCGCGTCACTGCGATCGCCGCGTCCACCTGATTCAACTGGGCCTGTGCCTTGCGATATTCCGGATGGTTGGCCCCGTAATGCGACTTGACCTCCGCAAACAATTCCGCCGCCTCATCGCGATGCTCCGCCAGCTTGCGCAGCGCCTCACCCTGCGGAGCCGCCAACGCCGCCTCGAACGACCCGCCGCTGACCGACTGATATCCCGCCTCTTGCCGCAGCCGCTCCGTCTGCGCGTTGGT
>CAVXEM010000011.1:0-20122 GCA_963760575.1 Bryobacterales bacterium
ATGGACGCACAATCCACCACCATCATGTCCTTCGTGCTAGCAATCGTACTCGGCTACTTCGCCGGCCGCGCCATCGGCATCTAACGCAGACCAGCGCTCAAGCCGCGCGCCGGATCGCGTGGTACACCACCAGCACCACAATCGCGCCCACCACGGCCACCATCAAGCTGTACAAATTCAGCCCCGTAACCCCACTCGCGCCGAAAGTGTTAAACAGCCACCCGCCCGCAATGGCCCCCACGATTCCCAGAACCAGGTCCAGCACCAGTCCCTCGCCGCGCTTGTTGACGATCTTACTGCCGATGAACCCAGCGATCAGGCCCAAAATGATCCACGCGAAAATCGACATGTGTACCCTCCTCGACTAGCGAATCCAGCGCCTGCCAGTATACAGGAAGGATTCCTCAAGCGCTGGGCTTTAACTCGTCTTCCCCTTACGGACATAGTCTTGAATATAAGGAAACACGTCGTCCGTTTTAGAGGACCCGTTGCGATACCAATCCTCCACAATCTGCGCTTGCTGTTCTGGATTGAAGCTGCCCCACGCCGCCAGCGGACTGCTTATTGAGTAAGCGTAAGCACCGGTCCGCCCGCTGAAGCCTCCCGACACGGACATTCCCCTGCACTGCGCCGCCAGCGCGCCCAACGTGGCCGACAACGCAAATACGCTGTGCTTCCCTTGCCACACATGCGTCATCTCATGCACCAGCAGTTCCTTTCCCCATGCCGTTATCGTCAGGTCAGGATAGTATTTCGGTCCGACATTCATGACGTATCCCGCATTCACGATACTGGCCCCGTATCCGGCCACCAGCGCCAATGGGGCCCGCACCGCCGTGGCAGGCAAGAACGGATTCGCAATGCCGGCTGCCAGCAACGCCGAGGAAAGCACCGAAGTCGGGACCGTGAAAGGCACGTTGTGCAGGCCAATCCCATCGGCAACGAAAATCCGAAATTGAAAAGGAAGAGTCGGCCCAAAAACTTTATCCACGATGGCCCACTCCGCCGCGCTGAGCTCCCGAAAATTTGTAGGCAGGATGACGCCGGCGATACTCATGAAAAGCAACCCCCAGTAGCTATGTCTGGCGGCAGGTCCGCAGCGAAGATTTTATCAAAAATATGCCGCTACTCAACCCCACGCAGCCAGCCACTTGGGAAGGTCGGCAACCAGGTTCTGCATGACACGACCCGTATTGTTTTGGAATAACTGCAGATCGCCCTGCGCTTCCGCCTTGTCCGGACTCACCAGATCGGTTACGCCCCGCAAAATCAGTACCGGCGTGGCATTCCGGTGTGCCACCCACGCTATAGCGCCCGACTCCCAATCGACTACGACAGGCTGATATTGAGCGTCGAGTTCCCGCAGACCGGCGGCCGTCAAGTCGCGGTCCGCCGAATACATTGTGACTTTGACAGCCGGAACCGGCAGCCGCTCCGGCAAGAGAAGCGAAGTGGAGTACTCGGCAATGGCCTCTTTCGAGTCGCCGATAGCTTCCTCAATGTCGTAGATAACGACCCTCTCCAGCGCCACCACGTCGAAGCGTTGGATGCGGCCTTCCACGCCGCCGCACGTTCCAATATTGATCAGCCGCGCCGGATGGAAATGATCGATCACGTACTGGGCGGATCCAGCGGCTGCCACCTTGCCCCACCCGCCCTGGAAAAACAGCACGCGCTCCCCGTCGACATCGGCAAAGAAGTATTCGCCGTAAGGAGAGGTTTCGATCTTCTCCCTTTCAAAGAGAGGCTTCACCACCCGCCATTCGGCGTTCGCCGAGATTAGAACAGCAAAGTGCAGGTCCTTGGACAACGATTCAGCGCTTCGTTGCGTAGGGACCCACTTCCACTTTCCCCTGCGTGTCCTTCAACGTTCCCAGCTCCTGCGCGACGCCGCGCCCGATCGCCGCCAGTTCGCTGCCTCCCTGGAAGCAAGTGAAATCCGGCCTGTCCCGCCACGCCAGCGGACCGCATAACCGCTTGCCCGCCGAAATCGCCGCGTCATGCACCACATTGATCAAGCGCTCATAATCCGGATCGCCCTGCTTGTATCCGGAAAAGTTGCCGAGATCGCCGCTCGCCGCGAACACCGCCGTCACGCCCGGCACCTTGGCGATATCGTAAGCTTCCTTCACGCCGCCGATGGTCTCGATCATCAGGATCAATACGATATTGTCATTGGCCGTCGCGCGGTACCCGCCCGGAACGCTGCCCCACACCTCCGGATCGAACGCCTGCCCGCCGCCCAGACTGCGCTTGCCCAGCGGCGGGAAGAACGTCCAGTCGCGCGCTTCGATCGCTTCCTGCAAAGTCCGGATCGTCGGAACCACTACCACCAGCGCCCCCGCATCCACAGCATGCTGAATCTCGCGCTCATTGGCGAAAGCCACGCGAACACCCGGCACCGCTTTCGCGTGCGGACACGTCCGCCACATCTTGGCGGCTTGCTCCCAATCGCGCGTGTCATGCTGCATTTCCGTCCAGATGAAATCGTAGCCGGCGTTCGCCATCGCACAATACGTAGCCGGATCGGTGGAGCTGAACAGCGTGCCGCCAGTCACCTTCCCGCCCTCTTTCATCTTGGCCATTACCGGATTCCAGATCTTCGCATCCGCCGGCGGATTGGTATTCGGACCGAACTTCCACGTCGCCTCATCCGGCAATCCCGTATTCACCGCGCCCGCCGGAGCCACTTTCATAGCGCCGCTGTCCTTGCCAGCCGGCGCAGCCAGCGGAAATTTGAGCTTCCCCGCGTCCGGATTGTTAGCGTAAGGATCGGCATTCGCCTTGGGCGCGGGCGCCGGCCCTTGCGCCGTAGCAATTCCAACAGCCGTCAGACACGGCCAGCGTAATAATCCAGCGATTCATCGGTTTCTCCTTTTTCGCTCAGCGCACGCGAGCTTATCAAAGTAGCAATAATGGCGTCAAGGCGCCGCGCGCGTAACCTGCACTGCCCAGCAAGCGCCTTTTTACGGAAGAGTCGAGGCGCAGTAAGTTTTTGTTTCTGATGCCGCTGGTGATCGGCACCGCCAGCCAGCATCCCCCAGTGAACGGAGGAAATGTCGGTAATGAAGTGGACTTTTGTTCTTTGCGGATTGTGCGCGGCTGCCATGGGCGCCACTGTGACTGTGCCCGGCGCCTGGACGAGCACATCCGGCACCAGCGAACCCCTCCCCATTCTCACCAACTCAACCTTCCGCGATCAGGAACTCATCGGACCGGAACAGTTCGGCTCCGGCACCGCGCTTCTGATCACTAAAATCGGATTCCGCGCCTTCCCCGGCAGCGGTCCCTTGAGCGCCACCATCGCCAACTTGACCGTGCACTTGTCCACCAGCCCGCTCTTTCCCAACAGCGACAACGGCCGGACACAAATGTCCACCACCTATGCCGATAACATTGGCCCCGACGCCACACTCGTCTTCTCCGGTCCCGCTGGCTTGAACAGTTCCGGTTGCGCGGGCCCATCGCCCTGCCCGTTCGACCAGGTGCTCACCTTAACCACTCCGTTCCTCTATAACCCTGCGCTGGGAAGCCTGCTGGTGGACTTGCAGTACACCGGCTACACCGCGACAGCCGGCTCCTTGGACGGTGCCTTGTTCCCTCTCCCTCCCGGCGGCGCCGTGGCGCACGTCTCCGGAGTTTCCGGCGCCACGGGGACCTTCTCCCCCATCGGCCACGTCCTGCAGTTTACCTACACCGGATGCTCCTACTTTCTCAACTCCGGCGGCCAGTCGTTTCCAGCCTCGGGGGGAACCGCCACCGTCAACGTCATCGCGCCGGCAGGGTGCGCCTGGACCATATCCGGCGTGCCCGACTGGCTAACCCCCAGCGCCCTCTCCGGCACCGGCAACACCACGGTCACCTTTCAAGTAGCGCCCAACTCGGGAGCGGATCAAACCACCACCGTCACCATCGCCGGCTTGTCTTTCAACGTGGCGCAACAAGGCCCCGTGGTGAACAACTTTGTTAACTTGATTGGCTCAATGCCGCACATCGCGGCGGAGGAAAACTGGACCACCACCTTCACGCTGATGAACAAAGGGACCACCCCGGCCACGACGATGTTACACCTATTCGGCGATGCCGCCGACCCCACCGGCGCTGGCCCGTTGACACTGACCTTGGCCTTCCCGCAGCTACCCATTACGGCGAATCGTATCGATACCGCGTCCGTCGACAACACCATCGCGCCCAATGCCACGTGGATCGCCAGCACGTCAAGTCAAACCAGCAGCCACCAGCCTGGTGGGCACCGCGCAAGTGTGGGCCACCGGCAACGTCGACGGCTTCGCCATCTTCCACCTGATCCCCAGCGCGCAGGAGGCCGTGGTCCCCTTGGAAACCCGGAATGCGAACTCGTATGTCCTGGCCTTCGACAACACCAACGGCGTAGTACTGGCCGTAGCCATCGCGAATGTCTCCGGGCAGCCGGCCAACGTCGCCATCGTCATCCGCGATGAAACCGGGGCGGTGATCGGCACGCCTGGAACCTCCTTCAACCTCTCCGCCAACGGACACCTCGCATTCGTCACGTCCACTACCTTGCCCGTCACCGCCAACATCCGCGGCACCATCGAATTCGACACGCCCGCCGGGGGCCAGATCAGCGTGCTGGGCATCCGCACCACGCCTCTGGGAGCCGGCACCACCATCACCACCGTCCCGGCGCTCGCTAATGTCGGCACCGGCGGCGGTTCCTTCGCTTATGTGGCCGAGGGCATCGAAGGCTGGCAAACCACTTTCGTGCTGGTCAATACCGGAGCCTCCTCCGCATCCGCCACCCTGAGCTTTTTCTCAAGCAACGGAACTCCGTTAGCGATGCCGGTGTCCTTCCCGCCCAGCGGCACCAATACGCTGTCTTCCTCAGTCACGCGAACGCTGGCCGCCGGGGCGTCGCTTACCCTGCTCACCTCAAATTCACAGTTCCTGACAGTCGGCTCGGCGCAACTCTCCACCACCGGCCACGTCAGCGGATTTGCGATTTTCCGCTTCAACCCCACCGGTCAGGAAGCAGTAGTGCCGCTCGAAAGCCGCAACGCCTCCTCCTACCTACTGGCCTTCAACAATATGAATGGCATCGCCACCGGTCTTTCCGTCAGTAATGTGACCACCGGCACGCAGGTGGTGAACGTTTCGATGACGGTTCGCGACGAATTAGGCAACATACTGGGGCAACACACCATCCCCATGTCCCCCAACGGTGAGTTTTTGGGCACCCTGGGCACGGGCGCATTCCCGGAGACCGACAATATCCGCGGCACCATCGAGTTCGACGCTCCCCCCGGCGCGCAGATCGCCGTCCTCGGCGTGCGCACTCCGCCCACCTCCACGTACACCACGCTGCCGCCGCTGGCGAAGTGACCCTCTATGCCGGCATCGAAAAGTCCAGCAGGCCGATGAGGGTCAAGGCAAAACCGATTGCCGCCAACCAAATCCAGAAGTCCCGGCACCAAACCGAATACGATGAGCGCGCCGCCGGACACGAAGAGGATGGTTAGCGCTCTCGCCTGCACGCTTCGATCATAATCTTAGCCAGCGCAGTAGTCCCCCGAGCTTCCCAGTGCTACGGTCTTCCCCCAGCGGACCTTCGGTCGGTTTGCTCATTGTTCGCGCGCGCAATAGGCCGCATCATGGAACTATGAAACCTCTTGAAGCACTCCTGCGCGCTATCTGGCGCAACACGCGGGCGCAGGACATGATCGAGTACGCCTTGATGGCCGGTTTCATGGCGGTCGCCGCGGGCGCCGTTCTGCCGGATGCCGGGGGTGACATCAGCACCATCTTCAGCCGCGTCACTTCGGTAATGAGCCTGGCCACCGGCCCAGTGCCCACCGGTTAACCCCAGAAATGGAAAAGGGGCAGCGTCCCGCAGGACGCCGCCCCTTTCGACCTGAAATGGTGAGTGAATTAATAGCGATTCCGGCGCTGTCCGCCAAAACCACCACCGCCACCCTTGCCCCGTCCACCACCGCCGCCGCCGCCGAATCCGCGGTCCTCTTTCGGACGCGCTTCGTTGACGTTCAACGCCCGGCCGTCCAGCTCCCTGCCGTTTAACTCGGCAATGGCGCGGTCGCCTTCCGCGTTGTTGCTCATCTCGACGAACCCGAAACCACGGGCTTGTCCAGTATCGCGATCGGTTACCACGCTGACACGGTCAACGGTTCCGTATGCCTCAAACATCGATCGAATCGCATCTTCGGTTGCACCGAAGCTGAGATTCCCTACAAAAATATTTTTCATTTTAATTATCCTCTGCAGTTGCAGAACAGCGAATCATGGGCAGGATCGGACATGGGCGGCAGGACCGGACAATGTTAAAGATGCCTAAATCAGCGAACTGACGAACTACGCCTTAACTGTAGCACGCTTTCGTTAGTACGACGGGCCTCCAGGCCCGTCACCGGCGATACCCCTGCGACCGC
Organism: Bryobacterales bacterium; assembly: GCA_963760575.1. Lineage (GTDB taxonomy): Bacteria > Acidobacteriota > Terriglobia > Bryobacterales > Bryobacteraceae > Palsa-187. The sequence goes on from CAVXEM010000011.1 coordinate 6,423, forward strand.
AGCGTCAACTCATGCAGCCAGCTCAACACCGGATTCCCCGCAAACCCCACCGGATCCAAATACCACCACGCGCCCCCGATCACGACGAACCCAATCACACCCCAAGCCAACGTTTTAGTGAGCATGGCTGACCACCGCATCCTCAAACTTCACATCCGGCCGCAGCCGCGACGCCAGCACCGCGCCCACCAGCAGCAGCACAATCGACCCGATAAACGGGACCACCCAACTCCCCGTCCGATCCACCAGCCACCCGAAACTCGACGGCGAAACCAGCCCGGCCACCCCAAACCCAAAATTCATCATGCCGCTAGCCGACCCCGCAAACCCCGGCGCAATGTCCATCGGTACGGACCAAATAGGCGCGACTATGAGTTCGGCAGAAAAGAACGCCAACGAGAGGCAGATAGCCGCCACCGTCAGGTCGTGAATCAGCACCACTGGGATCAGGAAAACGAACGCCCCCAGAAACCCCGCCACAATCACCCGCCGCCGCGCCACGATCAGACTCCCCGTGCGCCGCAGCAGGCGGTCGCTGACCACCCCGCCCACCGTATCGCCCACCACTCCCGCGAACAACACGCCCGCCGAAAACATCGCCGACGACTGCAAATTCAAATGATAATTTTCGAAAAAGAACGCCGGAATCCAGCTCAAAAACAGCCACAGCGTCCAGCCGTAACAGAAGTCGACCACCGTGACCGGCAGAATGCGCCGCGCAAGTCTAAGCCACGGCACCGCCCGCCGCACGCCCACCGGCGAAGGCAGCGCCGCCAGATCCGCGGCGGTAATCGAGCGATGCTCCCGCGGATCGTTACGAAAATACCAGGCCCACACCACCAGCCACAGAAGACTAGCGAAGCCCAGCACCACAAAAGTCCCGCGCCACGAAACCACCACCAGCAGAGCAGCAATCAGCGGAGGCGTCACCGCATTCCCCACCCGCGCAAACGAATGCGTGATCCCCTGCGCGAAGCCCCACTTCGAAACCGGCGTCCAGCTAGCCATCGCGCGCGTAGCCGTAGGCAGCGCCGCCCCTTCGCCGAATCCCAACGCCAGCCGCATCGCAAACAGCGAAGCAAACCCACCCACCGCGCCCGTCATGATCGTGGATAAGCCCACAATCGCGCACCCCACCGACAGCGTCAGCCGCGGCCCGAACTTATCGCCAATTAACCCACCGATCAATTGGAACAACGCATACGGAATCGCAAATGCCGAAAACGCCAGCCCCAGTTGCGTGTTGCTCAGGTGCAGATCCGCCTTCATCAGCGGCGCCGCCGTCGACATGTTCACCCGATCCACAAACAGGATCAGGTACATGCCGCATAGCAGCCCCAGCACCACGCGCGGCGCAGTCACGCGGCCGGGCTCGTTTCGCCCTTGATCTGCGTGCGGTGCAGAACGCGCCGCGACTGCGGGTCGAACGGATCTCGCCGGTGCATAGTGCAGCGATTGTCCCACAGCACCACATCGCCCGTGCGCCACTGGTTACCCCAAGTCACATCCTCGCGCGCCGTGTAGCTCCACAACTCATCCAGCAGCGCTTCCGATTCCGCCAGCGCCAATCCGCCGATGTAAGCGTTCCGCCGCCGCCCCAGATACAGCGCCCGCCGCCCGCTCTCCGGATGTGTCACCACTAGCGGATGATACACCCCCGCCGACGTCACCGGATCGTCCACCGCCGTCACCCCCTGCCGCACATAACCGCCGCTGTTATAAGTGCCGTCGTGCTTCAGTGTGAGCCCCGCAATGCGCCGCCGCAGTTCTTCCGGCAGCAATTCATACACCCGGTACATGTTGCAGAAATAAGTGTTCCCGCCCGCCGCCGGCACCTCCAGCGCATACAACATGCTGGCCTTCGGAGGCTCTTCCAGATACGACATATCGGTGTGCCAAACCGCCTCGCCCGCGCCCAAGCTGCCGATCGGCTCCCCGTTTTCGATCACATTCGACACCACGTAAATTTCCGGATGCCCCTCGACAAAGCGCCTCCCGGTTTCCTGCACCGGCGCCCAGTCGAGCGCGCCGAAGCGCCGGCTGAAGGCGATCAAATCGTCGTCCGACAATTGCTGCCCGCGAAACAACAGCACCAGATGATCCAGCCACGCCCGATGAATCGCCGCGAAGTCGCGCTCGTCAATCGTCCGCAGATCGACGCCGCTAATTTCGGCGCCCAACGCCCGGCCTGTGGCAGTCTCTACCAAGACGACCCACTCTAGCAAATTCACTCCGGCATCAGCGCGACCTTCTCCAGCCCGGCCCCCCGAGCAATGTCGATGACGTGTGCGACCTCCTCAAAATCCAAATCCTTCCCGGCACGCACAAAGATCACATGATGCACCGCGTTCTTGAACAACTCGTGCAGCCGCGCCTCCAGATCGCCCAGCTCAACCGGCTCCTGATTCAGCCGCACCGTGTGATCGTGCAACACCGTGATGACAATGTCATCCCGCGGCGTAGCCTTGGCATTCTTGTCCGATGGCGGCGCCTCCGCCTTCAGCCCATGCGACGGCGGCGGCTGAATAATCAGAAAAATAATCAACAGCACCAACAGCACATCGATCAGCGGAGTCACATTCATCTCCACTTTGCCGGTTGTCATCGCCATGCCCCTTTGGACACACCTCGGCCCATGAAAGTTCCCGAGGGGAAGCGGGACCTACCGCTGCCAACCCAAAGCAGTTAATTGTTGTTCCAGATACGCCAACCCGTCAGCTAGCGTCTTGCGGTAACGCTCTTCACTGCACTTCTGCAGATCGGAAAGCACCCGCGTGCGATGCAGCAGCAGGCTATCCAGTTTGCGCTGCAAGTCGATTTGCTCGCGCGTCAGCCTGGGTTTAGATTCGCCCCGCCGGAGATTCGCGGATTCGATCTGCGCTTCGATCGATTTACTTTCCCACCCGCGTGCCACGCTCAATTATACGTCTTCAGGAAGCCAAGCGCGCTTCATGCATGGGTACCATTACATTCGCGAAACGGTCAATAACCGGAGGGTACTACGGTGTCCGCCCGGCGCAGCCACCCGAAGGGGCGCGCCGGACGTTTGCCAAAGGCGAACCAGTCCCTCCTATTGGCTCTGGGTGCCAAAAAAAGAAACCAACCACCTTTGGTTAGTACGCGCAAAGCGCACAGAAAGAGGATCAAAATAAATGGCGCACTTGTAACAGTGGGTCAAATGGCTATATCTTTACAAAAGAACTCATGAAGCTCTTTCCATTATTTTTCCTCGCTCTGGCGCTCCTGAACTCCTGCACCAACCGCACGCCCGCCCCCGGAACTCCGCACGCCACCGTGTCCATGCGCGACGGGACCAGCTTGGCCGGCACCGTAACCGCCAGTTCGCCATCCGAAATCACACTGCTCGGCGACGATAAAACCACCCACACGATCGCGATGACCCAAGTGAAGTCCATCGCCTACGACCAGCCCCCGGCTGCGGCCGTCGATCCCGGTGTTACCCAACCTGGTGCAACCCAGCCTGGTGTAACCCCTGAAGCCACCCACGACGACCACTACCACCCGCCCCTGTCGGCCATCCAAACCAAGACTTTCACGCTTCCCGCCGGCGCCCTGATCCCGGTGCGGTCGGAAGAAACCATCGACGCCGCCGTCGCCGCCCAAGGCCAGACCTACGCCGCCGAAGTCACCCGCAACGTCACCGACGCCGACGGTGCCGTAGTGATCCCTCGCGGCTCCAACGCGCAGATCATTATCCGCTCGGCCTCGCGCGGCGGCCGCATCAAAGGAGCATCGGACTTAGTACTGGATCTGGATTCCGTGTCGGTCGAAGGCCGCCGCTATACGCTAGAGACGCAGGATGTGGTCAAAAAAGGCCGCGAAGGCGTAGGCAAGAATCGCCGCACCGCGACATTCACCGGCGGCGGCGCAGCCATCGGCGCCATTATTGGAGCCATCGCCGGCGGCGGCAAAGGCGCAGCCATCGGCGCCGCATCCGGCGCCGGAGCCGGTGCCGGCACTCAAATCGTCACCAAGGGGGGAGCCATCCGCATCCCCGCCGAGACGATTCTCACCTTCAAACTAGAAGCCCCGCTACAAATCGACGCCGCGAATTAAGCTGGCCGAGTTGCCAGCGAAAATGCGCTAGACCGCCTTAGGACTCCGCTTTCTTCGAAGGTTTCGACTTGCCAGTACTGTTGAGGACGACCGCTTGGCGGATGAGCGCCTTGAAGGCTGAATCGTCTACTTCTTCTCCTTCGTGGATGTCGATCGCGCGGCGTACGTTTCCGTCGAGACTCGAGTTGAAGAGATGGGCCGGATCCTTCAGAGACGCGCCCTTGGCGAAGGTAAGCTTCACGACTTTCTTGTAGGATTCGCCAGTGCAGATGATGCCGTCGCGCGACCAAACCGGAGTGCCCATCCACTTCCACTCCTCGACGACGTCCGGGTCTGCTTCCTTGATAAGCTTGCGCATTCTGCTGAGGGTTTCCCCGCGCCAGTCCCCGAGTTCGGCGATTCTTTTCGAGATGAGCTCCGCTGCCGACTGGCCTTCGCTCGCGCCCGGCTTTTTCATTTTCTGAGCAATCCCTCAATCAACGTTCGCAGCTTAGCTTCATTCTGAAGATTCGAATCGCCGTCCGCCGGAGTCTGCGCCCGAATCACGCCCTTGCGATCAATCACCACCACCAACGGCGTCACCGGTCGATCGAACACTGAGAACCCCATGTAAGCCATGATCGGCGGCCACTCGCTATACCCCACCGGAAACGCAACCTCGAACTTGTGTACAAACTCCGGCACCAGTTGCTCGGCCCCTTCGTTCCACGCCACCTCCAGCGCCTGAAACCCGCGCGGCCCCAATTCTTTTTGCAGCTTATTGAGCTTAAGCGTCAGCGCCTGGCAGTACTGGCAATTTGTATGCACCCAAGCCAGCACCACCACCTTGCCGCGATAGCTCGCCAGCGGCGTCTTCTTCCCCGAAGGCAACGTAATAGTGAAAGCCGGAGAAGGCCGCGGCAGCGGAGGCATCACAGCAAACAACGGCCCACCAATTGCGCACAAGCCCCCCAATAAACCAATCCATCGCATAGTGGGGCGGACCTCCGGTCCGCGCCGGACGTCCACGTCCGGCCTCTCTCGCCTAGAAAAATCCCTTATAAAACAAACTAGCCCCCAGCAGCGCCATCGCCCCCGAAAGCCCCATCCGCATGGGCTTCGAAGGCACTCTCCCCGCCAGATAAGCTCCGAAAACAGCGCCCGGCACCCCGCCCACCAGCAACTCCTTCAACACCATTCCATTCAAATTCCCCAGCGCCGCGTTCACCCCCCCGCCAATCAGCGACACCACCAAACCGAAAACCAGATCCGTGCCCACCACCGCCGCCGCGCTCAACTTGGTCATACTCAGCAACGACAACGCTCCCAGCGCTCCCGCCCCCGCCGACGAAAATCCCACCTCGGTCCCAATCGGCAGCGCCACCAGCGCCAACCACTTGGTATGGTCGTGACGATTCGCCGTAGTCGGACGGAAAAGATTGAAGAGCGCCACCACCACAATGGTCGCGCCGATCACTCCGGTGATCACCTTCGCATCCACGCCGCGCAGTAGGAACACGCCGATCAGCACGCCCGGCACGCCGCCCGCCAGCATGAATCCGAGGGTGCGCCAGTCCACCTGCCTGCGCGCCATGTAGACCGGCGAAGTGATGATCTTCACCACCGCGCCGAAAATTAGCGATGTGCCTACCGCCATGCGCGCCGGCACACCCACCGCCAGGATCAACAACGGAGTCGTCAGCGTGCCCGCGCCCACACCCGTGAGACCGATCGCGAGCGCAATCACGAATCCCAGCAGGTAAGTCATCGGATGGCGCAGGCTACTCGGCCTGAATGTGAATCCCGCACTCCAGTTTTTCTTTCCCCTGCCAGCGCCCCGAACGTGGATTTTCAGGATCGAACGGCAGCGCCGTGCATGGCTGGCAACCGATGCTGGTGTAGCCCTGATCGTAAAGCGACAGCGCCGGAATGTTGTAGCGGCTCAGATACTGCCACACATCCTTATTAGTCCACCCCGCCAGCGGACTTACCTTTTCCAGCGTCTTCCCCGCAGGCAGCTTGAACGGCTCCACCTCTTGCAGATTCGCGCGCGTAGGCGACTGCTCACGCCGCAGCGCCGTGAACCAAGTGTCGTAGTTCGCGATCCCCGCAAACAGCGGCTCCACCTTGCGCAACCCGCAACACTTGCTAGGTTCGGTCTGGTTGAGAATGCCGAACAAAGATTCCTGTTCCTTAACGCTCTGCTTGGCTTCCAGATTGACCAGATTCAAATTCCACTCGCGCGTCATCTGATCGCGATACTCGAGCGTCTCCGGAAAATGGTACCCAGTCTCCAGAAACAACACCGGAATATCCGGCCGCTGCTCCTTCAACATGTGCACCAGCACCACGCACTCCGCCTGAAAACTGGAAGTGATGCAAGCCGTGCCTGATTTGGCCAGCTCACCCGCAATCAATTCCCGAGCATCGTGAATTTTCTGATCCAGCTCACTCATTGCGAAAGAATCCTTGGAGCGCCTTGCGCAGCAGCGCAATCGCCGCTTCCTCTTCTGCCGGTAGGTTTAGATGCGCTCCCGGAGGAACGGATGCACGAACCAAGCGCGCCAGCTTCTCCGCCGCGCTTTCCGTGCCCGCTTCGGTAGCCGAGATAATCATCCCCGCCGCCGCCGTAGCATTGGTCTGCCGGTCAATCAGAATGAACGCCCCCGCCCCCCGATTCTCGCGATAAGGATCGAAGAAAATCGGCCGCGCCGTAGCGAGGTGCACCACGCCGACTTCGTTCATCGCCAGCCCGCGCACCGTTTCCGCATGCAGCGTGTTTACGTTCAACCGGTATTCGACAGACTCCACCCGCGCCGGAACCATCTGCGACGTGTGCTTGATCAAGTAGTGCCCAGCAGGATCGAGCGGCTTCGAATCGAACCACACTACGGTCGCTTCAATCGCCCGCGCCGCCACCGGCTCCGGACCGCTGCTGATCATATCGCCGCGGCTGATATCGATCTCGTCTGCTAAGCGTCAGCGTCACCGACATCGGCGCATGAGCGACTTCCAAATCGCCCTCCCAAGCCACAATCCGCTCGACGCGCGTTCGCCGCCCCGAAGGCTGCGTCAAAACTTCATCCCCAGGTCGCACCACGCCCGAAGCAATCTGCCCCGCATAACCGCGGAACGTCATGTCCGGCCGCACCACTCTTTGCACCGCCATTCTGAAAGGCGCATGCACCGTGACCGGCGACGTGTCGACCGATTCCAGATGATCTAGCAAACTATGCCCGTCAAACCACGGCATGTTCTTGCTCTTATCGACGACGTTATCACCCTTGAGCGCACTCAACGGCAGGAAGTACGAGCCCTCCACGCCCAGCCTCGTCAGGAATGGAGCGAACTCCGCACGAATCCGCTGGAACACTTGCTGCTCGTAATCCACCAGGTCCATCTTATTTACCGCGATCACGAAATGCGGAATCCCCAGCAGCGAAGCAATGTAAGCGTGCCGCATGGATTGCGTAGTAATCCCACGCTTGGCATCCAATAAGATGATGGCCAGCTGCGCCGTCGAAGCGCCCGTCGCCATGTTGCGCGTGTACTGCTCATGCCCAGGCGTATCCGCCAGAATGAATTTGCGCTTCGGCGTAGCGAAATAGCGATAAGCGACGTCGATCGTGATCCCCTGCTCGCGCTCCGCGCGCAGTCCATCCGTCAGCAGCGAGAAATCAATCTCGCCCCCGCGGATCGCCTGCTTCAATTGGTCTTCATAAGCTCCGCGCGCATCGTGCAGCAGCCGCCCGATCAGCGTGGACTTCCCGTCGTCGACACTCCCCGCCGTAGTGAAGCGCAGCAGATCCTTCGACTGCTCCTGCCGCAGAAACTCCTCAACGTCGAACTTTTCGGTATCGATCAACGGAAGCGCCGCCATCTCTAAAAGTACCCCTCGCGCTTCTTCAATTCCATCGACCCTTCGCGGTCGTGATCGATCACCCGGTTCTCGCGCTCCGAATTCCTGACCGCCACCAGTTCAGCGATGATCTTCGGAATCGTGTCCGCCTCCGACCGAATCGCCCCCGTACACGGCGAGCATCCCAGCGAACGCATGCGGCACTTCACCATCTGCAGCTTCTCGCCCTCGCGCGGACCCATGAACGCCTGCTCCGGCATGATCAGCGAATTCCCGCGCACCAAAACCTCGCGTTCCTTCGCATAGTACAGCGGCACAATCGGAATGTTCTCCAGATGAATGTATTGCCACACATCCATCTCAGTCCAATTCGAAAGCGGAAACACGCGAATACTCTCGCCGGGCTCAATGCGGCTGTTATAGATGTCCCACAACTCCGGCCGCTGATTCTTCGGATCCCACTGCCCTAAAGTGTCGCGAAACGAATAAACCCGCTCCTTGGCGCGCGACTTCTCCTCGTCCCGCCGCGCCCCGCCGAACGCCGCATCGTAATTACCATCGCGCAGCCCATCCAGAAGCGCCGTCGTCTTCAGCAATCCGCAGCATCGCTCCGTCCCCAGCCGCAACGGATTCGCCCCCTCATCGAGCGCCTTCTGATTGGTCTTCACAATCAGCTTCACACCCAGCTCCGCCGCCTGCCGATCGCGAAACTCTATCATTTCCTTGAACTTATAGCTGGTGTCGACGTGCAAAAGGGGAAACGGAATCGGCCCCGGGTGGAATGCTTTCTGTGCCAGCCGCAGCATCACAGAAGAATCCTTACCGATCGAATAAAGCATCACCGGGCGCTGGAATTCCGACGCAACCTCGCGTAGAATATGGATGCTCTCCGCCTCCAGCACCTGCAAGTGGCTGATTTCCCAGGCCATGGAACCATCGTACCATGGCATCATTGCATTGTCCATCTGGAAGTAGGTCATAGCAACTCGACCACTACATGTAGTATTTTCCTATTGACAGGGTAGACATATTGGGGCAACATAGCGTTCTAGCGGTGATTGTCGGATTCGCCGCGAATCTTTTTTCGAAGGACCTTCCCATGGGACAATTAGGTGTAGGCGTTGCTATGAAGCTCAAAGATGAGCGCCGGCCGGTGCCGGTCGCGGAACGGATTGGCGTGGACTTCCCGCGCTTCTTTACCACGGGGATCAACCCCTATAACGAAGTCGCCTGGGAGTTGCGCACCGCCTCGATCGGCAACGACAAAGGCGCCGTCATCTTCGAGCAGCGCGACGTCGAAGTCCCATCTGATTGGTCCCAAACCGCCACCAACATCGTCGTCAGCAAATATTTCCACGGCAAGATGGGCACGCCGCAGCGCGAAACCAGCGTGCGCCAGTTGGTCGGCCGCGTCGTCAACACCATCGCCGATTGGGGCGCCGAACAGCATTACTTCCGCACGCCCGAAGACGCCGAAAACTTCCGTGACGAGCTCGCACATCTAATGTTGACGCAGAAAGCCTGCTTCAACTCGCCGGTGTGGTTCAACGTGGGCGTCAAGGAAACCCGCGGCTACGGCTGGTATTACGACGAATCCACCAAGCAGGTCGAAAAAATCGACCCCGCCAATCCGCGCCCGCAATGCTCGGCGTGCTTCATCAATTCGGTGGGCGATACGCTCGAATCCATTCTCGATCTCGCCAAGACCGAAGGCATGCTCTTCAAGTGGGGCTCGGGCACCGGCTCGAATTTATCAACACTGCGTGAAGAAGAAGGTTTGCTTTCGGGCGGCGGACGCGCCTCCGGACCGCTCAGCTTCATGAAAGGTTTCGACGCCTTCGCCGGCGTGATCAAGAGCGGCGGCAAGACCCGCCGCGCAGCGAAAATGGTGATCCTCAACGCCGATCACCCCGACATCGAAGCCTTCATCTGGTGCAAAGCCAAAGAAGAGAAGAAAGCCCACACGCTGATCGACGCCGGCTACGATTCCTCGCTCGACGGCGAAGCCTACAGCTCCATCTTTTTCCAGAACGCCAACAACAGCGTGCGTGTCACCGACGAATTCATGGAAGCCGTGGTCAATGACGGCGACTGGTGGACCAAATCGCGCCTCGCCAACCAGCCCTTAAAGCGTTATAAAGCGCGCGACCTGATGCATCAGATCGCCGAAGCGACGCACCAGTGCGGCGATCCCGGCATGCAGTACGACACCACTATTAATAAGTGGCACACCTCCAAGAACACCGCGCGCATCAACGCGTCGAATCCCTGTTCGGAATACATGTTCCTGGACGATTCCGCCTGCAACCTGGCATCGCTCAACCTAATGAAATTCGTGAAGGCCGATGGCACCTTCGACGTCGAAGCCTATCGCCACGCCGTCGACACCGTCATCATGGCGCAGGAAATCCTGGTCGACAACGCCGCTTATCCCACCGAAAAGATCGCCAAGAACTCGCACGATTTCCGCCCGCTGGGCTTGGGCTACGCCAACCTCGGTGCGCTCCTGATGTCGATGGGCCTCGCCTATGACAGTGATCACGGCCGCGATTGGGCCGCCGCTCTCACCGCCATCATGTGCGGCCAGGCGTATCTCACCAGCGCCCGCATTGCCGAAGGTTCGACGGGCCCCTGCGAAGGCTACGCCGTCAACGAGGAGCCGTTCCTCAACGTGATCCGCATGCACCTCGAAGCCACTTCGCGCATCGACAGCCACCGCGTCCCCGCGGCGGTTTACGAAAACGCGCGCAAGTGCTGGGAAGAAGCCTACGTGCTCGGCAAAATCGCCGGCTTCCGCAACGCCCAGACGACGGTTCTCGCGCCCACCGGCACCATCGGCTTCATGATGGATTGCGACACCACCGGCATCGAGCCCGACCTGGCTCTAGTGAAATACAAAAAGCTGGTCGGCGGCGGCGTCATCAAGATCGTCAACAACACCGTTCCCGCGGCGCTCACCAAACTCGGCTACAACCCCGCACAGATCAACGCCATCGTCGATCACATCGATTCGAGCGGCACCATCGAAGGCGCTCCCATGCTGAAGCCCGAGCACCTGTCCGTGTTCGATTGCAGCTTCCGCCCGCAAAACGGCGTGCGCTCGATTCATTACATGGGCCACGTGCGCATGATGGCCGCCGTCCAGCCTTTCATTTCCGGCGCGATTTCGAAAACCATCAACATGCCGGAAGAATGCACCATCGAAGACGTGATGGATGCCTACACCGAAAGCTGGAAGCTGGGCCTGAAAGCCGTCGCCATCTATCGCGATAATTCGAAGCGCGTGCAGCCCCTGAGCTCCGGCACGTCGAAAGGCGCGAAAGCCGCCAACGGCCCCACGCAGGTGGAAGAGAAGGTAGTCGAGAAAGTCGTCTACCGCCCGGTGCGCCGCAAGCTGCCCGAAGAGCGCGCCGCCATCACCCACAAGTTTTCCATCGGAGGCCACGAAGGCTACCTCACCGTCGGCCTCTACGACGACGGCACGCCCGGCGAGCTCTTCATCCGCATGGCCAAGGAAGGCTCGACCATCTCCGGCCTAATGGATAGTTTCGCGACGGCAATCAGCCACGGCCTGCAATACGGCGTACCCCTGAAATTTTTCGTCGACAAATTCAGCCACGTCCGTTTCGAGCCCAGCGGCTGGACCGGCAACCCGCAAGTCCCCTACGCGAAATCCATCATGGATTACATCTTCCGCTGGCTGGGCGCGAAGTTCCTAGGCCCCGAATACGCCGCAGGCGAAGCCGGCGAATCGCCTAAGTTGGCCGTAACCGAACCCGAGCCCCAGCAGAAACTCCCCTTCTCCGCCGTAGCCACCGACGCCCCCAGCTGCTCCGAATGCGGCGGCCTAATGACCCGCAACGGCTCCTGCTACAAATGCGAGAACTGCGGTGGAACCAGCGGCTGTAGCTAGGAATCACCATGCATCCTGCAATTGCCAAATGCGTCGCTGAGCTGAAGCGTCGCAATCCGGGATTGCAGAAAGCCATCGATGGTCGACTTGGCGACCTCATGCAAGACGGGTCTGCTGACGTGGCAGACATCCTCAACGACCTCCAGGGTAAGTTTGGCGTGCAGCCGAAGAGCTGGACACCTCCGCGCATACGACGGCCGAACCCGAGGTGACCTGCGTTATACTCTTGCCATGCCAAGACCCTTGGCGCTCTCAGTGCTGCTGTGCGCATTAGCGGCTGCAGCTTGCATGGATCACTCCGCGGAATCTCGCCAGCGTGTTGCTGTGCACCAATTGGATGACGTGCTGACATTGCGGCAGAAAAACATTGAGCTAGGTGCACCCTGGCTAAATACTGATCCTGCATATATTCCGCAGGACATTCTTCGACAACTGAAGTCCAACGACGAGCAGATGTTGAGGATAGGCAAGACGATTTCCACAGATGCCTTGGATCAAGTCTACCCACAACTTGGTACGATGTTCTCGCAAACATTCGTCAAATCATTTGCCCTGCACGTCGAAGCGCAATACGAGTACATGGGGAGCAAAGCAAGAGCACAAGCGTATTCACCAGTATCTGATCAAAAGGCGATTGAGGCTGAGGCATTGAGGAATGAGTGGGCAAACTGGTTCGATAGCCGTAAGCATGAAATTGCGAATACTATAAAAGCAAAATGGTAGGTCAACCGTTTGGAAATCCATCGGGACAACTAAGCGCGAGATTCGCGCCAAATCTCCCGGCCCAGCTACAATAGAGTTGTGGCGGAATACAGCTACACTACGGTCTTCGAACCCCTCCCGGAAGGTGGGTTTAGCGTACTCGTGCCCGCGATTCCGGAGATCTGCACCTTCGGTGCAACCCTGGAAGAAGCGCGCGGAATGGCGCGAGACGCGATCCGGTGTTATCTGGAAAGCGTCATCCTGACAGGGGAGCCAATCCCCGCTGACCTTGCCGAAGTGACGACAGAACGCGTGGCAGTAACCGTTCCGTAGCCGCCGTCCGGCATGCCTCCGAAGCTCCCGGTCCTCAAACCCAAAGAGGTGATCGCGGCGCTATTGCGCGCGGGTTTCTACGTTCACCACCAGAAGGGAAGCCACGCACGGCTGCTCCATCGCACAAAGCCGGACCTCCACGTAACAGTTCCGGTTCACAATAAGGACATTCCTCCTTTGCTACTCAAGCACCGGATTCTCAAACAGGCGAATTTAAGTGAGGACGAATTCCTTAAACTTCTCTAGTTCGGAAGAGAATTCGTCCCCTGAGAATCCACTCTCTTTGAGTGAGCCGATTCGTTTTCGAATGGTCGCCTGCCAAGGCGAAAGCCAATCGAGTAAAGCACGGAATCACCTTCGACGAAGCCGCGACCGTGTTCAACGATTTTCTATCGATCACGATCTATGATCCGGATCATTCGACAGACGAAGACCGCTACGTTACCATCGGGCGGTCCAGTGCACACAGGCTGCTCGTAGTGGTTCATACTGAAAGAGGAATTCGTATCCGGCTCATCAGTGCCCGAGTAGCAACCAAGCAAGAGCGGAGACAGCATGAAGAGCGTCACCAAAAAGCGAACTGATCTACCCATGCGGAAAGAGTATGACTTCAGCGGCGGTGCCGTCGGCAAGTATGCGAAGCGGCGCGCCGATAGCACGAACATTGTATTGCTCGACCCTGACGTGGCTGGCACCTTCCCCGATTCGAAATCGGTGAACGATGCGCTTCGGACACTGATCAAGATCGCCCAACCGCGGAAGTTGCGGCGCTGAGATTTTAGTGCCTGAGCATGGCCGCCAAACTAAACCGTTGCTTCTGGGTCTCGCTCGACAAAT
>CAVXEM010000012.1:0-39242 GCA_963760575.1 Bryobacterales bacterium
TTTCGCGAGGAAACCCTAGTTCATGGGCGCTTGAGGAATCTCAGGTAGAAAGCTACGAACACCAAGACGATACCGATATTCACCGTCAGCCGTTCCCATAATCGGTTTCTGAAGAACAGGAGATCTACGCCGACTATGACGGCCGCCATCGCCATCCCGTAAAATGCGCTCTTGCTGGGGATAGGGCGAGAACCCATATGGACGTGAGGATATCACGAATAAAAGAGGAAGGGGTCGTGGCGGACACCGTCCGCTAATGCCGTATGCGGGAGACGGGCAGCCCAGAGACGCTTTTGAGGTAAAGCCAGCCGCCTCCCGTTTTGGTGGGTTAGGGTACTCACCCCCTTAAGAAGGCTAACACAGAACAGTCAATACAGTCCGCATGGTATTTTTAATACATCTTTGGCCTGGATGATGAATACGGCGGGAGCGCCTGTTCCCCAGAGCGGGCGCCCGGATCGCTCCATTTTGAACCGGCAAGAGGACGCCGACGCTGAAATCGCAGCTTCCGTGCCCGCACGGGGGTGGAATAATCACAGGCGCGGCTCGTGCGCTATCCCCGGTTCCGCTACTCCCGCAGGCCGTACACGAATAGTGAGTTGCCCGCCGAGATTGCGATATACTGCTTGCCGTTCACCGCATAACTCATGGGGCCCGAAGCTACCGCGCCGCCCACATTCGCCTTCCATAGCAACTCGCCGTTGCGCGCGCCGAGCGCGTAAAAATATCCTTCGCGGCCGCCCGAGAACAGCAGGTCGGAACCGGTGGTCAGGACCCCGGCGTCGGTGACGTCGTTCATCTTGAACTCCCATTTCCGGTCGCCGGTCAGGGGGTCTATGGCACGCACCGCGCCGTAGCCTTCGTCCTCTTTGCGGGTGTTGATCTTCGCGCCCTGCAATCCGCCGATCAGCGAGCGCGGTGAGGTGCCGACAAAACGCTTCCCTTCTTCGTACTCGGCATTGGCCTTGATGTACACCGACGAATAGTTCACCCACGACGGGATGTAGAACAAGCCTGTGCGCGGACTGAACGACGGCGAATACCAATTGGTGCCGCCTTGATTGCCGGGGAAAATCACGGTCCCTTCGGGCGTCGGCAATTTGCCGGCGACGCGCATGGGACGCCCGGCTTCATCGAACCCGCTGGCCCAGTTCACTTCCACAAACGGTTTGCCCAGCAGGAATTTGCCGGTGGCGCGGTCGAGCACATAAAAGAACCCGTTGCGATTCGCCCACAGCATTACTTTGCGCAACTGGCCTTGCCAGTTGATATCGGCCAGCACCGGGACCTGCACGGCGTCGTAATCAAACTCATCGTGCGGCGAAAACTGGTAATGCCATTTGATCTTGCCGGTGTCGGCGTCGAGCGCGACCACCGAACTGCTGTACAAGTTGTCGCCGAGCCGCAGATCGCCGTTGTAATCCGGGCCCGGCGTTGCCAATTCCCCAGTACGTCAAGTTCAACGCCGCATCGTAGGAGCCGGTCATCCACACCGATGCGCCGCCGGTTTTCCAGGAATCGCCAGACCAGGTTTCGTGGCCCGGCTCGCCGGGTCCGGGAATGGTGTTGAAGCGCCAGTCTTCCTTGCCGGTCTTCACGTCGTAAGCCGCGATGAAGCCGCGAATGCCAAATTCGCCGCCCGCCACGCCGACGATCACTTTGTCCTTGATCACCAGCGGCGCATGCGTGATGGCGTAGCCGGCTTCGGGTTTCGCGACCGTGGTGTTCCACAGCGGCTTCCCGTTCTTGGCGTCGATCGCGAGCAGATGCGCGTCGATGGTTCCCATGAACAGCGTGTCGCCCACCACCGCCACTCCGCGGTTCACACGCCCGCAGCAGGGGCGCGACAGCGGCGACGGCGAATACGCGTAGGTCCAGAACACACGGCCCGTCACCGGGTCGAGCGCGACCACGTCGTTGGGCGCCTGTACGGTGTACATGATGCCATCGACGACCAATGGAGTGGCTTCAAACTTTTCGAGCGAGCGCGCCTGGAAGACCCACTTCAACTCCAGGTTCTTCACGTTCTGGGGCGTGATCTGATCCAGCGGGCTGTAGCGCTGGCTCATCATGTTGCCCGAGTAAGTGAGCCAGTTCTGCGGCTCCTTCGCGGCGTTCACCAGGCGGTCAAAGGTCACCTGCGCGGAGAGCGCACCGGCAAGCGAGAGCAATAACGATAGACGTCGCATCATGATCAGATACCTTTCAAAGACAACAAATAAGCCACCACATCCGCCAGTTCCTGCGTGCTGAGTTTGCCGCGATAGGAAGGCATGGGCGATTCATTCACGAACCCCGATTCACGCAGATCCGGGCGCTGGAACGACAGCAGGCGCTCCTTCGAATCCAGAATCTGCACCGTGAAGGTGTCCACGTTGAGCAGCCGCCCGGTGACGGTTTCCCCTTGTTTGGTGACCACGCGATACGTCCGGTTTTGCGGAAGGACTTCCTCATTGGGTTCGAGCAGGGAACGCTCAATCTCCACATTGCGCCGCAGCGCCGCAATGTCACTCAGATCCGGACCAACGCGCGATCCCACGCCATTCACGCGATGGCAACTGGCGCAATTCCCTTTGCCTTCGAAGATCGCTTTGCCGCGCGCCGCGTCGCCGTTGCCGCTCACCGCGCGCCCGCTGGTGGCGATGGAACGCAGGTAGGCCAGCACGATTTCAGCCTGAAAATCCTGCAGATTATTCGAGGGCATGCCCGTGCCCGGAATACCGTTTTGAATGATTTTGACCAGCGCGTTCTCGGAATAAGTTTGGCGGAAGCGTCCGTGGCCCAGGTCGATGCCCTGGACCTGATCGCCATCCGGCCCGTGGCACAAAACACAATTCGCGCGGAACAGCCGGCCGCCTTCCTGGATGTCCGCGGGCGTGTAGGTGTGCTGCGCGAACAAGGCCGCGGGCAGAGCCGCGAGGAGCGCGAGAGGAAGCAGTCGCATAGACATAGCCTTTCGGTGGAAATCGCGCTCTATGTTATCGCGCCGGGCGGCGTAGGTCAATATGAGACGGCTATTTTGAAATCCTGGTCTGAAGGCGCTCGTCGTCTGCACCGTTCATCATCTCGTCGAGGATCTCTGGCCTTAGACGCCGCAGACTGTGCTCAATCAACGGGTCAAAAGGTCGATCATTCGGCTCGCAGCCCTTCTGGGCTTTGCGGCCATAAAGACGCAGGAAAGTACCTAATTCTTTGGCGATCAACTTTTTGTTCTTCCTGGACACTTGAGCTTCGTTTAATCATACTCGAGGCCGCTGGCGTGCGACGGGTCGTGTCATTAAGATGGAGCGATGATGCATCGGCGATCCTTCCTGGCCTGGAGCGGAGCGGCGTTGGCGGCGAGCGCCGTGCGTGCGGCGGCTACCACGAGTCCGGTAGTAGAAACCAGCGGCGGCAAATTGCGCGGGGCATTGCTCGACGGCAATGTCGCTGCGTTCAAGGGCGTCCCTTACGGCGCGCCCACCGGAGGCGCGCGGCGTTTCCTGCCTCCTGTCAAACCGGAACCTTGGGCCGGCATCCGCGAGGCCCTCGAACTTGGTCCGCGCGCACCGCAGCCGGTGCGGCTGATGGTTCCCGAGATGGGCGATGCGCTTACCGGCAGCGGCCCCATGAGCGAAGATTGCCTGCGCCTCAACGTGTGGACGCCCGCCGTGGGCCGCGGCGCGAGGCGGCCGGTGATGGTGTATTTTCACGGCGGTGGATTCCGCACCGGCTCGGGCGGGGCCGCGCTGTACGACGGTCGCGAGCTGGCCCGCAAGCACGACGTGGTGGTGGTGACGGTGAACCATCGCCTCAATGTTTTCGGCTATCTGTACCTTGACGGCGCGAGTAACGCGGGCTTGCTCGATCTGGTGCTGGCGCTCGAATGGGTGCGCGACAACATCGCGGCGTTCGGCGGGGATCCCCGCAACGTGACAATTTTCGGCCAGTCGGGCGGCGGCGGGAAGACAGCGATGCTGACGGCCATGCCCGCGGCCAAGGGCCTGTTTCATCGCGCGATCATTCACAGTACGCTGGCGGATACGGCGGTGCGGGCGCTGCCGCAAGAAGAAGCCGCGCGGGCGGCGGAGATGTTTCTCGCGCGCACCGGGCTGAATCTCGATCAACTCCGGATGCTGCCGATGGAACGCGTGCTCGCCGCGTTGACCGATGGTCCGGATCTGTCGCTGCGCTTCACGCCAGTGGTCGATGGGCGCACGCTGCCGCAGCATCCTTACGATCCCGCGGCACCGCAGGTTTCCGCTGACATCCCCATCATGCTGGGCTCGGTCGAGACCGAAGCGGTGCCGTATCAGTTCACGGCGAAGGGGCAGCCGGATGCGTATTGGTCGACTGACGACCTCGACAACGCCGAGTTGCGTACGCGCGTGAAAGCCGCTCTGAAAGTTGACGACGCTGCCGCCGATCATGTCGTCGCCGTCTACCGCAAGGGCAGGCCGAAGGCGTCGAACATGGACTTGTGGATGATCCTCGCGTCCGACCTGTCGCCGCTGCGCACTTCCGAGTACACCATCGCCGAACGCAAGCTGGCCGCGGCGAAAGCGCCGGTATACATGTATTATTTCGACTGGTATTCGCCGGTGCATCAGGGCAAAGTACGCGCGATGCACGGGGTGGAGTTGCCGTTCGTTTTCGATCATGTGAACGAAGCCGCGCATATGATCGGCAACGGTCCGGATCGCCAGGCGCTCGCGGATAAGATGAGTGCGGCGTGGGTGGCGTTCGCGCATAGCGGCAATCCGAATCACAAAGGGCTGGCGCACTGGCCCGCGTTCACGAGCAAAGACCGCGCCACTATGATCTTCGGACGCGAGTGCCGCGCGGTCAACGATCCTTATCGCGAGGAGCGGCTGGCGCTCGAAACACTGCGGGCGAAGGCGTGAGGCCGTGTCACTTTTCGTCCTCGCACACGTCGTCCTGAATTTCAGTTTTTAGTTTTTCGTAATAGCGCGTGTATGTATACGGCTTCGCCAAAGTTTTCGGATCTTCCGCGGTCACTTTGTACTCCAGATATTTGCCGTCGAGAACCGGCCGGATGCGCTCCAGCAGATGCAGCACATCGCTATGCTGCGCGCCTGCGTCGTTGAGCCAAGTGCGGTCGTTGAAACCCACCGTGTCGACCACCAGCGTGGCGCCGTCCCAGCGCCCGACGGAATCGCCCATCCAAGTCAGGTCGCGCTTCTCGGGATGCCCGCGGTTCAGGTAAATGGTGCGCATGACGCCGCGCGAGAGGTCCTCGAACAGCATCACGATCTTACCCTTGACCTGCACCAGCTCGATTTTATTCTCCTCGCGAGCCATCATGCGGAAAGGGCCGACCGGCACGCACATCTTCGACGGGTCCTGCTTGAGGTCGACGCTCTTCATTTGCGCGGCGGCCGCCGGGAGCAGCGGCAGTTCCGCAGGCGACCCCGCATTCTTTAATCCGCCGGGAAGCGTTACCGAGCGCTCGATGACTTGATAAACGCCGGCGAGATCGGGTGGAGTAGTTTGCGCGGTAGCGAAGGAGGCCGCGAGCGCCACGCAACAGATGATTCGCATAGGCATCCTTTTAATCACACGCGATGGCCCGGCGCAAGCCCGTTAAAAATCAAGTTCGACTGCGCCCACTGGGCCGAAGTCCGCAACGAGATGATCGCCGGCTTGCGCGTCGTAAATATCGGTGGTCACTCCGGTGGTCACGTAATCGCCGGCTCGGAGGCCGATCCCTTGCGCGTGCAGGCGATGCACCAGCCATTCGAGTGCGTTCAAGGGGTGCCCCAGCACGGCGCTGCCGGAGCCGCGTTGCACCACGCTTCCGTTCACGCGCAGCTCAACCGCCTGCGCCGCGAGGTCGAGATGGCGCCAATCGGTGAGCAGAGGACCTTTTACCCAGGCTCCGTGGCAGGCGTTATCGGCGATCAACGATGGCGCGCCGACGGTGGTCCAACTGGTGAAGCGGCTATCCACAATTTCGATTCCGGGCAGAACGCCCACAAGCGCGTCAGCAATCTGGTCGCGATCGAGAGGCCGCGCGGAGGGCGGCAGGTCGCGCGCAAATTGAAACGCGAATTCAGATTCGATGACGCGCATGAAGAAATCGCTAGCAGCAAGACGCGCGGGGCTGTCGAACGTCGACGCCGCGAGCAGGCGGCCATAGAACGGCTCAGGCATGCTGAGGAAGCGCTGCGCGATGGCGTTGGTGCAGGCGATCTTGTAGCCGATGGTACGTCCGAGTTGTTCGACGAACCGCGCCTGGCATTGATACGCTTCTTGCGGCGTGCTGGGCCGCGCGGCGGGCGGGAGTTCTGTGAGGCGCTTGCGTTGGAGGTAAGCGTCGAGTAGAAGTTGGGAGCACACCATAACAGGTATAAACTATTGCTACCGGGAAATTCAAAATGAAGAAACTTCTACTGCTGATTTCTATGCTCGCCGTGCTCATGCCGCATGCCTGCGGCAGCCGCCAATTGCGATCGCGCATGTCTTAAGAAAACGCTCGATACTTATTTGGAGGCGGTGCTGAAACACGATCCCTCCAAAGCGCCGCTTGACCCCGCGTTTCGCTATACAGAAAACGCTAACGTGGTTGCGCCCGGCGAGGGTTTGTGGAAAACGGCGACGGCTCTCGGCAAAGTGCAGCGGCGCTACGTCGACGCGGTAAATGGTCAAGCAGTTTACTTCGGGCACATCCAGCAAGGCGACGCGGCCGGCATCGCCACGCTGCGCATTCGCGTGGTGAATAAGAAGATCACCGAAGGCGAATTGGTGATCGGACAGAAGGTGGATGGAATGTTCAACGCCGAATCACTGGTGACCAACGCTCCTCCCGACGCGCCGGTCGCCAAGTCGGCGCGTTCCTCGCGCGAAGCCATGGTAGCCGCCGCGCAGAGTTACTTCGATGGGATCGAGCATCATGACAGTTCCATCGTGCTGCGGCACAAAGGTTGCGTGCGCATTGAGAATGGCGTGATGACGGGCGGACCCATTTCAGAATCCGCCGCATTCCCGGTGAAAGGCGATTGCGGCGAGCGCATGGAAAATTTCAAGGCCACCATTGCGGCCGTGGATCACCGGCGTTACCCGGTGAGTCGACGAAGAAGCCGGCGTGGTGCTGGGCATGGTGGTGTTCAACCGTCCGCCGGGCGCGAAACGCGGCGACGGCACTCTCTTCCCGCGCAATTTGTTGACGGAATTATTTGTGGTGGAAAACGGACGCATCCGCGGCATCTACGCCGCCATGCATTATCTATCGCCGGAAAATCCGGACGCACCGGGATGGCCCGTGACGGCGAATCAGACCGAGAGATAGTCGTTAAATGTTACACTCTGGGCAGAAGTGCGATGCTAGGCCCTATTGAGATTAATCCCGATGTAATGCAAGGGAAGCCGGTGATCCGGAACACCCGAATTCCCGTAGAATTACTGCTGCGCAAACTCGCGGAAGGCGCCTCGTTTGAGGATCTCCTTGATGCTTATCCGAAGCTGAGCACCGGTGATATTCGGGCTTGTCTGGCTTATGCGGCGGACGCCGTCTCGCACGAAGCCGTACTCAGTCTCGGCAACGAGTAGGTTACTCCTTGAGATTTCTGGCGGACGAGAGCTGCGACTTCGCAGCGGTGCGGGCCTTACGCGCGGCCGGTCACGATGTGCTCGCCGTAAGCGAATTTCAGCAACGCTCCGTGGACGAAGAATTGATGGCGTTGGCGTTGAGCGAAGAACGCATCCTGATTACCGAAGACAAGGATTTCGGAACACTCACCTTCGCATCGCAGCACGAATCCCACGGCGTGATCCTGCTTCGCTTCCCCGCTTCGGCGCGGAGGTCACTCGGATCATCCATGGAACGCTTGGTGGCTGAATATGGCGAGCGTCTCCGTGGCGCGTTCACGGTTCTGCAACCCGGAGTGGTGCGCATTTCGAAGCTATAGCGAGTGTCAGACCAAAGGCTCGATGTGGGAAGCCCGCCACTAAGTACTTTGGCGCAGTGGGCTGAGTGATAGTTTAGAATCCGAGGACGATTGCGATTATTAACATCGTCATGTAAATTGCGGCTCCGGCGAACACGAAACCCAGAGCACGAACCCGGAATCGTCCGCCGGTGGTTCTCAAGAGATCCGGTCGCATACTCCCGTGGAGGGCAATGTACGAGGGCAAAGCAAACCACCTGGTGGGCGAAAACAACATTACCAGGCCGTTGAATAAAAACGACCCCTGATATTAAGGCTGCGACGGCAAGCCCGATTACTGCCAAGCGGTCAGGTGAGCCACGCCTACACCGACAAATAATCCGGCTGAATCAATCCAGTGCTGTCGCCGAGTTTCTGCACCGGCGCGCCGACCTTGTCGAGCACCGTCAGCAGCAGGTTCGCCATGGGCGTGTTCTCGGGGTAGTTCAAATACTGCCCGGTCTTGAGCTTGCCGCCGAGTTTGCCGGCCATCAGCACGGGCAGCTTGGTGTGCTCGTGCAGATTGCCGTTGCCGAGGCCGCCGCCGTACATGATCATGCTTTGATCGAGCAGCGTGCCGTCGCCATCCTTGGTCGAATGCAGCTTCTCCAGGAAATAGCCCAGCAGGCTCGCGTGGTAAACGTCGATCTTTGCCTTTTTCGCGATCAACTCGGGATCGTTACGGTGATGCGAAACCGCGTGGTGCTGTTCGGGCACGCCGATGTTCGCGTAGGTGCGTCCGCTCAGCTCGCGCGCGAAAATCACGCTGAAGACGCGCGTGATGTCGGCGCGATAGGCCAGCGTCACCAGATCGAACATCAACTTGCAGTGCTCGTCGAATGTGGGCGGGACGTCGGTGGGGCGCGTGGGCAGTTCCATCGCGGTATGGCCCTGCGCCTCCGTGTGCTGAATGCGCTTCTCGATTTCACGGACGGAATCCAGGTATTCGTTCAGCTTCTCGTGATCGCCGGCGCCCAGGGTCTTATCCAGGCGCGCGGTTTCCTGCATCACGGAATCGAGAATGCTGCCGGAAGTTTTGTTCTGCGCTAAACGCTGCGCGCTGCTGCCGCCATCGCCGAACAAGCGCTCAAACACGATGCGCGGATGGGCTTCGGTGGGATTCGGCGTAGTTTCGTTGCGCCAGGAAATGGTGTTGACAAAAAAACAATCGCTGGTGTCGCAGGCGATCTGCGTGGGGTTTTCGAGCACCAGTTCGAGCGAAGGCAGCGCGGTGTCCTTGCCGATTTCGCGCGCGGCGATCTGGTCGGCGGTGACGCCCAGGCGCACTTCCATGCCAGGGCGGGTGCGGTCCCAGGCGTGGACTCCGGAGAGCCACACGGCTGAGGCGCGCGGGTGGTCGCCGACGCCGTCGCCAAAAGTATTGGCTTGCAGGTGCGCCAGGTTGCCCATCACGTTGATCTGGTCGCGGAAAGCCGCGAGCGGCTTCAAGATGGCCGGAAGATCGGCGGATAGCGGGCCCGGGGTCTTCGGGAACCATTGCTCTTGAATGATGCCGTTGGGAACGTAGACGAATCCCAGACGCGGCGTCGACTTGGGCGCGGCGGAGAGCGCCGGAACCATGGAATCGAGCAGCGGAAGGGCCAGCGTGGCGCCGATGCCGCGCAGGAACGTGCGGCGGGCCAGTGCTTTTTTCGTTATAAACATAACTTACCTTATGGTACCAAGCGGCGGGACCGGGAGGTCCCGCGCGGACGTGGACGTCCGCCCCACTTGGGCTGGCGGGGATTTGCGCATCTGGAATTGCGGGGCTTTCACCACGCCCAGCACCAGCGATTCGAACGTGTAGTTGCTCTTGGCCGAGTCGCGGACGATGGCGCGGACGGCGGGGGCGTCGTAATACTGGACGTTGCGGCTGATGGCGTACATCAGCAGCTTTTCGGCGACTGTATTGACGAACTGATCGGGATGCGCCAGCAGCGCCTTCTTCAAACCCGCCATGCCGTTGAACTTGGTGCCGTCGGGGAACACGCCGGAGGTGTCGATGGCCGCGCCGTTATCGAGATCGCGCCAGCGGCCGACGGCGTCGAAATTTTCCATCGAGAAACCGATGGGGTCCATGCGGGCATGGCAACTGGCGCACACCGGACTCGCGCGGTGCAGGATCATGGCGTCGCGCATAGTGAGCGGTTTGTTGTCCTTGTTCTCGGTCTTGAGCGCAGGCACGTTCGGTGGAGGAGGAGGCGGCGGCGCGGCCAGTAGATTCTCCATAACCCATTTGCCGCGCAGCACCGGCGAGGTGCGGTTCGCGTACGCCGTCAGCGTCAGAATGCTGCCCTGCCCGAGCAATCCGCCGCGCGGGCTGCCGGCCGGGAACGTGACTCTGCGGAAGTAGCTGCCCTTCACATTGGGAATGCCATAATGCTTCGCCAGGCGTTCGTTAAGAAACGTGTAGTTGGCGGTCAGCAGTTCCAGCAGGCTCTTGTTTTCGCGCAGAACGCTGTCGAGGAACAGGCGAGTTTCCTGGCGAAACGCCGTGCGCAGGTTCTCGTCGAAATCCGGGAACAGCAACTCGTCGGGCTTCTTCGAATCGACATCGCGCAGGTACAGCCACTGCTCGGCGAAGTTCGTCACCATGGTTTCCGAGCGCGGGTCGGCCAGCATGCGCCGGACTTGCTGCTCCAGCACGGCGGGATCTTTCAGCTTGCCTTTCGACGCAACATCGATCAACTCGTCATCCGGAATACTGGACCACAAGAAGAACGAAAGCCGCGACGCGAGCTCGATGTCGCTCACGCGGTACGCGGTGTTGGGCGGCACATTCGCTGGCGTGCGCTCGATGCGGAACAGAAATTGCGGGCTCACCAGCAGGCGTTCGAGCGCGCGCTGGATGCCCAGGTCGAAGTCGCGTTCGGCGCGGCCGGCGGTGTAGAACGGCAGCAAGTCTTGCAGGTCAGCATCCGTAACCGGGCGCCGGTATGCGCGGCGTTCGAGGGACGTTAAGACCCGCTTGGCGCACGGCAGTTCATCGGCTGCATTCACGGGGCGGCACACGAAAATATCGCGGCGGGAGGGCGTGTCTCCGGCACCGGTGCCTTCGTACGGACCACCGATGGTCACCTGCGCGAGCGCCGGTAGCGGACCGCGTCCACGGCCACGCGGGCGCACGGTTTCTTCATCGCGAGCTTCATCATGCGCCACAAAGGTGACGCCGATATCGTGCGGGCCGGCCTTGAGAGGCAAGCGCACCTCGATATTTTCCTGGCGGCGGAATCCGGGGCGGCGGCCGCCGGTAGCCTCGGGCGATTGGTTGCCGATGGTGGTGATCCAGGCGCGTTCGCCATCGACGATGATCTCGATCTGATGCGGCTCGCGCGCCGCGCCAGCGAATTCCATTTTGAAGTTGTACTGGCCGTCAAGCGGCACGTCCATCTTCACCAGCAAACCACCGCGCGTCCCGTAGGGGAGGCCGTCGACGCGCACGTCCTGCGGGCGGTCGTAAGGCAGCGGGAAAATATTCACCATCTCCGGAATCTTGGGATCGCCCACGGCCAGGCGGCTGATCTTGCGTGCCGCGCCCAGGTAGCGCTCCATGCTGGTGGGCGAAACGAACAGCAGGTCGGCCAGACTGTCGAAGCCGCTCGAGGCGTTGTCGGGCGGCAGCAGCATGGCGTAATCCATCTCTTTGGGAAGCGCGTCGACGCCCAGCAGATCGCGAATCGCGTTCTGATATTCGGTGCGGCTCAGGCGATGCAGCAGCGGAAGCTTGCCGGGCTCGGGATTCGCGGCGGAGGCGTGGTCGAGTTCGCTTTCGAGCCAGGTCGCAACGGAATCGTAGGCGGCTTGCGGAGGGCGCGGGACGCCAGTGGGTGGCATGGTTCCGGCGCGCAGCTTGCGAACCACCTTCTCCCAGATCTCCGCTGTGGCCGGCACGCGGCTGAGGTCGGCGGGATCGAGCGTCAGGCCTGCGGTTTTAAGCTTGGCGTTGTGGCAGCCGATGCAATATTGCGTGACGAAAGCCTGCGGGGTTGGAGTAGACGACGCGGGGGTCTGCGCGAAGGCCGACGAGGCCAGTATGAAAGCGATCAAGAGGCGTAACATATAAACGGGTGCGGCTGACGCCCCTACCTAATTGTAAGATGTTAGATGTATGAGGCGCGTAATCCTATTGGCAGTGCTTTCGGCTGGCGCACTTTTCGCGGCTAGCGGAGATCTGCGGCTGATTCAGGCGGCGAAGCAGGCCGACGTCAAGGGAGTACGCTCGCTTTTACTGCAAAAAGCCAGTGTATTTGCCGTCGAAGCAGACGGGACGACGGCGCTGCATTGGGCGGCGCAGCAGGATAACGTCGAGATCGTCGATCTGCTGCTGCGGGCTGGCGCGGATGTGAAAGCCGCGACGCGTTATGGATTGACGCCCCTGTATTTCGCCTGCAACAACGGTAACGCGGCGATCATCGACCGTCTGCTGAAGGCCGGCGCGGACCCTAACGGCGCCACTCCGGAAGGCCAAACGATGTTGATGACGGCGGCGCGCAACGGCAAGCCGGAAGCGATCAAATTGCTGCTGGCGCGCGGCGCGAAGGTGAACGCGAGCGAATCCTGGAAGGGCCAGACGGCACTGATGTGGGCGGCGTCCGAAGGTAACGCCGAAGCCGCGGCGATGCTGATCGAGTTCGGCGCCGACGTCAAGGCGAAATCGAAAAAACAATTCACGCCGCTGCTGTTTGCCGTGCGGAATGGGCACATCGACGCGACCAAGGTTCTGCTGGATCACGGCGCGAACCCTAACGACGTCGCGCCGGACGGCACCAGCGCGCTGGCGATGGCGGCGATCAACGCGTATTACGAGCTTGCCGGAGTGTTGGCGGATCGCGGCGCGGACCCGAACTTGCCCGATCCGCGCGGTTCGGTGCTGCACATTCTGGCGTGGATGCGCAGACCGGGTTCGGACCCGGCGGCTGGTGCGGGCGGAGCGCCCAAGGGTCCGCCGATTCCTGAGGGAAAGCTCGACAGCCTGGATCTCGCGAAGAAACTACTGGAGCACGGCGCAAATCCCAACACGCGGATTGCCTGGAAAGAAATCAAATACAACCGCGACTTCGGACAGGTGCGGCTGCCGCTGGATATTCCGATCGGCCGCAAATACATCAGCTATGTGGGGGCGACTCCCTTCTACCTGGCGGCGCAAAATGGCGATGCAGCCTACATGCGCGTGCTGGCGGCGGGCGGCGCGGATCCCAAGCTGGGCACGGTGCAAAATATTTCGCCGTTGATGGCGGCGGCGGGCATCGGTTATTGGGATGGCGAGAGCCCGGGGCCGTACGCGGGGTGTCCGGAGCCGGAGCGCCTGGAAGCGGTGAAGACCGCGATCGAACTCGGCAACGACATCAACTATCACGCCGATTTCGGCGAGTACCCGATGGAGGGCGATGCCGATTTCATTCGCCTGTATTATCCAAAGAACATTTCCAACATGCCCGATAACGCGCTCGGCGACGTGCGCTGGACGGGCAGTACGGCGCTGCACGGCGCGGTGGTTTCCGGGCAGCTTTCGATCGTCAAATATCTAGTGGAGCACGGCGCGCAGATTGACGCTAAGAACAAGGTGGGCTGGACGCCGCTGACGTTGGCGCGCGGCGTTTTCGTGTCGAATACGCTGAAAGTGTTTCCGGACATCGCGGCCTATCTCGAGAAGACTTTGATCGCGCGCGGACTGGCGGTGGAAGCACCGCGCCCTGAGCCTGCAGCTCCGTCGGCGGCGCAGTAGATGGCGGTCAGCCCTTTAGCCGGACAGCCGGCAACCTCCGCTCCGCTTATCGATCCCGCGCACTTGATCGACGCGTACTACACGAACCGGCCCGACCCTGGCGACCCCGGGCAGCGCGTTTCCTTCGGAACCTCCGGGCATCGTGGAACGGCGCTGAACGGGTCCTTCAACGAGCGCCATATCCTGGCGATTTCGCAGGCAATTTGCGCGTATCGTGCGCAGGCGTCGATCAGCGGGCCGCTGTTTATCGGCATCGACACGCACATCTTATCGGAACCCGCATTCATGACAGCGCTCGAAGTGCTGGCTGCGAACGGCGTCGAACTGCGTATCGCACTAGCACGGAAAACTGCGGGTTTGACGGACGTCGAATACACGCCGACGCCGGCGATTTCGCATGCGATTATTGCGTACAATCGCAGCGGACCCGCGGCACAGGCCGACGGCATCGTCATCACGCCTTCGCACAATCCTCCCGAGGATGGCGGGTTTAAATACAATCCACCGCACGGCGGGCCGGCCGATAGCGGCATCACCAAGTTCATTCAGGATCTGGCGAACTCGTTGCTCGAAGCGAAACTCGCGGGCGTAAAGCGTGTGCCGTTCGCCGATGCGCTCAAGGCCGCCACAACACAGCGCCACGATTTCATCGGCGAGTATGTTGGCGGGCTCGGCAGCGTCATCGATATGGATGTGATCCGGGCGTCGGGAATCAAGATGGGCGTGGATCCGCTGGGCGGCGCCGGCGTGCATTATTGGGCGCCGATCGCGGAGCGCTACGGATTGAATCTCGAAGTGGTGAACAAGACCGTCGACCCCACCTTCCGCTTCATGACGCTCGATTGGGACGGCAAGATCCGCATGGACCCGTCGTCGCCTTACGCCATGCGCGGGCTGATCGCGTTGAAGGACCGCTTCGATATCGCGTTCGCCTGCGACACCGATCACGACCGTCATGGAATCGTTGCCAAGAGCTGCGGGCTGATGCCGCCCAACGAATATCTGGCCGTGTGCATTTCGTATTTGTACCGCGAGCGTACGGGATGGCCGGCCGGCGCGGCGGTGGGCAAGACCGTAGTCAGCAGTAGCATGATCGATCGCGTGGCGGCGGGGATCGGGCGCAAAGTTTACGAAGTCCCGGTGGGCTTCAAGTGGTTTGTCGAGGGCCTGGCGAACGGCTCGCTGGGATTCGCGGGCGAAGAAAGCGCCGGCGCGTCGTTCCTGGCGCGCGACGGCTCGGCGTGGTCGACCGACAAGGACGGCATCATCGCGGCGCTGCTGTCGGCGGAGATCACCGCGCGCGGCGGCAAAGATCCGGGCGAAATTTACGCCGGCCTGTGCAATAAATACGGACGGCCGGTGTACGAGCGCATCGACGCTCCGGCCAACGCGGAGCAACGTGCGAGGCTGGGAAAACTATCGGCGAAGGATATTCCGGTGAATGAACTCGCCGGCGATAAGATCGACAGCGTGCTGACCAGCGCGCCCGGCGACGGCAACGCCATCGGCGGAATCAAGGTGATCACCAAAGACGGCTGGTTCGCCGCGCGCCCTTCCGGAACAGAAGACGTTTACAAGATCTACGCAGAGAGTTTTCGAGACCGCGATCATCTCCGGCGCATCCAGCAGGAAGCGCAGACGATGATCGCGCAGGTCCTAGATAACAACCCAGAGCGGCAGCCCGCCGCCGGTTAGAAAATATACTTCAGCGCGAACTGCATAATACGCGGATCGCCGAACACCTGAAGCTGCCCGAAGTTTCCCGCATTCCGCGCCGTCTGTACCGTCGTGGTGCTGACGCCGGCCAGCGGGAAGCCCGGACGCCAGTGGTTGGGAATATTGAAAACTTCGTAACGTACTTCCAGGTGCTGACGTTCGGTGATATTGAACAGCCGCGACAAGCTGGCATCCAGCGTGAAACTGCCGGGTCCGTGGATCGACGCTGCGCCGACGTTCCCCAGTTGCCCCAAAGGCATC
This sequence comes from Bryobacterales bacterium, assembly GCA_963760575.1. Lineage (GTDB taxonomy): Bacteria > Acidobacteriota > Terriglobia > Bryobacterales > Bryobacteraceae > Palsa-187. The sequence goes on from CAVXEM010000012.1 coordinate 15,628, forward strand.
TGCGAAGACACCTGGAATGCGGCCGGATTCAGCCAGCACGAAGGCGTCTGCACGGCGCAGTAGGGATCGGCCAGTATTTGGTTGGCGCGTTCGCCAAGGGTTGGTCAGGCCGGTGACGGCATTATCGATGCCCGACGTGACCGAGTAGTATGCGCCGGACTGGATTCTCATGATCGGCGAGACCTTCCATCCGCTGGTGAGCGCCCGCATTAAGCGTCCGCCGTATTTGGGAGTTTCCGCCACGGCGGAGACGTTGATGATGTGCCGGTGATCGATGCCCACACAATTGCCGCGATCGAAGCGGCGGCTGGAGGGATTGGTCCATTGCGCGCCGTCCAGCTCTGAAGTAAAGGGATCGGTGATGCAGTGCGACCAGGTGTAATTTCCCAGCACGGTGAAGTTGTTCGCCAAGCGGTGCTGGGCTGAAAGCAGCATGGCGTTGTAGCCCGAGGTGCCGCCAACATCGAGCTGGTGAATGGTTCCGTAATACGCGCCTTTGGTGGGGCTCTGCAAGGTCAACGGCCGCCGGCTGTTCACGGCGGTGGTAGCACCCGTGATCAGCGGAGCGTTGATGGGATTGTCGCTCCACAGATGAATGGTGTTGTTGCCGAGATAGCTGGCCGAGAACAGCCAACTGGTCCCGACCTGGCGCTGCAGGGAAACATTCCATTGTTCCAGGTAGGTGATTTTCAAGTCCAGCGGATACGTCGTATAGGTGGCGTTGTTGGGAGGGAACAGCGCGTTCGCGCCCGTCGACAACGGGAAGGGGTTTCCGCCCGCGACGCCGGCCCAGGGATTAGAGAACGAAATCGGAGCGGTAGGGGTGCCGCTGCGGGTGATGGTGGTAGCCCAGGGCGGCTCTTGCGAAAATCCGTACGCAAACAGTGTTTGCGGCAGGTCATAGAAAATGCCCCACGATGCGCGGAGACTGGTTTTGCCGCTGCCGGTCGGGTCCCAGGCCAAGCCAAAACGCGGCGCGAAATCGGCCAGCTTGGCGTGGGATGGGCGGTTGTTGGTGTCAAATTGCGGATCGCCCGCGAACAGGTATCCAGCCGGTCCGTTCGGGTACACGGCGGAATGGACGCCGGAGGCGAACAGGTCGGGATAGAAGTGTCCCACGTGGCCGTTCGACATGGTGTTGCCGAAGTAGGGCTCCCAGCGGATTCCAAGATTCAGGGTCAGGCGGGGGGTTACCTTCCAGGTGTCCTGGGCGTAGGCTCCGAAATAAGTGTAGCGCTCGTTGGCATATTGAATGCCGCCTTGCGTGAAGGCGGACGCGTCGCCGAGCAGGAAATCCGCCATCGACAGGCCCGTGGTAGCGCCGCTGAAGGTAAAGCTCCCGTCGCCGAAGAGCGGCCCGTAAACGTTCTGCAGCGAGTGCATCCAATTCGCGCCGAACTGTAATTGGTGGGAGCCCCGTGTCATGCTGATATCGTCGCCGGCTTGAAAAGCGGTCACGGGATCGGTGGCGGCGTAGGAAAACAAGGTGGAACTGTACAAGGCGCCGCTCGCGGTGGCGACGATGTGGCCGGGGACCAGCGTGGTCATATTAATTCCCAGGGTGTTGGCATCGAAGGATGGAATTTGTGTTTTGGTTACGCCGCTGCGGTTGCCGGTGACGTGGAACGAATTGATGGTGGTGGGATTGATGATAAAGGTGTGGCCGATCACCATCGAGTTCACCAGATCGTCGGCGCCGGAAATGGTTTCGGTGAGCGGATTGGTGCCGTCGAACGGCGTGCCCACCAACGCGTGGGTGGCGTAGTAGCGAACAAACAGGGACTGCCTGTCGCTCATGTTGTAATCCACTTTCATGACGCCCGACTGTTCGTCAAAATTCTGCTTGGTGCCGAAGAACGTCTTTCCGCAAGGATCGGTCGACGGCGTGTAAAAGGACATCATTTTCTTGGAGGCCGAATTAAAGAGGGTGGGCGAAATAGTCGTGCCACCGGCGAAGGGGCCCGTCAAAGTTTTGGCCTTGCCGCCATTGCAGGCCGCTCCGGCGACGGCGGTGAAGTCGCCGTTCAGCATGGCTTGGGTGGGAACAAAAGTGAAGTTACCGGTGGGGTCGGTGCGGATGTTGGTGCCCTGGTATCCCGCGAAAAAGAACAGCTTGTCTTTTTTGATCGGTCCGCCGACGGTGCCGCCGTATTGATTGCGCTTCAGTGAATCGCGCGCGGGAGCGTCGAATTGGCGCGCATTGAACATGATAGTTGCGGACAAACTCAAAGGCATTGCCGTGGAAAGTGTTGGTGCCGGATTTCGTCACCGCGTTTACAGCGGCTCCGGAGTGCTGCCCGTACATGGCGGGCAAGGCACTGGTTTCCACTTTGAATTCCTGGAGTGCATCCGGGAACGGCAAGGGGAGCGCCAGGTTGTTCAGCGGGTCATTGTGGTTGCCGCCATCCAACATATAAGTGGTGCCGGTGGCTAATCCGCCGGCGACGCTGATAGGCGCTTCGTTGGGATAGTTCTTGGTTGAAACCAAGTCGGCGTTGGGCGCTTGCGCGGCGGCGCCAGCGAGATAAATCAGATCGGTAGGATTGCGGCCGTTGAGCGGGAGATCGACGACGCGCTGCTGGTCGACTACCTGGCCGACGCCAGAGCTACGGGTCTCGACGGTCAACGCGGATGCTTCCACCTGCACTTGCTGGCTCACCGCACCGAGTTGCATGGTGACTTCGACGGTGGGGCTGCTGGCAACCTGCAGCACGATACCGCTCTGGACCGAGGTGCTGAAGCCATCTTTACTAATTTCCAAGCGGTAGGGGCCGACGGGAAGATTCGGAAGAATGTAAGAGCCATCCGCTCCGGTCTCGACGGTGCGCGTCAAATCGGTATCGGTTTTTATGGCTTTGACCTGGGCGCCGGGGACGGCCGATCCGGACGGATCGTGAACCGTGCCTGAAATCTGAGCAGTGCCACCGGATTGCGCAAAGGCGCTGGCGCAGACCAGCAGCGTGGCTAGGAATGCCTGAAACGTTTTCATACAACCCCTTCTTTCTTGAGCCTCCGCGAAACGAAGGCAATTGGACCTATTGGAGCACAATTGCAACGGTACCTCAAGGTAAATGTAAAGAGCGCGGTTCGCGATGCGCACATAGCCGCTAAGGGTGCGATCGCGGTACGCTGGAGGGACGCAACCTGCACCCAAGATGTACGCGGAGCTGGCCAAGCCTTTCGAATCGATCGAGAGCGCGCATGAGTTTGTGGCACTGCTGGAGGAAAGCATCCACGAGGCGGTGGGCGACGTTCGTGAACATTTGCGGGACGCCGAGTCGTCTGCCGACGAGCGGCAGGTGCGGGCGCTCAATCTGGCGTTGTATAAGCTGACGCAGCTCGCGGGGCAAATGCATAAGAGCCGGCGGGCGTTGAACGATCTGCGTAGCATCCGGCGGTTGTTGTTTACGGAGCGCGACTGAAGCGCGCCAGCGGGGACGCTGGCTGCGGGTCGAAGACCCGCCCCACCTGACGTTGTGTCAAGATCTTTAGAATGGCTTATCCGGCGAAGCTGAGCCGCTCGACGATTATTCAGGCTGCGATCAAAATGGTGGAGGAGGACGCGGCCGAGCCGCCTTCATTGCGTGCAATTGCGCGCCGTCTGCACGTGGCGACCAACGCGCTCTACAATTATTTTCCGGATCGATCGGAGTTGAACGCGGCCATTGCGGTGGCGGGTTCGCGAAAAATGTTGTCGTCTCTGAAGCGGGCGGTGGGGAGCGCGGAGGGGCGGGATGCGCTGGACCGTTTTTCGAAGGCGTTCCTGCGCTTCACGCGGACGCATCCGCAGCTTTACGATTTCCTGAATGAAAATCATCCGACGGGGCAGGAAGCGGCGGCGTTGTTTCACGAATGGGCAGAGATTATGAACCGGGCGTGGAGTCCGTTCTATTTGCCGGAGCGAATGCCCAAGGTGATTTTCACGCACGCTGCGCTGCTGCACGGAATGACGACGCTCGAGCGGCTGTGGCAATGGCGCAATGCGCGGGGGCATTTCGATTTCGCGAACCAGATGCTGCTGGATGCGCTGGTGGGATCGAAGCAGGCCAAGCGAAGTCCGCGGAAGACGGCCGCCGCGGAAATACCGCTGCCGTGGGCTCCTTAGGGCTGGGGCACGGAACTCAGATCGGTCTGGAAAGCCACGTTGAGGCGGTTCCACAGATTGATCATGCCAACGGCGATGGTTAGGTTGGTGAGGTCGGCGTCGTTGAATTCCTGGCGGGCGCGTTGATAAATTTCGTCGGGGACCGGGTGGCCGGCGATTTGTGTGACGGCTTCGGTCCATTCGAGGGCGGCGCGTTCTTTCGGCGAATATACGGGGGCGTCGCGCCAGGCGGCTAGCAGGTTGAGGCGCTGCTCGGATTCACCGGCGTGGCGGGCGCGTTTGGAATGGAAGTCCAGGCACCAGGCGCAGCCGTTGATCTGCGAGGCGCGGATGAAAATCAATTCAAGCAGTTTGGGATCGAGACCGGCATGATGGACGAACGCAGAGACTGCTTGCAGCTTGGGTAAGGCTTGCGGAGATGCGGTGGCGTAGTTGAGTCGTTGCATAAATCAGGCTTTTTGCAGCAAGGGGCGCAGGTCGCGCACACTCTTCAGATTTTCTAGATCGAAAATGCGTTCGATCAGTTTCGCGGTGGGGGCGGCGCCTAGCACGGGCGTCATCAGTTCGCGGGCTTTGGCGGCGACTTCGTCGCGGGTCATGGGATTGTCGGCGGTGCCGCGGACGGCTTCTACGCGATCGGTTAGAACTTTGCCATCGTCGAGCGTCACTTCGACGATCGCTACGCGCTTGGGCATCAGGCGTTCCAGCGCTTCATCGTGAACCAGATTTACTTTTGCGCGCTGGGCGAGCACGGCGGGATCTTTCATGCGGGCTACGTCGTGCGCGGTCTTGAAGGTTACGGTTCTTGTCGACCACCATTACGGCGATTAAGTGCTGCAGGCAGATGTCGGGGATGGTGCGGTTGTCGACGATGGTGGCTTCGTCGGCGGCTACGCGCACCGTCACTTGTTTCACTTGATCGGCGGCGAAGGGGGTGCGCTTCAGGATGTTTTCCATGGCGTCGAGCGGGGCTTGGATGGGGGCGCCGACGGTCCATTTTTTGAAATTCGTGCGGGTGACTTCGTAGCGCTCGCCTAGTTTTTCGATCAGCAATTCGGCGCTGTTTTTGGGGACGAAGGCGTCGAGGAAATTGTCGGCTCCGGAAAGAATGTCGTCGACGCCGGTGCCGCCGGCTTGGACTAGGAGCGCGGAGGTGACGCCGTTGCGGGCGGGCATGCCGCCGAAGTCGAAGGATTTTTCGATGTGATCGGTGTCGCGCTGCCAGGAGGCGAGGCCTCCAGCCTGTTGCGCGGTGTAGGAAAGCACCCAACGCATTTGCTGCGCGGTGAGGCCTGCTGCGCACGCGGCGGCGGCGGCGGATCCGAAGGTGCCGGAGAGGGCGTGGGTGCTGCGGTGCGTGTCGACCATATATTGCAGCTTGCCGAGCGTGATGGTGACGCGCGGGCCGATGTCGTAGCCGAGCGCTACGGCGCGCAGGAAGCGGGCGCCATCATTGTTAAATTGCTCGCCGACGGCTAGCGCGGAGGGCACTACGGACGCGCCGGGATGGGATTGCGAAGGGGGATGGGTGTCGTCGGTTTCGTCGGAGTGCGCGAGCATGCCGTTGCACATGGCGGCTTCGATGGCTCCGCACATCACGTTGGATGCGACTACGGTTGCGACGCGATCGCCTTTATAGTTGCGGGCAAATTGGATGGCGAATTTTCCGGGCGGGAGTTCGGCTCCGGAAACCATGGCGGCGATGGTGTCGAGGATGATGTGCTTGGTTTTCTCGACCACGGGGGCGGGCAGCGGGCGGCGCGCGGCTTCCGCCATGTAGGTGCTGAGCGTGGTCATCAGCGGGCTGGCGGTTAGCTCGGCGGCGGCTACGCGGCGTGACGCGAGCGCGGCAGCGGCGGCGGATTGCAACAGGTGGCGGCGGGTCATCATACGGGGATTCTCCTACTTCAAAATTTCGGTGCGCTTGATGTAATCCATCTTCGGAAAGTGCGGTTCGAGATACGCATTAGCGCCGTTTTCGACGCGGTTGGGATCGATGAACTTGCCTTCGGGTCTCATTTCACCATAGCCGGAATAGAGCTTGTCGACCACCTCCATGCCGGAGACGACTTTGGCGAAGGGCGTGAAGTTTTGCGCGTCGAGGGCGGCGTTGTCGGCCAGGTTGATGAAGATTTCGGTGGCGCGGGTGTTGGGATCGGATTGGGCGAAGGCTAACGTGCCGCGTAGGTTTTTTTGCATGGGCGGATCGTCGAGGATGAAATATTTACGCCAGCGGTCGTGGATATCGTAATCTTTGTGGACGCCGAATTGGGCGACGAAGCCGGGGACGACGCGGAAGAAACGGCCCTCGTTGAAATAGTGCATGCGGAGGAGTTCGTGGAAGCGGTCGACGCCGCGCGGGGCCCAGGACTTGGTGGCTTCGACGATGAAGTCGCCTTGCGTGGTGGTGAATTTTACGCGGAAAACGTCGGGGACTAGGACGGTTTCGTCCTTGTGGCACGCGGATAGAAAGAGCGCGAAGGTGGCGACTAGGAGAACACGCATCCCCGACAATTATCGCTTACTCGAAAGACACTTCGGCTGAAGAAGAATTGGCTCGCGGATGGACACGGATAAAACAATTCGTTTCGCGGTGGACTGCTTTCGAAAAACAGCCCACCGGAGTGGTGCGGAAACGGGCGGCATACCTGTCTCGAAGAAGATTATGTCCTAATCAACCGGTAATTTGCTCTCTCCCATTCCCCCGTAGGTAACCCGACGCCGGTCTCGCGGCGTCCGTATCAACCAAGAATCGCGATTCTCTCCTGTCCCGCCCTTCTTCCAATGTCTCGGGGACGGCTAGCCCCGTTTTTTACGACGGGCGCGGATTCCACCAGAACTACAACGATCAGCCTGCGCAGGCTATCCAACTGATTCGAGTATGCACGGGGGCGCATCCGAATGGCCGCCAGGCAAAACGGGAAGTAACTGATAAATAGAGCGATGCAAACTACGGCGATCGGGGATTGAGTGTACTGTCCCTCGTTACTTCCAGGCGGAGTAGACGGGTTTGCCTACTAGGAAAGCCTGGTTGGCGCCGGCGCGGGGTTTGAATTTTTGGACGCGGCCGCTGTCTACTTCGGCGGTGTAGAAGTTGCCTTCCTGATCGACGCTGAAGCCGTGGACGCCCCAGAAGCCGCCGGGGCCGTCGCCCCAGATGCCCCAGGAATAGAGGAAGTGGCCTTCCAGATCGTATTTCAGCATTTTCGAGGTGCCGCGGTCGTAGGCCCAGAGGGTGCGGTCGGCACCGATATATAGGAGGTGGATGTCGGAGGGCTCTTCGCCGAAATTCCATTCGTAGAGATATTTGCCGTTGTCGTCGAAGACTTGCACGCGGTGGTTGGCGCGGTCGTTGACGAAGACGCGGCGGGTTTGCGGGTCAACGGCGATGCCGTGGACGTTGTTCATGTAGCCGGGGCGCTTGTCGTTGGGGGGCGTGCCTTTCTGGCCCCAGGCCATTAGGAATTTGCCATCCTTATCGAATTTCGCTACGCGGGTCCCGTTGTAGCCGTCGGCTACGAACATGGTGCTGTCGGGGAGCCAGGCCAGGAAGGTGGGGCGGTTGAAGTGCGTGCCGTCGGCGCCTTTGACGGTTGGGGTGCCGATGGTTTGGACCAGCGTCTTGCCATCGTGGGTGAACTTATAGATGGCGTGCATGTGATCGTCGACTACCCACACGTGTTTTTCGGGATCGTAGGGGTTGATGGTGACGTAGTGGGGGCGCTTGAAGATTTTGTCCCACTGGGTCCAGGTCTCGACGATGTTGCCGTTGGCGTCGACTACGGTCAGGCAGTGTTCCCACTTGGCGTCGACACCGACGGTGCCTTTCCAGAGCTTGGGCCCGTCGTCGGGATCCTGGCCGGTACCGCCGGCGCCGGGGAGGGCGGAGACAGTGGCGTCGCGCCAGGGCAGGCGGCCGATGGGGAACTGGATGCTGGGGCCGAAATCGGGGAGCAGTTTGGTTTGCGGGCGCTTGATGTTGGGGAGCTCGCCGCGGAAGAGGAGAAACACGCGGTTGGGATTTTCGGCGTAGATGCTTTGGCCGGCGCCCCAGGTCCAAGCCTGATTACCGGGGAGGGTGCTGATGTCTTTGGGCCAATCCTTCACGGGTTCGTAGGCGCCGAAGGTGTCCTGGCCGCCGACGTTTCCGGGGATGGCGGCGAAACCTGTGCCGGGTTTGGCTTGGGCTTCGACGGAGCGCTCGCGGCCGGAATAGAGCAGCAGGCCCATCGCGAGGACAACTATGATCGCCAGGGTTATTGTGAGATGTTTGCGCATTCCATTTTCTCCAGATGAATTATACACACTGCGGAATTCAAAAGGGGCCGAACTTGCGTTCAGCCCCTGGTGTTGTTCCCGGTCCTCTGAATGGCTAGAAGATGAACTTCAGACCCAGCTGAATCGCGCGCGGTCCGCCGGAGCCGAGCACGGCGTTCGAACTGGTGATGTCCGGTGTTTCATTGCGGAAGCCGAATCCGGCGCCGGCCGTGGCGGAAGGATCGGTAAAGGTGTTGTCGCCGCCGGGGCCGCCAAACGGATTGGAGACGTTGACGTGGTTAAAGATGTTGAAGGCTTCGGCGCGGAACTGTGCGCTGAGGCGTTCACCGAATTTAAATACCTTGGTTACCGACAAGTCCACGTTGTAGTACGGCATGCCGCGGAAAATATTGGCACCGGCAGTACCATAACTGCCGAAGGCCGGAGGAATCAAGATGGAACTGCCGCTGGCATAGCAACCTAGGTTGGTGAGCGAAGCCACGGCCAGGGGTCCACTCGCGGTCGCTTTCGCGAGACAAGTTGGATTGCTGGTCCCCGCGAAGTACGGAATCCCGGTGTCTCCACCGTTGGTACCGGTTAATGCTTTCGTAGTCTGGAAGTCGCTCGGGTTGCCAAAGAAATTCCACCGTTCGCCGCCGCTAGGGCCTGCATTAATTTCATTGGTACCGCTGAAGTCTGTACTTGTGTCGTTAATACCCCAGGGCGTGGCGCTTTGCAAATTGATAATCGAGTTCAGCGACCATCCTTTCAGGATCTGACCCGGCGACTTGACACCCGGAATCTCGTAGGTGATGGAGGCGGTGAAGTGATGCCGGACATCGAAGGAAGTCGAGGAATAGAGCGATCTCTGGTTCCCGTCAACGGGAAGAATGAAACTCCAATTGTCCGAAGACTCGGCGAGGGCATGGGACCAGGTATAGCCCACCACGTAGGAAAGGCCATGCTGCGACCGCTGGGTCAGCGAGACCTGAAGGCCGTTGTAGTTCGAGATGTTGCTGTTCGCCAGTTGGTAAATATAGCTCAGGTACGGGAACTGTTTGAAATAAGGCTGGGCAGCCGTCATGGCCGCCGAGTCCGGCGCGCAGTTGTCGTAGCCCGTGGCCTTGCTGGCGAGACACTGGCCAGCGGCACTGTTGGGATTTGCCGGATTACCCCAGCCGGGGCTGAACCCGCCGACTCTTTGCGGCTGATTCAAGTCCGATAGTCCCAGCAATTTGGTGGCGTGGTTGCCGACATAGGTGGCTTCGAGCGAAAGGTTGGGGGTGATGGCTCGCTGGATGCCCAGGTTATAGGTAGCCACATACGGGGTACGGAGGTTCGGATCAACACCGAGTACGGTACAGGGCTGCGGCTTATAGCCGGAGGCTAGCGTGACTGTGCCATCGCCGCAAGATGGAGAGAGGGAATAGATCGGCACACTCGAACTGTTATTCGCCCATCCGTATTTGACAGTCCCGGGCGTGGTGGCCGAGCCTAGGCCGGCGCCTGTGAAAGTAACCTGGCCTACGTTGATGTTTCCACCCGCTGTAAACGGCGTCGAGTTGCCGTTAGCGTAAAGATTCACGCCGGTGGGAGTAGTACGCAGCCCTAGCAGGTTACCGATGGCCATGAAAGAGTCAAAACTGCCCTGCTCGTAATAAATGCCGCCGCCGCCGCGGACCACGGTCTTGCCGTTTCCGCCGATGTCCCAGGCGAACCCAAGGCGCGGAGCGAAGTTATTGTGATCGCCGTTGAAGGCTTTGTCGAGCTTGCCGCTTCCCGTTTGCAGTATGCCTTGACCGGGAATGAAATTGCCCATCAGATTGTTGGCTTCGGTCAGCACAGTGGTGAGCTCGTAGCGCAAGCCCGCGTTGACCGTGAAGCGCGGCGTCACGCGCCAGTCGTCCTGCATGAAGGCCGCGAAGCCCTTGTCTTGCAGGTCGCGGGACAAATCTCCAGCGGTAATGAGCCCGCGGTTCATATTTCCAGCGAAGAAGCTTTGCAGATTCGAGAAACGTAAGGGGCCCTTCGTATTGGCGGTGACGTTATTGAGGCTGTGATTGATCAGAAATTCCCCGCCAAACTTCAGGGCGTGGTTGCCCTTCTGAATGGAAACGGAGTCTGTAAACTGGGTAACCGTGTTGGGCCCCACTGTCTTGGGCCAGCCGAGGCCGAACTGGAAAGAGTAGCCCCCCTGGAAAGACATCGCGGGGAGACCGAAGTAAGCCGGGTTGGTCTGCCCGGTGTTGATGTGGTAGGTACTGCCGTTATAAGAGTAATTTAGGGGATTCTGGGAAGAATCGGCACTCGCAAAAATCTGATCGTAACGGGAGTAGCCGGCACGGAAGGAATTCACCACGGTAGAGCTCGGCACCCAAATCCAGTTCCCGGAGAGAACTTGCGACTTGGCATACTGGTTCGTTAGCCAGGGCTGGGCGATTTCAAGAGTGGGGTTATCGACGAAGGTGCCGTCGCCGGGACTCTGAAAGTAAAGGCCATTGAAGGAATTTTTGTCGTTCAGGCGGTAATCCAGTTTGCCGACTCCGGAGTAGATTTTGTTGCTGCTGGCCAGGGAGGACGTGTACAGCCCGTTCGAGCTAGCCGGGAAAAGGCCGGGAGCGTTCGCAAGCGGAGTGCAAGAGGTGCTTAAGCCTGCCAGTTGCGCGCTGAGCGCCGAGACACCGCCGGCAGCCTTCGCAAGAAGGCAAGAGCCAATCAGATTCTTGGCGGGATCTCCGACGCCGGCAACGGTGGTGGGGACCTTGTGCGTCACGGAATTACCCACCTCGTATTGTTGGGATTCGTAGTTGCCGAAGAAGAACAATTTGTCGCGGATGATGCGGCCCCCGATGCTGCCGCCGTACTGCTCAAGCGCGAGGGGTGACTTGGGCGCGAAGAAATCGGCGGCATCCCAGGCATCCGTGCGGCCATAGGCATAGGCGGTTCCGTGGAAGGCGTTGCTGCCGGATTTGATGCCGACGTTGACGATCGCGCCGGGCTTCCAGCCGTATTCGGCGCGGGGATTCTGGTTGGTCTTGAATTCGTCGATGGCGTCGATGGGCAGCATGGTTCCGGCGTCGCCGGCCGCCATCACGGCGTTCATGACGCTCTGCGCCATCCAGGGATCGTTGCTATTGATGCCGTCCACCATGAAGAAATTGTCGTGGGGACGCAAGCCGTTGGTGCTCTGGGCCCAGCCGGAGTTGCCGGGATACTTGGTGACGCCGGGGCGCAGGTCGAGCAGGTTCTCAAAATTTCGTCCATTCAGCGGCAGATCGTTGATCACCTGATTGCTGAGAGATCCGCCTACTTCGGCGTTGGAGGTGTTCAGGATCGCGGCTTCGCCGGTGACCGTAACGGTCTGCGTCTGATCGCCGGGCTGGAGGGTCATGTCGACGCGGATGTCCTGGCCGACTTCGAGCAGGATATTCGGACGGTCTGTGGTTTTAAAACCTTGGAACTCGACTTTTACGGAGTAGTTCCCCGGCGTGAGGTTAGGAGCGGCGTAAGCGCCGGCTGCGTCCGTGGTCAAAGTGCGGGCGCCACCTCGCGCCATGTCAGTGACGGTCACCTTGGCTTGCGGAACGGACGCGCCGCTGGGGTCCGTTACGGTTCCGGAGATGCTGCCGGCGCTGCCTTGCGCCAGGAGCGACGCGCACAGCAGAAACATTCCAACGAATAAACCAAAAAACTGCGAGACCCGGCGACTGCACACGGGCGCCGTAAAAATGGATTTTGCAACAAGGCAATTCATCAAAAACCTCCCAAGATAAACAAATGGCTCAAGCCAGAAGATGTTCATCACCTAACCACGAAGCTATGGAATGCTATCACCCAGCGGAATAGCTGTCAACGAAAAATCACGTCGAAAGGCCCGCTCTGTATATCAAATTCGCGGCAAAGCTCGCGCGAGAAGATTTCTTCAGGAAGGCTTCAGGCGGCCCTCAGTAAATCTTCAGATTTTGAGGTTTGGAAAAATAGGGACGGAGCCTGATTTATTGGCGGGGCATGGGCGAAATCAGGCTCCGTCCCTATTTTTGGTTGCGGCGGTTAATTGCGCGGCTGGCTGCGGATCGAGATGAGAATTGCGCGAGGGAAAAATTACGGTAAAGGTGGAACCGGCGCCTTCGACGCTGCGCACGTCGATCTTTGCGCGGTGGGCGAGGGCGATGCTCTCGGCGAGCGGCAGGCCCAAGCCGTGACCACTGCCGGTGCGCGAGCGATCGGCGCGGTAGAAGCGCTCGAAGATATGCGGGAGATCGGCCTCGCGGATGCCCGAGCCGAAGTCCTGGATGGTGACGGAGACACGGGCGTCATGATGCTCGATGGTGACGATTACTTCGCTGGCGGGACGGGAATACTTGAGAGCGTTGTCGAGTAAGCCGACGAACAGGCGGTGCAAGGCGGGACGGTTGCCGGCGATGATGGCGGGGGCATCGCCGAGTGCGGTTTCGATACGGATCTGGCGGGTTTGCGCGAGGCTGTTCATTTCCGTGGCGACGGCTTGCAGGATGTCGCGCAGGTCGACCGGAGCGCGCGGCATCTCGACGATTTGCGCATCGGTGCGGGCGAGGATCAAGAGATCCTCCACTAACTGGGTCATGCGCTGGGCTTCAGAGACCACGTCTTCGAGGGATTCGCGATAGGACTCGGGCGAACGGCCGCGGCGCAGCGCGAGTTCCGCGGTGGTGCGGATTACGGCTAGCGGCGTGCGCAGCTCATGCGAAGCGTCGGCGACAAATTGCGAAAGCGTTTTGACGGCGGATTCGAGGCGCGCCAGCATGGAGTTCAAGACTTCGGCGAGGCGCGCGATTTCGTCGCCGGTGGCGGGGACGGGGACGCGCTCGGATAAGTTTTCGATGCTGATCATGAGCGCGGCGGCGGTCACGTCCTGCACCGGGCGCAGCGCACGGCGGCTCAACCACACACCCCCGAGGCAGGCGATGGCAATCATCACGGGAATCAGAATCAGCAACAGGAAGCGCAGTTCATCGAGGACGTAGACCACGTCGGTGGTGGGGGCGCCGACATCCAAGTCAAAGGTGGCGCCGTTGAGGGTGAAGCGCCGCTGCTGCATGCGCGCGGTGGCGCTGGCGGTTTGGGCATTTTCAGGGTAGGCGAAGCTAAAGCCGTCGGAGCCGCGCAGGATCACGTAGCTGGTGGGCGGCAAAGCCTGGCAGAACTCTTCGAGCTCATCGCGCAGGTCGACGCCGCGTCTTGGCGGATTCGTTGCGGAAATAGCTTTCGAGACGGCTGGCGCGGCCTTCCAGATCGTCGTCGATGTCGGCCAGCAACTGGTGACGGAGGGACACCCACAGCAAGACGCCGAACACAGCCAAGCCCGCGGTGAGAACCACGGCGTACCAGACGGTCAAGCGAAAGCGGATGGAATGGCTGTGCATGCTTCAGGGCTCTCGCATAATGTAGCCGAAGCCGCGCAGGGTGTGGATCAGCTTGGGCTCATGGGTGTCGACTTTGTTGCGCAGCTGGCGCACGAACACTTCGAGATTGTTCTGGCTCACTTCGTGGTCGAATCCCCACACCGATTCGAGAATGGCGTCGCGGCTGACGGCGCGGCCGCGATTGCGCATCAGCAATTCGAGCAGCTTGTATTCGCGGGGCGTCAGATTGACGACTTCGCCGGCGCGGGTGACGCTGCGGCTGGCGGGGTCTAATTTGACGACGCCGATTTCGAGGCAGGCGGAGCGCGGCGCGTCACCGCGGCGGCTGATGGCGCGCAGGCGGGCGAGCAGGACTTCGAGCGGGAAGGGCTTGGCCAGGTAATCGTCGGCGCCAGAATCGAGGCCGCTGACGATATCGGCGGCGGCGTCGCGGGCGGTCAACATCAGGACGGGTGTTTGGTTGCGGCTTTCGCGCAGCTTGCGGACCACGCTGAAGCCGTCCATGCCGGGGAGCATGACATCCAGCACGATGACGTCGAAGCGGGAGGAAAGGGCGATGGCGAGGCCTTCGCGGCCGTCGCCGGAGACTACGGCCTGATGCCCTTCTTCCTGGAGCGTGCGCGCCAGCAGATCGGCCATCCGCTGTTCGTCCTCGACGACCAGGATTTGCATGCTTACGAGGGTAACAAAGTTGATCGGGTAACGGGCTTACTTCGCGAACCGTCTTACTATTGAGGGCAAGTTGCGCTTGACAGGTCCTGGCGGCGTTGCTAAAGTCCCACTGGAGGTTCTTATGAGACATAAAACCGCAATCTTACTGGCTGTAATTGCCAGTTTCGTGTTGATTCCCGGTTTGGCGCTGGCGCATCACGGGCAGGCTTCTTACAACTTGAAGGAGTCGGTTACGGTCACGGGAACGGTGACCGATTTTCAATTGCTCAACCCGCATTCGATCGTTTACTTGGATGTAAAGGCGGCGAACGGCGAGGTGCAAAAGTGGCAGGGCGAGATGACTAGCCCCAACCGTTTGATCCGCGCCGGGTGGAACAAAAAGACGTTGAAGCCGGGGGATCAGATCACGCTTACGGGCTGGGGTTCGGCCAGCGGGGCGCATTCGCTGTGGATCACCAAGTGCATTACGGCGAACGGCGAGGAATTGAAGCTGGGAGCTGGAGACTAACATGCGCGCTGGTTTCGCGAAGTGCATTTTTGCTTTTGCTGTCGCGGCCGTGATGGCCTCGGCGCAGCAGAAGCCGGATCTTTCCGGAGTCTGGACGGCAAAGAACATGCCCGGGCGCGCGCTACCGGGGATGGGGCTTCATGGCGGAAGAGCCGCCGATGACGCCCTGGGCGTTAGAGAAGTTTAAACTGACGAAGCCGTCGTTTGGGCCGCGGTCGTTTAAAGATTCGAACGATCCGGTGAATCCGACTACTTTGAATGCTACCGGGTGCTTTCCGCCGGGCGTGCCGCGGATCTATTTGCAGCCGTTTCCGATGGAGATCATTCAACAGCCTAACCGTGTGCTGATCATTTATGAGTTCGATCATTTGATCCGGCAAATTTGGATGGATGGGCGGGCGCATCTCAAGGATCTGCCGGGGACGTGGATGGGGGATTCGATTGGCAAGTGGGAAGGCGACACGCTGGTGGTCGACACTACGGGGTTCAACGATAAGACTTGGGTGGATCGCGCGGGGCATCCGCATAGCGAGGATCTGCATGTCGTGGAGCGCCTGAAGAAGACGGACGCTAAGACATTGCAGATTGATATTTTGATGGACGATCCGATGGCTTACACGAAGCCTTGGGGCGGGCAGTTGGTTTATACGCTGCGGCCGGATTGGAATATTTCGGAATTGATTTGCGTGGATAACGTGAACTTCGATCAGTTCTTGAAGAACGAGGAAGGGCCGGCTAAATAGGGGCGTGTCGGGCCTGGAGGCCCGACGTACCTTACCGTAGTACCTTACCTTAGGCTTCGGTTACTAATTGTTTGGCGGCCCAGTCGGGGAAGACGGGGGGGCGGACGGCTCTGGGGCCCCCGGCGTTGGAGGCTTGGGTGTGGCCGGTGCCTTCCACCATGTCCCGTTTGCAATTTACGGCGGATTGATACAGCTTGAGGGCGCCGGCGGGGTCCATGATGCGGTCGTCTTTGCTGTAGCCGATCAGCATGGGGCACTCGATGCGGTTGGCGCGGCCTTCCAGCGTGTAGTCGGCTAATTTCTTTCGGGCGTCGGTCAGATCCTTGGCTCCCACGATCCAGCGCACGCGTTCCTGGATGGGCGGGTAGTAGTCGAACAGATCGTTCAACAGGCTGAAGGACCCGCTGCTCATGGTGGCGGCTTTGATGCGGGGCTCGCCGCTGGCGGCGCGGGGGACGCCGAAGCCGCCCATGCTGATGGCGGTCATGCCGATCTTCTTGGGGTCGACGTCGGGGCGGGTTTCGAGGTAGTCGATCATGGCTTTCGCGATGCGTTCGGTGTCGGGCGGTAGATGGAGATCTTTCAAGCGCAACGCTCCGCCTTGCCCGGGGAAATCTAGCGCCAAATAGGCCATGCCGCGGGCTACGTATGCGCCGCCGCCCAGGATCGTCGCTTCGGCCATGGTGTCGGCGCCTTGGAAAGCGATCATCACGGGGAAGCGTTTTCCGGCGGGGCCGTTGGGCTTGCGGAAATAGCCGTCGAGCATGGCGCCTTCGTAGTTGACTTGCACGCGCTCGAAGGGGGCGCGCGTCATCTTCCAGGCTTTGTCGAAAGTTTCGCGCATCTTTTTGTAGCTGGGCATCATGCGCTGCGTCGGTCACGGGCTGAGGCCAGCAGGCTTCGCGATAGAAGTTGGAAGCCTTGAGGTAATACTCATTGGCGGTTACTTTGCGGCCTTCGGCGGCTAGCTGGTCAGCGGCGCGTTCGTTCTTTTCGGCGACGCGAGTCCACTCGGTGACCCAGGAGTCCAGGTTGAATGGCTTCATGCGCTGGGCGACTTCGAGTTGATCGGGATCGCTGGTGTAGATGGAAGCCGTAAGGCGAATTTCGAGTTGGCCCCCGCCGGGCATTCCTTTGCCGAGGAAGAGTTCGGATTCGGACCTGCCGCCGACCTTGCCCATCGCGCCGGCTTCGGAGCCGAGATCCTGCGCGAGCGCCGATGACGTCAAGATTTCTGAAAACGGAACCGCCGCTGAGGCGATACCGAGTTTTACCAAGTTTCTTCTGTTGAGGCCGAGTAATGGAATCCATATCCGATGTCTCCTTTCAAAAAAGCTTCGTTACTACTTTACGCTCTCTGGTTGCCGGATCGTCCGGGGTAGAAAGCGCGAGGGGTCTGATCATCCCAACCGGTATTGCAGTGAGGCACGGACCAGCGGTCGACTTTGCGCGCTTCGAGCACGGGTTTGCCGAGCGCGGGGCAGGACAGGCAATAGCTGCCTTCGTGGGTGCCGATCCAGATCAGGTTGCGATCCCACTCGACGAACACATTTTCCGTGGAGCCGCGCCACCAGCTTTCGTAGTTGTTGATTTCGCCCTCGTGGGGCGGCACGAAATAGGCGACTTCTTTGGGGGCGGTGGGATTCGAGATGTCGAACACACGGACGCCGGCGTTAAACCAGGTGATCACCATGATTTCGGGGCGCGCGGTGCCGGGCGCTAGCCAGCATTGGGTGTTGTGCGAGCCGAAGCGTCCGCGCGAGAAGCAGAAATCGGTATAGGGTGCTTCGGGCGGGGCGGCGGGGCGCGGGAACAGGCCGATGATTTTGGGATTGCGCGGGTCTTTCACGTCGACGACGTAGGGCGTGTGGTAGGCTTCGCGGCAATCGGCTTCGAGGGCTTCGGGGACTCCGATGACGATGTTTTGCAGGCGCGGGTGCGCGGCGTCGGAGGTCACGGGATAGCAAGTGTGGAACGGGATGGTGCCCATCTGATCGAATTCCCACTGCACGTTGCCGATGGGCTTGGGCTTGGTGATGTCGCTGAGGTCCATGACGTACATTCCGAAAGCTCCGAAGCCGCCGTAGCCGAGTTTGCCGCCGTCTTCGACGCGGATGGGGACGCTGAGGGCGCCGTGATTGCCGGTCCAGGAAGTTTTGTCGCCGGCGAAACGGTATTTTTTGTATTCGGCTTCTTCACCCAAGCGTTGGCCGGGGACCCACCAGCGGGAGACTTCTTTCACTTTGGCGGGATCGGACATGTCGACGATCATGATGGCGTTGCTGTAGGGGCGCTGGTGATTTTCGAGGCGCAATTGATCGTCCCAACCGCAATCGAGATAGGCGTAGCGGCCACCGTCGTAAAAATTGTGATGCGTGCCGTTGCCTTTTTCGCCGGTGTTGAATTCCTGGAGTAGAACGGGCTTGGCGGGATCGGTGATGTCGTAGTTGCGGATGCCGCGCAGGCCTTTAAAGTTGACCGACCGGTCGCGCAGTTCCTTGTCGTAGGCGCCGTTGGGAAATTCGGGCGTGGCGGAGGTGAGCGGGGCGGCGGCGGTGCACATCATGATCCACTTCTTGAGTTTGCTGTTGTAGACTACGGCGCCGCCTCCGCGAACGACTCCGCGGTTCATGACGACAGGGTTCTTGGGATTGCTGACGTCGACGAAACCGCCGTTGGCGGGCAGCAGGCGCTGCTTGCCGCGGGCCCACATGGCCATGAGCGGTTCGCCGCCGCTGATGGTGGAGCCGGGAACGTGGGCGACGATCTCCATGTTGTGGAGGTACTGTTTCTTGTCGAGATAATCGAGGGCGCCGAGGGCCAGCGGGAAGGGCGGGGTGCCGCCGCCGGGGATAAGGCCGGTGACTTGGGCCCGCGCGGCGGCTGCACCCAACATGGCGCCGGCGGTGTTTCTCAGAAGAGCTCTGCGGCTGAGTGAATTCTTCATGGAACCTCACATGGATTTGGACTGCCGCCCGCTTCCTTCGGTCGCGGTTCTGTGCGAGCGGTGGAGGGCATGGAACCGTGCGCGACGGTAAGCGCCACAGAACCGCGCGCGATAGCAAGCGGATAGGAATTTTGCACCATACTAAGGCGCGAGAGATGCCGCGTAGGCGGCTAGGGCGATCATGTCGTCTTCCGTTAGATTCGCGACTACTCGCTTCATGAGTGCGGCTTGGCTGCCGGCGCTGGCGCCGGTTTGGAAGCTGGAGAGTTGGCGCACGATGTAAATGGGATGCAGGCCGGCGATGCGCGGCACGTCGCCGAGACCTTTGAGTCCTTCCCCGTGACAGACGGCGCAGGTCACGGTTTTTCCGATTCCACTCGACGCTAGCGCGGCGCCTTTCGCGATGCTGCCCTTCGGAACGTAGGCGGTGAATCCGTTGCGAGGATCGCGGGCGGTGGCGGTTTCGGCGTTGTCAGGTAGTTCGACGATGCGGTTGCCTAGGGCTTCGGTGCCGCCCGAGGGAAGGGGCAGGCGCATGCGGCCTTTGGTGCTCACGTAGCTCTTGGGGAGCGTGTCGGCTTCGACTACTTTGATCCAACCGCCGGGCTTCATGGCGGAGAACCATTCGGCGGCTTGGCGGGCGTCGGCGTCGGAAATGACTTTCGCAATCGCGTTCATGCGCGCGGGATCTTTGCGGGCTCCGCTCTTGAAATACATCATCTGGCGCGCGAGGTATTCGGCGGGGAGACCGGCCAGGTCGGCGGATTCGGGGTGGCCGTGGCCGGACTGCAAGTGACATGAACCGCAAGCGAGCGCGTTGGGCGGGGTGCCGTGCGCGATCACTTGCGGCAAGGGGCCATGATCTTCGGGGTACCAATCGGGTGGATTCGCGAGGTCGTCGATTTGTGCAGGCGTATAGGCTTTGGTGCTGCCGGGCAGGTGTCTGGGCTCGCTGCTCTCAGTGACCGTGGGCTGATCTTTATCGGGAGTGGGGAACGCCCACGCGGGGCGGACTCCCTGTTGGGCTAGCGCGAGAACGGAAGAGAGAGCGAATAGGACGAGGTTCTTAGTATTCATAAAGGCGTGTGGGGTTATCGACTAGAATTTTTTTGCGAACGGCGGCATCGGGGGCCCATACGGGGAGCAGGTTCAGCAAGTGGCCGTCATCGATTTGATACACGGGATTCAGTTCCGTTGCGGCACGGCCGGGGGGCGGATTGGAGTTGGGATGCGGCCAATCGGTGCCCCACACGATGCGGTCTGCGTTGGCGGCGATCAGGGCTTTCGCGAAGGGCGCCAGGTCCGGGTAGTCAGGCGCTTTGCATGGACGCGCGATAGGCACCGGAGATTTTCACGTAGGCTTTGCCGGAGCGAACTAAGTCGATGAGATCGGGGAAACCGGGTTGCGTTAGGCCGTGGGCGGTGTCGATGCCTCCGAAGTGATCGAAGACCACGGGAACGGGGGAAGACATCACCAGATCTTTGATGGCGGCGATCACGGCGGGGCTGACGTACATCTGAATGTGCCAGCGGCGGCTCTTGACGCGCTCGACGGCGGCTTGAAAGCGCGTGCGCGCGAGGCCGGCGTTATCTTGGCCGACGGTGGTGAGGTTGATGCGGATGCCTTTGAAGCCGGCGCGGGCCATCACGTCGAGATCGGCTTCGGAGGTTTTGTCGCCGATCACGGCGACACCGCGCGCGCCAGGGCCATAGGCTTTCATGCCGTAGATGGTCGCGGAATTATCGATGCCATAAATGCTGGGCGTGACGATCACGACGCGCTGCAGGTGCAGGGCGCGATGGAGAGCGGCCATCTCATCGGGGAGAGCGGGCTCGGGCGTATAGACGCGGCCGGACCAGAAGGGGAACTTGGCGGGATCGCCAAAAATGTGGGTGTGGGTGTCGCAGGCGTTGGCGGGGACGGCGAAATTCACGGCGGTGGATGGCTGCGACGCTTTCGCGAAAAGCTCGGCGGCTGAGGGCGAGGGCCGCAGCGCCGATCAGGGCTTCGCGTCTGGTGGTTTTGCTCATGTGCCGGGCACCAGCGAGTATATGTCTGGGGAATAATCGAAGTCAACGGACTTGTGCCGTTCGCGGCGATTGATATAAACTCATACGCCGAGGAAACAATACATGACACATAACGTTTTTGCGAAGCTGACCTTGGCCGCGGCTGCGCTGGCTGTCGCCGCCGGTCCGGTTACGGCACAGAATCTGAGCAAGTTCGTGATCTCCGACGAGGCCGCGAAGAAGACCATGATCAAGAATGAGATCAACGCGGAGACTGCCGCGAAGATCGCGCAGGCTTGCGTCGACTTTGCCATCAAGAATAATCAGGCGATCACGGTTTTCATTCTCTCGCCGACGGGGCAAATTGTGCATTCGCATCGCATGGACGGACAGGTGCCGATCAACATCGAAACGGCGCTGTTGAAGGCGCAGAGTGTTCTGTATACGCGGGATTCGACGCATCAGCGGGCGAATATGGTGGCCAATAATTTGTCGCTGCAGATGCGCTGGGCTCCTCTGGGCGTGTTCCCGACGCCGGGCGGGCTGCCGATTATTGTCGATGGGCAAATGATCGGGGTGATCGGCGTAGGCGGGGGCAGCAAGGATGAGGAAACCGCATACCAGGCGTTGACGTCCGTGGTGGGTCCGCAACCGCCGCTGGCTGGGCCGCCGCCGGAGCGGCGTCAACCGTAGGTTATTTGGCGCGTTCGAGACTGGCGCGGTCCCACTGCGCCAGTTTTGCGCCGGCTTCGTAGGCGCTTTGGCAGAAATCGAGAATGGCTTGTTCGGGTTCGCCGCGGTGCGGGCGTCTTCGTATTTCAGGATGAATTCGCCTAGTTGGCGATCCCAATAAGCTGCGGCGGGGCGTACGGGCTCGGCGTCTAAGCCGGGTGGCACGGGAGCGCTGTAGGCGTAGAACGCGGGCTGCGGGAAGGCACGGTTGCCGGGCCACCATCCGCAACTGGTTACTTCGTGCGAGTAGGCTTCGCGCTGCATGGCGTCGACGCCTTCTTTTTGCGGGGCGCGGCGGCCGGAGAAACGCGTCACTGCTAAATCGAACGAGCCCCAGAAGAAATGCACGGGGCTGCACTTGCCTAGGAAGCGTGTGCGGAATTGTTTGAGGACTCGGTCGGAGTTGACCAGGATGTTGCGGAAGCGTTCTACGTATTCGGTGTCGTAGGACGCGTGATGCTGGTCTTGATCGAAGGGCGTGGTGTCATCGAACTCGACGGGCACGCGATAGATTTTTACTTCGATGCCGAGGGCTTTAAGCGCGGCCATGTATTCGGCGTAGAAATCGGCGACGGAGCGCGGGTAGAGGCGCATGGAGTGCAAGCAGCCGGAACTGGCGCGCATCCACAGTTGGTGCGCGACTAGATCGAACTCGATTTCTAGCGTGCCTTGGGCGCAGGGGATGGCGGAGGTGGTCAGGCCGCGCGGGGTTACATAGAGCGGGACGTTCCACCAGTGGTTTTCGAGCGGGGCGAGCTTGAGGCGGGTTTTGCCTACGATCTGGGTCCACATGTGGAGCGTGTCGCAGGTTTTTTCCCACTCGGCGAAGGGTAAGGCGGGCCAGTCAGCTGGGAGCATTCATCTACTCAGCCATCAACTCGGCTCGAGCATGACCTCGTCGACATAGCACCAGGCCCAGTCTTCACCGGGCTCGAACGATTTCACAATGGGGTGCTTGGTCGCGTGAAAGTGTTTGGTGGCGTGTTTGTTCTTCGAAGAATCGCAGCAGCCGACGTGGCCGCAGGTGAGGCACAGGCGCAGGTGGACCCAGGTGTCGCCCATCTTCAAACATTCTTCGCAGCCTTTGGAGTGGGGTTTTACGTCGTGAATCTGGTTGAGGTGCGAACAGCTCGGCACGGGACGCTCCCTAGGATTTGATCTTCAGCAACTTGGCCGCGTTTTCACCCAGGATCGCACGCTTGTCGGCGTCGCTGAGGCCGGGAGTTTTGAGGACGTCATCGACGATGGTGTTGCTCCACGGAAACGGATAGTCGGTGCCGATCATGAGCTGGCTGGCGCCGCACTCGGCTACCAAGTGGCGCATTCCTTCGGTGGTGAAGACCATGGTGTCGAAATACAGTTGGCGCAGATATTCGGAGGCGTGTTTTTTCGCGCCTTTGCACTGCTCGGGGAAGCGATTGCAGCCGTAATCGGAGCGGCCGACGTAGGACGGGAGATAGCCGCCGGCGTGGGCGGCGCAGACTTTAAGTGCAGGGAATTTATCGAGGGTGCCGTCGAAAATCAGGTGCGACAGGAAGATGGTGGTTTCGAGCGGGTTGCCGATCACGTTGGTCAGTCCGCCGCCGCCCGCCAGGCGCTTGTTCATTTCGGGGATGCCTTGCGGGTGCATGAAGACCAGGCAGCCAAGGTCTTCGGCTTTCTTCCAGAAGGGATCGAACTTGGCGGCAGAGAGTTCGTCGCCGTTGACGTGGCCTCCGATGGCGGCGCCGCGGAGGTTGTATTTTTTCACACCTTCTTCGAGTTGCTCGGCGGCCAGATCGGGATATTGGAGCGCTACGGAGGCGAAGGCTACGAAGCGGTCGGGGTACTTGGCACACAGCTCTGCTAGTTTTTCGTTTTGAAGTTTGATGACTTGGGTGACGACGTCGCGCTCGGCGGAATACCAGGTGGGGTTGATGCTGAGGGCTTGCATGTCGGTTCCCCATTCGTCCATGCGGGCGAAGCGTTCAGCGGCCATGGTGCCGTCGATGAGGGAAGCATCGTCGGCACCGGTTTTGCGGCCGAGTAAGGCGGTGGCTTCGGGGACGACGACGTGGGCGTGGATGTCGATGGTGCGGATGCGGCGTCCGCCGACCATGACCTGGCGCTTCTTAGGGGCGGCGGCGGGCTGGGCGTGTAAGATGTTCCTTGATCAGGTGACAGCCGGTGAAAACAACTCCCGCACTTTTCAGAAACTGGCGGCGATTGGTCATGGTGAATCCTTCCCCGTGCAGTGTAT
>CAVXEM010000013.1:0-97101 GCA_963760575.1 Bryobacterales bacterium
AACAAAGTTGATCGGGTAACGGGCTTACTTCGCGAACCGTCTTACTATTGAGGGCAAGTTGCGCTTGACAGGTCCTGGCGGCGTTGCTAAAGTCCCACTGGAGGTTCTTATGAGACATAAAACCGCAATCTTACTGGCTGTAATTGCCAGTTTCGTGTTGATTCCCGGTTTGGCGCTGGCGCATCACGGGCAGGCTTCTTACAACTTGAAGGAGTCGGTTACGGTCACGGGAACGGTGACCGATTTTCAATTGCTCAACCCGCATTCGATCGTTTATTTGGATGTAAAGGCGGCGAACGGCGAGGTGCAAAAGTGGCAGGGCGAGATGACTAGCCCCAACCGTTTGATCCGCGCCGGGTGGAACAAAAAGACGTTGAAGCCGGGGGATCAGATCACGCTTACGGGCTGGGGTTCGGCCAGCGGGGCGCATTCGCTGTGGATCACCAAGTGCATTACGGCGAACGGCGAGGAATTGAAGCTGGGAGCTGGAGACTAACATGCGCGCTGGTTTCGCGAAGTGCATTTTTGCTTTTGCTGTCGCGGCCGTGATGGCCTCGGCGCAGCAGAAGCCGGATCTTTCCGGAGTCTGGACGGCAAAGAACATGCCCGGGCGCGCGCTACCGGGGATGGGGCTTCATGGCGGAAGAGCCGCCGATGACGCCCTGGGCGTTAGAGAAGTTTAAACTGACGAAGCCGTCGTTTGGGCCGCGGTCGTTTAAAGATTCGAACGATCCGGTGAATCCGACTACTTTGAATGCTACCGGGTGCTTTCCGCCGGGTGTGCCGCGGATCTATTTGCAGCCGTTTCCGATGGAGATCATTCAACAGCCTAACCGTGTGCTGATCATTTATGAGTTCGATCATTTGATCCGGCAAATTTGGATGGATGGGCGGGCGCATCTCAAGGATCTGCCGGGGACGTGGATGGGGGATTCGATTGGCAAGTGGGAAGGCGACACGCTGGTGGTCGACACCACCGGGTTCAACGATAAGACTTGGGTGGATCGCGCGGGGCATCCGCATAGCGAGGATCTGCATGTCGTGGAGCGCCTGAAGAAGACGGACGCTAAGACATTGCAGATTGATATTTTGATGGACGATCCGATGGCTTACACGAAGCCTTGGGGCGGGCAGTTGGTTTATACGCTGCGGCCGGATTGGAATATTTCGGAATTGATTTGCGTGGATAACGTGAACTTCGATCAGTTCTTGAAGAACGAGGAAGGGCCGGCTAAATAGGGGCGTGTCGGGCCTGGAGGCCCGACGTACCTTACCGTAGTACCTTACCTTAGGCTTCGGTTACTAATTGTTTGGCGGCCCAGTCGGGGAAGACGGGGGGGCGGACGGCTCTGGGGCCCCCGGCGTTGGAGGCTTGGGTGTGGCCGGTGCCTTCCACCATGTCCCGTTTGCAATTTACGGCGGATTGATACAGCTTGAGGGCGCCGGCGGGGTCCATGATGCGGTCGTCTTTGCTGTAGCCGATCAGCATGGGGCACTCGATGCGGTTGGCGCGGCCTTCCAGCGTGTAGTCGGCTAATTTCTTTCGGGCGTCGGTCAGATCCTTGGCTCCCACGATCCAGCGGACGCGTTCCTGGATGGGCGGGTAGTAGTCGAACAGATCGTTCAACAGGCTGAAGGACCCGCTGCTCATGGTGGCGGCTTTGATGCGGGGCTCGCCGCTGGCGGCGCGGGGGACGCCGAAGCCGCCCATGCTGATGGCGGTCATGCCGATCTTCTTGGGGTCGACGTCGGGGCGGGTTTCGAGGTAGTCGATCATGGCTTTCGCGATGCGTTCGGTGTCGGGCGGGAGATGGAGATCTTTCAGGCGCAACGCTCCGCCTTGGCCGGGGAAATCTAGCGCCAAATAGGCCATGCCGCGGGCTACGTATGCGCCGCCGCCCAGGATCGTCGCTTCGGCCATGGTGTCGGCGCCTTGGAAGGCGATCATCACGGGGAAGCGTTTTCCGGCGGGGCCGTTGGGTTTGCGGAAATAGCCGTCGAGCATGGCGCCTTCGTAGTTGACTTGCACGCGCTCGAAGGGGGCGCGCGTCATCTTCCAGGCTTTGTCGAAAGTTTCGCGCATTTTTTTGTAGCTGGGCATCATGCGCTGGTCGGTGACGGGCTGAGGCCAGCAGGCTTCGCGATAGAAGTTCGACGCCTTGAGGTAATACTCATTGGCGGTGACTTTGCGGCCTTCGGCGGCTAGCTGGTCGGCGGCGCGTTCGTTCTTTTCGGCGACGCGAGTCCACTCGGTGACCCAGGAGTCCAGGTTGAATGGCTTCATGCGCTGGGCGACTTCGAGTTGATCGGGATCGCTGGTGTAGATGGAAGCCGTAAGGCGAATTTCGAGTTGGCCCCCGCCGGGCATTCCTTTGCCGAGGAAGAGTTCGGATTCGGACCTGCCGCCGACCTTGCCCATCGCGCCGGCTTCGGAGCCGAGATCCTGCGCGAGCGCCGATGACGTCAAGATTTCTGAAAACGGAACCGCCGCTGAGGCGATACCGAGTTTTACCAAGTTTCTTCTGTTGAGGCCGAGTAATGGAATCCATATCCGATGTCTCCTTTCAAAAAAGCTTCGTTACTACTTTACGCTCTCTGGTTGCCGGATCGTCCGGGGTAGAAAGCGCGAGGGGTCTGATCATCCCAACCGGTATTGCAGTGAGGCACGGACCAGCGGTCGACTTTGCGCGCTTCGAGCACGGGTTTGCCGAGCGCGGGGCAGGACAGGCAATAGCTGCCTTCGTGGGTGCCGATCCAGATCAGGTTGCGGTCCCACTCGACGAACACATTTTCGGTGGAGCCGCGCCACCAGCTTTCGTAATTGTTGATTTCGCCTTCGTGGGGCGGCACGAAATAGGCGACTTCTTTGGGGGCGGTGGGATTCGAGATGTCGAACACACGGACGCCGGCGTTAAACCAGGTGATCACCATGATTTCGGGGCGCGCGGTGCCGGGCGCTAGCCAGCATTGGGTATTGTGCGAGCCGAAGCGTCCGCGCGAGAAGCAGAAATCGGTATAGGGGGCTTCGGGCGGGGCGGCGGGGCGCGGGAACAGGCCGATGATTTTGGGATTGCGCGGGTCTTTCACGTCGACGACGTAGGGCGTGTGGTAGGCTTCGCGGCAATCGGCTTCGAGGGCTTCGGGGACTCCGATGACGATGTTTTGCAGGCGCGGGTGCGCGGCGTCGGCGGTCACGGGATAGCAAGTGTGGAACGGGATGGTGCCCATCTGATCGAATTCCCACTGCACGTTGCCGATGGGCTTGGGCTTGGTGATGTCGCTGAGGTCCATGACGTAC
This sequence comes from Bryobacterales bacterium, assembly GCA_963760575.1. Classification (GTDB taxonomy): domain Bacteria; phylum Acidobacteriota; class Terriglobia; order Bryobacterales; family Bryobacteraceae; genus Palsa-187. Next base: position 3,299 of record CAVXEM010000013.1, read on the forward strand.
ATTCCGAAAGCTCCGAAGCCGCCGTAGCCGAGTTTGCCGCCGTCTTCGACGCGGATGGGGACGCTGAGGGCGCCGTGATTGCCGGTCCAGGAAGTTTTGTCGCCGGCGAATCGGTATTTTTTGTATTCGGCTTCTTCACCCAAGGCGTTGGCCGGGGACCCACCAGCGGGAGACTTCTTTCACTTTGGCGGGATCGGACATGTCGACGATCATGATGGCGTTGCTGTAGGGGCGCTGGTGATTTTCCATGCGCAACTTTTCGTCCCAGCCGCAATCGAGATACGCGTAGCGGCCGCCGTCGTAAAAATTGTGATGCGTGCCGTTGCCTTTTTCGCCGGTGTTGAATTCCTGGAGTAGAACGGGCTTGGCGGGATCGGTGATGTCGTAGTTGCGGATGCCGCGCAGGCCTTTAAAGTTGACCGACCGGTCGCGCAGTTCCTTGTCGTAGGCGCCGTTGGGAAATTCGGGCGTGGCGGAGGTGAGCGGGGCAGCGGCGGTGCACATCATGATCCACTTCTTGAGTTTGCTGTTGTAGACTACGGCGCCGCCTCCGCGAACGACTCCGCGGTTCATGACGACAGGGTTCTTGGGATTGCTGACATCGACGAAGCCGCCGTTGGCGGGCAGGAGGCGTTGCTTGCCGCGGGCCCACATGGCCATGAGCGGTTCGCCGCCGCTGATGGTGGAGCCGGGAACGTGGGCAACGATCTCCATGTTGTGGAGGTACTGTTTCTTGTCGAGATAATCGAGGGCGCCGAGGGCCAGCGGGAAGGGCGGGGTGCCGCCGCCCGGGATAAGTCCGGTGACTTGGGCCCGCGCGGCGGCTGCGCCCAACATGGCGCCGGCGGTGTTTCTCAGAAGAGCTCTGCGGCTGAGTGAATTCTTCATGGAACCTCTCATGGATTTGGACTGCCGCCCGCTTCCTTCGGTCGCGGTTCTGTGCGAGCGGTGGAGGGCATGGAACCGTGCGCGACGGTAAGCGCCACAGAACCGCGCGCGATAGCAAGCGGATAGGAATTTTGCACCATACTAAGGCGCGAGAGACGCGGCGTAGGCGGCTAGGGCGATCATGTCGTCTTCCGTTAGATTCGCGACTACTCGCTTCATGAGTGCGGCTTGGCTGCCGGCGCTGGCACCGGTTTGGAAGCTGGAGAGTTGGCGCACGATGTAAATGGGATGCAGGCCGGCGATGCGCGGGACGTCGCCGAGACCTTTGAGTCCTTCGCCGTGGCAGACGGCGCAGGTCACGGTTTTTCCGATTCCACTCGACGCTAGCGCGGCGCCTTTCGCGATGCTGCCCTTGGGAACGTAGGCGGTGAAGCCGTTGCGGGGATCGCGGGCGGTGGCGGTTTCGGCGTTGTCGGGTAATTCGACGATGCGGTTACCTAAGGCTTCGGTGCCGCCCGAGGGAAGGGGCAGGCGCATGCGGCCTTTGGTGCTCACGTAGCTCTTGGGGAGCGTGTCGGCTTCGACTACTTTGATCCAACCGCCGGGCTTCATGGCGGAGAACCATTCGGCGGCTTGGCGGGCGTCGGCGTCGGAAATGACTTTCGCAATCGCGTTCATGCGCGCAGGATCTTTGCGGGCTCCGCTCTTGAAATACATCATCTGGCGCGCCAGGTATTCGGCGGGGAGACCGGCTAGGTCGGCGGATTCGGGGTGGCCGTGGCCGGACTGCAAGTGGCATGAACCGCAAGCGAGCGCGTTGGGCGGGGTGCCGTGCGCGATCACTTGCGGCAAGGGGCCATGATCTTCGGGGTACCAATCGGGTGGATTCGCGAGGTCGTCGATTTGTTCGGGGGTGTAGGCTTTGGTGCTGCCGGGCAGGTGTCTGGGCTCGCTGCTCTCAGTGACCGTGGGCTGCTCTTTATCGGGAGTGGGGAAGGCCCAGGCGGGGCGGACTCCTTGTTGAGCGAACGCGAGAGCGGAAGAGAGTGCGAATAGGACGAGGTTCTTAGTATTCATAAAGGCGTGTGGGGTTATCGACTAGAATTTTATTGCGAACGGCGGCATCGGGGGCCCATACGGGGAGTAGGTTCAGCAAGTGGCCGTCATCGATTTGATACACGGGATTCAGTTCCGTTGCGGCACGGCCGGGGGGCGGACTGGAGTTGGGATGGGGCCAATCGGTGCCCCACACGATGCGGTCTGCGTTCGCGGCGATCAGGGCTTTCGCGAAGGGAGCCAGGTCCGGGTAGTCAGGCGCTTTCATCGACGCGCGATAGGCGCCGGAGATCTTCACGTAGGCCTTACCGGATCGAACCAAGTCGATGAGGTCCGGGAAACCGGATTGCGTTAGGCCGTGGGCGGTGTCGATGCCTCCGAAATGATCGAAGACCACGGGGACGGGCGAGGCCATTACCAGATCTTTGATGGCGGCGATCACGGCGGGGCTGACGTACATCTGGATGTGCCAGCGGCGGTTCTTGACGCGCTCGACGGCGGCTTGAAAGCGCGTGCGCGCGAGGCCGGCGTTATCTTGGCCGACGGTGGTTAGATTGATGCGGATGCCTTTGAAACCGGCGCGGGCCATCACGTCGAGATCGGCTTCGGAGGTTTTGTCGCCGATTACGGCCACACCGCGCGCGCCTGGTCCATAGGCCTTCATGCCGTAGATGGTTGCCGAATTGTCGGTGCCATAAATGCTGGGCGTGACGATCACGACGCGCTGCAGGTGCAGGGCGCGGTGGAGAGCGGCCATCTCATCGGGGAGAGCGGGCTCGGGCGTATAGACGCGGCCGGACCAGAAGGGGAACTTGGCGGGATCGCCAAAAATGTGGGTGTGGGTGTCGCAAGCGTTGGCGGGGACGGCGAAATTCACGGCGGTGGATGGCTGCGACGCTTTCGCAAAAGCTCGGCGGCCGAGGGCGAGCGCTCCCAGGCCGATCAGGGCTTCGCGTCTAGTGGTTTTGCTCATGGTGCCGGGCACCAGCGAGTATATGTCTGGGGAATAATCGAAGTCAACGGACTTGTGCCGTTCGCGGCGATTGATATAAACTCATACGCCGAGGAAACAATACATGACACATAACGTTTTTGCGAAGCTGACCTTGGCCGCGGCTGCGCTGGCTGTCGCCGCCGGTCCGGTTACGGCACAGAATCTGAGCAAGTTCGTGATCTCCGACGAGGCCGCGAAGAAGACCATGATCAAGAATGAGATCAACGCGGAGACTGCCGCGAAGATCGCGCAGGCTTGCGTCGACTTTGCCATCAAGAATAATCAGGCGATCACGGTTTTCATTCTCTCGCCGACGGGGCAAATTGTGCATTCGCACCGCATGGACGGACAGGTGCCGATCAACATCGAAACGGCGCTGTTGAAGGCGCAGAGTGTTCTGTATACGCGGGATTCGACGCATCAGCGGGCGAATATGGTGGCCAATAATTTGTCGCTGCAGATGCGCTGGGCTCCACTGGGCGTGTTCCCGACGCCGGGTGGGCTGCCGATTATTGTCGATGGGCAAATGATCGGGGTGATCGGCGTAGGCGGGGGCAGCAAGGATGAGGAAACCGCATACCAGGCGTTGACGTCCGTGGTGGGTCCGCAACCGCCGCTGGCTGGGCCGCCGCCTGAGCGGCGTCAACCGTAGATTACTTTGGGCGTTCGAGACTGGCGCGGTCCCACTGCGCCAGTTTTGCGCCGGCTTCGTAGGCGCTTTGGCAGAAGTCTAGAATGGCTTGTTCGGGTTGCGCCGCGGTGCGGGCGTCTTCGTATTTCAGGATGAACTCGCCTAGTTGGCGGTCCCAATAAGCTGCGGCGGGGCGCACTGGCTCGGCGTCTAAGCCGGGTGGGACGGGGGCGCTGTAGGCGTAAAACGCAGGATGCGGGAAGGCACGGTTACCGGGCCACCATCCGCAACTGGTTACTTCATGCGAGTAGGCTTCACGCTGCATGGCGTCGACACCTTCTTTTTGCGGGGCGCGGCGGCCGGAGAAACGCGTCACCGCTAAATCGAACGAGCCCCAGAAGAAATGCACGGGGCTGCACTTGCCTAGGAAGCGTGTGCGGAATTGTTTGAAGACGCGGTCGCTGTGGACCAGGATGCGGCGGAAACGTTCGACGTATTCGGTGTCGTAGGACGCGTGATGCTGGTCTTGATCGAAGGGCGTGGTGTCATCGAACTCGACGGGCACGCGATAGATTTTTACTTCGATGCCGAGGGCTTTAAGCGCGGCCATGTATTCGGCGTAGAAATCGGCGACGGAGCGCGGGTAGAGGCGCATGGAGTGCAGGCAGCCGGAACTGGCGCGCATCCACAGTTGGTGCGCGACTAGATCGAACTCGATTTCTAGCGTGCCCTGGGCGCAGGGGATGGCGGAGGTGGTCAGGCCGCGCGGGGTTACATAGAGCGGGACGTTCCACCAGTGGTTTTCGAGCGGGGCGAGCTTGAGGCGCGTTTTGCCTACGATCTGGGTCCACATGTGGAGCGTGTCGCAGGTTTTCTCCCACTCGGCGAAGGGGAGCGCGGGCCAGTCAGCTGGGCTCATGCATCAACTCGGCTCAAGCATCACTTCATCGATGTAGCACCAAGCCCAATCCTCACCGGGCTCGAAAGATTTTACGATGGGGTGCTTGGTCGCGTGGAAGTGTTTGGTGGCGTGTTTGTTCTTCGAAGAATCGCAGCAGCCGACGTGGCCGCAGGTGAGGCACAGGCGAAGGTGGACCCAGGTGTCGCCCATCTTCAAACATTCTTCGCAGCCTTTGGAGTGAGGTTTTACGTCGTGAATCTGATTGAGGTGTGAACAGCTCGGCACGGATGCCCCCTAAGATTTGATCTTCAGCAACTTGGCCGCGTTTTCACCCAGGATCGCACGCTTGTCGGCGTCGCTGAGGCCGGGGGTCTTGAGGACGTCGTCGACGATGGTGTTGCTCCAAGGGAAACGGATAGTCGGTGCCGATCATGAGCTGGCTGGCGCCGCACTCGGCTACCAGAGTGGCGCATTCCTTCGGTGGTGAAGACCATGGTGTCGAAATACAGTTGGCGCAGATATTCGGAGGCGTGTTTTTTCGCGCCTTTGCACTGCTCGGGGAAGCGATTGCAGCCGTAATCGGAGCGGCCGGCATAGGACGGGAGATAGCCGCCGGCGTGGGCGGCGCAGATTTTGAGTGCGGGGAATTTGTCGAGGGTGCCGTCGAAAATCAGATGCGACAGGAAGATGGTGGTTTCTAGCGGATTGCCGATCACGTTGGTGAGTCCGCCGCCGCCCGCCAGGCGCTTGTTCATTTCGGGGATGCCTTGCGGATGCATGAAGACTAAGCAGCCGAGGTCTTCGGCTTTTTTCCAGAAGGGATCGAACTTGGCGGCGGAGAGTTCGTCGCCGTTGACGTGGCCTCCGATTGCGGCGCCGCGCAGGTTGTATTTTTTCACGCCTTCTTCTAGTTGCTCGGCGGCCAGATCGGGATATTGGAGCGCTACGGAGGCAAAGGCTACGAAGCGGTCGGGGTACTTGGCGCACAGCTCTGCTAGCTTTTCGTTTTGGAGTTTGATGACTTGGGTGACGACGTCGCGCTCGGCGGAATACCAGGTGGGGTTGATGCTGAGGGCTTGCATGTCGGTTCCCCATTCGTCCATGCGGGCGAAGCGTTCGGTGGCCATGGTGCCTTCGATGAGGGAGGCGTCGTCGGCACCGGTTTTGCGGCCGAGTAAGGCGGTGGCTTCGGGGACGACGACGTGGGCGTGGATGTCGATGGTGCGGATGCGGCGTCCGCCCACCATCACTTGCCGCTTTTTGGGCGCGGCGGCGGGCTGGGCGTGCAAGATGTTCGATCATGAGATGGCAGCCGGTAAAAACGACTCCTGCGTTTTTCAGGAACTGCCGGCGATTGGTCATGGTGAATCCTTCCCCGTGCAGTGTATCAGCCGCTGTGTTGTTCGGCAATGTACGCTACTGACGCGCCCGGTTGCGGGGATAAAATGGCCGCGGTAGACTTGACCGCTATGTCGCTCACGTAGGGTGAGCGGCTGACACCTTAAGTCATCCAAGCGAGGAGAAAAAATGACCGATTCGTTTGACGAGTTGTTGAAGCAATACCAGCTTGGCAAGTTGACGCGCCGCGACCTTCTCGCTGCTCTTACGGTACTCTTGGTGCCCGCATCATCCCCCGCCCAAGACAGCCTCTTCAAAGCGCGCTCGTTAAACCATCTGAACATTCGTGTCACAGACCTTGCTCGTTCTGAGGCTTTCTATCGCAAGCTGCTTGGACTGCCGCCAGTCAGACCGGTCGAGGGCGCTGCGTTTGCCCTCGATTTCCCAGGGGGAGGCGCCATCAGTTTGTGCCCTCTTTCCGTACCGACGTGCGGAGTCAAACCCAACGCCAAGTTGGGGGATATCGATCATTTTGGAGTGGGAATCGAAAACTTCGACGCTGCTCGTGTCGTATCGCAACTGAAGGCAGCGGGGTTCGACCGGGTCTTTGGCGCAGAGACGAGCGTGTTCGTTGTCGATCCGGATGGAGCAATCGTCCAGCTATCGGCGGTGAATGAAACCTTCCCGGTCCGCAAATGAAACCCCGATAATGCTGCGTCGTCGCCTGCGGGCGCATGGCGCGATTAAGATTGTTCCGCGTGCGGGGTTTTGAGAGCGCCGGATTATGAACGTGACGCCAATGGGGGGTCGAACGCGAATGAGAAGTCCTCCGTACAATAATAGGTTCGGTCTTCTATGAATTCTTTGGTCAAGCTGGAACGTGTGGGTCGCGTGGCGGTGGTTACCGTCGATAATCCGCCGGTGAATGCGATTGCTGCGGGCGTGCCGGAGGGCTTGGAGTCGGCGCTCGCGGCGGCGCAGGCGGATGCGGGCGTCGATGCCATCGTGGTCATCGGCGCAGGGAAAACTTTCATCGCGGGGGCGGATCTGGCGGAGTTTGCGAAGACCGGGAAGGGTCCGGATCTGCACAAGCTTTTGGTCATGTTGGAGGACAGTCCGAAGCCCACGGTGGTGGCGGTGCATGGGACCGCGCTGGGCGGAGGCGTCGAAATTGCGATGGCTGCGAACTACCGGGTGGCGGCGGCGGACGCGCAACTCGGGATGCCGGAGGTCACGATCGGCGTAGTGCCGGGGGCGGAGGGCACGCAGCGGTTGCCGCGGCTGGTGGGGATCGCGAAAGCCGTCGACATGTTGATGACGGCGGCTCCGGTGAAGGCTGCGGAGGCGCTTGCAATTGGGTTGGTGGATCGCGTGATCGATGGCGATTTGCTGAGTGGGGCGGTGGCGTTCGCTCAGGAGATGGCGGCCAAGGGCGGTCCGCATCCGAAGACTCGGGAGAAGAGCGTTGAGGCACAAGACACCGCTGCGGTTATTGCGGGGGGACGGGAGTTGGCGCGCAAGATACGGCGGAATCAAACGGCTCCGTTGGCGGTGCTGGAGGCGCTTGAGGCGGCGACTACTTTACCGTTCGACGCGGGTTGCAAAAAGGAACGCGAGTTGTCGGATGCCAGTTTGCGGTCGCCGCAGGCGCAGGCGCTGATCCATGCGTTTTTTGCGGAGCGGGCGGTGGGCAAGGTTCCGGGGGTTTCGAAAGACACTCCGGTGTATGCGATCCGGCAGGCGGCGATTATCGGGGCGGGGACGATGGGCGGCGGGATTTCGATGGCGCTGGCGAACGCGGGGATTCCGGTGCGGCTCAAGGATTCTAGTCAGGCGGCGCTCGATCGCGGGATGGCGGGGATTCGGAAGAACTACGAAAGTTCAGTGAAGCGTGGGCGCATTACGCCGGAGGTGATGGAGCAGCGCATTGCGATGATCCGTCCGCAATTCGGCTACGACGGGTTCGAGGAAGCGGACATCATTATCGAGGCGGTGTTTGAGAGCATGGATCTGAAGAAGCAGATCTTTGCGGAGATCGATAAAATTGCCAAGCCCGAGTGTGTGCTAGCGACCAATACTTCTACGCTCGATATCGATGAGATTGCGGGGGCTACGCGGCGTCCGCGAGATGGTGATTGGGCTGCATTTTTTCAGTCCGGCACATGTGATGCGGCTGCTGGAGATCGTGAAGGGTAAGGCTACTGCGCCGCAGGTGGTGGCTACGGTGCTGGCGCTGGCTAAAACATTACGCAAGGTTGGTGTTTTGGTGGGCAATGGCTATGGGTTCGTGGGAAATCGCATGATGTTCCCGTACATGCGTGAGGCGCAGTTGCTGGTGGAGGAGGGGGCTACGCCGGCGCAGGTGGATGGCGCGTTGACGGATTGGGGCATGGCGATGGGGATTTTCGCTGTGGATGACATGGGCGGGCTGGATTTGGGCGCGCGGTGTTTCGCAGATATTCGGGCGATGCAGGGGGCGGGGCCGCGGATGCCGGTGATGCTCGACCGGTTGGTGGCGATGGGGCGACTGGGGCAGAAGACGGGCGCGGGGTGGTATCGGTATGACGAGACTCGCAAGCCGATTCCGGATGCGGAGGTCGAGGCGTTGATCGAGCAGACGGCGAAGGAGATTGGGGTTGCGCGGCGGACGATTGCGCGGGAGGAGATTATCGAGCGGTGTTTGTACTCGATGATTAATGAGGGCGCGAAGATTTTGGAAGAAGGGCGCGCGGCGCGGGCTTCCGATATCGACACTATTTATATGACTGGGTATGGATTCCCGTGCGTATCGCGGCGGGCCGATGTGGTACGCGGACACTGTGGGCTTGGATAAAGTGGCGGCGCGCGTGAAGGAGTTTCATCGGGAGCATGGGGAGCTGTGGGCGCCGGCTCCGCTGCTGGAGCGGCTGGCTGCCGAGGGCAAAACGTTTGCGAGTCTGGATGGTGCGCCATGACGGCGGCTCGGCCATTTCGTGATGTGAAGCTCGGGTCGCGCGAGGTGGTGGTGGAGCGCGGGGCGGGTGGCGTGGTGTACGTGCGGTTAGCGCAGGCGCTGGGTGAGTATCCGGCGCGGATGACGGACAAGCTGGATTACTGGGCGGAGCACGCGCCTGACCGGACTTATATCGCCAAGCGTGATGACGGCGGCGAGTGGCGGCGCATCAGTTATCGCGAAGCGCGCGACATGGCGCGACGGATCGGGCAGGCGCTGGTGAATCGCGGGCTGTCGGCGGAGCGGCCTATCGCGATTGTTTCGGGCAACGATCTGGAACACGCGATGTTGGCGCTGGGCGCGATGTATGCGGGGGTTCCGTTCTCGCCGCTGTCGCCATCGTATTCACTGCTGGTTACGGATTACGCAAAGCTGCGGCACATTTTTGGATTGCTGACGCCGGGGCTGGTTTTCGCATGCAAGCGGGCAGCAGTTCGCGAAGGCATTGAATGTCGTGATGCCGAAGGACGCGGAACTGGTGGTGACGCGCGATCCACTGCCGGGCGCGACTTTGTTTTCGGAGTTGCTCGCAACCGAAGCGGGTCCGGGGATCGACGAAGGCGTACGCGCGCGTTACGCCCGACACTGTGTTCAAGATTTTGTTCACGTCGGGATCGGTGGGCAAGCCGAAGGGCGTGATGAATACGCATCGCATGTGGTGCAGCAATCAGGAAATGGTGCGCACCTGCTGGCCATTTATCGCGGAGGAGCCACCGGTGATATTGGAATGGCTGCCGTGGAATCACACTTTCGCCGGCAACAAGGACATGGGACTGATCCTATACAACGGCGGAACACTGTATTTGAATGACGGCAAGCCGGTGCCGGGGCAGTTCGAGGAGACCATCCGCAATCTGCGTGAGGTCAAACCTACGATTCACCTGGACGTCCCCGTGGCGTTTGACGCGCTGGTGCCGTATTTGAGGAAGGATCGCGAATTCGCGAAACAGTATTTCAGTCATTTGAAAGTGATGTTCTATGCGGCGGCGGGGTTGTCGCAGAAGACTTGGGAAGATTTGGAAAACATCGCGCTGGATGTGGTGGGCGAGCGGCTGCTGATGTTGACGGGGTTGGGCTCGACGGAGACGGCTCCGTATGCGATGTGGGTGGGGCGGGAGGCGGCGCGCGCGGGAGAGGTGGGGCTGCCGGCTCCGGGAGTCACGCTGAAATTGGCGCCAGTGTTGGGCAAGTTGGAGGCGCGTTTTAAGGGTCCTAGCGTCACGCCGGGATATTGGCGGCAGCCGGAGCTCACGGCGGCGGCTTTCGACGAGGAAGGGTTTTACAAGATGGGAGATGCGCTGCGGTACATAGAGGAAGGCAATCCGGCGCGCGGATTTCTTTTCGATGGGCGCGTGGCGGAGGACTTCAAGCTGAATACCGGGACGTGGGTCAGCACGGGTCCGCTGCGGAGTGCGTTTCTGGCGCACTTTGTGCCGTACGCGAAAGAGGTCGTGATTGCGGGACGCGACCGGGCGTACGTTACCGCGATGGTGTTCCCGGATGTCAACGCGTGCCGCGAGTTCGATGAGGCTGCGCTGCGGGCGAAGTTCGGGGAGTTGCTGAAGTCGTTCGCGGCGAAGAGCACGGGGTTGTCGACACGCATCGCAGCTATTATTTTGCTGGACACTCCACCTTCGATTGACGCGCACGAGCTTACGGATAAGGGTTCCATCAGCCAGCGCGCGGTGTCTAGAGAACCGGGCTAACGTGGTGGAGGAGCTGTACTCAGATTCGCCGCGTGTGATTCGCGCGGATTAGGAAACTATGACTATTGCAGAGAGAACCAAGCGTATTAACGCTGCCGATTTGGTGGCGGTGGATGTTCACGTCCACGCGATGACGGTGGAGAAGAAGCAGGACGGGAGCACGTTCGGGCAATCGGCGTCGAAATATTTCGGCGCGGATATGGCGGATAAGGGGTCGGAGGTTTTGGGCGCCTATTACCGCGAGCGCAAGATGGCGGCGGTGATTTTTTCAGTGGATGAGTCGTTGTCGGGGGCGCCGTTTTTGGGGAATGACAAGGTCGCGGAGATTGCGGCGGCTAGTCCTGACGTGCTGATTCCGTTCGCTAGTATTAATCCGCATCGCGGCAAGGAGGGCGTGAATGAGGCGAAGCGGTTGGTGGCTGACGGCGTGATCTGCGGGTTCAAATTTCATCCGCCGCTGCAGGAGTTTTTTGCTAACGACCGGATGGCTTATCCGCTGTATGAGGTGATCGCGGAGTCCGGGCTGCCGGCTCTATTTCACACGGGGCACAGCGGGATTGGGACGCGCGTGCGCGGCGGCGGGGGGGTGCGGCAGAAGTATGGGAATCCGATTTACCTCGACGACATTGCGGTGGATTTTCCGGACATGCCGATGATTTTGGCGCACCCGTCGTTTCCATGGCAGGATGAGGCGATTTCGGTGTGTCTGCATAAGCCGCAGGTTTATATCGATCTCTCGGGATGGTCTCCGAAATATTTTTCGCCGCTGCTGATTCAGTATGCGAACACGCTGCTGAAGGACAAGATGTTGTTTGGGTCGGATTTTCCGGTGATTACGCCGGACCGGTGGCTGAAGGATTTCGACAGTATCGGGATCAAGGACGAAGTGCGGCCGTTGATTCTCAAAGACAATGCCGTGCGCTTGTTTGGGCTGAAGAATCAGACTACGTAACGGCCGGCGTCTAGCAGTCGGCGGGCGATTTTGCGGCGCAGTGCGATGGTGTCGACGGGCGCTGCGGGGGGGCGGACGGGCGGCTCTAATCCGCGGGCGGCGTAGACTTCACGGGTGGCGGAATGCTATGCGCTCTTCGGCTTGGTGGCGTATGAGGGCGCACATGTCCTGTGCGTGGGCTCCAAGTTTCTTCGCTCGCATGGCTGCGGATTCGAGGGCGAAGGTTTGGATCGTGATGTCGGCGAGCGCCATTTCTGCATCCTGTTGTTTGTCGAAGTCGGGGTGGGCGCGAGCGATCAGGACGCGGTTGATTTCGTTGGTGCCTTCGAAGATGCGGAAGATGCGGGCGTCGCGGTAGAAGCGTTCGACGGCGTAATCCTGGTGGTAGCCGTAGCCGCCGTGGATTTGGACTCCTTCATCGACGACGTAGCCGACGGCTTCGGACGCGTACACTTTCACTACGGAACATTCGAGGGCCAGGTCCTTGATGGCGTTGGCTTGTTGAATCTGGCCGACTACGCGCCAGTACATGGACTCGACTGCGAAAATGCGCACGGCCATTTCGGCTAGTTTGTGCTGGATGGCGCCGAATTCGGAGATGGTTGTGCCGAAGGCTTTGCGTTCGCTTGCGTAGGCCAGGCTCAGGGCTAGGACTTCTTTTGAGGCGCCGGCGGCGTAGGGGCCGATCTTCAGGCGTCCGATGTTCAGGACGTTGAAGGCGATGATGTGGCCGCGGCCTACTTCTCCTAGAACGTTCTCGACTGGCACGGCGACGTTGTCTAAATACAACGCTGTGGTGGAGCTGCCGTGTAAACCCATCTTGTGTTCTTCGGCGCCGGAGGTGACGCCGGCGTAAGCGCGTTCGACTAGGAAGGCGGTGAATTTTTCGCCGTCTACTTTGGCGAATACGGTGTAGAGGTCGGCGATGCCGCCGTTGGTGATCCACATCTTCTGGCCGTTCAGGATGTAGTGTTTTCCGTCGGGGGTGAGGTCGGCGCGGGTGCGGATGGCCATGGCGTCGGTGCCGGCTTGCGGCTCAGTCAGAGCGTAGGCGGCGATCATGGTGGCGTCCGCTAGCTTCGGCAGGTATTTGGCCTTTTGTTCTTCCGTGCCGAAGTAGATCAGCGGCAGTGCGCCGATGCCGGCTTGCGCGCCGTGCGTCACCAGATACGACGCGTCGCGGGCAAAACACTCTTCTACGATCATCACGGAGGCTAGATCGAGTTCCATGCCGCCGAAGCGTTCTGGGATGGAGATTCCGGTGAAGCCTACGTCGGCGGACTTGCGGAGGACGTTCACGAGCACGCCGGGGTCTTGGCGATGGATGGCGGCGAGGTTGGGGGCGACTTCTGCGGTCCAGAAGTCTTGCGCGGTGCGGGCGATCGAGAGGTGTTCCGCGGTTAGGTTTTCGGGAGTCAGGCAGTCAGCCATCGCATCAGGAAAAAGTGGCGGCCGCAGAGCGAGCAGCGGTAGGGAAGCAGGAACCAGTGGATAGCTTTTTCCATGGCGTTGCGCGAGCCTACGCCGCGGAAATCGACCGACCGGCAATTGGGGCAGCGCTTGGAAAATAGCACGTGTTCCTAACCGTCGGTTTTGGCGGCGCCGCCGATGGCGGTGGCCAGGCGATTGCGGAAGGAGCGGCCGCTGGCGGCTACTTTGGGTTGGTTGCCGCGGCTGAGGTCGGGGCGGCTGGCTTCTTTGGCGGCTTCGATTTGTTCGGGGGTCCGGACGTCGGGCTCGGAGAGTTTCACTTTTTCGCGCGCGCGCTCTACTTGGCGTTTGTGGCGTTTGGCTAGTCGCTTATCCATACCTTAACAGTACACCTGGGCGCGAACAGCGTGTTCGACCGGAGGTCGAACGCGGGCCGGAGGCCCGCCCCACTCTGGGCCGGTGACGCCTCGGGCGCTGGGTTTTAGCTAAGTGGCGAACACTACTTGGCGCTTTCACTTTGCTGCTCAAACCCGTCTCTCGCACTATTGTCGGGTCAGAAAGGGGTATCGCACTTTATGATCGTTGTATTTCCTCCGTCTCCAGTCGGTAATTAGGCTGGCCGCAAAGGGGCGCCGCTGGAGTGCGGCGCTCCGCGCGATTTGATGAGTACCATTGGTTTACGGTCGGGTCTCTGGTAGTATGAGCGGTAGTAAAACCGTAGAACTAAGCAATGGCTGCCTTCGGGAGAAGCCTTTGCCTGATTCTCACGCTGTGGATGACGGGATCACGCCCCCCGACGGTCATCCCGCCTAGATTGCCTGACTCTAGCCCCTGGTGGGATCAGGCCTCCCTGCAAATCCAATACGACGCTCTACGCCTGCGCAAAGCCGGCGACTTTCGCGTGGCCGAAACCCTGTATCGGCAGGGGTACCAGGAAGCCGTGCGGCGGGGCGAGCAGTTGGCGGCCGTGCGATTCCTCATGAGTGCGGGCGGCAGCCAGATGTTTGCGCTGGAGTATCGCGCGGCGCTCGCGACTCTCTTGCAGGCGCGCGAATTGGCTTCCCGGCTGGAAGACCATGCGGATCTGGGAGCCATCGACGTCAACCTCTCCAGCCTGTACCTGCAGATGTGGGATCTTCCCGCGGCTACGCGGGCTGCTGAAGAAGGGCTGTTCGAAGCTGGGCTGACTGATTCGCGCGTGGCCTACTTCAAGCCTCCTCTACTGATGCAACTCGGGCGAATCCACGCGTTGCTGGGCGACGGCGAGGCGCGTGGGTTTTTCTCCGCGGGAATCGAAGCGGCACGGGCGCGGGACGACTTGGCCATCGAGGCGCTGTCTTGGGATTTGCTGGGCGAAGAACAACTTGGCTCCGAACATTTGCAGGAAGCCGAGGCCGCGTTCCTCGAGGCTTTTCGTCTACGACGATTTTTTCGGGCTGGCGAAATTGGTTTGTCCTACGGACGTCTGGGAGCCCTTGCCTTGGCGCGCGATGATTTCGCGACGGCGGAGCGTTTGACGCAATTGGCTCTGGATGCGTCGAATCGGGGCGCGCCGGCAGAGGCCAAGTATGTCCTACTCCACCAAAGGGGGCGAATACGACTAGCCCGCGGAGAGCAGGACGCCGCGCTTCGCGACTTTTCCTTAGCCTTGGATGCCACGGCGAAGTGGCGTTTAGAGGTGCTCCCGGCGCAATCCACGCTGACCAGCACCAATGTCGCGCTCGAACAACAGATTTTTCATTCGTTCGTTCAACTCGCCGCGGAACAGGCGTTCCAACATGGGAATCCCGTTTGGGCCACAAAAGCCTTCGAGGCCCTCGAGTTGAATCGCGCGTCGAGCCTGCGCGAAAGTCTGGGATTGGCGGGCGTTTGGCGAGAGAAGCTGCCGCCGGAATACTGGGAAACTCTGGCCAAGTTGGGCGCGCGGGGACCTTCGGCCGCTAGCGAAAATCGTCTCCTTTCGAGACTTACCGAAATGGAAGCGCAAGCAGGATTAGGCCTGCAACCGAAGAAAGTGGAGAATATTCTCAGCCGGAATTCACTTATTCATTTTCAGGAAGGATTAAGAGATTCCGAATTACTCCTCAGCTTTGAGTTAGGGAAAAAGGAGTCTTACCTGTGGGCAGTCAGCCGGAGTTCGCTGCGGTTGTACCGGCTGGCCGCCGAGCAGGATATCGCGAAAGCCGTGCAGCTCTTTCGCGAGGCGTTTCCCGCCGGGGGCCTGGAAGCGGCCCGGCGAGGGCTCGAGTTGTACCGGGAATTGTTCGGGCAACTGAGTCCGCTGGAAACCCGAAAGCCAGCGTGGCTACTGTCGCTGGACGGTGCGCTCTTTGACATCCCTTTCGCTGCGCTAGTGACCGAGCAGCGGGGCGGCAACACGGAGTATCTAGTGGAGCGGCATTCTTTGCAAACCGTTCCGGGGGCGCTGCTGTTGAGCGCGTTCGCGGACCCTGAAATTCAGGATGGTCATCAGCGCGGCGAATTTTTGGGGGTGGGCGATCCCATTTACAACCAGGCCGATCCCCGCTGGCGTGGACTGGATTCGAAGATCCAAGCCCAGGGACAGTTACAACGCCTGGTGGGAAGCAGGGACGAAATCGAATCCAGCGCCGCGATTTGGAACCATAGCGGCGGCACGTCGCTTCTACTGGAGGGCACTCAGGCACGCCGCGCCAGTTTTTTGCGAGGCCTAGAGGCGCGGCCCGCAGTAATTCATCTGGCGACGCACGTCCTCTTTCCCACTGCGAACCGCGAACAGGGCCTGATCGCTTTCGGCGTGGGAGCCAGTGCGGCCCAGCCCGAATTCCTCACCACTTCTGAGGTGGCCCGATTGCGAACTCCGGGCGCCCTAGTGGTAATGACCGGCTGCGCCGCCAATGCCGGAGAAGCGCACGCCGGCGCCGGACTACTCGGATTGACCCGCGCCTGGCTGATGGCGGGCGCCAGCACCGTGATCTCCACCGCGTGGCCCGTCGAAGACAATTCGGGCGCGATGTTTGCGCGGTTTTATTTCTATTTGCAGAATCATTCGGCAGCCGAAGCGCTGCAACTCAGCCAGAGGGAAGTGGCCCACTCCAGAACTGGGCGCGCAGCGCCAGTCTCCTGGGCTTCCTATCAAGTCACGGGAGGAACTCACTAACATGCTCTCTCCAGATCCCACCGGAAGCAATCGCCCGCCGCCAGCGGAAGAATCACCGCTAGAAACTGAACTCTCGTTAAGCGCAGCAGCCCGCGCCGGAGCTCGAAACCTAACCCCCGACCTTGTCAGACGGCTCTCTGAGAACTCCGACGTCTACGCCGGTTGGGCAAAGCTGGTGGGGCGAATCCGCACCAGCCAGACTGATGGCATGGCTGAGTTATATCACCTATTTTCAAAAGGCGTCCGCTTTTACCTGTGCCGCCAGTTGGGGGTGCAGGATTTGGACGACCGGGTTCATGACACCTTCGTGGTGGTGGTGCAGGCGATCCGCCGCGGTGAGCTGCGCGAACCCGAAAGGCTGATGGGATTTGTGCGCACCATCGTTCGCCGCCAAGTAGCTTCTCACATTGACAAGGCGGTACAGACGCGGCGCGAACAACTGGACCTTGACGCCAGCTCCCGCGTCGCCGATCCGCATGGAAACCCGGAAGAAGCCGCTATTTTCCATCAGAAAGAGGACCTGATTCGCAAAGTTCTCTCCGAATTGACCAGCCGGGACCGGGAGATCCTGACCCGCTTCTACCTGGAGGAGGAGACCCAGGAGGAAATTTGTACCGAAATGACGCTCACCGAGACCCAGTTTCGATTGCTGAAATCGCGCGCCAAGTCCCGTTTTGGGGAACTGGGCAAAAAAAGACTGGCTCAGGGCGCTTTAAATGCGATTTGCATGAGAACTTCTGCTGGCGCGTCCCACTAAGGAACAGAGTGCCGGTTTGGCACCGTCCCGGTCCAGGCCAGACGGCCCACTGCGGAACAGTTTCGGTAGGTGGAGGAAAGCGATGTCGTTGGACACTTCAACCTCGGTCCCCGTTCATCCGACGGAGGACCTTTTGGAGGAGTATTCATTTGGGCGTGTCTTGGAACCTGCACTGGCACCCCTCGAGGAACATTTGCTCGATTGCACCTTGTGCCAAGACAGGCTGCTGGCGGTGGACGAATTCACGGCGCTCATGAAAGCCGGGACTGCGGCGATTGAGCGGGAACGCGAGGTCAAGCGGCCGTCGCCCGGCTTCGCATTTCCTAGGATGGCGGGCTTCCATGTCTTGTTCGCGGCCGCTGTGACGGTGGTGCTGGTCGGCGTCACGTTTGGCTGGCGGGCGCAGCCGCCGTTAACAGCGACCCCCGTTAAACTGACTGCCTTGCGGGGAGACGACGGAGATGGAGTGGCGCACGCACGCTTCGGCCGTCCTTTGGAACTGACGGTCGATCGAACGGACTTGCCTGCCGCGCTCGCGTACCGAATGGACGTGGTTAGTTCCAGCGGGCGTTCGCTGTGGAGCGGGGCAGCGCGGATGGCACCGCAGAATCTTTCGGCACACGTGACCACTCGTCTCGCGCGGGGAGCTTATTGGGTGCGTCTCTATTCCGGAGACCGGGTGCGCGGTGACCAACTACGGCGCGAATTCGGTCTGCGTGTCGAGTAGCGGGCAGCGCCCGCCGGAGCGGCGTTAAAATGAAAACTTGGAATCCCCTACACGCCATAACTGGACCCTGGCCGAGATCGAAGCCATCTACACGGCGCCCCTGCCGGACTTGATCTTCCGCGCGCAGACGGTGCATCGCGCGCACCACCGCAGCGATGAAATACAAGGGTGCGTGCTGCTCAGCATCAAGACCGGGGGGTGTCCAGAGGATTGCGCCTACTGTCCGCAATCGGCGCACTACAAAACCGGGGTGGAGCGGGAAGGGCTGGTGAGCGTCGACGCGGCGCTCGAGTCGGCCCGCAATGCCAAGGCGCAGGGGGCGACTCGCTTCTGTATGGGCGCGGCGTGGCGCGACATTCCCAAGGGCGAGCAGTTCGAACGCGTGCTCGACATGGTGCGCGGCGTGCGGGCTTTGGGGATGGAAGCCTGTTGCACGCTGGGCATGTTGACCGACGAACAGGCGGCGGCGCTGGCGGAGGCGGGGCTCACCGCTTACAACCATAATCTGGATACGTCGCCGGAGTTTTACGGCGAGATCATCAGCACGCGCACTTATGAAGATCGGCTAGCGACGCTCGATCGCGTGCGGCGATCCGGCGTGACGGTGTGCTGCGGCGGCATCATCGGCATGGGCGAGAGCCGGCAGGAACGCTACCGCTTGCTGCGCGAACTTTCAACGCTGAATCCGCATCCGGAGAGTGTGCCGGTGAACATGCTGGTGCGCGTGGAGGGGACGCCGCTCGCGAAGCAGCGCGCCGAAGACCCGTTGGAGCTGGTGCGCATGATCGCGGCGGCTCGCATCCTGATGCCGGCATCGATGGTGCGGCTGAGCGCGGGACGCATGTCGCTGTCCGATGAGGCGCAGGCGCTATGTTTCCTGGCGGGCGCGAACTCGATCTTCATGGGCGATAAGCTGCTGACGACGCCGAATCCGGAGGCTAACGTGGACCGGCAGTTGTTCGACAAGCTTGGCATGCGGCTGATGCCCGCGGAGGCTGCGGACCAAGTTCATGCCTGATGAGGTGGCCTCGCGCCTGCGGGAACGGCTGGCCGCCATCGACGAAGCTGGCTTGCGGCGAACGCTGCGGCCGCCGTCGGGGATCGATCTTTGCTCCAACGACTATCTGGGTTTGGCGCAGCATCATTTGCTGAAGCAGAGGATGGCAGATGCGGTGCTCGCAGAGGGTGTGGGGAGCACCGGGTCGCGATTGTTGCGCGGCGAGCGGACCAGTTTCTCATGCGCGGAGGAAGAGTTTGCGCGTTTCAAGGGGACGGAACGGAGTCTTTACTTTTCGAGCGGGTATCTGGCGAACCTGGCGGTGTTGACTACGTTTGCCGAAGCTGGCGACGTGATTTTCTCGGATGAGCGCAATCATGCCAGTCTGATCGATGGCGCGCGTTTGTCGCGTGCACGGCGCGTAGTGTTTCCCCATAACGACGTGTCGGCGCTGGAGCGAAGGTTGCGCGAGGATATCGGCAACGGTCAGAAGTTCGTGGTGGTCGAATCGCTATTCAGCATGGATGGGGACCAGGCGCCGCTTGCGGAATATGCTGCGCTGTGTGCGGCTGTCGGTGCGGCTTTGATCGTGGACGAAGCGCACGCCGTGGGGGTTTATGGGGAGCGCGGCCAGGGATTGGCGGGCGAAGTCTTTCTGTCGATCAACACTGCGGGCAAGGCGATGGGTGTGGGCGGTGCGTTCGTCGCGGGGTCTGCGGACGCGATCGAATCGTTAATCCAGCGAGCCCGGCCGTTTATTTTTTCGACGGCAGCTCCGCCGGCGATTGCCGCGGCGCTCGCGGCGAGTCTGGAAGTGATCGCGAGCGAGCCCGAACGGCGCGAGCGGTTGCTGGAACGCGCGCGCTATCTGCGAGGGCGGCTGGGGCTCGAAGGAGATTCGCCGATTATTCCGGTGATCATTGGAGAGAACGATCGGGCCGTGGCGGTCGCGCGGGAATTACAGGCGGCCGGCTTCGACGTGCGGGCGATCCGTCCGCCCACGGTGCCGCCGGGGACTGCGCGTTTGCGTGTGGCGGTGAACCAGGGACTGAGCGAAGAGGTGCTCGACCGGTTTGTGACCGCGCTCGAAGCCGCGACCAAAGCATGAAAGGGCTCTTCGTCACCGGCACGGATACCGGCGTCGGCAAAACGGTGGCGGCGGCGGCGCTGTTGCAGCGTTATCGCGGGGTCGCGGCGCTGCGATATTGGAAACCGATTCAGACGGGGATCGAAGTCGATGACGACACGGCGACGGTGCGGCGGTTGGGCGCTGCGTCGGAGCAGGAAATTTTCGAAGAGGGCGTGCGACTGGAGAAACCGGTCTCGCCGCATCTGGCGGCGCGCTGGGCGGGGACGCGGATCGACCTGGCGGAATTGCGGGCGCTGCTGCCGGACGAACCTGAGACGAGTTGGATCGTCGAAGGCGCGGGAGGACTGCTGGTTCCGATCAACGAATGGCAGACGATGGCGGATTGGATCGCGTATCTCTCGTTGCCGGTAGTGGTGGTGGCGCGCTCGGGGCTTGGCACCATCAATCATACGCTGCTGACGCTGGAAGCTCTGCAAACTCGCTGGCTGCGGGTGGCGGGTGTGTTTATGATCGGCGAACCGAATGCGGAAAACCGCGCCGCTATCGAGCAGTACGGACGGGTGCCGGTGATTGCCGAGATGCCGCTGCTGGCTCCGCTCGATGCGGGATTATTGGGTGCGTGGAGCGCGGAGCATCTGGATCCGCAGGGACGTTTGCTGGAGTTTCTGCGATGAATTTGAACGATCGCGACCGAGCGCATGTGTGGCATCCCTACACGCAGATGCTGACACAGCCTCCGCTGCTGCCGATTGTGCGCGGCGAAGGCGTATTCCTTTACACGGAAGACGGACGCAAGATTCTCGACGGCATTTCCTCGTGGTGGGTGAATATTCATGGGCACTCGCATCCTAAGCTGAATGCGGCGCTGGCGGCGCAGGCTGGCGAGATCGAACATGTGATTTTCGCCGGGTGCACGCATCGTCCCGCTGTCGAATTGGCGGAGCGGTTGGTGGAGGTGATGCCTTCGGGTCTCAACCGCGTGTTCTATTCCGACAATGGGTCGACTGCGGTAGAGGCCGCGATCAAGATGGCGGTGCAGTATTGGCGGAATCGCGGGGAGCCGCAGCGTACGGGGCTGATCACGCTGCATCATGCGTATCACGGCGACACGGTCGGCGCGATGTCGGCTAGCGAGGATTCGCTGTTCACGCGCGCATTCACGCCGCTGCTGTTTCCGGTGGCGCGTGCGCATTCGCCGTATTGTTACCGGTGTCCGCTGGGGTTGAAGCGCGCGTCGTGCAAGATCGATTGTCTGGGCGATCTGGAGCAGCGTCTGGAAGAGCAGGGCGAGCGGACGGCTGCGGTGCTGATCGAGCCCATGCTGCAAGGCGCGGGCGGCATGATCGTGTGGCCCGCCGAGTTCCTGGCCGGCGTGCGCCGGTTGTGTGACCGCTACGGTGTGCTGCTGATCGCCGATGAGGTGCTTACCGGCTTTGGACGCACCGGCCGCATGTTTGCTTGCGAACACGCGCAGGTGAAGCCTGACATCTTGTGCTTGTCGAAAGCGTTGACGGCGGGCTACCTGCCGATGGGCGTCACCGCCGCCACCGAGGCGATCTACGAAGCGTTTCTCAGCACGGATCGCGGGCAGGCGTTCTTTCACGGGCACTCTTATACGGCGAATCCGCTGGCGTGCGCGGTGGCGATCGCAAGCTTAGAGTTGTTTCGCGAGACCGATGTGCTGGGGCGCGTGGGTCGTCTGGAGCAGCAGTTGCGAGCGGGATTGGAACCGCTGCGTTCGCTCGCCCACGTGGTGGACGTGCGTGTGATCGGCGGCGTCGGCGTGGTGGAGATGGAGGGCGATGGCGGCTACCTGGCCGCTATCGGTCCGCGCTTGGGCGCAGCTTTTCTCGAACGTAATCTGCTGCTGCGGCCTATGGGCAACATCGTTTACTTCATGCCGCCTTATGCGATCACGGACTCCGAAACCGAGTGGGCGCTGGAACAAATTCGCGAGGTGATCGGAGCCGCGTGATCCCTCTCACCATTTTTCTGAGCGCATTTCTGTTGTTCCAGGTGCAGCCAATGATCGGGCGCTACGTGCTGCCGTGGTTTGGCGGCGGGCCTGCGGTGTGGACCAACTGTATGTTGTTTTTCCAGACCATGCTGCTGGCGGGTTATGGCTACGCGCATTGGCTGGGATCGCGCCGCAGCCGGGTACAGTCCTGGGTACATCTGGCGCTGCTGGCGGTGTCGCTTGCGTTTTTGCCGATCGCTCCGCGCGCAGCTCTTTGGAAGACGACGGCGACGGACGATCCATCGGGCCGCATCCTACTGCTGCTTGCCGCGACTATCGGCGGTCCGTATTTGCTGCTTTCTGCGACGACGCCGCTTTTGCAACGCTGGTTCCATTTGACACGGCCTCAGGAAGCGCCGTGGCGGTTGTATGCGCTTTCGAACGTCGGCTCGTTTCTGGCGCTGTTCAGCTATCCGCTGGTGCTGGAGCCTTATTTTAGACTCAGCACGCAAACTTGGATGTGGTCCGGGTTGTACGTGATCTTCGTGGCGTTATGCGGATGGACTGCTTGGCAGATGCGAAACGCGGAGCCCGCGGAGGCTCCGGCAGAAGCCGCGGGTGACGGGCCATCGGTGCTTGACGTCGCGATGTGGCTTGCGCTTTCGGCCTGCGGGTCTGTGCTGCTGTTAGGCACCACCAGCCAGATTACGCAAGAAATCGCGGTGTTCCCGTTTCTGTGGGTCGCGCCGTTATCGATTTACTTGCTGACGTTCATTCTCACGTTTGAAAGCGACCGTTGGTATCGCCGCGGGGTCTTCGCTGTGCTGGCCGGAGTGCTCGCGCCGGTAACGTGTGCGGTGATCACTTTGAGCGTGGCGATTTCGGTGTGGAAGCAGTTCGCGGTCTACTCAGGCGCGCTCTTTGCAACCTGTATGGTGTGCCACGGAGAACTCGCACGCTCGCGGCCATCGCCCCGGCATCTTACGGTGTTCTATTTGACCATTGCCGCGGGCGGAGCGTTGGGCGGAGCCTTCGCCGCTCTCGTCGCGCCGCGCGTGTTTAGCGAATTTAGTGAATACCCGATCGGTTTGGCAAGCGCATGTATCCTCGGTTTTCTATGCTGGATGCGCAGCGGCGCGCTCGCGCAGTGGACTGGACGCAACTTCGCCGTGCGCGTCCCGCTGATGGCGCTGATGTTCGGCGGAATCATTTCTGTCTATGCGGCAGCCATCAATAAACAACCGGGGATCGAAGCGCGCCGCAACTTTTATGGGATTCTGCGCGTGGTGGAGCGCCGTGACAAGAACGGGCTGCTGCGCGAGTTGAGCCACGGCAGGGTTCAGCATGGGTTCCAATATCTCGATCCGGATAAGCATTCCTGGCCCACGTCGTACTATGGTCCGCACAGCGGTGTTGCGCTCGGCATTGACGCGCTGCCGCATCCCCGCCGTGTCGCTGTGGTGGGGCTGGGCGCGGGGACGCTGGCCGCATGGGGACGTGAAGGCGATACTTATCGATTCTATGAAATCAACCCCAACGTGGAACCGATCGCGCGCAAGTGGTTCACGTTTTTGGGGGACTCGAAGGCGCGCACTGAGGTGGTGCTCGGCGATGCGCGCATTCAACTGGAGCGCGAGCTGGCTGCGGGGCGCACGCACGATTTCGATCTGATCGCGGTGGATGCTTTCTCGGGCGACGCCATTCCCATGCACTTGCTTACCGCGGAGTGCGCTGAAATCTACCGGCAGAGGTTGGCGCCCGGGGGCATCATTGCACTGCATATTTCGAATCGCGCACTGGATCTGGAGCCGGTGACGCGGGGAATGGCTCGCTATCTGGGGTGGCAGGCACGGATGGTGGTAGTGGCTCGGGATCTGCTCGATGAAGATAAGGGCGAAAGCAGTTCGCGGTGGGTGTTGCTGACGGAGAATCGGGAGACGTTCACGCACTCAAAAATTCGGGACACGATCCTGGGCTGGAGCACTTCGAAAGAACCGGTGATAACCTGGACGGATGATTTTGCTAGTCTGTGGCCTATTTTGAGGTTTTAGCTCGGGGACACTTCACGAAGTGTCCCCGAGCCGGGAGGGAGAATACTAACGGCGCGCCAACTTCACTTTCGGCGTCGCAAGGTAGCCGGTCACGTGATCCTTCGTCACCTGATTGATCACGATCTCATACGGTTGCATGTTGCCGGCGACGTATAACTGCACCGGTTCGTTGATGGTCTTGTCGCGCTTTTCAACATGCCGGTCGTCCGCCAGCACATCCATCGTGAAACGATTGCGCTTCGGATCGGTCTTCTTCAAGGTCAGCATGATGTCGCCAACCTTTTTCGCGGCATCTTTCTTGTTGATGTCGAACTCGAAGTAGTTGCGTTCACCCAGCGCGCGCAGGGAATCCAGATCCTTGGCGTTGGTGGCGATCAAGCCGCTCATCACGCCCATGTCGCCCATGGCGCGCTTCAGATCGGCGCTGGTCTTTTCGATATCGCTCTGCGCGGCGGCGACGTTGGTTTTCACGGCTTCGACGTTGGCCTTCACGCCATCCACATCGGTGGTCACGGCGGTGAATTTAGACGACGTGGTGTCCTGGATCTGCGAGAGCTGGGTTGCCACTTGCTGCTGCTGCTCGCTCAGCTTGCCGTTTAGCTCTTCGCCCTGCTTCTGCGCTTCCGTGCGGGCGCGGCGGATAGCGATGGCGGCGGAATCGTTCGCGCCCTTCACCTGCTGCTTCATTTCCTGAGCCAGATCCTGCAGGCGCTGCCGTTCCTGCTCCAGCAAGGTGGTGGTGGCGTCGTTCAACTTGGAGATCTGCGTCTGGGTGCCGCTTTCGGTCCGCGCTAGATCTTCGTTCAGATGATTGGCTCGCACCAGCAGATAGCCGTCCCCGGCAAGCGCGACAGCCAGCCCGGCCGCCAAGACTATAAAGGCCGTCTTATGGCTCTTAGGGTCCTTTACTACTACTGTGCTCTTTTCGTCGAAATCGTTGGTCTGCATTTTGTGCTCCTTCGGAGCGTCGAAAGGTGCACGCTGCATACCAAAAACAGAGGGGGACTGAAACGTTTGATACTAGGAGGGTTGTGAGATTGGGGGAGCGTTTTGGCTCCCCGTAAGACTTACGGCTTGTCGGTAATCAATTCGACCTCAAGCGAGCCCAGGCTATCCAATTTGACTTGAATGGGCACGCCCAGCGGGGCTTCGACGATGCCCGCGTAAGACCCGGTGGTAACGATCTGGCCGGCTTTGAGCCCTTGCCCGCGGCCGTTCAGGAAATGCACCAGCCAGGTAAACGCCTTCAGGGGATGGCCGCTGGGATGGCCGCGTTCTTTGTCGTACAGCGTCCCGCCGGGGGTTTGAATGGTAACGTGGAGGCGTTCGAGAGAATGATCGAGGGCGTGGGGGATCAGCGGGCCGATGAACAGGCCGTGATGGTTATAGGAATCCGCCAAGATCTCGGACGGCGTGGCGGAGGCTTTGTCGGCGTAGCGCGTGGTAATCAGTTCCAGCACCATGCGCGCTTCGCCGATGGCGGCGCGAATTTCGGCATCGCTGTACGGCGTGGCACGGGGCGGAAGATCATGCGCCATCACGAAGGCGATCTCCGGCTCGATCTGCCCTATGTTGCCTGGCACCGCGCAAGGCAGAGACCGCAGGATTGCCGACGCCGGAATCGCAGCGACAATGGGTCCGGTGAGGGGATTGGGAACACCGCATTTCCATCCACCCACAGTTTCGCCGAGCAGTTCCAAAACTCGTTCCTGAATTGCTAGCGCCGAATCGGGGTCGGCGGGGCGATAGCTCTCGGGGATGGTTGGGCCTGGCATCTTGGCCTTGCGGGCGGCCAGCAAGTGGCGCGCTGCCTGATCTACTTTTTCTGCGGAAAGCATCGGTGGTTAGTGATCTCCCTTGGTTTCCACGTGGCCGCCGAACTGGAAGCGCATCGCCGATAAAATCTTGGCGGCGAAGTCGCCCTCGCCGCGCGAGGTGAAGCGCTGATACAAGGCGGCGCTCAACACCGGCGCAGGCGCGGATTCGTCGATGGCTGCCTGAATGGTCCAGCGGCCTTCGCCGGAATCCGAAACGCGTCCCGAAAAATTGTCGAGCCCCGGACTGGCGGTGAGCGCGGCTGCCGTGAGATCCAGCAGCCAGGACGCGACGACGCTGCCGCGACGCCAGACTTCCGTGATGTCCGCCAGGTTCAGCTCGTATTGATAATGCTCTGGATTGCGCAGCGGGGTGGTCTCCGCGTCGACGGTGCGTTCATGCAGCCCCGCGTTGGCGTGGCGCAGAATGTTCAATCCTTCGGCATACGCAGCCATCAAGCCATATTCAATGCCGTTGTGCACCATCTTGACGAAGTGGCCGGCGCCAACGGGTCCGCAATGCAGGTAGCCTTCTTCCGCGGTGTTCGGTTTGTCCGCGCGCCCCGGAGTGCGCTCGATCGAGCCGCGGCCGGGGGCCAGCGTTTTGAAAATCGGATCCAGGCGCGCGACCACTTCCGTTTCGCCGCCGATCATTTGACAGTAGCCGCGCTCGAGGCCCCACACCCCGCCGCTGGTGCCCACATCGACGTAGTGGATGCCCTTGGCCGCGAGTTCCTGGCCGCGGCGGATGTCGTCGATGTAATAAGAATTGCCGCCGTCGATCAGAGTATCGCCGGGCGCCAGGCGCGGGACCAGTTGCGCGATCATGCTATCGACCGCCGCTGCCGGCACCATCATCCAGATGGCGCGCGGGGCGCTCAACTTGGCGATGAAATCGTCGAGCGACGAAGCACCCGCCGCTCCTTCCTCCGACAATTTTTTTACATTGGCGGCATTCAGATCAAACACCACGCATGCTTGGCCGCCCTTACTCAGACGGCGGACCATATTGGCCCCCATGCGGCCCAGGCCGATCATTCCAAGTTGCATCAGACCTCCATGTTATCGCGCGGGCGGGCTCCCAAAATAAAACCCCCGGGCCGCTTGTGCAGCCCAGGGGTCCTCCGACGATCCGCTACGAGATGGCTAAAGGAGCGCTTGGTGCCCGGCGAAGACGCGATGAGCGCCAAGCGCGCCAATGTTGTTATGGCTTCGCGATATTGTTACCGAAGATGAAGCCGATTTCACCCACCACACGGAACTGGTTTTGGTCCGTGCCATTGGGACCGAAGGCCAAGCCAGGCGTGGGGCTGCCGACGTGAACCCAGGCAATGTCCCCGCGAGCGAAAAAGCCTCCCTGTTGAAAGGTAGGCGTCACGGTGAACGACGTAGCCGAGCTGCCCGGACCGTACATCAGATTGACAGAGTTCTGGGCGGCGCTCCCCGAACTCGCGATATATTCCCAGCGCACCGGGAGCGAGAAGCCGTGTTTAAAGGCCTTGCTCACCAGGATCGCGCCGCCGTTAGTCGTCGCACCATCGACGATGCCGATGCTGGCGTTGGTGGGCACAGAGCTGTGCTGGAAGTAGGGCTGAACGATCCAGGACCCCTTGGTGTATGTGTAGATGACGTTATAGATACTGCCATTGTTCTGCACCGGAGTCGCCAGAGTCTGAAAAGCGGTCTGACCCAGATTTCCACCGGCCACGAAGGACAACGCATGGGCCCCATTGGTATAGGCCAACGAACCCGACAGCCAAGAGTAGCGGTTGGAATAAAAGCCATCGTTCCAGCTGAGCGAGGCGGAGAATTTACCCATGGCCTGGTTCACCTGGATTCCGCGGCTGATGGCAGTTTCCTGGTTCCACAACAGGCCGCGCTCGACGTTCATATTCTCGAAACTGAAGGTGTACTCGGCGCCGATCAAGGTCGGCAGGGAGCCGATCATGATGGAGGTATTCTTCCCGGCCTGCAGCTTTGCGAAGGCGACGGGCAGCGGGCCCCAGAGGTTGCTGACTGTATCTTTCGTGTTGAGGAACGGCAGACCCAGGTCCGGAATGTTGTAGGCGCCAGCCTGCAAATAGAACTGAAACCAGCCGTCGGTTTTTTGAATAAAGACCTGCCCGTTGCCCAGATCTGCTTGCTTGGTATCGTCCCCGGGGACGTGATTGTTCTGCAGCATGCCATAGCCGCTGAGAATGCCGTTTACTGCGATTTTGCCGAAGGGTCCAGCGTCAAAAATGGCTGGCGGAAGATTCGACAGAGGGCCCGTAATAGCAGGGGCAGACAGTGGCGCCGGAGCTGCAGGCGGCGTCGCCGCTGCCGGAGCGGGGGCCGGCGCAGGTTGATCCTGTGCGAATGCCACGGACGCGATGGCCAAAAGACAACTGCCCGCGAATAGTCTTGTATTCTTCAAGTGAAACCTCCCAATATTTAAGCTGAAATTAGGTCTACAAGCGGCGCGGCTTGCGTCCAACTGAAAAGCGAATAACCCGATTGTAATGGCGGGCTCACGGCTTGGCTAATAGATAATTTGGATGGACCTTATAGCCCCTAATCCGCTCGGGATCAGCGAGTTGGCTATCAATTATTTCGATTGACTCCATACAGAGTTTTTCATGGCCCTACAAGGGGTTGCGTGCTACTGATTGGGTAGGATAGAGAATGGCCAGCGTGGGAATCAGCCGCAGTATGGAGAAACTACAAACCAGCCAGGCGTGGAGCGGAATTCGCGCCGATTTTTACGCCTCGGGCGACGCCGCCGCAGTGCAGGCGCGGCTCACCGGGGTGATCGACGAGATGTCGATCGAGGCATTTGATTCCACGCTGTGGCAGGCCTTTCCAAAGGGCGTCGCGATGCTGGCGGTGGGCGGCTACGGGCGCCGCGAATTGTTCCCCTTCTCCGACATCGACATCATGATCCTGCTGGACAATGAATCGCTGGCGGCGGCCATCAAGGAACCGCTCTCCGAATTCATGCGCCTGCTATGGGACGCGGGACTGCGGCTCAGCCATTCGGTCCGCACTGTGAACGATTGCGTGGAAGTGCACGACGGAAACCCCGAGTTGAACGTCAGCCTGCTCGACCGGCGTTTGCTAAGCGGCGACGAGCAGGTGCACGCGCGCCTCGAAACCCGCTTGCCGCTGTTTCTCACCAAGCAAGGGCACCGGCTGGCGCGGCATTTGTGCCAGTTGACGCGCTCGCGGCACGGCAAGTATCAGGACACGCTGTTCCATCTGGAACCGGATGTAAAGGAAACTCCCGGCGGATTGCGGGACCTGCATTTCATCCACTGGATTTCCGGGCTACGTCCGGAATTGCGCCCGGAGACGTCGCTCAAGGAAGCCACCGCATTTCTCTCCTCGCTGCGTTGCTTCCTGCATTTTGAAGCGGGACGCGACCGCAACGTGCTGAATTTCGAAACTCAGGAGATGATCGTCCAGCAGCCGTTTTCCACCGTGAAGACGCCGACGCTGTGGATGCGTGAATACTTTAACCACGCCCGCATGGTTTTCCGCGAGACGCAGCGCACGCTGGACGCCTACGAAAAAACGGACACGTCGCTGTTCAGCACTTTCCGCGATTTGCGCTCGCGGGTGTCGAACTCGGAATTCACGGTAGCGCGCGAGCGCGTGTTTCTGCGCAATCCAGCACGCTTGCCGAGCGACCCTGAGATGGTGCTGCGCCTGCTCGAATTCGTCGCGCGTCACGGGGTTCCCTTGGCTGCGGAAACCGAGCGGCGGCTGGAAGCGGTTCGCGAACCTTTCCGGAGTTGGTGCGAGACTCCACGGCCGTTATGGCGTCAGCTCAAAGCTGTTTTGGCGCTGCCGCATGCGGCCATGGCTTTGCGTGTTCTGCAAAACACCGGGTTGATGCAAGTGCTGTTCCCGGAATGGGAAAGCGTGGTGAGCCTGGTGGTGCGCGATTTCTACCATCGCTATACCGTCGACGAACACACCTTGGTATGCATTGAACGGCTGGAAGCGTTGCGTGCCACGCAAGATCCCGCGGCGCGCCACTTCGCCGGGCTTCTGTCGGAGATCGACGATCCTGCCGTGCTGCTGTTCGCACTGCTCTATCACGACGTCGGTAAGGGCGCTTTCACGGGCCACCATTCGGACGTGTCGCTGGAGTGGGCTCTGGCTGCGATGAAACGCATGCAGGCCCCCCAGGAGGAGCAGGACACCGTTGGGTTTCTGGTGCTGCATCATCTAGCGCTATCGGAAGTAATGACGGGCCGCGATCTGAGCGATCCCACCACGGCTCGCGCGCTGGCAGATCGCGTCGGCACCATCGAGCGCTTGAAGCTGCTCGCGGTGCTTACTTACGGCGACATCTCCGGTGTGAACCCGGGAGCCATGACGCCGTGGCGCCTGGAACAATTGTGGCGGGTCTATCGCGTAGCGCAGCATGAGCTCACGCGAGAATTGGAGACGGACCGCATCCAGGAAGTCCCCGAGAACTTGCGGCGCGCGCGGATTTTCTGAAGGGCTTTCCGGTACGCTATCTGCGAACTCACTCGGCGGCGGAGATCTTGAGTCACGTCAAGCTCTACGAGCTGAGCCGGCCCACCGGAGTCGCCGTGAGCCTGGAGCACACGGAAGGCGCGTGGCGCGCCACCATCGTCGCCCGCGACATGCCGTTTCTGTTTGCGTCACTGGCTGGTGCGTTCTCCAGTTTCGGTCTGGATATTCTGAAAGCCGAAGCGTTTTCGAATGCCCGCGGACTGATTCTGGACACGTTTGTTTTTGGCGATCCGCGGCGCACTTTGGAATTGAATCCTTCGGAGAGCGACCGGCTCCTGGATTTGATCCGCAAAGTGGCCACCGGAAAAACCGATGTCCGGATGCTGCTGAAGAACCGGCCGCAGCCCGACTCAAAGCGTACCGTCGCACCTCCCAGCGTTGAATTCGATTCCGAAGCTTGCACCACCGCCACCCTGGTTGAGATCACTGCTGAAGACAGGCCCGGGCTGCTTTATAGTCTGGCCACGGCGTTCTCCTCGGCTGCCTGCAACATCGACGTGGTGCTGATCGACACCAAGGGCAACCGCGCCATTGATGTCTTTTATGTGGCGCATCAAGGCGCTAAACTCTCCCCGGAAACCCAGTCAACATTGAAGCAACGCCTTTTGGCTGCCTGTTAGCCGGCCCGCGTGCCAGCGCTGATATATACTGGCCGAGTATGAAACGAATGGGTCGGGGTTTTATTACTTTGATGGCTGGATGGCTGGGGAGCGCCGGCTTGGCACACGGCCAGGCGGCGGCGGAAGCGAAAGTGCCGCTGGCGGAAGAGGTCTTCAAAAACATTCAAGTGCTCAAGGGAATTCCGGTGGACGAATTCATGAGCACCATGGGAATTTTCTCTGCTGCTCTAGGCATGTCCTGCGAGAATTGCCACGCCGCGGATGACCGCGACTGGGCCAACTACGCCGGCGATAACACCCCGAAAAAGCGCACGGCGCGCGGCATGGTCATGATGATGGCCGCCATCAACAAGAACTACTTCGCGGGGCGGCAAGTGGTGACTTGTTACTCCTGCCATCGCGGCGGCGACCATCCCAAGACCACGCCGAATCTCGACACCATCTACGGGCATCCGCCGGAAGAAGAAGAGGATGACATTGTCGTGCAGGATCCCAAAGCGCCCACTGTCGAGCAGATTCTCGACAAGTATATTCAGGCGCGCGGCGGGGCACAGCGACTTGGCGGGTTTGACGAGTTATATCGCCAGAGGGAACCAGCGCCGGGTATGGGCCGGAGAGCGAACAACGCCCGCTCGAAATTTACGCCAAGGCTCCGGGGCAGCGCGCGACCATCATCCATACGCGCAGCGGAGACAACGTCATCACCTTCGACGGCCGCGTGGCCTGGCACGCGGAGCCGCTGCGGCCCGTGACCGTGTTGCCGCTCACCGGCGGCGAGCTGGACGGCGCGAAGCTGGACGCGGAAATGGCGTTCCCCGCGCAGATCAAGCAAGTCCTCAGTAAATGGCGCGTCGGACGCACCAGCATCGTCAATGACCGCAAGGTGCAAGTGGTGCAGGGCTCCACCGCCAGCGGCGCTATCGCAACCCTGTATTTCGACGACGAGTCCGGCTTGCTGGTGCGGGTGCTGCGCTACTCCAACTCGCCGGTCGGGCCGCATTCCCACACAGATCGATTATTCGGATTATCGTGATGTCGCCGGCATCAAGATGCCGTTCAAATGGACCTTTCGGCTGGCTGGATGGCCGCGAAAACGTGGAACTGGCGAGCATCCAGCCCAACGTGCCGATTGACCCGGCGAAGTTCGCCAAGCCCGCCCCGCCGGTGGCGCCGGCGAAACGCTAACGCGCAACATGTTCATCGAAAATCCGCTGAATACTTCTGCGTGGACGTTTCCCATTCTCGAAGTGCTTCACATCTCTAGTTTCGCGATCGCAATCGGCACCGTCGCGCTGGTGGATTTTCGTCTGCTCGGCCTCGGGTTGCGGGAGCAGAGCGCGGGGCAACTCACCAAAGATACCAGCGCGGCTACGCTGATCAGCTTGTCGATTGCTTTGTTTTCGGGGCTGCTGCTGTATTCGACGGACCCTGACAAGTTCTACCTCAACGTATCTTTCCTGTTCAAGATCACTTGCTTGCTGCTGGCGATTCTGTTTCACTACACGATTCATCGCAACGTGGTTTTGTCAGACTCCTCACCCGCTCTGGGCAGACTGGTGGCGGTGGTGTCCATCGCGCTATGGGTGGGGGTAGTGTTCGGCGGAATCTTCATCGAGTTCGTCAAACCAGGTTTGAACTGGGGCTTGAGCTTCGACTAGGCAGCCGATCATGTTACTTTCGCTGGCGATTTGGCTGCAAAACACCGGGCTCTTCCGGTTCATCCGCGAGTCGGACCACGGCTACGAGATCCTACTGGCGCTGCATGTGTCGTCGATCGCGCTGTTCGCCGCCACCGTAGTTATGACCGACCTGCGTTTACTCGGCTGGGCCCTGCGCGGCCATACGATTCAAAGCGTCGTGAACCAAATGCGCGTGCCGAAGCGGATCGGCTTCCTGTGCGTCGCCACTTTTGGTTTCCTTATGTTCGGTATCAAGGCGGAGGAATATTACTACAACGTCTTTTTTCGAATCAAAGTCCTGCTGTTTTTGTTGGTTGCCGTCCATGCGCTGATTTTTCGTCCGCGCGTATATAACCGGGCAGCAACAGCTTCCGGAGTAAAGCTGGCGGCTGGATGTTCTCTGTTTTTGTGGCTATTAATCGTGTGCGCCGGAAGAGGGATCGGCTACATCCACCCACCGGTCTTCTCACATCACTTCACGATGCTGTTCAGCTATTGATTGGAAAAAACGTAGACCGCGCCCGCGCCCATGGCCGAGGTATCGTTCTGATTTCCGTCGATACCCTTGGCGGCGCTGTCCTCGCCGCGCGCGCCGACGGCCATGATCTTGCCGTCCTTGCTGAACGCCACTGAGGAGCCAAATTCATCGTAGGCCCTGGTGTTGGAGCCTTTCACGTAGGCCTTCTGGACCCAGGTCGTCCCTGTGCGAGTGAACAGGTACAGCGCTCCGGAATCTTCAGCCGACTGGTCCTTTTCATTGCCGTTGATACCTTTGGAGTTGCCGTTCTCAAGCTGCGCGCAGACGCCCAGCGTATTGCCATCGCCGCTGATGTTCAAGCGCGAGCCGAACCAATCCTCTTTGCCCGGGTGCGAGGCTTTGATGAATGCCTGCTGGGTCCAGGTTCCGCCGCTGCGGACGAAAACGTAGGCCGCGCCGGTTGAGGTATCGGTTTTGAAATCGTTATCGCATTTATCGGCGGGATTGACTCCGGCTGCAAAGCAGTCTTCGTCGCCCGCGCCGCCGACGATGGTGTTGCCATCCTGGCTGATCGCCATGTCGTAGCCCAGGGAATCGCCGTTTTCCGCGTTCGACGCTTTAAGATACGCGGTCTGTGCCCAATTGGCTTCCGGTCCGCGTGAAAACATAGATGGCGCCGGAGCCGCGCCGCATCTTGTCCATGACACCGTTGATTTCGCGCGCGGAACTGTCTTCGTCGTAGGCGCTCACTGCCATGGTATTGCCATCGGCGCTCAAGCCCACGGCGTAGCCGAACAGATCCATGGGATCGGTATTCGAAGCCTTGACGTAGGCCTGCTGCGACCACTTGGTTCCCGTACGCGTAAACACGTAAACGGCGCCCGACGACTGCGCTGAGTTATCGTTTTGATCGCCGTTAATGCCCTTGGCGGCGCTGTCTTCCGATATCGCGCCCGCCGCCAGCGTGTTGCCGTCCGCACTTAAGGCGATGGAGAAACCGAACTGATCGCCTTCATCGGGCACAGCGGCAGTTCCCTTTTCGCCGGTGTTGGAGGCTTTGATATAAGCCTGCTGGCTCCACGTCGCGCCGGTGCGCGTGAAGACATAGAGCGCACCCGCCTGCGGGATGGACTTGTCGGTTTGATCGCCATCAATCCCTTTCGCCGCGCTGGCTTCGTAGAACGAGGACACCGCCAACGTGTTGCCATCCTGGCTCAAGACCACGAAGTGTCCGAAGCGGTAGCTCTGTCCGGGATTCGACGCCTTGATGTAGGCCTGCTGAGTCCAGGCATTGTTCACGCGAGTGAAAATGTAAACCGCGCCGGAAGCATAGAGCGAGGTGTCGTTCTGGTTGCCGTTGATACCCTTGGCAGCGCTGCTCTCATAAGGCGCGCCGACCGCCATGGTGTTGCCGTCGCCGCTGATCGATAGTCCGTGGCCTTCGAGCGTGCCGCCATTGCCGAAGTGATCATTGGCATGGGTGTTCGAGGCCTTGAGATAAGCCGTTTGCTTCAATTGCGCCCGCGCGCTGCCCATGCTCAATGCCACCAGGCACACTATTGTTGCCGTCGAAAAAATTCTCATGCCGCCTCCCTCACTTTTCGAACAGACGAGCTAGTTGGGCTGGGGCGCTTGTTGCTGCAACGCCGGACGCTTGGGGGTATTCGTGCCATAGTTGGGCGTGCGGAAAATTTCCTTGCCCGAATCGGTCAACACCACGTTGGCCCGATCGGTCAAGTTCATATACGGCGCGCCGCTCTTCACCTTCCGGCCGGTCAGCGTGATTTTGTCACCGGGCTTCAAGGTGTCTTTGGTCCAGCCGAACTCTTTGATCATGGCGGTTCTGCCGCCCATCTCCGCCTGCCAGCGCACAACTTTGCCGCTCTCGTCGGGAACATCCACAACGATAATCGAATGCGGCGTAATCAACTGCATCTCGACCACGGTTCCTTGCATAACAACCACGTTATCTTCATAGCGGCCGGCATCGCCGTGGTGGGCGAAAACCGGAAGAGAATTTAATAGCAGTCCTGCCGCCAACACGGGCAGCATCAGCGTGGTGCTTTTCATAAGGACGGAAACCTCCTACCAGTGCGTAATGTCTCACGGTTTTCCCTGCTGTGTCAACCGCATACGCGCAAAACGCCCCGGACGTTTTGCCCGGGGCGCCGCACTTCTCAAACTGTTCAAGTCTCTAGAACTGATTCCACAAATACTGGTTGTAAACCTCGTGGTGGAACTGGACTTCGGGAGTCTTAACGAAATTTCCCAGCAGACGCGCGCAGCGGTCCGCCGAACCTTTCTTCAATTCCACGTAGCGTTCCTTTACGTCGGAACCGAAGAGCTTGGTGGTCCATTCGGCTTTGCTGAAGTCGGTCATGGCGTCGTAGATATTGTCGGGCAGGAAGCGCTTGGCGGAGCGCAAATCCTTCATCTTGGAGATGCTGCCATCGATTCCGGTCCTGAAAATCGAATACAGCACCATATACGGATTGGCGTCGGGAGCAACCGCGCGAACTTCCACGCGGATGCTGCGTTCGTTGCCGAGCGGAATGCGCACCATGGAACCGCGGTCCACTGCCGAAGCGATGATCTGGTTGGGAGCTTCAAAGTGCGGGTCCAGACGACGGTAGGCATTGACGCTGGGATTCAGCACCAGGCAGATGTCGTTACCGGCGGTGAGGATGCGGTCGGTAAAGTCCCAGCCGAACTTGCTGAGCTTCTCTTCGCCCTTGGCGTCCCAGAACATGTTGGTCTTGCCTTTACTCACCGAAACGTTGGTGTGCATGCCGCTTCCGTTGACGCCCACTACCGGCTTGGGCAGGAAGCTGGCGGTCATGCCCATGTTCTTGGCGACCTGGCGGCAAATGAATTTGTAGAGCTGGATATGATCGGCCGCGGCCACCACCTCCGCGTAGCTGTAGTTGATTTCAAACTGCGAGGGCGCCACTTCCGGGTGATCCTTTTCGTTCTGGAAACCCATGGCCCGCTGTACTTCGGCGCTATGGTCGATAAACACGCGCAGCGGATCGCCGGGCAGCGAGTGATAGTATCCGCCGGTGTTCACATACTCGAATTTGCCGGTTTCGTGATAGCGCCGCTCGGCGTCGAGGCCTGCGAAAATAAAGCCTTCGATTTCGTTGGCGGCATTTAGCGTGTAACCGTTCTTTTTGAACTGAGCATCGGCGTAGGTCTTCAGCACGCCGCGCATGTCGCCGATATACGCGCTGCCGTCCTTCTCCAGGACCTCGCCGAACACCATCACTTTGCCTTCGCCAAACACGTCGGCCGGCCCCCAATAGAAAGCGGACCAGTCGATCCCCAGGCGCAGATCGCTTTCCTTCTGCGCCGTGAAACCGCGAATCGAGGAGCCGTCGAACGTCAGATTGTCCCAGCTCTTCAGCAGGAACTTCTTGTCGTAATCGAGCATGTGCAGGCGGCCTTCGAGGTCACTGAACATTACCGTAACTGCCTTGATCCGCTTCTCATCGGTGAGGTACTTGAGACGTTCCTCGCGGATGGTTGCCATGGGAACGCGGTTGAGCCGCTGTTCCTTGGCTTGCAGGTTCATCTCTTCCAACTCTCCGTAAGAGAGCTTCAGGAAATCACGCAGTTCAGTGCTCATTGTTCTCCTCGCGTCATTATGATTGGGTTTTTTACTACAGAGCTGATTCTACATTGTCAACGAAAAGTGCCGCCAGCGGCAAGGCTTGGCCTATAGATTGTGTTTATGGGGCCGATTGCCAGTCGAATGGGTAGAGGAGAAGGGCGGAGGCGCGGATAGAGTGGCGCCCCCGCACATCGGAGCAGATATTAGCGGGAGGCGACTTGTACTTTGGGAGCTGCCGCGGCGCCCAGTTGTTCCAATAGCGTCAGCAGGTTCCAATCGACGAATTGTTCCACGATCTTTTGATTTTTAATGCGATAGATGGAAGTTCCGCCAACCGTGGCGATCTTCCGGGTAGCTGCGACGCCCAAAAATGGGCCTTCCTGGGTGCCGTTCGCGGTCCAGTGCACCACCACTTCATCGCGTTCGGCGATCATGTCGTCGAGGCTGAAGCGGAGGTCCGGGAACGCATTCCGGCACATGGTGATGTGCCGTTTCAAGCTGTCGACGCCGGGTGCCAGCGAAGGAAAAACTGGATCGTGGTAGCGGCAGTCCTTCGCGATCAGCTGATCCACACGATCCACCTTGCCCTGGTTCCAACACTCTTCGTAGAAGCGGCGGGCGATCTGCTTATTTTGTTCCAACATGTTTTCATCCTGCATGACATTCATCCTTTCTTTCCTTATGAAATTACCGGGAACACTCGCGGATACACCTCGAGCCTGTGCCCTGGAAAGGAATCGACTATCTTGCGGAGGGGGCCGGGTTGACCCGATCCGTATTGCAACCACTCCTGACCGCGCGCTTGATCGTGGGCGGTTCAGCAAGTGTCCCGGCTACGGGTCGAGTATACACCCGGCGGGTCCGCCGTAAAGCACATTTAATGTTTCCTTCCCGGGTTGTTCGCAGCAAAAGGAAGGAGAAGAAAGCGAGACGACGGCGGAGGGCTAAGATCGCTTTACGGGCATGCCGAATACCTCGACTCGTCCGACATCTGACCATCCGCCCGGACCATGACCGCTGCCCGGCATCAGATCTACAAAACCGACTTCGTCGACACGGCTCAAATCCGGGTGCTCCACCCAGTTTCCGGTTGTCACTAACCTCTCCGGATCTAGGCGCAGCCAGCGGATTTCGGCGACTGGGATTTCGCTTTCAATCCAGTCGGTGACGGAGCCGTCGGCACGATTTCCCACCAGCACAGTGCCATCGGCGAGCCGCACCATGGGATGGACGCGGTGCAGTCCAGACACTTTCGTCACTAGGCGAATCCGCGCGAGCCCCGTCAGGTCCACGTAGTTTCGCTTGTCGCGGAATGTGAAGGCGCAGGGGGTGGTGCAGAGTCCGGTCCACACATGCGTGGGATTATTTTCATCCTGCGCGCTGCCGGTGAGCTGAATTTCCTTGCCCGACGCGCCATACAATTTCAGTTCCAGGTTGGGGTTCGCGACGGACTCCGCCGTGACGGGATGTTCGCCGCCGGCGGGCGTCTGTTTCCAGGCTTCATCGAAGAAGAGCGGCGGCCGCGACACCCGAGGAGCCTCTTTCTTGGCCTGTCGAGCCGGGGTTTCGCCGGTTTGCTGGCCGAAAGCGATCAATCCCGACATTGCGGTAAGAAGTAGCACGGTGCGATGTGGCATAAAACCTCCCTGAGACTATATCAAGTCTTGCAACCGGCAGCGAGCCATGATAGCCTTACTTCAACTTTCCTCGTCGAAAGCTTCCCCTCCCTACGTTGTTTCCCGGCGGCTTTGCAGGTCGCATAAAAGCGCTCGGTTCGCGCGTCTTGATCCCTAGAAGTTTGCTGGAACGTACCCGTGACATCTACGCCGGTACGCATCCAGGCAGCGTGACTGACCAACAGGAGACTTTCAAATGAAGACGCAAACGATCATGGCGGGCCTGCTGCTGGCAGTATGCGGCTTGGCGGCGAATCACACCCGAGCGGAATTGAAGCCGGGAACCCTGGCGGAACCCTGGCTCACGGGTGGCCCCAACTGCTTGACGGTCCCCGACTGGCAGGTGCACGAATACAACGAAGATTTTTACATTCTGCGCGAATCGGGTTGCATCAACCCGGAGAAACCTTTCCTGTATCTGATCTTCGGTGAAAACAAGGCGCTGCTCGAAGACACGGGCGTCGCGAGTGCTGCGGATAAGAGCATTATTCCCACGGCACCTATCGTTATGGACTTGATGGCCAAGTGGGCCAAGCGCAAGAACCATGCGCCGGTGTCGTTGATTGTGATCCACTCGCACTCGCATGGCGATCACACCGCCGCGGACCCGCAATTTCAGCAGATGCCGGACGTGCAATTCGTGGCGGCGAAGCCGGACGCGATCCAGAAGGCCGCCGGTATCGCGACTTGGCCCACGGATCTCGGCCAAATCGACTTGGGCAATCGCATCGTCGATGTCATTCCGATTCCGGGCCACGATGTCGCGAGCATCGCGCTCTACGACCGCGTCACGGGCAATCTAATGACCGGTGACAGCCTCTATCCGGGCCGCCTATATGTGGGCGAAGCACAAATTCCCACCTACGCGGCCAGTGCGCAGCGCCTGGTGGATTTCGTGAGGCTGCACCCTATCGCGCACGTTCTGGGAACGCACATCGAACAAGGCAGCCAGCCGTATTTCGATTACCCACGCAACACCACTTATCAACCCAAGGAGCATGTCCTCGAACTCAGCCGCGCGCATGTGTTCGAGCTGAACGAGGCGTTCAAGAAGATGGACGGTAAACCGATCAACCAGGTTTATCCGGATTTCGCGGTGGTCGTGCGAGTGGCGAATGTCAAGCAGCCGGAAAACATACAAGCGGGCGATGGCTTAGGGTTGCAACCAGGCGTAGTGCCGACGGGCTGGAAGACGGGCGGTCCCAATTGCGTGACTGTTCCGAGCTGGCAGGTGAAGGAGTACAACGAAGACTTCTATATCCTGCGCGAATCCGGCTGCATCAATCCTGAAAAGCCGTTCCTGTTTCTGATCTTCGGCGAAAACAAAGCGCTGCTCGAAGACACCGGCGTGGCCATGTTGATGCCCGACTTCACACGCGGCACGGTGATTCCCACCGCGCCCATCATTCAGGATCTGATGGCCAAGTGGGCCGCTAAGAAAAAGCACGCGCCGGTCTCGCTGGTGGTGATCCACTCGCACGGCCACAACGACCATACCGCGGGCGACGAGGAGTTAAAGACGATTGCGGGCATGGAGTATATCGCTCCCAAACCCGCCGAGATTTCGAAACACACCGGCATCGCCAACTGGCCCAATGACATCGGCCACATCGATTTGGGCGGACGCATCATCGACGTGATCCCGTTCGACGGCCACCAGGAAGCCAGCATTGCTTTCTACGACCGTTTAACTGGTAATTTGATGACCGGC
The DNA here is from genome assembly GCA_963760575.1 of Bryobacterales bacterium. Taxonomy (GTDB): domain Bacteria; phylum Acidobacteriota; class Terriglobia; order Bryobacterales; family Bryobacteraceae; genus Palsa-187. The sequence goes on from CAVXEM010000013.1 coordinate 43,021, forward strand.
GACAGCTTGTATCCCGGCCTTCTCGCGGTAGAGGATTTGGCAAAATACAGCGCGAGCGCGCAACGGCTGGCTGATTTTGCGAGCGAGCATCCCGTGGCGCACGTTTTCGGCACCCACATTGAACAGCAGGGCCTGCCGTATCTCGACTTCGGCCGCGGCACGATCTGGCAGCGTGACGAGGCCCCGCTGGAACTGACGCGCGCGCACGTCTTCGAGCTCAACGACGCGTTCCTCTCGCTGCACGGAGAGAACAAGGTCTATGCGACGCCCGACTTCACCCTGGTGCCGCGCGGAACTCCCGAGACTCAGTACCCGCCTGAATTGCGGGCCAAACCGAAAGCGAATTGACGAAGGAGAAATGCCATGAAAACTCTTTCCATCTTTTTGATTTTCGCGGCATGCGCAGCAGCTGCGCAAAACGATCGCGCGGGGTTGCAGCCGGGAACGCTGGCGGAGCCTTGGCTCACGGGCGGCCCCAATTGCCTGACGGTTCCGGACTGGCAGGTGCACGAATACAACGAAGACTTCTACATTCTGCGCGAATCCGGCTGCGTGCATTTCGAGAAGCCGTTTTTGTATCTCATCTTCGGCGAGAAGAAGGCGCTGCTCGAAGACACCGGCGTGGCGAGCCTGGCCGATAAGAGCGTGATTCCGACGGCGCCGGTCATCATGGACCTGATGGCCAAGTGGGCCGCACGCAAGAAGCACGCGCCGGTCTCACTAGTGGTGATCCATTCTCATTCTCATGGCGATCACACTGCGGCCGACGCACAGTTCCAGCAATTGCCCGATGTGCAGTTCATCGCGGCCGCTCCGCCGGAAATCCAGAAGGCGGCGGGGATCGCGACGTGGCCCACCGATTTCGGCCAGATCGATCTGGGGAATCGCATCATCGATGTGATCCCGTTCCCCGGTCACGATGTCGCGAGCATCGCGCTCTACGACCGCCTCACTGGCAATCTGATGACTGGCGACAGCCTCTATCCGGGGCGGCTGGGCGTGGCAGAAGCACAGATCCCGACGTTCGCAGCGAGTGCCGAGCGTCTGCTGGCGTTCGTGAAAGTCCACCCGGTGGCACACGTCTTAGGCACACACATAGAACAAGGCAGCCAACCGTATTTCGATTACCCGCGGGGCACCCAGTATCAACCCAAGGAGCACGTGCTGGAACTCAGCCGCGCCCATGTGGTCGAACTGGCCGAAGCGTTCCGCAAGATGAACGGCAAACCCATCAACCAGGTGTATCCGGATTTCGCAGTGGTCGCCCGCCCCACCAGCGGGCCGACGCGGGGGCCGAATTTCCAGGCAGGCGATGGCTTGGGTCTGCAGCAGGGAGTGGTCCCCACCGGCTGGAGAACCGGCGGTCCGAATTGCGTCACCGTTCCTGACTGGCAGGTGAAGGAATACAACGAGGATTTCTATATCATTCGCGAGTCCGGCTGCGTGAATCCTGAGAAGCCGTTTATGTATTTGATCTTCGGTGAAAACAAGGCGCTGCTCGAAGACACCGGCGTGGCCATGCTGATGCCCGATGGCAGTCGTGGGACGGTGATTCCAACAGCTCCGGTCATCATGGACTTAATGGCGAAATGGGCCGCGCGCAAGAAGCACGCGCCGGTGTCGCTGATCGTGATCCATTCCCATTCGCATAGCGACCACACCGCCGGCGATGCGCAATTCCAGGCCATGGCCGAGGTGCAGTACATCGCCCCCAATCCTGCGGAGATTCAAAAGGGCGCTGGCATCGCGAACTGGCCAACCGACATCGGCCACATCGACCTAGGAGGCCGAGTGATTGACGTGATCCCGTTCCCCGGGCACGACGTCGCCAGCATCGCTCTCTATGACCGGCTGACAGGCAACCTGATGACCGGCGACAGCTTGTATCCCGGACTGCTTTCGGTGAACCAAGACGATCTCGCTACCTTCACCGTGAGCGCCCAACGCCTAGCTGACTTCGTGAGCGAGCACCCGGTGGCTCACGTTTTCGGCACGCACATCGAGCAGAAAAAGTGGCCGTATCTCGACTACGGCCGCGGCAACAGTTACCAGCCCGATGAGTCCCCGCTGGAGCTAACGCGCGCGCACGTCTTCGAACTCAACGAAGGGTTCAAGTCTCTGCAGGGAACGCTGAAGGTGGTGGCAATGCCGGACTTTACGATCACGCCCCGCGGCGCGGCCATCGCCTATCCAACTTCCGTGCGCCCGTCTCCATCGGGCGGCAACTGATACAATTTTCGCCGACCGCCGTCTAACAGGTAGCGGACCCGCTCCCGCGGTTCCAACGGCCTGCTTGGGAACCCTGTGCTCGGTTCTCCCCAAGCCGCCGCTTGAGGGTGGCGACTACCCTTGGACGGGCGCCACCCACATGCTTAAGACTTTGAAATAGAATGGCGGGGACGACGGGGCTCGAACCCGCGACCTCCGACGTGACAGGCCGGCGTTCTAACCAACTGAACTACGTCCCCGCATTGCCAGATCGGCGTTCTCAGAATAGCACAGCGCTCCGCGGGCCCGCATCTTTTTGGGCCTATTGTGCGGGGTTTTCTGCTATGCTAGAGGCAGATGTTGTCCCTGCCTCCGCGCCCGCGGATGTCCGGTTTCGTGCAACGCTCCCGTTCTCCCCTCGAATGAAGTCCAGCGTACAGATCAGCCGTGGCATTGAGTCCTTGTTTGGGACCCGTGACGAAAATATCCGCCTGATTGAATCCGGCCTCAACGTCCGCACGCGCTTGCTGAATGACTCGCTGGAGATCGAGGGCGACGACGCCAACGTAGCCCGCGCCGCCGGAATTCTGGACGACTATGTGGCGCTGATGCGCGACGGCCACGTCTTCAATAACGGCGATCTCAACAGCTTCCTGCGCGTGGTCACCGCGGACCCCGACGCCAGCCTCCGCCGCCTGGTCGAAAGCGGAAAACAACGCAGCTTCGGCAAGAAAATCATCACGCCGAAGACCATGAACCAGCGCCGCTACTTCGACGCCATCGAGCATCACGATCTGGTTTTCGGCATTGGCCCCGCCGGCACCGGCAAAACCTATCTCGCGGTCGCGATGGCCGTGTCCGCGCTGCTCTCGAAGCGCGTCAGCCGCATTGTGCTGACCCGTCCCGCCGTCGAAGCGGGCGAGCGCCTGGGTTTCTTGCCCGGCACCCTGCAGGAAAAAATCGACCCCTATCTCCGCCCGCTCTACGACGCACTTTATGACATGATTGAAGCGGAAAAAGTCGAGAAGCTGCTGGAGCGCAACACCATCGAAATCGCGCCGCTGGCCTTTATGCGCGGCCGCACGCTCAATGACAGCTTCATCATCATGGACGAAGCGCAGAACACCTCGCCCGAGCAGATGAAAATGATCCTGACGCGCCAGGGGTTCAACTCCAAGATGGTGGTCACTGGCGATGTTACGCAAATCGACCTGCCGCAAGGTACGCGCAGCGGGCTGGTGGAAGTGGTGGACGTTCTACGCAACGTCGAAGGCATCAGCTTCGTGCAGTTCGACGATCGCGATGTGGTGCGCCACAACCTGGTGCAGAAAATCGTCAAAGCCTACGAGCGTTACAACGAGACGATAGGTATCAACCGCCAATTGTCACTCAAACTATCGGATACGGCGCCCGCCGAGGCTGCCCTGGAGCCGGTGCCCGTTCCTGAAACAGCGGCCTGAGGCCGCTCCCCAATGTCACCCGACGACATTCCGCTGCTGTTCCATACTTCCCGCAGGGTGCGGCGTGAAGAACTGCGCCAGTTCTTAGGCGAGCTCACGCGGCGGGTGGCGCGGGGACGAATCATCGCATGCCTGATCGCGGATGACGCTGAGATCCGCCGCCTTAACCGCCAATTCCGCGGACAGAATCACGCGACGGATGTTCTCTCGTTCCCGGCAGCAGAACCCAACGGGCTCGCCGGCGACATCGCTATTTCTATAGACCGCGCCCGCGTGCAAGCAGCCGAGCGCGGCCATTCGCTCGCCGACGAACTGCGCATCTTGATGCTCCACGGCGCGCTGCACCTGGCCGGGATGGATCATGAAACTGACTCGGGCGAGATGGCGCAAGCGGAAGTCCGCTGGCGCAAGCGCCTGGGATTGCCCGACGGGCTGATCGAGCGGGCACAATGACGTTGCTATTCCTCATCCTGGATGCGATTGTCGCGATCCTTGTGACCTTGGCCACGACCATACAGGTGCTGTACCTGGAATCGCTGCGCATCCGGGCTCGCGAGCTGCCATCGCTGGAATTTTTCAAATCCACGCTCGAAGCCAAAATCGGACTCGAAACCGAACACGGCGCACTCACTTTTTCGCTGGTAAAGCACTTGGGCCTGGCCGTGGTCGGCTGCCTGACCCTAGCCTTCACCGCGCATAACGCATCTGATGGGGAGGCGCTCATCGTCGCCGTCCTTCTGGTCTCGTTCTTTGCGATTATCGGCACCTACATAATCCCGCAAGTCATCTACCGCAAGAGCACGGGACAAGCGTTGCTGCCGCTGGTCCCACTGTTCCGCTTGATGGCCGTATTGATGCGGCCGCTCACCTGGGCGCTCAATTTTCTGCAATCTGTATTCGATTTGGGCGATCATCCGCAAGCTGACGAAGCTCCTACGCCCGAGGAGCACATCGATGCCCTGATCGCCGCCGGCGAAGAGGAAGGCATCATCGAAAAAGGCGACCGCGAACTGATTCAATCGGTAGTCGCGTTTGGCGATACCACCGTGCGCGAAGTGATGACGCCGCGCCCCCGCATCGTTGCCATACGGCAGGACGCATCGCTCGAAGAACTGCGCGAAATAGTGATTCACGAGCAGTATTCGCGCATCCCGGTATACGAAGAGAACATCGATCAGATCACAGGCTTCGTTCACGTGCGCGATATGTTCGAGCTCGACGACGAGGAGCGCGCGAAACGCAAAGTCCGCGACATCGTGCGCCCCATCCGCGCCGTTCCCGAAACTAAACCGGTGAACGATCTGCTGCGCGAGATGCAGGAAGAAGGCGCGCACATGGCCGTGGTGGTAGATGAATACGGCTCCACCGCGGGCATCGTCACCATGGAGGACATGGTCGAAGAAATCGTCGGCGAGATTCACGATGAGCACGAGCCCGAGCGCGATTTCAGCGCCCAGCCGGATGGCAGCTATGTAGTCTCCGGCAGTTTCGACATCGGCCGCTTGCAGGACCTGCTGGATTTCCACCCCGCCGAAGGCACCGAATCGACCACCGTCGGCGGACTGGTCACCGAATGGCTCGGTCATGTTCCCGAGGCCGGCGAGACCACCGAGCGTGACGGGATTTCCATCAGAGTCTTGTCCGCAAATCAAGTGCGCGTCGATCAAGTGCGCGTCTCGAAAGCTCTCTCTACGCAATGAAGAAAACCAAACACCGGGCCGGATTTGTCACCATCCTGGGCCGCCCCAACGCCGGCAAATCCACGCTGTTGAACGCGCTGCTCGGCACCAAGCTGGCAATCGTCGCGGCCAAGCCGCAGACCACGCGCACTTCGATTCAAGGCGTGCTGACGCTGCCGCAGGCCCAAATCGTGTTTGTGGACACACCCGGCATCCACAAATCCAGCACGCTGCTCAACAAACGCATGATGGACACCGTCCGCACCGCCGCCGGCGCGCCCGACGTGGTCTTATTCGTGATTGACGCCCTGGCGCCGTTCAGCGATGAAGACTTGGAGGCGGTGGATCTGGCGAAGAAAGTGGAAGCTCCCGTCATCGCGGTCCTAAACAAAGTGGACTGGCTGGATCAGAAGCCTAAGCTTCTGGACCTGATCGAGAAATACCGTCCGCTGCACAATTTCGCGGCCTACATCCCGATCTCGGCAAAAACCGGCGATGGCTTGGATGTGCTGCAGCACGAAATCATTGAGCGCCTGCCCACCGGCCCCGCGCAATATCCCGACGACTATCTGACCGATCAGCCGCAGCGTTTCCTCGCGTCCGAAGTGCTTCGCGAAAAAGTTCTGCATCACACGCAACAGGAAGTGCCGCACGCCGTAGCGGTGGTGATCGAATCCTGGGAGGACACGCCCAAGCTGCTGCGCATCGCCGCCACCATCTACGTCGAAAAAGCGGGTCAGAAGGCCATCTTGATCGGCGCCGGCGGGGAAGCGCTCAAGAAGATCGGCACACTAGCCCGCAAGGAGCTCGAGCACCTGTTCGACCGCAAGGTTTTCCTGCAGACCTTCGTGAAAGTCCGCTCCGGCTGGCGCCAGGATCCCGCATTTTTATCGGCCGTCGACTGGCGCTAGAATTGGAAAGGTAACTTATGCGTCTGATCGCCTTACTTATGATGCTGGTCTTGATCGTGCCCATGTTGGTGATGGCACAAGGAACGTCTAACGATGACCGGATCTACGACGCCGTCCGCCGCAAGCTCGCCGACGATCCCGACGTCAAGGGAGCCGGTTTCGACGTTACTGTCAAGAATGGCGCCGTCACGCTGTTAGGCCGTGTACACGACGAAGCGGCGCGCGAAAAAGCCGCTCGCCTGGCAAAAAAAATCAAGGGCGTCACCAGCGTAGATAACAAACTCAAGCTGTTCAGCGACAACTAGTGGCGGAAATGGCGCACGCCGGTAAACACCATCGCGAGTCCTAAACGGTCCGCCGCCGCGATCACATCTTCATCGCGCACCGAGCCGCCAGGCTGAATCACGGCCGTAATTCCGTGCCGCGCCGCTTCTTCGACGCCGTCGGCGAAGGGGAAGAACGCGTCCGAAGCCACTATCGCACCGGCTAGGGGCAGGACCGCCTTCATGGCGCCGAACTTCACGGAATCGACCCGGCTCATCTGTCCCGCGCCGGCGCTGATCGCCTGCCCCACGCCGTCCACCACTCGCGCGTAAACGATCGCGTTGCTCTTCACGTGCTTCGAGACCTTCCAGCCAAATTCGAGCGCAGCCCACTCGGCATCCGTCGGCGCGCGCTTGGTCTTTACTTGCGTTTCCGCCCGCGACAGACGATGCACGTCCGGAGTCTGCGCGAGAAAGCCACCGCTGATGGACTTCACCACCGTTTCCGCAGACCCGCCGGCAACTTTTAACAGCCGCAGATTCTTCTTGTCGCGCAGAACTCGAAGCGCGTCTTCGCTATAGTCCGGCGCGGCAATGGCTTCGATGAAAGTCTTAGCGATTTCGGCTGCCGTCTCGCTATCCAACGTCTGGTTGAACGCCAGCACCCCACCGTAGGCCGAGACCGGATCGGCCTCGTAGGCCCGCCGGTAGCTGGCGGCGAGCGTCGCGCCCTCCGCGCAGCCACACGGATTGGTGTGCTTGATGATGGCCGACGCGGGCGCGTCAAATTCTGCGATCAACTGCCAGGCCGCGTCCAGATCCACCAGATTGTTGTAGGAAAGCTCCTTGCCATGCAACTGTTCGGCGCCTGCAATTCCCGCGCCGCCGGAAGCATACAGCGCCGCAGTCTGGTGCGGGTTCTCGCCGTAACGTAGCGCCAGTTTGCGTGGCGCTCGAATATCGAGGATGGCCGGCAGCACATCGCCCGTCGGTGGAATCTCGGCCAGCCGGGCGCTGACTGCGCGATCATACGCCGCTGTAGTCGAGAATGCTTTCTTCGCCAGCCGCCAGTGGGTGTCAGCAGAGAGAACGCCGCCGTTCCCCTGCAACTCTGCGATGATCGCCGGGTAATCGGACGCCGCCGTCACCACCGCCACGTCCTGCCAGTTCTTGGCCGCGGCGCGGATCATGGTGGGGCCGCCGATATCGATATTCTCGATCAGCTCCTCCAGCGGCGCGTCTTTCTTCGCCGCGATTTTCTCGAACTCATACAGGTTGACGCATACCAAATCGATGGGCGGAATCCCGTGTTCGGCGATGGCCCGCATGTGTTCGGGCTTGGAACGCATCGCCAAAATGCCGCCCGCAATACGCGGATGGATGGTCTTCACCCGGCCCTCCAGCATCTCAGGAAACTCAGTGACCTCGGCCACTTCGCGCAGCGGTGCGATCCCAGCCTCCTTGAGAACTCGATGGGTTCCGCCGGTCGAAAGCACTTCCACGCCCAGGCTCGATAGTGCACGAGCGAAATCCACAACTCCGGTTTTGTCGGTGACGCTAATCAAAGCGCGCTGAATTCGTGACATGAACTATCCATTCTGACATGGAGGTGTGGCAAGCTGGACCTGATGCGCCTGGTCACATTTCAAGCTGACGACGAAAGCACACCACACACTCGAAATCGGCGGCGAGGTTCTGCACCACTCGAATACGCGCGAGCTGGTTCTCGGCGTCCCCGCCCTATTCGCATATACTTTCCGTGGTCACTCTCGAACCCGGCGATATCATAGCCACGGCAACCCCTTCCGGCGTGGGTTTCGCCCGCAAAGCGCCGCGCTACCTGCGGCCCGGCGGCGAAATGGTCATCCGCATTCAAGGAATTGGCGAACTACGCAACCCGGTTCAGCAGGAGTAAACTACACGACATGTCATCACACTCACGTCGCAGTTTTCTGAGCGCCGGCACGGGAGTCGCCGCCGGTTTCGCGGCGCGCCCTGCTGCCGCCCAAACACCGCTCGACCGTTTACAGAAGGCCCAACGAATCTTGCTAAAAGGTGGCATTGTACTTTCGCTTGACTCCCAGGTCGGCGATTTCGAGAAAGCCGATATCTTGATCGAAGGCCAAAAGATCGCCGCGATCGCGCCCAGCATACCCGCGTCATCGGCGGTAGTGGTGGACGCCACCGGGATGATCGTGATGCCGGGCTTCGTCGACACGCATCATCATCAATACGAAACCCTGATGCGCAGTATCCTCTCCGACGGCAACCTGGGCATTTACGGCGACGCGCCCAAGAATTACATTTCAGTGATCCAGGGCGTCCTGACGCCGGCGTATCTGCCGGACGACGCCTACATCTCCGAGCTGGTAGCCTCGCTCAGCCAACTCAACGCCGGCGTGACCACCACCGTAGACCTTTCCCAGGTTTCACACACTCCCGCACACTCCGACGCCTGCATCGCGGGCCTCAAGGAATCCGGGCGCCGTGCAGTGTATTCGTACTCGACCGGCGTCAAGGGCACGCAGTTTCCACAGGACGTCACGCGTATCAAGGTGCAATACTTCTCCTCGAATGACCAATTGGTGACTCTCGCGCTGAACACCGGGACCGACGCGGACCATTGGAAACTGGCTCGTTCGTTAGGCCTCCCCATCACCTCGCACATCGTCGGCGACCGCTTTGGCGATCTCGAACGCATGGGCACTGCCGGACTGATGGGCCCTGACAACGAGTACGTGCATTGCACGAACCTCAACGAAAATGTGTGGAAGATGATTCGCGATACCGGCGGCAAGCTCTCGATTGCCCCCGCGATTGAAATGCAGATGCGCCACGGCATGCCGCCCTTCCAGACGGCGCTCGACCACGGCATCCGTCCCAGCCTCAGCGTAGACGTTGAGTGCAATATGACCGCCGATATGTTCTCCATTATGCGCGCCGCTTTCACGCTGCAACGGGCGCTGGCGAACCAACGTGCCGTCTTGGGCGAGAAGGACGTCCCCCGTTTGCTCACCTGCCGTGACACCATTGAGCTCGCTACCATCGAAGGCGCCAAGGTGGCGCACCTGGATCAGAAGATCGGCACGCTCACGCCCGGCAAGGACGCCGACATCATCCTGCTGGCCACCGATCGCATCAATGTGTTCCCCATGAACAACGTTCCCGGTACGGTGGTGACCATGATGGACACCAGCAACGTCGAACACGTGTTTGTCGCCGGCAAGGTCCGCAAGTGGCAAGGACGCCTGGTGGGTGTCGATCTCGCGCGCCTGCGCCGCCACATTGAAACCGCCCGTGATGGACTGCTGCGGCGCGCCAACTACCCGCGGGATATATTCGGTTCGTGCTGCGCTGTATAAAAACACGCCGCGTGCCGGTCTATTTTGGCTGCGCTCGCGTCTGATAAACTGGATAAAGTTGGGAGGTCGTCTAACGGTAAGACTGCGGCCTCTGGAGCCGCGTATCGGGGTTCGAATCCCTGCCTCCCAGCCACTTCCGCAAGAAAACCTATGCGAATTCACACCGCTCTCCTCCTGGTCGCGCCCGTACTGGGCTTCGCGCAGGCCCCAGCGCCTCCTGCAGAGGTGGACCAAGCCTTGCGCGCCCAAGCCACGGCGTTTCTGAAGTATCAGATGGAAGGAAATTTCCGCAAGGCCTACGAGATGGTGGCGGAAGACAGCCAGGACTACTATCTAGGTGCGCCCAAAGAAAAAGCCGCCTCTCTCGAACTGCAGAAAGTAGAGTATTCCGACAATTTCACCAAGGCGGTTGTGAATTCCGCATCGAAACAGGTCCTGATCATGGAAGGGCACTCGATCGAGATTCCTTCCGGCCGGACAGACCGCTGGAAGCTGGAGAACGGCCAATGGAAGTGGTACCACGATGCTTCGAAAGAAGTAGTGACGACGTTGGTCGGACCCATCCCAGCCACCGCCCCGGGTTCCGCGGCAACGCCGCCGCAACTGCCGAAGGATCTTAGCCCTGACGCCGTCGAGAAAGCCGTTAAGAGCATCCCACCCCCGAGTGCCGGCATCAGTCGTAAATCGATATCTTTTATAGTGGGCAAAGAGGCAACCGAAGAAGTGGTGTTCCATAACAACGCTCCGGGTGCTGTGCGCGTCGAGGCCGATTTGATCGCGGATTACCCTGGATTCGCCGTGCAACCGAAGGGTTTCCTCCTCAAACATCAGGAGGAAACCACTTTCAAAGTGACCTATCACCCGTCCGATAAAGGTGTCTTTCACGCCACCTTGCGCCTGACTATTCAGCCTTTCGAGACAGAGTTCCTGATTCCGCTGATCCTCTCCAAAGAAGCGAACGCAGATAAACCCTAGCCGGGCGGTGACCTTGCTGGCACATCGGTGAAGAGGCTTGGGCACAGGAACATAGGCATCGCAATCCGCCTGTCTTCGAGACCGTGCGTGCAGGATCAAGGCAGGAGATTTCTGCCTCATGAAAGTACCCGTAAGTTTGCCCGTGGCGCCGCCGCAGCCGGACCAGGACATCTTCAGCCCCGTTGAACTCGCCCTATTTCAGGAATACACGCGCGAGAGCTACCGATCGACCTTCGGCGTGGACGCGCCGCCCTGGGACCCTACCCGGCTCTATAAGTCATGGTTCGATTCAAGCGCGTTTACCCCGCAGCCCAATACTGTCGCGTATCAGATCTTTGGTCAGGATGCGGCCGGCGCCTGGGGATTCCAAACCCTGACGTTAACGTTCGCTGACGCGGCTGCGGTCAATCTACCGGGCGCGATTGCTTATCCCCAATATACGGTCCTGCCGACCAGCGCGACCCGTGGTTCTTCCGGCATGTCAGCGAATTATTTGAGCCTCGAATCCGACGCCAATGCGCTGCTCCCCATCTTTGGAGGGACCAGTCTGCTGGACCAGGGCATCACGCCGGTTTTCCCGGTGGTCTATCCGGCGAACGAGGCTCGACGAATGTGGGCTATCCTCATGCCGAATGGAAATCAGTTGAACGTGGGATTATTGCTGCTCGAGCGTAACGCCACAGGGGTAGGCTCCCCAGGGCACTGGAACACTTCCGCTGATTCAGTTCCGGGTGGCTATCCGGTGTGGTCTGCTGACCCGGCGGCGCCCACGGGACTGGACGATACCCGTCCACACTGTGCCATGCCGGTGCGCGCCCTGTTGCCGAACGAGCGCGTCGCTATGCAAACCCTGGGCATCCTAGCCAGCCCCGTCATCATGCGCACAGATTTAGGGCAAGCCGCTGCCGAACTCGCGGGGCAATTCACTCCGGCGGACCGGCAAATCTTGACGGAGATCTACCGCATCCTCAGCAAGCTGGGCATCTAAAAAACAAAAGGGAGGGCCGAAGCCCTCCCTTTCGTAACTACTGACTGCTGTACTGCTGCTAGGTTAGTTCTCCAACTCGTCCGCGAAGATCTGGTTGGTACGCGGGAGCTGCGTCGGAGTGTTAACGATGGTGCCGTTAATGATCGTGGTCGTTCTAGCCTTGTCGAGAACCAGACCCAAGTAGGTCTGCGGACTCAAGCCCGGCGCAGAGATCGAGGCGATGCCATGGCAGTACTGGAATTGCGACTGCGCAATGACATAACCCGCGAACGGACCTTCGATCGGCTTCAGACCGTTCCCAGCCGTTTGGGCAGAAGCGCCCGCGTTGGAGGGACTGATCACGAACGCAACATACGATCCGGCAGGTACCGAAGCCGTAGAGGTTTGCGAAGCGATCACGGTTGAAGGACCGGTAGCGGACCCGAAGGTCGACGGATTGAAGCTGATATCGCTCGTTCCGAAGAACCAGAAGGTCACCGTACCAGCCTGCGGAGCGGCCACGAAGCCGAACGCTATTCCTGGATCGAGTGAGGTATTGGAGACCACGATACTGGTAGTAAACGTGGAGTCACCAACAACCCACGGGAACAGCAGGTCGCAAGCGCAGCGGCTGAAGGAGTAGAGCTGGATCGGAGTCGTCGGCAAGAAGCCCGTCACAAAGCGCGGGATCGGGCCAACCGAAGAGGTCAGCGGACTGCCGAGCAACAGCGGATTACCCGCCGAGGAGCCCGCACCGTTGCTGTAGAACGGAGCGAAGCCGGCTTGCGCCGTGGCAACCACGTTGACTTGCGGGTTGGTGCCGTTGAAGGCCGCCACATTCGCGATCACGGGGACGGTGGCCTGTTCAATCGCCAGCGGATCTTCGAAAACAACTTCATAGAACACCGTGAAGTTGCTGCCGGAGGTGGTGGCCACACCGGGGCAAATTGTGCCGCCGGAGCCGCTACCGTCGGAATCCGTATTGCAAACCGCAAGCATCACACCACTCTGGGTTGGATTGACTGCGCTGCCGCTGATGTTGAAGAGGGGAACCGAGTTCGGCACCGAGATGGTGGTACCGCCCGGGATGCTAGAGAACTGAATCGCAAAACGAGTCCCATTGCTTACAGTTCCCACGCTGGAAAGCCCGGTGTCGGGTGAGTCGGTAAAAGCCTGGTTTCCTAAAGGAGTACCAGTCGAGTTCGAAATGCCTGACGGCGGATTGGGCACTGGAACAGTGGCGGCCGGGGGCGGCGGGTACATGAAGCCGCTCTCGGTGTTATATTGCGCGCCCGGGACGTTCTGCACCATATCGGCGGTGGTGAACACCGTGGTGCCTTGATACTGGTAGTCCGGAGTTCCGATATACTTTCCGTTATCGTTAATCTGCTGCCAGTTGCGAACCTTCCACGCGGACGGGAAGCCTTCGTTCAGAATGACGCTGCCGCCCGAGACGGTATCCGCGGAAGTAAAGATACACTGCAGATACGGACCCGCACCGGTACCGGTAACGCTGTCCAAGCCATTGCGGATGGACCCGTTGGTCACGTTAATCAACTGCGCGTTCACCGAGTTCGGCGACGTGAAGGTGACGAACGTCTGGAACGTGAGGCCCACGCCGAAATTGCTGTTGGTGATGCGGCCGCCGCTCAGGAACACCGCGTTGCCGCGCAGATTGATGATGCGCAGCGTGTGGTTTCCACCATCCAGGGGAACACCGATGAATTGGATGATCTGGTTGTTCGATCCAACTACCTGGCGGCCCTGAAACGCGTTCGGGTGACCGTTACAAACTGTAAACGGCGCAACAGGAACGCACGCCGGGGATGGAGCTACGCCCGTATTTCCCTTGGCGCCATTATAGATTCCAACCAGACCGGCTGCATTCGCGGCGCCGTCATTGACGATGCTGCAAACACCGGTGCCGGCGTTGGGATTGAAGGGCGCTCCAGGGGAACCGCAGGCCAACAGGTCATTGGCGATCGGCGGCGTCGCGGGAGGACCCGCTTGAGCCGGAGTTACCGTGCCCGGTTCGTCGATCAGCAACATCGCCTCGTTGAAATTCGGCGTGTACGCCGTTGAGGTGAGCTTGCTGGTGATGATGGTGTTCATGGAAACGTTGATGGTGATCGCGGGAACGGTGCCGCCCGGGATCGTCGTGTTTCCACCGGAACAGGTGATGGTGATGTCACCAGCCCGTTCTGTGTAGCCTTCGGCACGGATGGTCGGGTTAACCGCACCACCAATGCAAGTCTGGAACGATGTCTGCGCGCTTGCTGGGACAGTGAGCCCCGCGAGGAGCGCCACTACAGCAAACGCGTAGAGCCATTTGCGAAAATCTGCCATTTCCTTCTCCTTGTGAATTGTTGGAATTGAATTGATGGAAGTTCTCTTGTTCAACCTGAGCCTCAATCTGCAATCCCCTTAGCTTTGAAGAACCTCGGGAACCGAGCTTCCCAGCCGCACTTCACCTCTGGCTGATCTCCGCTCGACTGCTGTGTTAATAATCCAGCTCATCTTGACCGACTTCTCTACTTCTTTTTTGTTCTGTGCTCGCGGGAATGACGGCACGTACGCCGCCCTGCCCTGAAATACAACTAACAACTGCTGTAAAACCCTTGGACGCAGTCAGACTTATTGATACCATTGCCGAACAGGTCTCGTCAAGGCAAAAGTGTCATTCCCGAGTATAGTTTGCCCGTTTTTTGGCCTTGGGAGGTCACGACGGCCCAGAGAACGGCGATTTTGCGGGGGTGACTGGGGATTTTTGCGGGTAGACCGCGGCTTTTACCTTAGCTCGATATTAAAGCAGCTTAACGTACTTTCGCAGCTTCTTGACCCGGTCCCGCAGTTCGTTGCTGGCTTCGATCAGGTCGCTCTCGTCCAAAATGACGTGCGGCGTCATAAAGATGATGAGCTCGCTGCGGGCATGCGAGCTGCTCTTGTTGCCGAAGAGCAACCCCACTCCCGGGATCCGCGACAGATACGGAACGCCATTGGAGCCGGAGGTAGTGGTGTCGCTGATCAGGCCGCCGATCGCGATGGTATCGCCGTCCTGCACGGTGACCTGCGTCTGCACCACTTGCTGATCGAAGGAGGGCGTCAGCGTGCCGCCCCCTCCGGCCGGCGCGCTGACCTCCTGATTGATGACCAGCGTGACCACGCCGCTGGGATTGATGCGCGCATTCACCTGCATGGTTACGCCGGTGTTCTGCGACGAAATCGAATTGGTCACAGTGCTCGAACCGGCCACGGTGGTCGAGGAAGAGGTCTGCACGGGAACTTGCGTGCCTACGTTGATGGTGGCTGGAATGCTATCGGTGGCAATCAGGCTGGGCTCGGACAGAATCGTGGTGCGGGCCGTGTTCTCCGACAAGTTGAGGAACGCCAAAAGCTCCTTGCTGCGCCCCACCAGAAAACCCATTTGCGTGGCGAGGCCGGCCACCCCGGAGGCAGTGCTTATGGTCCCCAAGAGTCCGCGGTCGGCATTGGTCACCCGCTGGAACTGCGCGGAAACGCCACCGGCAAACGACCCAGTCAAACTCACCGAATAGATCTTTGCTTCCAGTAAAATCTGGCGCGGCGGCACGTCCAGATCTTTCAGGATGCCGAGAATCCCCTGATATTGCTCGGGCGTGGCCTGTATGAGCAGTGCGTTGTCGAGAGGGTTGGCCACGATGCGAACGGCCGGCTTATTGTCGGGGGTCTGTCCCGGGGCGGTGGGAGCCGCCGCTGGCGGCGCGCCACTCCCTACAATGGAAGTGGTGCCGGCCTGAGCCCGCCGCGGCCGCCGGCACTTGCGCGGCGTATCCGCCAAACACCGGGTAGCCGTAGCCGCCGCCACCCTGAAAGCCTCCCATTCCCATGCCCATTCCCATTCCCGGGCATTCCCCCATCCCGCCAAAGTTGTTATTGAAGTTGTTGCCGTTCCCGTAGGTGCTGTTGTTATTCATGCCGCCGCCGGTCGCGGCGTAGGTATTGGGGAAACCGTAGTTTCCGCCGCCTCCGCCGAAGCCGCCGAACCCGCCGCCTCCGCCAAAACCGCCCCCGAAGCCCGCGCCAGGGTAGCCGCCGCCGAATCCGCCGCCAAATCCGCCGTAGCCTCCCATGTTTGCGCCGATGCCATAGAGCTGATTCAAAGCCATCGACACGCACTCGGCGCGCCCATAGCGCAAACGGTACACGTGATTCTCACTGCCGCCGCCCACCGCGATCTTCACCGGAATGTCCAGCTTCTTCAGCCAAACGTCTATGGTGTCGAATACTCCTGGGTTGGGCGCCACCGCGATCAGCGTGTTGATGCGGTCCACCGGAAGAAAACGAATGGTAGCGTTCTTGCCGTCGAGCGAAACTGCTTTTAGGACGCTGTCGAGATCCTTCACTAGATCCGAGGGCTTGGTATTCTTCACTTCAAACAGGCGGACGCGCTGGTTCGCAAAACTGTCGCTGTCGAACAAATCGATCAACTCCATGGTGCGCCGCATGTTGCGGCGGCTGTCCAGAATGAACAGCAGGTTGGAGGGAGAGTAGGAAAAAATGGAGGCGTTTTCACCCAGGAACTCGCCCAATACTTTGGTGAGCTCGTCCACCGTCACGTACTTCAGGAACACCAGATTCAGCATGATCTGGTCGTCTTCCGGAATGTTCTGCGCGTTCAACTGCGGACGCAGCGGCATCTTGGGCGCGTCCTTGAGCGGCAGGATGCGGTAGACGTCGCCCTCTTGAATCATGGCGGCGCCGTTAATGCGCAGGATCAAGTCCAACAGGCTGCGGGCGTCCAGGTTGGCCGTGCTGCCGTAGGTGTTCAGCACCACGGTTCCGCGCACTGCCGGATCCAGAATGTAGTTAATTTTCAACTGGCGCGCCAGTTGATTGATGACCTCGACCAGCGAAGCGTTTTGCAGGGACAAATTCCCAATGGGCACGGGCGCGGGTGCCGCCGCCGGAGCCGCCTGAGCAGGCGCGGTTTGGGCTGGTGGAGCTTGCGCGAAAGCCTCGCCCCGCCAATCGATCAACACAAAAACAGCCAGGGAAAGCGCAATCCCCGAAACCGCCATGGAACGCGAAATTCTCATTTAGATGGCTCCCAATCGCAAGACGGACCAAATATGCTCATAGCCTGAACCTTTCGATATCCGGAATGGACGGTACCGGCGGGCGAGGTATCGGCGGGAACACACGCGCGAAAGCCTCCCGGTAGCGGCGGCCCTAACATGCCGTCGTCGCTGGTGTCGCTAGTGCTATTGCTGTCGCCGGGTTTCGCGGCGCTCGGCCCGCTTAACGAAGTCACAGGGCTAACGGGGGCAGCGGCAGGGGCCGGAGTGGAGCCAACCTCAGGCGCGGACGCGGCGTTAGGGCGATCGAGCGTTACTTTCGGTGTCGGGTACCCTGGGGTTGGAATTGTCGGACGCGGCATCGCTGGAACGGGAGCCGCGCCCGCGCCTGCGCCGGTTTGCGCCAGGACCTGCTTGGGCCGCAAGTCTTCCGGTTTGCGTTCGATGCTTTTCCCGTTCCACTCGAAGGTGATTTTCTCCTCGTCGAAACTCACTAGCTTGAAATCGCCCACCTTCTCACCGGCGTGATAGCCGTGCTGGACGTTGTTCGCCGGACTCAGAAAAATCACCGGCTCGCCAATCGCCATTTGGCCGCTATAGCTGGGGAGCGCAGGCATCACTGGCTCGGGCGCGGGCTTGGGCGGCTCCACCACCACGGTCGGATTGCGGTCTTTCGAGAACAGCATCTTACTCGCGACATCGATATACTCAGCAGGCGCGGCGGCTGGCACGCCGGGGAGACTGGGCGGCGCCAGCACCGCTTTGGGCGGCACTTTGCGCCGCAGCACGGCGCGCTCGCGGGCCTGCGCTTCCAGCCAATTCGCACGCAGGACCCACCCCAACGCTCCAACCAAAGCGAGTAATGCGAGGTTCAACAAGACGATTCGGCGATTCACAGCGCGCTCCCTCCGGTCTTCTTCCCCAACTGTGTTTTCTGTGGAACCAAACGGCGCGGCACCACGCCCGAGATGGTCATGCGGACGGCCACCGTCTTCTCCTTGGCGTTCGAAGATAGGACGCGCAGGTCGCTGGTGGCAACCAGTTCCGGCTGCGTCTCGAGCGACGCCAGCAGGTTCACCAGTTGATCGATGCGGCACTCGATCTGCACCGCGACACTGGCTTCCCCATAAGAATCGCCAAACGGACGAATGGGATTCAGCTCGGTGGAACGAATGTCGACGGCGGGATTCTCGGCTGCGCCCAGACGGCGGATGATCTGAATCAATAGCGCCTGCGCCTGCGCGGCCGTATCCGCCTGAATGATTCCTTTTTCGCGCACCGCCAGATCGGCGGAAACTTTCTTAAACACGTTTTCTTTCGCGGGCACCATAGCCGCGGACTCGCGCAAACGGGCCAGCCGTGTTTCGGCGAGCGTCACTGGGTCACCCGCGGGAGCGACCACGGCTACAGCGCCCTCATTGGTGGGCCAG
Source organism: Bryobacterales bacterium (assembly GCA_963760575.1). GTDB lineage: Bacteria > Acidobacteriota > Terriglobia > Bryobacterales > Bryobacteraceae > Palsa-187. Next base: position 61,330 of record CAVXEM010000013.1, read on the forward strand.
AAATACGCGATCAACCCCAGCGCCGCGGATACCGCCAGCCAAGTCAGCGCACGGCGATCGCGTGGACTCAGGTTCATTTGCCGGCCTCCCGGTTGGTGCGAATACGAAATACCTCGGCATTGTTCACGCGAGAGGGTGGAATTACGAATTCCGATCCCTTAAATAGCGGCGAAGCATCGATGGTCTGGAGGAGCGGCGCGGCCTGCGCGGTTTCCCCGGCGAGTGTTACCTGCGTCCGCGTGATTTCCAAAAGATTGAGCCACGCGGGAGGTGTCAGAATGTGCGTCATCTCATTCAGCACATCCATATCGGCCTTGGTGCGGGCGCGCAGTTCGTCGAGTTGCAGAGTGTTACGCCGCGCGGTATCAATTTGGCGATCGAGCGCCGTCGCGCGGTTCGCCGCCGGCGCGACTTTGGCGATCTCCGCGTTCAACGAAGCCAGATAGCGCGCGTTGTCATAGCGCGGGAAAAGTGCCAATCCGACCGCGAGCACCAGCAACGCCACGGTTAAGACGGCGGAAAGAACCCACCGTAGGCGCGAGCCAGACGGCTGCAGATCGGCAGGAAGCAAATTCAGCGGCAGCGCCATCAGCGGGCACGCCGAGGCCAGCGCGGCCGCATACGGCAACGCCGGAGCCGCATTCAGCAACGAATCTAAATTGACCGGCGCGGTGTCCGGCTCCAAACGTAGTTCCGCCGCCGCCATCGAAGCGGCTCGTTCCAGAGGCACCGCGAAACTGGCCGAGAATACCGCGCGGCTGGCGCTTTCGCCGTAAATCTCGAAGCCGGATTCGGTGCTCTCATACGCCAGTAGTCCGGCCGGCGGAGGCTCGGCGCGAAACATGCGCAGCGCGGCATGGATCACGGCTGCCGAGCAAGTGAACGCGCCCACCCGAATCCCGGCCTCGCCGAACAGCGTGACAAAGCGCTCGATCACCGCGCGCCGTGTGATCGCCACCAGTACCGAGGACGTTCCCGGAATCCGCGCCCAACTCGAGGCCACATCTTCTTCGCGATAAGGATGCAGGCCGTCCAATTGAAACTCGATCGCCGAAGGCAGATCTTTATCGGAAACACCGGGGAGGGACAGATGCCGTACCATCACCTCGCGGCGCGGCAGTAACACAGTAGCCGCCACGTGTGCGCATCCATGCTTGCGCACGAACGCCGCATACTCGGTGCCCCAGACGCCGGCAGCATGATGTGCGGCGTCGTCGAACGAAAGCGTGCCCACCACGCGCGCTCCACCGGGATGCACGCGCACGGCGCTAACACGCAGCGATTCTGCGCCGTGCGGCCCAACAACTTCAATGCCCACGCCGTGCCCGAATGCCAGCCACTTACGCAACCCGCTGGGGATTAGCGTTCGCAGGACGCTCACGGCTGCAAGTCTCCCGAAAATCCTGGCTGTCCGGGAACATTGCCGCCGCGGATCGCCATCCCCGCATACGGCGGAATTGCGGCTTGCGACCAGGCGTCGTCGTACCAGCGCAAAACATCCATCTCGCGCGGCGCCTTGCGCGGATCGAACAACTTGATGGTGGCCGCGGCCGTGCGCACCACTTCGGCATAGGTGCCGTCCGCGCGCCGCAAGCGCGCGCTGGCGCGCAAAGTGTAAATCGTGAATCCGCCACCCAGCGCAATTCGCGGCGGCAGCGGACCGGTCTCCTGCGGATTTTGAAACGGCTGCTGCTGGCGGCGTGCAACGATGGCCGCCGTCGCCTCCGGCGTCATGCCCATGGCTTCCAGCAGCGCGGGACTCGCGGCATTCACATCGAACGGCCCTTGCGATCCCCACGGGGACAGGCAATCGCGCAAGCCTCCGCGCGCATACAGGCGCCCGTCCGGCCCAGTGGTGTAATTTCCGTAGAACAACTCGGGACTCATCCCCTGCACCAGCAGTAATTCCTCTATCTCCAGGAAAGACGCGTGGCGCGCCCGAAAAGTCGGACCCAGGCTGAAATAGTATTGGTCGAAAACGCTAGGGCTTGTGGAAGCAGTTCGCCAGTCCACAATGCCATCCGCGATCCGCCGCGCGCGCGCCGGGTCCCCGCTGACCGCGAAGATCACGCGATACAAGTCCTCCGGGTCGGCCGTATTGATATTCAACTTGGAAGTTTCCGGGATCACTTCCACCAGCGCATCGCCGCTCGGAAAGCGCATGGGAAGACGCCGCATATTTTGCGTCCAGAAGCGCGGCAGCCCGTCAGGCGCGGCGTAATTGAAACCCGAATTACCCCATAGCACCCACAGGATTCCGCGTTCGAGCGCGCCCGAAGCCAGATAGGAAGCGCGCAGCCCATCTCCCGCCGTCGATACGCGATCGGTTTCCGAACGCACGTTCGAGGAAACGGAAAGCGCGATGGCAGCCAGCCCCGCCGACAGCCACAGCACCGCCAGCAGCGCGCCGCCGCGCGAGCGTAGCCGCCGGCGATTAGTAGAGCGATGACTAGTAGCGGTCGTCATACACCGATATTGGGTCGCGGTCCACTCTGATTGGAACCGTCACGTTCAGCACGGAAAGCCCGCCGCTCTCCGGCACGGTAGGCCGCATCTCTATGTGCACTCCCGCAGGAAGAGCCGGCCGGTCCCACAGGGGCAGCCAGGGAGTTTCAACGAACGTGTTTTGGTTGTAAGGCTCGTGATAGGAGAACCGGCAGTAGGCAAGATTTTCCGCGAGTGCATATGCCGTTCCCCCAGGCGCTGGGCCGCTGCTGCAAAACGGAGTGGTGCTCGCGGGCCCGGTGTAAGGATGTTCCGTCGCTACCAGCCGCACGCCGCCATGGTTGTTGGGAAGTACCCGATATTCGACGATTTGCGGATAGCCACGCGCGCCTTCGGCAATCGAATAACTGGTAATCAGGCGTAGCGCATCCACCGATCCGCTCAAAAAAGAGGGCACCGCGACGCTCTGGCCTTCAGATGGCACACACAACCCTTGCGCGGGAATCACCGCCGCGATCTGGTTCGATAGAATCTGCTGAGTCTTCACAAAGCGGCGATTCGATTCCAGTTTCTTGGCGGTCTTCTCATAAGTCATCAAGCTTGTGCGCATGGCCATGAGCATGCCCGTCGACAGGCCCGCGACCAAAGTGATCGCGATCATGAGCTCCAGTAGCGTGACGCCGCGCTGGTTACGATGTGGGGAGGGGTGACGCATTAAAATTGCCGGTCCCCTTTCTGCAGGATGTTGCGGCGAAAACCTTCCAGCGCGTAAGTGCGGCGCGTCTGGCCGCTCATCCACCAGATTTCGAGTTCCACGCGGTCCAGGTCCCAGATGGACCCGCTCGCCCCCGGCGTAGCTTCAAACGGTGTGACGCGAGCGTGCCATCCGCAGCGGACACCCCCCGTGAGCGCAGGATCGAACTCCGCGGCAATGTCTTGATTACGAGGCGCGGCACGGTCGATCAGCAGCTCGTCCATTTTCTGTTTCGCGAGTAACGTGGCGCGGTCGATGTCGGTGAGACGCGCCGCATTACGCGACGCTCCGGCCATGCCGCTCAGAATGCCGGCAACGGCGATGCCCATAATGAGCGTTGCCACCAGCACTTCCAGCAAAGTAAATCCGGCTTGGCGCGGGGCGCTCATGGCTCCTTCTCCGCGCGCGTCAGTTCGGTGAACGGATCCACGCTGACCATCCGCTTGGCTCCCGAGCGATTCCCAATCTCGACACCGATGCGCGGCACAGCGCCTCCCGGATACAACAAAAAGCGCCGCGGTTCATCCGGATTCACTTCAGCAGCCGGCAGCACCGTGAGGATGCGATATCCCTCCGGCAATTCCAGGCGGCGCGAAAATTCCAGATCCGGCGAGCGCGAAATCAGGACATTCTCTGTCGGAGAAATCCACACCTCGATCACTTGCTGGCGGCGGCTGGCCCGGTCGATGGCGGTATTGAGAAAACTCACCACCGTGTCCGACACCGAGCGCAGGCGCAAGGACTCAACGCCAGCGGCGGCGCTGGGGAAGGCAATGCCCGTCATCAGCGCAATCAGCGTCAGCACGATCAGCAGTTCGATGAGCGTGACGCCCGCGCGCCTGCGGTTATTTGTTGCTCCAACTGACAATGTCGGCGTTGTTCCCTTCTCCTCCAGGCTGGCCGTCAGCGCCTAGCGAAACGATGTCCGGTTCATCGCCGTGATCGCCGGGGAATTTATAAAGATACGGGTGGCCCCAGGGATCTTCCGGCGCGTCCTGCGGCAGATACGGACCTGCCCACTGATCCAGTCCGTCGGGCTTCACGCGCAACGCGTTCAGGCCCAGATCGGTTGTCGGAAAATTTCCAGTGTCAAGCTTGTAGGAGCCCAGCGCCGTCATGAAAGAGTTGATCTGCGCGTGCACCTGCGTGCGCTTGGCCTTATCTACGTTGGTGAACAGCTTGGGCCCCACCAGCGCCGCGAACAGCGCGATGATGGTCACCACCACCAGCATTTCAATCAGCGTGATACCGCGTTGTGAACGTCTTGTTTTCCGCATACGTATCCTTCTAGCCTGCGATGTCATTGATGCTGGTGATGGCCAGCATCAGGCTCAAAATCAAAGTGCCGATCAACAGACCCATCACTAGAATAATCAACGGTTCAAATAGCGAAGTGAAGCGCCGGATGGCACTGCGCGTTTCCGTTTCGTAGATGTCGGCCATGCGCACGAACATAGCGTCCAGATGCCCGGTTTCCTCGCCGACGCTCAACAGATGCGCGGCCAGCGGCGGAAACTCGCCGGCCTTCGAGAGCGGCCCCGCGATGCCTTCGCCGCGCTTCACGCCCGTAATCACGCGCTCGAGCGACCCCGCGATGCGCCGGTTATTCAAAATCCCGCGCGAGATGCCGATCGATTGCACCAGTGGTACGCTGGCCGCGACCAGAGTCCCCATGGCGCGGGCGAACCTGGCAGTCTCAGCCTTGCGCAGCGCGTCGCCCAGCACTGGCACGCGCAGACGAAACGAGTCCCACCACATCGCCCCGCTCACGGTGCGTATGTAAGTGACTAACGAGATGATCGCCGCCGCCAGCGCAATCGCTCCCGGCAGCCAATACATCTGCAAGTAACGGCTGGTCGCCAGCAGCATCTGCGTAGGCACCGGAATGGTCATACGCGGATCGGAAAAGATTTGCGCGAAGCGTGGTACTACGAACTCCAGTAGCACAATAATGGATGAAATGCCCACAATGGTGAGCAGCCCGGGGTAAATCAGCGAGCTGACAATGTAACTGCGCAAGTCGTCGCGAGTGCGCTCGAATTCGGCCAGACGGTCGAAGATTTGCGAGAGCGATCCCGGAGGCTTCGCCCGCGCGCACCATATTGACGTACAGGTCCGAGAAGTATAAAGGATGCGCCGCCAGACTATCGGCCAACGATTTTCCGCCCTTAATCAGGCGGACAATGTCCAGCACCAGCGTGCGGAAGTTCGCGTGCTCAGTCAACTCCGCCGTGATCGACAGAGCGCGGTCGAGCGGCACGCCGGCGTTCAGCAGCGTCGCCAACTCCTGCGTGAAGAACAGAATGTCTTTGCGGCGCCCGCGCTGAAATGCCGGAATCTTGAGCGCGCTACCGGCCTTCTGCTCCAGGCCCACATACACCGGGATCAGCCCCTGGCGCTTCAGTTCCGCGGCGACATGGCGGTCGGTTTCGGCCGAAAGCGTGCCCGTGCGGAGCTTGCCGTCCGCCGCCACCGCGCGAAAAAAATAGGCAGTTGCCATTACAATTCCCGGGTCACAATTCTTGCGTCACGCGCATCACTTCATCCGCCGACGTCATACCGCGGCGCACCTTATTCCAACCATCTTCGCGAAGATTTTGCATGCCATGGCGGCGGGCGATTTCCGTGATCTTGCCCGAATCCTCATTACGCATAATCGCCGCGCGCAGTTCCTCGTTCAGTTCCATCATTTCAAAGATACCCAAGCGCCCGCGATAGCCGGTGTTGAAACACGCCTCGCAACCCGTGCCGCGGAAGACGTTGATGGTTTCGCCTTCCGGCGTAACCGCGGTGCCGCCGGGAACCTTGCACTCGCTGCAGATCACACGCACCAGGCGCTGCGCCAGCACCGCCGTCAGCGACGACGTGATCAGGTAATTCTCCACCCCCATGTCGGTCAGGCGCGTAATGGCGCTGGGTGCATCGTTAGTGTGCAGCGTCGAATAGACAAAGTGTCCGGTAAGCGCCGAGCGGATGGCGATATCGGCCGTCTCCCGGTCGCGGATTTCGCCCACCATGATGACGTCGGGATCCTGGCGCACAATGTGGCGCAACCCTTGCGCAAAGGTCAACCCGATCTGCGGATTCACGTGGATCTGATTGATCCCGTCCATCTGATATTCGACGGGGTCTTCAATCGTGATGATCTTCTTGTCAGTCTGGTTGATGCGCTTCAGCGCCGAATAAAGCGTGGTCGATTTCCCGCTTCCAGTCGGGCCCGTGACCAGGAAAATACCGTGCGGCAGCGAAGTGTAATGCTCCATGCGCGACAGCATGTGCTCGTCGAAGCCCAGGCGTTCCAGATCGTAAAAATCGCCCGCCGAGCGATCGAGCAAACGCATCACGACGCTTTCGCCATAGAGTGTGGGCAGCGTCGAAACACGCAAATCGACTTCGCGCCCCAGCGTCTTGACCTTGATGCGGCCGTCCTGCGGCAAGCGGCGCTCCGCGATATTCAAGCGCGCCATCAGCTTCACGCGCGAAATGATCGCGGCCTTCAACTCGCGCGGCGGAGGGTCCTGATTCACCAGCACACCGTCCACGCGGTAGCGCACACGGAATTCCTTCTCGAACGGCTCGATGTGAATGTCGCTCGCTCGCTTCTCCACCGCTTGCGCGATCATGGCGTTCACCAGTCGGATCACCGGCGCTTCGCTGGCCATGTCGCGAAGCTGTTCTAAATCTTCATTCGCTTCGCCCACCGGAGTCGCTAGCTCGGTTTCGTTTTTCTCGGTTTGCCCGTAATAGCGGTCGATGGCGTCGAGAATTTCCTGCTCACCCGCGAGCCCCGGATTCACCGTCAGGCCAGTGCACGCAGCCACCGTCGAACGCGTTTCAAAATCCAGGGGATCTGCCATCGCCAGCGTGACCGTATGATCGTGCAGCATCACCGGCAGGCAGCGGAACTGGCGCAAAAACTTGGGCGAGAGGGTTTCGGTTTCGGGCGAAACCGCGGGCGGTCCGTCAATCGCGAGCAGAGGCACCTGCAACTGTTCCGAAAGAGCGAGCAACACATCGCGCGCCGCGATGAAGCCCAGATCCACCAAAATCTTGCCCAGCTTATCGCCGCGCTCGCGCTGCAATTCGAGCGCGCGATCCAGGTCCTCGCCGGTGATCAGGTGCTTCTGGATCAGGATTTCGCCAAGCCGCATGGGCGTTAGTACTGCACGGCGTGAATCGCGGATTCGAGAGCCGCACCACCCAGGCGCTGAGCCTCGATCAGTTGCTTCTTCGATCCCTGCATGGCGATCTGCGCGGGCAATCCGTCCAGGTCTTCCCAAGGGAAATGCGAGAGGAAAGCCACCAGCACGATCTGTTCGTCGGGCGGCACCGCCGCCATGTCCGGAGACGCCGCGACATCGGCCAACGCCTTCGCCAGCGCTTTCTTCAGCTCCGGAATGCGCGCGATCTTCTTCTGCTTGTGCTGCGCGATATCCTGTTTGGTCATCGGCGGCGTCATGATCCCCAGCGTAGGACCGGCCACCAGATTCACTTCCGCCGTAAACACCGCGCCGTAGCCTTCTAAATAAACGCCGCGCGTGGGACCCAGCACTACGAACGGATTGTCGCTCCATAACTTGGTGAAGCTGTTATCGAGTTTTCGTTCCGTCGCAGCCAGCGTGTTCCTTGGCACGCGCGGCGCATCACTTGCTATTGCTGAGGCGGCAATCACAAGGAGGAGGAAAGGCTTCGTTAGGTGGTGCAAATTCGAGATCTTCATTTAGCGAACTCCCGCCCCGGTATTCAGGGCATACATACGAGTAACTTGTTTGTTGAGAAAATCCGCGGCGTCGGAGTAGCGCTGTTCCGTGGCCGAGAGCAGCAAGGCAGTGCGCTGGTCGTCATGCTTTTCCGTGTCGGCGACCGCTTTGGTAACCGCCGCGTTGACGGCAGTTGCCATTTCGCTCTGCAATCGCGCCGTGACTTCAGCGCTCACGCGAGCCTCGATAGCCCGTGTGTCCACCTGCGCGGCAGTAGTGACCGGCACACCCACCGGCCGCACAAAAGCGTGCACCAGAATCGCCGCCGCAAGCAAAGCCGCCGCCGCAAACGATGGCCGCAAGAACAACTTTTCATACCAGCGCGGCTCGAAAACTTTGTCGGAGACGAACGCAATCCGCCGCGGCAGTTCCTCCTCGCGCAACGTCGCCATCGCGTCGAGCGTCACCCGCAACCCGGCCAGTTCGTCTTGGCAATCCGCACAAGCAGCGACGTGATTTTCCGCCTCCTGCCGCGCGCGCGCATCCAACTCGCCCAGCGCATACGACTTCCAATCCGGTCTGCCATCCCCCAACTTGCAACTCATAACGCAACCCCTCCGTCTTTACGAAATACCGCCGGAGCCAGCGTAGCCTTGAGTAGATCGAGCGCAGTGTACAAGCGCGACTTCACAGTAGAGACCGGAATTTCCAGAATCTCCGCCATTTCATCGAACTTGAACCCTTGATAGACCTTCAACAAGACCGCTTCGCGTTGATCTTCACTCAGCACCTTCAGCGCACTCTCCACCGCCAGCGAAAGCTCCATCGGCAGCATCCGCCCGCCGAAATCCCGCGGACGCGGCTCAGAAAGCTCGCTCTCCGGTTTCCGCCGCCGCAGCAACGAAAACGCCTCGTTGTGAGCGATCCGGAACAGCCACGCCGAAAAGCGCGCCGGATCGTCGAGTTTGCGAAGGTTCTGATACGCTTTCAAAAAGGTTTCCTGGCTAAGATCGAGTGCATCCTCGCGATTCGACACCAACCGCAGCAGATAGTTGAAGATACGCTTCTCCCACCGGGACACGAGAAGGTTATACGCCTCCACGTCTCCCTGCCGCGCTTTGGCGATCAGGTCGCGATCCTCAACCTCGCGAAAGATCAACGTTTGCTCCGTTCGTAAAGACGCCCCCAACCCGGAAAAAGTTGGACAAGGGCAGGAATCGAGTCCCTTTCATTATGAACATAGCCCGGGAAAAATGGTTTAGAGATTACGAACGGGATAGGATGAGTGAGAATAAACATAAACACATGAGCAGGTTACAGGGTTTGAAATGAGTCCACTGAATCAGCAGCTCGTGCAGGGCGCGCCCTGGCTCTTCAACGAACTTGGGTTCAAAGTGATCACGGATCATTACGACCCGAAGGCGTTTGGCAATTGCATCGTGACCTTGGACTCCGAAACTCTTCGAGCAAACTTCGTAAAGGATCGGGGGCAGATCCTTCTTTACCTTGCGCCGTGCCTGGAGCCCGACAACTGGCAGGGACTCGTGTTCCTCCTCGAAGCAATCCAAGGAGTACAACCGGCACCTAGGTTCGAACTGGAGGCCGTGGCCTCGCTCTTTCGAGAAAACTATCCGGCGCTAGTCGAAGCCTTGGGGCCGAAATGGCAAGACACGAGGCAAGAACTTCAGCGGCTATCAGGAGAGAGACTCTACGTCCTGCAGCATCCAGTTCGAACCACGAAGCCGGACTCTAAGTTCAGTTGGCTGCGTACGAATTTTCCGTTGAATCAGTTTCGCACCGCGCAGCCAGTCCAGAATAGAAAGACATGAACTATCCCGATTCCGTCCAATTCCTGTACGCGCTGGGCAACGAAATGAAGACTGCCAAGCTCGGCCTCGACCGCATCCGCGCGGTTCTCGCGGCTTTGGGTAATCCGGAGAAAGCTTACCGGATCGTCCACATCGCCGGCACCAACGGCAAAGGTTCAACCTCCGCGATGATCGCCGCGGGTTTGCGGGCGGCGGGCGTCCGCACGGGACTGTTCACCTCGCCCCACCTAGTCGAACCCACGGAGCGCATTCAGATCGACGGCATCCCCGTCTCGCAAGCCCAGTTTTCGCGAGCGTTCGACGTGGTCCACCAAACCGCCGGCACGCTCGATCTCGACGCTCATCCCAGTTATTTCGAAACCGTCGCCGCCATGGCGTTCTGGTTGTTCCGCGAATTGAACGTGCAGACCGCCGTGATCGAAGTCGGCCTAGGCGGGCGCCTCGATGCGACCAACGTGGTCGACCCGGCGCTCACGGTAATCACGCCCATCGACATGGACCACCAGGTGTTCCTAGGCGACACCATCGAGTCCATCGCCGCCGAGAAGGCCGGGATTTTGAAGCGCGGCGTCCCGGCGGTATTCGCCCGGCAGCGACCCGACGCGCAAGCAGTGCTCGAGGCCAAGGCCGCGGAATTCGGTATCCCGGTAAAGCGCGCAGCGGAATTCGAGGTCCGCGATCTGGAAATCGACGCTCGCGGTAGCCGCTTCTCCGGAATCGAATGCCCGCTCGCCGGAGAGCATCAAGTCGACAACGCCGTCACCGCCGCACTGGCGCTCGAAACGCTGGGAGTGTCTCCGAAGGGTATCAGCGAAACAACGTTGGCCCGGCCGCCTGGAACACATCTCGCCCAACCCCGACATCCTGCTCGACGGCGCGCACAACCCGGCCGGCGTCCGCGCGCTGATCCGTTATTTGGAGCGCTTCTATCCCGGACCGCAAACGCTGGATCATCTTCGGCGCCATGCGCGACAAAGCCGTCGCCGAAATGGGCGCGCTCCTGTTCCCGCTCGCCGACGAATTGATCCTGACCGCCGCCGATTCCCCCCGCTCCATGCCGCCCGAGGAACTGGCGGCGCTAGCCCCGCACGGCCGTGCCGTCCCGAACATCAGTCGCCGCCTTGAAACTGGTAGCCAGCGAAGCCTCGGCCGATGACATGATCGTCATCACCGGCTCGCTGTTTCTGGTAGGCGAAGCCCGAGCCGCCTCTTACAATAAAAACTCATGGCCTTTCTCTGGAGCCTGGTCGTAATCGACCCGCTCATCATTCTCTCCACCTTCCTGTGCGGCTGCGTCAGCATTTTCCTGACGCTCTTCGACAAGTCCGGCGACGCCGCGATTCGCGTAGGCCGGTTGTGGGCGCGCTCCCTACTGTGGATTGCCGGGGTGCGCATCACCGTAGAGGGCCTCGAGAAAATCGAACGCAACGGCAGCTACGTGATCTGCTCGAATCACTTGAGCTATATGGATACCCCCGCCGTGCTCGGCAGCATCCCCGAGAACTTCCGTTTCCTTGCCAAAAAAGGCCTTTTCCAAATCCCCTTTCTAGGAACGCATCTTGGCCAGGCCGGCCACATTCCCGTCCCCCGCGAAGACCCGCGCGCGGCGATCAAGACCATGAATCTCGCCGCACAAGTGATCCGCGAACGCCGCATTTCCATGCTGATTTTTCCCGAAGGCGGCCGTTCGATGGACGGCGTACTACAGCCCTTCAAAGAAGGCGGCGCCTACATCGCCATCAAAGCCCAAGTCCCGCTACTACCGATCGCGTTAGTCGGTACCCGCGCCGTTCTGGCGATGGGCTCGGCCGTATTCCACCCGTTCCAGCACGTGACTCTGCGGATCGGCGATCCGCTCCCCACCGCCGGCCTAACACTTCGCGATCGTGATCAACTCACCGCAGCCGCCCGCGAACAAATCGTCGCGATGCTGGCTACGCCGTCTGCGATTTCCCGTTAGACGCCGTTTCAGGAGCCGTGGGCTTCACCGGTGGTATTTCCATCAGCCCCAGCTTCTGCCGCACGGCCAAGTCCAGCCGGTCGCGAATATCAGTGTGCTCTTTCAAGAACAAGCGCGCGTTGTCCCGCCCCTGCCCCAACCGCTCGCCGGCGTAGCTGAACCAGGACCCGGACTTTTCCACCACTTCATGCGCGGCCCCCAGATCCAGCAAATCGCCTTCCCGCGAGATGCCCTGCCCGTAAAGAATATCCACTTCCACCTCGCGAAACGGGGCCGCGACTTTATTCTTCACCACCTTGATCTTGGTCCGGTTGCCAATCACCTGGTCGCCATCCTTGATCGCCCCAATGCGCCGCACCTCAATCCGCACCGACGAGTAGAACTTCAGCGCCCGCCCGCCAGTAGTCGTCTCCGGATTGCCAAACACCACGCCAATCTTCTCGCGCACCTGGTTGATGAAAATGAGACAGGCATTCGCGCGCGACACCGCCGCGGTCAGCTTGCGCATGGCCTGCGACATCAGCCGCGCATGCAGCCCCATGAAGCTGTCGCCCATCTCGCCCTCGAGCTCGGCTTTAGGAACCAGAGCCGCCACCGAATCCACCACCACGACGTCGATCACGTTCGATGCGATCAGCGAGCCGGTGATCTCCAGCGCCTGCTCCCCATAATCCGGCTGCGAAACCAATAAGTTGTCGACATCCACACCCAGCGCCCGGGCGTAGGTGGGGTCAAGCGCATGCTCGGCATCGATAAACGCCGCCGTCCCCCCCGCCGCCTGCGCCTGGGCGATCACCTGCAAAGCCAGCGTGGTCTTACCGGAAGACTCCGGCCCGAACACCTCCATCACACGCCCTCTTGGAAACCCGCCCACGCCCAGCGCAGCATCCAGTGAGATAGACCCGGTGGGGATCACGCTTACCTGCTGCACGCTTTTCGAACCCAGTTGCAGCACTGACCCCTTCCCAAACTGCTTCTCCATCTGGAGCAGCGTCTGCATGATCAAGCGTGCACGTTCGGTAACCGGAGCGGCGGAAGTTTGCATAGCGACCTCGCCTATTGGTGCGTCCACGCCGAGAAAATTCTCACGCCCCAGAGTAGAATTGTTCGAGGAGATCAACCATGTCTTTACGCATCAACGACGAAGCCCCCAATTTCACCGCCGAAACCACCCAGGGCACCATCAACTTTCACGAGTGGATCGGCAACGGCTGGGCCATCCTATTTTCTCATCCCAAGGACTTTACGCCCGTGTGCACCACCGAGCTCGGCTATATGGCGCGTTTGAAACCGGAATTCGACAAACGCAATACCAAAATCATTGGGCTCAGCGTGGACTCGGTGGCCAGCCACCTGAAATGGGAAGGCGATATCGAAGAGACCCAGGGCGCCAAAGTGACCTACCCGATGATCGGCGACCCGGAGCTGAAAATTGCCAAGCTCTACGACATGCTTCCCGCTGACGCCGGGACCACTTCCGAGGGCCGCACCGCCGCCAACAACGCCACCGTGCGCACGGTGTTCATCATAGGACCCGACAAGAAGATCAAACTGATGCTGATTTATCCGATGAATACAGGACGAAACTTCGACGAAGTCCTACGCGTGCTGGATTCGATCCAACTCACGGCTACCCACACTGTCGCTACGCCGGTGAACTGGAAGAAAGGCGAGGACGTAATCATTCCGCCTTCTGTAACGGATGATGTAGCCAAGCAAAAGTACCCCGGCGGCTGGAAGACCCTCAAGCCGTACTTGCGAATCGTTGCGCAACCGAAATAGGCCGGCCCTGAAGCAGAAAGGCCCGGAGAGGTTCGGCCCCAAGACTGCCAGCCGAACCTCTCCAGGCCTTCAAAAATGAGATGGCGCTAAAGTTAGCTACCCTGCGTAGATGCGATCGCCATCACCGATCCCACTTGCGAGAAGATGGTGCTAATGCTGCTGGCAACGCCCGGCATAACCGCACCGGCCGCGACGGCCACGAAACCTGCCATCAGCGCGTATTCAATGAGGTCCTGACCGCGTGTATCGCGGAGAGCCTGAATTTTAAGAATCAAGTTTTTCATCGTCAATGTGTCTCCCTATTGTGCTCGGCACCTCCGACGGCGGTCCGAAATAGTCCTCAGGGCATATTTCGGCTGACGGCGTAAAAATTTCAGGGAGGAATTAAAAAATGTATCCCTTAGAGACCTTAGATCTATTACCTTTTACTTACTTCTCTCGCTGGATTAGGGATGCAAATAGAATAAGCTGAGGCGCGGCAATCTCTGGTCCTCCAATAATTTCCTCTCCAGAAACTGCTTTTCGAGCATGGCCAGCTGCTCGGTGCTCATCTTGCCGCGATAGGGCTTGAGTTCACGGTCGAGCGTCCGCCGCGCTTCAAAAAGCGCCTGGTCGCTGGCATCCGCACGCAGCCGGGCAATCATTTTTTCCTCGAGCGCGGTGAGCCGCTGCTCCAGCTGTTCAAGATCGCCGTAGAGCGTGTCGACCGGCATTGCATCGAGCGCGGCGGCAAGTTCCTCAAGACCCGCTTTACGCAATGCCGCCGCGTTGCGCGCCAGATAAGCGCGCACATCTTCGAGCGAAAAAGGCGGCGCGCCGCTGGCCGGTTTCGCAGGCCCTCCATCTACCATCGCCTGCACTTCGGCGGCGATTGCCTGCGCGCAGTAGGCCAGCGAATTCACCATTTGGATGCGGGCGCGCGGCGGACGCGAGCGCCACTTATCGAATGCTTGATCGATCCCGCGCAGGACGGCTTCCAGTGGAATCCCAGCGTTTTTCCAAGCTTCAATGAGCGCCCAGTCGAGCGGCGACAGCAGAAACAAGCCAGTCCCCCGCGCCCGCTGAAAATGGTCTTCGATTTCCGTGAAATAGTTGAAGTAGTTTTCCGTCAACGTGCTTGATTGCGCTCCCAGATAAGCCGCAGTCCTTCGAGCGTCAGGTCTTCGTCATAGACCTTCACCAGCCGCGAGCCGTCGGCAATCAACTGCCCCTGCCCCCCGGTGGCAACGGCCTTGGTCGTCCGGGCCCAGCTGCTTCACGATGCGTTCGACGATGCCGTCGATCAGCCCGATAAATCCGTAATACAGACCGGATTGAATGCTGCCCACCGTATTGCTGCCCACCAGTTTCTCCGGCGCCCGGAAATCGACCATCGGCAGGCGCGCGGTGCGGGCAAACAGCCCGTTGATCGACATGCCGATGCCCAGGCGCGATCAGCCCACCCAAAAACTCCGCGTCCTTCGAGACCACGTCGAAGTTGATGGTCGTGCCCAGATCGACGATCACGCACGGCCCGCCGTATTTGTGGAACCCTGCGACAGCGTTCACCACGCGGTCCGCACCCACCTCGCGCGGATTGTCATACAGCACTTTGATCCCGGTATCCGTAGCCGGCGTCACGAACATGGGCTCGCGTTTAAAATAGCGCTCCGCCATGGCCGTCAGCGGCTGATCGACAGCCGGCACCACGCTCGAAATCACCACGCCGTGCACCTGGCTCAAATCCAGCTCGGAGAGCGAAAACAAGTTGCGCATCAGAATGCCCCACTCGTCCGGAGTCTGATCGCGAATAGTTCGCAGCCGCCAGCGCCCCGTGAGCTTCCCGTTCAGGAACGCGCCGATAGTGATATTGGTATTCCCCGCGTCGAGTGCTAGAAGCATAGTCAGATGGGCCGGACGCCGCCTGCCAGGATTTTCGTCACCGTCCCATTATCCTGCCGCAGCAGCAGGAAACCGGAGCCATCCAGCCCAGCGGTCACGCCTTCGAGGATCGCATCATCCTGCTCCACGCGCACGCGCCGCCCTTGCGCGTAAGTCGACGCGCGCATGAAGGCATCGCAGATCGCCGCCGGCCCGCTGGCAGTCAGCACGCCGCAGGATTCTTCGACCGCAGTTACCAGCGCCGCCAGCAGCGCTTCGCGCGACACGGACGCGCCCGCCAGCCGTAGCGACGTAGCCAGCGCGGCGATATCCGGCGGAAAACTGGTATGCCCTACGTTGATCCCGATCCCCGCGATCACCGCATCGCCCTCGATCTGCGCCATGATCCCCGCGCACTTCTTTATCGTCCAGCAAGACATCGTTAGGCCAGCGTAAATCCGGCGCGAGCCCGCTGGCGTCCGCGATTGCATGCTGCGTAGCGAGCCCCAGCGCCAGCATCACTAGCGGTAACGATTCCGAGCCCAACTCCAGCCGCAGCACGATCGATACGTACAACCCGGACCCGGGTTCCGAATACCACGAGTGTCCCGCGCGCCCAATCCCCGCCGTCTGCCGATCGGCCACCACCACCGTTCCCGACGCACAGTCCTTCGCGCGCCAGCCGCGCCGCCACGATCATCGTGGAATCGGTCGAAGCCAGCCACTCCACCCGCCGCCCCGGCAAGTCAAAGCTCATAAATTCCGCAATTGATATCCACCGCCGTAGCCGAGTGCGTAATCGACCCCGACGAAATGAAATCCGGCCCGGCCTCAGCGTACGCCCGCACATTCTCGAGCGTAACGCCCCCCGAAATTTCAACCTCCGCCCGCCGCGCGATGAAGCGAATCTCCTCGGCCGCCTGCGCCGGAGTCATGTTATCCAGCAGCAGCCGCCCCGCACCGCAATCCAGCGCAACCTCGATTTCGGCGCGCGTGCGGACTTCCACCTCAATCGGTTTCCCCAGCGGCCGCGCCCGCTCCACCGCCGCGCGAACGCCGCCCGCGAGGCGAATGTGATTGTTCTTGATGAGCACCGCATCCCACAATCCCATACGATGATTCACCACGCCGCCCGCAGCCGCCGCCATTTTCTCCAGCACCCGCAGCCCTGGCGTAGTCTTGCGCGTGTCCAAAATGCGGACCCCGGTCCCCGCCACAGCGTCCACAAAGCGCCGCCGCCAGCGTAGCGACTCCAGATAGGCGCTGCAGGAAATTCAGCGCCACGCGTTCGCGAGTCAGCAGCAAGCGCGCCGGTCCGCGGACAACCGCGATCTCTTGACCGGCGTGGACGCCGGTCCCACTCGGCACTTTTAAAACGGAGTTGTCGTAGAGCAGCGTCAGCAGTTCCACACCCGCGAGCGTCATGTCCTGACGAGCCACGAAATGACCTTCCGCCTGGAGTTCGGCCGCAATGGTGGCCTCAGTAGTGATATCGCCTGTCCGGATATCCTCGGCCAAAGCGTCCGCTACTGCGCGCTGCACATCGGGATGGGCGATGTCGAAGCTCATTCGCCTAACGCCGCCCGGTTCTTGGCGAGCTGCGCCTCATACTCGGCAAGCTTAGCGCGCATGCCCTCGATCACATGCGCCGGCGCCTTCGCCACAAAACTCTCGTTCGCCAAGCTGGCGATGCGAATTGGCGATTACCTTTTCGAGCTGCTCGTTTTCCTTCCTGAGGCGATCCTTCTGTTCGTCACTCAATCCAATGACGAGCGGGGACTTCAAACCCCAGCATGCAAATGTTCTGGGCTTCGAATAAGACGCCCCAACTCACTTGATTGCCGCCTCGCTTAGCAAGACCGGCATGAACTTGGTCCGGCTGTCCGTTTTCCACCTCAAGCTTCACGTTTTCGATCCGCTGGATGGCCGACGCGTTGTCCAAAATGAGGCTGAACCATTCATCTGACGCCCGCGCATAAATCGTGAGTTCCCGCTTTTTATCGATTTTCTGTTCCGCCCGGCGTTCTCGAATGCCGCGTGAGGATAACAACCAGTGCGCTCTTATGCGCGCTCGGCTGCGGAGTCGGTCGAGGCAGAATCATATTGCGGATAAGCCTCCAGCGCAATCGAAGTCTGATGCCCGCGCCGGTGCCACAGCTCTTCCGTAATGAAAGGCATCAACGGATGCAGCAGCAGCAACGCCTTCTTATGAACCTCGTAAGCGAAGCCCCAATCGGTGTCCGATTTCTTCAATTCCAAATACCAATCGCAAAACTCGTCCCAGAAGAAAGTCCAAACCGCGTCGGCTGCCTCGTGATAACGATGCGTCTCAAACGAATCGTTCGCAATCTTGACCGCCGCATTGAGACGCGAACCAATCCATCGATCCGCCAACGAAGTCCGCGCCGCGGCCCCCCGCTCCTTCGTGAACAGCAGCCGCGAAGCGTTCCAGATCTTGTTAGCGAAGTTGCGCCCGCGCGCAATCACTTCCTCGCTCAGCGCAATGTCGTTCCCCGGAGCCGCCGCCACCAGCAGCCCAAACCGCACCGCATCCGTCCCGTATTTTTCGTTGACCACCAGCGGATCGACAACGTTCCCCTTGGTCTTCGACATCTTCTGCCGCTCGGCATCGCGCACCAGCCCGTGAATATGGATCTGCCGGAACGGCACATCGCCCATCATTTCCATGCCGAACATAATCATGCGCGCAGCCCAGAAAAAGATGATGTCGAACCCCGTCACCAGCAGCGTCGTCGGATAAAACGCGCGCAGATCCGCCGTATCGTCCGGCCACCCCAGCGTCGAAAACGGCCACAGCCCCGAACTGAACCACGTGTCCAGCACGTCCGTTTCCTGCGTAAGCTTAGCCGACCCGCAGTGCGAACACTTGGCCGGTTCCTCACGCGCCACCGTCACGCCCTTGCAATCCCCGCAATGCCACGCCGGAATGCGATGCCCCCACCACAACTGCCGCGAAACGCACCAATCACGAATGTTGTACATCCACTCGAAATACGTCTTCGACCAATTCGCCGGCACAAAAGTGATGCGACCGTCCTCCACCGCCGCAATCGCCGGAGCCGCCAGCGGCTTCATCTTCATCCACCACTGCTTTGAAACCAGCGGCTCCACCACCGTCTTGCAGCGATGGCATTTCCCGACGCTCAACTTGTAAGGTTCGATCTTGACCAGGAACCCAAATTCCTTCAGCTCCGCCACCACCTGCTTGCGAGCCTCATAACGATCCAGCCCCGCGAACTTCCCCGCGGCGGCCGTCATCTTGGCGTCCTCGCCGATCACCTTGATGCTGGGCAGATCATGCCGCTTGCCCGCTTCGAAATCGTTCGGATCGTGCGCCGGCGTGATTTTCACCGCACCCGACCCAAATTCCGGGTCCGCCATGTCATCGAGCACAATCGGAATCTCGCGATTCGTCAACGGCAGCTTCACATTGCGCGGATGCAGCCGCGCCGCCCGTGGATCCAGCGGATTGATGGCCACCCCGGTATCGCCCAACATCGTTTCCGGACGCGTCGTCGCGACCACAATATCTTCGTCTAGCCCCACCACCGGATAGCGGATGTGCCACAAACTGCCGTCCGATTCTTCGTGTTCCACTTCCAGATCCGACAACGCCGTCTGGCAGCGCGGGCACCAGTTGACGATGTAATCGCCCTGATAAATCAGCCCCTTCTCGTACAGCCGCACGAAAGCCTCGCGCACCGCGCGCGACAACCCGGGATCCAGCGTAAAGCGCTCCCGCGACCAGTCGCAGCTCACCCCCGCGCGCTTCATCTGCTCGACAATGCGCCCGCCGTTTTCCTCTTTCCACTTCCACACCCGCGCCTCGAAAGCCTCGCGCCCCAAATCGAACTTGGTGAGCCCTTCGGCGGCAAGTTGCCGCTCCACCATGATCTGCGTGGCGATCCCCGCGTGATCCGTCCCCGGCAGCCACAGCGTGTCGACGGCTTTGCCCTCCGGAGTCCGCTTCATCCGCCGCCAGCGCACCTGCGCATCGATGATCGAATGCTCGAACATGTGCCCCATGTGCAAGGACCCAGTCACATTCGGCGGCGGAATCGCCAGCGAAAAATAGGGCTGTCCAGGATGTGGCTCGGCGCGGTAGGTATTATGCTCCACCCACCACTCAGCCCAATGCGGCTCGAACCGCTGGGGCTCGTAAACTTTATCGATTTCCATGGGGAAATCCAATTTTAGCAGGCCACCTGGTGTATATTCAATGTAGAGCCATCATGCCAAACGAGACGCAGGTAGCGAAGTGGGGCAACAGCCTGGCCGTGCGGATTCCGCGAGCCATCGTCAAAGACGCCGGCTTGTCCGAAGGCGACCGCCTTTCGCTCGACTTGGCAGCCGACGGCGCCATCGTGCTGCGCTCCAGCCGCCGCAAGTACTCGCTCAACGAATTGGTGGCCGGCATTTCGAAGAAGAATCGCCATCGCGAGACCAATTGGGGACCGGCGCAAGGCAAGGAATCCTGGTAGATGCCCGCGTTCGTGCCGGATGCGGGAGACCTGATCTGGCTCACCTTCGATCCGCAAGCCGGGCGCGAACAAGCCGGCCGGCGTCCCGCGCTGGTGCTGAGTCCGCGATCCTATAACCAGAAATCCGGATTGGCCCTGCTTTGTCCCATCACCAATCACATCAAAGGATACCCTTTCGAAGTCCCACTCCCGCCCGGCTGCGGTGCCGCCGGCGCGATCCTGGCCGATCACTTAAAGAGCGTCGACTGGAGCGCCCGCCGCGCCGCCAAAATAGGCCGCATCCCGTCACCCGTGCTGGACGAAGTTCTCGCGAAACTCACCCCGCTGCTAGGGTATTGAGTTTATCGTTTAGCAGGCCCGCGCTAGAATGGACACCATGAACTATTACGGAGCAAAAGACCTTGCCGCCTCCTTCCGGACGGTGCGCAAGAACACATTGACCATCGCGGAAGAGATTCCGGAGGATAAATACAGTTACCGCCCGGCCGAGGGCACCCGAACCGTCGGCGAGCTGCTGACCCACATCGCGCTCGGCGGAAAGTTTCAGGAAACCGTCGTCATCAACGAAAAGCGCACCTCCATGGAAGGCTTCGATTTCATGAAGTTCATGGGTGGCATCGCCGCCGAAGCCGCCAAGCCGCGCACCAAGGCGCAGATCATCGCGCTGTTAAAAGAGGAAGGCGAGAAATACGCCAAAGCCGTCGAGTCGCTGTCCGACGATTTCATCGGCCTGGCCGTCGCCATGCCCCCCGGCGGCACGCCGCCCAGCCGCACCCGTTTCGATATGCTGGCCAGCGTGAAGGAGCATGAGATGCATCACCGCGGCCAGTTGATGCTGATCGAACGCATGCTCGGCATCACGCCCCACTTGACCCGCGAACATCAAGCCCGCATGGCCGCCATGCAGGCCGCCACGGCTCAGAAGGCCTAGCCGTCTAGACCGGCAGCCGCGAGGGTGCGGAGTCGCGCACCCGGCCCGCCCCCGCGGCAGCTTCCACCGTTTCCACAAACCGCGCAGCGTCGATTGGTTTGTTGATGAACTGATCCATCCCCGCCGCCAAGCACCGCTCCCGGTCGCCCCTCATGGTGTGCGCCGTCAGCGCCAGTATGGGCGTGTAGGTCCCACGCGCGCGTTCGATTTCGCGAATCCGAGCCGATGCTTGCAGCCCATCCATGTCCGGCATCTGCACGTCCATCAAAATCACGTCGAACGGTTGCGACTCCACGCACTCCAGCGCCTCGCGCCCGCTGGCAGCCAGCGTCACCGTGTGCCCACGCTTTT
The DNA here is from genome assembly GCA_963760575.1 of Bryobacterales bacterium. GTDB lineage: Bacteria > Acidobacteriota > Terriglobia > Bryobacterales > Bryobacteraceae > Palsa-187. The sequence goes on from CAVXEM010000013.1 coordinate 82,444, forward strand.
CGAGCAGCCTTTTCACCAGGTGCTGATTGATCAGATTGTCCTCCGCCAACAGGACCCTTAACGTCCTAGGCAGCGTGCCGCGCGAAGTGCCCACGGCCTCCACCATATTTTGCAGACTGATGCTGTCGATCGGCCGCTCTGCCGACGGCGCCGGCTGCGGCACTTCTTGAAAGCGCGCCGTGAAGCGGAACGTGCTGCCGCGCCCCAGCTCGCTCTGAACGCCGATCGCCCCGCCCATCAGCCCCACCAGCCGCGAACAAATCGCCAGCCCCAAGCCGGTGCCACCGTATTTGCGCGTCGTCGAGCCATCCGCTTGCCGGAACGCTTCAAAGATAATCTGCTGCTGCCCGTCGGGAATCCCGATGCCGCTGTCGGACACCGAGAAGCTCAGTGCCACTCCCTCTCCCGTCGAGGGCTCCACTACGATCCCAATGCGCCCTTTCGCGGTGAACTTGATCGCATTCCCCAGCAGGTTCGTCAACACCTGCCGCAGCCGGTAAGGATCGCCGATCAATCGGTCGGGAATCGCAGCATCCACGCGGCTGTCGAATCCGAGCCCCTTCTGTTGCGCCATAAACCTAAAAATCCTGCAAGTTTCCGAAACACACTGGCGCAGTGAGAATTCGATCGGATTCACATCCAGCCGCCCCGCTTCGATCTTGGAGAAATCCAGAATGTCATTCAGCAATTCGAGCAGCGAGTGCGCCGATAACCGCGCCATCTCCAGATATTCGCGCTGTTCCGCGGTCAGATCCGTCGCCAACGCGAGATCGGTCATGCCAATCACACCGTTCATCGGCGTGCGGATCTCGTGGCTCATGTTCGCCAGAAACTCGCTCTTGAGCAGATTGGCTTGCTCCGTGCGGGCTTTCTCTTCGAGCACCTTCTGTTTTTCTTCGGAGAGCTGCCGCGTGCGCTGCGCCACCGCCACTTCCAGCCGGACCTTTTCATCTTCCAATCGATAAGTTCGCCGCCGCCACAGCGCGCGTCCCAGGAACAACAGCAGCACCGCCGCCGCCGTCCGGAACCAACGGCTGGACCACCACGGCGTCAAAACCTCGAAACTCAACTGCGCCGGTTTCGCGCTCCACAGCCCCTGCGCGTTGCGCGCCTCCACTTCGAGCGCGTAATCGCCCGGCGGCAGATTGGGGAAATTCAATTCGCGCTCAGTAGTCTCCACCCACCCCTTCGCCGAGTTGGCCATCCGGTAGCGGAACAGTACCGATGATTCCTGCGTAAACGTCAACGCCGCAAAGCGCACGCCCACGGAATTTTCGCCGTAGGGAATTTTCGCCGGAACACTCGATGTGAACACTACCGTCAGCGGCACATTCGGCGCCGCGACGCTCGCCGGCTCGAAACGCGACAACCCTCGACTGGTCCCAATCCACACGCCGCCCGTGTCCGCGAAATAAGCGTTGGTGTTGCAATCGTCCCAGATTAGTCCATCCGAGCGCCCATAATGGCGCCAGTTCATATGGTCGAAAACATCCACTCCGTGATCCGTGCCCACCCATAGCCGGGCATCGGCGTCAAAGCCCAGGAACAGGGTTTTATCGGAGCGCATCCCGTTCGCGCTCCCATAATGCGTTACCTCCAGCTTTCCGGAAAAACGCAGACGGGAAACCCCGAAGGCATCGCGATAGCCCACCCAAATCGAGCCGTCCGGATCCCCGGCCAGTTGCGCCACGCCCTCCGAACGCAGCCCATCGCGTTTCGTAAACCGCGTCCACACGCCGTCCGACCAGCGCGCCAGACCGAAGTCTCCCGCCGTCCAAATCTGCCCTTGCGCGTCTTCGATGGTCTTCAAGAATCTCTCGCCAAATTGCGTGCCTGAAGGAAACTGCTGTTCAAACTCCGCCTTGCCGCCGTAGTTCGCCGGAGCCAGACTGCGGTACAACCCCGTGTTCGCCGAGACCCACACCAATCCCCGCCGGTCCACCATCACCGAGCGCACCCCGCCCACCGGTAGCCCGTTCGCTTCGCCGAACATGCGAATCTGTTTCGTCCGCGGATTCAACTGGCGCAGTCCGCCGGGCTCGCCGCCGATCCACAACGACCCATCCGGATTCACCGCCAGCGCGCGCACCATCTCCAGGCCCGGCACTGGAATCTGTTTCCACGCCAATCGCCCGCCGCTGTCGTCTGCGTAGTTCAGTCCGAACTGTGTCCCGACCCAAAGCGTGCCACGGCCATCTCGCGCCACCGACCACACCGATTCCCGGCTCAGCCCCTCGTGTGTGCTCCAGCTCTGCCACTCGCCGTAACCCAGCCAGCGCGCCAATCCCGATCCCAGCAGCCCCAGCCAAATCGACCCTTCGCGATCGTGAAACACTGCCGAGATGTCGTTCGTGGTGACGCCCTGATCGGCGTCGATGATATCCCAGCCGCCCTCCATCCGCCGCGCGAGTCCGCGATTGGTAGGCACCAGCAATCGCCCCGCGGGATCGAGCGCCAACGTCGGGAATGTGTTGCTCGAAGGAGGAAGCCCCGCCTGCAGCTCAAATTTTTCCGAACCGCGCGCACGCAAGTACAGCGCCGATGCGCTGCGCACCCACAAATTGCCGTCGAGATCGACCAGAATAGCGTCCCACCGATCCAGCGGCAGCCCGCCAACTTCAGTCGCCGTTCGGCCGGTCCATCGGCAAAGACTCAGTCCGCAGCCAAACCAGACCACGCCGGAAGGGTCCGTATAGACGCTAACCACTTCGTCGCGATTCACGCCTGCCGGCGATGGAATGCGTCGAAACGCCGTGCCCTTCTCACCGACCACCAAACCGCCATCCGTCGCCAGATACAAGCGCCCATCGTGATCGGATGAAATCCCCTGGCGCCCGATCAACTCCCGCCCGCTCAACGATACCGGTTCGAAACGATCCCCCGCGCGCCGCGCCAACCCGCGATCCGTTCCCACCCACAACGTCCCGTCGGCCGCTTCGTAGAGCGATTCGATGCGCGTCCCCGGCAGCCCCTCGTGCGACGTGAACGCCGTGAAGTGGTTGCCGTCGTAGCGATACAGCCCGTTCTGCGTGCCGGCCCACAGGAATCCCGCACGGTCCTGCAGCACCGCCTGCACCGCCAGATTCTTCAGGCCCTCGTCATCGCCATAGAACTTGAAGTTGTAGCGTTGTGCCCACGCCGGGAGCGCACAGAGGGCGATCAGCGCAAGTGGACGGAACCGCACACCCAAAATTCGGCGGTTCTCATTGATTTCGTTAGGGTATCCTGATACCAGATGCACCCTGTAGAAGCCACGTTGCCGCAAATCTCCGAGTCGGTCGCCCAGCACGCCCCCGAGCATCGCGAAGCGTTCGTAAACGCCACGCCCTTCAAGCACGCCATGATCGAGAACTTCTTCGAACCGGCGTTCGCCGAACGACTGCTCGCGGAGTTTCCCAGCTTCGATCCCAAACTCGCCATGAACGAAATGGGCGAGCTAGGCGGCAAGGCCGTCAACACCAAGATCCGCGAGATCAGCCCGGCCTATGAAGAGCTGTACGAAATGATCGGCTCGCGGCCGTTCCTGGATCTCATGAGCCGCCTAACCGGCATCCCCGACCTCCTGATGGACCCTAAACTCTACGGCGGCGGCACCCACGACAATCGCCACGGCCAGGAGCTAGACGCCCACGTCGATTTTAATTACGACGAAGCCCAGAAACTCCACCGCCGCCTAAACGTAATCGTCTACATGAACAAGGAATGGAAGACCGAATGGGGCGGCGCCATCGAGATCCATTCCAACCCCTGGGATCACGAGCACAATCAGATCCGCGCCTTCGATCCCCTATTCAACCGCTGCGTCATGTTCGAGACCAACGAACACTCCTGGCACGGTTTCCCGAAAATCAACCTGCCCCCCGACAAGCGCCACCTGAGCCGCAAATCGATTTCGATTTACCTCTACACCAAGGAGCGCCCCCCGCAAGAAATCGCTCCTCTTCATGGCACGTTCTACGTCCAACGCCCCTTGCCTCCGGAAATCCGCGAAGGCCACACCCTCTCCGCCGACGACGTGAAAGCGATCAAAGACCTACTGAAACGCCGCGACGACTGGCTCCGCATGTATCACAAGATGGAGCTCGAAAAGAACGCCGACATCGCCATCAAGAACCAGAACATCGTCGACCTCCGCACCTACGTGCGCATCCCCCTAACCGGCTATGTAATCCAAGGCGCCTCGCCCATCGGCATGTTCTCGGACCAATGGGTAGAATCCCACGCCGATGTCGAAATCCAACCGCTAGCGCCCGTATCCGGCGTGCTTCTGCGCGGTTGGCGTCCCGACAAAGCCCCGCCCGCTCGGGTTCGTTTGGTAGTAGGCGATGCCTCCGTCGAAAGCGCCGTGGGCGAAGGCAACTTCGAAGTGAGCCTGAAACTGCCCCACCCAGCCGACGCGCCCTTCCGCCTGCGCATCGACACCATCTCGCAAGGGCGCGCGGTAGACCCGGCCATCGATAGCCGCGACCTAGCCTTCCGCGTGGCCGAGATCCGCGCTCGCCATCCACTGGTCCAGACTCTGACGAAGATGCTCGGATGAAGCCGCGCGTAGCCGTAGCCGGAGCCGGAGCCTTCGGCAAAAACCACCTCCGCGTCATCCATCAGTCCGAACACGCCGACTTGGCCGGAGTCTACGATCTCGACCCCGCGCGCGCCGCCGCCGTGGCCGAGCCGCACGGCTGCCGCGTCTTCACGAGCCTAGACGAGCTAGCCGCAAACGCCGACGCCGCCGTGATCGCCGCCCCCACTGTCACGCACTCTGAAATCGGGTGCCAGTTGATTGAAGCCGGCCTAGACGTGATGGTAGAGAAACCCATCGCCCACACGCTAGAAGCGGCGCGCGCATTAGTCGACGCCGCAGAGCGCCACCAACGTATTCTGCAAATCGGACACCTCGAACGTTTCAACCCCGCCGTAATCGCCCTCGGCGAAGTGATCGGCAAACCCCTGTTCTTCGAAATCCACCGCCTCAGCGAATTCACCCCACGCTGCCTGGACGTCGACGTAGTCCTCGACCTGATGATCCACGACGTCGACATCATCCTTGCGCTCACGAAAGAGCGCCCCGAAGAAATCCGCGCCGCTGGCATCCGCATCTTGTCCGACAAGGTGGACATCGCCAACGTGCGCATTCAATTCCCCAGCGGCTGCATCGCCAACCTAACCGCCAGCCGCGTGTCGACAGAACGAGTCCGTAAACTGCGCCTGTTCCAGCCCCACGAATACATTTCGCTCGATTACAGCCGCCAGGACGCCGTCCGCTTCCGCGTCAAACCGCCCATGGCCATCGACTTCGCGGCCCTCCCGGTAACCAAGGACGAACCATTGCGTCTTGAATTAGAGGGATTCTTCGAGAGCGTTACGACGCGCCAGCCCCCGCGAGTCACCGGCGCGCAAGGCCTGGCAGCATTGGAAGTAGCTTTCGAGATCCTTGCTAAAATTGAGGCGCATTACCGCCTGGTGGAAAAAACGCTGGCAAGCAAGTGAACACTGACCGCAACGATGACTTGAACCTCCTTCGCGAATGGCGCGAGCCCATCCCGCCTTCGAGAATCGTCCTCGCGATCGCCGGAGCCCTCGTCTACCACCTGGTGGCGTTGTCAGTGGTGATCACCGCCATCAACGCCCCGCTCCCCACCCGCGTCCCAGATTTCGTAATCGACCTCCGCAAAGCCGTCCCGCTCTACGTCCCGCAAGATCTGACGCAGCGCGACCCCAACCGCGGCAAAATCACGCGAGATTTAGACGTCCGCAGTTCCGCGCCGCCAGCGCCAGTTCCGCAAGCCCCGCGCTTCCGTGCACCGATCCCCGCACCGGCCGCCGCCCCGTCCATCCCCGCGCCTATCGAGCCGCCCAAGATCGAAGCCGAAGCCGCCCCGCCTCCGCCGGTAGCCTCACCCGGAATTCTTCCGCCCATTGCGCCTCCGCCACCCGACAAACCCAAGCTGGCCTTCGAAGCCGTAGGATCGGGCGGCACTTCGCCCCACCCGAACTACAACCCGAACGTGAAGCTACCGCCCATCGCAACCACCATCGAGGAAACCCTGCGCCCGCCCACACCGCCAGCCCCCGCGCAGCCCTCCGCCGGAGTCACCATCGGCGACATTGACGAATTCACCAACATCCCCAGCCAGAATCAAGCCCCCTCCACCGGACCCGCCCGCAGCAACCTGCAACTCCTGAGCGACCCGGCCGGAGTCGACTTCAAACCGTATCTAGTACAGGTGCTAGCGGCCGTCCGCACCAATTGGCTGTCCGTGATTCCCGAGAGCGCCCGCGTGGGCGGCCGCAAAGGCCGCGTATTAATCCAGTTCATCATCGACCGCCGCGGCGCCGTTCCCAAACTGGTGATCGCCGAAACCTCCGGCACCGCCGCCTTCGACCGCGCCGCCGTAGCCGGCATCAGCGCTTCCTACCCCTTCCCGCCGCTCCCCAAAACCTTTAAAGGGAACGAAATCCGCCTGCAGTTGGCGTTTACGTACAATCAACCCCGATGAACCGTCGTTTCCTCTACGCCATGCTGGTCTACGCGGTTTTGGCGATTCTGGCCGCTTTCACGCTGGAGGGTCTCATCCGCATCGCCACCTTGGTGCTTCTAGGCGGTTTTGCGTTGAAAACATACTTAGCCGTACTGAAAGACCGCATCGGCTAAGCGTGAGACATATCCTGCTTCGGATCATTTTAGGCCTCATCTAAGGGGAAGCTTCTAGGTACTATCCGTACCTTACTCGGTAAGCTTCTAAAAGCCGGAGGGTTTTTCTGTAGATTCCGATCCCAGATCGGCTCCTACGTTCCGGTTTGGCATTAAACCATGGAAAAGCAGTTCCAAAACGGTACGGGAGCAGGCCCAGTTGAAAGATCGGCCTCCGCGCGGGAGGAGATCAGCCCCGTCCTTTCCAACGCATTAGTGTTTGATTATCGGTGCTTTAGGCGAATTCCGACAGGGCCCTCGGCAGGAGTTTTCCGGACCTTTATACCGTTTGGCCTAGGGCGTGCCTTTTCAAAGGCGTCGGAGAAATGAACATGAGACTAAAAAATTCCAGTGCCGCCGCTGTCGCTCCCGCGCTCCAGCTTCCGCCACACCAGATCAAGACCAAGTCATCGCAGAGCAGACTGCGCGCCGTGCCCCGCAACGGAGCCGCGCCGGCCAAGGCTCCCGCCAAGCCCCCCGCCAAGCCCATGGGCGTGAGCAGTACGCTGCACACCCGCGCGACGGCGAAAGCGGAGGCAACGGCGAAATTGGCCGCGGCCCAGCAATCGGCCAAAATGGCCCGCCGCGACCGTGTGGTACTCGAGCACCTGCCCTTAGTCAAAGCCATCGCCATTCGCGTCCACGAAAACCTGCCGGTCCACGTCGATGTGGACGATCTGGTTCACGCCGGAATCCTCGGCCTGTTCGACGCCGCGAGCAAATTCAACCCCGAAAAACAAGTTGCCTTCTCGAGTTACGCCAAGCACCGCATCAAGGGTGCGATCCTCGATAGCCTGCGCCAGCTCGACTGGGCCTCGCGCGACATGCGCCGCCGCCATAAACAAGTGGAAGCCGCCACGCGCGAGCTCGCCGCCACCTTGCAGCGCAATCCCACAGAACAGGAAGTCGCGCAGAAACTGGGCATGGATCAGGAACGCTGGCGCAATATGATGCTGGACCTGCGCAACGTAGGCCTGGTGTCCGCCTCCACCCGCTCCAACGAAAACGACGATCTGCCGGCCCCCGATTTCCCGACCAGCCCCGACACCCATCCCGATTCCATCTGCGCCCACGAGCAGTTACGCAGCGTGCTAGGCGTCGCCATGAAGACTCTGCCCGAGCGCTATCAGAAAGTGGTCTCGCTCTACTACACCGCCGAAATGACCATGAAAGAAATCGGCGGCATCCTGGGCATCAACGAAAGCCGCGTATCGCAAATCCATAAAGCCGCGCTAGAAAAAATGCAGACCGTTCTGCAAACCAATGGCATTAGTTCCAGCCACGCGTTCTAAAGTGGGGCAGGCCTCCGGCCTGCGCGCGACCTCCGGTCGCGCTCCGTGCGGTAAACTCGCACCATGCGCCCCACAGCGTCCCTCCTGCTACTAGTCTTCACCACCCTATCCAGCGCCCAGAATATCGATTGGCCCAAGGTCAACCAAGAACTCCTGCGCCACTACCAGGCGCTCATCCGTATCGATACCACTGACCCTCCCGGCAACGAAACCAAAGCCGCCGAATACGTCCAGCACGCGCTCGAAGCCGAAGGCATCCCCGTAACCCTAGCCGCCAAAGACCCGACGCGCGCCAACCTGATCGCCCGCCTGAAAGGCAACGGCTCGAAGCGCCCCATTCTCCTGATGGGCCACATGGACACCGTGCAAGTAGACGCCTCCAAGTGGACCATCCCACCCTTCAGCGCCGAACTTAAAGACGGCTACATCTACGGCCGCGGTACCGAAGACAACAAGTGGCAAGTAGCCGCCGGCCTGATGACCATGCTGCTGCTCAAGCGCAGCAATGTCGCGCTTGACCGCGACGTAATCTTCGCCGCCGAAGCCGGCGAGGAAGCCGCGACCGGTCCCGGCATCGAACACCTGGTCAACGATCACTGGTCCGAGATCGACGCCGAAGCCTGCATCGCCGAATCCGGAGGCGTGGTCCGCAGCAACGGCCAGATCCGCTACGCGTTAGTTGAAACCGCCGAAAAGCTCCCGAAGGGAGCCCGTCTGGTAGCCCACGGCCCCTCCGGCCACGGCTCGCGCCCCATGCGCACCAGCGCGATTCTGCACCTGTCGACAGCCATCGAAAAAGTAGCGATGTGGGACCCGCCCATGCGCTTCAACGACACCACCCGTACTTACTTCGAAAAGCTAGCCACCATCGGCACCCCCGCCGAAGCCGCCCGCTACAACGGATTATTCAGCCCCGTAAAAGCCGCCGCCAGCCGCGAATATCTAGCCGAGCACGACCCCAGCAAATACTCCATGCTGCACACCTCGATCTCGCCCGACATCATCTCCGGCGGTTTCCAGATCAACGTGATCCCCTCGCAAGCCGAAGCGACGCTAGACATCCGCGCCCTGCCCGATGAAGACATGCCCGCCTTCTACGCCCTGATGCGCAAGATGATCAACGACCCCGCCGTCGAACTCATCCCCGAATCCAAAAACCAGCGCCCCGCCGCCCTTCCCTCGCGCATCGATTCCGACGTGTACCACGCCATTGAAGCCTCGAATCGCAAAATCTACCAGATCCCGACCATCCCCACCATGAGCACCGGCGCCTCCGACATGGCCTTCCTACGCGCGAAAGGAATGCAGTGCTACGGCGTCGGTCCCATCGTTGACGAGGAAGACGCCGCGAAGGGTTTCGCCGCCCACAGCGACCAGGAGCGCCTCCGCGAAGACGCGCTCTACAAATTCATGCAGTTTCAGTGGGACGTGCTGACGACGGTGGCGATGTCGAAGAAATAGGCAGTGCGCGAAACTGGCGAGATGCGTTACATAGCGATTTTGATGTTGCTGGCTTCGGCGGCCGGGTGCTTTGGGGCAGCCTTTACCAGGAAGCCAATTATTTACAGGTTCGCTAAGAGCCCTGAGGAAGTGCGTCCGCTGCCAGGATAGCGAAGATAACTCGATTTCTGTTGGGACTGCTCGTGATCTGCTTTGCCATCGTCCTCAGATTAAAGCCTGAGGGAGACATGACTAGCACACAACCCAAAAATGGGCTAGCGCAAGCGCCTGCTAAAATCGTCGAGTAGGTGTCTTCCGCAACCAAACCACTCACCGTCCGCCAGTTCTTTGGCCGTAAGGGACTGCTTTCCGAGTGGCATGCGAACTACGAATACCGCGCCGGGCAACTGGCCATGGCCGAAGCCGCCGAATCCGCGCTCGCCGAAAAGAAGCACCTGATCGTCGAAGCCGGCACCGGCACCGGGAAGACGCTGGCGTACTTGGTCCCGGCGATTCTCTCCGGCAAGCGCGTCGTGATTTCCACCGGCACCAAAAATCTGCAAGAGCAGCTCTTCTTCAAGGACATCCCGTTTCTCGAACGCCACCTGGGCCCGCTGCGCGCCTGTTACATGAAGGGCCGCGGCAACTACGCCTGCCGCCAGAAAATTTACGACGCCGAAAAGGAGCCCATCCTCGACGGCCTGGAAGAAGTCGCCGACTTCCGCATCATCCGCGAATGGGAGAAGACCACCGAAACCGGCGACCGCTCCGAAATCAAGACGCTCCCTGAAGCAAGCACCGCCTGGGCCAAGATCGACGCGCGCAGCGAGCTGTGCTCCGGACAAAAGTGTCCGCAATTCGAGCGCTGCTTCATCACCGCCATGCACCAGCGCGCGCAGGCGAGCGACATCATCATCGTCAACCACCACCTGTTCTTCGCCGATCTCGCCGTGAAAGGCGGACCCATGGGCGAGGCCGGCGGCATCATCCCCGACTACGGCGCCGTCATCTTCGACGAAGCCCACGACATCGAAGACGTCGCCGGCCAGTATTTCGGAACCAGCGTCTCGACCTACCAGTTCGAAGAGCTGACGCGCGACGTAGCAGGACTGGCGCACCGCAAAAATTTCGGATCGCAGGAACTCGACCGCATCCTGATCACGCTCGGCGAACGCGCCGCGCAATTCTTCGGACTCTTCGGCGCCACCGAAGGCCGCACCGGTTTCCGCTCGCACGAAGCATTCCTGATACAGCACGAAGAAAAGTATCGCGACATCCTGGCCGCGCTGGAAATCGTGGCTCTGCAACTGGAACTCCTGCGAGCCGCCCCCGAAGAAGCCATCCCGCTCGTGAACCGTGCGCGCGAAATCTCCCGGCGCTTAACGTTCTGGATGGAATCCGGCAACAAGGCTTACGTCTATTGGATCGAACGCCGCGGCCGCGGCACTTTCCTGCAAGCCACGCCCATCGACGTATCGCAGCTACTTGACGAAAAATTATTCGACGCCATCGATACCGCGATCCTGACCTCCGCCACGCTTGCAGTCGCGGGAGAATTCGAGTTCACCAAACAGCGCCTAGGTCTGCGCAACGCCCGTACCCTGGTAGTCGAAAGCCATTTCGATTACAACCAGCAAGCCCTGCTCTACGTCCCGCAAGAATTGCCCGACCCGCGCAGTCCCGCGTTCACGTCCGCCGCCGCGCGCGAAGTGATTGAGATCCTAATGCACAGCCGCGGCCGCGCCTTTGTGCTCTTCACCAGCTACCAGCAGATGCGCCTGATCTACGACAAAGTCTCTCTCGAAGTGCCCTTCGAAACGCTCATGCAAGGCACCGGCCCGCGCAGCGCACTGCTCGAAGAATTCCGCGCCACCCGCAACTGCGTGCTGTTCGCGACCTCCTCGTTCTGGCAAGGCGTCGACGTCCCAGGCGAACAATTGAGCTGCGTTATTATTGATAAGTTACCGTTCGCGGTGCCCAGTGACCCGGTGGTGGAAGCGCGCATCGCGGCCATTCGCAACGAAGGCGGCGATCCGTTTTCGGGTTATCAAGTCCCGCAAGCCGCCATCGCGTTGAAACAGGGTTTCGGCCGGCTGATCCGCAGCCGCACCGACCGCGGAGTGCTGGCGCTGCTCGACAATCGCATCACCAAGACGCGCTACGGGCAGATTTTTTTCGACAGCCTGCCGGATTACGCGTTCACCACCAAACGCGACGACGTAGAAAGGTTTTTTGACAATGTTTGAAATTGCCGTGGAACAAGGTTTCGCTTCCGCGCACGCCCTGCGCAACTACAAAGGCCGCTGCGAGAACGTGCATGGCCACAACTGGAAAGTGCGCGTGGTGATTGAGGGCGAGAAGCTCGACGAGACCGGAATGCTGGTCGATTTTCTGGACGTCAAAAGCTTCATGGGCGAAATCCTCGACCGCATCGACCACCAGTTCCTGAACGAAATCCCCCCGTTCGACGTAGTCAACCCGTCAGCCGAAAACATCGCCGAATATTTTTATCAAGAGATGACGGGAAAGCTGGAAGACACGCCCGTCCCCGTGCGTATCAGCGAAGTAAAAATCTGGGAGACGGATATTCAGTCTGCCACCTACCGGCCGTAAGCAAAGAGTCCGCTTGCTTCGCGCGCGGTTCTGTTTTAGGTCGGTCTGTCGGGTCAGTGCTTTGCACAGAACCGCGACTGCAAGGAGCGGACGCGTTAGCGCCCGAAGTAAACCGCGTTCCGCTGGGCGAATTCGCCCCACTTTTCCGGCAGATCGTCGATCGCAAAGATAGCGGAAACCGGACACACCGGCACGCAAGCGCCGCAGTCGATGCACTCCACCGGATCGATGTAAATCATCTCTTCGTTAGCGAATTTTTCGCTGTCTTTCTTGGGGTGGATGCAATCTACAGGACATGCGTCGACACAGGCCGCATCCTTCACTCCAATGCAAGGTTCCGCAATTACGTACGCCATAAATCCTTTTCACCCTGGGGTTTTGGCCGGGCTGGGTTGAGCTACACCAGTTGAACTATACCAATAGCATAGCGTACGCAATTCCGGCAATCGAGGAACAGTGGGCGGCGCAGATCGCCTACCGGGAGGCGATTAGACCCGGTGAATGGCGTTACCTAATGGACGTCAAATCCCGCTGAATCGCGAATTTGACCAGACCCGCGACGTCATGTATGTCCAGCTTTCGCATCAAACTCGCGCGGTAAGTATCCACGGTCTTGGGGCTCAAGTCCAGCCGCGCGGCGATCTCCTTGGCGCGCGTGCCCTCCACCAGCAGCGAGAACACCTGGTACTCGCGCGCACTCAAAGCTTCCAGGGGATCGTCGGGAGCCGCCTTCTGCCCCGAGCTGAACATCTTTTCGAGTTCCAGCGACGGGGAAACGTAGATCCCGCCATCCAGGATCTGTTCGAATGCTTCGAGCAAATGATGTGCCGGACCGGACTTGAGAAGAAACGCATTCACCCCAGCCCGCAGTGCTTCGACTACGGTTTTGCGATCCTTGCGCGTCGAAAGCACCACGATGCGCGTCGTCACCTTGGCTTCCCGCAGCTTGCGGACGATCTCCAGAGTGAACAAATCCGGCAGGTTTAAATCGAGAATCGCAATATCCGGTTTCTCAGCCTCGATCAACCGCAGCGCAGCCGCTCCCTCGGAGCACTGCGCCACCACCCGGTAATGAGGCTGCGCTCGACACAGCGCCGCCAACCCTTCTCTGACCAGCGTCAGGTCATCGGCAAGCAATATAGAATACGTTTTCGGCTCTCTGACAGGGACCATGGGATTCTAACAACCGCCCTCGGGCAGTTAGAAGGGTCCTGACCCGCCCCCTTCACATAAGAGTGAAGGGCAGCCGCTGTAATTCTCTCACTATTCCTTGGCGGACGCTTCCGAGCCAATCCCAAATTGGCTCGCGTCCGCAAACGACCTACTTAAAGCTTTGCACCGCCTTGGCCTCGTCGTCGAACACTTCGAACACGGTATACAATTTGGTGATCTGCAACAGATCCTGCACGCGCTTAGTCAGGTTCAGCAACTTCACCACGCCGCCCTGATTGGCCACCGTGGTAAACCCGGACACCAGTTCGCCAATGCCGGAGCTGTCGATATAGGAAATCTCGGCGAGATTCAGCAGCAACTTCTTGTGGCCGCCGGCAGCCAGATCGCGGATCGTGTCGCGGAACATGCTGGCGCCCTCGCCCAATGTGATGCGGCCCGCCGCATCTACCACCGTCACGTCACCCACTTGCCGGGTGGTCAATTTCACACTCACAGGGAACCCTCCTTCACTCTCTTGTTTTGCTTTACGTCGCTTTAGCCTTGTACTTTACCATTTTCACTTCGGTGCCTTGCGGCGACCGTTTTGAAATCTGGAACTCATCCATGAACGCCTGCATCAGCATGACGCCCCGCCCCGAACCTCTGAGTAGGTTCTCCCCCGCTAGCGGATCGGGAACGGCCGTCGGATCGAACCCGTCGCCCTCATCGCCGATCACCACCGCAAGACTCTCCGGCGTGCGAATCACCTTTAAATGCACTTTTTTTCTGGAATTATAGCGATTGCCGTGGACCACGGCGTTCACCATGCACTCGCGCAGAGCGATACCTACGCGGTGCAGATCGTCTTCGTCGAAGCCCAGCGCTTCCGCCTCACTGAGGACGGTCTGTTCGGCGCTATCCACGCTTTCGAGCGTGGACTCCAGCACCTTTTCCACGGTGTGTTCCTGTACCCGGTCCGCCATAAAACAGTGAGACGAGTCAGCCGCGTCGCGCGAGCCAAGTCGAACCGCTACATTAGAATAGTGAAGCCTCGAAAGTCAAGAGCGCGCACGACGTTGGCCCTGATCCTATGCGCGGTTCCGGCCTTCGCCCAGTTGACGGCTGAACAGAAGCAATTGAATCTGGCCTCGTTCGAAGCCGTGTGGTCCGCCATCCACGAAAAGCATTGGGAGGCGAAACCCGCGGGCCTGGACTGGCAAGTGATCCACGAAGAATACCGCCCGCAGGTGGAAGCCGCCGCCTCAACCGATGCCGCCCGCGCCGTCATGCGCGACATGATCGGACGCCTAAAGCAGACCCACTTCGCGATCTTCCCGGCAGCGGTCTACCAGGCTATGGACCCCTCCGGCGCCGGCGACGGCTGGCCCGGATTTGAAGCCCACGTGCTAAACGGCCACGTGATCGTAACGGAAACGTTAAACCCGGACAGCGTCAAGCTCGGCTGGGAAG
>CAVXEM010000014.1:0-8498 GCA_963760575.1 Bryobacterales bacterium
CAGCCGCTGTGTTTTTCAGCAATGTACGTTACTGACGCGTGTCAACCCACTTTAGAAATGTCCCCCATCTTCCCTCGTTAGAAGTGTCCCCTTGGTTGGTCTTTCTCGAACCAGTCGAATTGCACGATGCGGGCCGCTGCCGGAGCGTAGCCCTGCGAGGCCGTTAGGCCGAGCGCTTAGGGCGAAGCGGAGGCAGGGGCCCGCATCATCGCCGTGTTCGGAGCCGGTTTACGCCATGGGTGGCTGGCCGGCGGCTTCCAGTGGGAAGGCTTCGGCGGTTTATCCACCAAACGGATCGCGGCCGGCGGGGGCTGCGACGCCTCAATCTCACGATGCGGCCGAGCCTTGCCTTTATAGCGGATCTCGGTCCGTCCGTCTTCCCATTCACACACCATCACCTTGGCTTGCCGCGGGGGATAATCGCTGGTCCGCTCCAGTTGAAAATAGCGGTTCTCATAGCGCACCACCCAGTCATTGGAAATACTTCGCTCGGTCTCCAGGCAGAACACTTGCTCCAGTTCGCGCGCTGCCGGTGGCTTGCGGTGATAGTCCTGCGGCGAGGCCGGCTCGCGCGCAAACCGTGCGTTGTGATGGGCCAGATATTCTTCTTGCAAGAAGCGATTCGCCGCTTCGTGCGTGCGGATCTTCTTGCGTCCCATTTTTTTGACCAGGCGATCCTGGTGCGTGCCATTGCCGCGCTCCACGCGCCCCTTGGCTTGCGGGGAGTTCGCCGCGATGATCCGGATGTCCAGCTTCCGGCACATGCGTCCAAACTGCGTCACCGGCACCTTGCCGTGCAACTGCTCTTTTTCGGTGGGCTCGCGCACATATACGTTTTTCCAATCTGTGTAAAGCGCCAGCGGCACGCCGTACTTTTCGATCCATTGGCGCAGCACTCCCACCGCCGCCCAGATCGTTTCCCCTTCCCCCAGGCCCGCTTCCACCGTCGAGGTCGCGTCGTCGACCATGTTCATCAGGCAAGCCTTCCCGGCGCGGCCCTGATACCAGTCATGGAAGCTGCCGTCCATCTGCACCAACTCCCCGAAGTGCGCGCGGCGCTCGCGCCGCTTGCGATGTTGTTTGCGCTGGCGCGCTTTCTTCCACAGTCCAGCGGACAGCATCCAGCGCCGCAACGTCTCCGGGTGTACTGCGAGCTGATCTTCGCTCGCCAAGTGCTCTGCCGCCAGCGTCGGCCCAAAACCCGCGTATTTTTCCTGGACCTTCCGCAGGATCTTCTGGCGCTGTTTCGGTGCGAACGCGCGGTTCGACGCTCGCCCCGCATTCCCGTGCTTCAGGCTGGCCACGCCGCCTGCCTGGTAGCCCCTCCACAGCCGCTTGCCTTGCCGGTAACTCAACCTCATCAGCACCGCCGCATCTTTTAGCCGTAGATCCTTCGCCTTCACACGCGCCAATATCCCACTTCTACTCAACTCCCTCTTGCTCAACGCCGTCCTCCCCACTCGACCTCCTTCGGAGGTCATCGTAAGGGGACACTTCTATCGAGGTCTCAAGGGGACATTATCAAAAAGTGGCGCAACATGTACGTTACTGACGCGCCCGGTTGCGGGGATAAAACTGCCGCGGTAGACTTGACCGCTATGTCGCTCACGAAGGGTGAGCGGCTGACACCTTAAGTCATCCAAGAGAGGAGAAAAAATGACCGATTCGTTTGACGAGTTGTTGAAGCAATACCAGCTTGGTAAGTTGACGCGCCGCGAACTTCTCGCTGCTCTTACGGTACTCTTGGTGCCCGCATCATCTCCCGCCCAAGACAGCCTCTTCAAAGCGCGCTCGTTAAACCATCTGAACATTCGTGTCACAGACCTTGCTCGGTCTGAGGCTTTCTATCGCAAGGTGCTTGGACTGCCGCCAGTCAGACCGGTCGAGGGCGCTGCGTTTGCCCTCGATTTCCCAGGGGGAGGCGCCATCAGTTTGTGCCCTCTATCCGTACCGACGTGCGGAGTCAAACCCAACGCCAAGGCGGGGGACATCGATCATTTCGGGGTGGGAATCGAAAACTTCGACGCTGCTCGTGTCGTATCGCAACTGAAGGCAGCAGGGTTCGACCGGGTCTTTGGCGCAGAGACGAGCGTGTTCGTTGTCGATCCGGATGGAGCAATCGTTCAGCTATCGGCGGTTACCGAAACCTTCCCGGTCCGCAAGTGACACCCCGATAATACTGCGCTTCGGTCGCCTGCGGGCGCATGGCGCGATTAAGATTGTTCCGCGTGCGGGTTTTGAGAGCGCCGGATTTGAACGTGATGCCGATGGGGGGTCGAACGCGATAGAGAAGTCCTCCGTACAATAATAGGTTCGGTCTTCTATGAATTCTTTGGTCAAGCTTGAACGCGTGGGACGCGTGGCGGTGGTCACCGTCGATAACCCGCCGGTGAATGCGATTGCGGCGGGCGTGCCGGAGGGCTTGGAGTCGGCGCTCGCGGCGGCGCAGGCGGATGCGGGCGTCGATGCCATCGTGGTCATCGGCGCGGGGAAAACTTTCATCGCGGGGGCGGATCTGGCGGAGTTTGCGAAGACCGGGAAGGGTCCGGATCTGCACAACCTTTTGGTCATGTTGGAGGACAGTCCGAAGCCCACGGTGGTGGCGGTGCATGGGACCGCGCTGGGCGGAGGCGTGGAAATTGCGATGGCTGCGAACTACCGGGTGGCGGCGGCGGACGCGCAACTCGGGATGCCGGAGGTCACGATCGGCGTGGTTCCGGGGGCGGAGGGCACGCAGCGGTTGCCGCGGCTGGTGGGGATCGCGAAAGCTGTCGACATGTTGATGACGGCGGCTCCGGTGAAGGCTGCGGAGGCGCTTGCAATTGGGTTGGTGGATCGCGTGGTCGAGGGCGATTTGTTGGGCGGGTCGGTGGCGTTCGCGGAGGAGATGGCGGCGAAGGGCGGTCCGCATCCGAAGACTCGGGAGAAGAGCATTGACGCTCAGAACAGCGCTGCGATTTTTGCGGGGGGGCGGGAGTTGGCGCGCAAGATCCGGCGGAATCAGACGGCTCCGCTGGCGGTGCTAGAGGCGTTGGAGGCGGCTACTATTTTATCGTTCGAGGCGGGGTGTAAAAAGGAACGGGAGTTGTCCGAAGCTAGTTTGCGGTCGCCGCAGGCGCAGGCGTTGATTCATGCGTTTTTTGCGGAGCGGGCGGTGGGCAAGGTTGCGGGGGTTTCGAAAGACACTCCGGTGTATGCGATTCGTCAGGCGGCTATTATCGGCGCGGGGACGATGGGCGGCGGGATCTCGATGGCGCTGGCGAATGCGGGGATTCCTGTGCGGCTCAAGGATTCTGGTCAGGCGGCGCTCGATCGCGGGATGGCGGGGATTCGCAAGAACTATGAGAGCTCGGTGAAGCGCGGGCGCATTACGCCGGAGGTGATGGAGCAGCGCATTGCGATGATTCGTCCGCAGTTGGGGTACGACGGGTTTGGGGACGCCGACATCATCATCGAGGCGGTGTTTGAGAGCATGGATCTGAAGAAGCAGATCTTTGCGGAGATCGATAAGATTGCCAAGCACGAGTGTGTGCTGGCTACCAATACTTCTACGCTCGATATCGATGAGATTGCGGGGGCTACGGGGCGTCCGCAGATGGTGATCGGGCTGCATTTTTTTAGTCCGGCGCATGTGATGCGGCTGCTGGAGATCGTGAAGGGGAAGGCCACTGCCCCAGAGGTGGTGGCTACGGTGTTGGCGCTCGCTAAAACATTACGCAAGGTTGGTGTTTTGGTGGGCAATGGGTATGGGTTCGTGGGGAATCGCATGATGTTTCCCTACATGCGTGAGGCGCAGTTGCTGGTAGAGGAGGGCGCTACGCCGGCGCAGGTGGACGGCGCGTTGACGGATTGGGGCATGGCGATGGGCATCTTCGCTGTCGATGACATGGGCGGGTTGGATTTGGGGGCGAGGTGTTTCGCGGATATTCGCGCAATGCAGGGGGCGGGGCCGCGGATGCCGGTGATGCTCGACCGTTTGGTGGCGATGGGGCGACTGGGACAGAAGACGGGGGCGGGGTGGTACCGCTATGACGAGACTCGCAAACCGATTCCGGATCCGGAGATTGAGGCGTTGATCGAGCAGACTGCTAAGGAGATTGGCGTCGCGCGGCGCGCGATTACGCGGGAGGAGATTATTGAGCGGTGTTTGTACTCGATGATTAACGAGGGCGCGAAGATTTTGGAAGAAGGGCGCGCGGCGCGGGCTTCCGATATCGACACTATTTATATGACCGGGTATGGATTCCCTGCGTATCGCGGGGGGCCGATGTGGTATGCGGACACTGTGGGCTTGGATAAAGTCGCGGCGCGCGTGAAGGAGTTTCATCGGGAGCACGGGGAGTTGTGGGCGCCGGCTCCGCTGCTGGAGCGGCTGGCTGCCGAGGGCAAGACGTTTGCGAGTCTGGATGGTGCGCCATGACGGCGGCTCGGCCATTTCGTGATGTGAAGCTCGGGTCGCGCGAGGTGGTGGTGGAGCGCGGGGCGGGTGGCGTGGTGTACGTGCGGTTAGCGCAGGCGCTGGGAGAGTACCCGGCGCGGATGACGGACAAGCTGGATTACTGGGCGGAGCACGCACCTGACCGGACTTATATCGCCAAGCGTGTTGACGGCGGCGAGTGGCGACGCATCAGTTACCGCGAAGCGCGCGACATGGCGCGACGCATCGGCCAAGCGCTGGTGAATCGCGGGCTCTCCGCGGATCGTCCTATCGCGATTCTCTCGGGCAACGATCTGGAGCACGCGATGCTGGCGCTGGGGGCGATGTACGCGGGGGTTCCGTTCTCGCCGCTGTCGCCATCGTATTCGCTGCTGGTTACGGATTATGCAAAGCTGCGGCACATTTTCGGGTTGCTGACGCCGGGGTTGGTGTTCGCCGCGAGCGGGACGCAGTTTGCGAAGGCATTGAATGTCGTGATGCCGAAGGACGCGGAGTTGGTGGTGACGCGCGATCCGCTGCCGGGCGCGACTCTGTTTTCGGAGTTGCTCGCAGACCGAAGCGGGTCCGGGGATCGACGAAGCGTATGCGCGCGTTACACCCGACACTGTGTTCAAGATTTTGTTCACGTCGGGATCGGTGGGAAAGCCGAAGGGCGTGATGAATACGCATCGTATGTGGTGCAGCAATCAGGAAATGGTGCGCACGTGCTGGCCGTTTATCGCGGAGGAGCCTCCGGTGATTTTGGAATGGCTGCCGTGGAATCACACTTTCGCTGGCAATAAGGACATGGGGCTGATCCTATACAACGGCGGAACACTGTATTTGAACGACGGTAAGCCGGTGCCGGGGCAGTTCGAGGAGACCATCCGCAATCTGCGTGAGGTCAAACCTACGATTCACCTGGACGTGCCCGTCGCGTTTGACGCGCTGGTGCCGTATTTGAGGAAGGATCGCGAATTCGCGAAACAGTATTTCAGTCATTTGAAAGTGATGTTTTATGCGGCGGCGGGGTTGTCGCAGAAGACTTGGGAAGATTTGGAAAACATCGCGCTGGATGTGGTGGGCGAGCGGCTGTTGATGTTGACGGGGTTGGGATCGACGGAGACTGCTCCCTATGCGATGTGGGTGGGGCGGGAGGCGGCGCGTGCGGGAGAGGTTGGATTGCCGGCTCCGGGAGTCACGCTGAAGCTGGCGCCGGTGTTGGGAAAATTGGAGGCGCGTTTTAAGGGTCCTAGCATCACGCCGGGATATTGGCGGCAGCCGGAGCTTACGGCGGCGGCTTTCGACGAGGAAGGGTTTTACAAGATGGGCGATGCGCTGCGCTATATCGAGGAAGGCAATCCGGCGCGCGGATTTCTTTTCGACGGGCGCGTGGCGGAGGACTTCAAGCTGAATACCGGGACGTGGGTCAGCACGGGGCCGCTGCGCAGCGCGTTTCTGGCGCATTTTGTGCCGTACGCGAAAGAAGTGGTGATTGCGGGGCGCGACCGGGGGTGCGTGACGGCGATGGTGTTCCGGGATGTCAACGCGTGCCGCGAACTCGACCAGGCTGCGCTGCGCGCGAAGTTCGGAGAACTGCTGAAGTCGTTCGCTGCGAAGAGCACGGGATTGTCGACGCGCGTCGCTGCCATTATTTTGCTGGACACTCCGCCCTCGATTGACGCGCACGAGCTTACGGATAAGGGGTCGATCAGCCAGCGGGCGGTTCTGGAGAACCGGGCTGACGTGGTGGAAGAGCTGTACTCAGATTCGCCGCGCGTGATTCGCGCGGATTAGGAAACTATGACTATTGCAGAGAGAACCAAGCGTATTAACGCTGCCGATTTGGTGGCGGTCGATGTACACGTCCACGCGATGACGGTGGAGAAGAAGCAGGATGGGAGCACGTTCGGGCAATCGGCGTCGAAATATTTCGGCGCGGATATGGCGGATAAGGGATCGGAAGTTTTGGGCGTCTATTACCGCGAGCGCAAGATGGCGGCGGTGATTTTTTCGGTGGATGAGTCGTTGTCGGGGGCGCCTTTTTGGGTAATGACAAGGTCGCAGAGATTGCGGCGGCTAGTCCTGACGTGCTGATTCCGTTCGCCAGCATTAATCCGCATCGCGGCAAGGAGGGCGTGAATGAGGCGAAGCGGTTGGTGGCTGACGGTGTGATCTGCGGATTCAAATTTCATCCGCCGCTGCAGGAGTTTTTTGCGAATGACCGGATGGCTTATCCGCTGTATGAGGTGATCGCGGAGTCCGGGCTGCCAGCTCTGTTTCACACGGGGCACAGCGGGATTGGGACGCGGGTGCGTGGGGGCGGGGGGGTGCGGCAGAAGTATGGGAATCCGATTTACCTCGATGACATTGCGGTGGATTTTCCGGACATGCCGATGATCCTGGCGCACCCGTCGTTTCCTTGGCAGGATGAGGCGATTTCGGTGTGTCTGCATAAGCCGCAGGTTTATATCGATCTGTCGGGATGGTCTCCGAAATATTTTTCGCCGCTGCTGATTCAGTATGCGAACACGCTGCTGAAGGACAAGATGTTGTTTGGGTCGGATTTTCCGGTGATTACGCCGGACCGGTGGCTGAAGGATTTCGACAGTATCGGGATCAAGGACGAAGTGCGGCCGCTGATTCTCAAAGACAACGCTGTGCGCTTGTTTGGACTGAAGAATCAGACTACGTAACGGCCGGCCGCTAGCAGGCGGCGGGCGATTTTGCGGCGCAGGGCGATGGTGTCGACGGGCGCGGCGGGGGGGCGGACGGGCGGCTCCAATCCGCGGGCGGCGTAGACTTCACGGGTGGCGGATGCTATGCGCTCTTCGGCATGGTGGTGCACTAGGGCGCACATGTCCTGTGCGTGGGCTCCTAGTTTCTTCGCTCGCAACTCGACGGATTCGAGGGCGAAGGTCTGGATCGTGATGTCGGCGAGCGCCATTTCTGCATCCTGTTGCTTGTCGAAGTCGGGGTGGGCGCGGGCGATCAGGACGCGGTTGATTTCGTTGGTGCCTTCGAAGATGCGGAAGATGCGGGCGTCGCGGTAGAAGCGTTCGACGGCGTAATCCTGGTGATAGCCGTAGCCGCCGTGGATTTGGACTCCTTCATCGACGACGTAGCCGACGGCTTCGGACGCGTACACTTTCACTACGGAACATTCGAGGGCCAGGTCCTTGATGGCGTTGGCTTGTTGAATCTGGCCGACTACGCGCCAGTACATGGACTCGACTGCGAAAATGCGCACGGCCATTTCGGCTAGTTTGTGCTGGATGGCGCCGAATTCGGAGATGGTTGTGCCGAAGGCTTTGCGTTCGCTAGCGTAGGCCAGGCTCAGGGCTAGGACTTCTTTCGATGCGCCGGCGGCGTAGGGGCCGATTTTCAGGCGTCCGATGTTGAGGACGTTGAAGGCGATGATATGGCCGCGGCCTACTTCTCCTAGAACATTTTCTACGGGCACGGCGACGTTGTCTAAATACAAGGCCGTGGTGGAGCTGCCGTGTAAACCCATCTTGTGTTCTTCGGCGCCGGAGGTTACTAGCAATACGTAATCTATCAGGTCACAATAAAAAAAAAATCTCGGTTATAAGAACGCGACCTTTGCGGAGATGATAGTCAAGACGGGTAATCTGTTGCTGTTAACCCTCCACGATCCGCGTACTCACGCACCGACCACCGTGACCGTGACCGAGGCAACTGATCTTCAGACCGTACAGAGCAAGATCAAGGAAGTCTTCTTCCTGCACTTTTTAGATCTGCAGTCAGTATGACCGGCCAATCAATCTGGAGAAATCTCTTCCATTTTTCGGGCATAGTGATACCCTTGGCCTACCTTCTCGTTAGCAGGGCTGCTGCCCTTGGTCTCACCATACTCCTTTTCTGCGTGTTATCGGTGGTAGAGTTCCTGCGGATCACGGGTCGTCTCAAGGTTGGGATGGCCGGGAAGTATCTCAAAGAGAAGGAACGGAAAAAGCCCACGGGCAGCATCTTCTACGTGGTTGCCGCGCTTGTCACCATCCTTCTGTTCCGCAAGGAGGCTGCTGTCTGCTCGCTTCTTGTTCTCTGCATATCTGATCCA
>CAVXEM010000015.1:0-63939 GCA_963760575.1 Bryobacterales bacterium
GGAAGTATCCCAAAGGCGAATAGAATCGTGTTTTGTATATGCGCGGAGAAGACCAGCAGCAGCACGAGCTATTCGGGTACGGAACGTTGGAGGAGCGGGTGCCGCAAGATCATCCGCTGCGCCCGATCCGGGCGATGGTGGATGAAGCATTGAGGGCCATGGACGGGCGCTTCGAGGAGATTTATCCGGAAGACGGTAGGAAGTCGATTCCGCCGGAGCGGTTGTTGCGTGCCTTGCTGTTGCAGATGCTGTATTCGATTCGCAGCGAGCGGATGCTGATGGAGCAGATGGAGTACAACCTGCTGTACCGGTGGTTTGTTGGGTTGTCGATGAACGAAGAAGTGTGGCATCCGACGGTGTTCACCAAGAACCGGGACCGGCTGCTGGAAGGCGAGATCGCCGAGGAGTTCTTCCGCGTGGTGCTGCGGCAAGCGCGGCGCAAGCAGTTGTTATCGGACGAGCACTTCACGGTGGACGGGACGCTGATCGAAGCTTGGGCGGGGCAGAAGAGTTTCCAGCTCAAAGATGATGACGACATCTTGAAGCCGCCGCCTCCGCCGGACCCAGGCAGCAATCCGGCCATCGATTACCGCAAGCAGAAGCGTTCCAACGACACCCATCAATCCAAGACCGATCCGCTGGCGCGTCTGTACAAGAAGGCCAAAGGCGCGGAAGCAAAATTGGCGTATCTGGGACATATCCTTACAGAGAATCGCAACGGACTGGTGGTGAACACGCGCGTGACGCTGGCCACGGGCACGGCCGAGCGCGCTGCGGCAATCGAGATGGCGGAAGAAATTCCCGGCGGGAGTAAGCGCGTGACGCTGGGCGCGGATCGAGCTTACGACACGGCGGATTTCGTGGAGCAGATGAAAGAGTTCCGGGTCACACCGCATGTGGCGCAGAACGACACCAACCGGCGCAGTGCGATCGATGCGCGGACCACCGGCCAGCCTGGGTATGCGATCAGCCAGCGAAAACGAAAACGGGTCGAGGAGGTCTTTGGCTGGATGAAGACCATCGCCTTGCAACGCAAGACGCACTTCCGGGGACCGGACAAAGTCGGATGGATGTTCACCTTCGCGGCGGCCGCCTACAACCTGGTTCGAATGCGCAATCTCATGGCGCAGCCCGCCTAAATCACCCGCGGCAGCGGATTCACGACCGCTGCGGGGCCTCGAATGCACCCGCGGACACTTCCCTCCTTGCGCCAACCCTGCTCGTGAGCCTTCAAAAATGGTCTCCGCGAAATTCCAAGGCCACTTTTCAGCAGCCTGTTAGAGGGTTATTTCGTGACCGCTCCTGCAGGTGCGAAATTTGATCGAAAAACTTGTACCTATTCCAAACCGAATAGAGTGTTTTCCTTCACTTGGGTACCTGAGTAATCGGCTAGGCGAGAATCGAAAACAAAACGGCATCCAAGCTCGAAGGCCTGGATGCCGTTTGGTAATTCTAATCTTTCTTACTGAACTGGCGTGGTGGCCATGGCCGAGGGGCCCTTCATCAGGCGCTTGATCAGATCGCCGGTCGATTGATGGGCGGAGCCGCCGGTGTTGGCTACGCCGCCGACGCCCATGGCGACGTCCCAGGGGGTGCGGTTCTGCTTGTTCTTTACGTCGAGTTTCGCGCCGTGGTCGGCTAGATACTGCACCAGCGTATCGGCGCCGCGGGCGGCTGCGCCGTGCATGGCGGTGTCGCCGCGGTCATTGGCGGCGTTCACGTTCGCGCCGTGGTCGACCAGCAATTTCAGGGCTTCGAGGAACTCCGGTTCGGGCTTCTCGTCACCGCCTTGGAAACGGACTCCCATTCCGGTGGCGGCCGCGATGATGGGCGTGGTGTGGTTCTCGGACGCCTTGTTGGGATCGGCTTTATGGTCGATCAAGAGGCGCATGGTTTCGAGATCGGCCGAGCGCGCGGCGCGCAGGAACGGGGTGTTGCCGTTGGGCGCGATGGTCGCGTTCTGCGAGGCGCGGGGGGGGATTTTCACCATCATGGGCCCGTTGGGGTCGGCGCCGTGGGCGAGCAGATAGTTGATAAAGCCGAGTTCGTCGAGCTTGTCGCTGACGGCTTTGCGCGGGCGGTTGCCTTGGTAATCCAGATTGCGCATTTCGACGGCCAGGTAGAGCGCGCCTTCCTTGAGGCTGGCTTTGCGGTCGACTAAGTAGGCGGCCAGATCGTAGTGGTCGTTGAAAATCGCTTCGAGCAGCGGAGTGAAGCCGTAATCCTGCTCGGCCTCGTTGATGTTGGCGCCGGCGTCGAGGAGAATCTTGGCGCACTCAGTGGAGCCTTGGCGCGCGGCCAGCATCAGGGCTGTCAGGCCGCCGCGCGAGTAGACGGCTTGGGTTCCGCCGGCGGCTACTTTACGGAAAGCGAAGTCGAACAGCGTCGAGCGGATGTTGACGTCGGCTTTGGCGTCGACTAGCAGCTTGGCGACTTCGGGGTGATTCTCGGCTACCGCCCACATCAAGGCAGTCTGGCCGCGATAGGAATCCGTGGCGTTCACTTTCGCGCCGGCGGCGAGCAGGGCCTTCACGCCTTCGACGCTACCGGTGCGGGAAGCGGTCATCAACGGGGTCTCGCCTTCACCGAAGGGAGCGTTCACGTCGGCGCCGGCCTTCACTAGCGCTTCAATCATGGCGCCGTTGCCGGAGTTGGCGGCTTCAGAGAGCGCCGTCACTTCGTAGCGGTTGGCGGCCTTGGCGTTGGCGCCGGCGGCGAGCAGCGCCTTCACGGCATCCAGATCGTTATTGTGCGCGGCCCAGATCAGGGCGGTCATGCCGTCGACGTCGGCGGCGTTGACGTCCAGCTTTTGCTTGACCAGCGAGTGCAGCGCGGCGCTGTCCTGATTCTTGGCGGCCTCGAGCACACGGAGGTCGGGAGCCGCGAATACACTCACGGCGGATACGGCGAGCATTGCCCACAGCGTACGCATGTCGTTTTTCTCCTGGCTGATGAAGCTTAGATTTCGATACGGCCCGAGCTGTCGCCAAAGTGATCGGTCCGCACACCGGCCTTGTCGAGCATGCTGATCAGCAAGTTCGACAGCGGAGTGTCGTTCTTCACCTTGATGTGACGGTCGCCCTTGAGCTTGCCGGCGGCGCCGCCCGCGATCAGGATCGGCAACTGATCGTGAGCGTGCACGTTGCTGTTGCTCATGCCGCTGCCGTAGAGAATCATGGAATGGTCCAGCATGTTGCCGTCGCCGTCGGGCGTGTTCTTCAGCTTGTTGAGGAAGTTGGCGAACATCTCCATGTGATAGGTGTTGATCTTGGCCTGCATCTCCATGCGCTGCGGATCGTTCTGGTGATGCGACACGGGATGGTGGCCGTCGGGCACGCCGATTTGCGGATAGGTGCGGGTGCTCAGCTCGCGCGCCAGCATGAAGCTGACCACGCGGGTGATGTTGCCCTGGAAGGCGATGGCCCACAGGTCGAACAACAGATTGGCGTGATCGGCGAAAGAATCGGGAATGCCCACCGGGGCTTCCGGCGCGCCGTAGCCGGTCGATTCGCTGTTCTGCTTCTCGGCCTTGGCGATGCGGCGTTCGATTTCGCGCACGTTTTCGAGGTAATCGTTGACGCGGGCCTTGTCTTTCGAGTCCATGCCCTTGGACAGGTCTTTCACGCTGGCCGTCACGCCGTCGAGAATGCTGAGGTTGTCGCGCAGGCGGGCGACGCGCTGTTCCGCGGTCGCGCCGTCGCCGCCAAACATGCGTTCGAAGAGCACGCGCGGGTTCAACTCCATGGGATTCGGCGTGGTGGGCGTGCGCCAGGAAATGGTGTTCATGTAGGCGCAGGCGTAGTCTCCGCCGCAGCTGCCGAGCTCAGAGGAGTGATCCTCGGTGGCGATTTCTAGCGACGGGTAGGTGGTGTCCTGGCCGATCTTTTCGGCGATCATCTGATCGATGGTGGTGCCGCCGCGGATTTCGGTGCCGTGCGCGGGCTTGGTGCCGTTCAGCCACATGGCGTTGCTCAAGGCGTGGCCGTTCTCGGCGATCAGCGAGGTGCCGGTGACGACGTTAATGTAGCTGCGCAGCGGCTCGATCGGCTTCATAATGCGGGAGTACTTGAAGCCCGGCTTGTCGCCGATGGGCGTCCACTGGGGCATCTGCGCGCCCATGGGAATGTAGATGAAACCGGCGCGGAAGGTCGGCTTGGCGGCTGTCTGGGCGAGCGCCGTACCCGCAGGAATCATGGAGTCCAGCAAGGGCAGTGCAACGGTGGCTCCAATACCACGCAGGAACGTGCGGCGCTGCAGATGTTTTTTCGTGAGGAACATGGACGGACAGCCTCCTAATTGCTTCTATTTATACACCTTTTACTTGTCGAGCGCACGGGGGGCGGCGGCCACGGTGGTGGCTCCGGCTGCCCCGGCCGGCGGGATCGCTTCGGCATCCACCGAACGCGTCACCGTCATCTGGAACGGAGGGCTCTTGACGACCCCCAGAACCAGCGCTGAAAAACGGTAATTCTGCTTGGCGGAATCGTGCGCGATACCGCGTATCACTGGCATATCATAATATTCGGTTCCGCGGCCCAAACCATAAGTCATCAGCATTTGGGTCATGGTGCGGACGAACTGTTCGGGGCGCGCGGTGAGCACTTCAAGCATGGCCGAGGGGCCATTGATCTTGGTGCCGTCCGCGAGCTGCGAACTGGCGTCGATGGTGGCGCCGCCGTCGGTGGTGCGCCAGGCTCCGATAGCGTCGAAATTTTCTAGCGAGAAGCCGATGGGGTCCATCACCTTATGGCAGGCGGCGCAGGCGGCGTTGGCGCGATGCTGCTCCATGCGTTGGCGCATGGTTCCCGAGGCTACCTCCTTCAGGGGCGGAACATTGGGCGGCGGAGGCGGCGGCGGCGTGCCCAGAATATTGGTCAAGATCCACTTGCCGCGCAACACCGGAGAGGTGCGGTTCGCGTAGGAAGAAACCGTCAGCACGCTGCCTTGTCCCAGTAGGCCGCGGCGCGCGGGATCGGGGATGCTCACTTTGCGGAACTGGTTGCCGTA
This sequence comes from Bryobacterales bacterium, assembly GCA_963760575.1. Classification (GTDB taxonomy): domain Bacteria; phylum Acidobacteriota; class Terriglobia; order Bryobacterales; family Bryobacteraceae; genus Palsa-187. Next base: position 5,008 of record CAVXEM010000015.1, read on the forward strand.
GACGTTCGGAATTCCGTAGTGCTTCGCGAGGCGTTCATTCACGAAGGTGTAGTCGGCGTTGACTAAATCAGTCACGCTCTTGTCTTCGCGCATGACGCTGCCGACGAACATTTCGGTTTCGCGCTGGAATGCCTGGCGCAGGTTGTCGTCAAAATCGGGGAAGATCTGCGGGTCCGGGCTGATGCCCTTCAGGTTCCGCAAGTAAAGCCACTGGCCCAGGAAATTGCTGATCAGTGAATCGGAGCGTTTATCGGACAGCATACGCTTGACCTGCTGTTCCAGGACGGCCGGGTCTTTCAGCTTGCCTTGCGTGGCTAGCGTGAGCAGCTGCTCGTCGGGAATGCTGCTCCACAAGAAGAACGAGAGGCGCGAGGCCAGTTCCAGATCGGTGATGCGATGGATGGAGCCGGGCGCTGCGTTGGCGGGGTCGGTTTCCGAGCGGAACAGAAATTGCGGATTCACCAGCATGAAGGCGAGCGCGGTTTCGATGCCGGAGTCAAACGTGCCGCCATTGTTGTGGCCGCGCTGATAGTAGGTCAGCAGGCGTTCGGTTTCGGATTCCGTCACCGGCCGGCGATAAGCGCGGCGGGCCAGCGTCGTGAGAATCTTTTTGGCGCAGGGTACGGCGTCGGCGTTGCCGGTGGGGCGACAGGAGAACACCAAGCGGCGGCTGGGCGTGTCGCCCGGGCCAGTCGGATTAAACGGTCCGGAAATCGACATGAAATCGATTTCAGGGATACCCGCGGTGTTCACGGGATCCAGTTTTTCGCGGCCGAAGGGCTGCAGGATATCGACGGACGGCCCGCTGGTCTTCTGTAAGAACGCAATGGCCACGGTGTGCGGGCCGGCTTTGATCGGCACCTGCAATTCGACGCGTTTCGAAAGCTGTTCAGCCGATGCGGTGGGATTCACGTTGCCCAGATTCGCGTCGTCCTGGCCGCCGATGGTGACTAACTTGATTCTGGCGCCGTCGAGCGTGATTTCCACTTGGCTCGGGAACTCCAAGCCGCGCACGGTGTTGACCGTATTCGCCCAGAAGCGGACTTTGAAGAGATATTCGGCATCGAGCGGGAAATTGTATTTGACCAAAAGGCCGCCACGCGTGCCGATGGGCAGGCCTTCGACGTGTTTATCCTGCGAGGCGTCGGCGCGGACGCGGAAAGTCTGCGTGGTGGGAGTGATCTTGGGATCGCCGACTGCAAGTCCGCTGATCTTCCAACTGGCCGAGAGGTAACGCTCGAGCAGCACCGGCGAAACTGTGAGTGCGTCGGCGATATTGTCGAACCCGTAGTTCGAATCGTCAGCCGGCAGCAGGTCCGACACGTCCATATCGATGCCCAGCAGATCGCGCACGGCATTTCCGTATTCCGCGCGATTCAGACGATGCAAGCCCACGTGGCCGGGATTCGATTTGGCGAGATACGCCTGGTCTAAATCCTTTTCTAGACGGGTGGCGAGAGCGTCAAGCGTGGCGTTGTCCGGGCGCGGAAGTCCGGGTGGAGGCATCATGCCGCCACGTAGTTTCAACACCACTTTTTCGAGCACTTCGGCGTGGTCGGCAACTTTCGTCAGATCCAGTTTTTCGAGCACCAGACCGCCGGTTTTGAGGCGTTCGCTGTGGCAGCTCACGCAATACTTGTCGATCAAAGCGCCCGGCTGCACGGGGGCGGCCGAACTCGAAGGTGTAGCGGACTGCTGCGGGTTCGCCGCCAGTTGGAAGCCGGCCGCCAGCGCCAGAATTGCGACGCCGGCAAGGCGGGAATTGAAGATTCCTAATCTCATCACGTTTTTATCATTCCACCCAATGCTAGCAAGCACAATAGTAGCCGCTTAAGGAGTATATTGTGACATTCCAGTGGGGTCAAGGCCCGTTTGGCCCATGACTGCGCCTGGCGAAAACTGCTGTTTCGATGGGCGTTACCGGCGCGTGATGGTGACCGCCGCGTTCGCGGATTTACTGGGATCTGCCTGACTCGTCGCCTTAACGGTGATTTTTAACGGTAGTGGCGCGGTGTTCGGCGCCTTGTAGAGCCCGCTGGTACTTATGGTGCCCAGCGTGGAATTGCCGCCGAGGAGGTTGTTGACGTACCAGGTCACGGCCGTGTTGGTGGTATTCGTCACGGTCGCGGTGAACTGTCTGGTGCCTTTGAGGCGCACGCTGGCGCTAGTGGGCGAAATGCTCACGCTGACTGCGGCTGGAGGAGGCGGTGGCGGCGGCGCGTTAACCACTGTCACGGAAGCGCTGCCAAGCGCCGGCGGCGACACCACGCTGCTGCTGGCGTGGACGGTCACGTTTACCGGCGAGGGCGGGGCGGTGTAGAGTCCGCTGATCGAATCGATGAAGCCGACGGCGCTGTTGCCGCCGACGGTGCCGTTCACATCCCAGGTGACGGTTTGAAGCGAGTTGCCGTGCACGGTGGCGGTGAATTGTTGTTGGGCGTTGACCTGAACGCTGGCGCTGGTGGGGCTCACCGTCACCGAGACGCCGGTTTGCGCGGCTTGTCCAGTGTTTGGATTGACCATCAACACGGTGGCATCGACGGCTTCGAAATTCGAGCCCAGGATGGTCGTGAGTTTGTGGAGATCGTCATTGTTCCAAGCGTCGTTGGGCGCGCCGGAGAGGTACCACGCGGAACCGTTATCGGCGAGCATCATGCCGTATTGCTTGAGCGCCGTCAGAATCACCTGATTGGCGGGCGAGAAGCCTGAGATATCAAAACTTGCCTTTAGCCGGAAGCGCGCGCCCATCGGCGGATATTGAGTGCCGGTGAGCGAGGACGCATAGTGCCGTGCGGGCCACACGTAAGCCTTCTGCGTGTGCGGGACGGTGAAGCGGATGGCATGATGAATTGCACCGGAGGCGACTTCGTCGTAGCGCAGCAGGCCGGGGAAAATGGGCAGGCCGGCGGCGTCGGCTGAAGTCCAGGTGGCGGGGCGCAGGGCGTTTGACAGCAGGCTGTAGATGGCGCCGGAGTCGCCTTTCCAACTGGCAGTCTGCGGGAAGGCGTTGTAGATTTCGTAGAGGATGCAGTGGCCGAGATCGATGGAAGTCGCGTGGCGGTCGCCGGTGCTGGAACTGCCGCCTTCGATGGGAGCGTTCAGAGGGATGGCGTAGGGGCCGGTGTCGCTCTCATCTTGATAGGTGAAGGTGGCGGGGTAGAGCGTCTGCGTACCGGGAACCGTCACGTAGGGAATGCCGATGGGCGCGCCGTTGTATAAACCGGAACCGAAATCTGGATGGACTGGCGAGGAGGCGCCGATGGTGTTCACCCAGGTGGAAGAACTCGGGTGCACCGGCAGCTGATCGATACGCGTGTTCCAGATATTATCGGCGGGCAAGACCGTGCAATTACCGATGGTAGGCGCTTGCGCGGCGGCCAGGCTGGCGAACCCAAGCAACGCGGCCAAGGGGAAAATATATTTCACGGTACGTCCTCCGAGAGCTTCAGAATACGGCTTGAACAGGGCTCAGGCCATCGGGTAAGTGCCCGAGTCACCTTACTTTTTTTCCGCTTAGACGCGCGGAAACGCAGTGGTGTAAATTACCGGGTGCGCATATTTGACCGGTGCTTCGCAGTGGTGCTGATCCACATGCGATTCATAGGCGAGACCGGCCAATTCGAATCCGATGCGGGCTTTTTCGGCGGCGTGCCTTCTTATGTCGTACATTACCCTGGAGCCGGCTCCCACGCCATGGAGCAGATCCTCGACGGTAGTCGAAATGGCGAGCGTCGCCTGATTGTACACGCTCAATAATCGTGCTCTTTCTTCGCACTTCATGCCGGCTTGAAGGAGCACGCGTAGGGCCGACGCGGGGGGCTACTCCTCGTTGGCGATGAGTTCGGGCACCTCTACTGCGCCGCCGGGTTGGACGAGCAGGGCCTTACTACTGTCGAATTCGCCTTCCCATTTCGCGACTACAATCGTGGCAACGGCGTTCCCGGTGAGGTTGGTGAGACCGCGCATTTGCGACATGAAGCGGTCGACGCCCAGTAGCAGCGTGATTCCGGCTACCGGCACGGTATGCAGGGAAGCGAGCGTAGCGGCAAGCGTGATGAAACCGCCGCCGGCCACGGCCGCTGCGCCCTTCGAGGTCAGCATCAGCACCAGCAGCAATTGGATTTCCTGCGCGGCTGTAAGGTGCGTATTTGTGGCCTGCGCGATAAACAGCGCGGCGATGGTTAGGTAGATGGACGTGCCGTCCAGATTGAACGAATAGCCGGAGGGCACAACTAACCCCACGACCGATTTCGCGCAGCCGAGTTTTTCCAGCTTCACCATCAGCGAGGGCAGAGCGGCTTCGGAGGTGGAAGTGCCGAGTACGATCAGCAGTTCTTCCTTGAGATACTTCAGCAATTTATAAATACGGAACCCGTAAACTCGCGCGATGGAGCCCAGCACGATGAATACGAACAGGACCGCGGTCGCGTAGAAGCACACCATCAGGCTCGCCAATTGTTGGAGCGTCTTGATTCCGAACTTGCCGATAGTGAATGCCATCGCGCCGAACGCTCCCAGTGGAGCGACATACATGATGAAGCCCAGCATCTTAAACAAAATGTGGCTGATGTAGTGGAACGCGTCGAGCACGGGCTTGCCTTTTTCATAAGTGGCGAGCCCCAGGCCGAACATGATGGCAACCAGCAGGATTTGCAAAACCTCGCCGCGGGCGAAAGCGTTCGCCATTTGATCCGGGATGATGTTCAGGAAAAAATCGACAGTGGTTAAATGTTCGCTGGAGGTGGTGTATTGCGCTACCGATTTGGCGTCGAGCGTGTTGGGATCGGCGTTGATGCCCGCGCCGGGCTGGACGATGGTGACGATCACCAGTCCGATAATCAGGGCGGCGGTGGTGACCACTTCGAAGTAAAGCAGAGCTTTGATGCCGACGCGGCCGACCTTCTTCATGTCGCCCATGCCGGCGATTCCGGTGACCACCGTGCAAAAGATGATGGGCCCGATCATCATGCGGATCAGCTTGATGAAGCCGTCGCCCAGTGGTTTCATCTTTTCCGCAAGCGGAGGATCGAAGTAGCCCAGCGCCACGCCGAGCGTGATGGCAACAAGAACCTGGAAATACAGTTCGCGATAAAGCGGGCGCCGCACGGAGGCCACCGGGGAAGAAGTTGTGTCTGCCATAAGACTCCTATAATTCTATGCTCCAAACTACTCGAGCGCGAAGGCGTTGACGCCGGAACTCACAATCACAACATATTGCTTGCCGTTGCGGCCCAGATAAGTCATGGGACTGGTGTGGCCTTCAGAATCGAGTTTCTGCTCCCACAGCACTTTGCCGGTGTGCGAATCGAAGGCGCGGAAATGTTTGTCGATGGTGCCGGCGATGAAGACTAAGCCTCCGGCCGTTGAGGTTGGGCCGCCTTGGCCGAAGGCACCGGTGTTGTGGATTCCTTTGGCTTCCATTTCCTCGCTGATGCCGAGCGGGACGCGCCAGGCGATATCTCCGGTGTTGGCGTTGACGGCCATGAGCTGGGCCCAGGGGGGCTGCTGGCAGGGCATTTGTTTATTCGGGTCCCAGAAGCGCGCGTTGACGGAACCGGGGCCGAGGGGGCTCGAACGGCGGTAGGCCACTTTATCGGTGTCGGGCATTTTGTCCATGCGGCCCATGCCGGCGACGTCGCGCGAGTTCACGAATACGTAACCCAAGCGGGGATCGACGGACACGCCGCCATAGTTAGGGCCGCCCTGCTGACCCGGGAAGATGACGCGATATTCTTTGCTGCTGTAGGGCGTGTAAGAACCGTAGCTATGGATGCCGCCGATCTTATCGGCGAGCTCGCGGCAGAATTTTTCGTGCTCCGGTTCGCCGGTGAAAATTTCCTCGGGCTTCATGCCTTGGCGCGCCAGCGGCGGAGGCTTCATGGGAAACGGCTGCGTGGGCCAACTATGCTCGCCGGGGATGTCGCTTTGCGGCACGGGGCGCTCTTCCATGGGATAGATGGACTTGCCGGTTTCGCGGTCTAAAAAAAACATCAGACCCGGTTTGGAGATCGCTACTACGGCCGGGATCTTCTTCCCGTCGCGCGTGACGTCGATTAGCGCAGGCGGGGCTTCGGCGTCGTAGTCCCACACGTCGTGATGTGTCAGCTGGAAATACCAGCGCACTTTGCCGGTGGCGGCATCCAGCGCGACGATGGAGGACGAATACAAATTCTGGCCCTCGCGCGCGCCTCCATAGTATTGCGCGGCGGGCTGGCCGACGGGCAGGAAGATCAGGCCGCGCTGCGCGTCGATGGTGGCGGCGCCCCAGTGGGCGGGTGAGCCGCCAGTGATCCAGTTGTCTTTGGGCCAGGTTTCGTAGCCGGGTTCGCCGGGATGCGGGAGGGTGTGGAAGGTCCAAACCAGTTTGCCGGTGCGCAGATCCCAGGCGCGCACATCCATCGCAGGCCCGTCTGGATTGTCTTCCTGGCCTTGCGCTCCGGTGATGATCAGGCCGCGATAAATCGCGCCCGGCGAGCTCATGTGATACGGGGCATCGGGAAACTTTTCTGCGACGCCGATGCGCAGGTTGACGGTGCCTTCGTCGCCGAATCCCGGCACGGGCTTTCCCGTTTTCGCGTTGAGGGCGATCAGGCGGCCGTCGCTGGTGCCGAGCAGGATCTCTGCCGGAATATCCTTATCGCCCTGCCAATAGGTCACACCGCGCAGCGGCGCGCCGACTCGGCCCAGTTCGAATTTCCAGACTTCCTTGCCGGTTTCAGGTTCGAGCGCGACCACAGTGTGTTTTGCTGTGGGCGTGTAGAGAAGACCGCCAGCCATAATCGGAACGGCCTCGGTGCCGGCGAGCGCACGATTGGCTGAGTTGAGATCGTTCCCGGCGGGGTCGACGGCATATTGCCACGCGAGTTTCAGCTTGGCTACATTCTTGGTGCTGATTTGCGCGAGCGGGGAGTAGCGCTGGCCGGTTTGATCGTGCCCATACGCAGGCCAGTCGGTCTGGCAGTAGATTGCCGGGGCCGCGAGGGCCGCTAACGCTAGAGTTGCCTTGATCCGCATCGTGAGAAAGTATACACCTCGCGCGCGGGCCACGCCGGGTGTATGCTGTGCCACATGGCGTCCTCAGTCTCGCGCAGAAACATGTTTAAGAAGAGCGCCGCGGCAGCAGCGGGAGCGGCTTTCGCTGCGCAATCGGGCAGGGCGCAGCAAAACGGCCGTAAGTTTAAGGCGCTCGTATCGCGCGGATTCGGGGCCAACACTACTTCCATCCAGGAATTGAGGCTGCTTCCGATCGGCGGACGGCAAGTGCTGGTACGCACGGAAGTGACGCAGTGCTGCTACACCATGTCGGCGCGCGTGATGGGTACACAGGATCCGCCGGACCCCAATGGTCCGCAAGCGCCGGTGATTTTGAATGACCCGAAGCAACCGGTGATCCAGGGGCATGGCGGCGTAGGCATCGTGGAAGCGATTGGGCCGGAGGTCAAACGCGTGCAAGTGGGCGATCGCGTCATCGTCGCTGTGACTCCGCAGTGCGGCGTTTGCTATCACTGCCTGCGCGGCCGCGCCGACCGCTGCCAGTTCGTCGCGGGCGTGCGCAACGTTGCCATCGCGGAAACCGCCGACGGCACGAAGATCTATCAGGCTGGCAACATTGGCGGGCTAGCGGAATACATGGTGCCGTATGAAGAGTCGGTAGTGCCGGTGTTCACCAGCGCGCGGTCGATCGACCTCGCCATGCTGCATTGCGTGGGCGGCTGCGGGCTGGGCACCACCATGACGTTGTCGCCGGTCGAGCCCGGCTCCGACGTGGTGGTCTTCGGCGGCGGCCCCGTGGGGCTCAGCGCCGTGCAGGGCGCGCGCATCATGGGCGCTTCGCAGATCATTTTAGTCGAGCCGATTCGTGTGCGCCGCGAGTTGGGACTGAAGGTGGGCGCGACGGCGGCGCTCGATCCGAACGCCGAAGGCAAAGACCTGGTGTGGAAGATCAAGGATATGTGTAAGGGCCCGACTGACCGCAAGTTCGCGGGCGGACGCGACTGGAATCTGAATGCCGCGCGCATCGGCGCGAACATCGGTCCGGATTTGGTGGTCGAAGCCGTGGGCTACGACCGCGCCAAGCCGAAGCTCGAAGCGGGTCCCGATCCCACTGGCATCCTGCCGCTGGAGCAGGTGTGGCAAGTGTGCCCGACTGGCGGCCACATGTGCACGACAGGCGTCGGTTTTCCACCGCAGGCGACGATTGCGTTCCCGGTGAACCAGTGGACCAATGGCAGCAAGACGCATCATTCCAGCCAATACGGCGGCGTGAACATGATGCGCGACTTGCCGCGTTACGTGAAGCTGATCGAGAAGGGGTTGTACGACGCGAAGTCACTGATCACGTCTACGTATCCGCTCGAAAAGACCATGGACGCGTATCAGGCGGTGGCGGATCGCACTACCGTCACTGCTATGATTACGTTTACGTGAGCACCAGAGTTTCCCGCCGGAACATCCTTAAAAAAGGCGCTGCTGTCGCCGCTTCCGGAGCGGCCTTCGCACAAGCGCAGCAACCCGGACCGCGCGCTACCAACATCGTCGGGCCGCAAGTTTCGGGCGATGGTGCGCTATCGCAACGGTGTTTCCATCGAAGAACTGAAGCTGCTGCCGATTCAGCCGCGCGATGTTCTGATTCGCACACAGGCGTCGATCGCATGCTACTCGCTGACGCCGTTTGCGCTGAACACCAACAACTATCCGCAGCCGGTGATTCTGAATCATTCCGGGATGGGCGTGGTGGAAGAAGTGGGGGCGCAGGTGAAGCGCGTGCAGCCGGGTGACCGCGTCATTGTCGCCGGCACGCCGGAGTGCGGGCAGTGCTACCAGTGCCTGCAAGGGCGTCCTGATTGGTGTGCGTTCCTGGCTGAGGTGGATCTGCATGCGGTGGCGGAAATGTCGGATGGCACCAAGGTGCAGCCGATGTCGGGGCTCGGCGGCGTGAGCGAGCAGATGGTGGTGGCGGAAGAATATTGCTGTCCTGTGTTCACGGATCTTCCGGCGGCGGAGCTGGCGTTGCTGGCGGACGCGGGAGGAACGGGGCTGGCTGCGGTCCATAACCTGGTGGCGGTGGAACCGGGGTGGGATGTGGTGGTGATGGGCGCGGGTCCGGTGGGGTTGTCGGCGATTCAGGGCGCGCGCATCAAGGGAGCGGCACAGATCATCGCCGTCGAGCCGATCAAGGCGCGGCGCGAGGTGGCGTTGAAGGTGGGCGCGACTATCGCGCTCGATCCAAATGCTGAAGGCGCCAACTTGGTGGCGAAGATTCGCGACTTGTGCAAGCCCCGCACGCTGCGCAAATTCGCCGGCGGCGCAACGGCAACGCGGCGGCATTGGACCCGACTTCGTCATCGAAGCCGTGGGCGGCGATCAATTCAAACCTAAGGTCGAAGTTGGGCCGGACCCGACGGGTATTCTTCCGATTCGCCAGTGTTGGGAAATGGTGCGCATGGGCGGGCACATCGTCACTCACGGCATCGGGCAGAAGGGCGAAGTGGGCTTCCCGGCCGCGTTCTTCTGCATCTCCGGCAAAACTTTCCACGCGGGGCAGCAGGGCGGTCTGCATATGATGCGCGATCTGCCGCGTTACGTGAAGCTGATCGAAAAGGGCTCGTTCAACGCCAAGGCGATCGCCAGCAACACTTACACGCTGGATCAGGCCAAGCAGGCTTTCCAGGATGTAGCCGACCGCACCATCATTGGCGCGGCCATCGTGTTCGCTTAGACCCCACCCAGTCCGTTCTTGGTCAGGAACTCACGAATCTTCAGATAGATCTTGGTGCGCTCGTCGGGCTTGAAATTGCCGTGTCCGCCGCCGGGGATGGTCAGCAGTTCGACGCGTCGCGCCGGCTTTCGTGAGGGCGTCGCGCAGGCGCACGTTTTGCGAGTAGGGCACGATGGGATCGGCGTCGCCCTGAATGCTGAGAATCGGCGGCAGTCCGGATCGCACGTAAGTCATGGGCGAAACGCTGCGCGCCACCTCTTCGCGATTCGGCAAGCTGCCTAGCCACTGCACCGCGTAGGCTTTGGAGTTGGACCCGGCCAGCAGATCGGCAACATCGGTGATGCCGTACCAATTGATGATGGCCGCGACTTTCGGGACTCCGCTCTCAGACGTGGTAAAGCCGCCGCCGGCGCATACGTTGGTGAAGCCGGCGGAATCGGGAATCATGCCGGTAGTGAGCGCCAGATGTCCGCCCGCCGATTCGCCGCTGACAACGATGCGGCTAGTGTCGATGCCGTAAGTCTTGGCTTGCGCGACGGCAAAGCGCAGAGCACAGAGGCCGTCTTCGACCGCGGCGGGCGCGAGTGCGACGCGCGCCATCCGGTACTCGACATTCACCACGTTCCATCCCATCTCGAGCCACGGCAGGATGGACATCGCGGACGCTTCTTTAGTGCCGCGTATCCAGCCGCCGCCGTGAAAGAAGATCAGCGTCGGATGCGATGGCCATGTCGCGGCGCTGGTAGACGTCCAGCTTGGATTCATAGCCGGACGCCGTCAGGTAGGTGATGTTGGGAAACACCTGATATTCGTTCTGCGCGTGCGCGGCCCAATCGGCGGCGGGTGGCAACTGCGCGAACGCGAGCGTCGCCGCCAGGAAGAAGAGAATTGGTTTGGTCGACATCGCCACATTCTATCTCTTAAAGAGCGCTCGCGGTACGATTGCAAAGAGTGGGAGAGCGGATCGCAGCGGACATCATCGTGGTGGGCGGCGGCAACGCCGCTTTGTGCGCGGCACTGACGGCACGGGAGGCGGGCGCATCGGTGACGGTTCTCGAATGCGCGCCGCCCGAATACCGCGGAGGCAACAGCCGCCACACGCGCAATATGCGCTGCATGCACGATGCTCCCACGGACGTGCTGACGGAAGCGTATCGCGAAGACGAATACTTCGCTGACTTGCTGCGGGTGACTGGCGGCGAGACTACGGAATCGCTGGCGCGCCTGGTGATTCGCGAGTCGCCGCACGCCAACGCCTGGATGAAGAGTTACGGAGTGCGCTTCCAGCCTTCGCTCGGTGGAACGCTGCACTTGGGCCGCACCAACGCGTTTTTTTTAGGTGGCGGCAAGGCTCTGATGAACACCTATTACGCCGCGGCGGAGGCGCGTGGCATTCGAGTGCTCTACAACGCCGAGGTCACCGAACTGAATTTCTGCAATGGGAAATTCGAAAGCGGCAGCATGTTGCTCGATGGCCAGCCCGCGGAGTTTCGCGCGAAGGTGCTGGTGGTGGCGTCCGGCGGTTTCGAATCGAATCTCGAATGGCTGGAAGAAGCCTGGGGTCCTGCGGCGCGCAACTTCATCATTCGCGGAACGCCTTATAACCGAGGCCGCGTGCTCAAGATTTTGCTGAATCAGGGCGCGGAACAGATTGGCGATCCGACGCAATGCCACGCGGTAGCGATCGACGGACGCGCTCCCAAGTTCGACGGCGGGATCGTCACCCGACTCGATTGCGTGCCGCTCGGCATCGTGGTCAACGCTCACGCTGAGCGCTTCTACGACGAAGGCGAAGACCTGTGGCCCAAACGCTACGCCATCTGGGGGCGGCTGGTCGCGCAGCAGCCCGATCAGATCGCCTATTCGATCATCGACTCGAAAGTTCTGGGACGCTTCATGCCCTCCGTGTTTCCGGCCATTGCGGCCGCGAGCATTGCGGAGTTGGCTGCGAAGTTGGGTCTGCCGGCGGACAAGCTCGAAAGTACGGTGCGGGAATTTAATCAGACGCGTGCGGCCGGGAACGTTCGATCACCAAATTCTCGACGATTGCCGCACCGACGGACTCACGCCGCCTAAATCGCATTGGGCGCAGCGGATCGATACGGCTCCCTTCTACGGATATCCGTTGCGGCCCGGCATTACCTTCACCTATTTGGGAGTGCGGGTCAACGAGCGCGCTGAGGTACAAGGCTTCAGCAATGTTTTCGCGGCCGGAGAAATCATGGCGGGGAACGTGGTCGGCAAGGGATATTTGGCCGGGCTCGGCATGACGATTGGCTCGGTCTTCGGACGCATCGCTGGAAGGGAGGCCGCGCTTGCCGCCGCCAGATAAGATCGCCGAAGGCGAGCGGCTGATGACCATTTGCAATGCCTGCCGCTACTGCGAAGGCTTTTGCGACGTCTTCCCTGCGATGGAACGCCGGCTCGAATTCAGCGAGTCCGATATCGACTATCTCGCGAATCTTTGCCACAACTGTGCCGAATGCTATTACGCTTGCCAGTACGCTCCGCCGCATGAGTTCGCGGTGAATGTGCCGCAGGTTTTTGCCGAGATCCGCGCACAGTCGTACCGGAAGTATGCGTGGCCGGGTTACGTGCGGGTGAGCGCTTGGCTGGCGGCGGCGGCCGGATTGATCGTGGTTGCGCTGCTGGCGGGTGGACGCCCGGCGGAGGGCGCGAATTTCTATGGCGTGATCCCGCACGACGTGATGGTCACCACATTTGGAATCGTTGCGGCATTCATCTTCACGGTGCACGTCGTAGGATTGTTGCGGTTCTGGGGAGGGCGGCGGCTGACGCTGTCCGCGTTGTTGCAAGCCGCGCGCGACGTGCTCACTCTGAAGAATCTCGACAGCCATGGCGCCGGTTGCACGTATCCGGACGAACGCCACTCAGGGGCTCGCCGCCGCTTTCATCACTTCACGTTTTACGGCTTTCTGCTGTGTTTCGCGTCCACGACTGTGGCTGCGATTTACCACTTCGCTGGACACATCGCGCCGCATCCTTATCTAAGTCTGCCGGTGGTGCTGGGGACGCTGGGCGGGATCGGCCTGCTGATCGGGCCGGTGGGACTCTACTGGCTTAAGCGGCGGCGCGACACCGCCATCGTCGACACCAAGCAGGACACCATGGATGTTTCTTTCCTGGCGCTGCTGTTTCTGACAAGTCTCACCGGGTTGCTGTTGTTGGTCCTGCGCGAGACCACGGCGATGGGGGTGCTGCTGCGGATTCATCTCGGCATCGTACTGGGCTTGTTTCTGACGCTACCCTACGGGAAGTTCGTGCACGGCATCTACCGTTCGGCCGCTCTGGTGCGCTCCGTGCTTGAAACCGCGCGCGGTAAGCACTAGGGTCGCGATCAGTCCCATCAATCCCGCGAAAGAAAGCCACAGGCCCGGCATGGCGCGGTCGCCGGTAGTGTGGATCAAATACGTGGAAATCGCCGGCGTGAAACCGCCGAAGATTCCTGTGGCCAGGCTGTAGGCGAAAGAGAAGCCGGAGACGCGCACCTTCTCCGGCATCACCTCGGTGAGGAAAACCACCATGGCTCCGTTGTAGCTGCCGAAGATCATGGAGAACCACAGGCCGGCTGCTAGCAGGCGTTCGAAGGAGGGCGCGCTGACCAGCCACAACAGCACTGGATACGGCGTCAGCAACGCGATGGTTGAGAACAGCAACAGCAGCGGGCGGCGTCCTACTTTGTCGGACAGCGCGCCGCTGATGGGCAGGAAACACAGATTCGAAATGCCCACGCACAGCGTCACCAGCATGCTCGATTTGGCGGTGAGATGCAGCACACTCCCGCCGTACGTCGGCATGTACGCGGTGATCAGATAGAACGTCACCGTGGTGGTGATCGTAAGCATCATGCCCAGAATCACCAACCGCCAGTTGGTCATCACTGTGCGCCAGATTTCAGCCGCGCCCGGGTGATGCTTGCGGGCGATGAACTCGTCGGTCTCGGTGAGCGAACGCCGCAGGAATAGCAGGAACGGGACCAGCATGGAGCCGATCAGCAGCGGCACACGCCATCCCCAACCCGCCATTTCTTCCGGCCGCAACGTCGCCGAAAGCGTTAACCCGATCAGCGCCGCGAAGATCACAGCCACCTGCTGGCTGCCCGATTGCCAGCTCACGAAGAATCCTTTGCGGCCGGGCGTCGCGATCTCCGCCAAATACACGCTGACGCCGCCGATTTCGACGCCCGCGGACAAGCCCTGCACCAAGCGGCCCAGCACCACCAGTAGCGGCGCGAAGAACCCGATGGTTTCGTAGCCGGGCATGATGCCGATCGACAAGGTCCCGATGGCCATCAGCGCTAACGTCAGCAACAACCCTTTGCGGCGTCCGTGATGGTCGATGTAGGCGCCCAGTATAATCGCGCCCAGCGGGCGCATCAGGTAGCCGGTGCCAAACGTCATCAGCGACAGCATCAGCGACGCATATTCGTTCTTAGTTGGGAAGAACGCGCGGCCGATGGCGGCGGCGTAGTAGCCGAACACCATGAAGTCGTACATCTCCAGAAAATTGCCCAGGGAGACACGAATCACCGCGCCGATTTTTGATGCGGGTTTTGTGGGTTGGCTCACGGAGAGGCTGCCGTGAGGCCAGTTTACTTCTTTTTCGCAGTGGCCGTCAGACTTTTGTACACCGACGTGACGAAGTTATCGGCGGTGCCGAAGCCCTGCTTGGCGCTCCAGCGGGCGTCATAATCTTTAGTCCAGCCGGCGGCTTTGATTTGCTCGAGCGTCATGCCTTTTTTGATGCCGTTCTGGATGCGGTCGCGGATAATCGTCACCATGTCGCGGAATTCCAGCACGTCGTATTCGTCGCAAATGCGGCCGTGGCCGGGAATGATGTAGGTGCCGCCTTCTTCTTCATGCTTGGGAATCGCGATGTCCAGAATGTTGTTCAGCGCGTCGATCTCGCCTTGGATGCTGCCGCCGCGCTCCAGGTCGATGTAGGGATAGCTGGTGGTGACGAAAATATCGCCGGTTGCCACCACGTCGGAGCGGCGGAAGACCACCAGGCTGTCACCGTCGGTGTGCGCGGCAGGCTGCCAGCGCGCTTCAATGGGCTCGTCGTTGAAGTGCAGCTCGTTTTGTCCGGTGACGTAGGTGATGGTGGGCCACGCGCCAAACGGCGCGGAAGCTTGCTGGCCGGTGGGGGCGCTCATGCGGTTCAAAACATTTTCATGCGCGATGATTTGCGCGCCGGCGGTCGCGTCTGTCAAGTTGCCAGCCACGTTCGCGCCCGTGATGGTCACGCCCGCGCGCCGCACGGCGTCGTTGCCCCCGGTGTGGTCCGGATGCATGTGGGTGTTGATGATGTATTGGATGGGCTTGTCAGAAAGCTTGCGAATGGCGGCAATCAACTTATCGGCGTTCTGCGCAAGTCCGGTGTCGACCACCACGACGCCCATGTCGCCGATCTGCACGGCGACGTTTCCGCCTGCCCCTTGCAGCATATACACGTTGCCTTGCACGTGGAGCGTGGTGATCTCGCTATTCGCCGGTGCGGCCTGCTGGGCTTCGATCGCGACTACCACTGCCAGAGTGGCCACGGCCGTTAAAAGTATTTTCTTCATGGGTTCTCCAAAATTGTTATTTCGCAGCGACCGTTTTCAATTTCGTTTGGTATTCGGGATACATGGTTTCCGCCCCGCCTAGCACGGCCTCGCGCGAAAGGTTGAAGCGGTCCGCGAATTCCGTCACGAAGGGATTCTCCCCCGGCATGTAGCTGGGCACCGTGCCGCGCGGGCGGTCCGCGACTTCCACCACGTAGGAACACGGATACAGCCAGTTCTGCCCTTCCTGCATGATTAGGTTAAAAGTCTGAGTCTTGATCAGCGGTTCGGTGAGATAAACCGGGTCGGTCGAGACGCTTACGTGAGTCATTATGTTGCCGTGGCGAATGTAATGTTCGACCAACGTGGCACGGTCGCTCACCGGCAAACCGTTGCGGCGAACCCAGCCCTGTTTGATGTGCGTCGTATAGACAGTGAGCATGTTGCCTTCCCATTTGCCGGTGGAAAATCCCATCCAGGTGTGGGCCGCGCCCTCCGGCGGATGCTCGCGGCCGTCCATCCATATAGTCCGGTTCTGTTCGTAGGTGCTGATGTACTGGCGCAGAGCGATGATGCGTTGCGATTGCTGATCTTTCTCTTCCCAGATGCGTAGGTTCAGCGGGCCGCGATAAATGTACGATGCCACGTGTACCTGGCACTGGTGTTCCGGCAAAGTCAGGCGCGATGCGTCCCAACTGAGAGCCCACTGGCGCGCGCCATCGGTGATGGGGAGCCCGGCGTAATCCA
Organism: Bryobacterales bacterium; assembly: GCA_963760575.1. Classification (GTDB taxonomy): domain Bacteria; phylum Acidobacteriota; class Terriglobia; order Bryobacterales; family Bryobacteraceae; genus Palsa-187. The sequence continues at coordinate 21,039 of CAVXEM010000015.1, forward strand.
CCAGAGGCGGACCGGGGCCGCGCTCGGGTTGATCCTCGTGCACGATCGGCGCCCAATTCCCGGAGAGATCTAAACCGGGAGCGGCGACGAAGGCGCCAGCCGTCTGGGCTCGCAGCGATAAACCGGCCAGCACGACGGCCAATAAAAGGAATCCAACGTTGCGCATCGCTACTTCTTGGCCGACGTGCCGGCAGACATGTTTTTCATCTTCTGCTGATATTCGGGGTACATGGTTTCCGCGCCGCCCATCGCCGCCGCAAGTGGAATATGATACTGGTCCGCCCACTCGTGCAGGAACGGATTTTCGCCGGGTAAATAGTTGGGCACCGCGCCCCGCTTGCGATTCCCGAGTTCTTCCACATACGTGCAGGGATACAACCAGTTCTGCCCTTCTTGTTGCACTAGGTTGAAATCCTGCGTCTTGATCAGCGGTTCGGTGAGATACACGGGGTCGGTTGCGATGCTTACGTGCGTCATCATATTCCCGTGGCGAATGAAGTGTTCCGACAATGTCGCCTGATCGCTTTCCGGCAATCCGTTGCGGCGCACCCAGCCCTCTTTGATATGGGTTGTGTAAACGCTCAGGATGTTCCCTTCCCACTTGCCCGTCGAAAAACCCATCCAGGTGTGCGCGGCGCCTTCCGGAGGATGCGGGCGGCCGTCCATCCAAATGGTCCGGTTCTGCTCGTAGGTGCTGATGTATTGATGGATGGCGATGACGCGCTGCGACTGCTGATCTTTTTCTTCCCACACGCGCAGGTTCAGCGGGCCTCTATAAATGTACGGCGCCACGTGCGCCTGGCATTGGTGTTCCGGCAGCGTGAGGCGGGAGGCGTCCCAGCTCTCGGCAAAGAAGCGTGCGCCGTCCGTGATCGGCAAGCCGGCATAATTCGCCAGTTCCGGACCGGGAATGCGCTCCGGAAAATCTTCGTGAATCACCGGCGCCCAGTTGCCCGATAAATCGACGCCCGGGGAAGCGCTGAAGGAGCCCGCCGTCTGCGCCGTCACCCAGGCGCTTGTCAACCCGGCGGCCACCAGCAACACGAAACCCTTGCCCACAATAACCTCCTAATTCCTTCGGCATGCGGTCTGCGCGATGCGCATGGTATGCCGCTCAAGCCAATCACGATTATAGCGCCGGGATCGAATTCTTCGACTGGCCGTATGGCCGTTGAAATGCATCTATGCTTAACGTATGTTGCCCTTTCGAAAAATCCTTTTCCCGGTGGATTACTCCGCGCCGTGCAAGGCAATCGTTCCCTATGTCGCGGAAATGCGCAGCCATTTCTCGGCGGAATTGGGGCTGATTCACGCTTACGGTCCGGAGGCGCTGGCTTACAGTCCGCTGCCCATTACGGACCCCGAGTTACCGGAACAAGCGCGGGCTTTGGCGGAGGAGCGCCTGGCGGAATTCGCGAAAGCCAACTTCCCCGGTCTGCCGGTGGAGTTGTACTCAGGCATCGGCGAACCGGGCGGCGTTATTCACGATGTGGTCAAGCATCAGGGCGCCGATCTGGTGATGTTGCCGACGCACGGGCGCTCACCCTTGCGGCGGTTTCTGCTGGGATCGGTCACGGCCAAGGTGCTGCACGATCTGACCGTGCCCGTATGGACGGGCCATCCGTTGCGCCTTCCCTATAAATCGATACTCGCCGCAGTGGATAGCAGCGATGAAGCCGAAACCGTGATTCGCGCCGCGGCTGCGTTTGCGGCTAGCTACCAAGCTGAATTGTCGCTCGCGTACGTGATGGAGATGCCTCCGGTCAGCATGGAAACGGCATTCGGGCCGTACCGCGACGACTTTATGGCTGCTGCCGACGCGCGCTTAGGCGAATTGAAGAAGAAAGCCGGCGTCAACGCGCCGCACACCATTCTCGATGGGCCCGTAGCCGATGCGATTCGCGACCAGGCTCTGCGCATCAGCGCCGACCTCATCATCACCGGCCGCGGCGAGGTGCTGGGCACGCTCAGCCGCTTTGTGGTCGCATTTATATCCCATCGTCCGCCATGCTCCTTGCCCGGTTCTGAGTATTTGAGCACAGGCGATAGCTGCGGAATTCCACCCAACCGTGCGTGATCGCACGCAGGCACATGGTCCTCGATCGGGCCGCTAAAACTCATTTTTCATTGCGCTTGCGGATGGAACCGTGAGTGCACTAGGGATGGCGCTGTCATAAATACAAGCCCCAGGAGGCCTCATGGAAGTCAAAACCGAATTCGGCTCTTTAAAACGTTGGGAGAAGGGTGGCGTCAGTACCATCAGCGCGAATCCCAAGCACTACGTATTTTCGAATGTGTTCGAAGTGGCGTCGAAATCCAAGCCTTACGAGAAAGTAGCGGTAGGGCAGAACCTCAAGTACGCGCTCGAGGCGGTGCGCGCCGAGGGAACCTCTCCGTGGTTTGCGGCGAATAACGACGAGGCCGCCATCGTAATGGACGGCAACATCGAAGTTCATCTGATCAAGCCGTTTCAGCCCGTCGTTCCCGCAGGCAAGGAGGGCGCCATCCGTCTGGACGCCGAGCCCAAGGGCAAGAACATGGGCTGGATGAAAGTGAAGCGCGGCCACATGGCGCTGCTGCCCAAAGGCGCGGCATACCAGTTCCGCAACCAGGGGGAACCCGGGGTCATGCTGCTCCAAACTATCAAGGGCGACCTCACGGTAGAGAAGTGGACCGAGATCTGTCAGACAGTGTAGGGGACCAGGAGAAATTATGAGCACCGCAACATTAACCGGCACAACACTTTTGGGCGCGACTCAAAACAAGCTAGGGTATGAGTCGTTTTCGATCGGCAAGTTCACTTTCGAACGCGACGAATATTTCGCGCACATCGTTTATCCGGGCAATCGCCACATTATGCCCATTGAGGCGTTCCTGCGCGCCCTGATGCGCGACGTCGCCTGGGGCTTCTTCTACGGCACGGTCAATTTCGACAACGTGTTCGGCACCATCAATCATTACGGAACCGTCGAAATGTATATCGGTCTCAATAACTTCGCGTACCGCAACAGCCACCGCGAGTATGTGGAGACCTTCCAATCCAAGGATCTCAAGAAGTTCTTTGAAACCATCCTGGCTAACTGGACTAACGAAGGCTTCGACCCGTTCGCCGCGCCCGAAGAAACTGGCGAAGCCTACGGCCCCAAGCACGGCGATAATCTGAAAGCGATCCAGCGGGAGCGGCTCGCGGCCAAACGCTTTCTGGGCCTTCCCGGCGATCTGAAGCTGCGCAGCGACGCCGAGGGACAGCCGGTGAACCGGCAGTTCACGGATGTCACGCAGGAGAAGCCGGAACTGCATCCCGAGCCGGGTTTTGAAGGCGAAGTGCATGCGGTGAATCTGTTCGCCTATCTGTCGCGTTCCGATGTCACCTGGAATCCATCCGTGGTTTCGGTAGTCCATGACAGCCTGCTCTGCCCCACCACGGAAGAGCACATCCTGCCGATCATTCACGGCAACGATCGGGTGGAGTGGTTCGTGCAGCTCAGCGACGAGATCATCTGGGACGTCGAGGACAAGATGACAGGCGCGCCTGTCTGCAAGGTCACTATGAAGGCCGGTGATGTGTCAGCGATGCCAGCCGATATCCGCCACCGGGGCTATTCGCCGCGGCGCTCCATGCTGCTGGTGTGGGAGAACAACGACGGGACTCTGCCGCAGCGCTACGCCAGCGGCGAGTTTAAGCCGTATCCCGTCGAGTTCTGAAGTTTGGGGATAGGTTCCCCTCTGAACCTATCGGGCAGGTGATTGGCCTCTCCTGCGCAGCGGCGGCTCCTCCGGGCGCCGCCGTTCCCATCGGTCACGAGGAGGTGCAGTTATGTTCCGCTGGTTGGTCGCGAGCGCTCTGCTCGCCGCTACTGGTATCGGCGGCGGACGTGGCCGAAGGCCGCGTCACCTATAACCGCGACGTCCTGCCGATCTTCGAAAAGAATTGCATGGGCTGTCACCGTCCCGGGCAGATCGCCCCGATGTCGTTCCTTACTTACGAAACCACCCGCCCCTGGGCGCCGCAGATCAAAGCAGTGGTGCTGGCGAAGAAAATGCCTCCGGCCGTCACCAGCCCGCACTACATCATGCTGACCAAGGAAGACGGACTGACGCAAGCCGAAGTCGACACCATCGTGAAGTGGGTAGACGGCGGGGCGGCGCAAGGAACCGCTCAGCCCGCGCGTAAGAAACCGGCGAGGTAGACTGTCAATCTGTTGAACAGTTAAACTGTGGGAGAGGAAGTTCCCATGGAACTCGTTACCATCAAGACCAAATTTCAGATTGTGATCCCGCGCAGCATCCGCAAGGCGGCGGGGGTAGACATCGGGGACCTCCTCGAAGCGAAAGTGGAGGGCGGCAAAATCACCTTCTCTCCCAAGAGCGTGGTGGATCGCCATTTGGCCGAAGGGCTGGCGGACCTCAAGATGGGCAGGTCCCACGGGCCATACGCGTCCGCGAAAGAAGCGATCGCCGCATTGGAATCACGCGCCGTAAAAACAAAACCCAAGCGCCGGTGAGAATCCGCTTTTCGGAGCGCAGCTACCGCTGGAGACTCTTGTACACCGCTTCGACAAACATATCCGTCGTCCATCGCCCCGTGGTCGAGCCATAGCGAGGATCGTAGTCAGCTGTGGGCTTGGCTTGTTTCGCCTGGTCAAGCGTCATGCCGTGCTTGATCATGTCTTGCACACGGTCGCGGATGATGGTGATCATGTTCTGGTAGTAAGCTACATCGGCTGCGTCGCACAGGCGGCCGGTGCCCGGAACGATCATAGTGCCGCCTTCTTCCTTAGCTGCCGGCACTGCCAGATCCAGAATCTGATTGAGTCCATCGATGATGCCCTGGATACCGCCGCCGTGCGCGAGATCCATCACGGGATAAGAATTGACGTTGAAGATGTCGCTCACCGCGAGCACATCCGAGCGGCGGAAGAACACCATGGTGTCGCCATCGGTATGCGCGTTCTTGACATGGATCAACTGCACCGCTTCGTCGTTGAAGAACATATCCTTGCGTTTGCCGAAGTAGGTGTCGGTGGGCCATTGGTTAAAGGGCGCGGCGGGCTGGGCGCCGTCGGCCTTGCTCATGCGATTCAAAACTTCCTGGTGCGCGATGATCGCCGCGCCTTCACGGATGTCGGTATCCATGCGCGCCACGTCGCCGCCGGCGATGGTCACGCCGGCCTGCCGCAGCTTGGCGTTGTTGCCGGTGTGATCGGGGTGAAAGTGCGTGTCGACAATGAAGTGGATGGGTTTGTCGGAGAGCTGCTTGATCGCGGCGAGCACCTTGTCGCCCATATTGGCGAGACCCGTATCGACAACGAACACGCCGTCGTTACCCACTTGCACTGTTATGTTGCCGCCCGCACCGTACAACATATACACATTGCCGCGAATGCGCTGCGTGTGAATCTCGCCCTTGGGAAGCTCGGGAATGGGAGCGGTCACCACCGTCGAAATCTTTGCAGCCAGCGTGTATGGCTTGCCCTGCACTTTGGCCATGAACTCGGGATACATGGTTTCGGGGCCGCCGCGTGTGATCTCCAGCGGGAGCCCGGCCTTATCGGCAAACTCTTTCAAGAAAACGTTGGTGCCGGGCAAATGATGCGGCACGACGCCTTCGGGCCGCTCCACTTCTTCAGCCACCTCGCAGGGATACGGTTCCAGTTCCTGCTCGGGCGCCGCCTGCCAGTTGGTGGTGCGGATCAACGGTTCGGTGAGATACACGGGATCGTTCACTACATGCAGCAGCGTCAGGAAATCGCCGTGGCGCATCCAGTGTTCCGTCATCGTCGCTCTATCGCTGCGGGGAGTCCCGTTGCGCCGCAGATAGCTTTCCTTTAAGTGCGTAGTCGTCACCGTCAGCATGTTGCCTTCCCACTTGCCGGTGGAAAATCCCTGCCAGGTGTGCGGCGCGTCCTCGGGCGGATGCGGACGCCCGTCCATCCAGATCGTGCGCTCCTGCGCCTGCCAGGAAACGTGCGTGTGGAACGCGATCAACTGCTGGGTGTCGCGGTCCACTTCCTTCCAGATGCGCAAGTCGGACGGCCCGCGAGTCCCGTAATCGGCCGGATGCGGACGGCACTGCCATGCCGGCAAGGTGTGCAGCGAAGCATCCCAGGCCTCCTCGCGCAGCCGCGCGGCGGCGTTGATGGGGAGTCCCAGATCGTCGCCGATGGGTGGACCTTGCCCGCGCTCCGCGCCATCTTCATGTTGGCGCTGGCCCCATTCGCCCGCCAGATCGAATTGCGCAAACGCCGGCGCCGCCACTACAGCAGCCGCAAGCAGGATCAAATACGTGGTCTTCATTTCACACCTCAAAAGGATCGCGCGGCGATGATGCCACATCGCACTCACCATCGTCAACTTCCAATCGGAATACCCGGCATTCCGAAGGTTTAGGCGTATACTATCTTATGCAAATGCGGACCATTTTATTCTGTGCGCTGCTGGGTGCGCCGGCGTTCGCGCAGGTGGACTTCACGGGCCAGTGGGAGTCGCTCTATCATGAGGACGCCCCCGAACGCTTGCCGGGACCCGAATTGGGCGACTACCTGGGCATGCCGCTCAACGAAGCTGGACGCCTGCGTGCCGATAGCTACGACGCGGATCGAATTTCCGTCGTCACCGAATACCAATGCCGTCCGCATAGCGGCGATTACTCCATGCACGGCCTTTCCAGCCTGCGCATCTGGCGCGACATCGACCCCGCCACGCAGAAGTTGATTGCGTTCCGCACGCACACGGGTTTCATGGCCATGGAACGTACCATCTGGATGGATGGGCGTCCGCATCCACCCGATTACGCGGATCACACCTGGCAAGGTTTTTCCACGGGCGTGTGGGAGGGCAATATGCTCACCATCACCACCACACATCTGAAGCCCGGCTATACCAAGCGCAACGGCATTCCCAGCAGTGACAAGCGCGTCATCACCGAACACTGGACCATGCACGGGAACTACATCACAGTCGCGGTCATCGACGACGATCCGGTGTTCCTGGCGGAACCGCTGATTCGCAGCTCCAACTGGGTGCGCGATCCCAACCAGCGCATCGCACCTTCCTTCTGCGAGCCCGCTCCCGAAGTGCCGGTTGCCGTGGGCACCGTTCCGCACCACTTGCCGGGGACGAATCCGTTCTTGACGGAAGTCGCCGACTGGTACGGGTTGCCCGCCGACGCCACGCGCGGCGGACCTGAGACCATGTATCCCGAGTACCGGCTGAAAATGGGCAAGCCGCATTCCCCTCCCAAGGAACACTGCGAACGGTTCTGCGTCTGCACCACTTTGGCCGACTGCCAACTTCGCCCACGCCAGTAGGAACCATGAAATTAGCGCCTCTCAGTCTCGCGGTGTTGGCGGCGGCCTGCCTCTGCGCTCAGCCACAGCAAAATTTCGACAACGCGCAAATTCACACCCTGCCGGTGCAGGGCAACGTTTATATGTTGGTCGGACCGGGCGGCAACGTCACGGTGCAAGTGGGCAAGCAGGGAGTGTTGATGATCGACACCATGTTCGCGCCGCTGGCGCCGAAGATCATGGCGGAGATCCGCAAGTTGTCCGACGGGCCGCTGCGCTACATCATCAACACTCACGTCCATCCGGATCACGTTGGCGGCAACGAAGCCATCTTCAAGATGGTGCCAGCCGATCCCTCGCAGCCGCTCAACGTCATCGCTCACGAAAACGTTCTCAATCGCATGACCACGCCGGTGACTGGAAACGAAACTCCACCTTCTCAACTCGGCTTGCCTACGGACGAGTATTTCCGCCCCTTCAAGGACATGCACTTCAACGGCGAGGCCATCATTCTTTATCACGAAGAGAAAGCCCACACCGACGGCGACACTGTGATTCTATTCCGCGGCTCCGACGTGGTAGCGACCGGCGATATCTTCACGCCCGAAGGTTATCCGTTCATCGACATCGCCCGCGGCGGCAGCGTACAAGGCGAGATCGCGGCGTTGAATCACATTCTGGAGTTGACCGTCCCCGCCGACAAGCAAGAAGGCGGCACCTACGTGATTCCCGGCCACGGCCGCCTATGCGAAGAAGCGGATGTGGTCGAGTATCGCGATATGATCACCATCGTTCGCGACCGCATTCAAGACCTCATGAAAAAGGGCCGGACTCTGGACCAGATCAAAGCCGCGCGACCCACGCTCGACTACGACACACGCTATATCGCTAAGGACAGCTTCGTGAAGGCCGACGCGTTCATCGAAGCCGTTTACAAAAGTCTGGGGGGCAAGTAGCCATGCGGCGTGCACTCTTCGCCGCGATCTTGCTTGCTGCGAGCGCGTATGCGCAGCCCAAGTCCGCCAAAGCGGCCGCGCCTGTCGATCTCACCGGTTACTGGGTTTCGATCGTCACCGAAGACTGGCGCTGGCGCATGGTGACGCCCGTGCGCGGCGACTTCGCCAGCATCCCGCTCAACGCCGAAGCGCGCAAAGTGGGCGAAGCCTGGGACCCGGCCAAGGACGAAGCCTCGGGCCAACAGTGCAAGTCCTACGGCGCTCCGGCGATCATGCGCATTCCCGGCCGCATTCACATCACCTGGCAGGATGACAACACTTTGAAAATCGATACCGACGCAGGCGCTCAAACCCGTGTGTTCCACTTCGGCGTACCGCCGCCCCCCAACACGCAGCCTAGTATGCAAGGTTATTCGCTAGCGAAATGGGAGGGCGCGGGCCAACCGCTGGGGACACTGAACAATGGCGGCGCTCCGGGCGCGTTGCCGCCCGGGAACGCAGGACGTTCGCTCGAAGTCTTGACCACTCATCTCCGCCCCGGATACCTGCGCAAGAACGGCGTCCCCTATAGCGCGGACGCGCGGGTGAACGAGTATTACGACTATCACAAGGAACCCAATGGCGCCGAGTGGATCACCATCACCACCGTGGTCGAGGACCCCACTTACCTCAACACCAACTGGGTCACCAGTACCGATTTTCGCAAGCAGCCCGACGCTGCCAACTGGAATCCCACACCTTGCACTGCCCGTTAGCTCATGGCTCACAAAAACAATACTGAAGTCCACGGGTTCCCCGCTTGGCTGCAATTAGTACGGGCCTATAACTACATGGAGGCGCGCATCTCCGCGGATCTGCGCCGCGCCGATCTTACGCTGGCGCGTTTTCACGTGCTAGTGGCCTTGGCGAAAGATGGGCCCATGAGCCAGCAGAAGCTCGCCGATCATCTATTGGTCACCAAGGGAAATGTTGTCGGATTAATCGATAAACTGAGCGCGCGCGGATTTGTCGAGCGTCAGTCCTCGGCAACGGATCGCAGAGTAAACGTATTGCGCGTGACCCCGGCCGGACGCCGGATGGTGGAGCGTACCTTGCCACGGCAAATGGAATTGATTGCGAGCTTGATGCAGCCGCTCAATCCGCGCGAAGCCGCTTCGTTAAGAGCTTTACTGACGCGTCTGCGCGCGGTTGACAGCGCCGATTAAGTCGTTTATACCTAAACGATGTTGAGGAGATACTTATGGCAACTTTCCGTCGCTTGAAAATCGTAGGCTTGCTGGCGCTGCCCGCAGTCCTCAGTTTCCCGGTCTTCGGCCAAGCCGATTTCGCGGGCGAGTGGGTGCCTTTGTTTCACGAAGACCTACCCGAGCGGCTTCCGGGTCCGGAACTGGGAGACTACATGGGAATCCCCATCAACGCCGCCGCTCGCCTGCGTGGAGATAGTTATGACCCCGACCGCATTTCGGTGGCGCAGGAATACCAGTGCCGCCCGCATGGCGGCGATTACTCCATGCGCGGCTTATCCAATATGCGCATCGACGCCATCATCGATCCCGTGACGCAGCGCCTGGTGGCCTGGCACACTCGCATGAACTTTCAGGAAATGGAACGAACCCTGTGGATGGACGGCCGCCCGCACCCAGCCGAATTAGCGCCGCACACCTGGCAGGGATTCACTACCGCCTCCTGGGACAAAAACATGATGAATGGGTACACCACTCATCTCAAGGAAAGCTATCTGCGGCGCAACGGGCTGCCGCGCAGCGACAAAGCCACCTTCACCGAGCACTGGATTCGCCATGGGAACTATCTGACGGTCACGACGACCATCACCGATCCCGTGTTCCTCAGCGAGCCCATGACCCGCAGCCAGACCTGGATTCTCGATCCCACGCAGCGCATGGGGCGCGACATCTGCGAATATGGCCCTGAAGTGCCCAAATCGCGTGCCGACTACGTGCCCGCGCACTTCCCCGGCACCAATCCCTTCCTGCACGAAGTGGCGGACTGGTACGGCCTGCCCTACGAAGCCACGCGCGGCGGGGCTGAAACGTTGTATCCGGAATATCGCCAGAAGATGCCCAAGCCGGAACATCCCAAGGAGGCCTGCGAGCGTTACTGCGATTGCGGCGCTACCGGCAACAACGCCTGCCTGCTGGACGCCAAGCGGCGCTAGGGAGAACCAACATGAAGACGATTTTCAAATTGCGTTATACCCGCGCTCCTGTGGAGCGCGTTCGCGGCCGCGCAAGCGAATCCGGATGCGGCGCAACTTTCTATGTACCCGGTGCAAGGCAACGTCTATATGCTGGCCGGCGCCGGTGGAAACATCACCGTGCAGGTGGGCAAGGAAGGAGTTCTCCTGGTGGACTCAGGCCTCGCGCCCATGGCACCCAAGGTGATGGCGGAACTCCGCAAACTAACCAATGCGCCGGTGTTCTACATCGTCAATACGCACGTGCACCCGGACCACGTGGGTGGCAACGAAGCCTTCGCCAAGAGCGGCGCGGGGGGCGATGTCTCGAGCAACGGGCGAGTCGAGGGCGATCAGCCGCTCCGCATCATCGCTCATGAGAACGTGCTCAACCGCATGACCAAGCCCACCGGCAAAGAAACCCAGCCACCGCAGTTCGGCTTGCCGGAGGACGAATACTTCACCCCGTTCAAGGACATCCGCTTCAATGGCGAAGCCATCATTCTCTATCACGAACCCAAGGCCCACACCGATGGCGACACCATCGTGCAGTTTCGCGGCTCCGACGTGGTCAGCACCGGCGACATCTTTACACCCGGCGGCTATCCGTTCATCGATCTCGAACGCGGCGGCAGCATTCAGGGTGAGATCGACGCGCTGGATCACATCCTCGACCTAACCGTTCCAGGCCACACACAGGAAGGGGGAACCTACGTGATCCCGGGACACGGCCGCATCTGCGATGAAGCCGACGTGGTGGAATATCGCGACATGGTGGTGATCGTTCGCGACCGTATTCAAACCATGATTAAGGAAGGCAAGACGCTCGACCAGATCAAGGCCGCGAAGCCCACGCTGGACTACGATACCGAGTACATCGCACCCAACAGCTTCGTGAAAGCCGACCAGTTCATCGAATCGATCTATCGCAGCATCACGGGGAAATAATCATGAAACGCGCACTTCTTGTTCTTCTACTCGCAGCTACGCTACCGGCGGTGATGCCCGCGCAAGGCCGCGGTGGCCCACCGCCTCCGCCCAGGCCGGCGCGCGAGGCCGCGCCCATAGACCTGACAGGTAACTGGGTTTCCGTCGTCACGGAAGATTACCGCTGGCGCATGGTGACTCCGCTCAAGGGCGATTCGGCCAGCGTGCCTTTGAATAGGGACGGCCTCAAGTTAGTCGAGGCCTGGGACCCCGCCAAGGACGAAGCTGCCGGCCTGCAATGCAAATCCTACGGAGCGCCCGCGATCATGCGCGTCCCGGGACGCCTGCGCATTTCGTGGACCGACGAGAGCACCTTGAAAGATTGAAACCGATGCCGGCACGCAGACCCGCATCTTCCATTTCGGCGGACAGCCCCCGCAAGGCGCCGCGCCGTCGTGGCAAGGCTACTCGGCCGCGCGTTGGGAACCCAGCCCTCCGCGATCCGGTGGCTTCGGCCTGGGAACGCGTAGTGAAGGAACCGAATCCCGCAGCCTCGAGGTAGTCACCAGTCAGCTTCGCGCCGGCTACCTGCGCAAGAACGGCGTCCCTTATAGCGACAAGACCAGCGTCACCGAATACTATGACCGCTTCGACGAGCCCAACGGGGATCAATGGTTCACGGTGACCACCGTCGTTACGGACCCGGTCTACCTCAGCATCCCCTTCGTCACCACAACGGACTTCAAGAAGGAACGCGACGGCGCGAAGTTCAGCCCGTCGGCTTGCACGGCGCGTTGAAAGTTGAGTCCGCTTGCTGGCGCGCGCGGTTCTGTGTCGGCAATCGCCCGCCCTATTGGCAAAGCGGCCACAGAACCGCGACTGCAAGGAGCGGACTCAGTTAGCCAAGACAAACTTCTGAATCCGCTTTCCATCCTCGACCTCGCCGGTATAAACATTGCCCTTGGAATCCACCGCCACCGCATCGATCCAGTGCAGTTGTCCAGCGTAACGCCCATTGCCGCCGAACGAACCCGCCACCGTGCCGTCTTTACGGTTGAGAATCCATACCATGTTGTTGGTTCCGTCCGCCACGAACAAATACTTCTGTTGCGGATCATGCGAAAAGGCCAGGTTGTAAACGGTTCCACAAGGTGGATCTTTCAGCCCCCAGATACCTCCGCAGTTCGCGCCGCGCGATTGCGTGGACGGGTGCACGAAGAAACTGGTGACGAACTTGCCCTGTTTGGTGAACACCTGAATCCGGTCACTGCCGCGCTCACAGACGTACACCAGTCCGTCTTTTGAAACGTGCGCGCAATGCAGCGCCGGCGCAAACTGCTTCTGATCCGGAGGCGGCCCCGAAGCGTCGTACGGCGGCGTGGGATCGTTATCGATCTCGCTCAAGGCAATCCCATGACCGCCCCAGCCGCGTTTGAAGACGCCAGTGTCCATGTCGTAAACCAGAACACGCTTGTTCAGAAATCCGTCCGTGACATAAATCTCATGAGCGTCCTCGTCAAAGTCGAACGCCGCAATACCCGGCGGGAAGATGTCGGTCTGCTGATTGTTCTGCTTCACCTGATCGGCGGGCACTCTGGGGCCGCGGTGTCCGAAATCCCACAGAAGCTTGCCGTCGCTGGAAAATTTGAGGATGCTATCGCCCGCCATCTGTCCGGAAATCCAGACGTTGCCCTGCCGGTCGACGGCGAGAGTCTGCAAGCGGCCCGGCCATCCAGGAACATATCCGGGTCCTCCCCAAGCTTTCAAAACATTGCCGTCCGTGTCGAATTCCAGTACTTCGGGACCCAGCACGCAGCATTCGGCGCGCGGCGGGTTAGTAGCCGCCCCTAACTCATCGGGCCGCGCATCTGACTGGCGATTCAACACCCAGACGTGATCGTCCTTGTCGATATAAATATCGACGATCTGCTGCATGCTCCATTTGTTCGGGAGCCGCTTGGGCCATGCTGGGTCAACCTTATAAACGGGCGCATTTTGCGCACTAGCGGCCGGCAGCATTCCCAGAGCCAAAATCCCAGCCAGAATTCGTATTTGCATCCCTACTAATATGCCGCAACTTTTCGCTCACGGGTTGACACGTTCTCGACGCTGGTGGGACAATACCTCGCGGCGGGAGGTTTCATCCATGACACGCTTTAGAACGAGATTGCTGATCGCCGTCCCCTCGGTCATCACCGCTCTGCTGCTAGCGATACCGCTTCTGGCGCACCACGGCGCGGCGGCCTTCGACGTCACCAAAATGGTCACGGTCAAAGGTACAGTCACAGATTTTCAGTACGTGAATCCCCACGTCCAGGTCTATTTTGACGCCAAGAACGACAAAGGCGAAGCCGAGTCCTGGCAGGGCGAGCTTACTGCCCCCAACAAACTGTCGCGGGCCGGCTGGACCAAGCGAACCCTCAAGCCCGGAGACATGATCACAGTCACCGGAAATCCCGCGGCGAACGGCGCGCACACCCTGTGGATCCGCAAACTCATCGGCCCCGACGGCGAGTCCCTGCAACTCTTCGAGGACTAAAATGGCGCGACGTTCCGTATTGTCGGCCCTCGCCTTCGCCGCAGTTCTCGCTGCGCAGACGGCTCCTCCGGCCGCGCCCAGCAAGCCCGCGCCCAAGCACGATCTCACGGGCGTTTGGATGGCGCGCAATCCTCCGGCGATCCGCGCGTTTGCCGGAGCCACCTTCACCAAGGAAGAACCGGAAATGACGCCCTGGGCGCTGGAAAAATATAAGGAAGCGAAATCTTCCAATGGCGGAAAATACACCCTCGACACCACCAACGATCCGGTAGTCACCAAGTGCGACCCGCCCGGAGTCCCGCGCGTCTATTTTCACCCGTATCCGTTTGAGTTCGTGAGCACCCCCACCTACATGCTGATGCTCTACGAATACGATCACATGGTGCGCCGCATTTATACCGATGGCCGGCCCATTCCCGAAGACCCGGATCTGACGTGGATGGGATCGTCCGTCGGCCACTGGGATGGAGACACCACTTTCGTCGTCGACACCGTGGGTTTCAACGACAAGACCTGGCTCGACCGGCTGGGCCATCCGCACAGCACTCAGTTGCACGTCACCGAGCGCTTCCGGCGCATCGACATGGATCACATGCAACTGGATTTCATCATCCAAGACCCCAAGGCGCTGGTGAAGCCCTGGACCGCCACCTTCTATTACGAGTTGCGCCCCAAGTGGGAACTCGGCGAAATTTCCTGCTCCGGCGATTACCTGGACTTCAAGAAGTTCGAAAAATAAATGCCGACTCGAACTGCGATTCTGGCCTTTGCTCTGTTGGCTGCCACGGCGCAAGCGCAAAAAAGCTCACTGCCGGTTTATAAGGTGGACCCCTTCTGGCCCAAGATGCCGCTGCCCAACAAGTGGATCATCCAGGGCGTTCCCACTATGGTCACCGATAAAGACGATCATATCTGGGTGTTGAATCGTCCGCGCGACATTAATCCGGATGAGAACGGCGCAGCCACCAAGCCGCCGCGCACGGATTGCTGCATTGCCGCGCCCGCCGTGCTGGAATTCGACACCGCGGGTAATTTGCTCAAGTCCTGGGGCGGTCCCGGGTACACCGACGGCTGGCCGGCGCAAGGCATAGCGCGCCCCGGAGCCGCCGCCGAACACAATATCATGGTGGACCGCGAAGGCAACGTGTGGATCTCCGGCAGCAGCCAGGGCGACAGCATCCAGAAATTCACCGCCGACGGCAAGCTGCTGTGGGACTTCGGCCATCGCGCCGCTCGTCCGCCGGCCCCGCGGCTGCCCGAGAACAATCAGCAAACCGAAGTCTTTCCCGGCGGGATCTTTTTCTTCGACCTGGACGAAGACGCGCGGGAAATCTACATCGTCGACGCCAAGCGCGTGCTGGTCTACGACTACGAAGGCAAATTCAAGCGCGGCTGGGGAGGCCACGGCATCCCGCTCAGCTGAGATCGATAACAATCCCACGCCGCCCTATGACACCAGCGGTAATCCGCCCGATCAAATGCAGTTCGCGCCAGCCTTGCATTGCGTCCACTTCGCCGTCGATGGGCTGGTATACGTCTGCGAGCGCGGCAGTGACCGCGTACAAGTCTTCACCAAGCAGGGCAAGTTCGTAAGCAGCTTCTTCGTGCACCCCTCGACGCCCTCGCGCGGCGCCGAATGCGGCGGCCCCGGCAGCCAGCTCTACGGCATGTGCGGAACCATTTACAACTTGACCTTCTCGCACGACGCCGCAGAAAAGTACGTGCTAATCGCAGACGGCACCAACGACAAGGTGTGGATCCATGACCGCAAGACCGGCGCCCTGGCGGGATCGATCGGCGATAACGGCCGCATGGCAGGGCAATTCCATTGGATCGACGCCATCGCCATCGATTCGCGCGGCAACCTTTATACCGGCGAAGTGGATACCGGCAAACGAGTGCAGAAGTTCATCCTGACCAACAGCGACGGCAAGACTCGCCCGCGCCCCCACGAGTAAAAAAGAGGGACAGTACACTCAGTCCATCGCGGCGCAACCCGCCTGGCACAAGGCTACCGCCGCGTATGGGGATTGAGTGTACTGTCCCTCGTCCTTAGCCCCGGGATAAGCGGCGCAGCAAACGAATCTGCCCCGCGTGATACAGATCGTGCGCAGCCGCGCCCCGGATTAAATGACAAGCGGCGGGCGTCAACGCTTTATCCGGGAATTTCACAACGGTTTCACGCAACTTACGGTGTTCCGTTTCGAGGATGGCGATGTCTTTCTTCCAGGCGGCGTCCGAAGCGGGACCGGAGGGCCGTTCAAAAAAATTGCTGCCCGCGAGCACGAAGGACCCTCGTTTTTCCTTCAGCAGCCGCCTCCGTACGACATATTTCCAATAGGCCGCGTGCAGCGTCAACTCCCAGATATTATGGCGATCGCCCTCCGGACGCCACGCCGCCTGGTCCGCGTTAACTCCACGAATGGCCCCGCGCAGGTTGGGCCCGTGCCACGATTTCTTGTCGAACGCCTCATCGAGAGCCGCCAGAAGCAGAACTTTTTCAGAGCTCATAGCAGATGTGCCGGAGTAACCCGCGGTTTCAGTGGAGTCTCAGAACGCAAGTGGACGTTCACTTCCTCCAGCGATCCGAAAAATCCCACGAAGGCGTGGTTCAAGTGCGCCGGCCGCCGCCGCGACTGGCGGAAATCGCGCGCCCGAAACTGATCCGTGAAAGAAATGACGGCCGTGCCGAGAGGGCGGTATTCGTGCGTGCCCTGCGCCCACGCGAGGCCGGGCTCGGAGTCGATCCACAGCGCGAAGCCCATACCCTCATTATGAGGACGGCGCCGCACCACCGCGAGCCGCTTGCTCCAGCACCCGCGCCGCACGGGCCGGGTTGAACACTCCGCAAGAACAGAATCGCGTCAGGCAGGCCGCAGCCTGCTCGGGTGTGCGGCGGCCTTCTTTCACCCAGTCGATCATCTTCTTCGCCAGCGAATGGCTCACCATGCCATGCCCGCACATGGTCGAAAGCATCAGAACATCGGCGTTCGGCAACTTCTCCGTTTTACCCTCGAAACCCAGAGAATAGCCGACGCTGTGACGCGGGATTCCCGCGGCGAAACAGCACTGCTCGGCGCCATCGACGGAAGTGGAGATGTTGATGCTCAACCCCAGATCGGCTTGCTTGACGGTCTTCACGAAATCCTCGGCGGCAACTCTGTTATCAAATACCGCAGCGACGGTGGTCAGCGCATCCAGCCCATCGATCACAGCCTTGAAATCGACCGCGGAATCCCGCTTCCAGTGCGCCAGCGGATTCATCTCGCGCGACGGCCGCAGCGCACCCCCGTGAATGGCGTCGCCCAAATTCACCGGCTTAAACGGCACGGCCATCTCGAGGAACCGCCGCAGCTTCGGCAATGCATCCGTATCGTTCTTGCCGCGAGCGCACATCGCGAACACAATATAGTCGTCCGCGAAACTCGGTGACGGGCCGAAGCGGTGCAGCGTATTGGTCATGCGGTTACGCGTCCTAGCCCAATATTGGTTTTCGCGCGTTGAGGGTGATAGCCGAGCTTCTCCAGAATCGGCGCCACCACCGTCTCTTCCCCAGCCGCATCGCAGCGCGCGCCCACACCGAGCGCGACCACGGTATCGATCTGCTTCTCGACGTCCCACACCAGGCGGATAATTTCTTCTGCGCGCTCCACCGGAACTTTGATTTCGATAATCGCGGAGAGCACTTTTTCGTTCATGATGTCTTCGCGAATCGTCCCCGTGGCGACGTCGCTCATCAGCGATGTGACCGGATTGCGTTTTTCAAACGCCACGCCGGCTCGCGCCAGCGCCCAGCACATGGTTTGCAGATCGCGGAACCAGACGCCGACTCCAGGACGTCCGAATTCGATAGTGAAGCCCACCTCTCCGGCCTTCACGCGTCCGCTGACGTCATTGGTTTTTACTTCCTCGGTCCCGCGCCCGTGCACTCCGGTTGATTCATGCGGCACGCGCGGATCGGAAAACGCCCGCCGCACTGTTCGCGGCCATACCAGTTCCTCGGGCGCAAACGCCGCGGTCGGGCACACGTCTGGTTCCGGATCGAAACGCAACCGCAGGGTTTGAAAAATTTTGCGCAGCGTGCGGACGAACGTGGGGTTCAGATGTTCCTGGCTCAGCCCGTTGTAGCAGGCGTAACACTCCACGCATTCGTTTGAATTGACCGTGGCGCGCCGCTTCACCGGATCGATGTAGATCGCTCCTACCGGGCAAACGTACGTGCAGTTTCCGCAGGCGACGCACTTATCAGGATCAATCTTCATGCAATGCGTTTGGTGGCGTCGATTTTCAGGAACAGCACAGCCGCAATCAAGCACAGCGCGCTGGTGATGAAGAACGGCGCGTTCCATCCGTAGCGAGTGGCCGCATAAGTCACGACCGCCGCCGACATCGCACCGCCGACGTTGCCCAGCGTGTTCATGACCGCCGAGACAGAGCCGGCGAAGTCGCCGCCGATGTCGAGAGGCACGGCCCAGGAAATTCCCACGGTCCATTCGAGCCCGAAGAACGCCACGCAATAAAACGCGACCGAAACCTTGGGATCGTGCGTCAGGACAGCCGGAATCGTCGCCGCGGCCGACAGCAAAAATCCCGCGATCGCCACCCAGCGCCGGGCCAGGTTCACGTTACTGGTCCGCCGCAACACGCGGTCTGAAAACGAGCCTCCCAAAAGATCGCCCAGCGTGCCGGCGAACAGCGGAAGACTCGCATACAGCCCCATCTTCGCCAGCGTCATGCCTCGCGAATCGTGCAAATACGTCGGGAACCAATCGTTATATACGTTGAGATTGAAGTTGTAGCAGAAGTACATCACTGCCAGAATCCACAGATTGCTGTGCGAGAGAATCTTGCGCCAGGGAATCTCGGTGGACCGCTTGCGCCCGGAACCGATCAATTCGCGCTCGGCTGCGTTGACGCTGCGGTGCTCCTCGGGCGTGTCGCGATAGTAGAAATACCAAAGCCCTGACCACGCCACGCCAAGTAAACCGAAAACCAGGAACGCCGCCCGCCAACCGAAACTGGCGATGATTATCACGACGATCGGTGGCGTCAGTGCCGCCCCCAGCCGCGACCCTGCATGCGTAACCCCCTGCGCGAAACCACGCTCCGTCGGCCGCATCCAGCGGGCCAGCGATCGCGTGGCAATCGGGAAAGCCCCCGCTTCTCCCAAGCCAAAGAAAACCTGGATAACGAGCATCGAAACCGCATTCCAGGCAAGCGCCGTAAACCCTGTAAATACGCTCCACCACGCGACGATCCAGGTAAGCGCCCGGCGCGCGCCGAAGCGGTCACCCAGCCACCCTCCCGGAATTTGAAACAGCGCGTAGGCGATGCGGAAGCTGAAGGTGATCCAGCCCATCATCACCAGCGAGATCCCCAGTTCGTCACGGATCACCGGCCGCGCGACGGCCAGGATCTGGCGGTCCATGTAGGTGATCATGTACGCCGCCACTGTCAAGCCAAGCACGATATGGCGCACATGCGTAGGGCGCTGGCGCGAGGACGGACCGGGTCCCGCAGTAGGCTGCGTCAACGGACTAGGAGGTTGAATAGCCACAACCGAGTGATCATACCATCCTACAGAAGCAGACTGCGGATCAAAACCGCGGGATGGACGGCAGTCGTTCCCGCGAGATCCGCCACTTGATGGCGGCACGACGTCCCCACGGCGACCAGCGCCTCGCCCGATTTCATCGCCTTCACCGCGGGCAACAATTTGCGGTTCGCGATCGCTACTGACACATCGTAGTGGTCTTTCGAATATCCGAACGATCCCGCCATACCGCAGCAGCCCGCGTCCAGATCCACCACCGTGGTGGAAGGAATGCGCGCCAGCAGCGACTTCGTAGCCTCCAGCAGCCCCATCGACTTTTGATGACAGTGCCCGTGAAGCAAAATTTTCGTGGGGCCCGCACGTAGCGGCAAGTCCAGCGTGGCTGCGTATTCTTCCCACAGCAGCGCGGCTTTGGCGACGGTGCGAGCCTTCTCCTGCTGATCACCACGCAACAGCGACGCCGCGTCTTCTTTGATCACGGAAAGACAACTGGGCTCGCAAAACAGAATCTTTTCACCCCGCGCGGCAATCGGGTAGAGCGCTTCCACCAATTGCCCGGCTTGCGCGCGCGCCTCTGCTAGCAGGCCTTTCGAGATGAGCGGACGTCCGCAGCACCCTGGCCGGATCACGTCGACGGAGCAGCCGCCGCGCTCCAGAATCTCAACCGCAGCGATGCCGATCTCCGGGTCATAATGATTCGTGAAGGTATCGTTGAAAAGCGTGACGCGCTTCGTGCCCTTGGACTGCGGTTTGCGCGCAGCCCAATGCGCAAACGTGTCCCGCCGCCACGCGGGAAGCTTGCGGCGCGGGTCCAGGCCCAGCAGCTTCTTGTTCAATCCAGTCCCCGCTATCCAGTTAGAGAGCGGAGCGAATGCGCTGCCCAGCTTCGCCAGATTCCCGGTGTTCCCCAGCGCGCGCGCCTGCAACGGTGTGCCGTGACGCGAGTAATAATCCGCCAGAAATTCGCTCTTGTAACGCGCCATGTCGACGCCCACCGGACACTCCGCCTTGCACGCGCGGCATTCCAGGCACAGGTCCAGCGCCTTGTAGACTCCTTCATCGCCTAGCCCCGCTTCGCCCTCAACCTGCCCCGTCATCGCCAGCCGCAGCACATTCGCGCGCCCGCGCGTCGAATCCGATTCCTCCCGTGTCGCCATGTACGACGGACACATCGTTCCCGAAAGTTTCTTGCGGCACGCGCCTACGCCGCTGCACATTTCGACAGCCCCGCCGAGCCCGCCGTATTCCGAGTAATCGAACCAAGTCTTCGGATTCGGTGTTTTGTAGCCCGCACCGAATCGCAAATTCGAAGTCATCGGAGGCGCATCCACGATCTTGCCAGGATTGAAAATGCCGTGCGGATCGAAGGTCCGCTTCACTTCGCGAAAGGCTTCATACAGTGTGTCACCGAACATCTGCCGCATGAACGGGCCGCGTACCAAGCCATCGCCGTGTTCCCCGGAAAGCGCCCCGCCAAATTCCAGCACCAGCTCAGCGACGTCCTTGGCGATAGCCTCGAACTGCCGCACGCCTTCTTCGGTCTTCATGTTGATGACCGGACGAACGTGCAAACAGCCCACCGACGCGTGCGCGTAAACTCCGGCCGTAGTGTTGTGGCCGCGCACCACTTCGAGAAAACGCCCGATGAACGGGCTCAATTTTTCCGGCGCCACCGCCGTGTCTTCGACAAACGAAATGGATTTGGCGTCGTCCTTCATCGCGGTCGACAAGCCCAGCGCGGCCTCGCGCAAACTCCAGATGCGAGCTTGCCCCGGCAGCTCCGTCTCGGTGTGATAGTGGTATCCGAGTTTCTGTGCACGCAGATCTTCTTCGAGCGCCCGCATGCGCGGCGGCAGATCTTCTTTTTGATCCGCGTACATTTCGACGCACAGCGTCGCACCAGGATCGCCCGACACATAGGTATTGCGAATCCGGTCGAGAACCGCGTTCTGCCGGGTATAGTCGAGGATGGATTTATCCATCACCTCAACCGCCGAAGGTTTGTGATTCAGGATCACCGGCGCCGCTGAAAGCGATTCCAGTAAATGCTCAAAGCCGATCACCATCACCGCTTTGGCCTTGGGTAACGGCACTAGGTTGAGCTTGGCTTCGAGCACCACGCCGAGCGTGCCCTCCGAGCCCACCATGACTCTCGCTAAATTAACCGGTTTGTTCTGATCGACAAATTCGTCTAGGTTGTAACCGCCTACGCGGCGGACCACCTTAGGATAACGGCGATCGATTTCAGCGGCGTGCTCGTGCGCGAGTCCCAACACCGCACGGTAGCAAGCAGCTTCGAGCGAATCCCCCACGGGCACTTCACTGCGCGGCATCTCGCGAAACTGCACGATGCTGCCGTCGGAGAGCAGAACCGTCTGCTCCAAAACGTGATCGATGGTCTTGCCGTAAAGCACACTGCGCGCGCCGCAGGAATTATTGGCCATCATCCCGCCGATCGTGGCGCGGCTGGCCGTCGAGATATCCGGCGCGAAGCGCAAACCCAGCGGAGCCAGTTGCGCGTTCAACTCATCCAGGACCACGCCCGGTTCCACGCGCGCCCAGCGCTCGGCCGCGTTCACTTCCAGCAGCCGGTTGTAATATTTCGAAGTATCGACTTGAATCCCCTCGCCGATCGCCTGCCCCGCCTGCGATGTCCCGCCACCGCGCATTGTGATCGGACACCGGAAGCGCGCGCAGATCTCAACGGTCCGAATGATGTCCTCGCGGGTCTGCGGAATCACAACTCCCAACGGCCGAATTTTGTAGACGCTGGCGTCCGTGGAATACAGCGCCCGCGAGATCGAATCGAAACGAACTTCGCCTGTAAGTTGCTGTTTTAGCTCGCGTTGCAGGGCGTTCGCATCTAGGTGGGGTTCCAACTGCACCAAACTCATAAAGCACTTCAGATTAACACACAGCGTAAACTGCGGATTGACTTTTTCGGCTCCAGAGCCCTGTAATAGAAGCTTGCTCAAAAGAGAAATCCTCACTCCTGCTCTACTGCTGGACCTGGACGCCTTCGAAGCCAACCTCTCCCGCATGGTGGAGCAGGTTCGCCGCTGCGGCAAAGCCCTGCGCCCCCACGCCAAGGCCCATAAGTGCGTCGAGATCGCGAAGCGCCAACTCGCTGCGGGAGCCTGCGGCGCGTGCGTCGCCACGCTGGCCGAAGCGGAACTCATGGCGAAAGGCGGCATCACCGGCCTGCTGCTGACCTCGCCCGTGGCCGACCCCGCGAAAATCGCGCGCATCGCGGCCACCGGAGCCATGGTGGTAGTCGATCACATCCAGCAAGTCGAGTGGTACCAGAACGCGGGCGGCAAAATCGACGTCCTGGTCGATCTCGACGTCGGCGACCACCGCACCGGCGCACGCTCCCTTGCGCAGGCTCTCGAAATCGCGGAAGCCGTCGATCGCGCGAGCAATCTGAATTTACGCGGTCTGCAAGCGTACTCTGTGGTGGGTTCGCATGCGTCGCCCGACCAGGAACGGACACGCGTGTCGCAGGAAGTATTCGCGCACGCCGCCGAAACTCGTGACGCCATGGCCCGCAGAGGACTCTCGACCGAAATCCTATCCGGCGGTAGCACCGGCACCTGGCAAATCGACACCGCCCTGCCCGAGCTCACTGAATTACAGGCCGGATCGTTCGTCTTGATGGACCTGGCCTACCGTCGCGCCGGTTTGGATTTCCGCCAGGGCATCACCGTGCTCGCGACTGTCGTCAGCGCCAATCACGAGAACTTCGTCAGCATCGACGCCGGAACGAAATCGTTTTCAACCGACCGCGGCTACGGCCCGGAAGCCGCCAACCTGCCCGGTTCGAGCTACCGCTGGGGTGGAGATGAGTTCGGCTACGTGGATGTCGAGAACCCCGCGAAGCGCCCGCGCCTGGGCGACAAGCTCGAATTCATCCCACCGCACTGCGACCCCACTGTCAATCTCTACAGCGCCATCTATGCGTGCCGCGGCGATCGCGTCGAAGGCGTCTGGCCCGTGAAAACGTTGAGTCTTGCCTGAGTCTTACCTAGGCCGCGCCTCATACCTCTACCACTTCTTCGAAGATCTCCGTCCGCAGCCGGATGCCTGCGCTCACCAGCTTCTCGTAGAACTTGGGCCGGATACCGGTGGCCGCGAAGCGCCCAATCACCCGGCCTTCGGGATCGATCCCGCGTTTTTCGAAAACGAACAGATCCTGCAGTGTGATGATGTTGCCTTCCATCCCGGTCACCTCCGTGATGCCCGTCACACGGCGCGACCCGTCGCTAAATCGGCTGGCCTGCACTAGCAGGTGCACGGCACTGGCAATCTGCTGGCGAATGGCGTTCACCTGCATGTTCGAGTTGGCCATCGACACCATCACTTCCAGGCGCGAAATCGCATCGCGCGGTGAATTGGCGTGGACCGTGGTCAGGGAGCCGTCATGTCCGGTGTTCATGGCCTGGAGCATGTCGAGCGCTTCTTCACCGCGGACCTCGCCTACCACAATGCGGTCCGGGCGCATGCGGAGGCTGTTGATTAGAAGTTCGCGCTGGCGCACCGCCCCGCCGCCTTCGAGATTGGCGGGCCGAGTTTCGAGACGCACCACGTGCGGCTGCTTCAGCTGCAATTCGGCGGCATCTTCGATAGTGACGATGCGTTCCTTGGCGTTGATGAACACCGATAACGCATTCAGTAACGTGGTCTTACCGGAGCCGGTTCCACCGGAAATAATGATGTTCAGCTTGGCCTTGACCGCCGCTTCCAGGATTTCAATCATGCCCTGCGTCAGCGCGCTGCGCTCCACCAAATCGTTAGGCATCAGCTTATCGGTGGAGAAGCGGCGAATGGAAAGAATCGGCCCGTCGACAGCCAAGGGTGGAATGATCGCGTTCACGCGCGAGCCATCGCTCAACCGCGCATCCACCATAGGCGTCGACTCATCGATGCGCCGCCCCACCTGACTGACGATCTTGTCGATGATGCGCAGCAGATGCTGGTCGTCGCGAAAAGCCACCGTGGTCAGCTCCAGCAACCCGCGCCGCTCCACGTATACGTGCTTGCAGGTGTTCACCAGGATGTCGGATATAGTGGGGTCCTTCAACAGCGGCTCCAGCGGCCCCAGCCCGAAAACCTCGTCCAGCACCTCATCGCAAATCTGCTGCTTCTCGTGCGAGCTCAGCAGCGTCGGCTCGGCATCGATCAACCCCAGCAGCGCCTGGCGAACTTCGCCGCGCATTTTCTGGTTGTCCATGCTGGCCAGCGCATCCAGGTTAATTTTGTCCACCAGTTTGCGGTGCAGGGTGAACTTCAGCTCCTGATACTCGGGCGTCGGAGCCGCCTTCGCCCGCCCCGTGTTCTTCAGCAGCCGCTGCTCCCAGGTAGCTTGTTGCGGGGTGTTCTTACTGCTCTTGTCGATGGTGGAAAACATAGGAAACCGTCAATTCTTGGGACTACGATCCGGAGCTGAGGCAAACAACCGGTATGCCCGGAAGATCAACTCGTCGGCGTCCCAGGGACCCAGCAGAAAATCCCAGTTCGGTTCAGGAATTCCCGTTTCCCGCCGCAGCAGCGTCTCCGCGGATCCCACGAAAAGAATAGGCTTCACGCCGCCAACCCCCAGCCCGCGCTGCGCCCAGGAAAAAATCCCCTCGCCTTGGCAGACATTTACCACCGCGGCCTCAAAGGGTTGCAGCGTCCGGTTATCCGGCAAATCGTCAAACACCCGGAAGGACGCCCGAGCATGCCCCAGGGCCCCGCTGATACGCGCCGCCTCCGCGCGTTCGAAGCCAATCACCGCGAATTTCTTATGCGCCAGCATCTCCCGCACCGCCGGCGGCAGCTGCGGAGTCTCCCGCCGTCCCCGCACCGCATGCGAAAATATCTCGCGGATGCTCAGCAGTTGCGCCCGCAAACGGCTCACGCATTCGCCCGCGCGCGATCATCTGCCGGGCGCTGCCGCGATAGCCGTACCCGGCTGGCTCGGCCAGAAAATCTTCGATTCCGCGAGCCTCGCGAGCGATTTCAGCGAAGCCCAAAATCCCGGCGATCCCGGTCCAGCGATGAGCGATGCGCTGCGCCCGGTCGAGTGCAAAGCCGTGCGCTAAGGTGCTCAGCAGCGCGCTCGCTTCCTCTTCGCCCTCTACCAAAAAGTTAGCCCGCAGTTCCGTCAGCAGATCGTGGTAATCGCCGGCCTCGAACGCCGGCTGCGCCACCGGCCGCGTTCCCATGTGCAGCTTCACCGTGGCCGGAAGCGTACGCGTATCCACCGGCTTGGTGATATAGCCGCTGCAGCCCGCGGTGTAGGCTTTTTCTTCGTCGCCCGGCATCGCGTAAGCCGTGATTGCCAGCACAATAATGTCGCGCGTGGCCGGATCTAATTTCAAACGCCGCGTCAGCTCGAAGCCGTCGGCGCCCGGCAACTGGACGTCCATCAGAATCAGGCGGGGGCGGAACTGCTCCAGCACTGTCCACGCCTCGGCGCCATCGGCCGCCGTGCGAATATCGTAGCCGTCGGCGGCCAGCACCGCCCGTACCAACTTCAGATTCACTGGATTGTCGTCGACGATCAGAACGGGATCTCCACCCATAAGGGATACACATCGTCGCGGGGTGAAAAAGTGTGAGCGAGTGTGCGTCCGCTACTTTCCTTAAGAATGCCGTTGGCGCGCCGATAAGGCATC
This sequence comes from Bryobacterales bacterium, assembly GCA_963760575.1. Lineage (GTDB taxonomy): Bacteria > Acidobacteriota > Terriglobia > Bryobacterales > Bryobacteraceae > Palsa-187. Next base: position 47,157 of record CAVXEM010000015.1, read on the forward strand.
CCAAGGAAGCGCTCATGTCCAGCCCACTCTCGATCCTGATTGTTGAAGATAACCCCGCCGACTTTGAATTAATCGCCAATGAACTCGCGCGTGTTGGCTTCCAGGCACGCTGCCAACGAGTGGCCACGGAAGCGGATTTCGCCGCCCGTCTCGAACCCCGGCCGGATGTCATTCTGGCCGTCGATTCGCTGGCGGAATTTGGCAGCTTGCGGGCCCTGGAGATTCTGCGCGAGTCCGGCCTCGAGATCCCTTTCATCGTTCTCACCGCCAGCTCTAAAGAGGATCAGGTGATCGAATACCTGAAAAAAGGCGCCGTCGACTATCTCCCCAAGAGCAGTATTCTGCGCGTCGGTCCAGCCGTCGAGCGCGCTCTCGAAGAGAACGACTTGCGCCGTCAGAACCTGGCCGCCGAACAGGCGCTGCGCCGCAAAAACCTGGAGCTCGAAGAGCAGTATCGCCGCGCGCAATCGGCCAGCCGCATGAAAAGCATTTTCCTCGCCAACATGTCGCATGAATTGCGGACTCCGCTCACCGCCGTCATCGGCTTCGCCGAATTGCTGGTCGATGGCAAAGTGGGAACCCTCACCGCCGACCAGCAGGATTTCACGCAGGATATTCTAGCCAACGGCAAGCATTTGCTCACCCTCATCAACGACGTGCTGGATCTGGCCCGGGTCGAATCCGGCACCATGCCGTTTCATCCCGAACGCATCTGTCTGCCCGACCTGATCCGCGAAACCATTGCCGGACCCAAGCTCTTCGCCTCGGCGCGCAACATCACCTTGACCACCGATGTCCAAATGTCCGCCATCGAAATTTTTCTCGATCCGCAGAAACTGCGGCAAGTCCTGCTCAACTACGTTTCGAACGCGCTCAAGTTCACGCCGCCCGGCGGCCGCGTCACGGTACACGCCCGTTTCGCCGAAGACTCCACTTTTCGCCTGGAAGTCGAAGACACCGGCATCGGCATCGCGCCGCAGGACATCGACCGCCTGTTTCAGGATTTCCATCAGCTCGATGGCGGCCTTTCCAAAGAGGTGCAAGGAACCGGACTGGGTCTGGCCCTCACCAAACGCCTGGTCGAGGCGCAAGGCGGCAAAGTCGGGGTGGTCAGCCAGCCCGGCAAGGGCAGCCGCTTCTACGCCGATTTACCCTGCTCCGCCGACTGGCTCGAAGCCGAACGGGCTCGAGTCCACGAAGCCGCCCGGGCGCGGCCCACCGCCGAGTATCTCGAGATGGAAGCCCAGGCGGTGCGGGCGACTTGAGAGCGGCGATTCGTCTCATATTGGAGCGCAAGCGGCCGAAGAGGCCTGTAACGGCGCGCTCGCATTTCGCATTGAGGAGAAGAAGTGGAAGAAAACACTCTCACGGTCCTGCTGATTGAGGACAGCCCGCAATACGCGCAGCTGGTGCAGCACTGGCTGGCGCATGTCACGGGGGGCGCTGGATTCGTTCTCAACTGGACCGATTCGCTGGCCGACGGCATGACCCGTCTCGAACGCGGCGGCGTGGACGTGATTCTTCTCGATCTGGGTCTGCCGGATTGCAGCGGCATGGACACTTTCACGCAAACCCGCGCCCGCGCGCCTAAAACGCCCATCGTGATTCTCAGCTCGGCCGATAGCGAATCGCTGGCTCTGCAGATGATTCAAGAGGGCGCCGAGGATTACCTGGTCAAGAGTACTTGTGACGCCGAGGCGCTGGCGCGCTCGGTGCGCCGCGCCATAGTCCGCCGTAAATCGCAGGAAGGCGCGGCCCATCCCTCGTCGGTCTCCGGCCGCGTCCTCAGTGTGGTCGGCGCCAAGGGCGGCTGCGGCGCTACCACCATTGCGTGCACTCTGGCGGCGGAGCTGCACCAGCAAACCGTGCAGAAAGTTCTCCTCGCGGATCTCGACCCCAGCGGTGGCTTGGGGCCTTTTCTGCTGGGCGTCGATTGCAAATACTCCATGCGCGACGCCGTCGCCAATTTGCAGCGCCTGGACCTGAATTGTTGGGAATCGCTAGTGGCTAAAGACGGTCCCGGGGGCCTCGAAACCATTGCCTCGGGCACGCTTGACCAGCCGGAGATCGATAGCGCAAGCCTGCGCGAGGTTTTGGCCTTCACGCGCACGCTCTACCCCTGGTCGGTCCTGGATCTGGGGCGCCTCAGCCACCAGTCGCTCGCCATGCTCGACCGCGAAAGTGAAGTTTTGGTGGTGACGGCCTCCACCATACCGGCGCTCTACACCGCCAAGCGCACCATTGAAGCCTTGCGGGTTTCCGGGATCGATAGCGACCGCATACGCCTCATCGTGAATCACACGGCGGAAAAACAAGTGTTGTCGGGCGACACCCTGAGTCAGATGTTCGGTGTCCCGGTATACGCCACCATCCCGAGCGACGCCCCGGAACTGCATCAGGCCTGCGTTCAAAAGCGCTTGCCCGCGGCGACGAGCGCGTTTCGCAAAGCCATCGCCGGACTGGCCCGAAAAGTCACCGGGCTTCCCGAACACCGCAAGAGCACGCTGATATCGCTCGTGTCTTTTGCCGAACGCTTCCGCAAGGCCGCCGAAAACGCCGCGGTTTCGTAAGGCAACTGAATCTCATGCGGTTAAAAGACATGGACAAAGGCACATTGATTCTCCTGGTCGACGAAAGCTCCGCTGGAATCGATTCCATTCGCCGGGTGTTGGCTGACCTCGCCCCCCACTTCCGGGTCCAGCGCGTCGCGGACGTTCCCACCGCTCTCGCCCGCATTCTGGGCGGCGGCGTCGACATTGTGTTGTTGAATCTTCCCCCCTCCGCCAGTCCCGAGAGTGAGCGCTTGCTTCCCTTCCTGGATTTAAGAAACCAAACGCGGGCGGTGCCCATCGCGGTGCCCATCGTAGTCCTCTGCGGGTCCGCCGACGAGAGCCTCGCCGAAGCGGCCATTCGCGAGGGCGCGGCGGATTACGTGATCCGCGAAGCCTACGATGCGGATCTGCTCCGGGTGCTGCGCTCCGTATCGTCGAAGACCGCGCCGCCGCCAGCCCCCGGGCGCGGCGCCGCAGAGAGCGGACGAGGTGGACGTGTAGTCGTGTTCATGGGCTCCAAAGGCGGAGCTGGCACCACCACGGTAGCGCTCAACGTGGCCGCGGCCATGGCGGAAAATCATCGCGTCATCCTAGCCGATTTCCATCCCGAGGTCGGAACCCTGGCGCAGTACTTCCAGCCGCATCGCTCGGTGCCCGGGCTCGGCGATCTTCTGCGTTCTGAAACCGGGCTTGAAAGCTGCCTCTGGCCTAGCAAAACGATTCCCGGACTCCATTTGCTATTCGCCTCGCGCGATCTCGACACTCCGCTCGATCTCGCCCCCGCCCAAACGCGGGCCGTCCTCGCCGATTTAACCGAGGCCGCGGATTATGTGGTGGTCGATGCTCCGATTTCGCTAGCGGCGGCCAACCGCGCGCTGATCGAAGACGCGGCGCTCCTGGTGCTGGTAGTCGAGCGCGACTCGCTCGCCGTCGACGCCGCCCGGCTTCTGCTGCGCGCCATCGATTCCTGGAAAGGCGGCCGGGTGTCGCTGGGCGCCGTGATCGTCAATCGCGCCGCGCTGGTCTCGCCCATGCCGCTGGCCGATATCGAAGTCCAGTTGGCCATCCCGCTTCTGGCGGTCATTCCTCCCGCCGCGGATGTCTGCGCCGCCGCCCAGCTGGCACACAGCCCTCTGCTGGCGCTCGACGCCGATAGCCTCCCGGCCCTTGCGTTGCGCGCTTTAAGCCGCGCTATCTCGCACCAGGTTCCCCTCCTGCGGTCAAGCGCGCTCAGCGCCGTTTCTCCCGCGCACACCACCGCCCACGGCATCCACCGCCTGGGAGTTCGTTAAGAGAATTTCGTGGAGAGTGCGGCGCGAATCTTCATCGACGTTCCCGAAGATCTGCCGCGCGAGCTGGTGGCCCAGTTCCTCGATTCCTGCCACAAGGATCTAGCGCGGCTGCGCGCCGCCCTGGCCGCAAGCGATTATGACCGGGCGCGCCGCCTGGGTCATCAGATGAAAGGGACCGGCAGCCCTTACGGCTTCCCTGACGTTACCCTCATCGGTAGCGCCATTGAGCAGGCCGCAGCCGCTAGCAGCACGATCAAGCTGGCCAGCCAGATCCAGTTGCTCGCAACTTACTTAAACCTGGTTGAAATCGTCTAGCAGTCCACGAACTTTCGCACCGTGCTCACAAAAGTACGTGTATCGATGGGCTTCGTAATATACCCGTCGCATCCTGCCGCGCGCGCGATCTCCTCGTCGCCCTTAATAGCCGACGCCGTGAACGCCACAATCGGCACCGCACGCAAGGACGCATCCCGCCGCAGATGCCGCGTCAGTTCCAGGCCGTCCATCCCGGGGAGTTGAATATCCATCAGGATCATGTCCGGCACGCGTTCCTCGAGCGCCATCAACGCCTGCTCGGCGCTCTCCGCCGTCCCCACCTCGAATCCCCCTTGCTTCAACAAGAATCGCGTCAACTTCAAGTTAGGCAAGCAATCGTCCACCAGGAGTATCGATTTATTGGTCATATGCGGCCTGTTCTCTTTTCATCGGCCAACCCGGCGCACAATAGAGGGAATGGAGCGGAATATCTTGCTGCGTGCGCTCGCCTGGCTGGGCCGTCACGAATCGGCTCTACTCCTCGCCGTCGGAGGACTCGCCGCCGGCGTCTGGCTCTTCGCCGCGCTCGCCGACGAAGTCATGGAAGGCGGCACGCTAAAACTCGACCGCACCGTGCTGTTGGCGTTCCGCCACCCCGGCGACCTGACACCCTTGGGTTCCCCCGCCGTGCAGGACGCCGCCCGTGACATCACGGCCCTCGGAGGCGTGAGCGTCCTCACGCTCTTGACCCTAGGCGTCAGCATCTTCCTGGCCCTAGACGGCAAGAAACACATGGCGCTGTTTGTCTGCGGCTCCATCGTGAGCGGCCTTCTCGCCAGCACCCTTCTCAAACATTTCTTCGACCGGCCCCGCCCGAATATAGTTCCCCACGCCGTCTACGTATCCGACTCCAGCTTCCCCAGCGGCCACTCCATGCTGTCCGCCATCACCTATCTAGTGCTCGGCGCCTTGCTAGCCCGCTCCCAGGAAAGAAAGATAGTGAAAGCGTATTTTCTCTTAGGAGCAGTCTTCCTAACCATCCTGGTCGGCGTCAGCCGCGTCTATCTAGGCGTCCATTGGCCCACCGACGTTCTAGCCGGCTGGACTGCCGGCGCCGTTTGGGCCCTGTTCTGCTGGCTCCTAGCCCGCCGCCTGCAAAGCCGCCACACCCTGGAGAGCGAGTCCGAACACACCACACCCACGGTTTAGTCCCCAAAGATCGCCGGATTCCACCGGCCGCTTAACGCCGCAATTCCAGAGCGGAACCGGCATTGGCTGCGGCGCCGCTAGCGGCTTGCAAGCTGACGCAGCAACCCAGCCGTAGTCGGATGCGGCTCGCCCGTAGCCGCATCAAACCCCAGCCCTCCCGCTTTGCCCTCAGCCGCATCGAGCGGCGTGAACCCGCGCTTGTCTTTCACGTCCAGCTTCGCGCCACGCTCCGCCAGAAATTTCACCACCTGATCCAGCCCCCACATCGCCGCGCCATGCAGAGCCGTGCGCCCCGCGCCGTCGGCCGCATTCACATCCACGCCCGCGTCCAGCAGCAGCGTGATGGTCTCGACGGCTTCCGCCTCGGTCTTCTTCCGCCCCGTAGTGTCTTCCTCGCGCGTGCCCACGCCCGCTGCCGCCATCAGCGGATTAATCCCCGTGCGCGTCGTCAGCTTCGCATCCGCGCCCTTCGCGAGCAGCAGCCGCACCACCTCGACATCGCCCGCCTTCGCCGCGCGCAGCAGCGGCGTCGTCCCCGCCCCGAACATAGTATCGTCGCCGCGATCGAGCTTGGTACGGTACGGCTGCTGATGCACCAACTGCGCATTCACGTTGGCCCCATGCTCGATCAGCATCTTGACAATGTCCATGCTGCTAAGCGCGTTGTCGATTTCCTTGGGAGCCGGCCGGTTCGACGCTGGCATCGTATGAAAATCCACTGCCGCATACAACGCCGTCCGCCCCGTCTTGTCCGCGGCGTTCACATTCGCGCCCTTGCCGATCAGAAATCCGGCGACGTCATAATGCCCGTTGATCAGCGCCAGTAGCAGCGGACTCACGCCCTCCAGATCCGCCGCGTTCAAGTCCGCGCCCTTCTCGACCAGAATCTGCGCGCACTCCAAACATCCCTGCCGTGCCGCAAACAACAGGGGAGTCAAGGCCCCCTGCGGCATCCATTTCTCGCGAGGCTCCGCCGTAACCTGCCGCGCCCATTCCTGCCGAGCCGACCGTGCATTGACGTCCGCGCCGTGCGCCACCAACTCCCGCACCATCGCCGGATGCGATTGCCCCGCTGCCCACATCAACGCCGTCTGCCCGCGCCAACTCTCCCGGGCATCCACCTTGCGCCCCATGCGCCAGCAAAACTTTCGCCGCCTCAACGTTGCCCGTATGCGCCACCGTCATCAGCGAAGTCTCACCCTCCGGACCCGTAGCGTTGGCATCCGCCCCCGCCTTCAACAGCCGCTCAATCATCGCCGGATTCGCATTCACACACGCCAGATACAACGCCGTAATATCGTAGCGATTCACCGCCGAAACCTTCGCCCCCGCGCGCAGCAACCGGTCCACCAGATCGGCGTCGTCCTGCCGGACGGCCCACATCAACGCCGTAGTCCCGTCAGACTGCGTCGCATTCACATCAGCCTTCTGCGCGATCAACGCCAGCACTGCGGCGGAGTCCTGCTTCTCGACAGCATCCGCTACCCGCGCCTCAGCCCCGTAAATACTGCTAGCGACCAGCAGCGCCAACACAGAACCGCGCGCGCCAGCAAGCGGCCCCCGCATCAGTCCACGCATTCCCATGCCCGCTAAACTCCGGCGAGTCGGCCTGTGCTGTCGCCCAGGGTCTCCTGGCGAATTCCCGCCTTGTCCATCGCGGACACCAGTAGATTCGTCATCGGCGTGTGATCCTCGTACCGTAAATGCCGCCCGCCCTTCAGCGTCCCGGCCCCGCCGCCCACCAGCAAATTCGGCAGCGGAAAATGATTGTGGACGTTGCTGTTGCTCATGTTGCTGCCATACAGCAGCACCGAATGATCCAGCAGCGACCCATCCCCATCCGGCGTGCTCTTCAGCTTTTCGAGGAACCGTGCAAACAGCCCAATGTGATAGTGCTGAATCTTCACCAGCTTCTCAATCTTCTCCGGCTTGTTCTGGTGATGCGACGTAGCGTGATGCCCGTCATGCACCCCGATCTGCGGATACGTCTTGTTGCTCTCCTCGCGCGCCACCATGAACGTGAACACCCGCGTGACGTTGGTCTGATACGCCAGCGCCAGCAAGTCGTACATCAAATTGATGTGCTCCTCAAACGCGTAAGGAATTCCCACCGGAGCCTCCGGCAGTTCGGAATACGAATCCAACTGCTGCTGCCCGGCCTTCTGAATGCGCCGCTCAATCTCGCGGACGCTCTCCAGATAATCCCCCACCATCGCGCGATCCTTCGCGCCCAGCGTTTTCTGCAAGGCCCCCGCGTCGACCGTGATCTGGTCCAAGATACTGCGGTCTTCCTGAATGCGCGCCGCCCGCTCCTCCGCCGATCCGCCGGACCCAAATAGCCGCTCAAAAACTTTGCGAGGATTAATCTCCATCGGCAGCGGAGTCGTCGGCGTCCGCCACGACAACGTGTTCATGTAGATGCATCCGTAATCGCGATCGCAAGCCCCGATCAGCGCCGAATTGTCCTCGGTCGCGAGTTCCAGCGAAGGAAGCAAACTATCCTGCCCGATCTGCTGCGCCGCAATCTGATCCGCCGTGACCCCCGCGAACGCGTCCACGCCTTGCGTCGGCTTGGGCCGCACGCCGCTCAACCAGGTAGTCGGACTCAACGAGTGCACCGCCGTAGTATCGGCCGCCTTATGCCCCAACCCGCTAATGACGTTCACGTAATCGCGCAGCGGCTCCAGCGGTTTCAAGATGGGAGAAAACTCAAACCCCGCGCCCTCGGTAGCCGGAGTCCACTGGTTCATAATCGCCCCATGCGGCAAATACACAAACCCCAGGCGCACCGTCGGTCTGGCGAGCGGAGTCTGCGCCGGCAACATCGAATCGAGAAGCGGCAGCGCCACCGCCGCCCCCATCCCGCGCAACATCGTCCGCCGTGAAAGGTGCTTCCTGGTTATGAACATAGCTCTACCACCTGCGCTTCCATCATATCCCAGTCCCGGCCGGCGAAGAGAAAATCCCCATCCAGAAGCCTTTGCCCGCGGCTATTGCGCGCGTGGTTTGGTGAATCAGCCGAAATCCACGGCCTTCGAGCGATTCCCGCAGCCACGCAGGGCTGATCAGGGAAAAATCGGATTTTAGATTCTGGATCGACGAAAACGGGCTTGCGCCTACCGGATGTCCGCTTTCCGCCGGCAACTGGAGCACGACCGAAAAATTTCCTCCTGGATCGATCAGCGATTGGGCATTCTCCAGGCAACCATCGACGCCCGCGTGCTCGAAAACCAACGCCGCGTGAACCAGTTGAACGGGTTCCACTTTGACATGCTGTTCAGATAGATCGACGCAATGGAGTTCAAGACCGGGCAGATCCGAATAGCGCTGCTGGACAGCCGCGAGGTACAGCGGGTTTAGGTCCAGCCCAACGACGCGCGCAGTAATGGTGCTGTCGATGCGGTCGAGTCCGTTTCCGCCAGCGATTCCTAGGACCGCGATGGACAGTGGGCGGCAGCGTCCAAGCGCTTCCGCGAATAAATCGGCGAGAGCGCCTAATTGCTGGACTTCCGCCGAGCTCATGTGCTGCTCGTACTCGGTGAGGGGCACACTCAGCCAAGGGTTCGACATGCCGTTATACTACACCACCGGCCAGCTATTTTAAGCTGGTGGAGATGGATGTCCAACTACGCGAAATCACCCTGGCCGACGCCGCCGCAGCCGCCAGCGCTGAGCGGCGAACTCGGCTATCCCGCGTCTCCCGAAGTGATGCAGCAGCGTATCGCATCTCTGTCACCAGATCACCTAGTCTACGTAGCCTGTCTAGACAAAGAAATCGCCGGCTGGATCGACGTCAGCGTGACTCACCACCTGCAATCCGACCCGCGCGCCGAAATCGGCGGATTAGTGGTGTCCAGCAAGCTCCGCAGCCGCGGAATCGGACGCGTTCTAGTGACCCGCGCCGAACAGTGGGCCATCGAACGCGGATTGAAGTCGGTAGTAGTGCGCTCCCAAATCGCCCGCGAAGCCGCGCACAATTTCTACCTGCGCGAAGGCTACGCCCGCACCAAGACTTCAGCCGTCTTTACGAAACAGCTCGACCGCTATTTCGTATCCACCTTGACCACTTGAATGACCAAGCTCTTCGGCACCAGCATTTGATGCGGAACCCGAGCCGGGATATGAAATACATCGCCCGGAGCCATCGGATAGCGAACCCCTCCGCTAATCGCCGTCCCGCGAATCTCGCCCGGCGCCGTAGTCTTGCCATCCGCCAAGCTTCCGCCCACGATCAGCGTGCCGGCGCCCGAGACCACCGTGACGACATCCACTTGACTCTGGTGCACCTCCACCGCCCCATCCCCTTCGCGGCGGACGATGAGAAGTCCGTGGTTACCCCAGGTGCCGGCGCGATCCAGGCCGGCTTTATTGGCGTCAAGCTTGGTAGCCTTGGCGCGAGCCTGAATATCGGCGGCCGTGTACCTAGCGAATCCCTCGGGGTCGGCGGCAAAGGCGGCCCCCGTGAGCGACAGAGCAAGAAGAATCGGCAGTAGTTTCATGCGTGGGATGGTAGCAGACCGTGCCCCGCGTTTCAATCGTCCCTTCATCCATGCATAACGGCGGGACTCTCCCACCGTTGAGCCGCCGCCGGCGCGAGATTCCGTTTCCTCAAGTAAGCTTTCGCCGAGTCCGCCATCGTAACCAGCGCTGCGCCCAGCATAATGGCATCTTTCACCACCAGCCTTCCGGCCCCGCTCAAAAACGGGAAGCCGTGTTGCGGACCTCCCAAGTCGGGCACCCACGCCTCCGGCGTCGTCACCAGGAACGACAGCGTCACCAACGACATCGTGAACACCAGGAAACTACCGACCGCCGCCACCTGCGGGAGCCAGCGATGCAGCGATAGCATCAAACCCAACCCCACAATGACCGAACCCAGGCCGTATGCAAACGCGTAAGTGTGGTTGCTTTCATTCCACGCGTGGTTCGCGGGCGCAAGTTCGCCTTCTTTATTCATGTGCTGCCGGTACTCGGGTGCCGGATGCGCATAGAAGAAACTCATAAATGGGCTATTCGCCACAAACGGAACGATGCCATCCGCCTCGTAGCGGGCGGCCTTAAGGGATCCGATCCACACCAAAACAACGATCAGCCCCAGCCGGGTAAGCGCCATCCCCCATTGATCCATACGCGCCATTGCCTCAAACAACTTGAATATTCGGTTCACGATTGATCTCCTTCTGCAGCCCATGTTACGGTCGAGTCCGGCAGAGAAGGAATGGACGCCAGTGCGCTACTGCATGGACAGATTTCTCCCGCTTCGAATCTCCGTTTCAAAGTCGCGAAAAAAGCTGGGGGAGCAACCGGTTACCCGTTTGAAGAGCCGGCTGAAGTAGAAAATATCGTCGAATCCAAGTTCCGTGGCAATCTCCTTGATCGGTTTTACGGTATGCAGCAGCTCCCATTTCGCCTGCTTGACGATGCGTTCGCGGATCAACTCGGTCAGCGTCTTGTGGAGGTGAGTTTTTACCAACCGTGCCAGAGATTTGGGTGCGGCGTGCAGGAGTTCAGCGTAGTCGGCGGGGGCATGCTTGCTACGAAAGTGCGTTTCTATCAGCTCCTGCAGCTGGCTGAGTTCCTGAGGCACCCGTCCAGCCGAACGATGCATAATATCCTGCTGCTGCAGCTTTAAGCGCGTGGCCTGAACCAGGAAAATCTTCAGGTAGGACACCAGGACTTCCGAGTGGGCCAGCGCACCGCCGCGCAGCTCGCGCCCCATGTCTTCGAGCAAGCGCGTAAATTCGCGAGCGTTGTCGTCATCGAGACGCACCACCGGGAATCCATAGAGGTCGTTGAAGAGGATTCCATTGCAGCCGACTTCCTCATGATGGGTTTCGATGCAGAAAAAATTGGCGTGAAACTGCACCGACACACCGCGCACCGTCTCCTGGGATACGATCCGGGCGAATTGGTAAGGAACCAGAAACAGCAGCGAATTCGGCGCGAACGTGTAGCGGCCGAAGTCTGCCCAGAAAAGACCGCTGCCCTCTTGAACCCAATAAATCGTGAAGTAATTCGAGCGCGACATTTCCGAATCCCCGCTGGACAGGCTGAACGGCTCGATCTTCAGAGAAAGATCGCCGTTCCGCGGGTCGTAGAGATGGAGCGGGATATCCTCGGCGTCAGCGGACAAAGTAATCCACCTTCCCCATCGCCGCCGGCACCGCCACGTCGAAAAACCCGATCATCATTTCTTCCCAGCTCTGCTGCCCGTAGCGCACCTCTGCCGCCGGGTCCGGATTCCGCGGATTATTCGTCGAATTATCGAACCACGCCACCCATTCGAGCCGTGTCCCCTTCTTCAACTCCAGCGGCTGCGCCAGCCGGTAGGAAAGCTGCCAATAGAAGTTGTAGTTGCTCACCTTCAGCAGCGTCTCCGGCTGCCCGTTGTCGCGGATGCGCGTATACTCAAACGCCTTCCCGCGTAAATGCATGTGCGGAAAAAATCCCAGCAGCAGCGCATCGTTGGGCAGCGTGCCCCACGCCGTCACGCGATACTCCCGCTCGCCCGGCGGGATCACGAAGCGCTCGTTATCCATCTGCAGCGTCAGCACCGCCTTTTCCGGAGGCGCCTTCGCAAACACCAGCCCCACGCTAGTCTGATCCACCGCCCGCTTCCCGTTCGGCGTGTAATGAATCTCAAACATTAAATCGGACCCGGCCTTCACCCGCTTGGCCATCCCCTGCGGCCACACCTCCGGCGCACTCCCCGGCGCCCACACCGTCAAAATGTCGGACTTCGTCGGTCCCGCCCGTCCACGTCGACCCCGGCTCGCGAATATACACCACCACATGATGCACCACCGCGCGATTCCCCGGCCGCGCCTCCACGCCTTGAATCCAGCGGTCCTCGCGAAACCCCGTCGGAACCGCGAAATATTGATACTCCACCGCCCCCCGCGCCGGGACTTCGAAGGAGCGCGGCATCTCGATGACTTGATCGGGCGTTCCCAAATTCCACCCGTTCGCCCACTCGCGCGGTTTAGGAGCATCTTTCGGATCCCCCTCCGCCGCCCCGGTAGAGGCCCAGGCATCGAGTGTCGCGATCTCCGCCGCAGTCAGCGACCGGTCATTCGCGAACACGCCACAACAAGGATCAGCAAACCAGGGAGGCATCTTGCGCACCCGCGTGGCCTCGCGAATCGCCTTCGCCCAAGGCCGCGCGTCGCGATAAGTGACCAGCGCCATCGGAGCCATCTCCCCCGCGCGATGACACTCCTGGCAGCGATTTTGCAGGATCGGAAGAACGTCGCGATAAAACGTCGGAGCCGCCGCCGCCACCACCGGCATAGCAGCTAAAATCCAAGCCCACCGCACATTCCCGAGTATACTGCCGAGTAAGCATGACCCACGTCCTGATCCTAGGCTGCGGCTTCACCGGCCAACGAGTCGCCCGCCGCTTCCTAACTCGTGGCGCGAGCGTCACCGTGACCACCCGCAACCCCGCGCGCCTAACGCCGCTAGCCGATCTCGGTGCGCGCGTAGTCACCCTAGCGGATCTGGCCGCGAACCTCCGCCCAGGAGTCCGCGTCCTTCACTCCATCCCGCCCAGCGGACCGCCCGATCTGCTCGACTGCCCTAGGCGCTGCCCCAGCGCGTGTCGTGTACTTATCCACCACCGCCGTTTACGGAGCCGCAACCCAAGTGGACTCGACCACCCCAGTTGACGAGCACTCCGACCGCGCCCGCCCACGCCTGGCAGCCGAACGCAGCGTAGCCGCCGGACCCTGGTCGTCGCTGATCCTCCGCCCCGCCGCCATCTACGGCCCCGGCCGCGGAGTGCAAGAATCCCTCCCGCGCGGCGCCTATCACTTCGGCGATAACTACGTCAGCCGCATTCACGTCGACGACCTCGCCGCGCACGCCGAGGCCGCTCTGCTCTCCGATCTAGAAGGCGCCTACCCCGTAGCCGACGAAGAACCCTGCACGACGCGCGAAATCGCCGAGTTCTGCGCGAGCCTGCTGAATCTCCCGAACGTGCCCCAGCCCGCACCCGGAACACAGCCTCGCACAACCTCCAACCGCCGCGTCGACGGCTCCGCAATCCGCCGCGCGCTCGGCATCACGTTGCTCTATCCCAGCTACCGGACCGGCATCCCCGCTTCGCTGAAGTTCTTAGCCCAGTGAAACTCGCCGCCAATCTCGCGCAGGCCCACCCGGTCCTCGCCCGCCGCGCTCAGCAGCCGCTCCATCGGCTCGGCAACCGGTTCGCTGCTCAACGCAAACGTCCGATGATGAACCGGCAAAATGAAATCCGCCCCGGCGTCGTCAGCCATCTGCACCGCCTGCTCCGGAGTGCAGTGCGCCCGAATCCACGGATTGTAAGCCCCAATCGGCATGATTGCCAGATCCACCGCCTTTGACGCCCGAACTTTTTTGAACAGATCGGTGTAAGCCGTGTCCCCACCGAACACCACACGATACCGCCCCACTTCAATCACGTATCCGTTGTAGGACCGCTGCGTATCTCTGCCCATGCGCGCTCCCCAATGATTCACTTCGAGAGCGCGAACCATCGCTGGACCCACGCGCATGCTTTGTCCCCAGCCCAATTCGTGGACCGCGCCGTAGCGTTTCACGCGCAGCAAATCGCTGGTATTCAGCGCCGTGATCACTGTTACTTTCCGGGACTCCAGTTTTCTCAAACTCGGAAGATCGAAGTGATCCATATGCGCATGCGATAGCAAAACTAAATCCGGCCGCGGAATCTCCGCCAGTGTCAGCGCCGGTTCCACCAGCCGCTTGAGCCCCACCGTAACTGGACCCAGCCCAATACCGATACGCTTGCTAAAAACCGGATCTGTGACGACGATAAATCCGTCAATGCTGATCACGACGGTGCTGTGCCCAATCCACGCCGCGTGCAATCCCGTTTGCGGCCACGCATCAAGCCGCGGACGCCGCAGCGCCGCCTCCACCTCACGCTTCATGTCCTTGGAAACATGGCGCAAAAACGCAGCTAAATTCCCCACACCCCATTAGACGCAATCGCTCCACGGCAGGTTCGTTTTTCTCACTTATAAGCGAACGGGTCCCCGCCGGGAATCGCAACCCGAACCGTTCCGCCAGCGTTTCGAGCAGCGCATCGTCATCCGCTAGCGTAGTTTCCGAAACCCCATCCGGCCGCTGCTCCGTCAACTGCCGGTTCACCAGCGTCAGCCGCACATCCTTGCCCGGACGCTGCGCCAGAAGCTTGTTCACAAAAGGAGATTGCGGATGGGTCGAAGTGAAGTAATTGGAAACCTCGTAATCCGCGGCGTGCTGCTCTTCAAGGGTAAAACTGTAAAGGTCGAGCCAGCCCTCGGGCCGCAGCGATTGCAAAACGTACAATCCGTCACCGGCGGTCACGCGATATTGCCAGCCAAAATGCCGTTGCACCTCGTCCGCCTTCAGCCGTACTGGTAACAGCAATCCATCGCCGCCGAACCCGACATCCGCCAGCCACTTCTCCCCATCGACATCGACCGCCAACAACATATGGCTGCGCGGACGGACTTCCGTCGCTCCCATCCGCACCCGCGCCGCCAGCCGTGTCACGCGAAAGCCAATCATTTCGAGCACCGCAGCTAACAGCGCGTTCTGCTCGAAGCAGTATCCGCCGCGCCGAGCAGCAATCAACTTCTGAGCGATGCTTTCGCGATCCAGCCGGATCGGCCGCCCCAGCAAAATGTCCAGATTCTCAAACGGAATGTGGGTCGCATGCGCCAAATGCACATCGCGCAGCGTGGCTAGCGTCGGCGTGAAGTCCCCGTCGTATTCGATCCGAGCGGCGTAGGCCTGCAGATCCACCGGCATCGTCAGCGGACAGCCGCCACCGCCTGCCCGTCGCCCGCGGGAACTTTGCGCATCTGAAACGGAGCGCTCTTGACGATGCCCAAAATCACCGCCGAAAAACGGTAATCGCTCTTAGCAGCGTCGCGCACGATCCCGCGCACCACGGGCATGTCATAATAATCGAGCCCGCGCCCCAGCGCATACGTCATCATCTTTTCCGTGACCGTGCCCACGAATTGCTGCGGATGCTCCAGCAGCGCCTTACGCAAATCCACCACGCCCGTCACCGGCGTCCCGTCCGCCAGCTGTCCCGACGCATCGATCGGCCCCGCCGGCTCCTTCGTCCGCCATTGCCCGATCGCATCGAAGTTTTCGAGCGAAAGCCCCAGCGGGTCCATCACTTTATGGCAGGTTGCGCAACTCGGATTCGCGCGATGCTGCTCCATCAACTGGCGCAGCGATAGCTGCTTGCCGTCGCCGTTTTCCTTGAGCGCCGGCACATTCGGAGGCGGCGAAGGCGGCGGCGTCCCGAGAATATTTTCCAGAATCCATTTGCCCCGTAGCACCGCCGAAGTGCGATTGGGATAGGACGTCACCGTCAGCACGCTCCCCTGACCTAGCAGGCCCCGGCGATTTTCGTCCGCCAGCGTCACGCGCCGGAACTGGCTCCCGTAAACGTTGGGAATTCCGTAATGCCTGGCGAGCCGTTCGTTAACGAACGTGTAATTCGCGGTCAGCAGATCCAGCACGCCGCGGTCCTCGCGCAGCACGCTTTCGAAGAACAATTCCGTTTCGCGCCGCATCGCTTGCCGCAGGTTATCGTCGAAGTTGGGGAACGTCGCCACATCCGGAGCCGCGCTTTGCAGATTGCGCAAAAACAGCCACTGGCTCGCGAAATTCTTCACTAGCGATTCCGACTTTGGATCCGCTAGCATGCGCTTGACCTGTTGCTCCAGTACCGCCGGATCTTTCAACTTTCCCTGCGCCGCCAGATTGATCAACGCCTCATCCGGAATGCTGCTCCACAAAAAGAACGACAACCGCGAAGCCAATTCCAGGTCATTAATGCGATGCGTCGCCCCCCGCCGCCACGCCAGTGTCCGACTCCGCGCGGAAAATAAATTTCGGATTCGCCAGAATCAGGCGCAGCGCGTTCTCGATGCCGCTGTCGAAGTTCCCTTTATTCAGTCCGGCTTGATAAAAGTTCAACAGACTTTCCAGATCCGCATCCGTAACCGGCCTGCGGTAGCCCGCCGCGCCAGTATCGTCAAAATCTGCTTCGCGCACGCAACCTCGTCTTTGCCCGCCGCCGGCCGGCACACGAAAATCTTCCGCCTGCTAGGCGTGTCACCCGGCCCCTTTGCAGAAAATGGTCCCGCAATCGCCACCCGGTCGATCAGCGGCAGTCCGTTCATGTTCTGCAAGTCCAAATCGCGCGTGAAGGGCTCGAGCGGCTCATCCGACTCCGCCAGATTCTTTTGCGAAACGTCACGCCCACAGCGTGTGGACCCGCCTTTACTGGAATCCGCGCCTTCAGGCGCGCATCAATCGCCTCGCCCGCGACACCGAGATTGGTATCCATCATGAGGTTGTCGTCCGGCCCCCCCACACGCCTCGAAAACACGCGCGCGCCATCGATCGTGATGTCGATGCGATGCGGAAACTCCAGCCCCGTCATGTAGCCCACAATGTTGCGCAGCA
>CAVXEM010000016.1:0-24972 GCA_963760575.1 Bryobacterales bacterium
AGCCGTGGGCGCTAGAAAATAGAAAAATAGGGACGGAGCCTGATTTCGGTTTCCACTAGCAAAAGCTAATGGAGATTGACGCGAAATCAGGCTCCGTCCCTATTTTTCTATTACGAAGCTTCCCACAAACAACGCGTCGATGCCGGACGAGTAGAAGCTGCGGACTGCGTCACGCGGGGTGGAGACTAGCGGGTCGCCAAATAAATTGAAGCTGGTATTGTAGAGCACCGGGAGACCGGTGGCTTTGCCGGCGGCGTGCAGTAGGCGGTGGTAGAGCGGGTTATCGGACTCGGCCACGGCGTGAACGCGCACGATGTCTTCGCCTAGGATCGCGGTTGCGAAGGTCTTGCGGTGTTCGGGTTTCACGCGGCCTACTGTGGCTAGATTGCGGGCGTTGGGGCCGGCTTCGAAGTATTCGGACGATAGCTCGGCGGGGACCGACGCGGCGAATTTGCGGAAGGGCTCGCGGTGCTTGATGAAGACGTTTAGGTTTTCGGTCGAGTACGGGTCGAGCGGCGATGCCAGGATGCTGCGATTGCCCAGCGCGCGCGGGCCGAATTCCATGCGGCCTTGCATCCAGGCTACAATCTTGCGTTCTCCCAGCATGCGGACGGCTTTCGCCAGCACGTCATCGGTGGATCGCAGGTACTGGAAGCGTAGTTTGCAATTTTCCAGAACCTTTTTGATTTCTTCGCGGCCGTAGCTGGGGCCTAGCAGCAGCGACGTTGCGCCCGCGCGTTGGGTGTGTCCCTGACGCTGGTACCAAACGTGGAATGCTCCGCCGAGCGCCGTTCCGGAGTTGCCTGCTGCGGGCTGCACGAATACGTTCTTCCAGCGGCCGCTGCGTTCCAGGGACTCCACTAGCAGGGCATTAAAGAACAAGCCTCCGGCGATGCACAGGTTCTCGCCTTCGCCGGCCATGGCTAACACCGTGTCTTCGACAGCGCGTTGCAAACCACGCGCGATGGCGGGAGCCAGCGCTGCGGGAATCGGGGCGCCGTCTTCTAGTCCTAGGCGCTCAAAAAACTTGGCGCTGAAGCCGCCGCTCTCGGTGCGGTGGCCGTCGAAGAAAGTGGCATCGAGGCGTCCGCTGGCTGCGGCGATTTCGTGGAACAGCTTATGGAAGCGGTCGTCGCCGGAGGCGGAGAGCCACTGGACCTTATGCTCGTCAGAGCCGGCTTGGAAACCTAGCAGTTCGGTTACGGCGCTGTAGAGCCAAGCCAGCGAATCCGGATACTGCCACTCTTTTTCGAGCCGCAGTTGATTGCCTTGCGCGTGCCAACGTGCCCCGCAGCAGAAGTCGCCGGTGTGGTCGAGCGTGAGCACTGTTGCGCTTTCGAAGGGTGACGCGAAGAATGCTGACGCTGCGTGGGCCAGATGGTGCTCGACGACCGCGACTTCGGCCTTCGGGAATAATTCGCGCAGGGAGAAATGCAACGAGGGGTCGACGGGACGCACCACGGCTACGCAATCGACGGCATCGCGATCGATACCAGCCAGGCGCAAGCACTCGGCCACCGCGGCTTCGGGGACACCGCCGCGCGCGCCGCGAGTGAGCTTCGATTCTTCGATGGCGGCTACGATCGATCCATCCTTGAGTACGGCGCACGCGCCGCCGCCTTGCAGGCCGCCCAGTCCGAGAATAATCATGATCTATTTCTTCTTCTCGATTTTGGCCCAGGTGTCTTTCAAGGTGACGGTCCGGTTGAAGACCGTATTTTGCAGAGTAGAGTCGCGGTCGACGCAGAAGTAGCCCAGCCGCTCGAATTGATAGCGGGCTCCGGGAGCGGCGCTGGCCAGGCTTGGTTCGAGCTTGCATCCGGCGAGCATGGTCATCGACTGCGGATTCAGATTTTCGGTGAACTCGTGGCCCTCGGGGACGTCGTCCGGGTCTTCCTTGGTGAACAAAGTTTCGTACAAACGGACTTCGGCGTCGATGGCATGTTCGGCCGACACCCAATGGATGGTGGATTTCACCTTGCGTCCGTCGGGCGGAGAGTTCCCGCCACGTGTTTCCGGATCGTAAGTGCAGTGGACTTCCACCACTTCTCCCTGCGCGTTCTTGACCACGCCGGTGCAGGTGATGAAGTAACCGTAGCGCAGACGCACTTCGCGGCCGGGCGATAGGCGATAAAACTGTTTGGGCGGATCTTCGCGGAAGTCGTCTTGCTCGATGTAGAGGACCTTCGAGAAGGGGACGTTGCGGGCACCGTCACCCGGATCTTCGGGATTGTTGATGGCTTCCATTTGTTCCACTTGGCCGTCAGGATAATTGTCGATCACCACGCGCAGCGGATTGAGTACGGCCATCACGCGCAGCGCGCGCCGGTTCAGATCCTCTCGAACGCAATATTCGAGCAGCGAGAGCTCAGTGATGCCGTTGGTTTTGGATACACCTAGGCGGCTGCAGAAGTTGCGCAGAGATTCGGGCGTGTAGCCGCGGCGGCGCATGCCGGAGATCGTGGGCATGCGTGGATCGTCCCAGCCGTTCACATACTTCTCTTGCACCAGCTTGAGCAGTTTGCGCTTGCTCATCATGGTGTAGGTGAGGTTCAGGCGGTCGAATTCAATCTGCTGCGGGTGATGGATGCCGAGTTGTTCGACGAACCAATCGTAGAGCGGGCGGTGGTCTTCGAATTCAAGAGTGCAGATCGAATGCGTGATGCGTTCGATCGAATCTGACTGCCCGTGCGCGTAGTCGTACATCGGGTAAATGCACCACTCCTTGCCGGTGCGATGATGTTCGGCGTGCAGGATGCGGTACATGACGGGATCCCGCATATTGAGGTTCTTCGACGCCATGTCGATCCTGGCGCGCAGGGTGCGCGCGCCATCCGGAAACTCACCTGCGCGCATGCGCGCGAACAGATCCAGATTTTCTTCTACGGAACGGTTGCGAAAAGGACTCTCCTTGCCGGGTTCGGTCAGGGTGCCGCGTTGTTCGCGCACTTGCTCACCGGTCAGATCGCAGACATAGGCTTTGCCGTCCTTGATCAACTGCACGGCCCATTCGTAAAGCTGTCCGAAGTATTCGGAGGCGTAGAAGATGCGGTCTCCGAAATCGCCGCCCAGCCACTTGACGTCCTCGATGATGCCCTCGACGTACTCGGTTTCTTCTTTTGAAGGATTGGTGTCATCGAAGCGCAGATTGCACTGGCCGCCGAATTCTTTCGCCAGACCGAAATCGAGGTGGATGGCCTTGGCGTGGCCGACGTGCAGGTATCCGTTGGGTTCCGGGGGGAAGCGAGTGCACACGCGGCCCCCGTATTTATTGGTCTTCAGGTCGTCCTGAATGATATCGCGGATGAAGTTGGACGCAGCCGTCGCGGCTGGGGTGGAAGTACTTTCACTCATGATATTTCTCCGGCGGGTAGCAGTTCGAGAGCGCGTCCGATGCGGTGCAGGCAGGTTTCGCGGCCCAGCACCACCAGCGTTTCAAACAGCGGCGGAGCGACCTTGCGGCCGCAAACGGCCACGCGAATCGGCTGGAACATCTGGCCGGTCTTGACCTTTAGTTCTGCGGCTCCCGCACGCAACGCGGCATCCAGGCCGTCGTGATTGAACTCCGCGGTTTTAAGAATCTCTCGGGCTCTTTCGAGTACAGCCATTGCCAGGCGTGCATCGCCTTTTTGCGGAATCAGCTCTGTGCTGTCGTATGGCGGCAGTTCTTTCGCAAAAAAGAAATCGGCGGTGGTGGCGACTTCACGCAGGGTGCGGATGCGCTCGCGGATCAGCGGGGTGATGGCCAACATTCTCGCGGCGTCCGCGTCAAACCCGGCTGCCTGCGCGAAGGGCAGAAGCAGAGCTGATAATTCTTGCACAGGCAATTCGCGAAGATGTTCGGCGTTAAGCCACATCGCCTTGGGATCGTAAGGATCGTCTTCGGTGAAATTCACGGTCGCGTTGGAGCGGTTCACTCCTTCGAGCGTGAACGCATCGATGAGCTCCTGACGTGACATTACTTCACGCTGGTCTTTCGGAGACCAGCCTAGCAGGCACAGAAAATTGACGTATGTATGGGGCAGGAAGCCGCCGTCGCGATAGGTGGTCACGCTGACTACGGGGCCATGCTTGCGCTTTGACAACTTCGATCCGTCGGGCGCGATGAGCAGCGGAAGGTGACCGAATTGCGGCGGATTCAAACCTAGCGCCTCGAAGATCAGCACGTGCTTGAAGGTGTTGGTTAGGTGATCCTGGCCGCGGATGATGTGGCTGATCCGTAGATCAGCATCGTCGGCGCAGGAGGCCATGTGATACGTGGGCAGCGTGTTGCTGCGCAGCAGGGCGAAGTCTTCGATGTCAGCGGTGGCTTTGGATTGCTCCCCGTAGACCAGGTCGGTGAACGTGACAGCCTCGCGGGATTCGCGCGGTACGCGATAGCGCACCACGAACGGTTCGCCTGCGGCGGCGCGGCGGTTGCTTTCTTCCTTGGAGAGTTCGCGCATCGCGGGGTGGGACAGCCAGTGGCCCTCGATGTGCGCCTTCTCTTCTGTTTCGACTTCGAGCGGCGTGAAGTCGCGATAGGCCAGGCCCTTGGCTAGAATCTCGTTCGCCAGTTTGCGGTGCAGATCCAAACGTTCGGACTGGCGGTAGAATTCATCCCAGCCTAGATCCAGCCACTTTAATCCATCAAAGATGGAATCGAGCGAGGTCTGGGTGTTGCGCTCGACGTCGGTGTCGTCGATACGCAGGATCATGACGCCCTGGTTGTGCCGGGCGTAGAGCCAATTGAAAATGAAGGTTCTCGCGCTACCGATGTGCAGATAGCCCGTCGGTGAGGGAGCAAAGCGAACTCGCAGCATGAATTCTTAAGGATAACAGTGCGAGGCCGCGAGATGATGCCGAAAGAGCGGAATGATGAGGCGGACGTTGCCCGTCCGCCTCAAATTGCCTTCCTACGGCTGGACTGGCGGAAGCGTCGCAGAACCTGAAGTGTTTAGACACGTCGGGTGACCGAACCCTCCGGCGCTTATGCCTGTCCCGCCGGCTGGATTGGCGGTGATGTCGAAGATGATGTTATCGGGACGCGCAGGGTCACCTGAAACTCCGCTCACACCGGCCAGATGATCCAATTTCAAAAGATTGCGAACGCGCCAGCCGATGTTGTGATCGGCACAGGAGGTGTCTCCGCTCACACCGACGGCGCCAATGATCTTCTGGCCCGCTGCGTAAAGCGCCAGACCGCCGCCGAATACGTTGACGCCTCCGGGCTTAGTCCCGACCATAGGGTCATTGCTGGTGCCGTAGTGGCTCGAAGGTCCCTTGTAAGCGACGGCTGGATCCACGGGATTGCTGAACTGCAGTCCGTACAGACTCCCGCCAGGCTGCACGGCGGAATACAGATTGGCAGTGGAGAGCGCCAAGCCGGTGGCCTCGCCCGACCCATTGCTGTTGGAAGAACTGTCCAAGCTGAAGGCATTCGCGGTGTTGGCCTTCTGGGCAGAGATCACGCGGCTGCCGGGCCACTGCGCGCCGCGGCCGGTGCCGGAAAACGCCACCGCACAAACCACGCCATCGCGGTCGACGATGGTACCCCACATGTGCTGGTTCAGGCCGCTAGTCTCGGTAGAAACAGCCTGCGTCAGGGCGTTCTTCAAATCCGTGTAGCTAGGCAGCCCGGCACAACTGTTATTGTTTTTCGAATCAGGATCGTCATCCCCAACTGCCGTACCAATGGTTCCCATCAACGCCAAGCACAATGGCGCAAACGTGAAGATAAATGACTTTCGCATGGTCTTCTCTCCTGTTTAGTGTGTCCCTTCGATGGGACGATGGAATATAGATAATTTTGAATCCTGACTGTTTCAACAAAAAAAGCCCATGTCCAGGCGTAGTTCGGCATATGACTCAGGTCAATTTCCTAAGGTACTTTCGTTTGTCAACCTAGCCGGGGGGTTCTCGTCTGAATCGGTAGTACGATCAGTTCATGCGTGGCGATGTGCTGGCTGGCAGGGTGGCGGCGCACACGAGCAAGGTCGGAGGAGACGAATGCGAAGCAGTGCCATTGGGGTGATCCTGGCGGGGTTCAGTGTCTGGGCGCCCGCTTATGCGCAAACGGTTACCGTCACCCCGACGGCTGTGTCCGTACATCTGGGAACATTTTTTCAATTTTCCGCCCGGGTCACGGGAACCAGCCCCACTACTGTCGGCTGGACGGTTGCTTTGCCGGCGGGAGCGACAGGCTCTCCGGGGACGATCAGCGCGGGCGGGCGTTACACGCCGCCGGCCGCGATTCCGAGTAGCGGTACGGTGATTGTGACTGCTTCCAGCATTGCCGCGCCGACGGCTTCGGCCAGCGCTACCGTGACGCTGCTGAATCCGTATCCAACGGTGGCCTCGACTAGTCCGGCGAATGTTGCTGTCGGCGCCTTCAGCTTGACGATTAATGGCAGCGGATTCGTGACGGGGGCGCAGGCACTCTTCGGCGGTGTGCCGTTGGTCACTACATTTGTATCCGCGACGCGGCTGACGGCTAGTGGGACTGCAACGGGAGCGCAGTCCGGTAGTCAGATTCCGGTCACCGTGATGAACCCGGACCCGGGATCGGCGACATCAATAGATGTCGTCAGCGTGCTGGTGGGGCCGGCCGTGTCAGGGCATCGCGTCGCGCATAACGTCGCCGCGCGTTTTCTGGATCAAGCGGCCTTCGGGCCCGACGCTGCGTCGATTGCGCAGGTGCAGGCAGTGGGATTGCAGACTTACTTGAACGAGCAATTCGCGGCGCCGATTTCGCCTTATCCGGACCCCGGCGCCACCGGATTCGGTATCGGCCAGGTGCAGGCTCGTTTTTTCACGAACGCGGTGCATGGACAGGACCAGCTTCGCCAGCGGGTCGCGTTCGCGCTGGGGCAGATCTTTGTGGCGTCGGCGGTGGAAGAAAATACTGCCACGCAGTTGGTGCCTTATTTGCGGCTTTTGAAAAACGACGCCTTCGTCAATTTCAGGCAACTCATGGAGGATGTCACGTTAAGCCCTACCATGGGCGAATACCTGGACATGCGGAACAACGATAAAGCCGATCCCACTAAGGACACTCGAGCGAACGAGAATTACGCGCGCGAACTGATGCAGTTGTTTACGATTGGCCTGTCGCAACTTAATCAAGATGGCACTTTGCAACTGGATGCGAGCGGCAATCCCATTCCGACTTACGATCAAGCCGCAATCCAGAATTTCGCCAAGGTTTATACCGGCTGGACGTATCCCACCAAGCCGGGTGCCACGCCGCAGAAACACAATCCGGCGTACTACATCGGGCCCATGGTGGCTTATGAGTCCAATCACGACACGACTTCGAAGACGCTGCTGAATGGTTTCGTAGTGCCGGCGGGCGGGACTGCGGAATCCGATTTAAAGGCGGCACTGGATAACATTTTCAATCATCCGAACGTCGGGCCGTTCATCGGCAAGCAATTGATCCAGCATCTGGTGACCAGCAATCCTTCGCCCGCGTACGTGGGCCGGATCGCGGCGGTGTTTAACGACGATGGGGCAGGAGTTCGCGGGGACATGCGGGCTGTGATCAAGGCGATTCTGCTCGATCCCGAGGCGCGGGATGGCGACGATGGTCCTGCGCTGACGCCTCCGGATAATAGCGGACACCTGCGCGAGCCGGTGTTTGCGCTGGCCGCGATCCTGCGTGGTCTGGGCGCGATGGTGAATGACACCAACAATCTGACGAACCAGGCGACCAACCTGGGGCAGACGGTTTTCGCGCCGCCGACGGTGTTCAATTATTTCGCGCCGGGTTTCAGCATTCCCGACGGATTTCACCGGTGGCGCGGCGCTGCTGGGTCCGGAATTCCAATTACAGTCGCCGTCGGCCGCGGTGGCGCGTGCCAATATGGTCAACACGTTTGTATACGGCGGTCTGGGCAACGGAGCAGTGATCGATTGGACGGCGTTGACGAATCTGGGCGCGACTCCGCAGGCCCTGGTGGATGCGGTGAACAATGCCTTCATGTACGGGGAGATGCCCGCCACTATGCAGACGCAGATTCTTTCCGCGGTCAATGCGATTACTGGAACCACTACGGCCGTGTATAAGGCGCGCGCGCAGGCGGCAGTCTATCTCACGGTCTCATCGTCTTATTACAATGTGGAGCACTAAAGCCATGCAGATTCCATCCCGAAGACAGTTCCTGGCGTTGAGTGCTCGCTCGCTGGCTGCGATTGGCGCCGCTAGCGTGGCAGGACGTCTGAGTCAAGTGAACACGCTGGCCGCGACCGCTTGCCCTTCCGATTACAAGGCGCTGGTGTGCGTTTTCTTGTTCGGCGGCAATGACTGCAATAATACGGTGGTTCCCATTTCCACGCCGGCCAGCAACGCTAACAATTCTTACGCCAAATACGCGGCGGTTCGCGGGGGACTGGCGCTGCCGCAGGCGAGTCTCAATTCCATCAATACTTCCAAGGGCGATGAGTATGGGCTGCATCCGGGGCTGGTGGAACTGGCGAACCTCTACAACACCAAAAAGAATGTCGCGGTGCTGACTAACGTCGGCAGCCTGGTGACTCCGCTGACGCAGTCCGATTACTTGAAGCAGACGAAAGCGATCCCGCTGAATTTGTTCTCACACCTGGACCAGCAAACCGAATTGCAGACGTCAGTAGCCCAGGGGTTCGCGGCTACAGGTTGGGGCGGACGGCTGGCGGATGCCATGCAGGGCTGCAACGCCACCGGCTTTCCCACCATCGTGTCGGTGGGCGGCAACGCGCTGTTTGCTACGGGGAGCCAGACCAATCCGGCGACCGTCACAGCCGGGCAGGTTCTCGGGCTGCAGGGATACTCCACCAGCGCGGCTTCGCAGGCGCGACTCACTGCTCTACAGAACCTGCTGAGTTTCGACAACGGGCTTACGCTGGTGCAGGCTTCGAATGCCATTGCATCCAATGGAGTCAACCAAGCCACTGCGCTGAATAAGGCGCTGGCGGGCGGCACTCCATTGACCACGGTTTTTCCGAATACATCGCTCGGCCTGCAATTGTCGCAGATCGCCAAGATCATCAACGTGCGCGCATCGCTGGGAGTGAACCGGCAGATTTTCTTCGCTTACCTGGGTGGTTTCGATACGCACGATCTGGAATTGAACGATCAGGGCACCGGTCTTGCGGCGGTCAGCCAGGCGCTGAATGCGTTCTACAACTCAACTGTTGAAATGAGCGTGAGCCAGAATGTGGTCGCGTTCACCGAGTCCGATTTCGGACGTACGCTGCAGCCGAGCGGCGGATCGACCCTCGGTACGGACCACGCCTGGGGCAGCCACCACTTCATCATGGGCGACTCCGTCAAAGGTGGCGACGTCTACGGCACCTTCCCGACGCAGGCGTTGCAAGGTCCCGACGACGCTAACAATCGCGGCGTGTGGATTCCCACCACCAGCATCGATCAATACGGCGCCACGCTGGCAAACTGGTTCGGCGTCGATCCCGCGAAACTCGGCACGGTCTTCCCGAATCTGGTGAACTTCGCCGGGTTGCCGCTGCCGGCTTTCCTGTAAATCTTGCAGCGGTATTTTACAAGTTGTTTACAACTTCTTAACCCTCCTCCTGTCAAAACCTGACAAAACTGTAAGCGACATCGATTGAAGGCGTAACTGGACTGCGCGGGCTCGCTTCGATTCGTCGAGCGAGACCCGCGCAATAAGCGCCTCAAAAAAGCACAGGGGAAGGGGTATTTCAATGAATCGTTACTTAGGACAGCGTTGGTGGATAGTGTCTCTGTTCGCGGCTGCGGCTTGGACCCAGGTCGCGTCCAGTCAGGAAGTGTCCGAAGCGCCGGCGGCGGCCAGTACCATCGGCACCAGGCCTAGTTATCCCGGGCTTCCACGTGGGCAGGCGAGCAAACTGGAAACGGAAATCGGGCCGATGAAGGTGCGCTTCTACGGAACCATTTTATTCAATTCATCGATTTCGACGGCCAGCGCGATTGGGCAGGAAGTCCCTTTGTGGGCTGCTACCAATGGCCCCGCGGGAGTTGTCTATCCGGACGGCAGCATCGGCCGGGCCGGCGATAACAAAGACCTGATCTTCACCATGCGGCAGAGCATTCTGGGATTCACGCTGAATCCCGCGAAGCCTACGGAAAACGGGTGGAATCCGTCGGCGCTGTTCGAGATTGACTTCTTCGGGGCGCGCACCGCCGACACTTTTTCACCCGAGAACCGGGTCTTCAACCAGCCGCGCATACGCATGGGCTACTTTCAACTGGAACACCGCAATTTTAAATTCGTCTTCGGGCAGGACAAAATGATTCTGGCGCCGCTCGATCCGATTTCGCTGTCGCACGTCGGCGTTCCCTTGGGCGCGAGCGCGGGCGATCTGTGGGGCTGGTTCCCGCAGGCGCGCATGGACTGGAACACTAATATTGGCAAGACCGGACTGTTGGTGCAGCTGGGTATTTTGCGCCCGCAGTTTGGGGATACCCGGTTGGAGGCAGCGCCCGCCTCGGGCAGCGTCATAGATTTGGCGTCGTCCGGATTGGGCGAGCGTTCGTCGCAACCGTTCTATCAAGGGCGCGTCGCGCTGTCGCCGCACGTGCGGAAAACCACCGCGACGTTTGGCGTCTCCGGACACTTCGGGCAAGAGAAGGTAGGGGTGGACCATACTTTGCAATCGTGGGCGGTGGCCGCCGACATGCGGCTTCCGCTGGATCCGCACTTGATCATCCGAGGGGAAGGATATGCAGGCCGAAATTTGGTGCCCTTCCAGGGCGGCATTGTTCAAGGTGCGGCCGCGATTGGAAGCATTCCCACGCTCACCCGAATCCAAGGCATCGGCGATGGAGGCGGGTGGCTGGAAGCCATCGTTCCCATGAACAGCGGCAAAGATACGCTGTATTTCGGCGCCGGCACCGACGATCCCAAGAACCGCAATCTGCTGCCGGGCTCGACGCGCGCCAAGAACTCATTCTTGTGGGCCAGTTATTTCCGCAAGATCACCAACGATGTGACGGCGGCGTTTGAGTGGAGCTACTGGGACTTCCAGACCATTTCCTTCGTGAACAATCTGCCCACGCGCGAAGCGAAAGCGCCGTCGGGCATCGCTCACGTCTTCAACATCTCGCTGGCCTACCAATTTTAGGCGGGGGATCGAGTCAGGGGGCGCGGCTGGGCACCGCGAGGTGCCCCCGCGCCCGAGTATAATCGTCACGCGTGGCAGACGATCGTCTCTCCGGCTCCTTCTGGATTCTCTTCCTCTACGACATCTGCGAAGAAATCCGCCTGGACGCCCTGCGCGCGCTGCTGGGCGTCGAGCCGCGGCGCGAGCCGATCTTTCGCCATCCTTCTCCCGAATATGTTCGCTTTGAACGCCCGCCGGTGGTGCAGCGGCTGGAGCCCATTGTGCTCGAAAGCGGCAGCCGGCTGCAGGGCGAGTTGAACTATTACGAATACGGCGTGGTGAGCATCAAGCTGGAGCTGCCCTTCGAAGTGGACTGGCCGCAGTTGGTGGATCTTTCAAGCCGCTGGATCGATGCGCCCGAGTTGGAGGCGCGCGCCGTCCGCACCGTGCGCGATTGTCTAAAGGGGGCGCAGGCCGCGCTGGTCAACCCGCACGAATCGTGGCTCAACGAGGATTATTACATCATCCATCTCAAGAACACCGGCGCACAGGCGGCTGAACTGATTGACCGGCACGGCAAAGAAATCGCCAAGATGGTGCGCGGCGAACTGGCGGAGTTGTCGCCGGGAGAAACCAGCGAGATTCTCGGTTCGCGGATGTCTTACTATCCGGAGGACCTGCTGGTGGTGGGCTGGACGGCGGCTTTTATTCACGACACGGCAGAGGGCGCCGCGTCCACCATTCAGTTGCTGGAATACGCCAACACTCAGTTGCTCGAATTTCGTTATTACGATCAGGTCTTGAGCAGTTTGCTGGAAGGCGTGTACAAATCGCTGGAGAAAAAGGCGGGTGCGTTCGCGCGCTGGCGTCTGGCGTCGCAGGCGCAGCACTTGAATAAAATTCGCCTGGATATCCGCGAGCTGACCGAACGGATGGACACCTCGATCAAGTTCTTGAGCGACATGTTTTCAGCGCGTCTGTACCGTCTGGCCTCGGCCAGGCTGGGAGTGGAAGACTATCGCAGGCTGGTCGAAAGTAAACTGCATACCGCGGGCGAGCTGTATGAGTTCATGATGGACCAGTTCCATGAAGGCCGGGCCTTTGTGATGGAACTGGTGATTATTCTGATTCTGATCATCGATTTGGTGTTCATTTTCCGCGGAAAGGGTTAGCGCGGCGCAAGGCCCAAATGTTAGACTGCTAATCGTACACTTCCTATCGTGGGTCCACGTCGCCCACCTGCGGTTTTGCGACACGCATGGTGAACAGCGCAACCAACAAATCGCCCACTGTTTTGCTGAATGGGCGGAGTGTCCCGATCAATCACAACGTCCACGCGACTCTTCTCGATTTTTTGCGCGACCACGGTTTGACCGGCGCGAAAGAAGGCTGTGCGGAAGGCGAGTGCGGCGCGTGCACGGTGGTGATGCTGGAGGATCACGCCGCAGGTTGCGCCTATCGCGCGGTGAACAGTTGTTTGATGCTGGCTCCCATGGCCGCGGATCGTGAGATTTACACGGTGGAAGCGCTGGCGGCGCGCGGCGAACTCGCCGAAGTACAGAAGGCCATGGCTGAGGCGGGCGGATCGCAGTGCGGATATTGTACGCCCGGCTTCGTCATGAGTATGTTCGCGGAGCAGTACCGGCCGGGACGCGTGGGCGCATGCGATCCTGCGGGGCTCGCCGGGAATTTGTGCCGGTGCACGGGGTACCGGCCGATTCGGGATGCGGCTTTATCGTTGGGTCCCGCGCCGGCGGGAGCTTTGCGCGAGCGGCTGTCGCAGCCTGCACCTCGCCTGGAACCGGTGACGTATAGCGCTGAAGACGCGGTGTTCGAGAGGCCGGGGACGCTTGATGAATGTTTCGCCATCGCGGCGGCGCATCCGGAGGCGCGCTGGATTGCGGGCGCGACGGATATGGGCGTGGAATCGAATCTTCGTTTTCGGCGCTGGCCGTGGCTGGTGAGTCTTGAGGGAGTGGCGGAGCTGCGCGAGTTCTCCGAGACCAGCGCTGCCGTGCGGATCGGCGCGGGCCTTCCTCTGACCGAGATCGCTTTGCGCTGGACGGGCGCGCCTCCTGTGTTTCGCGAATGGCTGGAGTTGTTCGCATCGCCGCCGATTCGCAATCGCGCGACGTTGGGAGGAAATCTCGCAACGGCCTCGCCCATTGGCGATTCGGCTCCACTATTGCTGGCGCTCAACGCATCCGTGCATGTCGCGGGGGCTGGCGGAAGGCGCACGGTTCCGTTGGCGTCGTTCTTCACGGGCTACCGGCGCACGGCGCTCGCACCCGGCGAGCTGCTTACGGCGGTTGAAATTCCGAAACCGTTCGCATCGGCGATTCGCTTCTATAAAGCTTCTAAACGGCGCGTGGACGATATCAGCACGGTGGCTGCTGCGTTCTCGATGGATCAGGATGGCGCGGGGCGCGTGACCCGTGCGGTGTTTGCGTTCGGCGGCGTGGCGGCGGTTCCGCTCCGTGTGTACGCGGCGGAAGAGGCGGTTCTCGGCGAGCGCTGGAATCAGGCTTCTGTCGAGCGCGTGCAGGTGGTTCTGGAGCGGACGCTCAAACCCATTGGCGATCATCGCGGGTCGGCCGAATACCGCTTGGAAGTGGCCAAGAGTTTGGTCGAAAAGTTCTGCTGGGAAAGGCAGGAGGCGGCTGCGTGAAGATCGCCGGCATGCCAGTTCCGCATGAGAGCGCCGGCGGGCACGTGTCCGGTGCTGCGCTCTACACCGATGACTTGTGCCAGCGGTTTCCGCGGATTCTGCACGCGTGGCCGGCGATGGCTCCGCATGCGCACGCGCTGCTCCTGCGCTTGGATGCATCGCCCGCGCTGGAGCAGCCGGGAGTTTGTACGGTGCTCACCGGCGCCGATCTGCCGGGCGAAAACGACACCGGTTCGGTCCGCCATGACGAGCCGCTGTTTCCGCGCGAGGTGATGTTTCACTTGCAGCCGGTAGCCTGGGTGTTGGGTGAAACGCTGGAGGCGGCGCGCCTGGGTGCGGCTCGCGTGATCGCGGAATATGAAGAGCTGCCGCCGGTGCTGACCATTGAAGACGCCATCGCGGCGTCAAGTTTTCACTCCGGGCCGGTGCGGATCACGCGCGGCGATCCGTCGGTGATCGAACGCAGCGAGGTACAGTTTTCGGGCGAACTGTTCATCGGCGGCCAGGAACACTTTTATCTGGAAACGCAATGTGCGATTTCGTGGATGGATGAAAGCGGCGGTGTGGCGGTGGAGTGTTCGACGCAGCATCCCAGCGAAACGCAGGAGGTGGTGGCGCGCGTGTTGGGTATGGCGCGCCATCGGGTGACGGTGCAATGCCTGCGCATGGGCGGGGCGTTCGGCGGCAAGGAAGTGCAGGCGAACCCGTGGGCCGCGATTGCGGCGCTGGGCGCGTGGAAGACCAAACGTCCCGTGCGTGTGCGTTTGACGCGAGCGCTCGATATGGCACTCACCGGCAAGCGGCACCCGTTTCTGGCGCGCTACTCCGCGGGCTTTACGGGCGATGGGCGGCTGGAGGGCGTGCGCGTTGCGCTCTATTCCGATGGCGGATGGAGCCTGGATCTCTCGGACCCGGTGCTGGCGCGCGCGCTGTTTCACGCCGACAACGCTTACCTGCTGCCGGCGGCCGATTTAACTGGGTATGTTTGCCGCACCCACAAAACTTCGCAAACAGCATTCCGTGGGTTCGGTGGTCCGCAGGGGATGCTGGTGATCGAAGAGATCATGGACCAGGCTGCGCGCCGGCTCTCGCTGCCGCCGGAACTCGTGCGCGAACGCAATTTTTATCGCGAGGGCGATGTCACGCACTACGGCCAGGAGGTGAAAGACGCGGGCCGCATGCAGACGATATGGACGCACCTTCAAAAATCCAGTGCTTTCGAGGAGCGCCGCCGAGGCATTGATGATTTCAACGCCAACCATCCGCATCGCAAGCGCGGGCTGGCAATGACTCCGGTAAAATTCGGAATCTCGTTTACCGCTACGTCGTTCAATCAGGGCGGAGCGTTCGTGCTGGTGTATCGCGACGGTAGCGTGCAGGTGAATCACGGCGGCACTGAGATGGGGCAAGGCTTGCACACCAAGATGCAGCAGATCGCGGCGGAGGGGCTGGGCGTTCTCCCGGAAGCGATCCGTGTGATGCCGACGCGCACCGACAAAGTGCCAAACACTTCGGCCACGGCGGCGTCGGCGAGCACGGATCTGAATGGCGCCGCAGTGTGGGACGCATGTACGCAGTTGCAGGAAAGGCTGCGGGCGGTGGCGGCAGGGCTGCTCCACTGTGAACCGGGGCCGGTGTGTTTTTCCGGTGGACAAGTGTACGCGCAAGGCGCGGTCGGGGAGCCGATCACTTTCCGTCAGGTGTGCGATGCGGCGTATCGTCAGCGAGTCTCTCTGTTCGCCGAGGGCTTTTACAAAACGCCGGAGATCCATTACGACGCCGCTACCTTGCGCGGGCGGCCGTTTCATTATTTCGTCTATGGCGCGGCGGTGTCCGAAGTCGAAGTGGATGCGTTTACGGGAGACACTTGGCTCCTGCGCACCGACATCTTGGAAGACGCGGGAACGTCAATATCGCCGATTGTCGACCGTGGCCAGATCGAAGGCGGATTCATTCAGGGCGCCGGCTGGATGACCATCGAAGAGCTGTTGTGGGACGCGCAGGGGCGCGTCGCGACGGCCGGGGCGTCGACTTACAAGCTGCCCTCGTGGTCTGAAGTTCCACCAGTGTTTCACGTCAACTTCCTGGAGCGCGCCGCCGAACCGGGCGTGGTTTTCGGGAGCAAAGCGGTAGGCGAACCGCCGTTGATGCTGGCCATCTCCGTGCGGCACGCGATCCTCGATGCGGTGGCGGCTTTCGGCAAGGGCGGGCACGTGCAAATCGCGGTTCCAGCCACGCCGGAGCGTGTCTTCTTCGCGGTGCGGCGCGCGCGGAAAGAGAGCCCGGCTGGCGTCGGAAATGAACACGGGGTTATGCGTCCATGAGCTCTCCCGGCCGTGGGGAAATCCTGCGGGCTTCTCTGTTTCACACGCCGAACAATCCGTTCCGCGACGAAAAAGGCCTGGAGTCCTACGCAGACGGCGCGTTGCTGATTCGCGCCGGTAAGGTGGTGGCTTGCGGCGAATACAGTGCGATCCATGCCGCTTATGCAGACGCCCCGACTACCGATCTGCGCGGTGGATTTCTGTTGCCGGGGTTCGTCGACACGCATATTCATTTTCCACAGCTCCACGTGCTGGGCGGGTTGGGACGGCAGTTGCTCGACTGGCTGGAGTACGTGGCGCTTCCCGAAGAAGCGCGCATGTCCGATCACGCCTACGCTTGCAAGACAGCGCGGGCATTCGTGGGCGCGCTGGCCGCGCATGGAACCACCACGGCGCTGGTGTTCGGTGCTCACTTCGCAGGGGCAACAGCGTCGCTGTTTGAAGCGGCTGAGCAATCCGGCTTGCGAATCGTCAGCGGACTGGTGCTCTCTGACCGCCGGCTTCGTCCGGAATTGCATCAGACGCCAGCGGACGCTTACCGCGATTCCACCGATTTGATCCGGCGCTTCCATGGCAAGGGACGCTCGCTCTACGCTGTGACGCCGCGTTTCGCTCTGTCGGCTTCGGAAGCAATGCTCGAAGTTTGCCAGACCCTGCTGCGGGAAAACCCGGGCGTTCGTTTTCAAACTCACTTGAACGAGAACCGGCAGGAGATCGCGGAGGTGGCGCAACTGTTTCCCTGGGCTTCCGATTACCTGAATGTCTACGAGCGATTTCAACTTGGCGGGCGCGGCGCCGTGATGGCGCACAACGTTCATCCTAGCGATTCCGAAGTGGAGCGGCTGGCGGCCAGCGGCACTGCAATTTCTCATTGCCCGTGCAGTAACGCGGCGCTGGGGAGCGGTCTGTTCCCACTGCGGCGGCACATCGACGCTGGAGTCAAGTGTGTGCTCGGCACCGATGTGGGAGGCGGTACCGGGTTCGGCATGCTGAAGGAAGGCCTGCAGGCGTACCTGATGCAGAGACTCGCGCCGGATGGCGTTTTGTTGAGTCCTGGCCATCTGCTTTATCTCGCCACGCGCGCGGGGGCGGAGGCGCTGGGGTTGGAGGACGAAATCGGCGATTTCAGCGCGGGAAAAGCGGCGGACTTGGTGTACTTGCGGCCGCCAGAAGGCAGTCCGCTCGCGGCGGTGATCGAGCAGGCCACCGATATGGATCGAATCCTCGCGGCGCTTTTCACGCTCGGCGGCGCGGAAAGCGTCCGCGAGGTTCGCGTCGGCGGGGCTTCCGTGTATCGTTCGCAAGCATGACCATCGAGGCCCTCAACTCTTTGGATCGTGCGGACTTTGTTGCGGCGATTGGGTGGGTCTTCGAACACTCGCCGTGGGTCGCTGAACGCGCTTGGGCGTCGCGTCCTTTCGCGGGTGTCGACGCGCTGCATGGAGCCATGGTAGGTCAGGTGGAAGGCGCGACACCGGAAGAACAGTTGGCACTCCTGCGCGCGCATCCCGACCTGGGGACGCGAGCGCGCGTGAGCGAAGCTTCCACGGCGGAGCAGGCTGGCGCGGGGCTCGATCAGCTCACGTCCGCAGAATTCGAGCGCCTTCTTGCCTTGAACAAGGCCTACCGTGATAAGTTTGGATTTCCATTCTTGTTCGCGGTGAAAGGCAGTACCAAGCACGATATTCTGGATGCACTCGAACGCCGTGTGGCGTCCTCGCGCGAAGAGGAGTATCGAGTGGCGCTTGCGCAGGTTTACCGGATCGCCAGATTCCGGATCGAAAGTATTTTGAGTTAGGAGTGTACGGTGGAGCAATTTGCCAGCGGCTGGAAGCGGAATTATTACGGGAAGGGCGACGTCATCGCTTACCGTCTGAATCGCGATGGAGTGACTGCGGATCAGCAGACTCCCGTGTTCGGCGCTTCCGTAAAAATGCTGCTGTATGGCGACGCCTTCTGGCCGACTTACACGAAGGGTGACAACACGGGACTGATCGCCACCGACTCGATGAAAAATTTCATCCAGCGCGAGACTTTGAACTATGACGGTCCGGATCTGGAACGGTATTGCCATTTCCTGGCAACGAAGTTTTTGGGCATTTATCCCCAAGTAGAGGGCTTGCAGATTTGCGCTGTCGAGATCCCGCATGCCGCGTTACAGCCCGGTAGCGCCGCGTTCGCTCCCGCGGGTCCCGAATGCTTCAATAGCCGTCTGGAAATGAACCGTGCAGGAATCGTAGAAATTACTTCCGGCATTCAGGGGTTTCGGCTGCTGCGCCTGGGAGGCAGCGCCTTTCACGGATTTGTCCGCGACGAATACACAACTTTGCCGGATATCAAAAACCGTCCGCTACGCATGGGGTTGGATCTCGAATGGAGCTACACGGATGCCAATGCCGCGTTCAGCGGAGGGAAGATTTCAGCGAGCGTGCGCGCCATGGTGCACCAGGTATTTGAAGGATTCGAATCCGGCAGCATTCAGGAGGTCATCTATCAGATCGGCAGCAAAATGCTGGCAGAAATTCCGGCCATCGCCGAAGTGCAGATGGAAGCCGAAAACCGCACCTGGGATACCGTGGTCGAGCGCGGCGAGGAACTGGGGGTCTACACCGACGCGCGCCCGCCGTATGGCTGCCTGGGGCTGCGTTTGCGAAGATAGCAGCGATGGCTCACTTGTCCACGCACGTTCTCGACACTGCCCGCGGCATCCCGGCGAAGGGTGTGCGGATTGAGCTGCACCGGATAGAGGACGGCGCGCGCCGTCGTGTGGCGACCGGCGTGACCAATGCCGAAGGAAGAATTGCCGCGCCGCTGATCTCCGGAGAGCTTCTCGAAATCGGCGTCTACGAACTGGTGTTTCACGCCGGCGACTATTTGCGCAGCGCGGGCCTGCAAGTGAAGGAGCCTGCTTTCCTGGATCAAATTGTTGTGCGCTTCGGAGTGGCTGAGACCGATCGCAACTATCATGTGCCGCTGCTGCTGTCTCCATTCGGCTACAGCACCTACCGGGGATCGTGAGACCGGCCTTTCAGATCATCGAGCGGTGCCGGAAACTCGCGGCGCACACGGAAGAGCCGGGTTTCATCACGCGCACCTTTCTTTCCGAAGCCATGCGCGGCGTCCACGCCGACTTGCGTACCTGGATGCAGCACGCCGGCATGACGGTGAGTATCGACGCGGTGGGGAATCTCCGCGGTTACTACGCGGGCGCGCAGCCGGACGCGCCGCGGTTGATCATCGGATCTCATCTCGATACCGTGCCGCATGCGGGCGCTTTCGATGGAGTCCTGGGGGTGGTGCTGGGCGTGGAACTGGTGGAATTGCTGGTCGGGCGGCGCTTTCATTTCGCGATCGAAGTGGTGGGTTTTTCCGAAGAAGAAGGTGTGCGCTTCGGCGTGCCGTTTATTGGAAGCCGCGCTCTGATTGGCGATATCGACGAGGCTCTTATTGCGTTGGCCGCCGAGGCAATCCGCGCTTATGGGCTGGATCCAGCGAAGATCGGCGAGGCGCGCGTGATTGGCCCGACGATCGGGTATCTTGAATTTCACATTGAGCAAGGTCCCGTGCTGGAAAGTTTGAATCTTTCGCTCGGTGTGGTTACAGCGATTGCGGGTCAGAGCCGCCTGGATGTCCGCTTCGAAGGCCAGGCCAATCATGCGGGCACGACGCCCATGCATCTCCGGCGCGATGCCCTCGCTGGCGCGGCTGAGTGGATCGCCGCTGTCGAGCGCGAAGCTGTCGCGAACCCTGGCCTGGTGGCGACCGTCGGCAAGATCGATGCCCTTCCAGGAGCCGGAAACGTCATCGCCGGCTCCGCCGCCATGAGCCTGGATGTTCGTCACACCGATGACGGCGTTCGTACTGGGGCTGTCGCGCGTTTACTCGATTGTGCGCAGCAGATTGCCGTTCGGCGCGGGCTTACAGTAACATCTGAACTCCTCCTCGATCAGCCGGCGGCGCCGATGGACGCGGGACTCACCGAAATTCTCGCGCAGGCCGTTCGCGCGGGCGGCCATGCGGATCACAGAATGGCGAGCGGCGCGGGTCATGACGCGATGATCATGGCCAAGCAGATGCCCGCGGCGATGTTATTTCTCAGGAGCCCCGGCGGGATCAGTCATCATCCCGACGAATCCGTCTTGGCGCAAGATGTCGCGGCCGCGCTAGAAGTGGGCGCGCATTTCCTCGAACAATTGGAGCGCACACATGGCTGACCTGATCGTTCGCGGCGGCACCATTGTCACGCCCAGCGGCTTAGTGCGCGCCGACGTTGCCATCGAAGGCGGTACGATACAAGCCATCGGTCCCCAACTCGCTGGGGCAAACGATGAAATCGACGCCCGCGGACTCCACGTGTTCCCCGCGCTGATCGACGTTCATCTGCACTTCAATGAGCCGGGCCGCACCGAATGGGAAGGCGCGGCGACCGGGAGCAGGGCACTGGCTGCGGGCGGCGGAGCGGTGTTCTTCGACATGCCTCTGAACTCGACGCCGTGCACCGTCAACGCGCGCGAGTTCGATGGTAAGCGTGCCGCGCTGGAAGCTTCTTCGATCACCGACTTCGGGCTGTGGGGAGGCTTGGTGCCAGGAAACGTCGGCGAAATGGCGGAACTGGCCGATCGCGGAGTGGTGGGATTCAAGGCCTTCCTGTGCGACTCGGGCTTGCCGGAGTTTCCCCGCGCGGACGACTTCACCTTATGGAGAGGCCTTGCGGAGGCGGCGCGTTTGAACTTACCGGTGTCGGTCCATGCCGAAAATCAGGAGATCACGCAAGCCCTATCGCGAGCGATGGCGGAGCAGGGGCGATCGAGTGCGCGCGATTTCCTGGAATCGCGTCCGGTGATTGCCGAGGTGGAGGCGATTCAGCGCGCGGCACTGTTCGCGGGGGAAGCGGGCGCGAAGCTCCACATCGTGCACGTCAGTTCGGGCCGAGGCGTGGTCACCGCCGCCGAAGCCAAGGCCCGCGGAGTGGATGTTTCGATCGAGACCTGTGCCCACTATCTGTTCTTCACCGAAGAAGATTTGGAGCGGCTGGGAGCGGTTGCCAAGTGCGCTCCGCCCCTTCGCGACGCGGCCCAGCAAGGCGCCCTGTGGGAGACACTCCTCAACGGCGCCATTGATATTGTGGCATCGGATCACTCCCCCGCGCCGCCGGAAATGAAGACGGGCGCGATGACGAAGGTATGGGGAGGCATCGCCGGAGTGCAGTCCACCTTGGCGGTGTTGCTCGAGCGCGGACACTTCGAGCGTGGATTGGCGCTTGAGCGCATCGCTGCGTTAACCGCCGCCACGCCGGCGCTGCGGTTCCGCCTTCCTCGTAAAGGGCAGCTTGCGCCCGGCAACGACGCCGATCTGACGCTGGTAGATTTGAGCGCATCGCACACGCTCACCGGTCGCGACCTGCATCAACGGCACGCCTTGAGTCCATACGTGGGATCGGCGTTTCGCGGTGTTGTGCGCAGGACACTGCGGCGCGGAGAAACTATTTTCAGGGACGGAGCCATCACGGCGCAAAGCAGCGGCCGTTTGGTTCGGCCCTCCTAAGGAAACCATGTACGAACTCGGACACACACGTAGCGCCTATCGTCACGATCATCTTTTGCAAACAGCGGACGCATTCGTGCGTGCGCCGCTGCCGGGGATGGACAAAGCTACGGCTGTGGTTCACATCGCGCCGGCGGCCGGAGCCGGATTCACGCAATATACGGCGGAGTTCGAGGCGCAGGGCAGTATGGAACCCGGGCCGCTGCAACGTTTCGTGTATGTGCTCGAGGGCGAGATTGAGACTCCCAGTGAGCGCTTCAACTCTGGCGGCTTCGCTTACTTTCCTCCCGGGGAGGGTCAAAGACTGCGGGCTTCGCAGCCGTCGCGTGCGGTCGTGATTGAAAAAGCGTATGTCCCATTGGCGGGTGTCTTGACTCCCCAACGTTTCGCGGGGCGGGAGAGTCAAATCGAGCCGCAGCCCTTGCTGGGCGATACCGCGGTGCAGGTTCAGTCGTTGGTTCCCGCCGACGCCAGCTTTGATTTCGCTGTCAATGTGATGACCTTCCTGCCCGGCGCGACCCTGCCCATGGTGGAAATTCATTTCATGGAACACGGGTTGCTGATGCTGGCGGGTGGAGGCATTTACCGGCTCAGCGAACAGTGGTACCCGGTGGCGGCCGGAGACTTCATTTGGATGGCGCCTTATTGTCCGCAGTGGTTCGGCGCCCTAGGTAAGACGCCCGCGAAATATCTGATCTATAAAAATTGGAACCGGCAGCCGTGAAATTCGAGATCGATCAACAGCGGCTCACCAATGAGTTGCAGGCGCTCAGCGCCATCTCCGCGGCGCCCGCACCGGTGGTCACGCGCGTCGTGTTCACGGAAGCCGATCTCCGCGCGCGTGCTTTCGTGAAGCAATTGTGCGCTGACGCGGGGCTCGTCGTGCGCGAAGATCCCGTCGGCAACACCTTCGCGCGCTGGGTGGGCGCGCAACCGAATCTCGCTCCGGTAGGCACGGGCTCGCACATCGACGCCATCCCGAATGCCGGGATGTACGATGGCACTGTCGGCGTGCTCGGCGGTCTCGAGGCAATCCGAGCTCTCGCGGGCAGCGGGTATCGCCCGCGGCGCTCGATCGAACTTGTGATCTTTACGGCCGAGGAGCCCACCCGCTTCGGCATCGGATGCCTGGGAAGCCGTTTACTCGCCGGGGTGCTGGATGCGTCGGCGGGCGAATCGCTCAAAGATAAAGAAGGCCTGTCGCTCAACCAGGCCCGCGCAGCGG
Organism: Bryobacterales bacterium; assembly: GCA_963760575.1. GTDB lineage: Bacteria > Acidobacteriota > Terriglobia > Bryobacterales > Bryobacteraceae > Palsa-187. The sequence goes on from CAVXEM010000016.1 coordinate 22,823, forward strand.
CGCATTTTACGGGATCGCTCTCCGCCGTTAAGTTGCCGTCCAGCTATTATTCCGCATTCATCGAACTGCACATCGAACAGGGTCCGATTCTCGAAAAGAAGCAGCTTGAAATTGGAGTGGTCACGGCAATCGCGGCGCCGGCGAGTTTGCGTATCTGGATCGATGGCGAAGGCGGACACGCTGGAGCGGTTCTGATGCCCGATCGCCACGACGCGTTTCTCGCCGCCGCCGAAATCGCGCTGGCGATTGAATCGGCCGCGAAATCGAGCGGCAGTATCGATACCGTGGCTACCACCGGGGTGTGCGATATTTTCCCGGGAGCAGTGAACAGCATCGCCAGCCGTGTGCGGCTCGAAGTAGACGCGCGCGACATCAACCTCACGCGCCGCGACACCTTATTGCACAAGATCGCGGAGGCCGCCGAAGCCACGGCCGTACGCAGAGGCGTGACCATTCGCAGGGAAATCGTTAATGCCGACGCTCCTGCGCAGTGCGCGGCCAACGTCGTCGACGCGCTGGAGCGGGCTTGCAACACGCACCACGCTTCCTGCCAGCGGATGATCAGCCGCGCGTATCACGACTCGCTTTTCATGTCCTCGATGGCGCCGACGGCCATGCTGTTCATCCCGTCCCGCGGCGGCGTTAGCCATCGCCCCGACGAATACTCTTCGCCCGAAGCGATCGCGCAGGGCGCGCTTATCCTGGCGGAGACGCTGGCATCCTTGGCTTCAAGCTAGAGGTCGATCTCGACGTCGCCCTTGGGTTGCGAGCAGCAAATCAACACATTGCCTTGCGCTGGAGGTTCCAGCGGCGCGGGCTGATAGTCCACAGCACCGCCGATCAGATTCACGATGAAAGTCGAGGGATTGAATGTTTCGCAGGCCGTCGATTTCGTCCTATACAGTTCTGAATATAAAAAGCCGAAGCCAGTGATAGGAGCATAATCCCTTGTCCCTTGGCGGCTACAATTTCCTGTGAGTTGATCCCATGCGTCCAATGGCAAAGGCGGGTCAGGATTCAAATCTGGATATACTGCGCTCGGTCGCAGTACTGGCAGTATTCGCAGCCCATTCGCTGCAGGTGATTGCAGGCCGCAAAATCGGCGAGCACCTCGCTTATGGTGTGGAGACGTATGCCCTTGGGCGCATCGGCGTCTTGATCTTCTTTGTCCATACGAGCCTGGTTTTGATGCAGTCGCTGGAGCGTACCGGCAAAAGCTTATCCGACGGGTCTCTGATCAAACACTTCTACATCAAGAGAGCATTTCGTATTTACCCGTTGAGTGCTTGCTTGATTTTACTTTCCATAGCATTCTCGGTTCCGCCGAATGCCCTGGCTGTTCCCTACAAGTGGCAGGGCATGAAATGGGCGTTGGCGAATATACTACTCATCCAGAACATCACTGGCTTCACTCCAGTTTCCAGTCCTTTGTGGAGCTTGCCGTACGAAGTGCAGATGTACCTCGTGTTACCGTTCCTCTTTTTGTTGCTGAGGGCACCGAGACCCGGCACGCGGCTCATCTTGATCTACTTTATTGGATCGCTGCTTAGCTTCTTCCCGCTGTTTCACTACTTGCCATGCTTTCTCGCCGGCGTAGTCGCATATAAGCTGCTCGGAACGTTTCGGCTACGTCTCCTGGCCTGGCCCTGGTGCCCGGTTATTATCGGCCTGGTGGTGTTATACGTCTTGGCTCCGTACTCTGATACAAGCTCATTGAAAGATGTTCTGTTTTGTCTGCTTGTTGGTGCTTTGATTCCGCTGTTCCAAAGGAACTGCGGAGCAATCGCTACCACCGCTTCGCATATAGCCAAATATTCTTATGGAATTTATCTTAGCCACACGCCGGTTTTGTGGTTGCTCTATCGCAAGCTGACGATTCCTGACTGGCAGCGGGCGATTTGGCTAGTGATCGCGACGGGCACCGTTTCGGTGGCATGTTACTACGTGATTGAACACCCCTTAATCCAGCTTGGCGCGCGACTAGCAAATAGGGGCTCTGTGCAGTTGGGGGCGTCGACCGTGGCACCGACGATGCTGAACCGGATCGTCGAATCGGGAAAGCAAGACGTACGGATCGCTTGAGAACCAGCGTCATCCCCGCTGTTGGCGTAGAGCCGCTTCAACTCAAGAGTGAAGTGCTTTAGATTCTG
>CAVXEM010000017.1:0-156814 GCA_963760575.1 Bryobacterales bacterium
AACATCGTCGGAATCAGCTCCGACACCGTAGGATGAATATGCATCGCACGCTGTATCACCGTATACGGCGCCTTCGCATACATCACGTCGAGGATCGAGTGCACAGCCTCATCCCCGCCAGTCCCTAAAATCGCCGCGCCCAAAATCTCTTTGGTCTCCGCATCGACAACGATCTTCATGAACCCCTGCGTTTCGCCCTTCTCCACCGCCCGCCCCACCCGTGTCATCGCCCGCTTCCCGATCAGCGCCGTCCTCCCGCTCATGCGCACCTGCGCCTCAGTCAACCCGCAACGCCCCAACGGTGGATCGATATACAGTGCATAAGCTTGGATACGGTCGCTAACCCGCCGCGGATCGTTCTCCAGCAGATTCGCGACCACAATCTCCGCATCGTTCCACGAAGTGTGCGTGAACGCGCCCTTGCCGTTGCAATCGCCCACCGCCCAAATCCCCGGCACATTCGTGCGCAGTTGATCGTCCGCCAAAATATACCCGCGCTCGTCCGTCGCGACCCCGGCGTTGTCGAGCCCCAAATCGTCCGTATTCGGCCGCCGCCCCACCGCCAGCAGCACATGCGACCCGCTCACCTCCGGACTGCCTTCCTTACACTCCGCACGCGCCCGAATCTCGCCCGCGCCCTTGGAAAACCCAATGCACTTGGCGTCGAGCCGCACCTCAATGCCTTCGTGCCGCATGATCTCCAACACCGCCGCCGACACATCCTCGTCCTCGCGGGCCACCAGCCGCGAACCCATCTCGAGGATAGTGACCTCGCTCCCAAACCGCCGGAACATCTGCCCGAATTCCAGCCCGATATAACTCCCGCCCACCACAATCAAATGCCGCGGCAGAAAATCCACGCCCATCATCGAACTGTTCGTCAGATAGGGGATGTCATCCACTCCCGGCATCGCAGGCACCACCGCGCGCCCGCCCACATTGATGAAAATGCGCTCCGCCGTGATCCGCTCCGCACCCACACTGACCTCGCGCGCCGACTCAAACCGCGCATGCCCCTCAAACACCGTGCAGTTCGCGAGCGTCTTCAGCGAATTCTCCAGCCCATTCCGCGACTGCGCCGAGATCGCCGCCTTCCGCGCCGAAACCTTCTGCATGTCGACGCGCACGTCGCCGTCGATCTCCACTCCAAAGTCCGCCCCCCGCCGCGCCATGTGAGCCGCATAAGCGCTCGCGACCATGGCTTTGGTCGGAATACACCCGGTATTGACACAAGTCCCGCCGAAGAATTTCCGCTCAACGATCGCCACCTTCATGCCGCTCCCCGCCAGCCGTCGAGTGATGTAAGGCCCCGCCTGCCCCGTGCCGATTACGATGGCGTCAAATGAAGTCGTCATGAGAATCTCGACACGATCAACACCGCGCCTCCCACGGCAATCACGTCTTCCAGCAGTGCAATCGGAAGATCCCGTCCACCGGTAGCCCGCACCAACCGCATCCGGAATTCGTAGCCGCCCAGCGTCCCCACAACCGCGCCCAACACTCCCGCGACTGCACCGCCGATCGACCCTCCTCCCAGCGCCGCGCCGCAAAGCGCCCCCGACACAATCCGAAACCCAAACGGCCCCGCAGCCTTGCGGCTAGGCGTCTTCGGCAGCTTGTCCGCGATCAATTCCCCAATCGCCAGCACAGTAATGATGTAAGGCGTAAGTTGAAATCCCAGGAACGCCAGCCAAGTGTTCTCCACATGCAGCCACCCCAACCGTGCCGCCCAACTCACCGCCGCCGGAGCCGTCATAGACCGCAATCCCGCGATCACGCCCATCAAAAATGCCAGAGCGAATACCGACATGACCTCCATTGGATCACAAGACGCTAGACTGAGATTTTGCCGGCATGCCCACCCACATCTGCATAACCTGCGGCACCCAATTCCCGCCCGCCGAGCACCCGCCCGAACACTGTCCCATCTGCGAAGATGAACGCCAATACGTGGGCCTGCAAGGCCAGCGCTGGATCACACTTGAAGCCCTCAGCAAAACCCATCGCAACACGCTCTATCAGGAAGGGCAGGGAATTTGGGGCATAGGCACCGAACCCAAATTCGCCATCGGCCAACGCGCTCTGCTCATCCAAACTCCCACCGGCAACATCTTATGGGATTGCATCAGCCTCCTCGATCCCGACACCATCGCGCTAGTCAAAGCCCTGGGCGGCATTTCGGCGATAGCAATCTCGCACCCGCACTACTACGCGTCCATGATCGAGTGGAGTGACGCCTTTGGTGGAGCCCCCATCTACCTGCACGAGAACGATCGTCAATGGGTCCAACGCTCCGACCCCCGCATTCGTTTCTGGAGTGGCGAAACCCACGCACTCGACTCCACCTTCACGCTGATCCGCCTAGGTGGACACTTCCCCGGCTACCAAGTCCTGCACGGCGCAGGAGCCCTCTTCACCGGCGACCTCCCGCAAGTGTGCATGGACCGCCGCTGGGTCAGCTTCATGTACAGCTATCCGAATTGGCTCCCGCTGAGCGCCGCGACAGTCCAGCACATCGTAGCCGCGCTAGAACCCTTCGCCTATGAAAAACTCTACGGTGCCTGGCCCGGATTCGTAATCGAAGCCGATGCGAAATCCGCCGTGCGCCGCTCCGCCGAGCGTTACCTCCAAGCCCTGACGATTTATCGATAGGTCTTGCTAAACCCGTTCCGCGAGTTCGTAACCGTGAACGACCCATCCTGCTTCGCCGACACCTTGATCCAGTAAGCCGTGCCGTTATGCACCGGCGCCGGCGGCGCATTCGGTCCTGGCTGTCGGGGGCGCCATCGGAGCAATCGGCATCGCCGCCTGCGGTTCGTCAATGTTGTTAGCGATGAACATTCCCGGCACGCTGTACTCCTGCCCGCTCAGCAGCGAAAAATGCAGTTGCCACAGATCTTCGAGGCCCGGCGACGAATGAACCGTTTTCATGACGTCCGGCTCGCCACCCTTCCGCGTCCCATCGTTCATGATCGCGACCCGCGGATGCATCGCATACACCGCGACCTCTGAATTCGAACTGGCTTGCCCATGATGCAACCCCAACAGAACATCCACCGTGCCGATGCGATTCGTCGGGCACATCAATTCGAATTCCTTGTTCTTCGTCAGATCCCCTAGATGAACCGTGCGGAATTTTCCAAACGCCACATGAATCCCCACCGACTGCGGGTCTTCCGCGTTGTTCTCCCCAGGCTTGTAATTGGCACAATAAGGATTCGCTTTCCCCGCGCCCGGCAGCGGCGTCTTGATGGTCTCGCCCGCCGACGCCACCACCCGCACATCCAGCCCCGTCATCGCGATCTTATCGCCCGGTTTCGCGACTGTATGTTTCGCCTTCGCGTAAAGCCCCGGATAAGTATTCTTCAAAAAATTGTCCGCCAGCTCCCCCGGCTGCACGTTCGGACCGTGATCGATAAACTCCTTGATGGTCGTCTTCGAAGCCAGCTCCGCCAGTCCGCCGAAATGATCGCCATGCCAGTGCGTGATGATCAGATGATCGATCTGCTGCACCCCGGCGTCCTTCATCGCATCCAAAATCCGCCCCGCATCGCGCACCGACGCCACCGCCCCGGCGTTGCCGGTATCGATCAACAGCGAGTCATGCGCCGGCGTAACGAACAAGGTAGCGTTGCCTCCCTCGACGTCAATCACATAAATATCCAACGTCTGTGCCAACCCACCCACGGCCAGAGCCAACAGCACCGTTACGATTCGCATCATCATCGCGACGCTCCATCCCAATGCTCCACAATCTTCCCGCCCTTCACGCGAAACGTATCGAACGAAAACCGCTCATAAGTCTTGGACTTATCCTTCGGGTCCGCAACTACCTGCTTGAAAACATAAGTCACCAGATCCCCCTCCGCGGTAATCAACGCCGGAGGATTCTTCAGCGTCGCCCCCACCTCATCGCTAGCCGGCTTCGGCAAGGATTGAATGAACTTCACCAATTCCGCAGCGCCCGTTCTGCATGCGCGGATTGTGCTCGATCATATCCTCGGCCACGTAGATCTCCGCCAGATCCGCGTTACGCGGCTCAAACACCAGCCGGTAGAAATCGAACACAACCTTCTTGTTCGTCTCGAGCGCACTCAAGTAACCCTGCCCGAACGCCGGAGCCAGAGCGAACACCATCGTCACCGCCGCCGTTTTGAAGAGTTTCATAATCACAAGGATTATACGTCATCAAATACAATATCAATCGATGACCAAGCCCGAAGTTCACGCCCGCATCGCCGAGATCGGCATCATCCCCTGCATCCGCGTCTCGACGCCAGAAGACGCCGACTACATCACCAAAGAAATCGCTGACGCCGGAATCCCCATCGTCGAAGTAACCATGATCGTCCCCGGCGCACTCGACCTCTTCGCCGCCCTGGTGCGCAACCATCCCAACGTCATCGTAGGCGCCGGTGAAGTGATGGACGCCGCCACCGCCCGCCGTTGCCTCGACGCGGGCGCCCAGTTCCTGACCGGTCCCGGACTCGACCTCGGGAACGCTCCGTTCCCAGAGACCAAAGACGCTCTAGTAATCCCCGCCGCGTTAACGCCCACCGAAGTCATGAAGGCCTGGAGCACCGGCTGCGACTTCGTGAAAATTTTCCCCTGCGCGCAAGTCGGCGGCGCCCACTACATCCACGCCCTGAAAGCCCCCTTCCCGCATATCCCCCTGATAGCCTCCGGCGGAGTGAATCAGGAAACCGCCGGCGACTTCATCCGCGCCGGAGCCACTGCCGTGGGCATCGGCGAAGCCCTGATCCCCCACGAATCCATCCAACTCCGCCAAACCCACCGCGTCCGCGAACTAGCCCACCGCTTCGCCACCATCGTCAAGCGAGCCCGCGCCGAATCCCCATCCGCGAGAACCCGCTAAACTCCCCTCACAGAACCGCGCGCGGAGCAAGCGGACACAGGGGCATCAGCGTCTTTTAGGAAGTCATCACGCCAGCAACGCCGATTGGACTTCACGCGCTGCGCGTCGATCGCATTGAGCCGAAGCGCCTCGTCCTGGCCTAAGCCCCACTCGCCGCGTCCAAGAAACTCTGCAAGTCAGCCTCCTCCACCCCCGGCTCCCCCGGAGCCACGTGGTTCAGCCGCCCGTCCTTCATCCACTGCTCCAGCCGCCCCACCAAATAGAAAAGGTGATCGAACGACTCCACCACAAACAACAGCGGCTGGTAGTGATCAATCTCAAAACTTTGATTGATCGCCCACTCCAGCTGCATCGGATACCGCTGCACCTCCGGCGACTCGATCGCGTGCTCAATCTCGCCGTAAGAACTCAGCAGCCCGCTCCCATACACTTTTAATCCATTAGGTGAGGACATCAATCCGAACTCAATCGTAAACCAGAAGAAACGAGCCATCGCCTTGATAATGCTCGTCACCGTATGCACCCGCTCCAGCGGGTCCGCAATGCTCCCCGCGAGCGCCACCGCCGTGTGCGCACACTCCCCAAACCGCACCAATGCCTCGGCGAAATGCTTGTCGGTATGCATTGGCACATGCCCCGCCACGTCGTGGAAAATATCTGGCTCCGGCAGATAATCCAGATGATCCCCGCGCCGGATCGTAATCGTCGTCGGGAACTCCCGGTTCCGCAAGCTATCGAAAAACAGAAACGCAGGAACGTAACCGCTCACCGCCTTGGCCTGAAATCCCGTGAGCGGCTCCAGAAACCGGTTGACGTCCTTCAAGCACGGCACCCGGTCGTGATCCAGATTCAGCGCCTCCAGCCCAGCCCGGAAATGCCGGTTCGCATAACGCTCCCAGCGCGGCAGCATGCGCCGGTACAAAGCGCTCCAAGCCCGGTGATTTTCCTCGGTGTAAAGGTCGTAAGGCTGATGGATGTAAAGCTGCCCATCATGGCGAGCCTGCTCGATAAACGGCGCCTCGGTGGTGGTCAGGCCGGACAACTCCATCCCTCAATTCCAATCATACGCCCCGGCTCCGCGGCCCCACCGTCTCAGATGATTTCCTAGGTTTGCTTAAGGTGAACCCCTCGTTCCGGCTCGCCGCTACCCACTGCTACGCTCGAAAGGGAGGGTATTGCATTGCGCAACCTGGCATTCATTCTATTGATTTCAACCACCGCTTTTTCGCAGAATCTGACCGAGTTCGGAGCCATCACCGCCGGCAGCACCGTGGGCGGCGCCAGTGGTAAAGCGGTCAGCAACGGCATCACCGCCATATTTGGAAAAGTCGACCAGCAGACCGCCAAGGCTGCCGCCAAACCGATTAGCAAAGACGTTCCCGAGCCACTAACCTCCAAGGTTTCCCAAGGAATACGCTCCGATGACAACGGTGGCGTGCCCCCTCCCCCGGAATCGCACAAGCGCGCGGCCGCCCTTCCTGTCGCGCAGTTCGCGCTGCCCCAGGGGATCAACTGGACTCGCTCCCTCTCCGACGTCGCACCTGCCCTGCCGCCTCCGCGGGAAATGTCCCCGGAAGAATTTCATACGATCTCCAGCGGCATGTCCCGCGAGGATCTGCTCCGCCGGGGAGCGCCTGCCTCCAAGATCACCATGTTCGATGACGGCCACCTGGTCGAAGTCTACAGCTATCGCCAGAACGGCCAAAAGTTCGGCACGCTGCGCCTCACCGACGGCGCCGTATCCAGCATCGAATAACATTACAGTTCTACAGTCGAACTGCGGCGCTAAGATAGAACTATGTCCGCCCAGCCGCAGCCGCGCCTGACTCCCGAGCAATACCTGGAGTCCGAGCGCGCCGCCGAATTCCGCAGCGAATACTATTGCGGCCAGATCTTCGCAATGGCCGGCGGCTCGTATCAGCATTTCCAGATCATCGGAAACGTTACGGGCGAACTGCACGCGGCGCTCAAAAAGCGTCCCTGTTCCGTCGGCTCCAACGATCTGCGCTTACGGGTTTCCCCCCAAGGCCTCTATACCTATCCCGACGTCGTCGTGATTTGCGGCGACCCCCGCTTCGCCGACAATCAGCAGGACACGCTCCTCAACCCCACCCTCATCGTAGAAGTCCTCTCGCCCTCGACGGAAGGCTACGACCGCGGCTTCAAGTTCGCGCAATACCGCACCGTCGAATCGCTGGAAGAATACGTGCTCGTCGCACAAGCCGAACCGCGCGTCGAAGTCTTCCGTCGTCAGCGTGACCGCCATTGGCTGCTCTCTGAGGCCTACGGGCTCGAATCCACCTGCCGCTTCGACAGCCTGGATTGCAGCCTCGCGCTCGCCGATATCTACGACAAAGTGACCTTCCCGCCCGGCGGACCAATCGCCTCCACCCGGCCCGCGAGTTAAGCCGCTAACGGGGACGGATCGCCGCCCGCACGGGAAGGGGGCCACCACGCGTTCGCCCTCTACCCGTATAAAGATCAGTACCCGCACTGCCGATGGTACTGATAGGTTACAAACGACCTCCGCATAAGGTATTTTGCGCGTCGCTTGACGCCACGGGAGTCCTTAAGTGTTAAAAGGAATGATCGCGGGAGAAACGCCGGAGCTAATGGGCCGCCTCAAGTCGCTGTGCGGCGCGTTAGACATCGTCATCCAAAAAACGATCGGTATTCAAGGCCCCCCCGAACCCATCGTGCGTCTGGTGGCTTCCTTCCGTGCGGATATCCTATTTGTCGATTTGAGTCCTGCCACCTTGCCCACCGCGCTGGAGCTGGCGAAACGCTTACAAGCCAATCGCGGCACCATGACTGTTGTAGGCTTCGTGAACCAACCGATGACCGACGAACGCGCCGCGCTCGAAGCGGGGATTTGGCAGATCCTGGTCGCGCCATTCGATGAGCGCGATCTCCTGCAGACCGTTCGCATGGCGCTCGACCAACAAAAGACCGAATCCTCCGTGCATGGCTTTCTGCCTGCGAAAGGCGGCTCCGGCGCTACCCTCACCGCCTTGAACACGGCCGTTTGCCTGGCCCAGGTCCTCCATAAGAGAGTTCTCCTGATCGAAGCCGATTTTTACTCCGGCACTCTTCCTCTGCTGTTGAATTTCAAACCGCAAGCGTCGGTGATGGAGGCGCTCGAATCGTCTGAGCTGCTGGACGAGCGCACTTGGCCTACCCTGGTCACCAAAAGCCACGGGGTCGATATTCTGGCCGCCTGGGGCCCGCGCACTGCGAGCCAAGATTCACCGTTGAAGTTCGATCGCTTGCTGGGATTCGTCAAGAAGCGCTATGAAGTCGTGATCGTGGACCTGCCCGTGATAGTGGACCGCGTCACCGAAGCCGTAAGCTATCACGCCAAGAACATGTTCGTCGTTTCGACTCCCGAGCCCATCTGCATGGAAGTGGCCCGGCGCCGTCTCCGCCAACTGGAGGCGCATGGCGCCAAAACCTCCGTGCGCCGAGTGGTTCTCAACCGCGTCCTCGAACATCCCGCGACGGTGGAGGTCGAAGAATACGAAAAAGCAATGGGCGGAAAAATCGCCGCCGTCCTGCCCAACGACTACGCCGTGATCCAGGAGTCGATCGCCGGGACGGGTCCCGTGAGCCTCGACTCCTTGCTCGGCAAAGCCTATCTGGCGCTGGCCGGTTCGCTCGCCGGGCACGAAATGCCGCTGGAGGCCCCCCATAGATTCTCCGCGCTGAAGAACCTGTTCTCCCCCAAAAAACGCAGCGAGACAGTAAAAGTCGCTTAGCCTACCGCGTGACCGGCGGCAGCGTCGTAAACGTGCCCGCCGGCGTTGTGCGGATTCCCAGCACGTTAATTTCAGCCCCCACGGGAGTGGTGAATTCCGCAGTGCCCCGTATGTTTGCCGTCACCGGAAATTGACTGCTCAATACGAACGCCGCATGCCCGTTCCCCGCCAGCGCAATCGATCCCGTGCCAATCTGATTGCCGTCCTCATCGCGTAGCACCACGGGAACGCTGGTGGCCACATTCCACGCATTGTTAATGGCCGTGCCGGTGACGATCCCATTGGTGTGGTCAAACGGAATCACGTAAGAGTTGGCTCCGCTGCTTGCAAAAGCCGCCACCGCTTCCTGCCCGCTCGGGACGTAGCGGAAGATTACGTAGCCGCTCACTTGTCCATCAGCGGAAAGTTGCATCGATCCCGTATTGACCGTATCCCCGCCCTGGCTCTCGATCACCACCGATGCCCCCGCGCCGATCGTCCGTTCCACTTTCGAAGCCAATGAGGTTTGCCCCGTTTGCACAAACGCCAGAGGCAGCGGCAACGGGTTCCCGTTGTCGTCAAAGAATGTGAGTGTAGCGTTCGCCGGACTCGTCCCCGCGTTCACTAAAACCACCGTAGTCTTCCATCCTCCCCCGGACGCGAGGTGCGAGACCGATCCGCCCGTCTCACTCACATTCGCCAGCACGGGAATCGTCGTCAGCGTTCCCGGAGGCGTGAAGCGCATCCCCAACGCGCCGATTCTTCCGCCCACGGGAGTATCGAACTCGATGGTGCCCCGAGCGTTTGCGGTAACGGGGTATCTTTGCCCGATCACAAATGATGTGTGGCCCAACCCCGCCAGCGTAATGACGTCGCTGCCAATCTGCACGCCGTTATCGTCGCGCAGAACCACCGGAATACTCGCCGGCGCAGGAGAAACGTTTTGTAGCGCCACGCCCAACGCAACCCCGTTGGTATTGTCGAACGCCAGCAGGTAGGAAGCCGCGTCACGAGTTTCAAGCGGCACCGCCGCCTCCTGGCCCGTCAAGTCAAACTTGAAGATCGCGAACCCGCCCACGTTCCCCTTCGCCAGCAATTGCGCCGATCCCACCTGCACCGGCTGGCTGCTCAAGCCCGAGCTATTCGCGATCAGCACCGCATGCGATGCCACTGCCTGGTCCGGCTGAGGCGCGGAACTTGCGGCAAACGACGTGCGCGATTCGAACAGCGGCAGCAAGAGCGGATTGCCATCCTCCGCAAACAGGTTCAAGTGAACCAGTGACTCGCTGGCGTCCTTATTCACCAGCGTGAAAGTGGTTTGCCAGTTGCCCGCGGCAGCCAAATCCGCCATCGCGCCCGACAGCAGCAACGCCGGCGTCTCGCTAATTGTCAACGACATCGTGCCCGTGTTATCCACGGCATTCGTGATCGTTCCAATCTCGCGCATACCCGCTGGTGACCCGAAAGCTCCTCCAAACACCAACCCTGTATAGGTACCGGGAGCCGTGGGCAATCCCCCCGCGACGTTGACATAGAACCCTGCTTGATACCCCGGACCGCCCACAGCCACCCCGCAGGGTCCGAAAGTAGCGAAGGGAGCGAACCCCGCAAATGGCGTTCCGAACATATAACAGCCTATTGAGTAAGGCGTGCCCACGCTTGCCACATCGGCCGCCCCGCGCGTCAAAGTCCAGCTATAAGTCCCGTCGGTAGGTGTAAAAGGATTAATCGTCGGCTTGTCGCCCGCTTGTAAATAACGCGGAGAACTAAATGAGAATTTGAAGTTCTTGACCGGCCCATTGATCGCCGTGTAAGCAAATTGATACAGAATATTACAGGCGATTGCCGTGCTGCACGCCGGCGCCTGAGGAACGGTTGTATCCGAGATAGTCAACGTCATACTGCCCGTGCCATTGCTGAAATTGTAGAGCGCCGCGCTCCCGCTCGCGTCTCCGAGTCCCCCGCCAAATTCCAACTGTGGATATGTGCCCGTCGCCATGGGCAACCCGCCCTGCGTATACACCACAAATCCCCCCTGAAATGCGCCGGCGATGCCCGCGGAACATGGGCTCGGGAACAAGAGGGCAGCAGCCGCACCCAACCCGGCGGAGGGCGTTCCGAACATGAAACACCCCACATACGGGTTCGCTATACCAACCAGTCCATTGGTAAATGTCCAGCTATGAGTGCCATCCGTAGCCGTAAAAGGAGCGATAGCAGGCGTCGCGCCGTTGCTTAAAAAACTGGGAGCAGTAAAAGAAAAAGAAAAACTTTTGACCGGCCCGTTCAGCGCCGTGTAACTGAATTCGTATTTAATGGCCGCATTACAGCTAATTCCACAGAACAATAAGGCAAGCGGCGCCCATCTCATGGGCGAAGTATAGCACTATCTTCTGGTACGTTTTGTTTTCGCGATCTCAGCATGAACCGTTCGCGACCCATCAAAGAATCTCTTGCCTGGCTTCTGCCGCCAACTTTAGTTCGCGGTTCCGGCAGCAGGCATGAGGCGGAATACTTCAAATATCGGCCGTTGGTTCCGATCCCTTACTTGGCCCAGGTCAATCCTTCGGTAACCAGCCGAGGAGGCCATTCTCGCTATACGGGAGTTGACCCCGAGGAATGTCTCGTTTCCCGCTGTGTGGGTCACCCAGATCGAGTTCTTTTCGGCAAATGCTCGCAGCGCTTCCTGTTCGGCAGCTTCAGAAGGGGGATCCGGAAGAAACGTATACTCTTCCTCCTCGAGTGGAAGTTTGCCTTGGTGCAGGGCCAGCAATTGGTAAGCGATGCCCCAATCCCCGATCACGATTTTGTCCGCGTGAAAGCCCGGCACTTGACTCGAAAGCGCGTAGATCGCGTCGCTCCAGCTTCCGGCTCCGCCGAACCGCACGAACTGATAGAAATACTGATTCACAGTCAGCAAATTCGCCACGATTAGAATAGCGACAGCAGCCGAAAGCAGCCATCTGCCAGCGGCCTTCCATCTGAAGGATGCTTCCGCGAGCGCAATCGCGATGAACAGATGCGGGAAAGGCCACATTAACGCCGGATGGTGCCCCCCTCCGCCAGCGTTTTCCGTGAGCGCCATCTGCAGCCATGCCGCGCACATCACGATCAAACTGAAGACCAACAGGCGCACCGCTGCATAACGCCGCCAGACCAGCAGCACCGGCAACAAAAGAAGGCTTCCGCCAAAGGCGTACGGCAGAAAGTCGCTGCGATGATCGCCTACACGATCGTGTAGAGCCACCGTCCATTTCTCAAGTCGCGTGTCCGGCTCCCGGACATTTTGCGTTGCCGGGTGGTTGACCAGGTAGCCCAGGTATATCGAGCCATTTGCCGTGAGCTTCAGCACTTCCAGTTTGTGCGCGAAACCGGCTGTGGAGAAGTGAGCGTTCGAGCGCAGCGTCGGGAAGCCGTTCTCTACGTTAAAGAGAATGAGCGGGAAGGCGCCTACACAGAATGCGGCCAATCCAACGGTAATGTTGCCGCGATTGATTAGACTCATCGTCTCGCGCGGAAAGAGGGCCGCCGCGGCCAATACCAGCCCGCTGAGGATCCAAAGCGAAAGTGCCTTGTCCCACAACCACAGTCCCGTGCAGAACATCGCCACCGCGAGCCACACACGGCTCTTGTTCTCAAGAAATTTCAAAAATGCCCCGGCCGACGCGAGCATGAAAACGTTTTGCAGGTTGCACCACCCAAAACTTCCCGTCAATACGTAGATTGGATCCGTCGCCAGTAGAAGCGCTCCCGCCACACCAGCCCTCCAGCCATGGATGAACCGCAGTGCGCCGTAGAACACCCAGATCGTCAAGGCGAAAATCAGGATTACCGGTACGCGAATTGAAAATCGTGAAGGCCTCCATAGCTTGAAGATCCAGGCATAGATCCAGGTCTTGGTGGAGCCAAGGTAGGTCATGATCATCAAGGGGATAACGTGGCCGCCGGCCTCGACATGGTAAGCCGAGAAGGCAGGTTGATATATCCCCGGCGCAAAGTTCACCTCATCTTCTTGGATGCCAGGGTACGGGATCAAAAGCATCGCCAGTAACAGGAATAGAAGAGAGCCGATAAGCGCCGGCCACCAGGCGCGATTTAGGGCCAAGAGCCTAAATGCCATGCACAATATTATCGTAAGATCCAATTCACCAGCCTTGCGTTCACAGCCCAAGCGATCGTCGCATCCCTAGCCGCATCAACTGTTTCGCGTTTTACCTTTTGCACTTGCGCGACTCCTGTGTCGTAACTTGATCCCGTGAGAGCCCGTCCCACCCACCGGGGGCCAAGGGCCACGTGAGCGGAGTTCTAGACTCCTTCGCAAAGCGTAACAGCGGTGTGGTAGTAGCGGAGCACTGGAACTCCGTCCCGCTCGGTAGGTGGTCTCTCCTAGATCGCCGGGTTTCCTCCTTAAAGGGAAGTCTCACGGGTTAATGCCGGCTTGAGGGGCCCCGTTAGGAATGTAGTGAGGAGGATGAGAGAGAAGACAAGCACAGCGAATCGGTCATAATCGTTTAAGTGACTATAGACCCCAAAACTATCCCTGCGCCTATCGCCTATCAAATCCTCACCGGTAGCTGTCATTCCGCGGCCCATCGGCTTCATCTCGTCGATCTCGGCCGCCGGAGTTGTCAATCTGGCGCCCTTCAGTTTTTTCAACGCCATTTGTGGCGAGCCGCCCATGGTCATGTTCTGCCCCATGAACCGTGTCCCGCCCAAGGACACGCTGCTCAACGTCAAAGCCACCCGCGAATTCGTGGCCAACATCGTGAGCGAAGAAATCGCCCAGCAGATGAACCTGACCTCCGGCGACTACGCTCCCGACATCAACGAGTTCGAAGTCTGCGGCCTAACCCCCGTCCCCAGCGACATCGTCAAGCCCCCGCGCGTCCTCGAATCGCCCGTCAATATGGAGTGCATCGTCCACCACATCATCGAAGTGAGCGACAAACCCTGGGGCGGCACCGTGGTCATCGGCGAAGTGGTTCGCTTCCACGTGCGCGATAGTATCATCGACAAAGACATGTTCATCGATCCCGACAAGCTCAACCCCGTCGCGCGCATGGGCGGCCCCTCCTACAGCCGCATCAAGGACCGCTTCGATATGATCCGCCCGGTGATCAAGTAGGCATGGCTCTTCTTAAGACTCCGCTCAACGCCGTCCATCGCTCCCTCGGCGCCAAGATGGTCGACTTCGGCGGCTGGGACATGCCCGTCGAATATAAAGGTGTTCTCGACGAACACCGCGCCGTCCGCCACGGCGTAGGATTATTCGACGTCAGCCACATGGGCGAAATCGACGTGCGCGGCCCACAGGCGCTCGATCTGGTCCAGCACGTCACCGTCAACGATGCCTCGAAACTGAAGCTCGGCCAAGCCCAATATTCCGCGCTGCTCTACGGACACGGCGGATTCGTCGATGACATCCTGGTCCACAAAGTCGCCGACGAGCATTATTTCCTGTGCGTCAACGCCTCCAATCAAGATAAAGACTACGAACACATCCTCGCGAATAACCGTTTCGACGCCGCCGTTGAAAACGCCGGACCGCGCTTCGCCCAACTCGCCATCCAAGGACCGCGAGCCACCGGCGTAGCCCAGAAACTCACCGACATCAATCTCACACCGGTCAAACGCTATCACTTTGTCGACGGTCATTTCGGCGGAGCTCCCGCGCGCATCGCCCGCACCGGCTACACCGGCGAAGACGGCTGGGAAATCTACGTCGCTCCCGAACACGCCGTGCGCCTGTGGAACGAAATCCTGGCGGCAGGAAAGAGCGCGGAAATCATGCCCTGCGGCCTGGGCGCGCGCAACACGCTGCGCATGGAGTCTGCCATGCCACTCTACGGACACGAAATCCACGCCTCCATCACGCCCTGGGAAGCCGGGTTAGACTGGATTGTTAAACTCGACAAAGGCGACTTCCTGGGTCGCGAGGCCTTAGTGAAACAGAAGCAGCGGGGAATCACGCGCAAGCTCGCCGGGTTCGAAGTGAAAGGCCGCGGGATCGCCCGCGACGGCTACGAAATTCTGGCAAGCGGCGTAGGATCGGGTTGGGTGACCAGCGGTGGCCCCGCCCCCGCATTAAACAAAAACATCGGAATGTGTTTTCTTCCACTCCAACTAGCCGAACCCGGAAACGCCATCGAAATTTCCGTGCGCGGCCGTGGAGTCGAAGCCGTCACCATCCCGATGCCATTTTATAAGCGAGCGAGGTAATCATGTATCCGGACAACTATCGTTACACCAAAGAACACGAATGGGTGCACGTCGAAAACGGCATCGGAACCATCGGCATCACGGACCACGCGCAGCACGAATTGGGCGATATCGTGTACGTCGAAGTCCCCAAAGTCGGTACTCACGTGGAGCAGGGCAAGACCTTCGCCGTCGTCGAATCGGTCAAAGCGGCCAGCGAAATCTTCGCCCCGGTATCCGGGCGAAGTCATTGAATCTAATGATGCTTTGACCGCCACGCCGGAACTCCTAAATTCAGATGCGCATAGCGCAGGATGGATTGCTAAGATAAAGTTGTCCGTCCCGGAGGAAATCGATCGGCTCCTTTCCCCCACCGATTACCAAGCCTATCTGGGAGAAGGGTAAATGATCGTTGCGCTACCTACCTAAGTCAGACGAAGAGCGTCGCGAGATGCTCGACACCATCGGTCTTAAGAAAATTGAAGACCTGGTGGCCCACCTGCCCGCCGCCGTTCGATTCAAAAAGCAACTCGCGATTCAGCCCGGCCGCAGTGAATACGATATTCTCGATTACTTCAAAGCCCGCGGCGCCGAGAACGCAAACGGCTATGCATGTTTTTTAGGCGCCGGAGTCTATAATCACTACCGCCCCGTGCTAGTCGACACCGTTGTCTCGCGCAGCGAATTCCTGACGTCCTACACGCCCTACCAAGCCGAAATCTCGCAAGGCACGCTCACCGCGATCTTCGAATTTCAAAGCATGATCTGCCAGTTGACCGGCATGGATGTAGCGAACGCGTCCATGTACGATGCCTCCACCGCCGTCCCCGAAGCCGCCATGATGGCGATCCGCGCGACGGGCCGGAGTCACATCCTCACCGCCCGCAGCGTTCATCCCGAATATCGCGAAGTGTTGCAGACCTACACGCAGCACCAAGGCATTCCGTTAGCTGAATTCGGTTACGACGCCGAATCAGGCCAACTCGACATCGCAGCCCTGTCGAAAGCGATCACTAAAGACACCGCCGCCGTCATCATTCAGACCCCCAACTTCTTCGGCATCGTCGAAAACGTCAAGCAAGCCGCCGCCATCGCGCATGAGCACGGAGCGTTGCTGGTAGTAGTGTTCTCCGAAGCCGTCTCGTTAGGATTGCTAGAACCGCCGCGCGACGCCGACATCGTCGCCGGCGAATTGCAATCCTTCGCGCTCCCGCCCAGCTACGGCGGACCATTCGCCGGCGTCATCGCCTGCAAAGAAAAGTTGATTCGCCAAATTCCCGGACGCCTAGCCGGCGAAACCAAGGACGCCAACGGCAACCGAGCCTTCTGCCTGACGCTAGCGACCCGCGAACAACACATCCGCCGCGAAAAAGCCACGTCGAACATCTGTACCAATCAAGCATTGATCGCCCTGATGGCGACGGTATTCCTCTCCGTCTACGGCAAAGAGGGCTTGCGCGAATTGGCGGTACAAAATCTTTCCAAAGCCCACTACCTCGCCGGCAAACTCAAGCCGCGCTTCAGCGGGCCGTTCTTCAACGAATTCGTAGCGCAAGCCGACGCGAAGACCGTCGCCGACATCAACCGCGTGCTCGAAGCCAAGAAAATCATCGGCGGCCTGGCCTCGAAAAGTTTTATCCCGAACTGAAGAACACCATGCTGCTGTGCTGCACCGAAATGACTAGGAAGACACAGATGGACCAGTGTCGCGGAGGTGTTCGCGTGATCAAAGGCGCCCGCGGCGGGGGTATCAAAAAGTCCGTCCTCACCCGACACAGAACGAGCCCTTGCTCTACGAACTCAGCTCCCCCGGCAAGAAAGGTTATCAACTGCCCGATCTCGACGTCCCCACCATTGACGCCGCCGAAGCGCTAGGGGCAGGGAACACCCGCATCACGATCGATGACTTCCCGGAGGTCAGCGAAGTGGACGTGATCCGCCACTTCACGCGCCTCTCCACCTGGAACTACGCGATCGACCTGGGCCTCTATCCGCTCGGCTCCTGCACCATGAAATACAACCCGCGCATCAACGAGCAAGCCGCGCGCGTCGACGGCATGGCCTGGATTCATCCCTATCAGCCCGACTCGCTCTCGCAGGGTGCGATGCAGGTGATGTCCGAACTCGAGCGCTGTCTCATCGAAATTACCGGCATGGACGCTGTCACCTTGCAGCCAGCGGCGGGCGCGCACGGCGAGTTCACCGGCATCCTCATGATGCACGCGGCGCTAGCAGCGAAGGGCAATCCGCGCAAGAAGCTTTTGATTCCGGATTCGGCCCACGGCACTAACCCTGCCAGCGCGCACATGGCCGCGTACGCGGTCGAAAACATTCCTTCGAATTCGCGTGGCATGGTGGATATCGAAGCCCTAGCGCGCGTGGTCGACGAAGACGTCGCCGGGATGATGGTCACCAATCCCAACACGCTGGGGATGTTCGAGGAAAACATCAGCCAGGTGGCCGAGATCCTGCACGCCAAGGGCGCCCTACTCTACATGGACGGCGCCAACATGAACGCGCTCGCTGGCCTCTCGCGCCCCGGCGATTTCGGCGTCGACGTGATGCACCTGAACCTGCATAAAACGTTTTCGACTCCCCACGGCGGCGGCGGCCCCGGCTCCGGCCCAGTGGCCGTGAAGCAACATCTGGAGCCGTTCCTGCCCATTCCGCGCCTAGCCCGCGTCAACGATCAGTGGACCTGGAATTATGACCGCCCGCAATCCGTCGGCCGCGTCCGCGCCTTCTACGGAAACTTCGGCGTGCTAGTGCGCGCGCTAGCCTACATCATGGCCCACGGCGGCGACGGCCTCCCGCGCGCGACCTTCGACGCCTTGCTCAACGCCAACTACATCCGCAAACTACTCGAACCGTACTACGACTTGCCGTACAACGAACCCAGCATGCACGAATGCGTCTTCAGCGACGCGCGCCAGTCGAAGCTCGGCATCGACACCATGACCATCGCCAAGCGCCTGATCGATTACGGATTCCACCCCTACACGGTGGCGTTCCCGCTGATCGTCAAAGGCGCTCTGATGATCGAGCCCACCGAGACCGAAAGCAAACGCGAACTAGACCTCTTCGCTGACGCCATGATCTCCATCGCCAAGGAAATCGAAGAGACCCCGGACCTGGTGAAAACCGCCCCCCACACCACCCGCACCGCGCGAGTAGACGAAGTAACCGCCGCTCGCAAACCAATCGTGCGTTGGAAACGGCCTTAGTCAGTCATTCGAAGCGAATTTAGGAAGGCCGCAGTGCACGCACTTACGCTGCAGAAATCCTTGACGCGGCCATCGCATGAACATCGCATTTCCGCATCTTGGGCATTCCAGATAGTTGAGTCGAATTCCCACGAAAGCCCAAATGAAAATAATGAGGACTGGCGCAAACGTCAGCTCCATGTTTAACCTGCGAAAATCCAACCAGTGCGAGTGCCGGCACGACCAAAGTGAGAGCCCAGAACCAGTTCCTCAACCGCCGATAACCATTTTCGCGTACGCTCGCTCTCAGCCATAGAGTCTATGGACAGTTCTGCCCCTCCGCCGGAGCCTTCAGCGTCACGCGCGGCAGCATCTTCCGTTCCCCAGCGGACACCACAATTGCCGCGATCTCCACCTTGCAGAACCCAGCCTGATCGATCGACAGCGTATAGCTGCCCGCGTCCGCGATGCGTGGGAATTGAAATGTTCCTTGTTCGGTGGTCTTGGTCAAGTACAACGGCGATTTCTCGCTGCGCAGCGACAGCTTCGCCGCGATGATGGGGCCGCCGAGTTCGTCGTATACGGAACCGCTCAGCGATGCCAAAGGGGTTTGCGCGACGCACAGAATCGCAGCGAGGAGCGCTAGCGAGACTCGCTTCATTTCGCGCCGCTGCTCACGTAGGTCCGGATGACCTTGTCAACGTAGTCTTGCGTTTCCGGGTAAGGAGGCATGCCGCGGTAGCGATCGACTGCGCCCTCGCCGGCGTTATAGGCCGACAGCGCTTTCACTACATCGCCACCATACTTAATCAGCAGTTCACGCAGCAGGCGCGCGCCGGCGTCGATGTTCTGTGCGGTGTCGTGCGGGTCGGCGTCGAGCATACGGGCGGTCGCGGGCATCAGTTGCATCACGCCCAGCGCGCCCTTCGGCGATACCGCCTCCGGACGCAACGCCGATTCCACGCGAGCCACACTCTCGACCAACGTCGGCGGCAGCCCGCTGCGGATGGCTGCGTCGCGAACCAAAGTCCGGGTGTCGCGCACGGGCAGGGGCGCGTCCACTTTCGGCGGCGTCACGGGCGGCGAGATAACATCTTCGGCTTCGAAAGACGCCACTGAATCGGCGGGCACTTCAGTGACGCCATCCTTTGTGTACAAGCGCACGCTGACCCCAGCCGCCTCATGCCGATCGGCATGGATGCGGAAGCCGTTCGCCAGTACAGCATATTCGCCGGCCCACGCGGGCAGGGCTAGCATCAGACTGAAGAAGAGTTTAGACACAAATCGCTACCAGGTTAGACGCATCCCGTGGGCTGGGCGTGGAGACCATTTTTCATTGTCCTCCGCGGGATATGGCCCGCAGCGCGATGCCCGCCGCCAATAGGATCAGCGTCACGATAGACAGGATCCGCGGCCGCTCGCCCGCGCCCTTGAATTCGCGCCATAGCAACAGTCCGTAGATCATTGCCAGCACGGGTCCACCCTCGCCGAGCGCGTAATTGAGCCCGCCCGCATTTCCGGGGGAGGCCAGCGCCAGCAGGCCCGTCAGGAAAGCGGTGCCGGCCAGGATTCCACCCACCAGTCCCAGCGCATGCTGTCTAGGAGAGCCGGCAAGATAGTCGCTGAGCTTGATGGGCGCGCCGGCCACCGGAAAATTGAAAAAGAACGGGGCCAACAAAATGGTGCTGCCCAGAATGCTGGCGGCGAATAATAAGGCTTGGCCGTAGGGCGCGACTCCGCCGTCGGTGGCGCGTCCTAAATCCACTAGCGGCTGGAACATGCCCAATGCGATGCCGGCGACTGCACCCAACGTGACGGGCAGCGCCGCGCCGCGTGATTGCGGAGGACGTTTGCCTGGTTGCTTGACGGCATCCGCGCGGGATTTCAAAAGTGTGCTGTACGCATACGCCGCCAACACCGCTGCTGCCAGCAGCAATACGACTCCTACCAGAGCGACCGGCATGCCGCTGCGTGAATCGAAAATGAGAGCGCGCAGAGTGGCAACTGTCAGCGCGACGCCACCGGCAACGCTGAACGCCAGAGCCATGCCCGCAACAGATACCGTGGCCGTCAGCAGCATGTTTCCGACATTGAAAATAACTCCGGCAGCCAGGACGTAGGCTACGTTGTGATAGCCGGCCACCAGGAAGTTTTCCTGGAAGGTCAGTTCCGACGAAGCCAGCGAGCCGGCGGTGAACGCCGCCACTACGGCCAGCAGCTAGCGAAGCCCAGTGCGAAATCGTAGAAGTACAATTCGAAGCGCCACTTGCCGGTGAGCTTCAAGGTGTTCGCCCACGTGCCCCAGCAGAGCAGCGAGATGACCAGGAGCACGAGCGTGGCTGCTTGCGAAGCAGGAAGAAGCATGGATATTGTTCGATCCGGCGCAGGCTTCTGCGGGCCCACCCCAGTGCAAGCATTATAGCTGTCGTTGACACCTTTGCGCTCGGCTGGCTATCCTGAAATACCTGCCTGCCGCGTTGTAGCTGGATTGCCCCGTGCGCTCCAATCCCAAAAAACTGGAGAAATAACGATGACTTCGTCATGGCTCGCGCTATTTTTGTTGGCTACGACTTCGTGGGCGCAGGCGCCGCAACCGGACGGCGCTGGGCTCGAACCCGGTGCACTGCCGGACCGCTGGCCTACAGCCAGTCCACGCTGCATGGAGATGGAAGAATTCTACGTGCATGAGTACAACCCGAATTTCTATATGCTGCGGCAGTCGCCGTGCACGGATTACGAAAAGCCCTTCATCTATTTAATTTTCGGGACCGAGAAGGCGCTGCTGTGGGACACTGGATCGCGCAACGCCCGCACACGGGAAGCGGTGGACCGGTTGATCGAACGTTGGCTGAAGGCGAATAACCGCATG
This sequence comes from Bryobacterales bacterium, assembly GCA_963760575.1. Classification (GTDB taxonomy): domain Bacteria; phylum Acidobacteriota; class Terriglobia; order Bryobacterales; family Bryobacteraceae; genus Palsa-187. Next base: position 20,881 of record CAVXEM010000017.1, read on the forward strand.
AGTATTCCGCTGGTGGTGGTTCACTCGCATCATCACAGCGATCATGTGGCGGGCGATCCGCAGTTTGTGGGGCGTCCCGATACTACCTTCGTCAAACCGGATGTCGAAAGCCTGAAAACGTTTTTCGGCTTTCATAACTGGCCGGATGAGGTTGTCACTTACGACCTGGGGAAGCGGCCGATGGACGTGGTGCCGATTCCGGGCCACACCGACGATTCGTTTGCGCTTTACGACCGGCGCACCGGCGTGTTGTTGACGGGCGACACGGTTTATCCGGGGCGCTTATATGTGACGGACTTCGCGGATTTCAAGAAGAGCATTCACCGCTTGGCGGAATTCACGGATGGGAAGATGATCGCGCACGTTTTAGGCAACCACATCGAGCAGACGCGCACGCCGTATCTGGAATATCCCATCGGCAAGTTATCGCAGCCGGAGGAGCATGAGTTGGAAATGAATGTCGGGACGATTCTGGAGCTGGACCGGGCGTTGTCTCACATGCAGGGTCCGGCGCGGCTGGCGCTGCGGGATTTGACGATTTATCCGCTGGACCCGGAAGTGTTGAAGAGCATGCGGGCTACGCAGCACAAATCCGAAGAAGCCGACCGCAAGATCGTCTGGCCGTAGTATTCCGCTTGCTGCGCGCGCGGTTCTGTGGGGTGAGTGCCGGTGCCACCCCAATGTAAGTACAGTGGTTGCACAGAACCGCGACCGGAGGGAGCGGACGGCGGCTGTTAGTGGCCGCCGGTCTCCGCAGCAGGCTCAACCTTCAAGGGAAAATGCGCGCCTTCGGGCATCGGCACTAGCATCTGTTCTTTGCGATAGATCAGCGTTGAGGTGTTGTAGCTCGCGATCTCGAAGCCGTGGCCGTGGGTGATAGCGTCGGTGGGGCACGCCTCCACGCAATATCCGCAAAAGATACAGCGGTTGTAATCGATGTTATAAACCTTGGCGTAGCGCTCGCCGCCGCTGATGCGCAATTCTTCGGTGTTCTCGGCCGCTTCAATATAGATGCACTGCGCCGGGCACGCTGCCGCACACAGGAAACAGGCGACGCATTTTTCCAGGCCGTTCTCGTCGCGCTGCAGTTCGTGGACGCCGCGGAAGCGTTCCTGGAATTTTGGGGGAGCGTCCGGGTAGTCGTCGGTGATGGTCGGGTTGAGCATCTCCCCGAAGGTGATGCCCATGCCTTTGACGATGGCAGCGGCGCCGCCGAAATACTTCTGAGATCTTGGCCATGGATACCTTTCAGCTTAACTCAGACCAGCGCTGCTTTTCTGCTGGCGGCCGGTTTCGCGAGGTACTCCTCCAGGACTTCGAGGAACTTCGCCAGCCACGCGGGGTGCGCGGGCCACGCCGGTGCGGTCACCAGCAGCCCGTCCGCGATGGCTTCGGCCATACCGATCGCCGCGTAGGTCCCGCCGGCGATTTCGATTTCTGGGGCGCAGGCCGGATAGGCGCTCACACGTTTGCCCGCTACCACGCCCGCGGCCGTCAGCAATTGCGCGGCGTGGCAGATGGCCGCGATGGGTTTCTTCTCGTGCGCGAAATGGCGCACGGCATCTAGGACCTTCGGATTCAGCCGCAAATATTCGGGAGCGCGCCCGCCGGGGAGCACCAGGGCGTCGTAGTGTTGCGGATTGGCCTCGTCGAACGCCGCGTTTAGCGTGAAGTTGTGGCCGCGCTTTTCGCTGTAGGTCTGGTCGCCTTCGAAGTCGTGGATGGCGGTGCGCACCTGCTGGCCCGCTTTTTTGTCAGGGCACACGGCGTGCACCGTGTGGCCGACCATCTGTAACGCTTGAAACGGCACCATCACTTCGTAATCCTCTACGTAATCGCCGGCGATCATTAGAATTTTTGCGTGGGGCATGGCGGACTCCTCGCGTCTATTTTCGCAGAAAGTGTATCATCACGAAATGACGGCAGCGGAGCTCGAACAATATTGGCAAAGCGATCCTCGATGGACTGGCATTCGGCGTCCTTATAAAGCGGAGGACGTGGTGCGGCTGCGGGGGTCCGTGCAGATCGAGTACACGTTGGCGCGCATCGGCGCGGAGCGGTTGTGGAATCTGCTGCACGCCGAGCCTTATGTTCCCGCGCTGGGCACATTGACGGGAAACCAGGCGGTGGAGCAGATTCAGGCCGGGCTGAAAGCGATTTACGTTTCGGGCTGGCAGATCGCCGCGGACGGGAATCTGGCGGGCCAGATGTATCCCGATCAAAGCTTGTATCCAGCAAACAGCGTTCCGGCGGTGGTGCGGGCGATCAACGCGGCGCTGGCGCGGGCCGATCAGATTCAGACGCGCGAGGGCGCGGGTGACATCCATTGGTATGCGCCCATCGTGGCCGACGGCGAGGCCGGATTCGGCGGACCGCTCAATGCCTTCGAGCTGATGAAGTGGATGATCGAAGCGGGCGCGGCTGCGAGTGCATTTCGAAGATCAGCCGGTGGCGAAGCGCGGCAGCCACGGGGCGGCGGTGGCGCCTATCGCCGAGTCTATCGAGAAGCTGGTGGCGGCGCGTTTGGCTGCCGATGTGTGCGCGGTGCCGGCGCTGATCATCGGCCGCACCGATGCCGAGGCCGCGAAGTTTCTCACGGGCCGCGCCGATGAACGCGACCAGCCTTTTCTCACCGGCGAATCCACGGGCGACGGATATCTGGGATACAAAGGCGGACTGGAGGCGGCGATTGCGCGCGCGTGCGCGTTCGCTCCTTACGCCGATTTGCTGTGGTGCGAGACGGCGCGGCCGGATCTCGAAGAGGCGCGCAAATTCGCGGAGGGCGTTCACAGGGAGTTCCCCGGCAAGATGCTGGCCTACAATTGCCCGCCGTCGTTCAACTGGAAGCGGAAATTCGATGAGGCCACCATCAACAAGTTTCAGCAGCGAACTGGGCGCGATGGGCTACAAGTTTCAATTCGTGACGCTGGCCGGGTTCCATGCGCTGAACCACTCCATGTTCACACTGGCGAAAGAATACGCGACCGGTGGCATGATGGCGTACGCAAAATTGCAGGAGCAGGAGTTCCAATCCGCGAAGGCCCACCGCTTCCCAGCGATCAAGCACCAGAGGTTCGTGGGGAACGGGTATTTCGACGATGTGATGAATACAGTGCTGCGGGGGTTGTCGCCGTCGGCGGCCGCGATGGGATCGGGCGAAACAGAATAGCGCCAGCCTGATACAATCTCGGATGCCCAAGTCGGCAGGAGGTGTTTCATGAGCGAGTCCGTAATCGAAGGGTCCCGCGCAGGATCGTTGGCGATGGAGTCGTCTCCCGCCTCGCGTTACTCCGACGCGGTGATTGCGTACACCATCCTGCGCCTCACGTTTGGCGCGAATATTATGTTGCATGGCGTCAGCCGTCTGTTCGCCGGGCACGCGGCTTTTCTGGGTTACCTGAACCACTATTTCGAAAAGACGCCGCTGATTCCCGCGGGCTTTCTGCCGGTCTTCGCTACTGTGCTGCCGCCGGTGGAGGGAACGCTCGGGCTGTTATTGCTGCTGGGCTTGGCCACGCGCTTTTCGTTGATCGCCGGCGGCCTGGTGGTGACCGCGTTAGCCATCGGCACCAACCTCGCGCAGGATTGGAACGTCGCGGGGTTGCAACTGATTTACGCCTTCCTTTATTACCAACTACTGGTACGCCGCAAGGAATTGAACCGGCTCTCCATCGACGGCTGGCGCTGACCTTCCTCGGGACATACTTACAAGCGTCGCGCTGACTCGCCTGCCGGGTTCTAGCTTAAGATTGTACTTATGTCTCAACCCAATACTCTTCTCGAACTGATCCAAGTGGCACCAGGCGGGAACACTGCATTTCTGCTGCCCGAGGCTGGAATCCGCGTGTCCTACGATTCTTTGCGCAAGCAGGTGAGCGCGATGGCGGACGATTTGGCGTCCATCGGAATTGGTCGCGGAGACCGCGTGGCGACCGTGCTGCCCAACGGATTGCCGGCGGTGGTCAGCTTCCTGGCGGGGTCGGTGGCGGGCACCGCGGCGCCGCTGAACCCGGGGTATCGCGAGGATGAGTTCACGTTCTTCTTGGAAGACACCAATGCCAAAGTTTTGCTGTGCATGGCGGAGGGGGCCGAGGCGGCGCGTAAAGCGGCTGCGGCGCTGGGTGTTCCGGTGTATACGCTGGAGATGGACGCCAACGGAATTGTGAGCATCGCCGGGGCGCCTCACGGGAAGACGGCTACGCCGCCGACGGGCGACGACATTGCGCTAGTGCTGCATACCAGCGGAAGCACGGGGCGGCCGAAGCGGGTGCCGATCCGGCATCGCAACATTACAGCGTCGACGGCGAACATTGTGGCCACTTACAGCCTGACCCCCAAGGACGTGTCGCTATGCGTGATGCCGCTGTTCCATGTGCACGGGCTGGTGGCGTCGACGCTTTCGACCTTGCTTTCCGGCGGGCACGGTGGCGGTGCCGAACAAGTTTAATCCGCTGTCGTTCTGGCGGACGGTGAGCGACACGGGCGCTACTTGGTATTCGGCTGTTCCCACCATCCATAATCTTTTGCTGTCGCGCGCGAAAGAACCGCCGGCGGGGCGTGAGGGGCTGCGCTTTATTCGCTCGTGCAGTGCGGCGCTGCCTCCCGAGATGATGGCGAAGATGGAAGAGTTGTTTGGGGCGCCAGTGCTCGAAGCGTATGGCATGACGGAGGCGTCGCATCAGATGAGCTCGAATCCGCAGCCGCCCGCGGCGCGAAAACCGGGGTCGGTGGGTCCAGGAACTGGCGTCAAGATCGGCATCCTGGATGACGCCGGCAATGTGTTGGCCACGGGGGAGCGCGGCGAGGTCTGCATCCAAGGCCCGAACGTGGTTTCCGAATACGAGAACAATCCGGAGGCGACCGCGAAATCCTTTACCAACGGCTGGTTCCGCACCGGCGATCAGGGGTTTCTGGATGCTGACGGGTACTTGACGCTCACGGGGCGTCTGAAAGAATTGATCAATCGCGGTGGCGAAAAAATCGGCCCGCGCGAGATCGACGAAGTTCTGCTGGCGCATCCGGCGGTGGCGGAGGCATTGGCGTTTGGCGTTCCGCATCCGATGTGGGGCGAGGAAGTCAACGCTGCTGTCGTATTGCGGGAACCGGCGACGGAAGCGGCCATTCTTGGCGTTCTGCAAGGAGCGGCTCGCCGACTTCAAAATGCCCAAGAAACTGTTCGTCGTCGAAACCATTCCACGCACCGCTACCGGCAAGATTCAGCGCGGCGCGGTGGGGAAAGCGCTCGCCGGAGGACAGTGAAATTCCTGATTGCCGGCGCCGGGGCCATCGGCGGATACCTGGGCGCACGCATGGCGCGCGCTGGGCAGGATGTGACTCTCTTTGCGCGCGGTCCGCACCTGCGAGCGATGCAGGAGCGTGGGCTGCGCGTACTCAGCGCCGACGGTGACTTTCGAAGTTCATCCGCGCGTCATTGGCGACCTGAAAGAAGCCGGGCCGATGGACGTCATCTTTCTGGGCGTGAAGGCGCACGGGCTTGACGCAGCTCGCGCCGCAAGTGCAGCCGTTGATTGGCGAGCACACTACCGTCGTCAGTACGCAGAACGGAATTCCGTGGTGGTATTTTCAGACGCACGCAGGGGAGTTGACAGGTTTGCACTTGGAACGCGTCGACCCCGGTGGCGCGATTGCGGCGGCGATTCCGGCTGAGCGCGTGCTGGCTTCGATCGCCTACTTCGCCACCGATATTCCGGAGCCTGGAGTCATTCGGCATATCGAGGGGAATCGTCTGTCGTTGGGCGAGCCCGACGGCACGCGTTCGGATCGTGCAAAGGCGATTTCGGACACTTTGATCAAAGCTGGGATGCGCTGTCCGGTCACACAGAAAATCCGCACCGAAATCTGGGTGAAGATTCTGGGCAACGTCGCGTTCAATCCGATCAGCGCGTTGACGCGGGCGACGCTGGCGCAGATGGCGCGCGACACTGAGGTGGGTCCGGTGGTCCGCAATATCATGAGTGAAGTGGAAGCGGTGGCGGGGAAAATGGGAATCGAGATGCCCATTTCGATTGACCAGCGCATCGCCGGCGCGGAGAAAGTCGGCGAGCATAAGACGTCGATGCTGCAGGATCTGGAAGCGGGGCGGCCCATGGAACTCGAAGCGGTGGTGGGCGCGGTGGTGGAACTGGGCGAGCGCCTGGGAGTCCCCATGCCGCATACGCGGACGGTATATGCTTGTACGAGACTTTTAGGCGCAATATCCTCTTTGTAGGGAGGTTTTCAGTGAACCGTTGGGTACGATTGAGCGCGGCTGTCACCGCGATGGTGATGAACGGGAACATGCAATATGCGTGGACCTTGTTCGTCACGCCGATGGTCAAGGAGACGGGCTGGAAGCTGTCGCAAGTGCAATGGGCATTTACGCTGTACATCGCACTGGGGACCTTCTCGATGCCGGTTTCCGGATGGATGATCGACCGCATCGGGCCGCGCGCGTTCATGAGTCTGGCCGGATTGCTGTGCGGCATCGGATGGGCGGGGATGGGTTCGGCCACCAGCCTCACGCAGTTGTACGTGCTGTACGCGATCGCGGGATTCGGAACGGCGTTCGGTTACGGTTGCGCGATGTCGGTGGCGTTGAAATGGTTCCCCGACAAGCGCGGACTGGCGTCGGGAATTTCGGCGGCGGGGTATGGCGCGGGGGCGACGATTTTTAATCCGATATTCGCCTATCTGATTCACTTGTTCGATTACCGGGCGACCTTCTTATACACCGGGATCGCCAGCGGCGTGATCATGATCATCGCGGCGCAGTTCCTGCAAAATCCCAGCACCGCTGAAGTTGCGGCGCTTCCCAAGCCGCCGGTAAAAGCCAAAGTCCGGCGCCATACCGAGGAATTCAACTCGGTGGAGATGCTGAAGACGCCGCAGTTTTACGTGTTGTACGTGGCGATGCTGATGATCGGCATCGGCGGACTGATGACTACTGCGCAGGTCGCTCCGGTGGCCAAGAGTTTGGGGATCGGCGCGACGGCGTTGACGGTGGCGCTCTCGCTCAATCCGCTGGCGAACGGAACCAGCCGTATTTTCTGGGGTTGGGTTTCCGATCACATCGGCCGTGCGCAAACCATGTTTGTGGCGTTCACGTTGCAGGCGGCGGCGCTCACTAGCGTGGTCACCATCGGTAAATTGAACGGAACTTATTTCATCATTTGCATGGCGCTGGTGTATTTCACTTGGGGCGAGCTGTACACGCTGTTCCCGTCGGCGCAGACCGATATATTCGGAGCGCAGAATTCGGCTTCCAACTACAGTTTCTTGTACACCACCAAGGCGTTTGCATCGATTCTCGGCGGTGGACTCGCGGCCATGCTCTTTGAAAAGACCGGCAGTTGGACCATCGAATTTTATGGCAGCGCCGCGCTGGCGATGTGTGCGGCGCTGATGGCGATCGTGATCCATAAGATGCCGTTCCCCAAGAAGCACGGGAAGCCGGTCGAGGCTGTGTCGCCCGCGGCAATAGGAGGTTAGTCATGGCTGCGAATTCTCAGGCCGCTTCAGAGGAGCTGCAGATTACTGCGCCGGTGAGCGCTGCCTACGCCGAGATCTTGACGCCGGAGGCCGTTCATTTCGTCGCGAGTCTGGCGGCCAAGTTCGAGGGCCGGCGGCAGGAACTTCTCACGCGCCGTCAGGAACGGCAGGCGGAGATCGACGCTGGACATTTTCCGGATTTCCTGACGGAAACCACTGACATCCGGATGAGTGAGTGGAAGGTGGCGCCGATTCCGCGCGACCTGACCGACCGGCGCGTCGAGATCACGGGGCCTGTAGATCGCAAGATGGTGATCAACGCGCTGAACTCAGGCGCGAATGTCTTCATGGCGGATTTCGAGGACGCTAACTCGCCAACGTGGAGCAATAACGTCGAGGGGCAGATCAATCTGCGGGACGCAAACCGGCGGACGATTGAGTTCAGCAGTCCCGAGGGCAAGAAGTACAAGCTCAACGACACGGTCGCAACGCTGCTGGTGCGGCCGCGCGGGTGGCACTTGAATGAGAAGCATGTGCTGCGCGAGGGGAAGCCGATCTCGGGGTCCTTGTTTGATTTTGGGTTGTACTTTTTCCATAACGCGAAGCAGTTGATCGCGAACGGGTCAGGGCCCTACTTCTATTTGCCGAAGCTGGAGAGCCACGTTGAAGCGCGGCTGTGGAATGACGTTTTCAATTTCGCGCAGGATGCCTTGGGAATTCCGCGCGGGACGATCCGCGCCACGGTGCTGATCGAGACCATTCTGGCGTCGTTCGAAATGGACGAGATTTTGTATGAGCTGCGGGATCACTCGGCGGGGCTCAACTGCGGGCGCTGGGATTACATTTTCAGTTTCATCAAGAAGTTCCGCAACTTCCCGACGTTCGTGCTGCCGAACCGGGCGGAAGTTACGATGGAGCGGCATTTCTTGAAGTCTTACGTCGAGCTGCTGATCCAGACCTGCCACCGGCGCGGGATTCACGCCATGGGCGGCATGGCGGCGCAGGTGCCTATTAAGAACGACCCGGTGGCGAACGAGCAGGCGCTGGAAAAAGTTCGCCAGGATAAATTGCGCGAGGTGCGGGCGGGGCACGATGGGACCTGGGTCGCGCATCCGGGGCTGGTGCCGATCGCGAAGCAGATTTTCGACGAAGGGATGCCGGCGCCAAATCAGATTTCCAAAAAGCGCGAAGACGTTCATATCACGGCTAAGGATTTGCTGGCTGCTACCGAGGGCGACGATCACCGAGGCGGGGCTGCGCTGGAATATCGACGTGGGCTTGCAGTATCTCGAAGCATGGCTGCGCGGAGTCGGCTGCGTGCCGATTTACAACCTGATGGAAGACGCGGCGACGGCCGAGATTTGCCGCGCGCAGGTATGGCAGTGGGTGAAGTTCGGGGCGAAGCTTGACGACGGGCGGCCTGTGACGGCGGCCATGGTGAATCAGGTGGTGGATGAACAGCTCGCCAAGCGCGGGAATGCTGGCGCGGAGTTCAGCAAGGCGGCGCAGATTTTCCGGCAGATGATGACCAGCGCGGATTTTCAGGAATTCTTGACGTTGCCGGCTTACAGCTTTATCGACTAGTCCGCTTGCTGCGCGCGCGGTTCCGTGTTGAGTCGCTGCTCGGAACCGCGCGCGCAGCAAGCGGAACGATTTCAAACCACGATCGGCTCGGGCGTGGCGGCTCCATCGGCGCGAGGGTCCGACGCCGCGTAGTTGGTTCCGGTCGTCGAATTATGCAGGATGGCTTGGCCTCGGCCCATCTCCTGTGTGTACTCGCGACGGACTTGGACCTCGTGGCCTATTTCGGTAAGCTTGCGCAGAGTCGACTCGGGGACTCGCGATTCGATCAGCACGTCGCAACCGCTGGGGCCGCTCTTGGTGAAGCGGGGAGATTCGAGAGCCTGCTGCAGGTTCATGCCGTAGTCGACCACGTTCGAGACGAACTGCGCGTGCGCTAGCGGCTGATTGGGTCCGCCCATGATGCCGAAACCGATGTGCGCGTCGCCGCGTTCCATGAAGCCGGGGATGATGGTGTGAAACGGGCGCTTGCCGCCGGCCAAGAGGTTGGGATGCGTGGGGTCGAGCGTAAAGCCGGCGCCGCGATTCTGCAAAGTAAAGCCCATGCCTTCGACGGTGATGCCGGAACCGAAATTGCTGAAGATGCTTTGAATCCAACTCACGATGTTGCCTTCGCGGTCGACTACCGTCAAGTAGGTCGTATCGCTGCCGGACATGCGGGCGGCGGCGACGCGGCCGTTGGCGGTGCGCGGATCGATCAGCGCGGCGCGTTCGCGAGCGTGTTCTTTCGAGAGTAGTTTCTCAACCGGCACCGGGCAGACGCGCGGGTCTGCGTTGTAGCGATATACGTCGGAATACGCGAGCTTCATGGCCTCGATGCGCTTGTGCATTTCGGCGGCGGTGAACGGACCAGCCGGATCGGCGGGCGATGTCTCCATGATGTTCAGCATTTCGAGCGCGGCCATGCCTTGGCCGTTGGGCGGGAGTTCGTACACCCGCCAGCCGCGGTAGTCGATGGAAATGGGCTCGACAAACTCGGCCGAGAAGGATGACAAATCTTCGGCGGTCATGGTGCCGCCGAGGGATTGAGAAGTTTTGAGAATGGCGGCGGCGATTTCTCCTTCGTAGAACGCTCGCGAGCCGGAGGCGGCTAGACTGCGGTAGGCATCGGCCAGGTCGGGATTGCGGAACACGTTGCCTTGCCGCGGCGGGTTGCCCTCTACCAAAAATACGCGCGACGATTCGGCGTGGCTGGTGAGGCGATCGAACGAAACCGGCGAGGTCCACTGTTCTTCGATCGCTTCGCTGACCGGAAATCCTTGCTCGGCGTAGGCGATGGCGGAGGCGAACAGGCGGTCCCACGGTAAATTTCCATAGTGTTTGTGCAGTTGCGCCCAGCCGTCGACGGCCCCGGGGACGGTGACGGCGTGAATCCCGGCCAGCGGCATGGTGGTCATGCCGCCGCTCGCCAAAAAAGCGGGAGACAAGGCGCGGGGTGCCGGACCGGAGGCGTTCAAGCCGGTCAACTCGCCGGTTTTCGCGTCCCAGTAGAGCACGAATAGATCGCCGCCGATGCCGTCCATCATGGGCTCGACGACGCCCAGCACGGCGTTGGCTGTAATGGCGGCGTCGACTGCTGAACCGCCCTGCGCTAGAATCTGTGCGCCCGCTTGCGAGGCTAACGCCTGACTGGTGGCGACCACTCCCTGCTGCGTGATGACCAGCGAGCGCCCGTAGTTTCGTCCGAATCCGGTATGCGCGGCAAACACGTTAATTCGCCTTGGGATCCGACTTGGTGATGGCGCGTTTGAGCAGCTCGCCGAAAGCCTTGCGCGTCATAGAGCGGTTTTTCTTGGGCTTTTCGAGAGGTTTCTCAGTGGCCTTGGGCGGAGCGGGTTCGGGAGGACGGCTCATCTACCTACAGCATGGCACACCTGTTCATAGGGGTGGGCGCGCTCGATACCGCGAGCCCACAGGAAGATTTTTTCGGCTTGCTGGTAGTCGGCGCGCGGAATGGCGGCGCCGCCTTCCCAGCATCCTAGCTTCTGGCAGGCGGAGATGGCCGCGGTGAGTGCTGCGACATCGAGGGCGGGGAAGAGCGGCGTTAGTTTGCTTGCCACTGCAATCGCCGGCGACTCGCGCGCCCAGGTTTTGGCTTTCGCGAAAGCGTGGAGCAGCGGATCGAGACGATCGCTTTCGACAAAGGCGCGCGGCGCGGCGATGCTGGAGAATGCCAACGGATCTAGCCCTTCGCCGGTGAAGGCGACGATGTGGCCCGCGCTTTCGCGCTCCAACTGCTGCGGCACGCCGCCTTGCAAATGGATATAGTCGCCTTGACCGGCGCGGAAGGCGGCTTCCATATCCCGCGGCGAGCCGAGATTCAACAGGTTCACTCGCGAGAGATCGGCGCCGCGGTTGTGGGCGGCCCAGCGCAGCATGATGAAGGGCTGGTGTCCGTGGTCGGCGATCAGCGTCTTGCCTGCCAGGTTTTTCCATTCAAGGTTTGGTTCGGGATGGCGCGCTACTAGCACGAAGCCGTCGCGCTGATTGATTTGTGCGATATGGATGGGGATGCCGGTGGCGCCTTTTTCGAGTTCGGTCCAGGCGGCGGAGACGGCACTTTGGATTACGTCCACCTCGCCGCGGCGGAGAAGCGCGCCGGTGCTTTCTCCTTCAGCGGGGAGGCGCAGGCTGGACTCGATGCCTTCCTGCTGGAGGAAACCGGCGGCGTGCAGGGCTAGAAACGGACTGTAAAACGGCGAGTGGCGGGTAGGCATGAGGCGCAGCGGCATATTTAATGATCCTAGCGGATGGGGAACCGGTACTTGCTCTCGACGTAGAAAGCGGATAGCTTGGACAGACTATGATTGCTCGCACTTGGATGATTCCGATGTTTTTGACGGCAGGCGTTGCCTGGGCGCAGATACCGGGGCCGGCGGCGGTGCCTACGCAGGACGCCGGAGTCGCGCGGGCGGTGCTGCTCGACAAGCCCCAGGTGCGCGTCCTGCGAGTAGAAATCCAGGCGGGCGCTACTCGCAAGATGCACACGCACGACGATGTCCGTTTCCATTTATTCCTGCCCATCGCGGGCGCGATCGAATTCACCAAGGGAACGGAGAAGACCGCGGCCGTGCCGGGGCAGGTGTTCTACATGGATAAGGGGACGCTGCACGGTTTCCGCAATACGGGCACGTCGGTCGCCATGGCGTTCGAGGTGTTCATTCGCGACGCGGCGCCGGCGGCGGAAAATATAAATGAGGCCGATGCGCTGGCCCTGGCCTTCGCTAGTATGTCTTTGCCCGTGCAGCTTGAGATGACTAAAAAAAAGGACTAAATTAGAAATTGATGACAGTAAGCGTCCACGAGGCGAAAACGCAGCTCTCAAAGCTGTTGGATCTTTTGGAGGAAGGCGAGGATATCGTCATCCTCCGTCACGGGCGGCCCGTGGCGCGCTTGCTGCGCGCGCAAGCGTCGGTGAAGCCGCAGTTCGGAGCGATGCGCGGCGAGATCTCGTGGAAAAAGGGCTGGGAAAAAGCTCTTACACCCAAGGAAGCCGAGGCCTTCTGGGAGGGGCGTTGGTAGAGGGTCCGTACCTACTCGATACCAGCACCGCGATCTGGGCGCTGGCCGATCCCGATCTCTTATCCGCGACCGCGCGCAAAGCCCTACGGGCTGGCCCGCGCGCGATGAGCGTGGTGACTTATTGGGAAGTGGTCATAAAATCTCAAAAAGGTTTGCTGAAGATAGCCGATCCTGTGAATTGGTGGGCACGGGCGTGTGAGCTTCTGGGGGGCAGCATTTTATCGATTCGTTCCGCGCATATTACCGCGCTCGCTGGGATACCGGATCTCCACAAGGACCCGTTCGATCGCATGCTGATCGCGCAAGCCGCGGCCGAAGGGCTGACGTTGGTCACTAGCGATGTTCAAATAAAGCGCTACTCTGTCAAGACCATGTGGTGAAACTTCCATTGACTAACGCTCCCCGGTTCCGTGAGAATAGAGAGATTATCCCGGTACAAAATGAACACCTATACAACGCGTCTGCTCTTTCTTGCACTACTCGCCTTATTGTTAAGCCCCGCGATTCACGCTGCTCCCGTGACTTGGTATTTGAATGGAGTCACGTTCTCCGACGGTAGCCGCGCGGTGGGCTCCTTCGTCTATGACACGGTGACGGGGCTTTATACGTCGATCGATATCACCACCACGCCCGGCACGGGTTCGACGGCCGCAACAGCGAAGGCCACGGACAATCACTATACGGTCCAAAGCCCGATTGCACGTCCGGCGGTTGTGGTGTTTTGGACCACACCCAATCCGGTCACCGGGCTCTCCGGCATGCTGCAGTGGGGGTTTCTGGGGACTCTCTCCACGGGAGGCGGAACCATTCCGCTCGATTTGGGTTCGTATCAAGGCGTGTGCTTGAACGCGACGTGCCAGTACGCGACGGCCGAGTCGATCGTCAGCCTTACCGCGGGCAGCGTCACTTCGGTTCCGGCTTTCGGGCCGCGCACCTGGTATCTGGATAATGTTTTGTTTGACGATGGGGCGCAGGCGACGGGTTCGTTTGTGTATGACTCCGTCAGCAACACTTATTCGAATGTGGACATCACGGTGACTCCGGGCACTACTTTTACCAGCGGCTATCATTATGGCGTTCCGGGGGCGGCTCCGGCGCCCACTGGGTTCGCCAATACGGTGCGTGCGTTCGCGAGCCTGCCGGCTCATATGGGCGACCGTTACTTTAACGGGAATTTTCTCTCGGCTCTTACCAACGACGGCGGGATTGTCGGGTTTAATGCGCTGGCGCAGGAAGCTTCCTGCGATTCGGCGGACTGCACTGTCAGTGGCGTGACCAGGCGCTTCATTATCCTGGGCAACGTCACCACCATCCGGCCGGCCGGCTACACCAAAGTTTTGTCGCAGATTGTGGACGGGGGCGGCTGGCAGACCACTTTGACGATCACCAATCGCAACCGGTTTGCGCAAGCGTATACGGTGACTTTCTGGCAGGACAATGGAGCGCCCTGGTCCATTCCGGGCATCGGCAGCAACGTTACCATCTCAGTGCCGGGGAATGGCGTTAAGTTTCTGAGTTCGTCGGGAGCAAGTTCGGGATTGGCCGAGGGGTGGGCCAAGGTGGAAGGCTACGAAGATTATTCCGCGATGGCGGTCTTCAAGGTCCACGGCGGTCAGCAGGACCAGCAGGCTTCAGTGATCGGCGATCCCACCTATAACAAGAGTTTTTCGATTCCGTTCGATGAAAGCAACGGCGCGTTGGTGGGCCTGGCGCTTACCAATCCGAGCCCCACGCAGGCGCAGACCGCGTTGGTGGTGGCTTACGACGAAAGCGGGAAGGTGATCGTCAACGATTTTTCGATTGTGTTGCAACCGCTGCAGCACATGGCGTTCGTGCTCGACCAGCAGTTCCCCAGCGTGGCGAACCAGCGCGGCAAGCTGCGCGTGTTCGGCATTCCGACGGGTAACGTGCAGTTGCCGTTTTTGGGATTGAACGGCATGGGCGTGCGGAATCTGCCGGATGGGTCGTTTACCAACCTGCAAGTAACCTACGAGTAATCCGCGCGGACGGATCAGCGGTCTTTGAGGATTTCGCGAGCGGCGTTGTGTCCGGGCGCGCCCATGACGCCGCCGCCGGGATGCGCGCCGGAGCCACATAGGTACAGGCCTTTGACCGGCGTCCGGTAGCGTGCCCAACCGGCCAGCGGGCGCAACACGAACATTTGGTCGAGCGACATTTCGCCGTGAAAAATGTTGCCGCCGGTGAGGCCGAAGCGGCGCTCGAGATCGAGCGGCGTGAGCGTCTGGCGCTCGACCACGATGTCGCGGATGTTGGGGCAGTATTGCTCGATCACTTCGAGGACGCGGTCGGCGTAGGGTTCGCGTTCGGTGTCCCAATTGGTGCCTTGCAGCGTATAGGGCGCGTACTGTAAAAAGATTCCCATGATGTGATGGCCGGCGGGCGCTAGCGTTGGATCGTACATCGTGGGGATGGTCATCTCGATCAGCGGGGAGCGCGAGGGGCGGCCGTACTTGGCGTCATCCCAGGCGCGTTCCACGTATTCGATCGAGGGGCACAGGTGCATGGTGGCGCGGTGCTGCGGGCCGGGGGCCCCGGGGAACGCTGTGAATTCGGGGAGGCCGTTTAACGCCAGATTCATCTTCAGGGACGTGCCTTCGGAGCGGAAGCGTTGGATGCCGGCTACGAAGTCTGTGGGCAGAGCTGATTTGTCCACGAGGTGCAAGAAGGTGCGGCGCGGGTCTAAATTGCTGGCGACGATCGGTGCTTGAATTTCTTCGCCGCCGACGAGCACTACTCCGGTGGCGCGGCCATCCTTGACCAGGATCTTTTCGACGGGCGCGTTAATCCGGATCTCGGCTCCGCTCGCTCGCGCGGAATCGGCAATGGCATTCGAGACGGCGCCCATGCCTCCGCGGACGAAACCCCAGAGTCCGCGAATGCCGTTTACGCCGCCCATGCAGTGGTGTAGCAGGATGTAGGCTGTTCCGGGGGAGCGCGGGCCGCCGTTGGCTCCGATGACGCCGTCGGTGGCGAGCGTGACTTTGATTTCTTCGCACTCGAACCAGTCGTCTAGAAAATCCGCGGCGCTTTGTGTGAAGACTTTTACCAGGCCGACGATTTCGCTGCGCGACAGACCGCGCAGACGTCCCATCAGCTTTAGGTATTCGATGAAGTCGCCGATGCCTTGCGGCGGGAAGTCGGGGGGCGTGGTGAGCAGGACGGACTCCGCCACCATCGCCAGTTTTTCGAGATGCGCTTCGTAGCGCGGATAGGCTTCGGCGTCGTGCGCGGAGAACTTGGCGATCTCCGCTACGGTCCTCGCGCGGTCCTGCCACATGAAGAGATGGCGGCCATCGGGGAAGGGCGAAAAGAACGCGGGGTCTTTGGCGTCGACGCGATAGCCGAAGCGTTCGAGCTCGAGCTCGCGCACTACTTTTTCCTGCATCAGGCTGGCGAGATACGATGCCGTGGATACGCGGTAGCCGGGCCAGATTTCTTCGGTGACCGCGCAGCCGCCTACTAGTTCGCGCGCTTCGAGGACTAGCACGCGCATGCCGGCGCGCGCGAGATACGCGGCTGTGACCAGGCCGTTGTGGCCTCCGCCGACAATGATGGCTTGATACGACTTCAGTTCGGCAGCCTGTACGCGCGATACTCGGCCGGATATCCGGCGGCGCCGACGGCGACGACAATGTACTGCTTGCCGTTCAGCATGTAGGTCATCGGCGAGCCGGTTTGTCCCGCCGGCATGGCGATGGCGCCCGCGTCTTGTCCGGTCTTCTTGTCGTACGCGCGCAGATACGCGCCCTTCTTGCCGTCGGGCATGGTGATGGTGCCGGCTTCGCCGCCGATCACCAGCGTCTTGGTAACGATGACGCCGACGATTCCGGCGCGTCCGGTGCGCGGAATGTTGACGCCCTTGAGCGCGGGATGATTACGAATCACGTCGGGCGTTTCGCCGTTCGCGACCTGCCAGATGATTTCACCTTTGTTCAGGTCGATGGCGCTGATCTGTCCATAGGGTGGCTTGTAAAGCGGAAGGTCCTGCACGCTGAGACGGGCGGCATTGGCGTTGCCGGGGACAGCGGCTCCATCGCCGCCGGCGCCGGCTCCCGCGCGCGCACCTTCGGTGGCGGTGCCTTGAATGAAACGGAAATCGTTGGTCTTGGGATCGGAGGGCACCAGCGCCAGATTCGTCAACGCGCGCTGCGAAGGAACGTAGGCGATTCCGGTTTCCGGATCCACCGATCCGCCCACCCAATTGGTTCCACCCGACGCTGTCGCAAAGGCCAGCGTGCCGATCGGGCCGTCGGCCTTGCTGAGGCTTGGCGGCGTGAAGATGGGTCCGATGTGATAGTGCGAAACGATCTCACGGGCCTGCGCTTTCATCTCCGGCGTGAAATCGATCAAGTCATCCAGCGAAAAACCTTGGCGGTCGTAAGCCGGGGGCTTGCTGGGGAATGGTTGTGTCGGGCTGGTTTTTTCTCCGGGCACGGTCGATTGTTCCACCGGTTTTTCTTCCAGCGGGAAGATGGGCTGGCCGTTGGTGCGGTCGAACATATATAAGAAGGCCTGCTTGGTGGGCTGCGCGACAGCTTTGACGGGGCGGCCGTTGACGTTGATATCGACTAGGATGGGCGCGCAGGGGATATCGAAATCCCAAATGCCATGGTGGACCAACTGGTAATGCCACTTGCGGACTCCGGTTTTGAGATCGACGGCGACAATGCTCTCGCCAAACAGACCGTTGCCGGGACGATGGCCGCCGTAGTAATCGCCGGTGGGCAATTCCACGGGCAGATATGCCAAGCCGAGCTGTTCATCGACGCTGATTTGCCCCCACACGCCGGCGTTGCCGGTGTAGTCAGCCGAATCGCTCTCCCAGGTGTTGTAGCCGAATTCGCCGGGGCGCGGGATGGTGTGGAAGATCCACAGGCGCTTGCCGGTGCGCACATCGAAGGCGCGCACGAAACCCTTCACGTTGGTCTTGCTGCGCGGAACGCCGCCGGAGCGGTGCGCTGCGCCTACGATGATGGTGTCGCCGGCGACCACCGGCGCGGAGTGCAGGCCGACTTCGCCGGTGATGGGATCGATCACTTGATCGTCATCCATCTTCAGATCCACCAGGCCGTCTTGTCCGAAAGCTGCGATGCGCGCGCCGGTTTTGGCGTTCAGCGCGACCAGGCGATAGCCCGGGGTTACGTAAAATATTCTTTCTTCGCGGCCGTCGGTCCAATAGGAGAGTCCGCGGCCGGAGAGTTGGCGGGGGGCGTTGCGGCCGCGCTCGCCTTCGTTCTCGCTGTGCATCCAGAGTTGTTCGCCGGTCGCGGCGTCGAGGGCGACTACGGCGCGGCGAGTGCCGGCGGTGGCGTAGAGGATGCCGTTGGCCATCAGCGGCGTGCCTTCCAGGTTGTATTCAGGGCGCGGGCCCAGGTTCTCGGTTTTGAAGTGCCAGGCGGGTTCGAGTTTGTTGAAATTCGAGGCGTTGATTTGATCGAGGGGTGAATAGCGCGTGTTGCCTGTGTCTCCGCCGTAGCTGCGCCATTCGCCGTTCTTGGCGCCGGTTTGCGCGAGCGCGGGGAGGGCTGCAAGGGCGCATGCGATCAGGGTTCGTCGAAACTTGGACGTTTGCATCCGGTTCACCACCTCCGGATATTATAGGTCACGGGGAGAAGTTCGACCGGAGGTCGAACGCGGACCGGGACGTCCGCCCCACCAGGCAAAACGCAGTACACTATTGAAGACCATGCCCTCGATCAATCGTTGGTGGATAGCGGTCGCCGGTGTCTGCATGCAAATGGCTTTGGGCGCCGGGTATGCCTGGAGCGTTTTTCGCATTCCGCTGGTCAAGGAATTCGGCTGGAGCATTTCGCAAGTCTCGCTCACCTTCTCGATTGACTGGCTGTTCCTGGGTTTGTCAGCAGTTGTCGGCGGCCTCTGGCTGAATCGAGTTGGCCCTAGAGTCGTCGGCATGACGGCCGCTCTGTTGTGGGGCGGTGGGGTCTTTCTGGCAAGCTTTTCCGCTCACAAATTGTGGTGGTTGTATCTTACCTACGGTGTGATGGGTGGAATCGGGCTGGGCATGGGATACATCGTTCCCATCGCAGTTCTGGTGAAGTGGTTCCCGGAAAGGCGAGGACTGATCACCGGCATAGCCGTCGGCGGTTTCGGAGCGGGATCTCTCATTGCAGCGCCGGTGGCGGCCCGCCTGATGCAAAGCTTCGGCGTAATGTCCACCTTCGCGTATCTCGGCATTGCCTATGGCGTGGTCGCGGTTTGTTCGGGATTTTTCATGCGGAATCCTCCCGAGGGGTGGAAACCAGCGGGATGGACGCCGTCGGCGGCGCAGGTATCGCAACGTTCCGACCGCGATTACAGCCTGGGAGAGGCTTTGCGAACCTGGCAATGGTGGGCCTTGTGCGCGCTGTTGTCCATCAACACCATCGCCGGCATTTCGGTGGTTTCCCAAGCCGCGCCCATGTTTCAGGAGATAGGGAAGGTAAGCGCGGTGACTGCGGCGAGCTTCGTGGGCATCATCAGTCTCGCCAATGGAATGGGCCGCGTGCTGTGGGCCTGGATTTCAGACATGATTGGCCGGAAGACGGCTTTCTTCCTGATGTATTTGATGCAGGCGGTCCTATTCTGGACATTTCACAACATCGCATCGCCGCCGCTTCTGCTGGTCACGACGTTTACGATCGTATTGTGCTATGGGGGCGCGTACGGAATCACGCCGGCCTTCGCGGCGGATTATTTTGGTCCCCGGCACGTGGGGTCGATTTTTGGGTTGATGTTACTGCCGTGGGCGTTCCCGGCGGCCTTCGGTCCGCTGCTATTTGCTTACCTGCGGCAGACGACCGGTGGTTACAATCAGGCGCTGTATTTGATCGCTGGGGTGATGACGGTGGCGATGATTCTTCCTCTACTGGTGAACCCGCCGCGAGCTCACATAACCGCGGAGGACTTGCCGGCCGGCAGCGGCGTGCCTTTGCAGGCCGTGCTGGGAATGACGGTGAAGTTTAGGTATTCTCCTAAGTACGCTGGCCAAGCGTCGTTCTGCGGTGCTAAAGGTATATCCCAAGGGATTGCCGTATAATGGAAATGTGAAGAAGCGTCAGACACTTTACATCAAGAACCCGGCGGCGCACCGCTTGGCTCAGCAAGTGAGCAAGCGAATGGGCGTAACTCTGACGGAGGCAGTCATCCATGCCTTGGAAGACCAGATCAAGTGCAGAAAAAGCCACTCGACCAGAAAAAGATCGACGAGATTTGCGCGAAGCTCGCCGCATTGCCCGTCCTTGATTCTCGCACTCCGGACGAAATCCTAGGTTACGATTCGTTCGGCCTCCCGCGCTAGATGATCATCGACACGTCCGCGGTGATTGCCATCGCATTGGGAGAGCCGTCGGCCGGCGCACTCAGATACGCCATAGAGCGCGCCCCAACACGAATCATCGCTTCGGTTTCCCTACTGGAAGCTGGCATCGTGCTGCGGGCTCGCTGGGGAGCCAAGTCTGTACCTCTCTTGTACGATTTGGTAGACGAGCTCGGTGTCGAAGTCGCCGACTTCGCAGAGGCTCACGCGAAAATTGCTATCTCAGCCTTTGCCCGTTTCGGGAAGGGAATGAAACATCGCGCGCAGCTTAACTTTGGCGATTGCGCTGTGTACGCTATCGCCGCAT
Source organism: Bryobacterales bacterium (assembly GCA_963760575.1). Taxonomy (GTDB): domain Bacteria; phylum Acidobacteriota; class Terriglobia; order Bryobacterales; family Bryobacteraceae; genus Palsa-187. The sequence goes on from CAVXEM010000017.1 coordinate 41,115, forward strand.
TGAATGGGGAGCCGATCCTAGCCACTGGCCGGGACTTCGCGGCGACTGATCTTACGCTGGTAAGCTATTGACGATCGAGAACTCCTTACCTGCGGTCTGCCAAGATCGTATAGTCGTACCATTCCACGATCTTTCCGTCCTTCAGGAAGAACACGCCGACGCCGTGCCACGATTTTAACGCTCCGCTGGCGAAGGAATCGATTCTTTCGTTAAAAACCATCGGTCCTTTGGCGAAGGTGTCGAGCACTTTGAACTCTTGCACGCGATCGACGAAGCTGGCGATTTTAGCTGTCACGGCTTCGCGGCCTTTGGCGGGTTCCTGGGTTTCGGTCACTCGGTAGGCGCAGGGGTCGGCGAAGAACGACATGATCTTCGCGACGTCGTGGCTGGGCCAGGCGGCGCAGAAGGCGTTGACGGCGTCGACGTTGGCTTTCTCGGCCGGGGTCCAGGCGGCGGCTTCCGCGCGGGCGGCAAAGGCAGCGAGTCCGAGGCCGGCGGTGGTCAGGGCGTTGCGTCGGTGTGGGGTGGGCTTCATGGTTGGTCCTTTCGAGTTCTTCTAATATACTAGGTGGTCGCATGAAAACACGTGCCCTGTTTGCACTGCTATTCGCGGCGGCTCTATTGCGCGCGGCTGATTACCCGGCGCCGGTCGAAGGCGACTGGGTGGTCCGCGACTTCCGTTTCCACACCGGCGAGACGCTGCCGGAGCTGCGGCTGCATTACGTGACGGTGGGTGCGCGCACGGGCGAGCCGGTTCTCCTTCTGCATGGGACGAACGGAACTGGCGCTGGATTTTTGCGTGCGGATTTTGCGGGCGAGTTGTTCGGGCCGGGGCAGCCGCTGGATGCGGCGACGCACTACCTCATCATGCCGGATGCGATTGGGGCGGGGAAGTCGTCGAAGCCCTCCGATGGACTGCGCACGAAATTCCCGAAGTACAACTATGACGATATGGTCGACGGGCAATACCGCTTAGTGAAGGAGCACCTGGGCGTCGGGCACTTGCGGTTGGTGATGGGTACTTCGATGGGCGGCATGCATGTGTGGACGTGGGGCGAGCGCTATCCGGACTTCATGGACGCGCTGCTGCCGACCGCGGCTCAGCCCACTGAAGTCGCGGGGCGCAATTGGATGCTGCGGCGCATGGTGATCGATTTGATTCGCAATGACCCGGAGTGGAACGGCGGCAACTATACTAAGCAGCCGCGCAGCTTGCCGATGGCGCAGGTGTATTTTGGGATCGCGACTAGCGGAGGCACGCAGGCGATCCACCGGGCGGCGCCTACGCGCGAGAAAGCCGACCAGCTTCTGGATCAGCGCCTCGGGCAGCCGTCGAACGCTGACGCGAACGATGTCATCTATCAGTTGGACGCCTCGCGCGATTACAATCCCGCGCCTAAGCTGGAGACGATCCAAGCGAAGGTGCTGGCCATCAATTCGGCCGACGATGAACGCAATCCGCCGGAGCTGGGCATTATGGAGCGGGAGATCCAGCGCGTGAAGCTGGGGCGCTACGTACTGATCCCTACAGGGCCGGAGACGCGCGGGCATGGAACCATGGGCCTGGCGAAACTGTGGAAGCAGTACCTGGCGGAGTTGATGCAGCCGCCGGTGCAGGCGTCGAAGTAGTTTAGGCTACCGCGGCCATGACCGTCGGGCGCACGGACATGAAGTCGCGGCGCTTGGGGGTCTCGGACGCTGATTCGTAGTGGGCCACGAAGAGTTTGTGCGCGGGGGCACAGGCCGCGTTGGGATAGAGTTGCACGAACATCTGGCCGATGGCTTTCCCACGCAGCCCCTTGCAAACGGCCGCCACTTGGCGCGCGGTTTCGGCGGTGCAGCTCTGGCAGGTGAGTCCGACTTCGGAGCAAATCTGGGGGAGAGTTTCGGTCGCCGGCTTGTTCATGTAGGAATGATTATGCCTTGCGCCCTCGCTGGGGCCAAGGGAATTGAGGTGGGTTGGGGCCACCTCTTTTGCGGGTATCCGGGCACCCTTGCACTGCTATCCTGAAACTTCCTATGGATCAAAACCAATTGCGCGCGCTGCTCGAAGAAGTGCGCGCGGGAGCAGTGGATATCGATGCGGCGTTGGGCCGGCTGCGTCATTTGCCCTTCGAAGATCTGGGTTTCGCGAAGGTGGATCATCATCGGGCGCTGCGGCATGGTATGCCGGAGGTGATTTTTGGGCCCGGCAAGACGGCCGATCAGATTTCCGCGATTGCGGCGGCGCTGCTGGCGAAAGCGCAGAATGTTCTGGTGACGCGCATTCCTCGCGATATTGCAGATCGGTTACAAAAGGAGCAGGCGGGGGCGGAATACTTTCCGGCTTCGGGATCGCTGCGGGTCTGGCGCGACCGGACGCTGCACGGCAAAGGGAAGATCGCGGTGGTGTGTGCCGGCACGAGTGATCTGCCGGTGGCGGAAGAAGCGCAGGTCACTGCCGAGGTCATGGGCAATGAGGTGGACACTTTTCACGATGTCGGCGTGGCGGGCATTCACCGGCTGATGCACCATCGGGAGCGGTTGGCGGAGGCTCGGGTGGTGATCGTGTGTGCGGGGATGGAGGGCGCGCTGCCGAGCGTGGTGGGCGGATTGGTGATGGCTCCGGTGATCGCTGTGCCGACTAGCGTGGGTTACGGGGCGAGCTTTCAGGGCCTGGCTGCGCTGCTCGGCATGTTGAACAGTTGCGCCAGCAATGTGACCGTCGTGAATATCGATAACGGGTTCGGCGCGGGTTATGCGGCTAGCTTAATGAACCGCTTGTGAACGGCTACGCGGCGCCGGCTACTTTGCTGCGGAGTTCTTCGGCGTGCACATGGAATCCGAAAACAGGTTTGGGTGTTTGCTGATTCCATCGGCTCATTTTCCAATGTACGCGCAGATGGCGCACATCGGGGTTATTGGTCAGATCCACCGGCAACGAATACGTGCCGCAATACGACTTCTTGGGAAACGTAGCCAGCGGTTGCCAAGTCGCGCGATCAGGAGAGCCATGGACGCTCACTTCCAACGTTTCGCGCTCCAAAATGCGGTTTACGCGCAGGGTAAGTAGTAAACGCTTGGCTTGCTTGGCTTCGAGCGCTACTTCCGCGCCTTGGCCGTCTTCTCGTACAACACACTCGGGAACAAGAGATAAAGGAGTCATAACGCCTCCTGATTTGAGCGTCGCACATCTGACGGCAGAATGAAAGTCTTTTAATGAGCAGTGTAGCTCTTGCTGAAGCCGTTGCGGCCGTTGGTCATGGTGAATTTGCCGTCGCGCGCGACGGAGGCTTCGAGCCAATTTCCTTTGCAATCCGGACTGTCCTCCAGATTCGCGATCATGTCGGGCGCGGTGTTGTGCTTGGGATCGGGATCGAGCAGCGACAGGTGTCCCTGCCAGATGCCTTCGATACCCGGCAGCTTGGCGAGTCGCAGGTAGGCGTTCTTTTCGTACGGGGCCACTGTCTTGCCTGGAGCGTTGGCGGATTTGACGTTGGCATCCACTTGTCCCATGCCTTTGCGCGGGCCGTTGTTCACGACGACGACTTGCGGTTGGATCGCTCCCAGCAGCGCGGGGGCGCCGGCGCCGTCGAAGGAGCCGTGGCGTCCGCTTTGATACAGCGTGACTTTGCCGAGCTTGTTCACGGGGCACGCCAGTTCCATTTCCTTGGACCAATCGAGGTCGATCAGGTTCAGGTATTTGAAATTTCCATAGGTGAGCAATAGGCCTACACCGCGCGCGTTCTCAGGGCCGGCCGATTCTTTCTGCTCCGCGTCGACGCACAGGGGGTTGGGGCCGCCGCCGTTGATGGGATTTGCAAGCACTTCCTGGTTCGAAGAAACGATCACGACGTTCAAACCTTTTATCGGGATGGTGTCACCCGGTTTCACGATAGTGCGCTTGCCAGCGGAGGCGGCGCGGTATTCGTCGAGCCAGCGCTTGTTCTCGATTTCGATGGCGTCGCCGCGGTCGTAGAATTTTGCGATGGGGATTAGCTTCGAGAGCGCAGTCAGGCCGCCGGCGTGGTCGGCGTGGAAGTGGCTCATGACCAGGTAGTCGATCTTCTTCAAGCCCGCGTGTTGGGCCATGGCGAAGATGCGTTTCGCGTCGCGGTCGCCGACGGCCCAACCGGTGTCGATCAGCAGGGATTCGCCGGACGGGGAAACGATCAGCGTGGACGCGCCGCCTTCGACGTCGATCCAGTACATATTCATGTTGGCGGGTTGGGCGTTGAGAGCCAACGCGAAGGTAAGCAGCAAGAGTGCCAGCATGGGCACCTCCTTTATAGTTTGCGCAGGCGTTCCGCGGCGGCTTCGAGGGTCGCGGGTTTCTTGGGGAAGCAGAAGCGGATCATTTGATCGCCATCGTGCGGGTTGGAGAAGAAGCAGGAACCGGGCACGGCGGCAACACCTATCTTTTCCACTAAATAGCGCCCGAAAGTCATGTCGTCCTTGAAGCCGAAACCGGAGATATCGGTCATTACATAGTAGGCGCCTTCAGGACGGTAGCAGCGGAAACCGACGGGGGTGAGCATATCGATCATGGCGGTGCAGCGCTCGTTATATTTCTCGGCTAGGTCGGTGTAGTAGGAGTCGGGAAGTCCCAATGCGGTCACGCCGGCGATCTGCAGGGGGTGGGCGGCGCCGACGGTGAGGAAGTCGTGGACCTTGCGGATGGAATCGGTGAGATCGGGGCTGGCCAGAACCCAGCCGACACGCCATCCGGTTACCGAATAGGTCTTGCTCAGGCTGTTGACTAAGATGGTCCGGTCACGCATCCCGGGGAGCTGCATCATGGGGATGTGCTGGGCGCCGTCGTAGAGGATGTGTTCGTAGATTTCGTCGGTGATGGCGAGGGCGTCGAATTCCTGGCAGAGTTCGGCGATGAAGGTGAGTTCTTCGCGATTGAAGACGCGGCCGGTGGGGTTGTTGGGCGAGTTCAGGATGATGGCTTTGGTGCGCTTGGAAAAAGCCCGGCGCAGTTCGTCGCGGTCAAAGGTCCAATCGGGCGGGCGCAGCGCTACCAGTTTGCGGGTGCATCCGCACAAGACCGAATCTGGACCGTAGTTTTCGTAGAAGGGTTCGAAGACTACTAACTCATCACCGGGGTTTGTGACTCCGGTCAATGACGCGATCATGCCTTCAGTGGCTCCGCAGACTACGGTGATTTCACGCTCCGGGTCGAAGTCGAGTTGGTAGTGGCGGCGGTATTTGGCGGCGATGGCGTCGCGAAACGGCTTCGCGCCCCAGGTGATGGAGTATTGATTGATGTCGGCTTCGATGGCTTCGATGGCGGCGCGTTTCAGGATGTCGGGGGCGGGGAAATCGGGGTAGCCTTGCGCCAGGTTGACAGCGTTGTACTGGAACGCCAGCCGCGTCATCTCGCGAATGACACTTTCGTTGAGGCCGGCGGCGCGTTCGCTGCGGAAGCGCAGGCGAACGTCAGGGGGCGCCGGTGGCGCGAGAACTTTTCCTTCGCTGATCGATCCCATTTGAATAGGATACCCGGTTGACGGGAGCGGGGGGCTTTTCGTTGGCGTACAACTGGCGATAGATGTCGGCGTTGCGCAGGACGATCTGGATGTACTCGCGGGTCTGCGTGAAGGGCACGGTTTCGACGAATTCGGCGGCTTCGCGGAACTCACCCCAGGTTGACCAAGTCTTGGCCCGGCTGAGTCCGGCGTTATACGCGGCGAGGGCGGCCTCCCAGCGGCCTTCCAGGCTGTCGGCGACGGACTTCAAATAGAAGGATCCCAATTTCAAATTCACTTGCGGCTGGAACAGGCTGGCCGTTGAATAAGGTCTGAGGCGCAACTGGCGGCTGAGCTCGCGGCCGGTCGAGGGCATGATCTGCGTGAGCCCGCGCGCGCTGGCCACGGAGACGGCTTTGGGATTGAACTCGGATTCCTGGCGCGCTAATGCGGCGAATAGGAAGGGGTCCAAGTTGTTTTGGCGGGCGAAGCGTTCGAAGTCGGCGCGATAGGGCAGGGGGAAGGCCAGCTTCCAGAATTCGTCGGGGGCGGAATCGATGCGCAGATACAAGTAGTCGGGTGCGTAGCGTTTTAAATAACGCATGGCCTGATCGGGTTGTGCCCGGCGATTGGCCATGGTCGCGAGTTCCAAGCCCATGACGTGCGGCTGATCTTCGTTTTGCGCGGCGTAGCGCAATTCGGTCTCGGCCCAATCGTCGAGCCCGGCGGAGGCTAACAGGCGCGCGCGTTCCAGACGGAGCTTCGCGGTGGCGTTGGGTTCGAAATTGCGCACACGCGCGCGAGTGTTGAAGGCGACGGTGCGCAGGAAATCGCTGACGGGCGCGGAGGGCGCGGCGGCGGTCGCGGGCAGGGCGGCTAAGCGCTCGCGGGCGAGGCCGGTGTAGAAGTAGTTGGGATATTCGCGGACGATCTCGCTATAGTAGGCACGCGCCGCGGCGGGATCGTCGGCGCCTTCGGCCAGGCGCGCCAGGAAGTAGAGCGCGGCGGACGATTCATCCGAGTTGGGGAACAGCCGCAAGTGCTCACGCAGCAAATCGCGGGCGTCATCTTTACGGCGCAAGTAATGTGCCCAGGTGACTCTCCAGTGGCAGCCGCCGGCGCGGGTTTCTTTCGGGAAGGACTCATAACAAGCGCGGTAGAGCGGCTCGTAGGAGTCCACCTGATTTTCGATCAGGTAGGAATTGGCTACGGCAAGGAGGGCTTCGAGACGCCACGTGGAATTGGCGTGCAGGCTCGCCAGTTGGTCCAGCACGCCATTCATGCTGGTGCGATCGTTGGCGCGGCGGGCGCACAGCAGCAGGTAGTACATACGCTCGGCGTCGGCGGGCGGCGATTCGACGGTGAGATCCGCCAGATATTTTTGCGCGGCCTTGGTGTCCTTGGCGTTGTATTGGGCGACACCGATTTTCACTTGCGCGGTGTCGCGTTCGGCTCCCGTCAGGCGCGGCACCAGGGCGATGAGTTCTTTGCGGGCTTTTTCGGTTTGCCCGGCGTCAAGTAGCTTGAGCGCGCGCCCTAGCATGGCGTTGCCGAGGGCGGGCGGGTATTTATCGCCGAGTTGCGATTCGAGATTGGCGGCTAACGCGTCGGCTTCGGCGGCTTCGCTCGCGATGGGGTAGCCGTAATAGACGCGCTGCGCGTAGACGGCGGCGCTGACGGGGTCGCCGGCGGCGGCGAAGGCTTTGGCCATCGAGAGATCGGCTTGCGGCTGCGGGACCGAAGTGTAATATTTGCGCAGCAAGGTCACGGCAGCGGAGGTGTTTCCGGTTTGCTGATAGGCTTGCGCGCCTAACAAGGCCGCTCGTCCGATCAGCGGGGAGGTAGGAGACTGCGACCACACTGGTTCTAGCGCCGCGGGGACCGCCGCGTAATTTCCAGTATTGAATTCGGCGGTGGCGCGGAACCAACCGATGTAATCGGCGATCTTAGGGAGCTTGCGGTCGAGGCTCTTGAGGATGGCGGCTGCGGCGGCTTCGCGATTCGATTGCAGCGCGGCGACGGCGGATTTGAGTTCGGAGACAGCATCGCCTTGCGCTGCCAAGGAAACGGTAATGCCGGCGAAGGCCAACGTTGCCAACACCGGAACACGCCAGTTCGCGCGAAACCATTCACGCCGGATCATGTTCTAAACGAATTGTCGCATTGATTGGGGCTGGGGGGAAGGGGGAGCCGCATGCTGCGCATGGCGGTTCTGTGTGCGGGCACAGAGCCTGAGCCGAGAGAACTGCGAGATCGTTCGTCAGCTCGATCTAGTTCGCGGGTTCCAGGCGGAGCAGCGCGCCGTCTTCTTCTTCGGTGAGCACGTAGAGGAAGCCGTCGGGGCCTTGGCGTACGTCGCGGATGCGCTGATGCAGGTCGAGTAACAACGATTCGCGACGCAGCTCTTCCATTTTCGCGTTGAAGACCACGCGGTCGAGACGGCCCGTGCCTGGGATCTCGCCTTGGCGCATGCCGCCTACGAAGATGTTGCCTTTCCAGGCGGGGAAGCGGTCGCCGGTATAGAAAGTCATGCCGGAGAGCGCGATGGATGGGACCCACACTACCAGGGGTTCGGTGATGCCTTCACGCGAGGGCGATTCGGCGAGGCGCGGGCCTTCGTAGGTGCGGCCGTAACTCACCAGCGGCCAACCATAGTTGTGTCCGGGCAGGATCAGGTTGATCTCATCGCCGCCGTTGGGGCCGTTCTCATTGGTGAATACGGCGCCGGTTTCGGGATGGATGAAGAGGCCGAGTTGATCGCGATGGCCCAGCGTATAAATCTCCGGTTTGTAACCTGGGCGGCCCACGAAGGGGTTGTCGCTGGGCACGGTTCCGTCTTCGCGGAAGCGCAGAACTTTTCCGTAGTCACTCATTGGATCTTGCGCCAACGTGCCGGTGGCTGCGCCGGTGGTCATATAGATATTGCCGTCGCGGGCGAAGGCGATGCGCGAGCCGCCGATGACCGTGGTGGGTTCGCCCACGAAGAGATCTTTGACATCTTTCAAAGCGCCGCCGTCCAGACGGCCGCGGGCGAGCGCCGTGGCCCACTGATTGTTGTCGCCGGGCTTGGTGTAGGTGAAGTAGACCAGTTTGTTTTCGGCGAACTTGGGATGCAGGACGACGTCGAAGAGTCCCGCGTTGCGCAGGTGTTGAACTTTGGGGATGCCAGCCGAGCGGGGTCGGGTCGAGCACGCCGTCGCGGATCATGCGGAGTTGTCCGCCGCGCTCGGTGATCAGCATGTTGCCGTCGGGCAAGAAGGCGACGCTCCAGGGATGCACCAGGCCCCTCGCGACCACTACGGCGCGGACCTTGTGTTGCTCGGCGGTGTCGAACACGAAAGGTCCCGCGCCCAACGCTACGTGCGGGACGCCGATGGGAGGAGCCTGTTGTCCAAAGCTGACGGCTGCCACAAGAATCGCTAAACAGTAAGACCGGAGGGACATGGTTTCGATTATATCCAGCGCCGCACGCGGGACCGATAGGCCGTGTAGTCGCGTCCGAACAGCGAACTGAGCGCGCGCTCCTCGGGCGCAATTTGGAAAGCGGTTTATATACACGATATATACGGGAAGCAATATAAAGCCGAGCGCGTTCGACAGGAACAGGGCCCAACCGGTCAAGATCAGCAGCAGGCCGAGATACATCGGGTTTCGCGTGATTGCATAGATACCACCATTGACCAACGAACTAGCCGCTTCGGGAGTTGTCGGATTGACGGTGGTTTTGGCTCGCCTGAACGTCACCACGCCGGAAACGGACGTGACGATTCCCACCAAAGCTAGGATGCTTCCAATGAGGCTGCCGGTGGGGAACTCGAAACCGAGCTGCGGCGCTGCGCGCGACATCAGCCACATTAGCACCGCCGCCGCCAAAGCCACGGCCGGCGGCGGAACTTTCAACTCTAGTGAACGCATGAGTCTCAGTCTAGTTGAAACGGCAGATAGGCGGCGCCGAAGAGGCCGGCGTCTCCGCCGAGCGCGGCGCGTTCGATACGCGGTGGGTTCTTGCGGAAAATGAAAGACCGGCGGGAGGCTTCGGCCAGCATGGGCGGCTGGAACAATTCCCAGGCCGCGGTCATGCCGCCTCCTAACAGATACAGCGGAAAGTTGAAGGTGTTGATCAGGGACGCGAGCAGGGTGCCCAGGGAAACGCCCACGCATTCGAAGATGGCTTGGGCGCGCTCGTTGCCGCCTTTGGCGAGGTGGAAGACATCTTCGGACGACAGGTCGTGGCCCAGATTCATCAGGCGCGCCATGGCGGCGACGGCCGTGGCCGACGCGTATTTTTCGACGCAACCGGTGTTGCCGCAGCCGCAGGGATAGCCATTGGGCGAGATGGTTGTGTGGCCGATCTCGCCGGCCATGCCCAGGTAGCCGCGTAGAATATTTCCGTTTACGACGATGCCGCCGCCGATTCCGGTGCCGAGCGTGAGCAGGATGAGATCGTTCACATCGCGGCCGGCGCCCATCCATTTTTCGCCGAGGGCGGCGGCGTTGGCGTCGTTTTCAAGAATCACTTTCGCGCCCAGGCGTTTTTCGATTTCATCGCGCACCGGATAGTTGTCGAATTCAGGCAGGTTGGGCGCGCCGGCTACGATGCCTTTGTCCCTCAATATGAAACCGGGGACGCCGACGCCGACGCCTGCCAGTTTCTGGCCGGGGAGTCCGCCTTGCAGCTTTTCGATGGACACCACCATGTCGCTGATCACGGCGTTGCGTCCCGCGCCCACGGGCGTCGAGCCGGCGATCTTGTTCAGCATTTTGCCATCGCGGCTGATGGCGGCGGCGCGCAGGTTGGTGCCGCCTAAATCTACACCTATCGAGTAATCGGTCACGCCCGCCCCTTTTTCATATTTGGATTTTGGAGAACACGTAGCCGCCCAGAGTCAGCACCAGGGCAGTGACCACCGCCAGTACGGAGAGGTCCAACAGAGCGCCAAAATGGGTGGCGCCAATGAGCGCGTAACGCAGACCGTCGACGCTGTAGGAAAGCGGGTCGAGGCTAGCAACGATGCTTAACGCGCGCGGGACATTCGTTAGGGGGAAGAGAGCGCCGGAGAGGAAGAAGATGGGCATCACTAGAAAGTTCATTACCAGTTGGAAGCCTTGGAAATCGGGCAGGAGGCAGCCGAGCGCGGTGCCGACTGCGGTGAATAACAGTGCGGTCAGAGTCAGGAACACGAATGCCAAGGGGAGGAACGTCAACGAGGGCGTGCGGAAACCTACTGCCAGGCAGATCCCGAATACTGCGATTCCTTGCAGCACCGCTACGGTGGCGCCTCCCAGCGTGCGGCCGATCATGATTAAGAATACGCGGCACGGGGGCAACCAAGGTTTCTTTCAGAAAGCCGAATTGGCGGTCCCAGATGACTTCGATGCCGGAAAAGATTGACGTGAAAAGGACTGACATGATGATCACGCCGGGCGCCAGAAACTGGATGTAGTTGCCCTGACCGGCGCGTTGAAACATGGATCCGAAGCCGAATCCGAAGGCCAGCAGAAACAACAGCGGCTGTCCAAAGGACGCGATGATGCGGGCGCGCGCCCGCGATGAACGCTTCAACTGCCGCAGCCACAGAATATAAATAACGTTCATCGGTTTCTTTTCCGCCCGAAGGCCCGGCTCATGCTGCGCAACGTGTCCAGACCGCTGGCTTCCTCTTCGCGAATGGTGTTGCCGGTGAGCGCGAGAAACGCCTGTTCCAGGGAATCGGTGGCGGTCTGCTGCTTCAACTCGTCGGGCGTGCCCTGCGCGATGATCTTGCCGTGATCGATGATGGCGATGCGGTGGGCGATACGCTCGGCTTCCTCCATGTAATGGGTGGTGAGGAAGACGGTGACCTGCTCGTCTTCGTTGAGTTTCTTGACGTGCGTCCAGAGCTGGTTGCGGGTTTGCGGGTCGAGACCGAGCGTGGGCTCGTCGAGGAAGATGATCTTGGGCGTGTGCAATAGGCTGCGCGCGATCTCCAGGCGCCGCCGCATGCCGCCGGAGAATTGCTTGACCGGATCGCCGCGGCGTTCCCATAGCTCGAAGAGTTTGAGCAGGCGCTCGATGCGCTCACGGCGGATCATGCGCGGGACGCTGTACAGCACGCCGTGGAAATCCATGTTCTCGTAGGCGGTGAGTTCGTCGTCGACGCTGGGGTCCTGAAACACGATGCCGAACTGTTGGCGCGCGGCGGTTTGATGGGTGACGGGGTCGAGACCGTCGAGCTCCACGTTGCCGCTGGTAGGCGTCAGCAGCGTGGTGAGCATCTTAATGGTGGTGGTTTTCCCGGCGCCGTTGGGGCCCAGGAAAGCGAAGATCTCGCCCTTGGCGACATCGAAAGCGATATTGTCGACGGCGGTGAACTCGCCGAATTTCTTGACCAGTCCCTGGGCGCGGATCATGAAGGGCTCAAGGGCCTAGTGTAATACGCGGTGTAAAACGCCGTGTAAAACGACAGGGGAGCCGGACTATGCGCCCCGGCGGTATGTTGGCGTATTCTGGCAGCTAGGAGAGTGTTGTGAAGAAACCCGATTCGAAAAAAATCCAGAGCCTGAAGCACCGGCAGATGGCGCCGATGAATACGCCAACGGACTTGAAGGCGCCAGCCACCAAAGACATCAGCGGCGCTCTGAATGCGATCCTGGCGGACGTGTGGGCGCTGTACCTGAAGACCAAGAACTTTCACTGGCACATGAGCGGGCCGCATTTCCGCGACTATCATCTACTGCTGGACGAACAGGCGGACCAGATCTACGCGATGTCCGATCCCATCGCCGAGCGCGTTCGCAAGGTGGGCGGTACGACGCTTAGATCCATCGGCCACATCGCCCGCCTGCAGCGCGTTGCGGATAACGATGCCGATTATGTGGAGCCGGAAGACATGCTGGCCGAGTTGCGCCAGGACAACACGGCTTTCGCGGGACGGCTGCGCGAGGCTCACGAAGTCTGCGACGAGCATCACGACATTGCCACCGCCAGCCTGATCGAAGTGTGGATCGACGAAACGGAGCGGCGCGCCTGGTTCCTGTTCGAGGCCAGCCGCCGCGGCGATTCCAGCGGACATTAAAACGCCCTGGCGTTTAAGTCCGGAAAAAGTAGTGGTGGCCGAAGCGCAAGCGGCGCTTGATGTCGGGCCAGAATTCGGTCATCAGATTCGAGATGGCGTCGTTGCCGAGCGCCATTCCAATGCGTTCGGCACATTCGGATGGCGAACGGCTGTCCGGATAGTATGCCGCCGTAATCGCGATTACGGCGGCATTGCCCGCGAGCTCGGAAACAAAGAGGCGCGCTTTGCCGCTATCGGATCGGGTGATCAGGACACGGGACGCCGCGTAGCTAGCGCGATGCCAGAAAGTGCCGTTGCCCAGGCGGAAGAAGCGCGGGTCTTCATGCAGCAGGCTGGGCAGAATTGCCTCGGTGACATAGCTGCCTATGATCTGGTCACCGAAGGCTCGCGCATAGTACTGGCTGAACCCGCTGAACCCGCCGTTATGGCTGAAGCCGCCCGCAGCTACCTGCGACTGTAGAGCGAAGCCCGCCAGCAGGAAGTAGTTGGGCCAGTCAAAGCTATCGCTGCGGGCGATGCGGTATTTTTCGGCAGTGGTGAGCGGTTTATAGGTATCCTGCGCCTGGTCGGCGCGATAGTTGGGAATGATCCCGAACAGGCGCTTGGAAACTGGCTCAGACGAGCCCAACGAGCTGTCTATGGGGGCTAGCTCGGTGATTTCACTGCCTTCCGCGGCCCGGTCCGAGGCTACCGAGGAGTCGACAGAAAGAGTCTGCTCCTGGGCGAAGACGCTGGGGACGAGCAGTGCCGCCAAGGCCAACCAAGCTTTCGTCCGCCAGGCCATCTGTCCTTGTAAGACGAGGAAAGGCGCTGCCACGGCTACACCACTCAGAATTTTTCTTTTAGCGGCGCGGGCTACTCGCGGACGGGCGCCGCTAACGTTGAAGGCGTTCGGAAGAGTTCCAGGAAGCGATGTTTGGCGGCCTCGGGTTTGACGCCGGGCTGATCCAGCAACTGCGCCGCGAACTCCGCGAAACTTTTCCCCAACTCTCCCGCAGGATCGATAAGCTTGCCATCTTGGACCGAGCGATTCACGGCCTGGTAGTCATTGGGGAATACGCGCACCACCGGCATGCCCAGGACATCCTCCACCTGATCTTTGGCGAACAGGGGCTTTTTGTGCATGCGGTTGAGCACGACGGACACGCGCGCGCTGAGGCCCAGCTCTTTGAGAAACGCCATTTTCTCCCGCGCCAGATGCAGCGATGGAATCTCCGCCGTGCATACCAAGATGATCCGTTTGGATTCCTGCATCAGCTCCAGCGAGTAGCGCTCCAGATTGCCGGAATGATCGAAGCACAATACCCCGTACATGCGCCGCATGAACTCGACCAGATGGCCGATATGCTCGGGGTCGATGCGCAGGTTGGGGTTCAGACGGCCGGCGTGCAGCACGTCCATTCCCTGGATCGTGGTAACCAGTTGCGGCCACAGATTTTCGTCCATGTCCTTCAAACGCTCGATCGCGTCGGGCACGGAATGCTCATTGTTCAGCTTCAACATGAAGCGCAGCATGCCGGAGCTCAAATCGAAGTCGGACAACAGCACCCGCGTGTCCGGTTGACGCCCCATGGCCGCGCACACGTTGGCCGCGATGGTCGAAGCCCCCACGCCCGCCTTCGAAGGCAGGAAGGAAAACACTTGGTTGGTGGTTTCGTGAACCACCGGCCTTTTGTCCAACATCTCCTTGATGTTCGACAAGGTCTCCATCACGGCGCTGCGCGGAAACGGACCTACCAGGAACTCGCGCACCCCGGCGCGCATGGACTGCCTTAATACGTCCGGGTGGGCGTGCTCGTCAAAGGCCACGATCTGCACCTGGCTGGCTTTGGCTTCGAGCAGCTTGACGATAGAGAGGGCCCTGTCGACTTCCGCGAAGTCGAGGAAGACTACCTCGGTGCCATTCGCGCGCAAGGAACGAATGAGATCGGCCGACTCGGGGTAGCCCTCGATTTTGCGAGCGATGTTGACGTGGCCGGTGGCCTCCAGTACCGAGGTCAGGCCATTACCGATTTCGTGCGTGCTGGAAATAACTATGCTGCGAAACAGATGCGCCTCCAAAACTCATACTCCGTTCAGGTACGTTGATCGGCGTTCTGCCTTACTGGGTCGCCCCCGAAGGCCCCGGAAAAATACCTTAGTGCACCTTAAGGTGTTTACCCCGGACTGCAGTGTGAGTACTATCAGCCTTCCCTGCGTTGCGGGTAGTCTACAGTCGGTCTGCGCGAATGCCGATGTCAAGGGATCTTGGTAACCACTAACGCAGCACAGCGCCGGAGGGAGCATCGCAAAAAGAGCGAGTCCCGGGTCGTCCGGCTACAACTCAATGACCGCATGGGAAATCCCAGGTGGGTGACCGCCGATCTTTTGGATGTTTCCGGCGGCGGCATCGCGATTTCGGTGCTCACGCCGCTGCCCGCCGGCTCCACGGTGATGGTTCGCGGCAAGTTTGGCGACGACCAAAACCAAGTGGCCAGCCCCGCCACGGTGCGCTGGTGCACGGAAAAGATCAACGGCAAGCTCCACGCCGGACTGGAATTTAGCGATCGCGAAGCTACGCCGAACGAAGAGGCGGGCGCACTACCGGAAAAAGCGGCGGACGAACTGGATTGTTACGAGGTGATGCAGTTGAGTCCCAACGCGGACGCGGACACAGTACAGCGGGTGTACCGGATTCTGGCGCAGCGGTATCATCCGGATTCGCTCGAGACCGGGAACAAGGAGATCTTTCTACGGCTGTGCGAAGCGCACCATATCCTGAGCGATCCTCAACTGCGGGCGCAATACGACGCGCGCTACCGGGAAACCAAACAGCTTCACTGGAAAATCTTCGACCGCGCCGAGGCCGCCAAAGGGCCGGAAGCGGAACAGCGCAAGCGGCAGGGTATTCTGGAGCTGCTCTACGCCAAGACCGCCCAAGATCCCGAACGCGCCTCAATGACGGTGTTTGACTTCGAACAATACCTGGGTTGTCCGCGCGAGCACCTGGAGTTTGCCTTGTGGTATCTGAAGGGCAAAGGCTATGTGAAGCGCGGCGACAACGGACGCTTTGTCCTCACCATTGCGGGCTCGGACCAAGTGGAGAGCTACGGGAAGACCGGCGAAAATCGCAATTTCAAGCTCCTGCAGCCGGCGGGCGCGCGCGAAGAATAGTCTTAGCGAAAGCTAATGGAAACACCTCAGTCAGACGACTAATAGTAATCGAGCAGTAAAGGAGATAGGTCGATGAATGATGTGGTTGCCAATGGCCCCTGGATCGTTGCCCAGATGCTTCGCGTTCGCAAGTTGGAAGCGGACGTCAAGAGTTTGTTGTCGGCGAGCAAGGCTCCGGCCTCGGTTCTCAAAGGCCGCATGGCTGAGTTGAACTTTGAGCTGACCTTACTGGAACTCTCGATCAATTAAGATCCTACCCGTTGCGCGACCTTCATCCGCCCTTTGTGCTGGTACATGGCGGCATCGGCACGCTGCAGGATAGTAGTGGCGGTATCGCCGGGCTCCCAGGATGCCACGCCGCTAGCCGCGCCGATTTGGACCTTGCGGGGGCCGGATTCGGTATTCACGATGTACTCTCCGTCCACCCACTTCTGAATTCGCTCCACTTTATTCACGGCGCCGCGGAGATCGGCATCCACTAATACGATGAACTCATCGCCGCCCCAGCGCCCCACCATGTCGGTGGTGCGGAATGCGGTGCGCAGCTCTCCGGCAAACTGCTTCAGTAGATCGTCACCGGCTTGATGCCCGTAAGTGTCGTTAATGTAACTGAAGCCGTTCAGATCGATATAGATGACCGAGAAGGGCCTCGCCAGGCTCACCATTAGTTCGAGCTGGCGTTCCAGCTTGCGGCGATTGGTCAGGCCAGTGAGAGCGTCCTGAGAAGCAATGCGCTCCACTTCCTCCAGGCGCGCTTCGTAGATGCTCATTTGAGCGCGCAGGGCCGCAACGGACTCCTGCCCGTCCTGGGTCATTTTGCTGACGCAGGTTTCAATCTCCGCGACGCTCTTGACCAGCGACTGGCGGATGGTGCTGAGGTCGTTCAACTTGGCGGTGGCCTGCAAGCGTTCCGTTAGTTTTCCAAACTGCTTGGAGTAGCGCTGATCGCGCTCGCCTAGCCGGCTGGCGGCCTTGGCTACGATCTCCACAATTTCCCGCACTTCATCGGTCTTGCTTTGGAAGAAGTGAGCGGCGCGGGCGCTCCAGGTCTGCAGCTCCGCTTCGAGCAGTTGTTCGGTTTCCGCGATGGCGCTGGCGGAAGCTTCGGTGTTGAGGCGCTCCCGCAGATTCAGTAGGCTCTCCTTTAGTTCGGTGCCCACTGGAGGACAGGCTTGCGCTCCCGCCTCGCCGACCGCTACGAGAACATCTCCGTACGACTTTAAAGCGGATTGCAGAACTTCTTCCTGTTCCATCGACTTTTTCAACGAGATCATTTCGACACATTCCCCGGAGTGGACTAGCGGATCCGATCGAACATCCGGACCGTAAGTATCCGCAGTCTAATTAGTTACCTGTAGATCGGGCGAATGCGCGGGGCACTTTAGTAAGTTACCGAATGTGGAGATCGCGGCCCGTCATCTCTTTGGGCGGGGTGATGCCGAACAGCGCTAGGAGCGTGGGAGCGATGTCCTGCAACGCGCCGTTGGCGCGAAGCGGGCGGCGTGCTTCGTCGACCACAATGAAGGGCACCGGGTTGGTGGTGTGATAAGTGTGCGGACCGCCGGTCACGGGGTCGATCATCATCTCGGCGTTGCCGTGGTCGGCGGTGATGATCCAGCGGCCGCCTTTACGGCGCAGGGCGTCGTAGATCTGGCCCATGCAGGCGTCGACGACTTCTACGGCCTTCACGGTGGGCGCCATCTTGCCGGAGTGGCCTACCATATCGGCGTTGGCGAAGTTCATCACGATCACGTCGAAATCGCGCTTTTCGATGGCGCCGGTGACTACGCTAGTGATGCCTGCCGCACTCATCTCCGGCTTTAAGTCGTAGGTGGCAACTTTAGGGGAGGGAACCAGTTCGCGTTCCTCGCCTGCGTACGGTTTCTCGTTGCCGCCATTGAAGAAATAGGTGACATGGGCGTACTTTTCGGTTTCGGCTACTCGCAGGTTCTTCCAGTTCATTTCCGCCATTACGTTGGCTAGGATATGGGTGGGGAGTTCTTTCGACAGCACGAAGGCGGCGGTTTGCGACTTGTCGTACTGCGTCATGGTAGTGAAGTGTAACTTTAGGTTTGACGCGGTAAGGACCTGGGTCATCTCGCGGCCGCGGTCGGCGCGGTAGTTGAAGAAGATGCAGGCGTCTTCGGCGCGGATGAGGCCGGTGGGTTCGTTTCGTTCTGTGACGATCACTGCGGGTTCGATGAACTCGTCGGTCACGCCTTTCTCGTAGGAGCGCTTGGCGGCTGACACGGCGTCGGTCGAC
Organism: Bryobacterales bacterium; assembly: GCA_963760575.1. Taxonomy (GTDB): domain Bacteria; phylum Acidobacteriota; class Terriglobia; order Bryobacterales; family Bryobacteraceae; genus Palsa-187. The sequence goes on from CAVXEM010000017.1 coordinate 59,039, forward strand.
TTTTCGCCGATGCCGTCCACCATGGCGGTGCGGGCGCGTTCGATACGTTCCCAGCGCTGATCGCGGTCCATGGCGTAATAGCGGCCGGCCACGGTCGCTATGCGGCCGACGCCGATGCGGCGGATCTCACGCTGCAGTTGCTCGACGTAAGCGGCGCCGCTCTCGGGCGGAGTATCGCGGCCGTCCATGAAGCAGTGGATGGCGACGTCCGCCACACCTTCGCGCTTGGCCATTTCGAGCAGCGCGTAGAGGTGGGTGTTCATGGAGTGCACGCCGCCATCGCCGAGCAGACCCATGAGGTGGAGGCGGCGGGTGCGGGCATGGGTCATGGCGGCTTTGAGCGTGGGGTCGTTGAAGAACTCGCCGGTCAGGATCATGTGATCGATGCGGGTGACATCCATGTGGATGATGCGGCCCGCGCCGATGTTGAGATGGCCCACTTCGCTGTTGCCCATCTGGCCGTCGGGCAGACCGACGTAGGGGCCTGAAGTGTGAACTAACGTATTAGGAAACTCGCGCAAGAGACGGTCGTAGTTGGGCTTGTTTGCGGCGGCGATGGCGTTACCCTCAGCCGCGCCTGCCGGTGAAAAGCCCCAGCCATCCAGAATGGTCAGGATGACGGGTCTTCCGTCCATCATTGCCGGAACGCCTTGCGGCCTGCGTACCTGGCCGCCGTGCCGAGCTCTTCTTCGATGCGTAGAAGCTGATTGTATTTGGCGATGCGGTCGGTGCGGCTGGCCGAGCCGGTCTTGATCTGGCCGGCGCTGGTGGCTACGGCGAGGTCGGCGATGAAGGCGTCTTCGGTTTCACCGGAGCGGTGCGAGGTGATGGTGGTGTAGCCTGCGTCCACCGCCATCTTGATGGCTTCCAGGGTTTCCGTCAGCGTGCCGATCTGGTTGACCTTGATCAGAATCGAATTGGCGATGCCTTGCTCGATGCCGCGGCCCAGACGCTCGGTGTTGGTGACGAAAATGTCGTCGCCGACCAGTTGGATCTTCGAGCCTAGCTCATCGGTCATGGTCTTCCAGCCGGCCCAGTCGTCTTCGGCCATGCCGTCTTCTATCGAGACGATGGGGTACTGGCGCACCCAATCGGCCCAGAACTTGACCATTTGCTCAGAAGTGCGCTCGCTCTTGTCGGATTTCTTGAAAACGTACTTTTGCTTGTCTTTGTCGTAGAATTCGCTGGCGGCGGGGTCGAGTGCGATGCCGATCTGGTCGCCCGGGAGTGTAGCCGGCGAGCGTGATGGCTTCGAGTACGACTTCCAGGGCTTCCTGATTCGACTTCAGGTTCGGCGCGAAGCCGCCTTCGTCGCCTACCGAGGTGGAGTAGCCGCGCTTCTTGAGAACGCCCTTCAGGGTGTGGAACACTTCGGCGCCCCAGCGCAGCGCGTCGGAGAACTTTTCGGCGCCGTAGGGGGCGATCATGAACTCTTGCGGGTCGACCGAATTGTCGGCGTGCGCGCCGCCGTTGAGGATGTTCATCATGGGCACGGGCAGCAGGCAGGCGTTGACGCCGCCCAGGTAGCGGTAGAGCGGGGAATCGTGCGACGATGCTGCCGCGCGCGCCACGGCCATCGAAACTGCCAGGAGGGCGTTGGCTCCGAGACGGCCTTTGTTGGAGGTGCCATCGAGCGCGATCATGTGGCGGTCGATGGCGGACTGCTGTTCCGCCTCCATGCCGGTGAGCGACGGGCCGATCTCCTCGATGATGTTGCGGACGGCTTTGCGCGTGCCCTTGCCGAGGTAGCGCGATTTGTCGCCATCGCGCAGCTCTACGGCTTCATGTTCGCCGGTGGAAGCACCGGAGGGAACGGCGGCGCGGCCCATGCTGCCGTCGGCCAGGTGCACGTCGGCTTCGACGGTGGGATTGCCGCGGCTGTCTAGAATTTCTCGTCCTACAATGCGTGTGATTTCCATAGTGAAAGGGACACTCGTCGCGGAGGGTAACTCTCAGCTTACTGGCATCGCGGCTGGCGGGGGCAAGTTGCTTCGCGCTAGGACAAGCCCTTCCAGATAGCGCTCAACTGGAGGGTGAATCCCGCGACGGGTCCGTCGCCCGCCAGCTTCGCGATGCCGCGGTGGATTTTTGGCGCATGACCTTTGCGGTACACGTAGACGGTCTGGGCGTCGCCGTCGATCAGCCAGGCGAGCTGCGCGCCATTTGCGATCCACTGCTCCATTTTCTCTTTGGCTTTTTTGAGGCGGTCGGTGGGGGACATCACTTCGACTACGAATTCGGGACACAGGGGGAGAAACTCACGGCGCTTCTGCCGGGAAACAGTGCGCAAGGCAGCATTCGAGATCCAGGCCGCGTCAGGGGAAAGTGCAGAGCCATCTGCGAGCATGAACTGCCCACTGGAATCGGACACAATACCGCGTCCGTCCTCCTCAGCCCAACTATTCAATTGTGCGGTGACTTTAGTATTTCTATTGGAAGACTCTAAACCGGCTGGAGGCACGATCAGGATTTCTCCTTCCGCCGTGCGCTCGACGCGCAGGTTGGGGTTCGCCCGGCAAAACGCAAGGTAGGCCGCGTCGGAAAACTTCTCGCCGCTATAGTCGGAAAGCTTTACGGCAACGGGAGAGGGAAGCGCTACGACCTGCATGACTCAATCCTAGCGGACTTCTACTTGGCTAAGGGGACCAGTTGCGATCGCCGGATGCGGCGGTCGCGTGTGACCAGGGGAATGCGGTGGACTAAGCTGGTCGCCGCGATGATTTCGCCGGCGGGATCGCTCTCGAAATCGAGCTTGGCAATGGCGCGCGCTACGGCGAGATCCAGCGGCCAGATGCGGACTCGCGCGATCACCTGGGTCCATTCCGCGGACTCGAAATCCACGCTGATGCGCTTGCGCTGCGCGAGTTTGGCAATTTCCCACAGTACAATCGCCGAGATGCTCCACGATTCGCGCGCCAGAAGTGAGCGCTCACGGGGCGTCAGGCTCCCTGTCAACGCATGAATCAGGATGTGAGTATCAAGATTGAGCATCCCACTCGATACCTGTCGAAAGGATGTCGCCGTGGATCTGAATCTTGTCCTTCATGCTGCCGATCAGGTCCTGGCAAGCGCTATCGGCGGGAATCAGGCGGGCTATCGGCTTTCCGTGCTTGGTGATGATGATGCCTTCGGGATCAAGATGATCCAGTACTGCCAGGCACTGCTCCTTGAACTTGGATGCGTTCATTTGCTGCATGCCACGAGCATAGCAGATGGGCACATAATGTGACTAGTCATTTTAGATGACTACCCTCCGGCAGGTTCATCATTTTCGCCAGCGCGGGCCGGCGAGCGCCCGATAGGTTGGTGCTATAGGGATCGCGTTGTTGGACCGATTTTTCTACCCAATCCGCAGCCTGATCGAACTCTCCGCATAAAAGATGGAAAGTTGCCAGTCCTCGCGGAGCCCCATATGCGTCGGGCGCGTTGCGCAGGGGTTGGAGCACTTCTTCGGCCCGGCTTGTGTCCCCGGTCCGTCGCAGCAGCCCCGAGAAGGTTGCCATCGCCTGCGCGTTCCAAGGCGCCAGAGAATACCCTTTTTCGGCTAGGGCGAGCGCTTCGGTGAGCAACCCCCGAGACGCGAGGATCCAGGCCAGCATCCCATAGGCTTGCCAGTAGGTATCATCGAGTTCCAGTACCCCGCGTAATTCCTTGTATCCATCCTCCTGCCTGCCGCCCTCTTCAAGGCAGTAGGCCGAGATGATGCGGAATAAAAGGTTGAGTGGGTCTTCCTGGAGGGCCCGCGCGAGTTCCACGAGTGCATCCTCCGGCCGGCCCATTGGCAGCAGGTAGAAGTAAGCGTACCACCCGCGAACCTGGGGGGGGATCGGTTCGCGCACCATGGCTAGCCGGAAGAGCCGCTCGGCTTCCTTCCAGTTGTAGTCGTAGACCGCCGTTACTACACCCAGCATGGCGTGTGCGTCCGGCAGCGAGGGATCGAGATCGAGCGCTTTTCGCGCACCAGCGCGTATCAGCGGCATGGCTTCATGGGCCGGCATTAGAGCCGCGCCGACTGTCATCATCAGGAAGTAGTCGGCGAGACCCACATGAGCTAGGGCGAATCCCGGGTCGAGCGCGATCGCCTGCTCGTAATATTCTTTGCTGCGCGCCAGCGATTCCGGGGTAACCTTCCCCCAGTGATACCTTGCCTTCAGGTACGCCTCGTAGGCGGGAAGGTTCGGAGTATAATGGCGCAGCGCCGCGGGCGCCACGGCCAGCTTTACCTGCAGAGCCTGGGCAATCGCCGCCGCGATTTCATCCTGCACGGCGAACACGTCCGTCATTTCGCGATCGTAGCGCTCCGACCAGAGATGCGATCCGTTCTCCGCCTCTATGAGCTGCGCCGTCACACGTATCCGGTTCCCGGCACGGCGCACGCTGCCCTCCAGGATCGTACTCACACCGAGCGTTTCGGCGATCTTGCGGATGTCCTGCTCCTTGCCACGGAACGCGAAGGCCGAGGTGCGTGCGATGACCTTCAAGCCGGGGAGGTGCGCCAGCACGTTGATGATTTCTTCCGCCAGGCCGTCGCTGAAGTACTCGTTCTCCTTGTCCGCGCTCATGTTCGCGAACGGCAACACGGCAATCGAAGGCTGCTGTTCGGCGGGCTTCACGGAGACTTGCCCGAGCGCGCCTTTCACTTCCGCCATGGTCTGATATCGATCCGCCGGGGCCTTGCGCAGGCAGCGTCTGATGATACGTTCGAGCTCCGGCGGGATCTTTAACGTCGTGGGCAGTGGGGCAGGGTCATCCCGCAGTACCGCGCTCAACACCTGCGCCATCGAGGTCCCGCCGAAAGCGCGGGTCCCGGAAAGCATCTCGTACAACAGTGCGCCGAAACTGAAGATGTCGGAGCGCACGTCGAGCGGCTTGCCTTCGGCTTGTTCCGGCGCCATGTAGGCGGCGGTACCCATGACCGTGCCTTCCATGGTGCTCGTGGCGTCGGTGTCGGGCGTGGACGCCCGACCTACCAAGGCGATTCCGAAGTCGAGCAGCTTCGCGGCACCCTTCGCGGTCACCATAATGTTCGCGGGTTTGAGATCGCGATGGAGGATGCCTTTCCCGTGTGCTTCTTCGAGAGCAGCGGCGAGCTGGACTGCGAACCGTAAGGCTTCCTCCAGCGGAAGGGGGCCTCTGAGCACCATGCCTTCGACGTATTCCAGTACCAGATAGTCCGGTCCGATGTCGTGGATCTGACAGATGTGGGGATGATTCAGGGCGGCAATGGCGCGGGCTTCCTGCTCGAATCGCGTATTATGCTGGCCCTTCAAGCGCTTGATCGCGACGATGCGATCGAGCCGTGTGTCCCGCGCCTTCCACACCTCGCCCATGCCGCCCGATCCGATGGCCGCGACCAATACATAGGGGCCGAGCTGCGTTCCGGAGGCCCAAGGGTTCATGGTCTTCTGATTCTAGCTGGGACATTAGCCCCGCGTCCGGGTTTTAGCTGGCAGCGCCTTTGCGTTTCATCTTCGGCGGGGCGGTTTGGGAGGCGGCGGGTTTCTTGGCTGGCGATTTGCGGCGGAGCAGGCGGTTTACGGAGCGCACCAAATGGGAAACTTCATTGGCGCTTTTCTGAATCACGACGTCGGCGCCGGTCGATGCTTCATTCATTCCCAGGGTATCCACGTAGCCCGAGACCAGCACGATGGGCAGGTCGGGCGTCGACTTACGAAGACGTCCAATCAACTCCAAGCCATCCATGCGCGGCATTTTGTAATCCGTCACCACCAAGTCGAACTTGACGGCGGCGAATTGCTCCAGCGCGTCGGCGCCGCTGGTGCAGGTTACGATGCGATAGCCCAGCTCCTCGAGCACGCTCTTGCGAGCGGCGAGTCCGTTCGCGTTGTCGTCCACTAAAAGTATTCGCGCGCGAGTAGATGAAGATGAAGAATTTCGGGAAATCATTGTCGAGGAACATCGCGAATTTAGCAGAGCGTAGAAACTGTGTCAACGAGTTTGTAACAAACTCAAAACGGAGAAGATTGAGTGCTTGACAATCGCTCCACTACAAATGCGCTCAAGTTTGTTGCCGTGAGGTTACGATTGTATGACGAAACGGGCGCGTCACTCCACTTCGCGCGGCGCTGTGTAGCCGGTCTTGGCGACCACTTTGTACTTGATGGGCTTGCCCTTATCGTCGTTCAAGCGTATGGGCTCGTTGGTCTCGGGATTGATGAGCTCCACTTTGATACGGCGCACCTTGCCGTCGCGCGCCTGGTTCGACGGATTGTAGGTGAGCACGTAATTGCTGCGCAGGGTCTGCTGTATACTTTGGAAGATCCCGGGAAATTCCCCATAAAACCGCGGGAAATAACTCATGCCGCCGGTCTCGGTGGCGAAGGTCCGCATCTGGTTGTCGGCTTGGAGGAAGTCCATGCGCTCGATCGCTCCCAGGTAGCCGGCTGCGTCGGCCATCTCGCGCGCACTCTGCATCAAGCCGATCGTGTAGACCGGCACGCCGGCATCCTGGATTGCCTTGCGCGTCTTGTCGTAGGTCAGTTTGCTGAAAGTGTCGATGCCGGACGCGATCAGGACAATTGCTTTGCGCCCTTCAATGTCCTGCATGCGCTTTTCGGTGTCGACCAGCGCGTCATACATGTTCGATTCTGAGAAGCCGGCGATGCGCAGACGTGCCATGGCTTCGGCGGTCTGCTCGCGGTCATTGGTGAAGTCGGAAAGAATTTCCTCACGCAGATCGTAGGCGATGACTGCTACGTAGTCGTCGGGCTTCAACGTTTGCACGAAGCCATAGGCGGCGGTGAGGGTCTGGAACCAGGCTTCGGAGTAGAAACTTTGGAAGCGGTTGGAGAATTCAATCAGCAGGCACACCGTCATGGGAGCTTCGCCCAGCGAGTAGCCGGCGATCTGCTGGGGTACGCCGTCTTCGAGGATGCGGAAGTTTTGCTTGGGGATGTTGGGGATGAAGTGGCCTTTGTTATCGAGCACCGCGGTGTCGACCGTCACCGTAATGGCGTCGGAGCGGAAGGTGGGCGTGCCCTCGGGCGTGGTGGCGTCTTTAGGCTTGTTGAACTTTGAAGGGATCTTGGGCTGATCCGGATCGGCGGCGGGCACATTGCCGTTGGTCGCGGGCTTGCGCGGCCTCGCGACTGTAGTGCTCGAATCGGAGTTGGGACCTTGCTGAGCGCTAAGCCCCAGCACGCCCAAAAATATGGCGACAAGAACCCTTTTAGCCTTCATGCCTAGATTATGACGCAAAAATGCGGGGGAGGGTTGCAGGCTGGGCGACCCCAATTACGGGTACGACTTGGGTGACAAAATAACGCGGTCTCAGGCGGCTTTCTTCCTGCCAACGTACAGCAGGTAAGGGCTCGAGTAGCGCGTTTCGGGTACGTGGCCAAAGAACAGCGAATTGAAAATAACGTTAAGACCCCACTGGCAGCGGTGGGTGACCGCCAGCACCCAGCGGGTAAAAGCCGTATTCGGGCCGCCGTCAACGATTCCGAAATCGACGCCTCCGTTGTATCCGCAGAAGAGCGTCTCCAGGTCGTGCCGCGCGAAGAGCTTGCCAAATTCTTCTATGCGCATCAGACCCAGATTGTGGAGCGGGTAAAGCGCCCGCACGGTCAACAAACCAAGCGCATAGTTGATCCCGGAAATATTCGGAATGATAATAACAAGCGTACCGCCGGGTTTGAGAATATTGACATGCGCATCAATCACAGGCTGTAGGCTGGTGAAGTGTTCGATGAAGCCGCGCGAGATGACAACGTCGAACTGCGCACGGTATGCCGACTGAAAATCGTCTGCGAAGAAGTCGGACTGAATGACGTGCTCTGGATTGAGTCCCCAATCCTTGAAGTTCTCCCGGTTGAGCTTCGCGCCAACGGGAGAGTACTCGACGCCATAAGGCTCGTAGCCGAACCGCGAATGACATAGCTTCAGGAACTCTCCCGGAGCGCTCCCAATTTCGATGATCTTTAGCGGTCCCGGCTTAAGATCACGATCCAGCCTCTGCCATAACCGTTCTTGGGCGTAATTGCGCCCAATATGGCGCAGCCAGCGGCGAAAAGGCGGAACGGGAGCGGGCTGAGCTAGATTCGGCGCTTTGTGGCCAGGCACAGAGTCCCAGACAGAGTCCCAGTAAGACTCATCAGTAAGCTTTTTCACTTCTCCCTCGTCTCTTTCTTGAGTAGCTGAACTCAGCTACGCCTACAAATCAATGAATGGTCCGGTCGCGATCGGAGCCCTTCTTGCGCATGTACACTTGAAACTTCTTTTTAGCGCGTTGCAGTTTCCAGGCGTGGTAGGACTCGCGCAGGGCGCCGACCGGGTCGACGCCGCGCATGCGTGGGAGCTTGATGAAGACGTAGCCGAAGAACATGCCGCCCAGGTGGGCGATGTCGCTGACGGGGCTCGCGGGGTTAAACGAATTCAGAAAGGCGATGGCCCCGATGATCATGACGAAATACTTCATCTTGATGGGGATCAGGAAATAGAACAGCATCTGGCGATCGGGCCACATCACGGCCGAGGCCAGAAGGATGCCGAAGATCGCGCCGGAGGAGCCCACTGTTCCAATGTCGGGATTGCCGAACAGATAGTTGCCGAGGATGACGCACAATCCGGCGCCGACGCCGCAGAAGAAATAGAAGTTGAGGAAGCGGCGCGTTCCCCAGAGGCGCTCGAACTCGGTGCCGAACATCCATAGCGCCAGCATGTTGAACAGGATGTGCCCGATACCCTGGTGCAAGAACATGTAGGTAACCAACTGCCAAATGTAGCCGTGGGTTACTACGTCCGATGGGCGGAGCATCAGCAGATCGAGCGTCGTACGCAGGCTGCGGCCCGCAAAGAAAGTGATGACGAAAACGGCGACGTTAGAGATCAGCAGCGCGCGAATGCCGGGCGGAAGTCCGCTCGAGGATAGATAGCCTCGGGTGTAGGATCGAGTACCGATTGCCATTGCCGGATCTAACGCCAGCATAACATTCCGGTCAGGCTATTCTGGAACCTGGAGGCAAGAATCTTGCGAATGAATCTGTTGGTGTTGACGTTGCTGGCTGCGCCGCTGTTTGCGGCGGACCCGCTGGCGACTTTTTACGATGGACAACTGAAGGGCGTCGAAAGAGATGTGATGGGGCTGGCGGGGGCTATGCCGGCTGACAAATATAACTTTGCGCCGACGGCGGGGTCCTTCACTGGGGTGCGGACTTTCGCCCAGCAGGCGAAGCATATTGCGACGATCATGTACCAGGTGTCGGCGGTGGCGCTGAATCAGAAGCCGCCGGTGGATATCGGGACGACGGATAACGGTCCGGATTCGGTGCGGACCAAGGAACAGGTATTGGACTACTTGAAGGGCGCGTTTGCGCTTTCGCGCACAAGTCGATTGCGACGTTGACGGCGCAGAATCAGATGGAGACTTTGAAGTCGCCGTTCGAGGGAACGATTCCGCGAGTGTTCACAGCTAGTTTCTTGCCGGCGCACACCTTTGACCATTATGGGCAAATGGTGGTTTACGCGCGGATGAATGGCGTGATTCCGCCGGGTAGCTTGCCGGCTCCGCCGCCGGCGACCAAGAAGTAGGCGCTACTTCGAAATCGTTTCCAGGGCTAGTTTGTTGGTGCGCGGGCCTAGGATTCCGATGGCCAACATTACTATGATCATGCTGCCGGCTATGAATGTGAAGACGCCGGGGACGCCGAAGCGGTCGAGGACGAACGCGATTACGAACGCGCTGAATACTACGGACAGTCGGCTCCAGGAATAGACGAAGCCGACCGCTAGCGCACGGATGCGGGTGGGGTAGAGTTCGGCTTGATAGGCGTGGAACGAGAACGACAGGATGTTGTTCGACATGGTGAGCAGGATTCCCAGGGTGATCAGCATCGGTGCTTGCGTCATTTGTGCGAAGAGGACGCCGAACAACCCCACGCCTAGCGCCGCGAGCACGATCTGCCATTTGCGTTCGAACTTGTCGGCGAGTTTGTAGGCGACCAGCGGGCCGAAGGGGGCGGCGATGGCGATCAGGAACGTGTATTCGAGGCTGTTGACTACCGGGATGCCGCGCTTGATGAGGAACGTAGGGACCCAATTGGAGAATCCATAGAAGCCGACGGTTTGGAAAACGTTGAACACGATCAGCATCAATGTGCGCGTGCGGTAGGGCGGCTTCCAGATCTCGGCGAAGGTTCCGCGCGGGGAGGGTGGTTCGGACTTGGCGGGGTGCGGGCAGGACGAAGCCGGACTCCATGGCGATGCGCGTTTCTAGTTCGTCGAGGATGGCTTTGGCTTCGTCGAGTTTGCCTTGCTGCGCTAGCCAGCGCGGGCTTTCGGGCACACTGCGGCGGATCCACCAAACGAAGACTGCGCCGGCGGCTCCGATGAGCACTACCCAGCGCCAGCCGTCGAGCCCTAGCGGCATTCGCGGCACCAGCAGCCAGGCTAGCAAGGCGACCACTGGCACCGAAGAGAATTGAATGGTTTGGTTGAAGGCGAACGCTCGGCCGCGCAATTCTTTGGGTACCAGTTCCGACAGGTAGGTGTCGATGGTGACCAATTCCACGCCCACGCCGATGCCGGAGATGAAGCGCCAGAGGTTGAGTCCGAAGACGTCGTTCTGAAACGCCATCATGACGCTGGCGACGGTGTACCAGAGGAGCGAGTAGGTGAAGATGGTGCGGCGGCCGAAGCGGTCCGCTACAAAGCCGAAGAGTGCTGTGCCGAGGAACAATCCGGAGAACATGGCGGCGACGAAACTGGCGACGCCGGTGGTGCCGAAGAGGCCGTGGGTGGATGCTGTCAGGATGCCGCTGCGTACCAGGCCGGGGCGATGTAGCCGGTGAAGAAGAGGTCGTAGAATTCGAAGAATCCGCCTAGCGAGAGGAGTGCCACCAGGCGCCAGATGGTGCGCGTGGCGGGGAGGCGGTCGAGGCGCGCGCTGATCGAACCGGCGGCTTCGGCTGTTCTTCATTTCAAGCCGCTTCAACCGTTTCGACGCTAACTTTCTGGCAGCGGAAAGTCGCATGGACGCCATAGATGCCTTCGAAAGGTCACATGCACCATAGTTGTCAATACAGCTTGAAAATCAATGTCGCAAGAGCACGTTCTGGTGGTTGAATCCTTCAAGAACTAACTCGTCGGGCTCGTCAAATCGAAATGTAACGATTGATATGATCGGTCGGTCTTGTAGTAACCCTTTAGTCGGTTTCGGTCGCGATGGACCTTGAACGTCCATACTCGAATCAGCTATCGACGTTCGATGCTTAAGCGGCGTGCCCTCGTGTCCAATGCGACAGTTAAGACCTCTGCGTCGTGAAATGTGGGCCACTTCCCAAATATTGTGCACACTTTGTCCGCGTTGATTATGAATTCCGCTGGATCCTGGTGCGCCGCTGCTGTCACAGACGTTATTCCGTGCCGAAGGCGAGCAGCACATTCCCGGCCATGCCGCCGTTGCGGGGGTAGCCGGAGTTGATGAAGATCATGCCGCCGGAGATCACGGGGCCGGCGCCGTCGAGGGAGCCGCCTTTGGCGGCGACGCCGTTGACGGTGGGGAAGTCGCGCACGGTGTCGAAGTCCCAGATGACTTTGCCGTCTTCGGCGTCGAAGGCGCGCATGTGGCCGTCGAGCGAGCCGGAGAACACTACGCCGGGGATCATGGTCACGGCCATTTCCTGAGCGGGGCTGCAGCCGGGTTTCGGGGGACTGCATGCTTGCGGGGGGGCGAACCAGGCTTGCGACCCGTCTCCTAAGCGCAGCGCCGTTAGGCCGCCGCCAGCGGTGGGATCGTAATCGGCATTGCCTAGCACGGAGGCGGTGCGTGAACCGCCTGCTAACTTCATGGAGTCGCCGGTGGCGGCGTAGACTTTTTGGCCGTCGCTGGCCATGCCCCATTGCACGCCTCCGTTGACGCCGCCTTTGCCTACGCGCTTCTGCCACAGGATTTTGCCTTTCTGCGCGGGATCGAGTGCGTACACTACGCCGGATTTCTGTCCGGCTACCAGTAGTTCTTTTCCTTCGGGAGTGTGGACCAGGAGCGCTGATGAACCGAAGTCGTAATCGGGACCGGGGTTGTCGGGGCAGTTGGGCGCGGCTTTATTCCCGCATGCGGAATTGTAGACATCGTCGGGAAGGGTCTGCTGGGACCACAGGATTTTGCCGGTCTTGATCTGCAGCGCCACGATGGCGTCGCTGGTTTTGGTGGCCGGGTGCGAATAGTTGTCGCCGGTGGTTACGTAGAGCACGCCGCGTTTGGCATCGATGGTGGCGGCGGACCAGATGCCCGCGCCGGAGGGACCGTAGGTCGCGGTGCCTAGTTTCGTGACGCCGGTTTTCTTGGGCACATCGATCATGAAGGACTTCCAGGCTACCGAGCCATCGCGCACGCGCAGCGCGGTCAGGCTGCCGCGGAAGGTGCAGCAGGGATACTGAGGATCGAGCGAGCGCGTTTCTTCCCACGACGCGGCGGGGATGTAGACTACGCCGTCGTGTTCGACTGGCGAACCGGTTAGGCGGGTGGCTTCGTGATCCTCCACGCGTTTGCGCCAGAGTTGTTTGCCGGTGAGGGCGTCCAGCGAATATACCCAGCCGATTTGATCGCCGAAGATCAGTGATGTACTCGCGCCGTTGGGTACGGCCAGAATCGCCATGCGCACGGGGCCGTTGGCTTCAAACACCCAGTGGGTGCAGCCGGTCTTCGCGTCGATCGCATAGATGTTGCCGCCGGCGCTGCCGGTGAATACGGTTCCGTTGAAGACTGTGGGGGCGCCGAAGGCGGTGATGTCGCCGGGGAATCCGAAGGCCCACTTGAGTTTCAGGTTGCGCATCTGGCCGATGCTGAAGCCGGCTTTTTCGGTGGGGACGTAGCGGGCGTTGTCGAGGGTGGGGCTCCAGCCATTCCAGTTGCTGGCGCCGGAGGCGGAGATGGGAGTTTTGCCGGCGGGGCAGGCGTTCGCTAGAGGCGGCGCTTCGCTCGCTGCTACTCCCAGGAAACTCGCTACGGCTTCGCGTTCGTCGCGTTTCAGCGTATAGGCGATATTCATCATCAAGCCGAAATCCAGGGTCTTGAGGATGCGCGTGGCGGGCAATTTACGCAGGGCGTCGCGCGGGGGAATGCGCGGGGTGTTCTGATCGTGGCAGGCGGCGCAGTGCGCTTTGTAGACTTCTTCGCCGGAGGGAGCGGCGGCGGCGCAGACTGCGAGAATCGAGAGGATGACAAGCTGTTTCATGGCGTTGAGTACCAGTGTAATGCGATAATGCAGGGTATGCGGCAACTGCTATTGATTGTGGTTTTATCGTTGCCTGTGGTAGCGGCGGATTTCACGACGATGAAGATCGTGGTAACGAACGATCTGGGGAAACCGGTCGCCCGCGCGGACGTGATTGTGCGTTTCGGAGGACGGTCCGTGGTGAAGTTGGGGAAGCTGGTGCGAACTACCTGGGAGATGCGGTCCAGCCAACAGGGTGTGGCTGAGATTCCTGAGATGCCTAAGGGCAAGATTCGGGTACAGGTGATCGCTAAGGGCTACCAGACGTTCGGTCAGACTTTTGATGTTAACGAGGATGAGCGCACGATTGAAGTGCAGCTCAATCCGCCGCAGCCACAGTATTCGGCGCACTAGTGAAGAGGCGGGCCCCCGGCCCGACACGCGAGGCGGCTGCGGACCTGGAGGTCCGCCCCACTTCTATTTCTGTTTGTATTTCTACTTCTCAGAAAGAAACTACGGGTAGTGGAATTGGCGGCCACCGCTTAGGAGGTCGAGCACTAGCTTGCCGTCGGCTTGCGTGGCGCCGTCACCGGAGAAGGTGTCACTGCCTTGCGTCAGTTCCAGGGCGGAGAGTTTCCACTTCGGACCGGCGGGGGTCATGCTGACGGCGAAGCGTCCTGACACGCGGCGGAATTCGGCTTCCGGGGAAAAGGCTACGGCGCGGCCGCGCAGAGTTCCTTCGGCTTTCACGCTGGCTAGCAACGCTGCGCCGGTGCCGGCCGCCGTTACCTTGCCGGTGAAATCGAGTTTGCCGCCTTTGTAGGCTACGTCTTCTAGCTTCCCGTCGAAGCGGTAGGCTGGGGCGCGTCCCGATAGATCCGCCTGCAGATCGCCGGCTAGCGCGGCGTCGGAGACTTTGCCTTGGATGCCGGAAACTTTCACGGTGTCGCCATTCCAGGACACTCGGGCCGCGTTTACGCTCAAGCGTGTATCGGCCACCGTCAATGACTGGATTGAAACGGTGCCTTCGACATTGCGTTGGGTGAGCCACTCGGGGGTGGCGCCGGCGGCGCCTAGACGCAGGGTGCGCGCGATCAAGCCGCCTTCGCGGGAGGTGGTGGGTTGAAACAGGCGCTCGATTTCGAGCGCGCTGGCTTCGGGAATTTGCAGGCGGAAGCGCTGGGGCTGGGACGAGTCCGCGCTCCAACGATATTCGCCGGTGAAGGCGACGTCACCCGCCTTGGCGCGGAGGCGCGTCACCGATACTTGCTGCGGGTTGACGGTCACTGCCGCTGACTGAACATGCACGGGATCGGCGATGCCGTCGACAGCTAGGCTGGTGTTCTGCACTTCGAAGTCGCCGGACCAATTACCTGCGGATGAGACCGGCTTTTGGTACGTTAGGGTCCCGCGCCAGGCGCCCTCCGTGACGCGATCTAGCAGCGGGACTACGACGCCGAGGGCATGCAAATCGGCAATGTTCATGCGGCGCGTGGTGATCTTCAGTTCCGTTCCACCGCCGTCGCCGGCTTGGTAGGTGGCTGCGACGTCGGCCGCTGCCTGCTCACCGATTTGAACGGTATTGGGGCCGGCTACGATGGTTTTGTCTTTTAGAAAAACCGTGGCGGTGGCGATTTTCAGAGGAGCTGCGTCGGGCACCGTCAATGCGGCATCACGCACTTCCAGGTTTCCGCCCAGACCTTCGGTATTGCGATAGCGCGCGGTGCCAGTTACTATGCCTTCGGCGGTCATTTTCTCAGGCAAGGGTGCGCCCAGCTTGCGCGCCATGTCGACCGCGGAACCTAGTGAGGCGTCTAAGAAATCCGCGGAGACTTCCCATTGCGGCGTCGTCAGCAAGTCGCGCGTGAGCACGTGCACGCGTGTGTTCAGGCCGGGGGGCGAGGTGGAATCCAGTTCCAGAGTCTGGGCCGCCAGGTTGAGGGTGCCCTTGTAGCCCACGCGCCACTCACCGGCGCCCTCGAGTTGCAGAATTCCTTTGACGTCGAGTGCCGAGGGCGATCCGGAAAGCTGCGCATCGAGGGCGACGACGCCTTTGAGTACTCCGCTGCTGCTGTCGAAGAGGCGCCCTACGGCATCGAGGGCGCTGGGTTCGAGTTCGACTCTGAGGTTGAGCGAAGGGGCGACGGTGCCGCGCACGTAGAAGTGTCCGAAGTTCTGCGCAGATTGATCGGTGCGCGCGGGGACTCCGGAAAATCGCAGATCGACTTCGCCGCCGTAGCCGGGTGAAACGTCGAGGTCGGTGTCGTCGAAATACAGGACGGACTTGGTTTGCGCGAACTTGAAGTTGACGCGTCCGCCGCGCACTTTGATGGTGGGCAGGGAAGCAGCCGCGGGGAGGGTTTGATTCAGCAGCATCTGAAAATTCCAGGGGGCGTCGGTGGGCTTGACCAAGTTGAAAGTGGCGTCGTTCAGATGGAGGCTGGAAAATTCGAGGCGGCCGCGCAAGAGTGCCAGCAGACTGATGCGCGCGTCGAGGGTGTTGGCGTAGGCAAAGGGTTCGATTCCGGCGCGGGCATCGTCGTGAATGGTTACGCCGTCGAGGGACGCTCCGGGGCCGGAGAAGAGGGTGAGCGAAACGGCATCGACTTCCACTTTTCTGCCGAGGCTGCGGGCGAGGGCGCGTTCTAGCGGAGCTTTCAGGAAATCAACGGGGGCGTAGGGGACTGCGATGCCGAGGGCGGCGACCGCCACTACCGCGATGATGCCGATGCGAATGCCGCGTCGCATGCTTGGTGTCATCGGGCGGCCTCGGAGAGGCGGCGGTAGGCTTCGCGGTCGTCGACGTCGATCAGGATTCCGGGGTCGTCGACATCTATATATAAAGTGTCTGACACGTGGCCATGAATCACGTCCCGCGCTTGCCCAGTGGGCGGCAATGCGCTCAATTCATCGGCGATGGCGCGAGCAGCAAAAACCGGATGGCCGCGCTGGGCCTTGAAACGCGGGATCACCAATAACGTTTTAGGGTTGCGACGCTGGAATTCGGCTGCGAGGCGTTCGATGGTTGCGACCTCGACTGCGGGCGAGTCGACCGGTGTGAACAAGAACCCTTCGGCATCGGGCGGGAGGGCTGCGAGTCCGGTTTGCAGGGAGCTCAACTGGCCACGCTCGGGCGCCGGGTTGACCACGATGGTGGCGTTAGGAACGGCGGGGCGCAGAGCATCGGCATGATAGCCCAGCACGACGATCACGGGGTCGCACACCGCCGACAGTACGCGCACTAGTCTTTGAATAAAAGTTTCGCCGCGATAATCGAGCAGGGCCTTGGGGCTTCCCATCCGGCTGGACGCTCCGGCGGCCAGGATAATGCCGGCGATCACTTCAATAGCGCCCGCAGATTATCGTGGGCGAAAACCGATTTCGAAACCGAGCGCCAGTCCACGTTGGGCGTGCGGCGCATGGCGATCATTTCGGCCACTACTGAAATCGCGATCTCTTCGGGGGTCTCCGCGCCGATCTCGAGGCCCATGGGCGCGAAGATTTTCTCGAACAGATGGCGCGGCAGGCCCTCTTTTTCGAGTTCCTTCACGACGGCGATGGTCTTGCGCTTGCTGCCGATCATGGCGACGTATTTCGCGGGCGTCTCGACGGCCCAGCGCAGCACGCGCATGTCGTCACGATGACCGCGGGTGACGATGATGATGTAGCTGGTGGAAGTAATGGGCAGCTTGGGGAAGACACTTTCGTATTCGCCGGCGAAGACTTCGTCGGCTTCGGGGAAGCGCTCTTTGTTGGCGAAGGCTTCGCGGTCGTCGACGATCACGGTGGCGAAGCCGGCCAGATTCGCGACCTTCGACAGGCTCTTCGAAACGTGGCCGCCGCCGAAGATGAAGGCGCGCGGCTGGGGCGTTACGGGCTCGACAAAAATGTTCAACTGGCCGCCGCAGATCAGGCCGTTGTCGTAGGCGGCGTCCTCGCCCAGGCTGAAGTTGAGGTGCTTGGGTTTATCGGTTTCGATGACTTCGCGGGCGGCGGTCCAGACCTCGGCTTCGACGCAGCCGCCGCCGACGGTGCCGAGCATGGAGCCGTCCTCGCGCACTAGAAGCTTGGCGCTTTCATAGCTGGGGATGGAGCCGTTCACCTGTACGATGGTGGCTACGGCGCACTTCTGGCCCAGGCGGCGAAGACGCACGATTTCATCGTAGATATCCACTGGGATTAATTATATCTGGAAGGCAAAACCCTCTGCACAATCAGCTAAAATTGTGAGCGCAAATGGACTCTAGGATCAATCGAGCGGCAGTTCTTCCGACGTTGGCATGTTGTGCGGTGTTTACGGCGCAAAGCCGCGGTCAGAAAGCAAGTACTGCAGTTTTGAGGAAAGCGAACTTTGCGGTTTTATCCGCGCTGGTATTGGTCTCTACCATGGCGCTCGCCGGGCCGCCGTTTCAGACGGACGATCCTCAGCCGATTGATTTTCAGAATTATGAGTTCTACACCTTCGCGGCGACGGACAGCACGGCCATTGAGACCGACACGGTAACGCCGGGCTTCGAGTTTAATTGGGGAGCGCTGCCCAACGTTCATCTGCACATCATCCTTCCGGGCGCTGGAGTTTTTCCCGCCGGCGAGACCAAAGCATTCGGCCTGGGCGATATGGAACTCGGAATCAAGTACAGATTTGTGCAGGAAGGCAAGCACCGGCCGATGATCGGCACCTTCGTCATGTTCGAGTTGCCCACCGGCAGCTTCGACAAAGGGTTGGGACTGGGGAAGATATGGTACAAAGTACCGCTGTGGGTCCAAAAAAGTTTCGGCCCGTGGACCACCTATGGCGGTGGCGGAGTGACGCTGGTGAACACGCCCGGCTTTCGCAACTATCCGTTTGCGGGATGGTTAGTGCAGCGCGATCTGGGCAAAAAAGTGACGCTCGGAACGGAAGTCTTTTATCACGGGCCGGAGGGAGAGGGATCGCCGCTGCCCAGGCCGGCGACGACGATAGATGTGGGTGGCTATTACAAATTCCGCGATCCCGGCTTTCAATTACTCTTCTGCTACGGCCACAGCGTGCTGGGTCCCAGTGAAAACTATGGCTACCTGGGGTTGTACTGGACCTGGGGCAAGAAGAAACCGGACGATCCCGCGGCCGCGTTTAGCAGCGGACCTCACGCGGGGCCTTTGCGGCTTTAAGCCGAACACCTTAGAATTCGCCTAGGGGATTTCCTTGGGTGGGCCTGCCGATCGCCGCCGATACGGTTCTTGAGCAGCAAAGGAGCCCTGGATTGGTGTATCGCAGCATCCTCATTTCGCCGGACGTGGAGATCGGGCAAAAACTCACGGCGGCGCTCGAAGCCAGCGGGCACGTGGAAATTGCCCGCACGCTCGACCATTACCCGAGCGGCGTCGAACTGATCCGCACGGTGCGGGCGCTGGCGGCTGACATTCTGTTTCTGGACTTCGGGAATCTGAAGAAGGGTCTGGAAATCATCCCTATTTTGGAGGTGGAGGGCAGTCCCCTGCAGATCGTGGGTTTCGACAAGAAACTGGATCCGGCGGTGCTGCGCGAGACCATGCGGGCGGGGGTCCGCGAATTCCTGGCGGAGCCGTTTGAAGCGCGGACAGTGATCGAGACCCTGGCCAGCATCAAGGCCCAGCTCGACAAGCGGCCGGCGGTGTACCAATCGACAAATCAGATTTTTACTTTTCTGCCTTCGAAGGCGGGTGTGGGGACGTCGACCATCGCGGCCAACGTGAGTGCGGCTTTGGCGCGGCGGCCGAACACGCACGTGCTGCTTTCCGATTTCGATTTGAGCTCCGGGATGCTGCGCTTCATGCTGAAACTGACCAATGAATTTTCGGTGCCGGACGCGCTGGAGCGCGCCGCGGACGTGGATGAAAACCTATGGCCCCAGCTGGTTACTACCATTCAGGGAATGGATGTGCTGCATGCCGGCCGTTTGAATCCGAACTACCGGATTGAGGCCACGCAGATCAGCAGTCTGATGGCGTTTATGCGCCGCACCTATCAGGTGCTGTGCTTCGATCTGTCGGGGAATCTGGAAAAGTATTCGCTGGAATTGATGCAGGAGTCCAAACGCATTCTGCTGGTATGCACCGGGGAGATCCCGTCGCTGCATCTGGCTCGAGAAAAGATGATGTTCCTCAAGGAGCAGGGCCTGAGCGCGCGCATCGCTGTCGTGCTCAATCGCATGCACAAGCATCCGCTGTTTTCGAAAGAACCAAGTGGAGGATCTGCTGGGAGTGCCGGTGGTGCGTGTGTTTGCCAACGATTACCAGGCGGTGAATCGCGCCGTCGAAACCGGAAAGCTGCTGGAGCCCGATTCCGAGTTGGGCAAAAGCTTCGCGGATTTCGCGGCGCAATTGATGGACCAGCCGGCGGTGAAAGCGGATTCGACAAAACGGCGCTTCCTCGAATTCCTGCGGCCCCCCGCCGCCGCGGCAGCGCCGCGCGCGATGCGGCCGCACCAGAAAGAGTTGGGCCCACCTTAGCACTGCGCTATCGTGGAGCAGATGGAGGCGGTCTTTGGGTGGGTTGCGACGTACGGCTACGGGGCACTGTTCGGACTCCTCATCTTCGGCATTGTAGGCCTGCCGATCCCTGACGAAACGCTGCTGGTCTTCTGCGGGTATCTAATCTTCAAAGGCAAGCTGAGCCCGGTCGAAACGTATTTCGCAGCGCTGGCGGGGAGCTGCTGCGGAATCACCGTCAGTTATATCATCGGGCGGACGGCGGGACTGGGCGTAGTGCACCGCTTCGGCAAGTATTTACACGTAAATGACCGGAAGTTGGCACGTATCCATGGCTGGTTCGAACATAGCGGCCATTGGGCATTGTTTGGCGGGTATTACATCGCCGGCGTGCGGCATTTTACGGCGGTTATCGCAGGCGCATCGAAGCTCGAATTCCACGCCTTCGCCCTCTTCGCGTGGTCGGGCGCGGCCACCTGGGTGGCGGTGTTTCTGACGTTGGGCTATTTCCTGGGCGAGCAGTGGCGGCCGGTGGCGGAGCTGGTGAACCGTTACCTGCTCTACGCCTCCGCCTTAGTAGCCGCGGTGGCCCTGCTGTATCTGGCGGCACGCTGGTACCGGCGCAAAGGGACGATTTCCTGACGAATTCCCTGAGACGGAATCTTACCTCGGTGTAAGGTTCCTAGGGGTGCCGTGTAGGGTGGTTGACTGACGGGCATAAATAGAAGATGCGTGTAAATTAGATGCATGTTCCATTGGATCTGCCCGGAGTGTGGCCGGGAAATCGCTCCCACGGTACGGGAGTGCCCAGCTTGCGATCCGTCGGCAGCCACAGTGGAAAATGCGCTCGCGGGTGAAGTGGAAGCGCCCGCGCGCGCTTTGGACCTAGCGCCGCCCCCCGCGAATACTCCCCGCACGGAACCGCGACCGGAAGGAGCGGACCCGGTCCGCCTGCCGCAGCACGCTGGCAGCGAGGTGCCCCCCGCGCTCGCTGCCCGCGTCGAGGCGGTGTCGCCGCCGGCGGCTCGGAATTCCAAGCGGGCGGCGGACACAGAATCCTTCGATGCACTGCCGCAATTCGGCACGCTCGAGGGCGGCGGCCATCCGTTGGATCAGTTTTCAGCCATGCTGGATTCGATGGAGCCGGAGCCGCCGCCCTCGCGCCAGCCGCTGCCGATGCCGATGCGGGCGCTGCCCAGAGTCCCCGCGTCGCTGCGTGCTTTTATTTCGGAACTACAGCCGGCTGGGACTAAGGCCAATGCTCCGCTCGCGCCATTGCAGCGCGTGCGGGCGGCCTTCGAACCACCGCTGCTGACTACACCGACGCGGCTGCCGCTCAAGTCCCATCCACCGGTGGCATCGTCACCGTTGGGCGCGAAGCTGTTGGCTTTGCCCACGCCTCCGTTTCATGCACTGCAGCTGAACACGCTGCCGTTGGATCTGGCGCCGCCGCTGGCGCCGTTGGGGAACTATTCGCCGCTAGCGGGCAAGCCGCTGCAGTGGGCGATTCCGGATACGCAGATTCTCAAGAGAGATTGCGCACCTCGGACGACACTTCCGGGCCCGATGCTCACGCGGCGCCTGGTAACGTTCGCGGACCGCGAGCTCAGCGCGATCCCGCCCGGCTTGCTGCGCATAAAAAAGCGCCTCATTCCGGGATGGATGGCGAGCGCCTTGATTATAGGAACGCTGCTGGGCGCGGGTTTTACCAGCGTGATGTCATTCGTGCGGCCCGCCGCCGAAGGCAAACAGGCTGCGGTAGCCGAAACGGCCGCGGCCGCGCCCGCTCCGGTGGTGTCTAGCAACAGCTCGGTCCCGGCTCCTTCACCGCTGGAGGTGACAGGCTTCCGCATTCAAACGGATCCGGCGAAGAAATCGGAGATTCAATACCTGGTGGTGAATCACACGCCCTCGCGCGTCAGCGGCGTGAATGTGAACGTGACTCTGTACGCGGCCGACGCCAAGGCCGGGCAGCCGGCGCTGTGCAGCTTCCAATTCGCGGCACCGAACCTGGGGCCGTTCCAATCGAAAGACATGACTAGCGCGATCCAGACAACGGCGCGGACAGTGAAGGTGCCGGACTGGCAGGACCTGAGGGCAGCGGTCGAGATCGTGCCGGCTAACTGAGCGCCTTCCACAGCAGCAACCCAACCGCAGCTAAAAACCCCAACCCTGCCTGGTATTCGCGGTTGTGGCGGTACAAACTCCAACGGAAATGTTTGGACGATTTTTCGCGCGGTGGACGCGGGAGCAATTGCGGCACGCGTCGGGTGTAGGCGGAGTAGGCGGGGAACAGGCGCGCCAGGTGCTGTTCTTCGAGATCTACCACCGGCAAATAAATCAACACAAATACAGCGGCGAATAAGACTGCGAGTTCCCAGCGGAGCGCGGCGATGGCGAATCCGGCGGCTGCAGTGAGCGAGCCGAGATACAGCGGATTGCGGACCCAGGCGTAGGGGCCGCTGTCGATCAGGGTGCTGTCTTTTTCCAGATGTCCAGCGGCCCAGGCGCGCAGCGCGAGACCAAGGAAGGCAACTGGGAGGCCGGCGGCTAGCGATGCAAGCGTGGGGGAGGAGAGCCACAGGAACGCTGCGACCAGTACGAATCCGCAGGGCACTCGCAGCTTTGCGACCGTGTCCGCGTAGGGTTTCGAGAAGGTCACGCCGGGCAACCTGCCCCTGCGAGAACTTCGGCCAGAGCGCCGGCTACCATGCGCGGCGAGATCGCCAGCATGCTCGCATGCGGCGTGGTGCGGCGGGAATAATCGTCGACGGCATCGGGAATGCGCAGCGTGCGCATGGTGCCGCCGTAGGGGCCGTGGCGCGCGGGGTTAGTTGGTCCGAAGAGGGCGACGCCGGGTTTCGCGAGAGCTGCTGCTAAGTGGAGGGGTCCGCTATCGACGCCAATGACGGCTTGCGCGCGGCGGGTGGCGTCGATGAGACCGGGGAGTCCGGAAAGATGCACGTGTGCGCCGCGAATCTGTTCGAGTACCGGGGCGGCGTCGGGCGGTCCGTTGACTACCAGAGGGAGATCGAGGAGAGCGGCCAATTGCGACCAATATTCTAGCGGCCACTGCTTGGCGCCCCAACCGGCGAGGGGACTGGTTAGGATGAACTTGCCGTCCGGGAGCGTGCCCTCGGGCGTGCCGGCAGGCAAAGGGAACGTGCGCAGAAGATGCGTGGCGCCTGCACCGGCGGCGAGTTCCAGGTTGCGGTCGATGGCATGTTCGGCGTGGGTTTCGATTTCGCTGGAATAGAAGAGGGCAGCGGGGCGTTCGCGCACACGCTTGCGGTCGAACCCGACGAGGCGTTTGGCCTTGACGGCGGCGGCCAGCGCGGCGGATTGAATGAGCCCTTGAAAATCGACGGCGAGATCGAAATGGCGGGCGCGGAGGCGGCGGGCTTGGGTGAAGGAGGCTGCGAGTGACCGCTCCACCGGAACGACTTCATCAAGATAAGGATTGTCTGCGAGCAGAGGCGCCCAGCGCGGGCGGATCAACCAAGTGACGCGGCTATTGGGGATGCTGTGCTTGAGGCTAGCGGCGGCGGGCAGGGTATGGATGACGTCGCCCATGGAACTGAGGCGGACGATCAAAATGCGGAATTCCGGCATCGAGTTCAGGACGCGGCTCGCTGCCGGGCGTGTACGTGATCGATCAGCTTTGTGAGCAGCTCGGTGTGTTCGTCTTCGAGATGGATTTGCGGGGCGAGCCCATCGGGGGCGTCGCAGACGTAGTCGACCACGGATAACCCGGCGATGAGCTGGGCGCGGGCGAGGGCGGGGAGGATGGCGTCGGGCGGTGTGGCGACCAGGACCAGGAGCGGCGTGCCTTCTCGTTTTAGTGTGGCGAGGTGTTCCGCGTGGGAAGCGATCATAGGGTCGAAATAACCGCTGACGACGGTGGCGCCGGCTTGGGCGATGCGGGCGGCCTGGGCCGCATCGATGATCTTCGTTCGAGTGTCCAAGGTTCTATTTCAGCACGAAAAAGAGGGACGGAGCCTCATTATTGCCCCAAAACGGGATTGGGCCGAATAGCGACAGGACACTCAATCACGACCGAAGGGATCCTATTGAGAACAACGGGGCGGGTTGGTGATTGAGTGTACTGTTCCTATTCGGGTACCGCTTTGGAACAATAATCAGCCCGGTTTGGGGGTCGAGGGATCGTGAGTAATGCAGTAGGTATTGGGATATTTCTGCGCCGAAGTACCGGCGGGAGTACCACGATCGGTGGACCCGCAAACCGGGCTACGTACGGACCAGATCATTCGCCTGACCGGCCAGACCACACAGCACACCTATCCCCTGGCTCTCCGCTGTGTGCGTTATTACGATGCCCCTACGGACAAACGGTTTACCTTCCTCACCAACAACTTCCTGCTGCAGGCGCTGACCATCGCGACAGCTGATACCGAGAGCCGTTGGACCATCGAGGTATTCTGCAAGTGGATCAAGCAGCACCTGCGCATCAAGGCTCCGTCCCTATTTATTAGTTCTAGGGCGACGCCTGCTACGCGGTCGGCGCTGACGCGGGTCATGCAGCGGTGGTCGATGGGGCATTCGCGTTTTAGGCACGGGCTGCAATCGACCGGTTCGCGGACTACGCGCGCCAAGGGGCCGGTGGGGCCGGTGCCGAGATCGTCGGTTGCGCCGAAAATGGCCACCGTGGGAATGCCGAGCGCCGATGCGACGTGCATGCCGCCGGAATCGTTCGTCAGGTACAAGCGGCAGGCTGCGGCCAGATCGATGTATTGCGTGAGCGTGGTTTCGCCGGCGAAATTGTGGACCGGAAGCGGGATCGCCGCGGCGATGGCGTTGCACAATTCGCGCTCGTCTTTCGAGCCAAAGATTGCTACCGCCGCTCCCAACTTGCGTGCGACGCTGGTGGCGGCCTCGGCAAAGCGTTCCGGCAGCCAGCGCTTGGCCGTCCCGTAGGCTGCGCCGGGACTCATACCCACAATCGTCCCGCCCATGCCGAGTTCCTGAAATCGCGTTAGGCCGGCGGCGCGCGCTTGGGGAGCGCCATCCAGGCGGATGCGGTCGTTTTCGGGCAGCGTATCGAGAATGCCGGCACGGTGCAGGAGTTCCAAATAGTAGAAGCGCTCGTGGCGCGGAATTTCGCCCCGGCGCGGCACCGGGATGGCGCGGGTCAGCAGCAAGCCGCGGCCGTCGCGAGAATAGCCGATACGCTCGGGAATGCCAGCGGCGTAAGCAACCGCGGCGGCTTCGAAAGCGTTCTGTAAAAGAATGGCGCAATCGAAGTTCTCGCGGGCGAGCGCGCGTCCGGCGGCCCACTTTTCGCGGAACGTTTTGGGTGTGTAGGGGATCATGCGGTCACAGAGCGGCTCGCGACGATACAGGTCGGCCACCCAAGGTTTCGCCAGAATTACGATTTCGGCTTGCGGAAAACGCTGGCGCAGCGCGCGCAGGGCGGGCAGGGACATGACGGCGTCACCTAGCCAATTGGTGGCGCGGACTAGGATGCGATTATACAGCACTCCTCTTAAGAGTAACGGTAAGCTGAAGATATGCGCGACATGCTGCTGGTGGCGGCGGGACTGTGCGGCATCTACGCCGAGTTCATCTGGCCTTGCAAAGTGATTCCTGGCGCGGCGGGCGGCGTGGTGCTGATGCTGGGCCTCGCGGGCATGATGAAGGGTCCGGTGGACGCCGGCGCCATAGTGTTGCTAGGCGCGCCGCTCGCCCTCTTGACGATCGGGCTGCTGGCAATCGCTTGGCGAGCGCGCCGCAACAAGACGACAGCATAGAAGGCTAAGGAGCCACGACGGGAATTGTTGAAAACTCGCCGGACGCCGGGAAGCGTATCCCCAGGACACTGATCGGTCCGCTGGCGGGCGTCAAAAATTCCACGGTTCCGCTCGTGTTTGCGCTGGCGGGAAACTGAGCGGCCAGCACGAATGCGCTGTGCCCGTTGGCTGGAACATGCACCACGCCGGTTGTGATTGTCGCGCCGGTATTGTCGCGGACTACGGCATTAATATTGACCGTCGAGGGGCCCTGATTCGACACGGCCACCCCTGTCGCCACGCTGCCAGTGTTGTCGTAGGCCAAAATATAGGAACCGTCGTTGCGGGACTCGATGGGCACAATCGCTTCCTGATCGCGCGGCCCGTAGCGGAATCGAATAAACCCGCTGACCTTTCCGTTGGTGGTCAATTGGGCGGAACCCACCTGTAATGGCGCGCCGGGCTGCGCATTGCTTTGCACCACCAGGTGTGCGTGGGGAGCCAGCGTTTGGTCCACCGAAGACGCGGTGGTGGAATTCCCTCCAAAAGTCAGGGGAAGCGGCAGGGTGTTGCCGGCATCATCGAAGAATTTCAGGTGCGCATCCGCAAAGGCTGCTCCGAAGTTGATCAATTCGACGGTGGTGGTCCAGCCATCGCCCACTGTAAGATGCGACATCGATCCGCCGCCGACGTCATTGCTGGCAACCACGGGAATGGTGGTGAATCGCCCGCCGGGCGGGAAACGAATTCCGATCAGGCTGATGCGGCGATCTTGCGGCGCTTGAAATTCGACAGTGCCCGTGGTGTTCACCGTTGCCGGGAACTTATCGCTTAGAACGAATGCGGTGTGTCCCGTCGCCGGAATCGTCAAAGAACCCGTACCAATAGTGAGGCCGGTGTCGTCGCGAATAATCACGGGAATGGTAGCGGGCAATGCCGCGAGATTTGCCACGGCGACTCCGGTGGCGATGCCTTTGGTGCTGTCGTAGGCCAGTACATAGGAATCCGCGGCGCGGGTTTCAAGGGGAACAATGGCTTCCTGATCGATGGGGGCGTAGCGGAAACGGATAAAGCCATTGACGTGTCCGGTGCCGTCGAAACGGGCCGATCCGGTCTGCACAGTGGCGTCCGCCGGACCGGTTTTAGAGACCGTCAGCGTGGCGTGGGGGTTGAGAGTGGCGTTGGTCCCGGGGCCGGCCAGCGGTAATGTGGCGCCGTTATCATCGCCGAATTGGAGCCGCACCTTCGACGGAGTACCGGCAGGATTTATCAGCAGAATATTGCTTTCCCATCCGTTGGCGATTGCAAGATGGGCCATGGATCCTTCGATCATGCCCGTCAGGTAGGGGTCAATCTGCAAGGCAAAAGTACTCTGGCCGCGAATCAGACCTGAGGAGCCAAACACCACCCGCCACGTGCCTGGGTGCATGGCCGCGGCCGGTGTATCCAGAAGAGCCCAGGCGCAGCCAACCCCGGTGAAATCCAAGGTGGCTGAGCTATGCAACCACAGCAGGCCGGAAGGATCGAACCAGTCAAAGTAGAATTGATCGCCTGCGATGGAATTTAAGAGCGCCCAGGCGTAGACGTGCGGCGCCGATCCATCAAACGAACTCGCAAAGTCAGGGAGGTAGCATCCGGAGAATACGGGGCCCGCGGTGTAGAGCGGAAGTTGCAGGCCGGAGTTGGCTATGAAAGTGGGGGTCACGTTTTGGTAGGGTGTGGAACAAAAAGACAGATTCGTTGGACTAAAGATGACGCCGGGAGCTTCCGGAGTGACCGCCAGAACGCTATCAGTTGGTATGATCGAAATTATAGCCGCTACCGGCGCTTACGACTTGGCCATTGTTCGTGCTTATTGTGAAACCGCCCCCGCCGAAAATGTTAGAGTTGATGGCCCCCTGAGCGGTTTGCCCAAAAATGAAGTCCTGATTCATCTGATCGGAAGTAATATTCGTATACTTGTGAACGCCTACGGTGCCTGTAAAACCGGATGGTACAAGCAGTGTGTAGTGTCCTAAACCGTTGGACACGGAACCGGTGCCATCCGGGAGGCTCACCACAATTCCCTTCATTGGGACTCCATGGGAACCTTTTACGGTTCCTTCAATCTGTACAAAGGAGTTCCTTGTCCGGCGGCGAGAATTGCCATTAAGGTCCCCATTACGGGCAGCAGGAAATTCACGGCATTTTTCATAAAAGAGTTATGAGGCGCAGGATATCATAGAATATTCCGCCCTGGGGAATCATCACTTTTCGCGGAGCATAAATCGTGATACGCTCGATCCCAATGGAGGTGTGGCTTATGCTGCGCTTTTACTTTGGGATTCTGACGCTGGGGACCGTGGCGATGGCGGCGGATGTTTCGACGGCCCCGGTCACTTTTAATAAAGACGTGCTGCCGGTGTTGCAGAGGAATTGCCAGACGTGCCACCGGCCAGGCGAGATCGGTCCCATGGCGCTGTTGACCTATGAAGGCACGCGGCCTTGGGCGAAAGCCATCAAGGCGGCGGTGCTCAGCAAGAAAATGCCGCCGTGGTTTGCCGATCCGCAGTACGGACATTTTTCCAACGACCGCAGCTTGAGCCAGGCGGAAGTGAATACGCTGGCGGCGTGGGCCGATGCGGGCGCTCCGGAGGGTGACGCGAAGGACCGCCCTGCGCCGGTGCGGTGGATGGAAGGCTGGAACATTCCGAAGCCCGATTTGGTGGTGGAAATGCCCACCGACGTTGCCGTGCCGGCGAAGGGGACGGTGGAATACACCTACATGATCGTGCCGACGGGCTTCACGGAAGACCGCTGGGTGCAGGAGATGGAAGTGCGGCCGGGCAATCGCGCGGTGGTGCATCACGCGAATGTTTACATTCGGCGGGCGGGCTCGCCGTGGCTGCGCAAGTATCCAGTGGGAGTACCGTTTGTACCGGACGAACAGAAATTCAGCTCGTCGGCCGGGGCGCCGCTGCTGGACGAAAACGTGGCGGGTTTCACGCCTGGGAAACAAACGGTAGTGCTGAAGTCAGATCAGGCGAAGTTGATTCCAGCCGGTTCGGACATTGTTTTTCAGATGCACTACACGTCGAATGGAACGGCGGGGACGGACCGGTCGAAAATCGGGTTTGTGTTTGCGAAACAGACTCCGGAGAAACGCGTGGCGCGGATCCTGGCGGCCAATACCACCTTTGCGATTCCGCCGGGAGCGGACGATTACCGGGTGGAGGCGTCGACTACTTTGCAGACCGATACTGAACTGGTATCGCTGAAGCCGCACATGCATCTGCGCGGCAAGTGGATGGAGTTCCGCGCGGTTTATCCCACCGGTGAAAAGGAGATCTTGCTGCGCGTACCGCAGTACAGCTTCAACTGGCAACTGGAGTTCGTGCTCGACCGGCCGAAGCTGCTGCCGAAGGGGACGCGCCTCGAAGTATCGGCGGGGTTCGACAACTCTCCTAACAATAAGTTCAATCCCGACCCGCGGAAGGAAGTTCGCTGGGGCGATCAGAGTTGGGAAGAAATGATGATCGGGTATTTTGAGGTTGGATTCAATCCCAAGCTGGATATACCGGACATGATGGGCGTCGGGCGAAAGCAGTTTGAATAAAGGGGAGATCATGAAGATCCAGAGAGTTTGGTTGGTGGTGACGTTGCTGGCTGGCGTGCCGGTTATGGCACAACAGGCCAATCCAACGCCCGGGTGCACAGCGACTCCGGCGCAACTGGAGGCGAACAAGAAAGTGGCGCTGGCGTTCTTCAGCTCGACGGGAGCGGACCGGGTGGCGCTGGCCGATCCGAGTTATAAGCAGCATAATCCGGCGTTTAAGAAACGTGCCGAGGACAATAAGGTCACCGATTACGAGGAATTCAAGACTACCTTCCTGAATCAGGCCGGGCGCGGAGGGCGTGGGCCGGCAACGGGACCGCCGCCGCCTCCGGGGAACCAGTTGGAAGTGGTCACGGCGGAGTGCGATATTGTGACCACGATTCATAAGAACTATCGCCAGGATCCGACGGCGGAGCCGGGCAAGTTTTATGAAGTGTTCACCTTCGACAGTTTTCGCGTGAAGAACGGGAAGCTGGTGGAGCACTGGGACGGCGCGGTGATCAATCCTCCGGCGCCGGCGGGCGGGCGCTAACGGGCGGGTTCAAAACGCAGGAGGCGGACGCGGACATCGTCGTAGGTGCCGTTGTGATAGGTGCGTTCCGCGCTTATGCCGACGCCTTTGCGGAACCACACGTAGTCGTCATCGCCGGAGGCTAAGTTCGCTTCGAGCCGCCACGCTTCTGCTCGGGCAGGAAGCGGATCGTCCTGACTTTTGGGGCCCATCCCGGCTACGGTCCATAGATCGCGGCCTTTTTTGGGATCGCCCCACGTTTGGCCGCGATGCAAAGGCAAGCAGACGCTGGGCAGCGCTTCGCCGCGATTTAAATATTCGCGGAACTGGGCGCTGAGCTGGTGTTGGGCGGGGTCCCAACCCCAGCCATGATGGCTCCGACTCAAATTGTAAATGCAGGCGCCGTGGATGAGGATGGCGGATTCATCGGGACCCCGCGGCCGCAAAGGAGACGCTGTGTTGTCGAGAAGCCGAACTTTCTGGCGCAGCAAAGTTCCCTCGGGCAGTTTTTCGACGGCGACCGTGGTTTCTTCGCGGACCCAATGTTCGACGTCGGGATGGACGCGGCTCCCACTGCGCGCTTCCACGTCGTAGACCCAGCGGTCTCCTACAGACATGGGTAGCCATTGACGCACGACGTCTTGCGAAAAGGAAACGATGGGCAGCAGCAGCGAAATATAGAGGATGCGGGTGGACAGCATTGTTCAATAATTTAGAACCGTGAAGGGGTGGATGCAAGGGGCGTGCAAATGTAGAATGTGGGAATGAAAAAAACCCTCGTTTTAAGTTTGCTGGGCGTGGCGGCTGCGTTCGGCCAGAAGGTCACGATCGAATTCGATCAGGCGGCGGATTTCACGAGGTACAAAACTTTTGCGATTCGCGATGGGCAGTTGAATAGCAGGAATCCGGCGCTGAATAGTGAGCTGGTAAAAAAGCAAATCGAGAATGATATTGTGCGGGATTTGTCGGCTCGGGGGTTGGAGGTTACTACGGGGAAGGCGGATCTGAATGTCCGGTACCGGTTTGGTTCGGCGCGGAAGGCGGAGCTGGAATCGTATCCGGCGGGGTGGCGGGGGTTGGGGACGCGTGTGGTTCGGGTGCCTTATACGGAAGGGACTTTGGTAATTGATCTGCGGGATCCGAGTACCCGGTCGTTGGTGTGGCGTGGGATTGCTAGTGAGGAGAAGAGTGATGCCACGAAAATTGAGGGCAAGCTGGACGCGATGGTGAGGAAGGCGATCGAGAAATACCCGCCTAAGGCGATGAGTAGGACGTGGACGTCCTACGCGGGCCGGAGGCCCGCCCTACTTAACAACATCTCGAAGGGTTGGAAGTCGCCGTTCAGGAGTTCGCTGCGTATCGCGGTGGCCTAGCCAACCCGAGATCATGGTCGCGTAGACGCGGCGGAAATCGGTGGTGTGGATCAGGTTGTCGCCTTCGTCTAGTTTGGTCAGGCTGGGAGGAACGCCGTACTGGCCTCCCTTGACCTTATTGCCGGCTACGAACATCAGGTTGGCGGAGCCGTGATCGGTACCTAGGCTGACGTTTTCAGGAACGCGGCGGCCGAATTCGGAGAACGCCATCACGACTACGTCGTCGGCGCGGCCGATTCGTTTGAGGTCTTGCAGGAACGCTGATAGGGCGTCGGACGCGTAGGTTAGCAGGCGCTGGTGGACGTCGTTTTGGAATACGTGTGTATCGAAGGCGTTGTTGCGGTACGCGGTGTAGTAGAGGCGCGTGGGCATGCCGGCTTCGATTAGCGCGGCGACCTTCGGGAGATCCAGGCCTACGATTCCGTAGTCGACTGGCGAGTGATATTTTGCCCAGGCTTCTTGCACTAGTGTCGAGGCGTCTTTGGCGCTGCGGGCGGTGTCCAGCAGAAACTGGCGCGACGGGTTGGTTACTTTTCCGGCGTCGGGCGCGGACTTCAGAAGTTCGGTTTCGTCGTAGAAGCTATCGCGGGTGAACTTGTTGGGATCGTCGAAGACTACCGGGACGTGGCGGCGGCTGCGCACTGCCAGGGACTGGTGGGAGTCGATGTTGACCAGGAAATTCGGGGGAGCTTCGGGGGCGATGGTGTCGGCCAGGCGTCCCACCCAACCGTATTGCTCGCCGCTGTTGGGGGCGGCGGTGTGCCAGTAGGCCATCGACGAGAAATGCGAGAACGACGGGTTGTCGTAGCCGCAGCCGTGGACGACGGCGAGTTTGCCATCTTTGTAGAGGCGCTCGAAGCCGACCATGCCGCGATTGAACCCAAAGTGGTCGTCGATGGGGCGTACGCTCTTCTTCGCTAGGCCGATTTTGGGACGGTGCTTGTAATAGGCGTCGTCGCCGTAGGGAACCAGGGTGTTGAGGCCGTCGTTGCCGCCGGAGAGTTCGAGGACAACCAGGATCTTGCCATTGGATTCGGCATCGGCTGCCAGGGCGGCGGCGGCGCGGCCGAAGACTCCGACGCGCAGTGCTGTGCTCGCGGCCATGCTGAGGCCGGTGATGCCGGTGCGGAGAACGTCTCGACGATTGAGTTTCATAGTTCCCTCTTAACTTAATTGATACTCGGGCTGGCTCATTATTAAATGCAAAACCAAGCGCAGCGGTTCTTCCAGATACGTGCTGGCGGCGGCGATGTCGGAGGTGCCTAGTTCGTGATCGAGAAAAGCTACTAGCTCACGGCGGACGGCATCGCTGGGCGGGACGCGCATGAAGCGGGCGATCAGGTAATCGACTACTTGTTTGGTGGTCTTGGGATTCTCGGCGAGCACCATTTTCGCGAGATGCACTTGGGCGGTGTCCCGCGGGATGGGCTTCACACGTTCGAGCGCCAACTGCGAGCCGCGGAAGCTGCCGTAGCGGGTGTTGAAGTCTTCATCGCGATCGGCTGCCATGTTGGACTCGGCCATTTCACCGGTCTTCGAATCGGGGATGGTGGCCTTGGTGACGTCCATGCCTTGGCGGATGCGGTCGGCTACGCGGCGCACTTCTTCACTGGCGGCGACACGATCGGGCGCGACGAAGTTGATGTCGGGGAAGAGGACGTCGCGCGCGAAGTTGCCGCGCTCGAGCAAGAGGCCGGGCGTGATCCAACTGCGGCCGCCGGCCCAACCGGCTACGGTCGGGGGCGAGAAGAGGCGCTGGCCCTAGCGCGGCGGTGGCGTTGTTGAAGTCGGGCGCGCCGGGGATGGCTGTGAGGCCGAGTTTCTTATAAGTGGAAACCGCGAGTTCGACGGGGCTCTTGATTTGCGTGCCTACGGACGCGGGGCTATAGAAATCCCGCGACAGGAACATAGTTTCGAGCAGCGGGGCGATTTCGTAATGGGAATCGCGCAGGACTGCACCTAGTTTCTTTTGCAGTTCGGGCGAGAGGTCCTGGCGGACAAAGAAGCGGTACAGCTTGCCAGCGATGTAATCCGCGGTCACGGGCTGCTGCATGATGATGTCGATGATTTGGACGCCATCGAAATTGCCGGTCTTACCGAGGAAGGTCTTCACGCCGTCGTCGTGCTGATCTTTATTGACTACGAATTTCAGATCCACGTAATTCCAGCCGGTGAAGGCGCGGGCGGCTTCGCGGATGTCCTTTTCAGAGTAGTGGCCGACGCCCATGGTGAACATTTCCATGATTTCGCGGGCGAAATTTTCGTTGGGCGCGCCTTTGACGTTGACACCGGCGTCGAGGAAGGTGAGCATGCCGGGATCCTCGGCCATCGCAACCATGAGGTCACGGAAATTGCCGGTGCCGTGGTTTTCGTAAAGCTGCAATTCAGCGAGGAGCTTGCGGTAGTCGCGCACCTTGGGCTCATTGACGGCGTAATGGCCGTGCCAGAAGAGCGCCATCTTTTCCTGAAGCGGGCGCGGGCTGGTCAGCATGCGGTTGGCCCACCAATAGGCCACGCGGTTGGTTTCGAGCACGCTGGCGCGCAGCCAGTAGAAAAATTCGTCGACGATGGGTTGGAGGCGGCGGTTGCCGGTGGGCTTGACCTTGATGCCGAGGGCTTCGCCGTTCTTTTTCGCGAGATCGGTGACGGCGGGGCGGCTGGGCGGGAAGGGTTCGAGGCCGGGGTCATGGATGCCGGATTCGTCGAAGGGCGGCAAATGGCTGATGTCGGTGCCTTGGTAGCGGACTAGGCGGGCGATGGCTTGTTGCGGGGTTAGTTTGGCAAGCGCGTCGATTTCAGCGGGGGTGCCGCCGAAGCCGGCGCGTTCGAGGAGGTGCGCAGCCAGGTCACGATTCCAATCTTTGGCGGCGATGGGAGTGAGATCGTTCTGCCAGGCGGCGGGTCCGGCGGTTTGGGCGAGCGAGGGAGTGACGGCGAGTACGGCGGCTGCGGCTAGGAGGGCGCCTATGGGATTCACTCTTCGCATGTTCTAACTCCTTTAGATTGCGCTATAGAAGATGTTCCCACGAAACGGGGAGGGATGCTAGTGCGGGATGGGTACGCCGGGAGCAAGATGGCAATCGGCTATCGATCTTCGGGCGAGACCCCTATACGTCAGTCGGATAAGAAGTTGCGGCTTCTGCAATCGCGCCCTCGATGAGGGGGGCTGCGTGAACTGAAAAGCTGGTATCGTCACTATCTATAAAGGTCCGAAGCGCGTCAAGTAAGGCGTCATTGCCTTTCTGAACCAGGTCCAGAATGTGAACGCGATCGTTTCGATATCGCTCTGCGATTGACACGACGAGCTGCAGGTTGGCCTCTACGAGACGCTTCCTGGCCAATTCCAAATCCTGATCGCGGGCGCGAAGATGCTCAATGCAAATGAGCTCTTCAGCGCGACTCAGCGGCGGAACGTCGCAAACTTCGGTCACATAGACTTTCACGGGATCGTCATAAATGCGGTCGTCGTACGGCTTCATCCCGTTTTTTAAAGCTTATATGGCCTGCCTATCCTGGTCAAGTGAAAATAGATAGCGAGTAGTCTTGGTCAAGAAGCCGGGATTCAGATCGGCCCGGTTTAAGCGTGGGAGCCTTGGTTGGAGTTACGCAAGAAAGAGCAAGGGACGGCCTTACTTGAAAGGTATGTCGACTTCGGTATAGCTGCCAGGTTTGATCGAGTTCACGACCTCGGCAATGCGATCTTGTTGCGCCCGGACGCGTGGCCATTTCGTTGTGCCGGTCAATACGACGATCGCAATCTTCCTGCCTGAAAGATTTTGCTGGTAGCGAATTCCCTGGTCTGTGGTGAGGAGTAGATCGACCGCCGCTGCCTCCGCCGCATTCAACAAAGCGCCGTTGGTCAGCCTGTCCCACCCTCGTGCCTTAGCTGCGATCACAGTATGGCCGGAAAGTGCGCGGGCGAGGCCGCGGGGCGCTCCGTGGTCAAAGAGAATGAGCATCCATGGGTGCGGAGGCATGTTCCGGGACAGACGCCTTGAGGCTCTGTGCCACAAAATCAAGCACCGCTGCGATCTGTTCTCGCGTTACGTCGAATTGTTCCATTACTTCTTCGACGCTCAGATCCTCGAGGTTCTCGATGACCGTGGCAACCGGCAAGCGCGTGTCACGGAACACCCAGGCGCCGCTAACTTTGCCGGGGACGCTTTCCACGGCGGGACATTGGGACCAATCGAGAGCTGGCATATTTCTTACCTTGCTTTCATCCTAACTGATCGCGGGTTTGAGGGTTGGTGTTCGTCAGCCGGCCAAGGATAATGTGGACTGTGGCGCGCGTTGGTCGCCGGGTTCTTTCGCTTCGGCTGCTATGCCTAAGCGGGCGGTGAAGTGAAATGAACTGCCTGTTCCGGGTTCGCTTTCCACCCAGATTCGACCGCCCAGCAATTCAACTAGGCGGCGGGAGATGGTTAGGCCCAGGCCGGTTCCGCCATACTTGCGGGTCATGGAGTTGTCGGCTTGCGTGAACGAGGAGAAGATTTCCTTTTGCTTTTGGGGTGGAATGCCGATGCCGGTGTCTTTGACTGAGAATCGAACGATCATGTGCCCGGCGTCTTGGGATTCTTTGTGAACGGATAGCGTTACGCCGCCTGCGTCTGTGAATTTAACAGCGTTGCCCACCAGGTTTATGATGACTTGGCGCAAGCGCACCGGGTCGCTCGCGACTAGGTCGCTGACTTGCGGATCCACCTGCCAGTGGAGATCCAAACCCTTCTCTTGCGCGGAGCGCTTCAGCGTCTTAAAGGTCTGCGCCAGGTTTTCGCGCAGACTGAAAGTGACGATCTCGAGATCCAGCTTGCCGGCCTCAATTTTCGAGAAGTCCAGGATTTCGTTGATGAGCTTCAGCAATCCTTCGCCCGAGGCTTTCGCGGTTTCAAGACAATCACGCTGTTCGGCATCGAGCGTACTGTCGAGCGTGAGTGAGACCATGCCCAGAATACCGTTCATCGGCGTGCGGATCTCATGGCTCATGTTCGCGAGAAACGTACTCTTGGCTCGATTCGCCGCATGCGCTGCCTCTTCGGCCTGCTTGCGCTCAACTATCTCCTGCTCCAGTTTTTGATTCACGGCCCGCAGGGCCTCGCGTTGTAAATGTGCCTTCCACGCAAGGTGGATGAGTACGCCACAGAGGACCGCGCTCGAGAGCCCTCCCAATAACGTGAAGTTGGTTAAAAAGTCCGCGTTGGTCTGGTTCTTGGCTGAAAAAGCCTGCCAGAGTCCGATTCTAAACGTCGCTACAAAAAGGGCAGCGCCGATGGAGACCCAAAGGGGCTCGCTAAAAGCAAGTTGCGTCATGTCCAGCGCCGCGGCAGCGGCAGCGATTCCCAGCAGTACGAAGCCGACGCCCGTGTGAAAGGCGACGCGGTTTAGATCGCCCCAGGCAAAGGCATCATTGGTTCCCGAGAGGACGCTGATGCTGCACGACGCGCCGATCGCAGCCACCAGGAACCCGGTAAGGCCGAGTATTGCGGACCTATGACGCGAAAGGCTGGTTTGGGCCAAGACGGCGCCGACCGCGAAAACCAGGAAGCAGAGCGCGGTGGTCGGCGACATGCGGCCGTGGTCAGGTGTTTGAGTGGTGATAAATGCGACGCCGAGAAGTTCGTCGATCCCAAAGTTTGCATGAAACAGGTATTCAAGAACGGAGCCGGCCGATATCGCAGCCGTAATCGCGGAAGCGATGAGCGTGAGTGGCGCCCGGCCTATGATGATCCCTAAGAGGGCGATTCCGCTCAGGATAAAGCTAACCGCCGTATTGCGCTGCATAGGCGCCAGGTTAGGCGCCATTTGGATGAGAAAAGTAGAATGGACAGCCCAACCCGTCAGCACCATCGATCCGAGCAGGACGGCGAGTGCGCCGCCGAGGGCTCCGGTGATTCTGAGCGCAGACCAAGCGGTAGCGCTAACGCGGGTTTGCATTAGGTTCTCACTCCTCGATATCGACCTATCTAATACAAACCTTTAGCCCTTAGGCTATGGGGCGACCGCTAGAGCAATTCGGAGGAGGCGAAGAAGAAGGGGATTTCGACGGCTGCCGTTTCGGGGGCATCGGAGCCGTGGACGCAGTTGCGCTCGATGGAGGTCGCGAACTGTTTGCGGATGGTGCCTTCGGCGGCATTGGCCGGGTTGGTGGCTCCCATGGTGTCGCGCCATTTCTTGATGGCGTCGTTGGCTTCGAGAACCAGGACGACCACCGGGCCTTCGGTCATGAACTTGACGAGCGATGCGTAAAACGGGCGCTCGCGGTGGACGCCGTAGAAGTTTTCGGCTTCGATCTGGCTGAGGCGTTTCTGCTTCATGCCGACGATGCGGAAGCCTACTTTCTGAATGATGGCGAGGATCTGGCCGGACTGGTTGGCGGCTACGGCGTCGGGTTTGATGATGGCGAATGTGCGTTCCATTTTAGGATTCCTTATGAAATAAAAATGAGGCTCCGTCCCTCTTTTAGAGGGCGGATTTTACTTTCTCGCCGATGTCGGCGGGGGTGGGGCAGACGATGATGCCGGCGGCGGTCATGGCGGCCATTTTGTCTTCGGCTTTGCCGCTGCCTCCGGAGATGATGGCTCCGGCGTGGCCCATACGGCGGCCGGGAGGGCGCGGTTTGTCCGGCGATGAAGCCGATCACCGGTTTCCTAAGGTTCAGCTTGATATAGGCCGCGGCTTGCTCCTCGGCGTTGCCGCCGATTTCGCCGATCATGACGATGGCGTGGGTGTCGGGGTCTTCATTAAAGAGGCGGATGGCGTCGGTGTGAGTGGTGCCGATGATGGGGTCGCCACCAATACCGATGCAGGTGGACTGGCCGATACCGAGGCTGGTCAATTGGCCTACGGCTTCATAGGTGAGCGTTCCGGAGCGGGAGACTACGCCCACGTGGCCGGCCAAGTGAATGTGCGCGGGCATGATGCCGATTTTGCACTGGCCGGGGGTGATGATGCCGGGACAGTTGGGTCCGATCAGGCGAGTGTGGGGATGCGACTTTAGATATTCCCAGGCCTTCACCATGTCGTTGGCGGGGATGCCTTCGGTGATGCAGACCACCAGGGCGACGCCGGCGTCGGCGGCTTCCATGATGGCGTCGGCGGCGAAGGGCGGGGGGACGAAGATCACCGTGGAGTTGGCACCGGTGGCTTTCACGGCGTCGGCTACGGTGTCGAAAACGGGGCGGTCGAGATGCTTCTGTCCGCCCTTGCCGGGGGTGATGCCGCCGACTACGTTGGTGCCGTACGCGATGGCTTGTTGGGCGTGGAAGGTGCCTTCCTTGCCGGTGAATCCTTGGACCAGCAGGCGGGTGTTGCGGTTGACTAGGACGCTCATGCGGCTAACCTCACGACTTTCTTGGCGCCGTCGAGCATGCCATCGGCGATGGTGAAGTTCAGTCCGGAATCCTTGAGAATCTGGCGGCCGAGTTCCACGTTGGTGCCTTCCATGCGGACTACAATTGGGTGCGTTACTTTAAGCTCGCGCGCGGCGGCGACCACGCCTGTGGCTAAAGTATCGCATCGTAAAATGCCGCCGAAGATATTGATAAATACTGCCTTGACCGCTTTATCGGAAAGAAGTATGCGGAAGGCGTTGCGGATCTGGTCGGCGTTGGCTCCGCCGCCTACGTCCAGGAAGTTGGCGGGGCTGCCGCCAGCGTACTTGATGATGTCCATGGTGGCCATGGCCAGGCCAGCGCCGTTAACCATGCAGGCGACTGTGCCGTCCAGTTTGATGTAGTTGAGGCCGAATTTCGAAGCTTCTACTTCAAGGGGGTCTTCTTCGTTGAGGTCGCGGAGTTCCAGGAGATCTTTGTGGCGGAAGAGGGCGTTGTCGTCGATGGTGACTTTGGCGTCGAGCGCGTAGACTTTGCCGTCTTTGGTCAGGATGAAAGGATTGATTTCGGCTAGAGAGGCGTCCAGAGATTCGGCGGCGCGGGCCAGGGCCATCATGGCATTGGCGGCGGCATTCGCCATCGCGCCGGGGATGCCGATGCCGAAGGCCAGTTTGCGGGCTTGGAAGGGCTGGAGTCCAATGCCGGGCTCTATGGTTTCCTTCAGAATACGCTCGGGGGTTTTGGCGGCTACCTCTTCGATTTCGACTCCGCCGTCGGCCGAGGCCATGAAGGTGTTTTTGCCGGTGGTGCGGTCGAGGACGATGCCCAGGTAGAGTTCGCGCTCGATGGGCAGGCCTTCTTCGATCAGGAGTCGCTGGACGATGCGGCCTTCGGGGCCGGTCTGGTGCGTGATCAGCGTCATGCCCAGGATTTTTTCAGCGGCGGCGCGGGCTTCGTCAGAATTCTTGACGACTTTGACGCCTCCGCCTTTGCCACGTCCCCCGGCGTGGATTTGGGCTTTGACGACGACGGTGCCTCCGAGCTTGTGCGCGGCGGCTTCGGCTTCGACTACAGTGTGCGCCACCTCGCCGCGGGGCACGGGCACGCCGTAGCGCGCGAGCAGGGCTTTGGCCTGGTATTCATGGATCTTCATGTGAATGATGGAAACGGGAACTCCTAATATAGCGCAGATGGGTGGAAAATGAGAGCGATGCGGCGGGTGCGATTGTTTCATTGGAAATCGAAAGAGGCGGCAGCGATGATTGCGAAGCTGCGGGCGGCGGGGTTTGAGGCGGTGCACAACGCAGAGACGCAGTCGCCTTCGGTGCGGGAGTTGAAGGAGTCGGGCGCGGTGGCAGTAGTCATCGATTTGTCGCGGCTGCCTTCGCACGGGAAATATGTGGGCGCATGGGTGCGGGGATCGAAGAGCACGCGGCACCTTCCGCTGGTGTTTGTGGGCGGCGAGGCGGAGAAGGTGGCGGCGATCAAGAAGCAGATGCCGGATGCGGTGTATTCATCGATATCCGGCGTGGGCGCGGCACTGAAAAAGGCGATCGCACAACCGCCCAGCGATCCGGTTGTTCCCAGACAAATGATGGAGACTGCTCTGGGGCGGACGGCGGCGCAGAAGATGGGGATTCGGGAAGGAACGGCGGTGGGACTGATCGATCCGCCGGCAGATTATTTGAAAGTGCTGGGGGTGTTGCCCGAGGGCGTGCTGCTGGAGGAAGACTCGCGGCGGGTGTGTCCGGTGACGGTGTGGTTTGTGCACGATCCCGGTGAGTACGAAGCGGCACTGACGACGCGGCGGACGCTGGCTGCCAAGAGCCGGTTATGGATCGTATGGCAGAAGGGCCGGCGGGATGGGCTCAATGGGAATTTCGTGCGCGAGGCGGCGTTGGCGATGGGGTTGGTGGATTACAAGATCTGTTCACTCGACGGGGTGTGGACAGGGATGGTATTCGCGGTGAAGAAGGCGCGCTAGCGGCGTTCTTCCAGATGGCGGAGGCGCGCGTCGATGACTTCTTCGACGCGGCGGAGTTCGGCGCGCCAGAGATCGCGCATGTCGTCGAAGCGGCGGTCGATGGCGTCGAAGCGGGCGTTCACGTGCATCGCGAACAGGCCCAGCATGGCGGCGTTGAATAGCATCGGCACGCCGATCGCGAGATAGAGCTGTTGGTTGGTCACCACAATTAGTGCGCTCCGCCTGGCTTTATTCTCCCACGAACGGGAGTGCGCGATGATAGAAGATCCGATGCCACTTGCTCCTTTTCTGCACCGTGTCGCTGCGGGGGCGGATCTCACTTCAGACGAAGCTCACGAGGCCATGACTTTGCTGCTCGAAGGCGGGCGCAGTGAGGCTGTCGTGGGTGCGTTCTTGGTGGCGCTGCGGGTGAAGGGCGAGACGGCGTCTGAACTGGCCGGGTTCGCCAGGGCCATGCGCGAGCAGATGGTGGTGGTGGACGCTGGGCCGGATGTGATCGACATTGTGGGAACCGGGGGGGATGACGCCGGGACATTCAACATTTCCACGGTCGCCGCGATGGTGTTGGCGGGGGCGGGCGCTCGAGTCGCCAAGCACGGGAACCGGGCGATCTCCGGGAAAGGTCGGTAGTGCCGATGTGCTCGAAGCGTTGGGCGTGCGCATCGCCATGTCGGCGGAGGAAGCGGCGGACGCGGTGCGTGACATTGGGCTGGGATTTTTGTTCGCTCCGCATTTGCATCCGGCCATGAAGAACGTGCAGGGCGTGCGGCGTGAGTTGAAGATGCGCACGGTGTTCAATTTGCTGGGGCCGTTGGCGAATCCGGCGCGGGCACAGACGCAGGTAATCGGAGCGCCATCGGCTGATTTCGCGCGGATTATGGCGGAGGCATTGGCGGAGTTGGGGACGGGACATTCCTATGTAGTCCATGGCGGGGGATTGGACGAGGTGAGTACTAGTGGTTCTACCGACGTCTATGAAGTCTGGACCGGGCGGGTGGAAAAAAGCGTGTGGATGCCGGAGGATTTCGGCGTGCCGCGGGCTTCGCTCGACGCACTGGCGGGCGGGGACGCGGCCGACAATGCACGGATAACACGGGAGATTTTGGGCGGTATGACGGGTCCGCGGAGGGATATTGTGGTGGTGAACGCGGCAGTGGGGCTGCTGGCTTTGGGGTTGGCGTCGACCCCGCGCGCGGCCACGGCCAAGGCCAACGAAGCGATTGATTCTGGCCGGGCTCTGGGCGTGCTCAATAGATTGCAAAAAGAATTCGGTAGAAAGTGATCCGGTTCCGGGTCCGAATGCGCGGATTGTGATGACGACGTTCGGAGGAACAGGTGGCAAAACCGCCTGGTGGGCCGGCCGGGTTTACCCAGAACCAGGCCGGCTCCGTCGGATTCTAATTGGCGAGTTGGCGGCTGAGTTCGGCAACCGCCGGATTGGGTTCGGCCGCGCTCAACCGCCGATAGATTTTCAGGGCCTTCCGCAGCTTTTCCGTGCCGGCATCCTTGGCGCCGCTGCGGATCAAAAGTTCACCTACGCGGCGATTGGCGGCGGCCACTTCATCGAGAGCAGCTGGCGTTGGCTGCGAACCTTGGAGAGCGGCCAAACCTTCGGTGATCTGCAACGCGCGAGTGTAGCTGGCAGTCGCGCCAGCCACGTCGCCTAGATTCAATTGCGCCGCGCCTAGGGCGTTGGCAACCATCATCACATCGCGTTGAGCGCCGGTGTCTTTGGAGTTGGTGAGAGCCAGGGCTTCGCATTGCATGAGGGCGTCGCGATAGAGTTGGACGGCTTCCTGAGTGCGCCCGCTCGCTTCCATTGCCGCAGCCCGAGCGCGCGAAGCTTCCGCTAAATCCATGCGGGCGAGCGGGGTTCCGGGACTGGATTTGTATTCCAGCTGAGCAGTGGCGTAAGCGTCCTTACTGTCACCGGCACGCGCATACGCGGCGATCAATTCGTGACGGGTTTGTTGCAGGGTGCGCTCCGCGGTCTGGCGGGCGGCGGCGGCCGAGCTCGCGGAATGTTGAGAAATGGCAGCGACGGTAATGAGCATCGTTGAGATCAGCGCGGCGGCGGCGACTCCTTCGGGATGGCGCCGAACGAATTTAGCGACGCGGTAGCCGGGCGTATCGAGCCGCGCCGTGACGGGATGGCCTTCCAGGTAACGCCGGAT
Source organism: Bryobacterales bacterium (assembly GCA_963760575.1). GTDB lineage: Bacteria > Acidobacteriota > Terriglobia > Bryobacterales > Bryobacteraceae > Palsa-187. The sequence continues at coordinate 101,376 of CAVXEM010000017.1, forward strand.
GTCTTCGGAGAATTGTCCCACCGAAAGATAGCGGCGGTGCGGCTCCTTGCGCAGCGCCATCAAAATGATGTTGTCGAGGTCGCCGGAAAGTTTTTTGCGCAGACGCTTGCGGGCTTTGTCGCGGGTTTCGCTGACCGCCTCCAGTTTCTGCGTGGCGTCGGGAACGGTTGTCGATTCGTCGCTCAGGATTTGCGCACTGGGGCGGATGGGTTCCTTTTCGCAAATGGCGTTCTGCATAGCGGCCTGCGAACGCAGGATGGGGCCGTAGGGCATTTTGCCGGTCAGCAGGCGGTAGAGAAGAACGCCCAGCGAATACACGTCGGTGGCGGTGGTGATGGGTTCGCCGCGGACTTGCTCGGGGCTCGCGTAATCGAGCGTCATGGGACGCATCTCAGGGCGGGTTTGCGCGAGGTCTAGCGTCGAACCCTCGGGCCCAAGCAGCTTCGCGATTCCGAAGTCGAGTAGTTTGGGAATGCCTTCGGGGGTGACCAGAATGTTACCGGTTTTGATATCGCGGTGCACCACCAGATTCTGATGCGCATAGTGCACGGCGGAGCACACGTCGCGGAATAACTGCAGGCGTTCGGAAATGGTGCACTTCCAGTGGTCGCAATACTGATCGATGGGAGTGCCTTCAACGTACTCCATCACTAGATAGGGAAGTCCGTCGGGGGTGGAGCCGCCGTCGATCAGGCGGGCGATGTTGGGATGGTCGAGGTTCGCGAGCACCTGGCGCTCGGTGCGGAAGCGGCGCAGGATTTCCTGCGAGTTCATGCCGCGCTTGACCATCTTGATGGCGACCTGCTTCTTGTATTCCTTGTCGAAGCGGGTGGCGAGCCAGACGGCGCCCATGCCGCCGCGGCCGATGCGGCGTTCGAATTGATAGGGTCCGATGCGGTAGCCCTGCGGGTATTCGCTGATATCTTCTTGGGAAATGATCTGGCTCAATTGCGCGGCGGGCGTTTCGAGGAATTCGTCGGACTGCTCGTGGCTGCGCAGCAGGCTTTCGACTTCGTGGCGCAGTTCTTCATCGCGCGCGCAAAGGACGCGGAGGTAGGCGGCGCGGTCCTTGGCGGGGCGTTCCAGCGCTCCGTCAAAAACCTGCCGGATTTGCGCCCAACGCTGAGGCGTCAAGAGAACCTCCGGTCATCTCGCGGTGCAGGAAAGCGCGCGCGGAACTCCAACTGCGCTTGACGGTGGCGGGCGAAACGCCCATGACTTCCGCGGTTTCTTCGACCGAAAGGCCGGCGAAGAAGCGCAGCTCGACTAATTTCGCTTGCTTGCTGTCGAGGATATTGAGTTTTTCGAGAGCCGAATCGAGCAGGATCATGTCGACGGGCCGCTGCTCGCAGATGGCCATGGTGTCTTCGAGCAACACTTTTTGATCGTCGCCTCCGCGGCGGGCGGCATGATGTTTGCGGGCGTAATCGAGCAGTACGCGGCGCATCTGCGTGGCGGCCACAGCCATGAAATGACCGCGGCTCTCGAGCGGGGCGCGCTGGTCGACTAAGCGGATGTAGGCTTCATGCACCAATGCGGTGGGTTGCATGGTGTGTTCGCCGCGTTCGCGCCGGAAATAGGAGCGCGCCAGGCGGTGCAGCTCGTCGTAGACCAGAGGCAGGAGGTTATTGACTGCTTCTTGCTGTCCGCGTCCGATGTCCCCGAGTAGGCGGGTGACTTCGCCGTTGTCGCCCAAGGCGCGTTCTTCCATAGGCTCTTTGCGAATTATATCGCGACGGAGGCTCCCGGCGTACTGGTACTGCGCAGACTACGCAGTCCTTCGCGTTGAGTTGCGTGTCATCCAGATTGCTGCGATGAGCACGACGGACATACACAGCAGTCTGATCGGACCAACTATGAACGCTACAGGGAAGGCCGCTCCGATGAAGGCGAGAATCGATTCGAAGGCGCCAAATAAGCCGGCCATCAGCCAACCCGCGCGCGTGAATCTCCTGACACTAAGTGATTTCTCTGCGAAGAGACATCCCGCAAATAGCGCTAGCGAGACTGCCACATCGAGTCCGGTCAACATCGCTACTTGAAGCATCTCTGACAAGGGGAAGGGGAACGCCACAGTCCACTCCATATCGCGAGTCTCCACGTGAATGATATCAGTTCGATGCGATGGTGTCGTTGGGTTCTTCGCTGAGCGCATCGGGACCAAGGATGCGTGCACCGCGGCCGCCACTCCAACCAAGAGACGATAGGCGCTGGGGATTCGCGGATAGCACCATTTGCAGGGGGCTGGATTGGTCGGCTTCGGGGGTTCTCGCGCCGATTCGTCGCGAGACTACAGCCAGATATTTGAGGATGTCGTAGACGTCGCCTTCGGCGGGCGCGGCGAGGTCGAATTCCTGGGTACGCAGGCGCACGCGGTGGCCGGTGTCGGCTAGGCGGTAGGTTACGAAGGCAGCGCACTCGACGGCGGTTTCAAACCAGGCTTCTTGATCGGGAGTGGCGTCGAGGTCGAGGTAGATGACGATCATCTGATCCTCGTCGCGGGCGAATTCGCGGACTTGCAGGGAGCGGGTGTGGGCGGTGGCTTTCCAGTCCACGTGACGGGCGCTTTCGAGGGCTTCGTAAGGACGGATGCGGTAGAAGTCGTGGCCGGGGCCGCGACGCCAGGCTTCTAGTTCTCCGGCCAGGGCGTCGGCGAGGGCTTGGAAGCGGGGGCGCGGTTCGAGGCACGGATAGACGATGACTTCGTGACGCAGGGTGACGCGTTCGCGGCGTTCGGCGAAACCGAAGGGGAAGCGGGTGGTGAGCTGGAAGGTGCGCTCGCTGTAACGGCCGCGGACGGGGAAGCGGAGGTCTATTGGCTCTTCGATCGCGACACCGCCGGGGATGGCCGGGAAAAAGAGCGCGCCATCGTAGCCACTGGGGTGCTTGCCGTCGGGCGCGCCGGTGACGTGGATGCTGAAGGAGGGCATCCAGTGCTTCAGGTTTTTGACACGCACGGTGGCACGGAATTTTCGGCGCGCGGAGATGTGCGGGGGGAGCAGGAGATCGATTTCGAGTCCGGCGAGGGTGAGTTTGCTGACGAATCCGGAGACGGCCAGGATCGAGAGCATCGCGGCTAGGATGAGAAATAGAAGATTGTTGGCGGAAAGCATGGCGGCTAGCGCGACGATGACGATGGCTCCACTGTAGGCGAGGCCGGTGCGGGTTACTTGCTGGCGGAGCGCGCCAGGCCAGAGGGTGCGGAGGTTTTGCCACCAGTGCATGTGTTATGGGCAGTCGGGGTGGTTGAAGGTAATCGTCACTCCGGGGCCCGCGGTGGCTTCGATGCGCTCGGAGATGGTGACGTGTTCGTAGCGCGTTACGGATATGGAATAGCCTCCGAAAATCCAACGGCTTCGCCCGGTTTCCTTGCCCCGGACTGATGGCGGAACGAGTTCGTCGATCACTTCCTCCAACTGGCGCTTGGCCGCGGAGTGAGGTAGTTCAATACTGCAGACTTGGCGGCCGGGTCCGTAATTCACTAGCATCTCGATGCTCGGCCGGACTTGAAAAGTTTCCCGGGCGAGGGGCTCTCCATATTTTTCTCGCAATGTGGAGGCGTTCCATTCGGCGGCCATGATTCAGGATACCGATTCGGGTTTCACGGCGGCCTGGGCTACGCGGGCGATGGCGTTTACTATTTTGCGGTAGGGAAATTTCGTGGGCCATTCGATGTCGATCCATTCGCCGTCGCGCCAACTCGACGTGTACCAGCGGGTGAGGATCGCCAGGTGTTCGAGGTTGGGTGCGCCTTGGGGTTCGAGGGTGGCGACGATGTCGCGCAGGCGGCGGTCCATCGACTGGCCGGCTCCGGCGACTTCGGTGAGCATCAGGCGGCGTGGGGATTGCCAGTGGGCTCCGATCAAGAACCAGAGGTCGATGGCGTCGGGGATGGCGGAGGGGAGGACGGCGACTCCGGCCAGGCGGTCGAGCGTGCGCGGGAGTTCGCCGGCGGCGGCTTGGACTTCGGCGATGCGGGCGGTGCGTTGATGGAGGCGCTCGGCTTCTTCGAATTGCATTTCGGTGCTGGCGCGGTCGCGGGCTTGCTCGGCGGGTTCTTTCAGAGACGCGCCGCCGGTGCGCAGGAATTGTTCTACGCGGGCGGCTTCGGCACCGTACTCTTCGATGGACACAACGGTTTGGCAGGGGCGCAGGCAGCGGTTCATTTCGCCGTAGATGCAGCCGGGGTGCGCGGTCGAGGGCTGCAGGTTTTCTTCGCAGCGGCGGAGTTGGAACAGGTCAAGGAGTTCGTTGTTGAAGTGCTCGGCGGCGGTGCGGGTGGCGAAGGGTCCGTAGTAGAGGCCGCGGCCGAGGCGCGTGGTCACCATGGTGCGCGGGAATTGGTTGTCGAGCGTCAGGCGCAGGAACGCGGGCGGGCGGAGGCGGACGATGCGCTGCCAGTCTTCGGGGAAATACTTTTGCGCGAGTTCGAGGTGGGTTAGCGAAGATTCGAGTTGCGAGCCGGTGGGCCAGTATTCGATGCGCTCGACTACGCCGCGCAGGTTGAGGACGCGCGAGGTGCGGTCCTTCTCGGATAGCAGGCGGCGGAGGCGGCGGCGTAAGAGCGCGGTGCGGGCGAGGTAGGGCGCGCCATCGCTGGCCCACAGCAGGAAGACGGCGGGGCGGTCGGGAACGGAATCGAGATCGGATGGGCTCGCGGTGAGCGGATCCCTCATGGATTCATTGTCGCCAAGCGGCGCGTGTGAAAGCTACAATCAAACCGTAAATGGAGAATCGAGCGATTGCGCGGATGTTGTCGGAGACTGCCGACTTGATGGAGATTTCGGCGGAGGATTCGTTTCGCATTCGCAGCTATCGCACAGCGGCGGCGGCGATCGAGGGGCATCCGGAACAGTTGTCCGCGATGCTGAAAGATCCGGCGAAGAAGCTCACTGATATTCCGGGGATCGGCAAAGGGATCGCGGCGGTGGTGGCTGGAGATCGAGGAGCGGGGGAGCTTCGAGCGGCGCGATGAGATGCTGGGCAAGTATCCGGCGTCGCTGCTGGAGCTGCTGAGTATTCAGGGGCTGGGTCCGAAGAGCATTCGGCTGCTATACGACACCTATAAGGTGCAGTCGATTGACGATCTGGAGCGGATTTGCAAGGAGCAGAAGCTGCGCGATCTGCCGCGGATGGGGGCGAAGCTCGAAGAGAAAGTGCTGCGGTCGATTGCGTCGTACCGGCAGCGGGCGGGGCGATTCTTGTTGTCGTTTGCGGAGCGGGCGGCGGAGGAATTGATTGAGTACTTGAGCGCGGTGCCGGGGGTGGAAAAAGTCACGCCGGCGGGGAGTTTGCGGCGCGCTAAAGAAACTGTCGGCGATTTGGATTTGCTGGTGACGGGGCCGGGCGCGGCGGAGGCGCTGGAGAAATTCGTGGTGCATCCCCGGGCGCATGAGGTGTTAGGGAAGGGTCCGAACAAGGCCAGCATTAAATTCGGACTGGAAGGGTTGCAGGTGGATTTGCGGGCGCTGGCGACGGAGAGCTACGGGGCGGCGCTGTTGTATTTCACGGGGAGCAAAGAGCACAACATCGTGCTGCGGTCGCGGGCGCAGAAGATGGGGTTGACGTTGAACGAATATTCTCTGGCGCGGCTGGAGGATGAGGTGGCGGTGGCCAGCGCGACGGAAGAAGAGATTTACGGGGCGCTGGGGTTGGATTGGATTCCCCCGGAGCTGCGCGAGAACTCGGGTGAGATCGACGCGGCGGCTGAGCATCGCTTGCCCAAACTGGTAGAGCTGAGCCATATTCGCGGCGATGTGCATATGCACACCACCGAGAGCGACGGCCGGGCGACGCTCCAGGAAATGGCGGAGGCGGCTCGCGAGCGGGGGCTCGATTACATCGCGATCACGGATCATTCGAAGAGTCTGGCGATGACCAACGGGTTGGATGAGAAACGAGCCGTGGCGTTCGCGCATCAGGTTCGCGAGATGGATCAGCGCGAGTTAGGACTGCGGGTGTTTTCGGGGCTGGAATGCGACATCATGCGCGATGGGGCGATGGACTTGGCGAACGATGCGCTGGCGGAGCTCGACTGGGTGGTGGGGAGCGTCCACAGCTACATGAATCTGGAACCGGCGGAGATGACGGACCGGCTGCTGCGCGCGCTGGAGTGTCCGTATTTGCGGGCGATTGGCCATCCTACGGGACGCATTCTGCTGCATCGCGATCCGTTTCCGTTCGATTTCGAAGTAGTGGCGGCGGAGGCGGCTCGGCGGAACGTTTATCTGGAAATAAATGCCAGTCCGGAGCGGCTGGATCTTTCGGCTACCTTGATTCGCACGGCCAAGGCCAAGGGATGCAAGTTCGTCATTTCCACCGACGCGCATCATCCGAAGCATCTGGCGAACATGAGTTACGGCGTGCGCATGGCGCGGCGGGGGTGGTTGGAGGCGGGCGACATCCTGAACACACGGTCCGCCGATGAGTTTGCGAAGGCTATCCGATGAAATTAATATCTTCGAAAGAAATCACTAAGAACCGGATTTTCACTGTTACGCAGGATCATGCTGTAGACCCGGATGGATTTGAGATCAAGCGCGCTATTGTGCAGCATCGCGGGTCGGCGGTGATGATGCCGGTGGATGAGAAGAATCGCATTCTTCTAGTCCGGCAATATCGCTTGCCGGCGCGGCAGTTTTTGTGGGAATTGCCGGCGGGGACGGTGGATCCCGGAGAGAAGCCGCTGCAGACGGCCCGCCGGGAACTGGTGGAGGAAACTGGGTACCGCGCCAAAAAGTGGACCAAGCTCGCGGAGTTTTATCCCAGCCCGGGTTTCTTGAGCGAGAAGATGACGATCTATCTGGCGACGGGTCTGACCGCGGGGGAAGCGAAACCGATGGACGACGAACGTATCGCGACGCGCTGGTTTAAGGCGACTGAACTCGATGAGATGATTCGCAACGGGCAAGATTCAGGATGCCAAGACCAACATCGGCTTCCTCAGGTGGAAGCGATACTTCGCAGGTAAGTGAACATCGCCTCGAGTGCGCGGCCGCGGTGGCTCACCTGCATTTTTTGTTCGATGGTTGCTTCGCCGAAGGTGCAGCCGAAGGCGGGGCAGTAGAACAGCGGGTCGTAGCCGAAGCCGCCATCGCCGCGTGCCTCATCGACAACGTAGCCTTCAACGGTTCCGCGGAAACGTTTTCACTAGCTTGCCGTCTCGCACCAGCGCTATGACGCACACGAAGCGGGCACTGGGGTTCTCGATGCCGTGCAGATTTTCGAGCAACAGGGCGTTGTTGGCGGCGTCGGTCGCTTGCTCTCCGGCATAGCGCGCCGAATGGACGCCTGGCGCGCCGCCGAGCGCATCGACTTCCAAGCCGGAGTCGTCCGCGAAAAGATAGCCGCTGGTGTGTTGACCGTACGCCACCGCCTTTTCGATGGCGTTGGCTTCGAAGGTACCGCCGGTTTCGTCAGGCGGCGGGATTGTCTTCGGCAAAGCGCGCACGTCGAAATCCGGAGCGGCCAGCTGAAATTCGCGCAGTTTGCCGGGGTTGCTGGTGGCGCAGTAAACGATCATGCGGCTTCGAGAGACTTCTGAACCAGGATGAGCTCGGCAATTCCGGTGCGGGCTAGCGAGATCAGCGAAGCCAGATGTGCGTCGCCGAAGGCGGTCTTTTCAGCGGTGGCTTGCAGTTCGACGAATTGGCCGGAGCCGGTCATCACCACGTTCATGTCGACTTCGGCTTGCGAGTCCTCTTGATAGCAGAGGTCCAGCATAGGCACGCCGCCGACTACGCCGACACTGGTGGCGGCCACATAATCGCGAATCGGACTGCGCTTGAGCGTACCGAACTTGATTAGCTTGCGTACGGCTACCGAGAGCGCGATGTAAGCTCCGGTGATGGCTGCGGTGCGCGTGCCGCCGTCGGCCTGGAGCACGTCGCAATCGAGGATGATGCTGCGCTCCCCGAGCGCGTCGAGATCGATGATGGAACGCAGCGAGCGGCCGATCAGGCGCTGGATTTCCATGGTGCGTCCCGAGGCGCGGCCTTTCGAGACTTCGCGCGGAGTGCGGGTAGCGGTGGCGCGCGGCAGCATCGAATATTCCGCCGTCACCCAGCCTTTGCCGGAGTTGCGCAGGAAGTGCGGGACGGAGTCCTCGATCGAAGCGGCGCACAGCACTTGCGTGTTGCCGACTTCGATCAGGACCGATCCCTCGGCGGTAAGCAAGTAGTCTGTCGTGATTTTCAGCGGGCGGAGTTGGTTGGGTTGACGTTGATCGATTCGCATGGGGGTTAGCTGCCGGACTTCAGCAGTTCGTAAAACAATAATGAGATGAGCGCGGCTCCTAGCAGAATGAGCAGCAGACAGGGGATGGCGGCCGCGTTGGTGCGCGCACTGGGGGCCTTGCGCGAACCGGCCGCTTTGAATTTTGCCATAAGAACGGTAACTCCCCTAGGTTTAACACACCGGGGATGTAGCACAATGAATCTATGAACCCGAGCGGCGTGACCGCGGCTCCGCGCATTGTGAACCGGTTCTTCGAGTTCTCGCTGCTGGGAATGCTGGCGGCGGGATACTTCGCGGTGCTGGGCTCGGGGTTCTTGGATTGGCCGACCGCCGTGCTCACACTGCTGGGTTTGTGCGTTCGTGGGCTGGTGGTGGCGGGCGTCGTCGCGTTCGAGCCCCCTCCGCGAATAGTGGCCGCGTTGGCTATCGCTTACATGGGGTTCTTCCCCGTGGATTACTACTACATTTCCGGAACATTTCTGTCAGCCACCGTGCACATGGTGTTTTTCCTGGCAGTGCTGAAGCTGCTGACGGCGAAAACTCCGCGCGATTTCGGATATCTGAAGGCCATCGCCGGGCTGGAACTGATCGCAGCGGCGATTCTCTCCGAGGGCCTTAGTTTCCTGGCGTACCTGGCGGTCTTCGTCCTTTTCGCCATCGCGACGTTTGCTAGCGGCGAAGTGCGGCGGGCGGCAGGCGCGCAAGTGATGGTGTCGCGCGGCGGTCTAAAAGCGTTTCCGCGGCGGCTGGGCGTGGTATCGGCGTGTTTGTTCGGCGGAATTCTGTTTATGACAGTCTGCCTGTTCTTCGTGCTGCCGCGAACGGCGCGCGCGGCCTTCGAACGGTTTGCGCCGGCGCGGTATCGATTAACCGGGTTTTCAAACACGGTGACGTTGGGGGAGATCGGGCGGATCAAACAGAGCAGCGCGGCGGTGATGCACGTGCGGTCGTATCAGGGCGAGGGGTTTTTGCCGGTGAAGTGGCGCGGGGCCGCGCTGGCGGAATTCGATGGCAAGCGCTGGTTCAATCCACCGGGTCAGGAACAAGTGGTGCAGGTGGATGACGGCGAAGTGGTGGTGCGCTCGGCGACGGAGGGCGCTGCCCGCGGACCGAATCTGGTTTATCAGGTTCATTTGGAGCCGCTGATCTCGGACACACTGTTTTTCGCGGGCACGGTGGAGACGATTAAGATCGACGTCCGCTATCTGCGCTATTCGCGCGGCGGCGGTTTTCACGTCGTGCCCCGCTTTGGAATTCGCGGACTCAATTACAGCGCGTATGGATTCTTGCCCAACGAATGGGCTGCGGGGCGTTATACGGCGCAACTACCGCCGGGGATTCTGCGCGAGCTGCTGAGTCTTCCTGAGACCGATCCGCGAATTCCCGAGTTGGCGCGGCAGATGACGGTGGGAGCGGACACACCGGCGCAAAAAGCACGGGCAATTGAGAGTCATTTGCGGCGGGACTATGGCTACACTCTGGAGTTGTTAGCGAAACCGGTGGATGATCCGCTGGCCTATTTCCTGTTCGAACGCAAGAAAGGGCACTGTGAATATTTTGCGTCGTCGATGGCAGTGATGTTGCGCACACTGGGGATTCCCTCGCGCGTGGTTACTGGATTCCAAAGCGGCGTGTACAATCCCATGACTGGCTGGCAGGTGATTCGTGCTTCCGACGCGCACAGCTGGGTGGAGGCGTGGATCGAAGGGCGAGGCTGGACTACCTTCGATCCGACGCCGTTCGACACATCGGGAGGGGAAACTGGCGTGCTCAGCCGGCTATCGCTGTTGGCCGATACGGCGTCGCAATTCTGGAATGACTGGGTCATGAGTTATGACTTGGGCCATCAGGTCGCGCTGGCGTCGCGGATGCAGGCGGCGGGGCGGCACTTCCGGTTTCCCGATTTCGATGAACTGGCTGCGGGGTTGAAGCACGGAGCGGAACAAGGTCTGCGCTACTTATTCGTGGCGATCGGAATCCTGGCTTTGGTGATTGCGTGGATATTGTACGGTCCGGCGGCAGTGGCGTGGTGGAAGCGGCGTCGGCAGGCGCGCAAGATCGTCGGCGGGTTGAGCGATCCCTCGGACGCTACGATTCTGTATCAGCAGATGCTGGATCTGCTGGCCAAACGGGGCGTGCAGAAGCCTGCCTGGTACACGCCGCTGGAATTCGCAAGAGTGGTGAAGACTCCGCAAATGGCCCCGCTGGTCGAAGAAGCAACAGCTGCTTATAATGAGCTACGCTTTGGCGGTCACCGTGACGCAGCGCCGCGGATGCTGCGGGTGCTGGAGCAAATCCGGCAACTCTAAACTTAATTGTGGCCGCCGAATACAGCGTTCGCGAACAGCGTGGGTGGTATGTCTACGATTGGGCCAACTCGGCGTTCGTCACTACTGGTGTCGCGCTGTTTCTGGGCCCTTACTTAACCGCGCTGGCGAAGGCCGCGGCCGATGCGAACGGCTTGGTACATCCGCTAGGCATCAGCGTCGACGCGCGCAGTTATTGGAGCTACCTGGTCAGCCTGTCGGTGATTCTGCAAGTGCTGGTGCTGCCCGTAGTGGGCGCGGCTGCGGATTACGGGCATCGCAAGAAGCAGTACCTTGCGGCTACGGCGTATGTGGGAGCGGCGGCGGCAACGGCGATGTTCTGGCTACAGGGCAGCGCGTACATATGGGGCGGTGCGCTGTTCATCATTGCCAATGTGAGCTTCGGGGCGTCGGTGGTGGTCTACAATTCGTTCTTGCCGGAGATTGCACCGCCGGAGCAGCGCGATGCGGTGTCTTCGAGAGGTTGGGGCATTGGGTACATCGGTGGAGGCGTGCTGCTGGCGCTGAACCTGTTGCTGTATCTCAACGCTAAGCGCATCGGGATCACTGACGCCATGGCGGTGCGGATTAGCTTGGGCTCCGCGGGAGTGTGGTGGGCGGTGTTCACGATTCCAACGTTGATCACATTGCGTAATCGGTCGATCCCCAGGGGACAACGCGCCGCAGCGGGCGCGGTGTTCGGGCAACTGCGCCACACGCTGGCGGATGTCCGGCGTTATCCACAGACCATGATGTTTCTGGTGGCGTATCTTCTGTATAACGACGCGATCCAGGCAGTGCTGGCGCTGGCTTCGCAATTCGGCAATGATGAGTTGAAGATCCCCGTGTCGTCATTGACGCTGGCGATCCTGATGGTACAGTTTGTGGGATTCTTCGGGGCCATCGGATTTCAATGGCTGGCGGCGGTGACGGGCGCAAAACGTGCGATCGCGGTGAGCTTGCTATTGTGGACTGGCACGTTGATCTACTTATTTGCGTGGGTCTACAATACCCGCGACTTTTTCATTGCCGCCGCGATTGTGGCGGTCGTGATGGGAGGGAGCCAGGCGCTGAGCCGGTCGCTCTTCGCGCAACTGATTCCTCCAGGCAAGGAAGCCGAGTATTTCAGCATTTACGAAGTGAGCGACAAGGGCACCAGTTGGGTGAGCCCGCTGGTGTTCGGCTTGGCGCTGCAGATCACGCACAGTTACCGGCAGGCCATTTTATCGCTAATCGTATTTTTTATCGCGGGACTGCTGGTGTTGACGAGGGTGGACGTGCAGCGCGGTGAACTGGATGCTTCAGCGGCCTAACAGCGCGGCGGAATTCTGACCGCTGGGCAGTGTGACGGAGTGAACCACGCGTCCGCCGCGGCCGAGGGCACCGATATAGGTGGCAGCGGCACGCTCTGGGCCGAGGAGCACGACAGTGAATCCGCGGTCAGGATAGCGCAGCAAATAAAAAACACTGCCGTCGGGCGAGGGGCGAGAGCGGGTGGATTCCGGGTAGCCGATCCGCCCAACAACGGATTCGTAATCGTCAGCGCTAGTAAAGGGCAAAGCCAAGCGGGTGGGACTTCCAAAGAATCGCGCGCGCGAACCGGCGGTGGCGTCGCGGAAGATCACCATGCCTACGATGCACGTGAGAATCCCAGCAGCCACCGCGCCCATGAGCTTGCGGCTCTTTTGCGATTCGGCGCTGCTCTCGACGCGGATCCCCACGACCGGCGCTAACTGCCCGGGCTGCGGCGCGCTCAGCCACGGCCTCGGCACATCGTTCACCGCGACTGGCATTTCGATCACACGGCGCACCAGCGGGACCACTACGCCTTCGCGATATTCCAATTCCTTTAGTAGGCCCACGATGACGAAGGGCTCTTCGATGCTGGAGACACCGCTCAAGAAGCGGCGGGGGATCCACAATTCCTGTTGGGATTTGGTGTTGACGACTTGAATCTCGTCGCCGCGCGCGCGGCAGAACTGCCACTCATTGTGCTGGATGCTCTGGATTGCGGGGTAGAACGAAAACGGACGATGCCCCAGTTGTTCGAGCGGCGTCGGAATGTGCGGCGCGGGCACGTTGTCTCTATTCTACGCCGAACGACGGTCATCGCTCAGATACAATGTCTATCAGTGAAAGTCGCCGTGCTGCTGCTGGGTTTGGTGGTTGGTCTACGCGCTGAATCGCCAGTCACCTATGATTGCCCGCCCAAGGACATCGAACTTTTCGGTTTGAATTGCAGCGAAGAAGAACCCTGCGCCGTGATGCTGGAACTGACCTCGGCCGAGGCCGCGGGCACCCGGGTTCTGGTCACGGGCAATCTGCACACTCGGAATACAACGCTGTTCAGTTTGCTGTTGGCGAGTGACGATAATGGACTCAACTGGACAGAGCCAGCGCCACGGATGCGCAGTGCCGCGCTCGAGCAAATCGAGTTCTGGGATCCGCAGACGGGTTGGATCAGCGGCGAGTCCATCGATCCGCTGGCGCGGAATCCCTTTTTGATGCTGACTGCGGATGGCGGACACACGTGGCGTCAGAAACTACTGCTGGAGGATGAGAAATTCGGCACTATCGCGCAGTTTCATTTCGACTCGAAGACGAACGGGGAGCTGGTGTTGGATGCGGGGCAAGGCAAGACGGTTCGCCAGGAGCTCTACGCCAGCATGACGGGCGGCGAGAGTTGGGAGCTGAAGGAAGTGAGCAACAAGCCCCTGCATTTAAAGAGCGCCCGTCCGGCGAATCAGAGTGGGTGGCGGGTGCGTGCCGATGCGCCGCATGGAGCTTATTTGCTCGAGCGCGGCGCGGGCCGCAATTGGGAGACGGTGGCGAGTTTTCCCATTCACGTTACGGATTGTCATTGATGAACGCCATTGAGCTCGAGCTATTCCGCCACCTGCTGACCTCCATCGCCGAAGAGATGGGGATCGTTCTGCGCAAGACCTCGTATTCGGCCAATATCAAGGAGCGGCGCGATTATTCGTGTGCTGTTTACGACGCGCATGGCGAGACAGTGGCGATGGGCGATCACATGCCGGTCCACTTAGGGGCAATGCCGCTGTCGGTGCGCGCGGTGCGCGAGGCGTTCGAATTGGGGCCCGGCGACGTAGCTTTGGTGAACGATCCGTTCCGCGGGGGTACGCACTTGCCGGATATCACGGCGGTAGCTCCCGTGTTCACGCGCGGCGCGAAGCCCGTCGTTTTACGTGGCGAATCGCGCACATCATGCGGACGTGGGCGGGATGAGTCCGGGATCGATGCCGCTGGCTCGCGAAATCTACCAGGAGGGCTTGCGGATTCCGCCGGTGCTGATCCAGCGCGGCGGGAAGATCGATCGTGAGTTGCTGGGCCTGATCCTGGCGAATGTGCGCACGCCGGTGGAGCGGGAAGGCGATCTGATGGCGCAGTTGATGTCGATCCGCCGCGGCGAAGCACGGCTTCGCGAATTGGTGTCGAAGTATGGCGAGACGGTGGTCGAACGCAATATGCGCGGCTTGCAGAATTATAGTGAGCGCATGATGCGGGCAACGCTGCGCGGGTTGCCGGCGGGGACGTATCGCTTCGAAGATGTCCTGGAAGGGGAACGCAGCGGCGAATTTTTTGCGGTGCGCGTGGCAGTGACCGTCAAGGGTGACACGGCGGTGGTGGACTTCACTGGGTCCTCGCCGCAGGTGGACGGTCCCGTGAACGCGAATCTCGCCGTCACCACGGCTGCGACAATGTACGTGTTCCGCTGCCTGGTGCCGGAGGAGATTCCGTTTACGTCGGGAATTTCGCGGCCGATCCGGATTGTGGCTCCGGAGGGCAGTATCGTGAATGCCAAACCTCCGGCGGCGATGGCGGCGGGAAACGTGGAAACGTCGCAGCGGATCACGGATGTGCTTCTGGGCGCCCTGGCGAAGGCTGCTCCCGTGCGTATTCCCGCGGCGAGCTGCGGCACCATGAACAATTTGAGCTTCGGCGGCGGAGGCGTGGGCCGGGAAGCGTTCGCCTACTATGAAACCATCGCCGGCGGGATGGGCGCTTCTGCGAAGGGCGACGGGTACAGCGCGACGCACACGCACATGACCAATAGTTGGAACACTCCGGTGGAAGCCTTCGAGCATCAGTATCCGGTGCGCATCCAAAGTTACCGCGTTCGCAAGAACTCGGGCGGGCGCGGCGCGCATCGCGGCGGCGATGGCATCGTGCGCGAGTTTCGTTTTCTAACGCCCGCCGAAGTTACGATTCTTTCAGACCGCAGGGTACGCGGACCTTATGGATTGAAGGGCGGGGAAGCGGGCAAACCCGGGCGCAATACACTGCTGGGAGGGCGGCGTAAGCCACAAACCCTTCCGGCAAAGACGCGGTTCGAGATCGCAGCCGGCGATGTTCTGCGGATAGAAACGCCCGGCGGGGGCGGCTGGGGTCGCCGTTAGTCCGCTCCTTTCAGTCGCGGTTCTGTGCGGGCGCTTGGAAGCGCCACGCCAAGCGCAACCGTTGGGCCCAGTGAACGCCTCCGCACAGAACCGCGCGCGCAGCAAGCGGATTACTTCATCCCCAGCGATTTCTTGACGCGCTCCTGATACTCGGCGGCTTTGAGCATGATGGGACGGGCGTCGAGCGTCAGCATCCGGCGATCGCGCACGATGGGGCGGCCGTTCACCATGACGTCGGTTACATCGGAACCCTGCAACGCGTAAGCCAGCTGTGAGTAAACGTTGTAGAGCGGGACGGCGTGGGCCGCGGTCAAGGCGATAGTGATCATGTCCGCGCGCTTGTTCTTTTCCAGCGAGCCGATCAGCTTATCCATGTGCAGCGCGCGGGCACCGGTAATGGTGGCCATCTCAAACGCCTGCGTCGCGGGCAGCGCACGCGGATCGCCGCTGGCCACCTTCTGCAGTTTCGCGGCCAGGTCCATTTCCTCCATGATGTCGTGATCGTTATTCGAGCCGGCCACGCCGTCGGTGCCCAAGCCCATGGGGATGCCGAGGTTGAGGATCTTGACCACCGGCGCCACCCCGCTCGCGAGTTTCATGTTGCTCGACGGGTTGTGCGCGAGCCCGGTGTCGCGCCGTTTGAGGATCGCCATGTCGGCATCGTTCAGCCACACGCCATGCGCGGCCACAGTCCAGCCCGTTAGGACTCCTAAAGATTCGAGAGCGGCCGTCGGTGTCATCTTGCGCTTGGCGAGCGCTTCGTCGTTCTCGGTTTTGGTTTCCGAGAGATGAATCACCAGCGGCTTCTGATACCTGTTCGCCAGAGCGCGCGCGGCCTTGAGCACGTCGTTGGGGACGGTGTAAATGGCGTGCGGGGCCACGGCTGGCACGATCAACGGATCGTTGGCGTATTGTTTGAAGAACTGTTCGGTGGCGGCGAGCGAAGCTTGCGGCGTTTTGTAATCCGGAGCGGGGAAGCCGATCACAGTCTCGCCCAACATGCCGCGGAGGCCAGCCTGCTTGGTGACTTCGGCAACTGTGTCTTCGAAGTAATACATGTCGGTGAAGGTAGTGGTTCCGGAGAGCGCCATTTCGAGCACAGCCAGACGCGTTCCCCAGCGAACGAACTCCCGGTCGACATTTTTGGCTTCGGCGGGAAAGATAAACTTTTGCAGCCAGTCCTGCAGATTCATATCGTCGGCGACGCCGCGGAATAACGACATGGCCGCGTGGGTGTGGGTGTTGATCAGGCCGGGGGCGAGGATCGCGTCGGGGCGGTCGAGATGCTGCTGCGCCGTGTAGAGACGCTCTATTTCGGAGTGTGGACCCACGTCGACGATGTGATCGCCGCTGACAGCTACCGCGCCGTTCTCGATCACGCGGCGCTGCGCATCCATGGTGACTACCCAACGCGCGCTCCAAATGGCGTCGACGCGGGTGGGGGATTGAGCCCACGCGGTCGCGGCAAACAACAATAGAGATAGCTTAGAGATGGGACGCATCAAACGGTCTCGGGAATAGGTCTTTGAGTTGCAAGATTTCATTCTTGCCGTGCGGATTCAACAGCATGATTTCGAGGTCGCCGCAAAATTCCCACAGGATCTGACGGCAGGCACCGCAGGGAGGGGTGAGTTCGTCGGTATCGGCCGCAATGGCGATCCGCCGGAACTTGCGCGCGCCTTCGGAGATGGCTTTGAACACCGCAACTCGTTCCGCGCAGAGCGTCAACCCGTAGGTAGCGTTTTCGACGTTGCATCCAGTGTGCACGCGTCCGCTGGCATCTTCGAGCGCGGCGCCGACCCGAAAGTGCGAATACGGCGCGTGCGCATTTTCGCGTGCCGCCAGTGCGGCAGACGCCAAAGGATCGGTCATGTGGTTAGAGTAACGCGTCGACGAGTTGTTTGTACTCGGATGGAGTGAGCAGATGAAAGCGAATTTCAAGTGAGGTGAAGGGGCGGATGGCGGCGGTCATGGCGTTAGTCGGCAAGTCCGGACTAGCCAGCAACATACTGCCATCGGCCACCTTGAACGGCAACACCTGCCATTGGCGAGCCACGCGCTCGGGCAGCGCGCGTGCGACCGGTAATGGAACGTCATGAACGTCCACATGCGCGACCGGTAGCCCTTGTTGCAGACTGAGAGCTTCGTAGAGATGATCTTCGCTCAATTCGCCCCTCGCTACCAGGAATTCACCCAGCCGGTTTCCGGAAGCGAGGGCCAGATGCAAAGCGCCTGCGTTCAAATAACCTAGCGCGATTAGAATCTCGCCCAGGGGACGCTTGTGTGCCAGCAGCGCTGCGCGCGTGGGGTAGGAGTGTTCGGTTTTGATCCAGCGCAGCGGGAGCTTGTGAATCCGGGCGTTGGCATAGCGCACGACAGCCTGCACGGTCGCGGCGGCGTTCAATAAATTTCCGTAAGGCAAGCGCAGCGGCACGCCCAATGCAAATACCCATCCGTAGACGCGCACCACACAACCCATGCGGATCACGATGCGCATCGCTTGAAAACCGAGCGTTACGGAGGTGAGCTCAGTTGCGAGCGGCGTCATGCGGGTCCACATCGCAGTCGCCAGGCCGTACACAAACACCGCGTTGGCCAGAACGCCGAGCGGATTGCCCAGTAAACCTTTGCGGTCGCGCCACAACCAATACATTTCACTCCGCGTTCCGGCCCAGCCGAAGCGCTCCCAACCTTGTAGCGCGATCCCCATGACCCAGCGAGTGCGCTGCGCTAACGCTGTCTTCCA
Organism: Bryobacterales bacterium; assembly: GCA_963760575.1. Taxonomy (GTDB): domain Bacteria; phylum Acidobacteriota; class Terriglobia; order Bryobacterales; family Bryobacteraceae; genus Palsa-187. The sequence goes on from CAVXEM010000017.1 coordinate 119,081, forward strand.
ATTTTTAGGAAAGAACTCGCGAGTGGCGACGAAATCGCGGCCCGCGGGCTCCAGCCGCGTTAAGGGCACGAATACTTGATGGCAACCCAGGCGGTAAAGCCGCAGTCCACTCTCGTAGTCTTCGGTAAGCGCAGTGGGTTCGAACATGCGATTGGCGGAGGTCCGGGCCAGACCTTCCAGGGCGTCACGACGATACCCCGTGCCGACGCCCGAGCCCGGAACGAAGCAACCGAACGACGAGCGCACCACCATGTCGCGCGTGTGATATTCGGCGAACTCGTCGCAATACACACCATGAGTGAAGGACCAAAACGGCGTCGCCAGCGCCAGCACGGGAATCTGGATGAAGCCGAAGTGAGTGGCGTAGGCGTTGATCCAGCGCAGTTCCTCGGGATGAATTAAATCCTCGGCGTCATGCGTGACGATGACCTCGAACGCGATGGCGTTTTGTTCTTCGTATAGTCCCACATGCTGATAGATCCAGTTGAGGCAATCTGCCTTCGAGGTGGGTCCGTCATGCGGGCACACTGCCAGGTGGACGTTGCTGAAACGCTCCGAAATCGAGGCGACGGCTTCCTCGGTTAACGCGTCATTCGCGTAGATCCCGGCGAAGATATGGAAGTTAGGATAGCGGATCGCGGCGAGGTTATGCTCCAGCATGCGGGCAATTACCGCGTGTTCGTGCCACAGCGGGACCAAGATCGCAATGGGACGCGGGGGCGCGTCGGGTATACGGCGGGCGTCGCGGCGGGAGACGGTCAGGCGCTCGGCCACCCACGCGTAGAGCCAGGCGAAGTCGACGGCGAGATCGTCCAGTCCGCTCAGCAGGAAGAGCACGGCCAGCGGCGTGACCAACCACAGGACGAAATTGTCAATGCCAGGTGCGAGCACTCATAGATGAGTGGCAGCCGCAGCCTAAGAATCTCACGCGTGATGATTCAAAGGGCCGTTTCCTGCGCCCAATCCGGGCGCCGTGCGAATAGCTTCGGTGATAAACGTTTTGGCGCGCGCCACTGCGTCAGCGAGAGGCGTCCCTTTCGCTAGCTCAGCGGTGATGGCGGCCGAGTAGGTGCATCCGCTGCCGTGGGTGTGGCGCGTTTCGATGCGCGGGGTGGTGAATTCGCGGATTTCCCCATTGTTTAGATACAACAAATCGAGCGCATCGCCCCTCAGATGGCCGCCTTTCACCAACACGTTGGCGGCACCGAAGGACGCAAGTTTTTCGGCGGCGCGAGCCATCCCGTCGCGATCTTCCACCAGCAAACCGGTCAGCGCGGCGGCTTCATCGAGATTGGGAGTAAGCAGGAAGGTTCGCGGAATCAACTCTTCGATCAGCGCTCTGGCGGCATTTTCATCGATCAAACGGGCGCCGTGTTTGCTGATCATTACCGGGTCGACTACCAACGGGAACGAGAAACGGGCAGCCTCTCGCGCCACCGCTTCTACAATCTCGCGCGATCCCAACGCTCCGGCCTTGGCCGCTTGCGGCGGGATGTCTTCCAGCACGGCCTGAATCTGCGCCGTCACCAGATTGGGATCGAGCGTCGATACTCGCGACACCCCCCGAGTATTCTGCACGGTAATCAACGTCACCACCGCCTCGCCGTACACGCCGAAGCGATGAAAGGTTTTGAGGTCGGCCTGGAGGCCCGCGCCCCCGCTGGGGTCCGAGCCGGCGATGGTGAGAGCAACCGGGATCATCCATTTCAGTCTAGGGAAAGTTCAAGCGCGGCGTGGTGATTGCGCCTGCGGCATTGCTCAGGGTCACATTCACTCCTCCCACTTGCGAAGCATCGCCCGTAACCGGAAACGAAACGCGCATGAGAAAGGAGCTGCCCGCAGTCTGGCCTTGATAGAACGCCTTGAAGTTCGCGGTGAAGTCCGCGGAGAGCGATGTAATCAGTCCGCCGCTACGGTCGACGAAGGCGAAGGACATGGCGCCGATGGAATAAGTGTTGTCAAAGCCTGCCACCACCACGTCGAGTTCATTCGCACGGCTGGTGGCTCCAGAAGATGAAATGGCAATGGGGCCCGGCCGGGTGGTGAGAGATGTCGAAGGGCTGCCGGAAAGCCCGAAGATTCCGGGATCGACCGCGAACGCGAGCGTGCCCGCCGTGGTCCCGGTGGAGAAGACGATATTCGGCTGCGCATTGATGGTGAGTGCGGTCGCCCCCGCAGCAACGGCGAAGGATGCCACGCGTTTGGACGTGGCGACGAACTGAACCGCTGCGTCGTCGGTCACCACGTTTGTGGATGGCGTAAATGTCAAAGTCAGTGTGCCTGCCGCCGGCACGGGAGCAGGTGCGGAAAGTTGCAGGCTCAAAGTGTGCTGTTCTCCGCTCGCGATCGCCGTGGTGTCGAAGCTCCAGATGAGCGCGGGCAGGGGCGAGGAAAATCCGGTTCCCGATAACGTATATGTTCGCGGCCCCACCGTAAGTGTCCCGGAGTAGGCGGTAGCATTGACCGGGCTGAATAGGATCGTGAACGACGATGACTGCCCAGCCGCGATCGTAATGGCGCTGCCAATAGCGGTGCTGAATGCCGCCCCGCTTACAGTCAGCGGCGAAACCGTGAGCGCTTGCGGGAATGGATTCAGAATCGAGAGCGTGCAGGATTCTTGCGTCCCCTGTAGAATCCGTCCGAAGCTGATGGAGGTGTTGGCGTCCGGGCCAGTGCACGGCGCGGCCACACTCAAGGTGGGCGCCGGCACCACCGTTGCGAGAAGAATGGCGGTGACGGTCTGACTTACGGTTCCTACTTGCAGAGTCGCACTGTAGCTGGTGATGTCGGTGGCGGAAAAACCGGCGAAGAAATCCATGGCATTGCCGGGGGCGACGACGAACGGCGTCGAGGAACTGTTGACGATAGAGAATCCCGCGCCCGTATTGTTGATCACCTTCAGAAGCGTGATGGTGATCGACGCCGTTCCGGTATTCAGCGCGCGAAAGCGGACGATCTTCGAGTCGCCCGCAGCTACTTGTCCATAGCCGTAAACAGCGCGCGAGCGGCGACGGAGTAATGCCGTCGAGCGAATACAGCACGATCTGAGCCTGCAGCAGCGCAGGCGCGAGCGCCAGAAGTCCCAGCATCCGCGTTTTCAACGGGAGCCTCCCGGCAGCAAAAATATTTGCTCGCGACCTGGTTCGGTGTCGAGAGCCCACATGCCGCTGTCCGTAATCACTTGGATGTAACGGTCGCTCATACGAACGAACCCTCCCGCTCCCGGCACCACGAAATCGACCTCCGTGCCGTCGGACCGCAGCAAGCGCACCTGGCCGTCAACAGCCAGCAGCGCGCCGCCGCCGTCGAGCAAGAAAATCGCGGTGGCCTCGCCCAGATTCTGATTCCCCACCCAGATCCCGTCGTCGCGCGCGATGGCGTAACCGAATCCGTTGGCACGGATCGAAAGCACATCGCCTCCAGGCGCGAATTCGAATGGATAGAGATGGCCCGCGAACCAAATCGCGAATTGACGGGTCTCGACGAAATATACGTAAGCCGCGTCGCCCGCTAAGCCGAACAGCGCCGCGCCGGGTGGTGCGTCGGCGGTCTCACCGGTTGAAGACACCACAGCTGCTTCGGTCTTGGCGAGGCACACTTTTTCCGAACAAGCGAGCGAAATCACGGCTCCGTCGAATAGCGGATCGCCTAACGCCGCCGCAGCCGCTGCGCCGCTGACCGCCCGCGCCCGCCCATATTCATCCAGCATCACGCCCAGCGAAGGGCGCTCAATCTGCGCCCACGCGCTCGCGTTGATCAAAAGGAAGAGGAGAAATTTCATGAGTGCCCCAAACTGATGGTTGGCGAGCCGATCTGCAAAGGCGTCACGGCGCTCCCAGCAGGCGCCGCCGCAGTCTCCTTTGCCCGACACGACTCCCGCCACGCCCGCCACCGCAGCCCCCGCGATGATGACCGAAATCCACAGAAGCTTGTGTCCCGCGCGCGCCTTAGCGGGAGCGGCGTCCTTCACCACCGCAGCGTCGCTCAAGACCTGTGAGCTCACCGTGCCCGCGCGCGCTTGTCCTTTCACCGCCGTGATGCGGATTTCGAACGGTCCTGGGGTGCGGTTCCATTGCATCCCCCAAACCGCCGCGCGGCCATCCGCGCGCGTAGTGGCAATTTCAGTCCTGCCGCCAGAACTGAACACGCCGCTAGGGCCGTCCGCAGGCAAGGAAAAACTGACCGTCGCGCCCTCGACGGGACGCCCGGTTTCGTCGGTTATCAGCACTGCAAGGCCGCGGGTGGCGCGCGAGCCTTTGGCATAAATGGCGCCGTCGCCTTCCATGAGACGAATGGCTAGGAGAGCAGGATTATCCGCCCCGCAGGCGAGGACCGACGCCAGAATAGCCACTAGAGTTTGGGCTACAGGTTTGGTGTTCACAACGAATAAGTGCGTTCCGGACCCAATTACTCTCCGGTAGAGGCAGGGTTCGCCCCGCTGGGCGGAAATCTATGGACCTTTAACGCTATTGTGTTCTAATAGTAGGAGTTCTGAATCCTGTTATGGCAGCCAAGCCGCTCCGCGCGCACCGCAATTGGAAAGCTTTCACCCGTAGAATGCGGGAGTTGCGGCTGATCGCCCACGGTGCCCTGTCGACGCGCCACCCCATCATGGCGCACATCATTCCCATTCGCCGCTGCAACCTATCCTGTTCCTATTGCAACGAATATGACGACGTCTCGAAGCCCGTCCCGACGGACGTTGTCATCAGCCGTATCAATAAGTTAGCGGACCTGGGCACCAGCATCATCACGCTCTCGGGCGGGGAACCGCTGCTGCACCCGGATCTCGACGACATCATCGCGGCCATGCGCCGCCGCCGCGTGATGGCCGGCATGATCACCAATGGCTACCTGCTGGTTCCAGACCGCGTGCAGCGCCTCAACCGCGCTGGTTTGGACCACCTGCAGATTTCGATCGACAACGTGATGCCGGACGATGTCTCGAAGAAGAGCCTGAAGGTGCTCGACAAGAAGCTCGAAATCCTGGCGGAACACGCCGATTTCCACGTGAACATCAACTCGGTAGTGGGCGGCGGCATCCACAATCCCGACGACGCCCTTGTTGTCGGACGCCGTGCCATCGAACTAGGGTTCTCGGCAACCGTCGGCATCATTCACGATGGCGACGGCCAGCTGCGCCCGCTGAGTGATCGCGAACGCGCCGTGTATCACGAGATGAAAGCGATGGAGAATCGCAACTTTGCGCAGCTCAATTATTTCCAGGACGCCATCGCGCAAGGTAAGCCGAATGATTGGCGCTGCCGTGCCGGCGCGCGCTACATGTATATCTGCGAGGACGGCCTGGTGCACTATTGCTCGCAGCAGCGCGGCTATCCCGGGACGCCGCTCGAACAATACACCGCCGCTGACATCCGCCGCGAATACTTGAGCGAGAAGCCCTGCGCGCCCTACTGCACCGTGAGCTGCGTGCACTACGTATCGTACTTCGATTTCTTCCGCGCCCCGCAGACGCTGAAGAGCGGGCTGCCGGATCAGGCGGCGCAAACGCTGGTGAAGATTCAATCGGCGAAGTAGGCTTTCGCCGATGTCAACGCGCTCTCTGGTGCATCGTGGGCGTCTAACGTTGCCAACTTACGAGTCATGCACATGGCTGGCGAAGTCAGAGGCTTTGTATCGGATGCGGGTGGCAACGGCGTAGTGGAGACTGAGGTTCTCTTCTTTCAGGAGTTCCAAGAGCCGTTGGATATCGCACCAGAACTCTACACTCCGGCATGACCCGCGTTGGCACAACTTGACACAAGGTGCCACACGCGCTACTTCTCAAGTATGGCCACCCGCACGACCGTCAACATCTCCCTGACGCCTGAACTCGGCGCATGGTCCTGCAAAGCCGAGTGCAAATCTGACCGGTATCAGACCACTAGTGAAGTCGTCCGGGAAGCCTTACGGCTTTTGGAACGGCAGGAGCGGGATCGGGAGCAGGCGTTTCAGCAACTGAAGACTAAACTGGAACGCGGCGCCGCACGGCCGCACGTAGCGAACTGCTCGACGGCGACCAGGTATTCGAAGAGTTGCGCGGACTTATCCAAGAGCGCAAGCAAGTGAAGCAGGCCAGCCGTAGCTGAAGCTGCGCTTTCTGCTGACTCCGGAAGCTAAATCCGACCTCAGCGAAATTCTTCTCGATATAAGCGAAGATAGCCCCGCTATCGCCGAGCGCCTCCGCTGCAACGTTTCAAACTCTCGGTCAATCTCCGGGATAGGCCACTATCACGAAGAACTTCTGGACCATCGCACCGCTTCTGGAACTTTTACTCGTATGTCGTTTGTTACGTCTGGGAGCTAAGACCAATTCAGATTGTAGCTGTAGTGCATGGTGCGCGAGATCTCGGGTTGTTCTTCACTGCGCGGCCCGTGTAGCGCTACTTGGTCGTATCCAAATCACCCGAGGAGCCTGCGTTGACGGTGCGGCCGTCGGTGAATTTCACGGTCTTGGCGTTGGCGGTCTTCGAGCCGTCCTTCGCCAGATAACCTTCAACCGTGACCTGCTCGCCCACCTTCATCGAATCCCGCTTGAAGCCGTAGCGGATCAGCGTATTGGGGCTCCCCAACTCCAGCTCCCAATTGGTCACCACTCCGTTCGCATCTTTCACGTCGAGATAAAAGCGCGCGTGCGGATTGGTCCATTCGATCTTGGTCACCCCGCCCGTCAGCGTTATGGGCTTATTCACGTCGTACTGCGCCGTGAACGAATGATGCGCCCATACCGGGATCGCGAAAAGTGCCAGCAGCCAATAGGAAACTGTTCATGCTACCTTCCTCCCACATAACCCAGCCCGCCAAAGTGCAGCGGGTCTTTGTTGTTCTCCGCGCAGACAAACTCCAGAATCTCTTCCTGCGGCACCAGCGTCGCGTGTACCGTCCGCTTATACGGCCCCGTATACGCCTCTTCGTCATCCACCGTGATGTCGACGTCCAGGTGTCCCAAATCCGGCCGGTGGAACCGCTCCACCACGTGCAGCTTCTCGCTGTGAACGCCCACGCCCGCCGTCATTTCGTTGAAGCCGGTCGAGTCCACTACCAGCGTATCGCCATCCCACGTCCCGATCGAATGGCCCACCCACGACGGGTTCCAGTCCTTCGGATGCCCGCGTCCATCCATGAAAATCTGGCGATAGCCCGGCGTCTGAAACTCCGTGAGGTGGATCATCAGCGTCGGCGTCTGGATCAGTTTGAATTGGAACGGCAGCGTGATTTGCAGCGCGCTCTGCGGCAGGCAAAACGCCGCGGGATTGAGCTGATTGGTGTCGCCTTTCACTCGTTCCAGAATCTTTTTCTGAATCTCCGCCGCCCACGGCTTCAGCGGGAACGGTCCTAATCCCACCCCGCGCGGTCCCGGTTCGACGATCAGCGCCCACATGCCGGAGAAGTCCGGATGACCGTCCGGCATGCGCGGCGTGGGTCCAGCGATGTTCTTGGCCTTGGCGCGCATATCGTTCATGAGCATCACCGGGTCGTCTCCAATGGTTCCCAGATTGATGTTCCAGGGCATGTGTACGTCCAGCTTCAACGTCTGCCCCGCTTCGAGCACGATGCCTTTCTGCTCGAAGGTGCCGTACATGCAGCAGGCCATGGGAATGGTCAGGTCGTAGGTACCCGCCGGCAGGCCGCCGAGCGTGAACTCGCTTTTCGACGAAAGCGGCAACGTGTACTCGGCTTGCGTCGCCGTATTCTTCATATGCAGCGTGCCGTCGGTACCCGTGACCGGGTTCCCGTTGGGATCTTGTAGCACGCCGCTGATCGTCGCCATTTTGGTCTGCGCAAAACCCGTGGCGCACGCGAAGAACGCGCACAACACGAAAAACTTGAATTTCATGATGCCTCCACAATGGCGGGTAGCGGCGAGGATAACTGCAACAACGCCGTAACCGTGCTCATGCCCTGATCGATCAGCCGGCGAGTGTGCAATTGCCGCGGCGAATCGTCCGCGATCCAGAAAAACATCATGCCGATGTGCAGCACCCACAAGACCTCGGGAATGCGCGCTTCGAGTTCCCCTGGCAGCCGGACTCCTTCATCACCCACCAGCCTCCGGAACCAACTGATTTCCATTTCGCGAAACGCTTTGGTCTCCGCGCTGAACGGCGAGACCGGATGCTTGGGGTCCGCACCATTCCGCAGAATCCCCCGCAGCACCCCGCGATTCGGCCCGAAGTGTTCCAGTTTCACGCGGATCAATTCGCGCATGCGGGCCTCGAGACTCCCCGGCGCGTCCAGCACTTTCTGGATTTTCGTCCGCATCTCATCGAAGGTGCGCTGGTAGAACGCCATCACGATAGCGTCCTTCGAAGGGTAGTAGTAATACGCCGCGCCCGTAGCTACCCCCGCCTTCGCAGCGATGTCGCGCATGGTGGTGTTATCGAAACCCTTGGTGCGGAAAAGCCTCAATGCCACGTCGAGAATCTTTCCGCTGGTGGCTTGGGCCTTGGGGGTTGCTTTCGGTTTGCTGATTGGGCATACTTGAACGCGTTCAAATAATTATCCCGACTGGTACTCTGTCTGTCAACTGTCGTTTAGGATGAAGCGGCGTGTCCGACTCAATTTAGGACGGGACACTCCAATAAACCTCTGTGAGCGGTGTACAGAAGAACCCCTCAAATTGGTTCGCAGCCTGGACAGCATCGAGATTGCGTTTTGAAGAGCAAAGAAAGGAGAAGTGGCTATCCCAGTGAGTCGTCCAGAGAAGCGCTTTGTCCGGTGTGAAGACGTTGCAGTGACCTGCGGTGGCCTTGCCATCTTGCCCCTTGAGGTCCTCGATCCAGTGGAGCTTTCGTTCGGTGCCGAACTCATCACCGACCCAAACCCACTCATAGCCGAGACCTTGAATAGCCTGAAGATCTTGTCGTGAAGTAGGTCAGCGAAGCAACCCTCTGAAGGAGGCACAATTTCGTCGGACTCCAGTAGTTCGATTTTGTTAGCGAATTCTCGATTTGAAAACTCCGCTTTTAACCCTCCGATCATCGTGCGAAGCCCGATGTCGACTGCCGCGATAGAAGGAAGACCTGCTTTGGACGCAACCTCCGCCCAGGAAACCGGAATGCAGTGCGAAAGTATCTCGGAACGACCGGGATAACTTGCAGTGGCAAATCGTTCGCTCCCGATCGATGCGGGCTTTATAAAGGGATGGAGCACAACTAAAACAGCCTCAAAAGTACCTGAGTAATATTCCAAGATCTTGCCGTCATACGGACAGCTCGCAAATATATCCGGGCTTGGAAGTCTTCGTTCGGCCATGGGAGTTTTTACGGCAGCAGACCAGCTAATTTCATGAGGTGGTGTTGAAGCCCCACCTTGAGCGGTTGATTGCCATGGATTGGAACAGAAATTCGGACTTGGCTGCCTACCTTAGCGTAGATATGGTGACTGCCATTGATACGTTGCAGTGACCGTCCATGTACTCCAGCAGCCGGGCGAATTCCTTGCTGGACATGCTTTCACAGCGGCAGTTCAACACCTGATCATCGGCGTGCGCGGAGGGGATCTCTACTGGAACGGACAGACATCCTTCGATTGCTTCCCGCTTTGAACGCAGCTCTTCCATCGTCTCGCCCTGCGTGGTGCATCCGGGGATGCAGGGAACTTCGGCCCAGAATCCCCCCTCTTCGGCTTTGTGTACGATGGCCCGAACTGGCATGAAAAATATGGTGGAGGCGGCGGGAGTTGAACCCGCGTCCGAGAAAGTCAATCGCGAAAAGACTACGTGCGTTTCCGGTTCGGTATTTTTCGACCACCCCATGCGGAACCGGCAAGAGGGGGATGGCTTAGCCTGATTGATCTCGGCTTTCGGCTCCAGACGGAAGCGTTAGGCCTATCCTGCAAGATGACGCTCTCGAAGCCGGTGCAGGCCCACGACCTCAGAGCGGCAACTTAATTAATTAAGCTGCGTAAGCGAACTGCTGATTATTGGCAGTTGTTGTTTTCCGATCGTTTTACGGGAGCTCGGAACCCGGCACGACTTCCCACGACGGAATCAATCCCGTCGAATCCGTTGCGCCCCCTTTCCATTTCATTCTACCATTTGATGGTTGCCAGCCCCTACCGCTCATCCAGAAACCGGAACCCACGACGCCGAGCGCCTCGAGCAGCTGTTCCACGTCATTCTGCTCGACGACGACGACCATACCTACGATTACGTAGTCGAAATGCTGGGAGCGCTGTTCTTTTTGCCCCTCGAAACCGCCTATCAGCACGCCGTCGAGGTGGACACCAAAGGCCGCACCATCGTAATCACCTGTGAACGGCCGCACGCTGAATTCGCGCGCGATCAGATCCATGGCTATGGCGCGGATCCGCGCATGCCTAGATCCAAAGGGTCGATGAAAGCAGTGATCCAGCCGGTTTACGCAGGTCCCAGTTAAGGCTTCGCCGGACTGTCGGGCTTGCTACCCGCCCAGTAATAGCCGTCGCGCGCGCGAATATATAAATCCGGCTTGAGCACGCGCACCACGATGTTGTGATAGCCGGCCTCGTCCTGATTGCTAGGCCGGTAGGTCAGCAGATATTGGCTGTGCAGCTCTTGGCCCAGGTCGGAAACCGCCCGGTCCAAATCTTTTTGGCTCTTGAACGGATATTGCTGGCCGCCCGTGTAGGTCGTGTACACCTTCAGCGGGTTCGGCACAAACACGCCCTTCGCCGAATCGTAAATATCTTTCACCAGCGGCGCCCAGTTGCCCATGTTGTTTTGCGACTGCGTGGTAGCCGTCTCGACATTTCCACCCCCCAGGTAAACCGCTCCCGGAGGCCGGTTATCGAGCACGCTATGGGTCTCTGGAGGCGGAGCGGTGATCTGCGCCATGGTTTTTGAAATGTCGATCGAATAAATGACGACGTTCGCGAATTCAGCCGCGCTGAGCACTTCGCGGGGCCGGAGTTCGCTGCTCTTGTCACCAGACTCGCTGATCAGCAGCAGCACCTTGCGGCGGCTGTCGGGACGCTTGCGCAAAAGATTGATGCCTTCAATTGTCGCGTCGTTCAAGCGGCTCTGCGCGGAGCCGACTTTCAACTTTTTAAAGGACGCCGCCAGCTTGTCCGGGTCCGACGTGAAATCAGTTAAGGTAATGATGCGATGATCGAACTGCAGCACGGCGGCTTCGCCGTCATCTCCCAGCACCTGCGCCTGTATCGACGATGCCAGCTTCTGGATCATCGGCAGCATCTTCTCCACTTCGAGATTGGCCTGCACCGCGATCACCATCGAAATCGGGTGAATCGCGACGTCCTCGGTGATGGATTGCGGCTTTTTGTTGTCCTCCAGGCGGAAGTCTTTGACAGTCAGGCCATTGATAATGTTACCCCTGCGGTCCGTCACGGTAACCGGCGTCATGACGAAATGGGTAGTGATCGAAATGTCGGCTTTGTCCGACGGCGGCGGGTCCTGCGCCCAAGCCACTACCGAAACCAGCGTCCCCAGTAAGCTTGCTGCGATTGCGTTACGCACGATGCTCCGTCCTCCCGTGTAACAAATCGACGACATGCGGGATCAACCCCGCCACCGCCTCCAGTGACTCCACCGCGCCCTTCGGCGATCCCGGTAGGTTCACAATCAGTACCGCGCCGCGCGTGAAAGCGCCTCCGCGCGACAGATGCGCGAACTTGGTTTTCTCCATGCCCTTCAGGCGCATCAGTTCGCCGAATCCTTCGATCTTGCGATCGCTTACCGCCGCAGTCGCCTCTGGTGTGACGTCCCGCAGCGCCACCCCGGTTCCTCCGGTGGTCAGGATAACATCCACCTGCGGACAACTCGGTCAATATCGCGGAAATCCGTTCCCGGTCGTCGCTCACAACTTTAGTATGAGCAAGTTCCCAGCCAAATTCACTAGTTTTTTGGACCAGAGCCGCGCCCGACCGGTCCTCGCGCGTTCCCGCCGCCACCGAATCGCTGATGGTCACGACCGCTACGCGGATCATCTTTTCTTCCCGCCCCGCACGAAGTCCCCTGACTTACCGCCGGTCTTCGAAAGGAGATACACGTCCTGGATCTCGATGCCTTTGTCGAGCGCCTTGGTCATATCGTAAACCGTCAACGCCGCCACGGATGCTGCCGTCAGCGCTTCCATCTCCACTCCAGTGGGCCCCAGAATGGTGGCAGTCGAGGTGATCCGTACACCTTTACTTTCGATAATGCAGACAACGTCCACGTGTGAAAGCATTAACGGGTGGCACATCGGAATCAGCTCCGAAGTCTTCTTGGCCGCGCTGATGCCGGCAAAGCGAGCCACTTCTAGCGGATTTCCTTTAGGATTATCCGGCAACTTCCTGAGCACGCTTCGCTTAATCTTCACGAAGGCATGGGCGGCAGCGGTTCGTTTGGTCTCCGGCTTGGCCGAGACGTCCACCATGCTGGCCCGGCCTTTTTTGTCGTAATGCGAGAGTTTGGTCATTTGAGGAGTGCCCGAATATCGTCACCTGCCGCCCACTCGGCCCGCTCGGGGTCGGTCACCAGGAAGGCATTGCAGCGCGCCAGAGCCGCCACGTCCCCGGAACCGTGGGAAACTCCCGGCTCGATAGTCGCGCCGTCGGCGCTGAGCCGCGCGGGCAGAAATCGCGTAAGCCCCGGCTTTTGCCGAAACGGACGCGTGAGGCGCGCACGCAGCAGCGGCAGCGCCGGTTCGCGCAGCCCTTGCGTTTTTTCGATGGCCGCGCGCGCGATGGTTTCGAAGGTAATCATGGTCGATCCCGGGTTGTCCGGGCAGCCCGAAGAAATACTTGCCCTGCGCTTTTCCGAAAACCAGCGGCTGTCCCGGTTGAATCATCACGCGGTCGAAAAAGAATTCCGCGCCGAACTCGGCCAGAACTTTCTCGACCAGGTCGTATTTGCCCGCCGAAACGCCGCCGGAGAGCAACAGCAGATCCGCCTCCAGCCCCTGCCGGACCTGCGCCCGCGTGGATTCGTAGTTGTCCCGCGCGACGCCCAGGATCTCGGGCCGCCCGCCCGCGCGGCACACCTGCACCGCCAGCGACGCCGCGTTCGAATTGCGAATCTGCTGCGCCCCCGGCGTCTCGCCTATTTCGACGATCTCATCGCCTGTCGAAACGATCGCGACGCGCGGCCTCCGGTAAACCAGCAAGCTAGTGCGTCCCACCGTCGCCAGCAGCGCGGTTTCAGCGTATCCGATGCGGACTCCAGCGGAAAGCACCACGTCCCCGCCGTGCGCCTCAATGCCCCGCGGATTAAAATTCTCGCCCGACTGAATCCCGCGATCGATTTTGACGCGCTCGCCGATGCGCTCAGTGTGCTCCACCATCACGACAGCGTCTGCGCCATCCGGCACACCGGCGCCGGTCATGATTTCGACCGCCTGGCCCGCTGCGACGCTGCCGATGAACGCTTCGCCCGCGCGCACTTCGCCGATGACCAGCAACTCGCCGGGTAAGTCCGCAGCGCGCACCGCAAAGCCGTCCCGGGCAGAGCGGGGAAACGGAGGATAATCGCGATCCGCTGTGACCTCTTCCGCCAGCACGCGCCCCGCGGCTTCAGCGAGAGCAATCGTCTCCGTCGCCATCGACACGCCCACTTCGCGCAGAACGCATGCCCGGGCTTCATCGAAGGTGAGTGCCACCAAAACTAGGTTACCTGATTAGGTCAATGCGATACGGCGGATCGCCGTGGTGCGCCCGGTCGAGTCGTCCACTTCCACCACCACGCCGTGCAATTCCGCCCCATGCCGCGCTGCTTCCATGCGTACGGGCATCTGCGTGAGGAAGCGCTCCAGAATAATCTGTTTCTCGACGCCGATCACCCCGTTATAAGGCCCAGTCATGCCGGCGTCCGTCTGATACCCGGTGCCGCCCGGCAGAATTCGAGTGTCGGCTGTAGGAACATGCGTGTGGGTCCCGACCATGGCGGAAACGCGGCCATCCAGATACCACCCCATCGCCACTTTTTCGCTCGATACTTCCGCGTGGAAATCGACAAACTTTACCTTGACGTTTTCCGGCAGCTCAGCCAGAATTTTGTCGGCTTTCCGGAAAGGGCACTCAGTAGTGGGCATATAAACGCGTCCTTGCAGATTGATCACCGCGCAATCGACGCCATTGTGCGCCTGCACCGTCACCACGCCCGCGCCCGGCAGGCTTTCGACGTAATTGGCCGGCCGTAGCAGCCGCGGATGGCGCGCGAAGTAATCGTAAATCTCGCGCTTGTCCCACACGTGGTTGCCGGTGGTCAGGACATCCAGCCCAAAATCGAACAACTCATCCGCCAGTTGCGGAGTGATGCCGAAGCCGCCGGCGGCGTTCTCGACATTGGCGATGGCCAAGTGGATGTTCTCCGCCGCCACGATGTCCTTCAAGTGCCGCCCAACTATGGCGCGGCCCGGAGACGCGAAAACGTCGCCGATAAACAATACATTCGTCAAATGGTCGAGGACAGCTTTCTAAGCGCCAGCGGCGCGGGCTGAAACGTAAGCGGAGCGCACCACCTTGCCGTTCCAACCACCGTCATTTGACCCCGAACTAAAGGGGGGAACCCTCCGCGCGCCATCAGGCGTCTCCATGGCGGCGCGCCCTTGCGGGACGCCACCGGAGCTTGCTCACCGGCGCGTTAACGAGACAGGTTCCATGACATTGAGCATTGGATCAATTTTTGGTGGCCAAAACCAACTTGGCAGGAACGCTCCTCATTCGATGATACCAGAGCAGGATCGGCATTAGACTAAGAGTAATGACCGGTCAAGTAAAGAGAATTGCACTGGTATTCGCCGGAACCCTGCTCTGCGCGCAGGCTCAGTGGCTGAACTATCCCACCCCCGGGACTCCCCGCACCCGCGACGGCAAACCCAACCTTTCCGCGAAAACGCCGCGCGCCTCCAACGGCAAGCCCGATCTTTCCGGAGTCTGGCAGACCGAGTTCGCTCCAGTCGGCGAAAATGAGAAGCTGTTCGGCTCCGCCCTGGTGAAAGACTTCGCCGTACCAGGGGACGACCCCAGCACTTTCTCCAGATACTTTCATAAACATTCTGGTCGGACTTCAAGCCCGAAGAATCACCCATGCGCCCCGCGGCCGCCGAATTATTGCGTAAGAACGCCGAGCGGCGCGGGCCGGACAATCCAGCCACCCGCTGCTTGCCGCAGGGCCTCCCGCGCGCCGATATTCTCTCCTATGCTCCGTTCAAGATCATCCAGACTCCAGGGTTGATCGCGATGCTCTACGAGATAGACAACACGCATCGCCAGATCTACACGGATGGCCGCAAGCTTCCCGTCGATCCGCAGCCATCGTGGTCGGGTTACTCGGTGGGCAGATGGGAAGGCGACACTTTAGTGGTGGATGTAGCAGGATTCAACGACAAGAGCTGGCTGGATCTTCTGGGGCATCCCCACAGCGAGGATTTGCGAATTCAAGAGCGCTTCCACCGTCGCGATTTCGGTCACATGGATTTGACCGTAACTGTAGAAGATCCCAAGATGTACACGCAGCCGATCACGATAAAGGTGACCGAACTCCTGCTACCCGACAGCGATATTCTAGAATCCATCTGCAATGAGAACGAGAAGGATCGCGTCCACCTGCAAAAACCGTAAAGCCGCAACTCATCGCTTCGCCCGCTGCCAGTTCCCTGAAGGGCTGTAGGACGATTTGCAGTAGCGGGACGAGCCGCCACTGCGCTGTAATAGATGGTGTCCCCCCATGTGGATCGTTCAAATTGCCCTCCGTCGTCCTTACACCTTTGTAGTCATGGCTTTAGCGATTTTGCTCGCGGGCGGAGTCGCCATCGCCCGCATGCCGGCTGACATTTTCCCGGATATCGACATCCCCATCGTCAGCGTGGTCTGGCAGTTTGCCGGTTTGACGCCGGAGACCATGGCCAACATCATCACCACGCGCTCCGAGCGCGGTATGACCACTACGGTCAACGACATCGAGCACATGGAGTCGCAAACCATGCAGGGCGTCTCGGTCATCCGCCTGTACTTCCAGCCGGGCGCGAAAATCGAATCCGCCGTGGCGCAGATCGCGGCCCAGACTACCCAGCAAGTGGGATTTATGCCCGATGGATCACGGCCGCCCAACGTGGTCCGCTATAACGCCGCCAGCGTCCCGATCCTGCAGCTCGGCCTTTCGAGCGATACCCTGAGCGAGCAGGAAGTCTACGATCTGGGCAACAACTTCATGCGCACCCAACTCGCCACCATCCAGGGCGCGGCGATTCCACCGCCGTTCGGGGGCAAGTCGCGGCAGGTGATGGTGGACCTGAATCCCGACGCCCTGTACGCCCGCGGATTGTCGCCTGCCGACGTATCCGGCGCGTTGTCCTCGCAAAACGTGATCATGCCCTCGGGCACGGCCAAGATTGGCACGCGCGAATACCGCGTCGAAATGAACAACAGTCCCGAAGTGATTGAAGCGTTCAACCGTCTGCCGATCAAGACCGTGAACGGCAGCACGGTCTACGTGCGGGACGTGGCCCAGGTTCACGACGGTTATGCGGTGCAGCAGAACGTGGTGCGCCATGACGGCAAGCGCGGGGCCCTGCTGACGGTGCTGAAGAACGGCAACGAATCCACCATCAATATTGTGAAACGCGTCAAGGATGTACTGCCGCGCATTCAATCCACTCTGCCGCGCGGTCTGCGCGTCGCCCAACTGTTCGACCAATCCATCTTCGTGCGCGCGGCGATTTCAGGAGTCGTGCGCGAAGCGGTTGCCGCCGCTCTGCTCACCGGCATGATGATTCTGCTTTTCCTGGGAAGCTGGCGCAGCACCCTGATCGTGTGTGTATCGATTCCGCTTTCCATTCTGTCCTCGCTGGCGATTCTCTATGCCATGGGCGAAACCATCAACATCATGACGCTGGGCGGAATGGCGCTTGCGGTTGGCATCCTGGTGGACGACGCCACCGTCACCATCGAAAACATCCACCGCAACATCGGCATGGGGAAGAACCTGCTGCAGGCCATTTTGGACGGCGCCCAACAGATCTCAGTGCCGGCTTTTGTTTCCACCTTATGCATCTGCATCGTGTTTGTGCCGGTGGCCTTCCTGGGCGGCACCGCGAAGTTCCTGTTCACGCCGCTGGCGCTGGCCGTGGTGCTGGCGATGGCCGCGTCCTATATTCTTTCGCGGACGCTGGTGCCCACCATGATCCACTTCCTGCTGCCCGCCGAGATGGGCTTGCATCAAGGCCCGGATGGAGAGGCCGACGTCGAGGGCGCCGGTTGGATCTGGCATATCCACCACGTCTTCAATCGCGTTTTCGAGAAGATGCAGGATACCTATTGCGACATTCTGGATTCCGCCTTGCATCACCGCTGGCTGGTGGTTTGCGGGTTTGTGCTGCTGGCGGGCTCCTCGGCCGCGCTCTATTCGCGCATCGGCACGGACTTTTTTCCCTTGGTGGACGCGGGTCAAATCCGCTTGCACGTGCGTGCGCCCTCCGGCACCCGCATCGAAGAGACTGAGGCCCGGGTGGGCGAAGTGGAACGGGCCATCCGCCAGATTGTGCCGCCCAACGAAGTGGCCGCGATCCTCGACAACATTGGACTCCCCACGGTGGGGTTTAATCTGGCCTGGGGCGACAGCGTTACCATCAGCAGCTCGGATGGAGAAATTCTGGTGTCGCTCAAGCCCGAGCATCATTCCAGCTTCGATTATGTCCGCGAAATGCGGCGCCGCTTGCCGCAACAGTTCGTCGACCTGTCGTTTTTCTTCCAGCCGGCCGACATCGTGAGCCAGATTTTGAATTTCGGATTGCCGGCGCCGATCGACGTGCAGATCGCCGGCCCGGAGCGCAATTCCGAGAAGAATTTCGCGCTGGCCGGGGAAATATCGCAGCGGATCGCGGAGATTCCCGGCACCGCCGACGTGCACGTGCACCAGGTGCAGGACGTTCCCATGATGCGCATGGATGTGGACCGGGATCGCGCCAGCGGGCTCGGCTTTATGCAGCAAGACGTGGCCAGCAGCATGCTGATTTCGCTCACCGGCACCGCGCAGGTGGGCCAGAATTTCTGGCTGAACCCGCTGAATGGAGTGACCTACAACGTAGTCACGCAAACGCCGACAGCCGTCATGGACTCACCCGAAGCCCTGCTCGACACACCTTTGCACCGGGCCGGCGCGCCCACCCAGTTTTTGGGGAACGTCGCCAGCATCAATCGCCACCTCACTTCCGCCGTAGTCAGCCACTACAACGTACAGCCGGTCTATGACATTTACGCCGGCATTCAGGACCGCGACCTGGGCGGCGTCTCCGAGGACGTGGACAAAATCCTGGCTGAATTTCAAAAGAAGCTGCCCACCGGGAGTTTCATCGATGTCCGCGGTCAGACGGCCACCATGCGCAGCTCCTTCACGGGCATGGCTTATGGATTGGTCTTCGCGATCATTCTGGTGTACTTCATCATGGTGGTGAACTTTCAGTCCTGGATGGATCCCTTCATCATCCTGATGGCCTTGCCGGGCGCCCTGAGCGGCATTCTGCTGATTCTGTTTTTCTCGCACACCACCATCAGCGTGCCGGCGCTGATGGGCGCTATTATGAGCATAGGCGTGGGAACGGCCAACAGTATTTTGCTGGTGACCTTCGCCAACGATTTACGCCGCGATGGCGCGGACGCGATGAGCGCAGCCTACCAGGCCGGAAGAACCAGGCTTCGCCCCGTGATCATGACGGCCGTTGCCATGCTGGCCGGAATGATTCCGATGGCCATGGGCTTGGGCGAAGGCGGCGAGCAGAACGCCCCGCTCGGCCGGGCCGTGATCGGCGGCTTGATTCTGGCAACTGTTGCCACCCTGTTTGTGGTCCCTGTGGTGTACAGCCTGCTGCGGAAGAAACCGCCGAAGAATTTCGACCGTCTGGAGACGGTAGAAAGTTAGTTCAAGTGGATGAGCACTCATAAAATCGTGGCAACCCCAAGCGAAGTGGAAACGTGGCAATCAAGCTAGAGTCAGAACCTGAATTTGAAACCGCCGGAGTCCGTCCGCCGGTCCACAAGAAGTCACACACCGGATTTTTGATCCTCGTGCTGGTAGTGGCGGTCGCCCTTGCGGGCGGCATCGCCTACGAGCTGGCGCAGCGCAAAGCCGAGCAAAAAACGCTGGCCGCCTCGGTCGCCGAGAGCGGGGAAGCCGGACCGCCTGCTGTTCTGGTGGGCCAAGTGCGGATTGCACCGGGTGAAGCCAGCGTAGAGATTCCAGGACAGACCTCCGCGCTGGTGGAGACACCTTTGTACGCGCGCACCGACGGCTACCTGAAACTGCGCAACGCCGAAATCGGCCAGCGCGTGAAGAAGGGCGACCTGCTGGTGGAACTGGACACCCCGGATCTGGATCAGCAGATCGACCAAGCTCGCGCCTCCGCGGCCCAATCGCGGGCCGCGCGCGCGCAAATGCAGGCCGCTGTCGTGGCTTTAGAAAGCACCAACCGCTTTGCTCAACTCACCGCCAGCCGCACCAAAACCCTGGCCGCGCAAGGTGTTTTTGCGCAGCAGGATGCCGATGACAAGACCGCGGCGGCCGAGACGGCAGCGGCCAATGTGCGCGCGGCCGAAGAGAGCGTGCGCGCACAGGAGAGTGTCATCAACGCCAACGACGCCAACTTGCGCCGGCTGCTGGAACAGAAAAAGTACGCCCGCCTGGAAGCTCCTTTCGACGGTGTGATTACAGCGCGCAATCTGCTGGCATCCGACATCGGCACCCTGGTTACCTCCGGCAGCGGAACCAGTGCACGCGAGATCGTACGCATATCGCAGGTGCAAACTTTGCGGGTGTACGTCAGCGTGCCCCAGAACTACGCGGCCATGATCCGGCCCGGACAGGTGGCCAGCCTGCGCGTCGACGAACTCCCGGGGCAGGTGTTTCCGGCGAAGGTGGAGAACACCGCCGGTTCCCTCGATCCCGGCACGCGCACTCTGCAAACACTGCTGATGGTGGACAACTCGCGGTCTTCACTGCTCCCAGGCATGTACGTGAAGGTGCGCTTCCAGCTTCCGCACGGAGTGAATACCGTGCGTCTTCCCGCCGAGGCGCTGCTGGTGCGCTCGGAAGGGCCCACCGCCGCGGTCGTGGAACCAGGCGGCAAAGTGCGTATTCAAAAAATCACGCTGGGACGC
Organism: Bryobacterales bacterium; assembly: GCA_963760575.1. Lineage (GTDB taxonomy): Bacteria > Acidobacteriota > Terriglobia > Bryobacterales > Bryobacteraceae > Palsa-187. Next base: position 139,154 of record CAVXEM010000017.1, read on the forward strand.
GACTATGGCAATGAGATTGAGGTGACTTCAGGATTGTCCGCGACCGACCGCGTGATCTTGAATCCCGGCGATACGCTGCGCGACGGCATGACGGTGGTAGCCAAAGAGCGCGCCGCCAAATAGCCCGCAGCCAGGTTCCCTTCAGAACCTCGCTACTTATTTCGCCTGCCGCCAGTTCACGGTCACGATGTATTTGTCCTGCGACTCCTTGCTGCAAGCAAATAAGAACTTCCGGGCGTCCGGCGAAACATCGAAGCCCGAGCCTTGCGTGGCTGATCCGGTAGGAGTGTTCCCGGCGCATACGGTGAAGAGGGGCTGCGGGTCGGGCAAGGTAGCCACCCGGCTCAAGTCTTTCACGGGCGCGGCGTATAGCTTGGAATCGGGGCCAATGTAGAAGAGTTCTTTGCCATCCCGGCTCCATGCGGCGAAAGAGCCGCCCTGCAAGGATATTTGTATCTTTTGCCCGGACTCGGCGGGCCCGCCGGAAAACGGCCGCACGTAAATCTCAAAGCGTCCGGTTTCGTTGGAGTGGTAAGCCACCCATTTCCCATCCGGAGAAAACCGCGGCAACCGGTCCTCAGCTCCAGATTCAAACAAACGGAATGGTTTTTTGTCTCCGAAGGTGGGAGCGATCCAAACATCGCCGTGCTTGGCGCCGTTTGAGAATGCAATCCATTTGCCGTCGCTAGACCAATCTTCCGGATTTGCCCAATCCGGAAGCCCTTCTACTGGCGTCTCGCCGGCGCCGGGGTCCATCGAAATCTTTTCCCAGGTGCTGCCGACCCGATGGCCTCCACGATCCGAGGCAAATAAAATACGGCGCCCATCAGGCGCCCACGGTCTCGTTCCATTCATTTGCACGGATCTTTCGTGAGGCGGGCCGCAACGCCTCGGCCGATTTCGAGCAACCACACATCGCGATTTCCCCCATTATCGTCGGGGCGATTGAAGATGACGCGGTTCCCATCGGGAGAAATCCGAGGTTCCTGATACTCTCCGGGTGGGCCCAGAGTTCCGCTACTGAAACCTTTGCGATCGAACCACGTCAGGTTTTGCTCGGTGGTCGATGGAGGACTGGAAACCAGAACGCGTCCATCCGCCGAAACATCGAAAAGGGCCTGGATGCTGATCGGACGGTAGCCGATGCCCATTAGCCTGAGAGGCTCATCGGACAATGCCGTCCCGTCGAAGGGCTGCTCGAAAAGGCTGCCTTCCCGGGCAAAAATGAGAAATCCACCGCGGCCCTCGCGCGAAGGAGCATAGGCTACGTTGGACTGGATAGGGCCGATTCTCCGGATATCTCCGGAATCCAGAGAACCGGAATACAGTGCGTTATTTTCCCGGTTGGCGCAGCGCGCCGAAAAAAGGAAATGCTTGCCATCCGGGAGAAAGCGGACCCAACGATGCGAATTCTCGCCGCGCGGTTCATCGAGTCTCGTCAACTGCTGAGGAGTTCCGCCGGAATCGCGGATGCGATAGAGCGGTGCGCGATTCTCCGGCGAATACACAATCTCGCCGGTCGAACTCCACGCCGCTGTTCCGTCAAAAGCAGGTAGGGCGAGGATCGTTTGGACACTGCCTCCGTCACGGCTCACCTTCTTGAGCTTCTGCTGCGCGTAAAAACCGATCCACGTGCCGTCCGGTGACCAAAAGGGATACAGCGCGTCTTCGGTTCCGGACAAAGGTGTCGCTTCGGCGGAATCCAACCCGCGAAGCCACAACTTCCTCGCCCCGGACGCATCCACCACTGTATATGCTAAGGCGCTGCCATCCGGCGCCAGCCGCGGAATGTTGGCGTAGGCGGTGCGATTCAGCGCCATACTGAATTGGATGGGCCGCTCCGTTGCCGGCGCGCGCAAATAGATTACGGCGATGGCCGCCAGAATCGCAGCGCCAGTCAGAGCCACCGCCGTCCACATCCAGCGAACCCGCGATGCGCCTGCTCCCGGCTGCGGAACGGGGCGGTTCCTGCCGGCCCATTCTAGTTCCCGGCGGACGTCGCTAGCCGACTGCCAGCGCTCCGCCGGGTCCTGTTCCAGGCAGCGCTGAATCACGTGAGCGAATTGCGATTCCAGGTTCATCCAGACGCGCAGGCTGATCTTGCGGGGGGCGTTTACCCGTCGCCATCTCATAAAGGATCAGCCCTAGAGAATAGATGTCAGCGCGCGCATCGCAAACTTCGCCTTCCCTTTGCTCGGGCGCCATGTAGGCCGGAGTCCCCATCACTACTCGCGACGCGGTCAGGTTTTCGTCCTGCGGCGATTTCGCCAGGCCGAAATCCAGAACCTTCACGCCAGCCTTGACGATCATCACGTTGCCCGGCTTCAGGTCGCGATGAATAATCCCCTTGGCGTGAGCGGCAGCCAGCGCACCGGCAATCTGCGCGCCGTAGCGTAGAGCGTCCTCGATCGAGAGCTTGCCGCGCTTGATCCGCGCCGCGAGGGTTTCCCCCTCGCACAACTCCATCACCAGGAAGTTAGGTCCAACGTCGTACAGAGTACAGATATGCGGATGATTCAGTGTCGAGATCGCGCGCGCTTCGCGTTCGAAGCGTGCGGTGAACTTTTTGTCGACAACCTTGATAGCCACCGGCCTTCCCAGGCGTGTGTCGACGGCGCGAAACACCTCGCCCATTCCACCGGCGCCCAGCGGTCCTTCGATCTTGTAAGGTCCTAGCTGGGTTCCCGGTGTCATCATACTCAGGGTAGAATCGAGGGCCGTGAGCCCAGCCCAGGGAGGCTCGTCCAGAATCGGCGCGTTTGAATCCTGCGCCAGCAGCGATTCCACTTCGCGGAGGAGGTCTTGGTCCCCGGCGCATTTCTCGGCTAAGAAGGCGCCTCGTTGCGCCGGCGGACACTTTAGGGCGGCGTGGTAGACGCTTTCGATTTCCTGCCAGCGACTAGGAGTCATAACCGCAGCGACGCAGAATCTCCCTAATCTAAGTCCCCTTCAGGACCTCCGCGATTTCCTTCTCCGCGATCGCGCCTTCCCTGATCACCCGCCAGTAAGGCTCCGTAACGTCAATTGTGGTGGCACCCGCGCCCGCGATGGTTCCGCCATCGAGTACAAGATCCACCGAGCCATCCATGACACCGAATACTTCGATGCCGCTGGTGCAAGTCGGCTGCCCGGACAAGTTAGCGCTAGTAGCGATCAGCGGCTGCGCCAAGCGCTCGAGTAATGCATTCGCCACTTTGGAATGCGATTGCCGCAGCGCCAGCCGTCCCGTATTCCCCGTTACCTTCAAAGGCACCCGCGAAGAAGCCGGCGCAATGATCGTCAGCGGACCCGGCCAGAACTTCCGCGCCAACAAATAAAAGCGCGCCGAAACCTCCGACGCCAATTCCTCCGCCATCACAATGTCGCTCACCAGCAAGGGCAGGGAACGAATGCTCTCGCGCCCCTTGGCGGCGAAAACCCGCCCGACAGCGTGCAAATTTAGAGGGTCCGCGACCAGCGTGTACAAGGCGTCGGTGGGTATAGCCACCACTTCGCCACGCCGCACGGCCGCAGCCGCGCGCTCGATCGCCCGCATACTAGGACGTTCCGGGTCGATCTCAATCAGATCAGTGGCCACTTGATGAATAGTGTAACCGACCGGGTACAATAAGGGTACTGAACCCCTCGACCCGCCAGCAGTTAGAAGACGCCCTGGCCCAGCGCATCCTGATTCTCGACGGCGCCATGGGCACCATGCTCCAGGCGTACAACCCTACTACGGCCGATTTCGGCGGCCCGCATCTCGAAAACTGCAACGAAAATTTGTGTATAACGCGCCCCGATTGGATTCGCGACATACACGTTGGCTACCTCGAAGCCGGTGCCGACATCATCGAAACCAACAGCTTTCAAGGCTCGCCCATCGTGCTGGCCGAGTTCGGCCTTGGCGCGCAAACTCGTGCGCTGAATGTGGCGGCCGCGCGCATAGCCCGCCAGGCGGCTGACGAATTTTCGACGTCACAAAAGCCGCGCTTCGTAGCCGGAGCCATGGGGCCTACTACCAAATCCCTGACCTTGCGCGGCGACGTGACCTTCAAGCAACTGCGCGACAGCTACTACCAACAGGCGCAAGCCCTCATCGAAGGCGGCGTGGATTTTCTACTGCTTGAAACCGGTTTTGACACCCGCAATATCAAGTCCGGACTGGTGGCGATCCAACAACTGGAACGCGAGCTAGGCCAGCGCATCCCCATCATGATCTCCGGCACCATCGAACGCTGGGGAGCGATGCTGGCCGGCCAACCCGTCGACGCTTTCTACGCATCCGTTGCCCACGCCGATCTGCTCGCCATCGGACTCAACTGCGCCACCGGCCCGGACCTGATGACGGATCACATCCGCACCCTGGCGAACATGGCGTCGACGCGCATCTCCTGCTACCCCAACGCCGGCTTGCCCAATGAAGACGATCAATACCTGGAGACTCCCGAATCGCTAGCTGGCCAGCTCTCGAAATTCGTCGAGCAAGGCTGGTTGAATATCGTAGGCGGCTGCTGCGGAACCACGCCTGCCCACATCCGCGCCATGGTCGAAATGACCGCCGGCCGCGCCCCCCACGTCGTGAACCCGCCCTCGCATCGCGCCTACTATTCCGGCGTCGAGCTCGTCGAAGCCGAAGATTCCAGCCGCCCCCTGATCGTCGGCGAGCGCACCAATGTCATCGGCTCGCGCCTGTTCAAGAAAATGATAGCCGAGGAAAAGTGGGAAGAAGCCAGCGAAATCGCCCGCTGGCAGGTGAAGAACGGCGCCCACATCATCGACGTTTGCCTGCAATCGTCAGACCGCGAAGAGATCAAGGACATCGACCCCTTCTATTCCAAGCTGATGCCCAAGATCAAGGCGCCGGTGATGGTGGACACCACCGATCCCAAAGCCATCGAAACGTCGCTGATCTGGTGCCAAGGCAAATGCATCATCAACTCCGTCAACCTCGAAGACGGCGAAGAAAAGTTTGAGCTGGTGTGCCCGCTGGTCAGAGCCTACGGCGGTGCGCTGATCGTCGGTACCATCGACGAAGACAAACAGCAGGCGCAAGCCTTCACCCGCGAACGCAAACTGGCGGTAGCGCAGCGCTCGGTGCGGATCCTGACCGAAAAGTACGGCATTCCACCCGAGGACATCATTATCGACACCCTGGTTTTCCCCTGCGCCACGGGTGATGAAAACTACATCGGAGGCGCGGTAGAAACCATCCATGCCATCCGCATGGTGAAAGCCGAAATCCCCTTCGTCAAAACGGTTCTGGGAGTCTCCAATATTTCCTTCGGCCTCCCCGCCGCCGCCCGCGAAGTGGTGAATTCCGTGTTCCTCTACCACGCGACCAAAGCCGGCCTCGACCTCGCCATCGTCAACGCCGAACGCCTGGAACGCTTCGCCTCGCTCCCCGAAGAAGAGCGCCGCCTGGCCGAGGATTTGCTCTTCAACACTCCGCCTCCGGAAATCCCCGCTCCCGAAGACTGGCGCGAGCAAACCCGTGAACAGAAGATCGCCATCAACCAGTTCCACATAGCCGCCATCACCGAATACTTCCGCCGCGCTGGCAAGAAAGCGCGCATCATTATCGCCGAGTTGCCCCTCGACATGCGTCTCGCGCGCTACATCGTTGAAGGCACCAAGGACGGCCTGATCCCCGATCTCGACTTGAAGCTGCAGGAAGGCGCGAAGCCTCTCGATATCATCAACGGCCCGTTGATGGACGGCATGACCGAAGTCGGCCGCCTGTTCAATGACAACGAGCTGATCGTGGCGGAGGTCCTGCAATCCGCCGAAGCCATGAAGGCGGCCGTGACGTACCTCGAACAGTTCATGGAGAAAGCCGACACCGCCTCGCGCGGCAAAATCGTGCTCGCCACCGTCAAGGGCGACGTCCACGACATCGGCAAGAACCTGGTAGAGATCATCCTCGCCAACAACGGCTACAAAGTCATCAACCTGGGCATCAAAGTTTCCCCCGACGACCTGATCCAAGCCTGGCGTGAACATCAGCCCGACGCCATCGGCCTCTCCGGCCTGCTCGTCAAGAGCGCGCACCAAATGGTGACCACCGCGTCCGACTTCCGCGAAAGCGGCGTAGAAGTGCCCCTGCTGGTAGGCGGCGCAGCCCTGTCGGAACGCTTCGCCACTACCCGCATCGGCCCAGCCTACGGCGGACCCACCTTCTACGCGAAAGACGCCATGACCGGCCTGCGCATGATGAACCAATTGATGGACCCCTCCAGCCGCGACACCGCGCTAGCCGATCACATTTATTTAGCCCTGGAGCCGGTCGTCGACTCCGAAATGCCTGCCGGGACGGAAGCCGGAAGCGCGCGCAGTCCCAGAGTCCGCGCCGACATTCCGATTCCGCCGGTACCCTACCTAGACCGCCGTGTGCGTGATGTCCCCAACCTGCAAGAACTGTGGACCTACATGAACCCCTACATGCTCTACGGCCGTCACCTGGGTTTCAAAGGCAACTTCGAAAAGATGTTAAAGGCGCGCGATCCGAAAGCCCTGGAACTGTACCAAGGCGTCGAACGCGTAAAGGAGAAAGCCGCAAAATTCCTAAAGCCGCGCGCGGTTTGGCAGTTTTTCGAAGCCGAGCGCCACGGCAACTCCGTGCACCTGTTCGCGCCCGGCGGCTCAACGCCTCTACACGTTCAACTTCCCACGCCAGCCGAAATCCAACGGCCTGTGCCTAAGCGACTACGTACTAGACCCGCGCGATCACCTGGCCGTATTCACCGTAACCGCCGGCGAGGGCGTACGCGAACGTTCCGAAGAAGCCAAACACAACGGCGAATTTTTCCTGGCACACGGCCTGCAAGCCCTGGCCATAGAAACCGCAGAAGCCTGCGCCGAGTGGCTCCACCGCCGCATCCGCGAAGACTGGGGTTTCGCCGACCCCGCCAACATGACCATGCTGGAACGCTTCACCTCGCGCTACCGCGGCAAACGCTACAGCCCCGGCTACCCCGCGTGTCCCGCGCTAGAAGACCAGCAAGGCATCTGGACGCTCCTGCGCCCCGAAGAAATCGGCGTCCAGCTAACCGAAGGCTTCATGATGGACCCGGAAGCCAGCGTCAGCGCCATCGTGTTCCACCACCCCGACTGCGCCTACTTCAACGCCACCGAATCCCGCGAATAGCTAACGGATGGCCTGCGCGACCTCAATCGCCATCTCATAGCGCCCGAACGGAGCGCTCAGTTGCACCCCCGCCGTCAGCGGACGCACCCGCTCCACCATCTCCCGCGCAATCGCCACGCCCGCCGCCCGAGCCGCCTCCGCGGTATCCGCGCCACGCATGCGCGCGCATGTACTCCTCCGGCACCGGCACCCGCAACTCATTCACCATGAACTCGGCGTTGCGCAGACTCGTCAGCGGCCAGATGCCTGCGATCACCGGAATCTTAAACTGCGCCGTCCGCTCCAGGAACTCCTCCAGCAAGCGCAGATCGAACACCGGCTGCGTGACGAAATACTCCGCGCCCGCCTCCACTTTTTTCTCCACCCGCCGCAGCTCTTCATCAATATGCAGCGACCCCGGATTCGCCCCCGCGCCAATCAGCAGCGAAGTCTGCGACCCCATCGGATTCCCGCCCAGATCCAGCCCCTGATTCAAATTATTAGCGATGCGAATCAGCCCGATTGAATCGACATCAAACACCGCGGTCGCGTCCGGATAAGTGCCCATGCGCGGCGGATCGCCGGTGATGCAAATCAAATTCCGCAGCCCGCCCGCATGCGCCCCCAGCAACTCGCTCTGGATGCTCAAAATGTTCCGGTCGCGGCAGCAGAAATGCAGCACGGCCTCGATCCCGGCGTGCTGCTGAATCAGTTGGCACGTGACCTGAGCACTCAACCGCGCACTCGCCCGTGGCCCGTCCGGAACGTTGATGCAATCGATGCCGGCGTCCTTACACAACTTCGCGCCGGCGATTTCTTTCGACGCATCGACGCCCTTCGGAGGAAGGATTTCGACGAACGTGACGAACTGACGCGCCGCCAGCTTGGCGCCCAATCCACTGCGATCCGGCAGAGGGATTTTCGCCTGCGCGTGCGGAGCTTCTTTCGGTTCCTCCACCTGCACGGTTTGCGCTTGTTCCCCCGGCTGAAAGCTACGCGCCTCGTTGCGAATCTCTTTGATATGCGCCGCCGTGGTCCCGCAACACCCGCCCACGATCTTCGCCCCCGCCTCCAGAAACCGCCGCGAATACTGCGCCATATATTCCGGCGAGCACAAATACAAATTACGACCGTCGACAGTCACCGGCAGCCCCGCGTTCGGCATCACACTCAGCGGCTTCGTAGTATGCGGCGCCATCGCCTCAATCGCCTCCAGCAACGCCCGCGGTCCTGACGAACAGTTCAGCCCAATCACATCCACTGGCCACTGCGTCAGCGCCAGCGCGATGTTCGCCGCCGAAGTTCCGTCCTCCAGCGTCCCGTCATCCTCGATCGCCACTTGCGCGATCAGCGGCATCTCGCGCCCGGCAGCCTCACGCACCGCCAGTACCGCCTCGCGCAGCTCATCCAAATCGCGGAACGATTCCAGAATAATCAAATCGACGCCGGCCTCGACCAGCGCCGTTACCTGCTCGCGAAACAAATCGCGCGCCTCCGCAAAACTCACCGGACCCAAGGGTTCCAGCCGGACTCCTAACGGCCCCACCGCCCCCGCAACAAAAGCCTGGTCCTGCGCGACTTCTTTGGCGATCCGGACTCCGGCTTGGTTAATTTGCCGCAGCTTCTCGGCAAACCCAAACCCCGCCAGCCGCTTGCGATTCGCGCCATAAGTATTGGTCTCCAGAATCTGCGCCCCCGCGCGCAAATAATCCTGGTGAACATCGCGGATCAACGCGGGCAGCGACAGGTTCAGTTCGTCATAACAGCGGTTGAGGAAAATGCCTTTCCCATAAAGTGCCGTCCCCATGGCCCCATCGGCGACCAAAACTCGACTGAGCAACGCATCTTTAAATTCAGCACTCCGATTTTGAAAAGTAATGACACCCATTAGATATCTCTACGATACCGCGCCCGGCTTCAACGCCATTCCGGAAACAACGGGACACGTCCACGCCGGCAAGCCTCCAGCAGATCCACCACCCGCTTGCGCCGCCGCAACAACTGCTCGCACAGTTGACTCAACGCGTCTTCGTCTCCCGCGATCCATGCCGGCGGGATTTGCTTCAGCGCCTGGTCCACTACCGCCTCTGGAAAATGAACAATGCGATCGAGCCACGGCTGGAAGTCGTCTAGTCCCCGCACGCCCCGGTACACGTCCGGCCGGAAATACAAGCCTTGTATCGCCGAATCGCCAAAACGCCAATGCGGACCATCGAACACGAACCCGTGATCCACCATCTGCGCCACGAAGCCAAGCCGCAGCGGATGCGCTTCGAACGACGGCAGCCACTCCCGCAGCCGCGCCCGAAAGAAAATCGCCTGTCGCGAGTCCGCGTTGCCCATCCATTGATCGAACGCCAGCATCCCCAGAAAGTCCGCGCGATTCTCCACCAGCGCCAGCAGCGTATCGGGCAGGAAATCGTACACGACCAACCGCGCCGGATCGCCGGGAAACCGCGATCCGAAATGCCAGCCCAATTCCACCGGCAGCCGCCCCGAACCCAGTTGCAGATACACCTCCGGATTCTCGTCCAGAAATTCCCGTGTCACGCGGATCACCGCGGCTTCCGGTGTGGAAAAACCCAGATAGCGCAAGAACACCGATGCGATCCATTCATTGACCAGGATCCGCCGGTGCTGCGGATTGTTGAGGAACTTAACCACGTAGCAGTGGCCGTCCGCCGCTTCAATCAAGTGTGCCTGCGCCCCGCCGCGCATCTTGCGGATGAGGCGGCGCGCATCAACCGGCATAGCCGTGGTTCAAATGCAGTACCCTAGAAGATTATATGACGGACGAAAAAGACACGACTGCGACCCCGCCGCCCGCGGGACGATCCACCAAAGAAGAAGTTGCCTTGGAGCTGATGAAGTTCATCGCCGGAACCACTGGGTTCGGCAAAGGATCGAGTGGCGCCGGCTTCGGCGGCAAAACTCCCAAGACGCCGGAAGAGCAAGTGGAAGCTCTCCTGCAACTCTACGATCGCTGCCGCACGGCCGTAGCGAAGTAGCGAAGGAAAGGGGCAGCGCGCAGCCGCCCCTCCGAACTATTTCTTTTTCTTGCCGCCCTTTTTCTTCGAGCTCTTCTTGGAAGCGCCTTTCTTGGCAGCCTTCTTAGGAGCAGCTTTCTTCGCAGCTTTTTTGGGCGCGGCCTTCTTCACTGCTTTCTTGCCAGCCTTTTTCGCGGCCTTCTTAGGAGCAGCCTTTTTCTTGGCAACAGCCTTCTTCGTCGGTGCCGCTTTCTTGGGAGCGACCTTTTTCGCGGCAGCCTTCTTAGGTGCAGCTTTCTTCGCGGGCGAAGCAGCCTTCTTCACCGGCGCAGCCGCCTTCTTTACCGGCTTACGGGCCGGCGGTGCCTCCACCGCAGCCTCCGCAGGTGGAACTTCCTCAACCTCAATGACTGTGGTTTCCACCAGCACAACGGTAGGCGCGGGCGGGCGCGGCACAAACCCCGGGACGGCCAGTTCCTCATCGTCGTCGTCGAGACCGTAGTCTCCCATATCGTCGTCTAAACTGAGTTCGGCGCCCTCATCGAAATCGTCGAGTTCATCGTCTTCGGGCGAAAGCCGGTACTCTATCATGGCCAGGGTCTCCTCTTGAGGAATGAGTTCTGCAGAATCAGAAACCAGAATATCGCTTTTTCAAGCGAAGGCAAGTGAAAAGTGTCTGCCTGATGAATGTTGATAAATGAAGAAATCTAGCCAGCCCGGCCCGTCGCGCCCTTACCCGCCGAAGCCTTAGTGGGATTCTTCGCCGCCGGCGCCGCCGCGCGCGCCTTGGGTCTGATGCGAGAGGCGGTGAGCACCGGTTTCCTCGCCGCCGGCTTGCCCGTCGCGCGGCTGGTCGTCCGTGTCGTGGTCCGTGTCGCAGTCCGAGCCGCCGTCCGCACCGGAACACGATCGCCCGGATAGGACGCCGGAATCACCACCAGCGAGCCCGCCTCCGGCAGTTCGTCGTGATTGGCCGAGCTCAGTAGTGCTGCCGTAGTACCGTAGCGTTTCGCCAGCGCCGCGAAGGTGTCTTCGCTATCCAGCTTATGCACCCGCCAGGTATCGCGCCGGTTGGCTGGCACCGCCCGGAACGCAGCTTCCACCTGCGGCATGGTGCCCTTGGGTACATGCAGCGCCGTACCCGCCGGGGCCACCGACCGCAGTACCGCCGGATTCAGCTCTTTCAATTCCGCGAGCGGACGGTCAATTGCATCCGCGACCAGCGACATGTGCGTGGGCGACAACAACTCGATGGTCTCGTATTCCACCGGCCGTTCCAGATCCAGATCGTCCAGCCCGTAGTCCTTGGCGTTCTTGCCGATAATCGTCATGGCCAGGATCGCCGGAACGTAGTTGGCCGTTTCCCGCGGCAGCACATTCATGCGGCGCAGTTGCCAGAAGTCCGCGTAGCCGGTGCGCTGAATGGCTTGATCCACGCAGCCCGGCCCGCAATTATAGGCCGCCATGGCCAGATTCCAGTCGCCAAAATGATTGTAGAGATCGTGCAGATGGCGCGCCGCCGCCCGCGTCGCCAGCTCCGGGTCCATACGATCGTCGGTGGCCGGAGTTTGATTCAGGCCGTATTCCTTGCCCCGGAACGCCGCAAACTGCCACACACCCACGCAGCGTGCCCGCGACATCGCGCGCGGAGTAAATCCGGATTCCGCCTGCGCCAGGAAAATCAATTCCTGCGGTATGCCTTCTTCGTGCAGGATGTTCTCGATCATGGGCTTGTAGCGCCCCGAGCGCCGCAGCCCATAAGCCAAAATCTTCTTGCCTCGTGGAGACGAGAAGTAGTTGATGTAGCTCACCACCGCGTCGTTCTGTTCCAGCGGAAGCTGCGACGCCGTCACCCGGATCTGCTCCTGAACTTTATGCCGCAAGCTAGGGTCGATCGGGAACGTCATCTGCAGAATTTCATCAATGGGCGATTTCTCGAAGCGCACTTCCTCATCGGCTTCCGAACTGGCCGCCTGGTCCACGTCATAGCGATAGATCCGTTCAATTAATTCGTCAATGTGCCGCTCCAGCCGCGCTCGATCCGGCAGGTTCTCCGGAGCCGTCAGAAGCACGTCCAGAACCCGGTCGAAATCCAAGCGCGAATCTGAAGTGCGCCCTTCCTGGTACGCCCGTTTACCCGAAGCAAAGCGGTCGTCAGCTTTTTTAATCAGGAAATCGACATCGGAGGGGCGGGAAAAAGAGGGGAGGGAAGAAGAGGTAATGTTGGGAGCTTCGTTCGCGTAAGCCAGAGTGACGTTCGGCGGTTCAATGACTGCCGGATTGGCCTGCGCAGCGCCCGCCTTCGCCGGCGGTACGAAAAAGGTCCGAAACTGCTTCGGAGACGTCGTAGTGGCGCAACTGCTAAGGGCGATCACGGCGCCGGTCAGCATGCACCCTGCGGCCATCCCGGCCCTCATCCATTAGCTCCGGTTATACGCATATCCGCTGAGTGTAACAAATCCCAAGGACCCCATGTAGGGCGGGTCTCCAGACCCGCGGCCAACGTCCCCGTTGGCCTCCGTTCCCGTCTATCGGCGGTTTCGCCCAGATCCGCTACCCTAGCAGAATGAAGAGTTTTCGCAAGGAATTATGGTTCGAAGTGCCCTCCCGCCGCGGTTTTGTGAACATAACCCGCCAGGTGGACGACTGCCTCCGCGAAAGCGGCGTCCGGGAGGGTTTAGCCCTGGTCAACGCCATGCACATCACCGCCTCCGTCTTCATCAACGACGACGAAAGCGGCCTCCACCAGGACTACGAAAAGTGGCTGGAAACCCTAGCGCCCCACGCCCCCACGTCCCAGTACCTCCACAACCGCACCGGCGAAGACAACGCCGACGCCCACATGAAACGCCAGATCATGGGCCGGGAAGTGGTGGTAGCCGTGACCCAGGGGAAACTCGACTTCGGCCCCTGGGAGCAAATCTTCTACGGGGAATTCGACGGCCGCCGCAAGAAACGGGCTCTAGTGAAGATCATCGGGGAGTGATGGACGGCCCCAATCAGATTCTGCTAGCCGGCCCCAACGGTGCCGGAAAAACCACGGCATCTCGCGATCTCCTAGCCGGAGCCCTCGGCGTCCACCACTTCGTCAACGCTGACGAGATAGCTTTGGAGCTTGGCGGCGAGCACACCGCGATAGCCGCCGGCCGCGTCATGCTGCAGCGCCTGCGCGATCTAACCGATCAGCGCGCGAACGTCGCGTTCGAAACCACCCTGGCCACCCGCTCGTTCGCCCCTTGGATCAGGCGGCTTAAGAACTCAGGCTATTCCTTCAACCTGTTCTACTTCTGGCTTCCAACGCCCGAAATGGCGATCGAGCGCGTTCGCCTGCGGAAGGTTCTCGGAGGCCATTCGGTTCCCGAAGTAGACATCCGGCGTCGCTACCACCGCGGCCTACAAAACTTCTTTCAGATTTACCGTCCGCTCGCGACCGCCTGGGAGTTCTACGATAACACCCGGTACGACCCGCGGCTCATCGCTGCGGGTGATCCAGAAGAGGTTAGCGACCAGGCCCTTTGGTCTAGAATTAAGAAAGAGGCAGATCGTGGAGACAGCGAGTAAAGCGCAATCGATCAACGAGATCATCCGCGAACACACGCAAGTCCAGGCAGCCCTGACTCGCGGATTCTACCGCGCCGTCCTAAAACATCGCGCCGGCAACGTCCCGATGGTCTTCATGCGCGAGGGCAAAATCGTCGAAGTCGACGCGAACGACATCCCCATCCCCGACGACATCCTCGCCGAGATTTCTGAGCCTTAAACGCAAACGAACTAACAATATAGCGGAGCGAAAGGAGAAGGCGGGGCGGCAGAACTCCGCCGCCCCTCTGCAGAAACAGAACTGAGAACTATTGCTTCTTCCCGCCAGCGCCCGGCGGATTGATGACCGCTTCGTCCCAATGTTCCTTGATCTTCCCGTTCTCCGTGCGCACCACGTCGTAGTGGTTCCACACATACATCTTGCTGGGATCGGCGGGATCGGGAACCTTGCGGTCCCACATCATCATTGAATACGGTCCGTTGATCAGCGTCAGCACCGGCTCATTCTTCCACTCCGGCTTAATGTCCTGAGGCGTGCGTCCCGGAACCCGGCTCATGAACGCCTTAAACCCATCGCGGCCTTGCGGCACGTTCGGATTGTGTTGGATGTAGCCCGGGTCCATGGTCTTGTCGGCCAGCTCCAGGTGCCCGTACTGCAGCATGTCCTTCAACTCCTCGGTGGCCATCGCCAGAGTCTTCTTCTCTTCGGCCGAAAGCTTGCCGGTGTTCCACTGCATCGGAGGCTTCGGCGAAACGCCATACTCAACCACTGGCGACATCGGTGTCCGCTGTGCGCTGTCCCAATGCTCTTGAACCTTGCCGTTCTCAAAACGAATCACGTCAAAGGTATTGAAGTGATACGTGTTGTCGGGATTCCGCGGGTCTTTCTGCTCGCGCTCCCAGATCAGCCACACGAAATCGCCCTTGGCGCCCATGACTACCGGCGGATTGGTCATCTTGTCGGGAATCGGGTTCACCGGCGGACGCGAGCCGAAAATCTTCACGAACGCATCCCGCCCTGTATTAATGTTGGGATTGTGCTGGATGTAGTTTTCCGCTTGATACTTGGGCGCCAGTTCCACATGGCGCGACTGAATCACCTCGCGCCACCAGGTGAGCGCGGTCTCTAGATTCTTCTTTTCCTTCGCCGTCATGGGCGCGGTTTGGGGCGTGGTCGGGGGGTTGATCGATTCGGCGGATAGAACCGTCGAACCCGCCACCAGCAGCGCCAGAGAGCCCGCTAGCAGCGTGGCTTTCGAAAATCTCATAGGGTAGTTCTCCTTCCTGGACAGTATAGCGTTGAACTATTCCAGGAGGAAGTGCAAGACGGCAGGGGTGGCACGCACCACCCCTGCCCAAAACTACCCAACTATTTCTTGTCGCCAGCCGGACGCGGTGGATTCTTCTTGGCCGTGTCCCAGTGCTCCTGGATCATGCCATTATCGACGCGTAGCATATCGAACCAGTTGTACTTATAAGTCTTCGACGGAT
Organism: Bryobacterales bacterium; assembly: GCA_963760575.1. Lineage (GTDB taxonomy): Bacteria > Acidobacteriota > Terriglobia > Bryobacterales > Bryobacteraceae > Palsa-187. Next base: position 154,277 of record CAVXEM010000017.1, read on the forward strand.
CGGCCGGGTCCTTAGCCTCGTTCTCCACCAAAAAGAAAACGATATCGCCGCTGGTCAGGATCAGCACCGGCTTTTTCTTCCATTCGTCCTGGATCGGCGTCGGCTTGGCGAAGCGCCCGAAAAACTCCTTGAAAGGATCGCGCCCCGTCGGAACGTTGGGATTGTGCTGGATATATCCCGGCGCCATGACTTTATCGGCCAGTTCCAGATGCCCGTACTGCAGAATGTCTTTCATTTCGACAATCGCGATGTCCTGGTTCTTCTTTTCCTGCGGCGTCAGCGTGCCCGTGCTTTGCGCCGCGAGCGTCAGGCTGCCGACGGCCGCGACTGCAATCGTACTCATGAATTTGTTCATATGATTATTCCTTGCCCCCGCCCCGCGGAGGATTCTTCATCGCGCCATCCCAATGCTCCACAAACTTCCCGTTAGCCACGCGGAACAAATCGAAATCGTTGTACTTGTACATCTTCGTCGGATCCGCCGGGTCTTTTGCTTCGCGCTCCCAGACCAGCACCACGTAATCGCCCTTGGCGAACGCCATGGCCGGCATGCGGTCCGCCGGAATCACCGCCGGAATCGGATTCATCGGCGTGCGGTTCTTGAAGAATTGCTTAATCTGCTCGTTGCCGTTCCCCATGTTGGGATTGTGCTGGATCATATCGGCAGCCAGATATTTATCGATCACCTCGGCATGCCCCGCGATGAACCCCTCGCGCCACCAGTCGAGCGCCATCTTCAGGTTCTTCTGCTCTTGCGGAGTCATGTTCTTCGACTGCGCCGCCAGCGGCAGCGAAGTCATCGCCACCAGCGCCAGCGCACCCGCCCACGTTTTGAATTTCAAAAACTTCATCGTTTCTCCTTTTTCAATTGATCCTGGTAAGTCTGTTCCAACTTATCCACTGCCTCGCGAAACCCCTTGGGGTCGACAAACCGATCCGGGTTGTAAGCATCCCCCGGCTTATATTTCTCGTGCAACTTGAACTGCGCCGCATGCGACGCCAGCCACACATCGATCTTCATTTCCTTCTGATCATGAAACGTGCGCGCGTAATCCTGCATGATCCCCGGATACTTCGGCATCCCCGTAACCTTGACGCCAGGATTGATCGACCCCATGTTGACGATCCCCACGCGATAGTTCTTCCCGCCCTCGCGAACCTCCAGCGTGAAACTGGTAGCGCCCTTGGTATGCCCCGGATGATGATGCGCCGTGATCACCGTCCCGCCCAGCGAAATCGTATCGCCGTCCTTCAGCTTGCGATCCACCGTAACCGGCGTGAACCGAGCCTCCGGCGAATCGCCAAAGCGAAAGTCAGCCTTGCCCCCGCTCTCGAGCAGCTCCACATCCTGCTCCGACATGACCATCTGCGCGCCCGTCATTTTCTTGAGCGCCGCCATCCCCGCCACGTGATCGAAATGCCCGTGCGTAGCCAGCAGGATCTTGGTGTCGGACATCTTGAATCCCAGTTGCTCGACACCTGCCTTGATCAGCGGCACCGTCTCCGCCAACCCGGTGTTAATCAAAATGTTCCCCCGCGGCGTAGTAATCAGGTAGGTGGATAAATCGTAAGTCCCCACCCAATAAATGTTCCCCAGAATCTTGAACGGCGGAAAGGGTTTCGTCCATTCCGGATTCTGTTGCCCGAACCCCGCCACCGCCAACGCGAGAAAGCCGATAGACAGTTTCATATCATTCACCGCGGAGGCAGCGACCCCAAATAAGCCGAGATCGCAATGATATCGTCCTCGGATAACTTGGCCACCGACTTCTTCATCAAAGCCGCATTCGTCCCAGCGCTAGTCCCATTCTGCAAACAAATCAGCTGCCGAGCGATGTAAACCGGCTGCAGCCCTGCAATCCTAGGAATCTCGCCCAACCCATGCAACGAATCCCCATGACAAAGCGCGCACTGTCCAGCCTTCACCAGCGCCTCCCCCCGAGCAATGCTGCCCGGCGGAACATAAGCCACAAACCCCGAGTGCGGATCGCGATCGTTAGTCCGCTGCACGTCCTCGGGAATTTCAACGATGCGATGCCCCATAGGCTCCGTCCCGCCCTCCGGCGACAGAACCCGATGCCGCCCCGCCGTAGCGACGAACGTCTTCGGAGGCGTAGCCGTCTCCATCACCTTCACCCAAACCCGCGGCGTGAGCCCAGCAAAATACTCCGCCGACTTCCGCACATCCTCATCCGAAACCGCCTTAGCAATCGGACCCATCCGCCCGTCATCCTTCCGCGCCCCGCTCTTGAAATAATTCATCTGCCGGATCAAGTACTCCGCGGGCAACCCCGCCAGATCCGCCGATTCCGGATGCCCCTGTCCCGACATCAAATGACACGACCCGCAAGCCATCCGCGTAGCCCCGCCCTCGCCCGTAACAATCCGCGGCGCCGGCCCATGCTCGTCGGGAAACCAATCCGGCGGCGTAGCATTCCCCGCAATCTTCGCCGCCTCATATTCTTTGGAACTCCCCGGCACCCGCACGACGCTAGCAGCCGGCTTAGCCGGAGGCTGCACCTTGTCAGGAATGTTGTA
>CAVXEM010000018.1:0-14096 GCA_963760575.1 Bryobacterales bacterium
TGCAAAGGCGATTTCGGACACTTTGATCAAAGCTGGGATGCGCTGTCCGGTCACACAGAAAATCCGCACCGAAATCTGGGTGAAGATTCTGGGCAACGTCGCGTTCAATCCGATCAGCGCGTTGACGCGGGCGACGCTGGCGCAGATGGCGCGCGACACTGAGGTGGGTCCGGTGGTCCGCAATATCATGAGTGAAGTGGAAGCGGTGGCGGGGAAAATGGGAATCGAGATGCCCATTTCGATTGACCAGCGCATCGCCGGCGCGGAGAAAGTCGGCGAGCATAAGACGTCGATGCTGCAGGATCTGGAAGCGGGGCGGCCCATGGAACTCGAAGCAGTGGTGGGCGCGGTGGTGGAACTGGGCGAGCGCCTGGGAGTCCCCATGCCGCATACGCGGACGGTATATGCTTGTACGAGACTTTTAGGCGCAATATCCTCTTCATAGGGAGGTTTTCAGTGAACCGTTGGGTACGATTGAGCGCGGCTGTCACCGCGATGGTGATGAACGGGAACATGCAATATGCGTGGACCTTGTTCGTCACGCCGATGGTCAAGGAGACGGGCTGGAAGCTGTCGCAAGTGCAATGGGCATTTACGCTGTACATTGCACTGGGGACCTTCTCGATGCCGGTTTCCGGATGGATGATCGACCGCATCGGGCCGCGCGCGTTCATGAGTCTGGCCGGATTGCTGTGCGGCATCGGATGGGCGGGGATGGGTTCGGCCACCAGCCTCACGCAGTTGTACGTGCTGTACGCGATCGCAGGATTCGGAACGGCGTTCGGTTACGGTTGCGCGATGTCGGTGGCGTTGAAATGGTTCCCCGACAAGCGCGGACTAGCGTCGGGAATTTCGGCGGCGGGGTATGGCGCGGGGGCGACGATTTTTAATCCGATATTCGCTTATCTGATTCACTTGTTCGATTACCGGGCCACCTTCTTATACACCGGGATCGCCAGCGGCGTGATCATGATCATCGCAGCGCAGTTCCTGCAAAATCCCAGCACCGCTGAAGTTGCGGCGCTTCCCAAGCCGCCGGTAAAAGCCAAAGTCCGGCGCCATACCGAGGAATTCAACTCGGTGGAGATGCTGAAGACGCCGCAGTTTTACGTGTTGTATGTGGCGATGCTGATGATCGGCATCGGCGGACTGATGACTACTGCGCAGGTCGCTCCGGTGGCCAAGAGTTTGGGGATCGGCGCGACGGCGTTGACGGTGGCGCTCTCGCTCAATCCGCTGGCGAACGGAACCAGCCGTATTTTCTGGGGTTGGGTTTCCGATCACATCGGCCGTGCGCAAACCATGTTTGTGGCGTTCACGTTGCAGGCGGCGGCGCTCACTAGCGTGGTCACCATCGGTAAATTGAACGGAACTTATTTCATCATTTGCATGGCGCTGGTGTATTTCACTTGGGGCGAGCTGTACACGCTGTTCCCGTCGGCGCAGACCGATATATTCGGAGCGCAGAATTCGGCTTCCAACTACAGTTTCTTGTACACCACCAAGGCGTTTGCATCGATTCTCGGCGGTGGACTCGCGGCTATGCTCTTTGAAAAGACCGGCAGTTGGACCATCGAATTTTATGGCAGCGCCGCGCTGGCGATGTGTGCGGCGCTGATGGCGATCGTGATCCATAAGATGCCGTTCCCCAAGAAGCACGGGAAGCCGGTCGAGGCTGTGTCGCCCGCGGCAATAGGAGGTTAGTCATGGCTGCGAATTCTCAGGCCGCTTCAGAGGAGCTGCAGATTACTGCGCCGGTGAGCGCTGCCTACGCCGAGATCTTGACGCCGGAGGCCGTTCATTTCGTCGCGAGTCTGGCGGCCAAGTTCGAGGAGCGGCGGCAGGAAATTCTCACGCGCCGTCAGGAACGGCAGGCGGAGATCGACGCTGGACATTTTCCGGATTTCCTGACGGAAACCACTGACATCCGGATGAGTGAGTGGAAAGTGGCGCCGATTCCGCGCGACCTGACCGACCGGCGCGTCGAGATCACGGGGCCCGTAGATCGCAAGATGGTGATCAACGCGCTCAACTCAGGCGCGAATGTCTTCATGGCGGATTTCGAGGACGCTAACTCGCCAACGTGGAGCAATAACGTCGAGGGGCAGATCAATCTGCGGGACGCAAACCGGCGGACGATTGAGTACAGCAGCCCCGAGGGCAAAAAGTACAAGCTCAACGACACGGTCGCAACGCTGCTGGTGCGGCCGCGCGGGTGGCACTTGAATGAGAAGCATGTGCTGCGCGAGGGGAAGCCGATCTCGGGGTCCTTGTTTGATTTTGGGTTGTACTTTTTCCATAACGCGAAGCAGTTGATGGCGAACGGGTCAGGGCCCTACTTCTATTTGCCGAAGCTGGAGAGCCACGTTGAAGCGCGGCTGTGGAATGACGTTTTCAATTTCGCGCAGGATGCATTGGGCATTCCGCGCGGGACGATCCGCGCCACGGTGCTGATCGAGACCATTCTGGCGTCGTTCGAAATGGACGAGATTTTGTATGAGCTGCGGGATCACTCGGCGGGGCTCAACTGCGGGCGCTGGGATTACATTTTCAGCTTCATCAAGAAGTTCCGCAACTTCCCGACGTTCGTGCTGCCGAACCGGGCGGAAGTTACGATGGAGCGGCATTTCTTGAAGTCTTACGTCGAGCTGCTGATCCAGACCTGCCACCGGCGCGGGATTCACGCCATGGGCGGCATGGCGGCGCAGGTGCCGATTAAGAACGACCCGGTGGCGAACGAGCAGGCGCTGGAAAAAGTTCGCCAGGATAAATTGCGCGAGGTGCGGGCGGGGCACGATGGAACCTGGGTCGCGCATCCGGGGCTGGTGCCGATCGCGAAGCAGATTTTCGATGAGGGGATGCCTGCGCCGAATCAGATTTCCAAAAAGCGTGAAGACGTTCATATCACTGCCAAGGATTTGTTAGCCCCAACCGAAGGCGCGATCACCGAGGCGGGGCTGCGCTGGAATATCGACGTGGGCTTGCAGTATCTCGAAGCATGGCTGCGCGGAGTCGGCTGCGTGCCGATTTACAACCTGATGGAAGACGCGGCGACGGCCGAGATTTGCCGCGCGCAGGTTTGGCAGTGGGTGAAGTTCGGGGCGAAGCTTGACGACGGGCGTCCTGTGACGGCGGCCATGGTGAATCAGGTGGTGGATGAACAGCTCGCCAAGCGCGGAAATGCTGGCGCGGAGTTCAGCAAGGCGGCGCAGATTTTCCGGCAGATGATGACCAGCGCGGATTTTCAGGAATTCTTGACGCTGCCGGCTTACAGCTTTATCGACTAGTCCGCTTGCTGCGCGCGCGGTTCCGTGTTGAGTCGCTGCTCGGAACCGCGCGCGCAGCAAGCGGAACGCCTTCAAACCACGATCGGCTCGGGGGTGGCGGCTCCATCGGCGCGAGGGTCCGACGCCGCGTAGTTGGTTCCGGTCGTCGAATTATGCAGGATGGCTTGGCCTCGGCCCATCTCCTGTGTATACTCGCGACGGACTTGGACCTCGTGGCCTATTTCGGTAAGCTTGCGCAGAGTCGACTCGGGGACTCGCGATTCGATCAGCACGTCGCAACCGCTGGGGCCGCTCTTGGTGAAGCGGGGAGATTCGAGAGCCTGCTGCAGGTTCATGCCGTAGTCGACCACGTTCGAGACGAACTGCGCGTGCGCTAGCGGCTGATTGGGTCCGCCCATGATGCCGAAACCGATGTGCGCGCCGCCGCGTTCCATGAAGCCGGGGATGATGGTGTGAAACGGGCGCTTGCCGCCGGCCAAGAGGTTGGGATGCGTGGGGTCGAGCGTAAAGCCGGCGCCGCGATTCTGCAAAGTAAAGCCCATGCCTTCGACCGTGATGCCTGAACCGAAATTGCTGAAGATGCTTTGAATCCAACTCACGATGTTGCCTTCGCGGTCGACTACCGTCAAGTAGGTCGTATCGCTGCCGGACATGCGGGCGGCGGCGACGCGGCCGTTGGCGGTGCGCGGATCGATCAGCGCGGCGCGTTCGCGAGCGTGTTGTTTCGAGAGTAGTTTCTCAACCGGCACCGGGCAGACGCGCGGGTCTGCGTTGTAGCGGTAGACGTCGGAATACGCGAGCTTCATGGCCTCGATGCGCTTGTGCATTTCGGCGGCGGTGAACGGACCAGCCGGATCGGCGGGCGATGTCTCCATGATGTTCAGCATTTCGAGCGCGGCCATGCCTTGGCCGTTGGGCGGGAGTTCGTGCACCCGCCAGCCGCGGTAGTCGATGGAAATGGGCTCGACAAACTCGGCCGAGAAGGATGACAAATCTTCGGCGGTCATGGTGCCGCCGAGGGATTGAGAAGTTTTGAGAATGGCGGCGGCGATTTCTCCTTCGTAGAACGCTCGCGAGCCGGAGGCGGCTAGACTGCGGTAGGCATCGGCCAGGTCGGGATTGCGGAACACGTTGCCTTGCCGCGGCGGGTTGCCCTCTACCAAAAACACGCGCGACGATTCGGCGTGGCTGGTGAGGCGATCGAACGAAACCGGCGAGGTCCATTGTTCTTCGATCGCTTCGCTGACCGGAAATCCTTGCTCGGCGTAGGCGATGGCGGAGGCGAACAGGCGGTCCCACGGTAAATTTCCATAGTGTTTGTGCAGTTGCGCCCAGCCGTCGACGGCCCCGGGGACGGTGACGGCGTGAATCCCGGCCAGCGGCATGGTGGTCATGCCGCCGCGCGCCAAAAAAGCGGGAGACAAGGCGCGTGGCGCCGGGCCGGAGGCGTTCAAACCGTTCAACTCGCCGGTTTTCGCGTCCCAGTAGAGCACGAATAGATCGCCGCCGATGCCGTCCATCATGGGCTCAACCACGCCCAGCACGGCGTTGGCTGCGATGGCGGCGTCGACTGCTGAACCGCCCTGCGCTAGAATCTGTGCGCCCGCTTGCGAGGCTAACGCCTGACTGGTGGCGACCACTCCCTGCTGCGTGATGACCAGCGAGCGCCCGTAGTTTCGTCCGAATCCGGTATGCGCGGCGAACATGTCAGTTGGCTTTCGGGTCCGACTTAGTGATAACGCGCTTGAGTAGTTCGCCGAAGGCTTTGCGCGTCATGGCGCGGTTCTTCTTAGGCGTTTCCGCAGGTTTCTCAGAGGCCTTGGGCGGAGCGGGTTCGGGAGGACGGCTCATCTAGCTCCAGCATGGCACACCTGTTCATAGAGGTGGGCGCGCACCATGCCGCACAAAACCGCGCCGCTGCTATGCGGCATATTTATTGACGTAGCGCTTGCTCCCGGAGGGGAAAACGGATAACGTGGCAGACTATGACTGCTCGCACTTTGATGATTCCGATTCTTTTGACAGCGGGTGTTGCGCTTGCGCAGATACCGGGGCCGGCGGCGGTGCCGACGCAGGACGCCGGAGTCGCGCGGGCGGTGCTGCTCGACAAGCCCCAGGTGCGCGTCCTGCGAGTAGAAATCCAGGCGGGCGCTACTCGCAAGATGCACACGCATGACGATGTCCGTTTCCATTTATTCCTGCCCATCACGGGCGCGATCGAATTCACTAAGGGAACGGAGAAGACGGCGGCGGTGCCGGGGCAGGTGTTCTACATGGATAAGGGGACGCTGCACGGATTCCGCAATACCGGAACGTCGGTCGCCATGGCGTTCGAGGTGTTCATCCGTGACGCGGCGCCGGCGGCGGAAAATAAGAATGAGGCTGACGCGCTGGCGCTGGCTTTTGCCAGTATGTCTTTGCCTGCACCACCAGATGTAAACAAAAGGTAAATTCGACACCTCGCGGGCTCGAGAATGTACTCGAACTTCCATTGACTAACGCTCCCCGGTTCCGTGAGAATAGAGAGATTATCCCGGAACAAAATGAACACCTATACAACGCGTCTGCTCTTTCTCGCGCTACTTGCTTTATTGTTAAGCCCCGCGATGCACGCTGCTCCCGTGACTTGGTATTTGAATGGAGTCACGTTCTCCGACGGTAGCCGCGCGGTGGGCTCCTTCGTCTATGACACGGTGACGGGGCTTTATACGTCGATCGATATCACCACCACGCCCGGCACGGGTTCGACCGCCGCAACAGCGAAGGCCACGGACAATCACTATACGGTCCAAAGCCCGATTGCACGTCCGGCGGTTGTGGTGTTTTGGACCACACCCAATCCGGTCACCGGGCTCTCCGGCATGCTGCAGTGGGGGTTTTTGGGGACTCTCTCCACGGGAGGCGGAACCATTCCGCTCGATTTGGGTTCGTATCAAGGTGTGTGCTTGAACGCGACGTGCCAGTACGCGACGGCCGAGTCGATCGTCAGCCTTACCGCGGGCAGCGTCACTTCGGTTCCGGCTTTCGGGCCGCGCACCTGGTATCTGGATAATGTTTTGTTTGACGATGGGGCGCAGGCGACGGGTTCGTTTGTTTATGACTCCGTCAGCAACACTTATTCGAATGTGGACATCACGGTGACTCCGGGCACTACTTTTACCAGCGGCTATCATTATGGCGTTCCGGGGGCGGCACCGGCGCCCACTGGGTTCGCCAATACGGTGCGTGCATTCGCGAGCCTGCCGGCTCATATGGGCGACCGTTACTTTAACGGGAATTTTCTCTCGGCTCTTACCAACGACGGCGGGATTGTCGGGTTTAATGCGCTGGCGCAGGAAGCTTCCTGCGATTCGGCGGACTGCACTGTCAGTGGCGTGACCAGGCGCTTCATTGTCCTGGGCAACGTCACCACCGTCCGTCCGGCCGGCTACACCAAAGTTTTGTCGCAGATTGTGGACGGGGGCGGCTGGCAGACCACTTTGACCATCACCAATCGCAACCGGTTTGCGCAAGCGTATACGGTGACTTTCTGGCAGGACAATGGAGCGCCCTGGTCCATTCCAGGCATCGGAAGCAACGTTACCGTTTCCGTTCCGGGGAATGGCGTTAAGTTCCTGATGTCGTCGGGAGCAAGTTCGGGATTGGCCGAGGGGTGGGCTAAGGTGGAAGGCTACGAAGATTATTCCGCGATGGCGGTCTTCAAGGTCCACGGCGGTCAGCAGGATCAGCAGGCTTCGGTGATCGGCGATCCCACCTATAACAAGAGTTTTTCTATTCCGTTCGATGAAAGCAATGGCGCGTTGGTGGGCCTGGCGCTTACCAATCCGAGCCCCACGCAGGCGCAGACCGCGCTGGTGGTGGCTTACGACGAAAGCGGGAAGGTAATTGTTAACGATTTTTCGATTGTGTTGCAACCGCTGCAGCACATGGCGTTCGTGCTCGATCAGCAGTTCCCCAGCGTGGCGAATCAGCGCGGCAAGCTGCGCGTGTTCGGCATTCCGACGGGTAACGTGCAGTTGCCGTTTTTGGGATTGAACGGCATGGGCGTGCGGAATCTTCCGGATGGGTCGTTTACCAACCTGCAAGTAACCTACGAGTAATCCGCGCGGACGGATCAGCGGTCTTTGAGGATTTCGCGAGCGGCATTGTGTCCGGGCGCGCCCATGACGCCGCCGCCGGGATGCGCTCCCGAACCACATAGGTACAGGCCTTTGACCGGCGTCCGGTAGCGTGCCCAACCGGCAAGCGGGCGCAACACGAACATTTGGTCGAGCGACATTTCGCCGTGAAAAATGTTGCCGCCGGTGAGGCCGAAGCGGCGCTCGAGATCGAGCGGCGTGAGCGTCTGGCGCTCGACCACGATGTCGCGGATGTTGGGGCAGTATTGCTGGATCACTTCGAGGACGCGGTCGGCGTAGGGCTCGCGTTCAGTGTCCCAATCGGTGCCTTGCAGCGTATAGGGCGCGTACTGTAAAAAGATCCCCATGATGTGATGGCCGGCCGGCGCCAGCGTTGGATCGTACATCGTGGGGATGGTCATCTCGATCAGCGGGGAGCGCGAGGGGCGGCCGTACTTGGCGTCATCCCAGGCGCGTTCCACGTATTCGATCGAGGGGCACAGGTGCATGGTGGCGCGGTGCTGCGGGCCGGGGGCCCCGGGGAACGCTGTGAATTCGGGGAGGCCGTTTAACGCCAGATTCATCTTCAGGGACGTGCCTTCGGAGCGGAAGCGTTGGATGCCGGCTACGAAGTCTGTGGGCAGAGCTGATTTGTCCACGAGGTCCAAGAAGGTGCGGCGCGGGTCTAAATTGCTGGCGACGATCGGTGCTTGAATTTCTTCGCCGCCGACGAGCACTACTCCGGTGGTGCGGCCATCCTTGACCAGGATCTTTTCGACGGGCGCGTTAATCCGGATCTCGGCTCCGCTCGCTCGCGCGGAATCGGCAATGGCCTTCGAGACGGCGCCCATGCCTCCGCGGACGAAACCCCAGAGTCCGCGAATGCCGTTTACGCCGCCCATGCAGTGGTGTAGCAGGATGTAGGCTGTGCCGGGGGAGCGCGGGCCACCGTTGGCTCCAATGACGCCGTCGGTGGCGAGCGTGACTTTGATTTCTTCGCACTCGAACCAGTCGTCTAGAAAGTCCGCGGCGCTCTGTGTGAAGACTTTTACTAGGCCGACGATTTCGCTGCGTGACAGACCGCGCAGACGTCCCATCAGCCTTAGGTATTCGATGAAGTCGCCGATGCCTTGCGGCGGGAAATCGGGGGGCGTGGTGAGCAGGACCGACTCGGCCACCATCGCCAGCTTTTCAAGATGCGCTTCGTAGCGCGGATAGGCTTCGGCGTCGTGCGCGGAGAACTTGGCGATCTCAGCGACGGTCCTCGCGCGGTCCTGCCACATGAAGAGATGGCGGCCATCGGGGAAGGGCGAAAAGAACGCGGGGTCTTTGGCGTCGACGCGATAGCCGAAGCGTTCGAGCTCGAGCTCGCGCACCACCTTTTCCTGCATCAGGCTGGCGAGATACGATGCCGTCGATACGTGGTAGCCGGGCCAGATTTCTTCGGTGACCGCGCAGCCGCCTACTAGTTCGCGCGATTCGAGGACTAACACGCGCATGCCGGCGCGTGCGAGATACGCGGCTGTGACCAGGCCGTTGTGGCCTCCGCCGACAATGATGGCTTGATACGACTTCAGTTCGGCAGCCTGTACGCGCGATACTCGGCCGGATATCCGGCGGCGCCGACGGCGACGACAATGTACTGCTTGCCGTTCAGCATGTAGGTCATCGGCGAGCCGGTTTGTCCCGCCGGCATGGCGATGGCGCCCGCGTCTTGTCCCGTTTTCTTGTCGTACGCGCGCAGATACGCGCCCTTCTTGCCGTCGGGCAGGGTGATGGTGCCGGCTTCGCCGCCGATCACCAGCGTCTTGGTGACGATGACGCCGACGATTCCGGCGCGGCCTGTGCGTGGAATGTTCAGGCCCTTGAGCGCGGGATGATTACGAATTGCATCCGGGGTTTCGCCGTTCGCCACTTGCCAGATGATTTCGCCTTTGTTGAGATCGATGGCGCTGATCTGTCCATAGGGCGGTTTATATAGCGGAAGATCCTGCACGCTGAGCCGCGCGGTGTTGGCGTTGCCGGGAACAGCGGCTCCATCGCCTCCGGCGCCGGCTCCCGCGCGCGCTCCTTCGGTGGCCGTGCCTTGAATGAAGCGGAAATCGTTGGTCTTGGGATCGGAGGGCACCAGCGCCAGATTGGTCAGCGCGCGCTGCGAAGGAACGTAGGCGATTCCGGTTTCCGGATCCACCGATCCGCCCACCCAGTTGGTGCCACCGGATGCTGTGGCAAAGGCCAGAGTGCCGATCGGGCCGTCGGCTTTGCTGAGACTTGGCGGCGTGAAGATGGGTCCGATGTGATAATGCGAGACGATCTCGCGGGCCTGCGCTTTCATCTCCGGCGTGAAATCGATCAAGTCATCCAGCGAAAAACCTTGGCGGTCGTAAGCAGGAGGTTTGCTCGGGAACGGCTGCGTGGGGCTGGTTTTTTCTCCGGGCACGGTCGATTGTTCCACCGGTTTTTCTTCCAGCGGGAAAATGGGCTGGCCGTTGGTGCGGTCGAACATATATAAGAAGGCCTGCTTGGTGGGCTGCGCGACAGCTTTGACGGGGCGGCCGTTGACGTTGATATCGACTAGGATGGGCGCGCAGGGGATATCGAAATCCCAAATGCCATGGTGGACCAACTGGTAATGCCACTTGCGGACTCCGGTTTTGAGATCGACGGCGACAATGCTCTCGCCAAACAGACCGTTGCCGGGACGATGGCCGCCGTAGTAATCGCCGGTGGGCAATTCCACGGGCAGATATGCCAAGCCGAGCTGTTCATCGACGCTGATTTGCCCCCACACGCCGGCGTTGCCGGTGTAGTCAGCCGAATCGCTCTCCCAGGTGTTGTAGCCGAATTCGCCGGGGCGCGGAATGGTGTGGAAGATCCACAGGCGCTTGCCGGTGCGCACATCGAAGGCGCGCACGAAACCCTTCACGTTGGTCTTGCTGCGCGGAACGCCGCCGGAGCGGTGCGCTGCGCCTACGATGATGGTGTCGCCGGCGACCACCGGCGCCGAGTGCAGGCCCACTTCGCCGGTGATGGGATCGATCACTTGATCGTCATCCATCTTCAGATCCACCAGGCCGTCTTGTCCGAAAGCTGCGATGCGCGCGCCGGTCTTGGCGTTCAGCGCGACCAGGCGATAGCCCGGGGTTACGTAAAATATTCTTTCTTCGCGGCCGTCGGTCCAATAGGAGAGTCCGCGGCCGGAGAGTTGGCGGGGGGCGTTGCGGCCGCGCTCGCCTTCGTTCTCGCTGTGCATCCAGAGTTGTTCGCCGGTCGCGGCGTCGAGGGCGACTACGGCGCGGCGAGTGCCGGCGGTGGCGTAGAGGATGCCGTTGGCCATCAGCGGCGTGCCTTCCAGGTTGTATTCAGGGCGCGGGCCCAGGTTCTCGGTTTTGAAGTGCCAGGCGGGTTCGAGTTTGTTGAAATTCGAGGCGTTGATTTGATCGAGGGGTGAGTAGCGTGTGTTGCCTGTGTCTCCGCCGTAGCTGCGCCATTCGCCGTTCTTGGCGCCGGTTTGCGCGAGCGCGGGGAGGGCTGCAAGGGCGCATGCGATCAGGGTTCGTCGAAACTTGGACGTTTGCATCCGGTTCACCACCTCCGGATATTATAGGTCACGGGGAGAAGTTCGACCGGAGGTCGAACGCGGACCGGGACGTCCGCCCCACCAGGCAAAACGCAGTACACTATTGAAGACCATGCCCTCGATCAATCGTTGGTGGATAGCGGTCGCCGGTGTCTGCATGCAAATGGCTTTGGGCGCCGGGTATGCCTGGAGCGTTTTTCGCATTCCGCTGGTCAAGGAATTCGGCTGGAGCATTTCGCAAGTCTCGCTCACCTTCTCGATTGACTGGCTGTTCCTGGGTTTGTCAGCAGTTGTCGGCGGCCTCTGGCTGAATCGAGTTGGCCCTAGAGTCGTCGGCATGACGGCCGCTCTGTTGTGGGGCGGTGGGGTCTTTCTGGCGAGTTTTTCGGCTTCCAAATTGTGGTGGTTGTATCTTACCTACGGAGTGATGGGTGGAATCGGGCTGGGCATGGGATACATCGTTCCCATAGCGGTTCTGGTGAAGTGGTTCCCGGAAAGGCGAGGACTGATCACCGGCATAGCCGTCGGCGGTTTCGGAGCGGGATCTCTCATTGCAGCGCCGGTGGCGGCCCGCCTGATGCAAAGCTTCGGCGTAATGTCCACCTTCGCGTATCTCGGCATTGCCTATGGCGTGGTCGCGGTTTGTTCGGGATTTTTCATGCGGAATCCTCCCGAGGGGTGGAAACCAGCGGGATGGACGCCGTCGGCGGCGCAGGTATCGCAACGTTCCGACCGCGATTACAGCCTGGGAGAGGCTTTGCGAACCTGGCAATGGTGGGCCTTGTGCGCGCTGTTGTCCATCAACACCATCGCCGGCATTTCGGTGGTTTCCCAAGCCGCGCCCATGTTTCAGGAGATAGGGAAGGTAAGCGCGGTGACTGCGGCGAGCTTCGTGGGCATCATCAGTCTCGCCAATGGAATGGGCCGCGTGCTGTGGGCCTGGATTTCAGACATGATTGGCCGGAAGACGGCTTTCTTCCTGATGTATTTGATGCAGGCGGTCCTATTCTGGACATTTCACAACATCGCATCGCCGCCGCTTCTGCTGATCACCACGTTCACGATCGTATTGTGCTATGGGGGCGCGTACGGAATCACGCCGGCCTTCGCGGCGGATTATTTTGGTCCCCGGCACGTGGGGTCGATTTTTGGGTTGATGTTACTGCCGTGGGCGTTCCCGGCGGCCTTCGGTCCGCTGCTATTTGCTTACCTGCGGCAGACGACCGGTGGTTACAATCAGGCGCTGTATTTGATCGCTGGGGTGATGACGGTGGCGATGATTCTTCCTCTACTGGTGAACCCGCCGCGAGCTCACATAACCGCGGAGGACTTACCGGCCGGCAGCGGCGTGCCTTTGCAAGCCGTACCGGGTGACGGTGAAGTTTAGGCACCGGGCCAAAGCGTTAGGACACTCGCGAAGCGTAAATTGTAAGGTGAAGTTGTGAGCAAGCGACGTAGGCCTAAAATCAAGAATCCGACGGCACGCAATTCAGCTCCGCAGAACGTGGATCGAAAAAAGATCGCCGAGATTCGTGCGAAGATTACATCCCTGCCGGTGCTCGATCCTCGAAATCCGGACGAGATTCTGGGCTACGACGAGATCGGCATCGCGCGTTAGCTCTCCGCTCCATCTGGTCGCGGTTCGACGGTAAATGTGATCGGGGTACTAATAGAATCGTGCGGGAAACAAGCGGCTAACGTCGGTCGGCCAAGATAGTGTAGTTGTACGATTGCACAATCTTTCCGTTCTGCAGAAAGAACACGCCGCCGCCATGCCGCGCGCGCAACGCGCCCCCCGGTTCACGATTCCCGCACTCCGGACGAAATTCTGGTGTACGAATATGGCGCTGATAGCTCAGGCCGGCTGGGCTGAGTTTATTCCGCACTGTTCCGCATGCTGCGCTTCAGCTGGCCTTGGCGATCAGAAGGCTGTGCGGCGAAGCCGTGGGCACAATCTGTTCCAACTCGAATCCGGCTTGCTCCAAGAGCGTTCGATACTCGGCGGCGGTGCGCTCGCGTCCTCCGCTCAGGGCCAGCATGCCTAGATCCGCCCACGCAGCTGGGTTAAACCCGGGCGTTTCCGCTACGACCATTTCGATGAGCACCAGGCGCGACGCAGGTGTCATCACCGCGTGTACACGCGACAAAATGGCGAAGATTTCAGGCTCCGCCCAATCGTGAACGACCATGCGCATCATATAGGCGTCGGCGTTGGCGGGCACGCCACGGAAGAAGTCGCCGCCGATGTGCTCCATGCGGTCATGCTGGATTGCCCCAGCCACTACATCCGGCTGGTCGAACAAAATCCCGCGGCAGCCGGGATAAGCTTTAAGAATATCCACCAACTGGGTACCGATTCCGCCGCCGATATCGGCGATGACCGGGAAGCGACTCCAATCGTAGGCAGCGGTGACGGCAGGCGTCATGGACACGCTAAGCGAACGCATGGTTTCGTTGAAAATGAACGCTAGCTCCGGGTTGCGCCGTAGAAACTCCCAAATGCTACATCCGTGGATTTCCTCGAAGGCAGTCCGCCCGGTTCGGATACTGCTCGTCAATCCGGCCCAAGCTTCGAAAGCAATCTTCGAACTCCCGCGAATGCTAATCCACATCGATCCCGGCACTTTTTTTCGCAGTAGCTCACTGGCGGCGGAGTTGGCGAAAACGCGCGGAGATATTTGCTCGAAAATTCCCAGACTTGCAAGGGCCCGCATGAGGCGGAACAGGCTTGGCGCGTGGGTACTTGTCTTGTTCGCCAGGACGTCTACAGAAAGAGGACCCTCTGCCAGTAGGTCGGCCAGTTCCAGTTCGGCGGCAATCGCCAATGCCTGGTAGCGCCCGATGCCGGAGACGATTCCGAGAATCAGCTCGTGGGGCGCCGGTGAGGGCATCGCGGACATGCGTCACATGATACAACAACGCAGCTCTTCGAGAAGGAGATCGATGGTCTGAGGAGTCTAGGAGCATCCTTACCTACGGTCAGCCAAGATCGTGTAGTCGTACCACTCCACGATCTTTCCGTCCTCCGTAAGGGCTGCGAACGCGGCGATTCCCGCGGCGCTGATCTTCAATGCCCGCCTGGACACTGGTGTCACGGCGGTGTTCATGATG
>CAVXEM010000019.1:0-107458 GCA_963760575.1 Bryobacterales bacterium
GGACTAAAGTCCGCGATTCTAACCTGGGGCACCACTTCTTAGGAGTTCGTGTACGGCGTCGCCGATCGCAATCGCCGTGCCGGCATCATTGAGCAACTCACACTGGCGGAGAGTTTCGAGCGCCGCTGCCTGGGCCGCAGGCCAGTCTTTCTCTAAGACCGAGATGGCGGCTTTGGCTTTGGCCAGACCGCAGCGGTAGGAGGCGCCGCGCGACTTGGCGGACAATCCTGCTTCCAGCCAACGGCTTGCCGCTTCCAGGTCGCCTCGGCATTTCGCTTCAAACCACGCGGCCTCCAGGTACCATATCCCCGCCGTCTCGACCGGTAATTTCTGGGATAACACTTGTCGCAATGCGGCCTCTGCTTCATCGATTCGCCGCGAATCGATAAGCCAGTTGTAGAGCAGCGCCTGTGCCGCGCGACCATCCGGCGACCCGTCAGTAGGACCTGACAAGCGTGCCATTAAATTGATGTCCCATTCGCGCGGGCGAAGGCCGCCGTGAGAGGCCGTCACAAGCAGTAATATCGTGCAATAGCGTTCGGATTCCGCGCCGCGCCGCAACAATATTCGCAGGCGCTGACCGTCAGTGACGAATTGCCAATTCGCCCGGGGGATAGAATTTAACAAGCCTAAAAACAGCGAACACGCGCCGATCATGTTCAACTGAGTATTCGACCATTCGGGTAAACTCCTTCTGGTGGCCGTCGCGAGGGCTAGTGCTGCGCCTCCGGCCAGCAGCGAAGCAACCGGCCCTGCGACGACGTAGGTAATGGTTCGCTCCCTTAGCCGACTTGTCCCATCAGGAACGCCGGCTACAAAACCGGAGAGTTTGGTTTTTTCTAGCCATCCCAGCCGCCAGCCCCCCCGTTTTCGATAAAGCTTAAATGGTTTCACGGCGAACACCAGGAGTCGAAATCCCGCCCAGACTCCGCCTAGGGCGTGGCCCGCCTCGTGAAATGCGATCGAAATCCAAAGCGCAACTGCGAATTGGACCAGGTGTCCAGGGGTGAGCTTCGGCAGCTGGACATCGAATCGCACTAAAACGATTCCCAACAGAACTCCGCTCCCCACGCTGAGCCAGAAGCGCTTTGGTGTCATTCCCAAGACTTGGCGCTGGGACCGCTTCAACGAGTCGCGACCGGGTTCCCGGGTTTGGAGATCGCTGAGGTCCCCGCTGGGGCGGTTCGGCACGCGCCGAGTATAACAAATCGGATCGTAAGGCGAGTAGGCTTTCAGGAACGCCGATCACATAAGGATTTTTCGCCTTAGATTATCAGTTTGGTACTCCCTACGCCCGGGGTTATCGATAAGATAGTTATAGTATGTCCGCTTCGACAGAACCCGCGGTCCGCGCCGTAGGCTTATCTAAGGTCTACCGCTCCGGCGATGCCGATCTAGTGGTCTTCTCCGGCCTCAACCTGGAAGTCGCGCAAGGCGAAAAGCTGGCCCTAGTAGGCGAGTCGGGAAGTGGAAAAAGTACATTGCTTCATCTACTTGGAGGTCTGGACAGGCCAACGGAGGGTGCGATATACTTCGGGCAGAATGACATTTGCCAGCTACCGGCGAACCAGCTTGCGGAATTCCGCAACCGGGAACTGGGCTTTGTCTGGCAGATTCACTCCCTGCTGGCCGAATTCACGGCGCTCGAGAACGTGATGATGCCCCTGCTGATACGCGGTCAGAGCCAGCAGGAAGCAGAACCCGTATCGATGGCGCGTTTGGAGGAGGTCGGTTTACGCAACCGGGCCACTCATCGCGCAGGCGAACTTTCCGGCGGCGAACAACAGCGCGTGGTTTTGGCGCGCGCCCTAGCGGGCAATCCCAGCGTGTTGCTGGCCGATGAACCCACCGGCAGTCTTGATTTTAAAACCGGCGAAATGATCATGGATCTGCTTGACGAATTGCATCGATCCCGCCGCCTGACATCCATCCATGTCACTCACAATCTGAACTTTGCGCATCGTGCGGACCGTGTTGTCGCGCTCGAAAGAGGGCAGTTGGTCGCGGCCAGCCACCTGCTTGAATCCGTGGCCCTGGGGAATCCGTCTAATACTAACGAGGGCACTCAACATGTTTGAACGTTATACCGAGAAAGCTCGGCGTGTCATCTTTTTTGCGCGTTATGAGGCCAGCCAGTTCGGCAGTCCTTGTATCGAGACCGAGCACTTGCTGCTGGGTTTGCTGCGCGAAGACAAGGCGCTCGCCAACCGCTTTCTGCGATCCAGCGCGTCGGTGGAATCCATTCGCAAGCAAATCGAGGCGCACACTACGCTCCGCGAAAAGGTTTCGACCTCGGTTGATCTGCCCTTGAGCCACGAGTGCAAGCGCGTCCTCGCGTATGCCGCGGAGGAAGCCGAGCGTCTCAACCACAAGCACATCGGCACGGAGCATCTGCTGCTCGGGTTGCTGCGCGAAGAGAAATGCTTCGCCGCCGACATCCTGCATGAGCGCGGCCTGCGCCTGACGCAGGTGCGCGACGAGATCCAGCGCTCAAGTTCGGAAAAAGTATCTTCAAATCGGCCCAAGGAAAGTTCTCTACTGAGCGAGTTTAGCCGCGATCTTACGCAGGCAGCCATGGACGGGTTACTCGATCCCTTGATCGGCCGTGATACAGAACTCGACCGCGTGATTCAGATCCTCTGCCGCCGGACGAAGAACAACCCGGTTTTAATCGGAGAGCCTGGCGTCGGCAAGACCGCCATTGTCGAAGGCCTGGCGCAGAAAGTGGCGGATGGTGACGTGCCGTCGTTCCTCGCTGACAAGCGCATCCTGGCTTTGGATCTTTCGTTGATCGTCGCCGGCACCAAGTATCGCGGACAGTTTGAAGAACGTCTCAAGACCATCATGAAGGAGTTAATGGAGAACCAGAACGCCATCATCTTCATCGATGAGTTGCACACGCTAGTGGGCGCTGGCTCGGCCGAAGGCTCGCTCGACGCCGCTAACATTCTGAAGCCCGCCCTATCGCGCGGCGAGATTCAATGCATCGGCGCGACCACGCCTTCGGAATACCGCAAGTCGATCGAGAAGGACCGCTCGCTCGAACGCCGCTTCCAGGCCGTGAAGGTTCCGCCTCCGAACGAGGAAGACGCCACGCGAATTCTGTTCGGCATTAAAGAACGTTACGAGAAGTTCCACGCCGTAGCTTATACAGATGAGGCCATCGAGAACGCCGTGCACGCGTCCGTTCGTTTCATCCCCGACCGCTTCCTGCCCGACAAAGCCATCGATCTGATCGACGAAGCCGGCGCGCGCGTGAAGCTGCGGCAGACTACTCTCCCTGGCGAAGTCGCCGACATCCAGAAACGCATCAAGTTCATCGTGCACCGCATGGAGAACGCCATCGCGAACCATGAGTTCGAGAAAGCGCGCTTCTATTCCGACGAAGAACGCAAGGAACGTGAGAACCTGCGGCTGCTGCGCGAAAAATACAACCTGGACGACACTTCGACGGGCGTCGTAACCAAGGACGACATCGAAGACGTGGTCGCGCGCTGGACCGGCGTGCCCATGACCGCCATCAAGGAAGAAGAAGTTTCGAAGCTCCTGCGCATTGAAGAAGAGCTGCACCACCGCGTGATCAGCCAGGAGAAAGCCATCTCCGCGCTGGCCCGCGCCATTCGCCGCTCGCGCGCGGGACTGAAGTCTCCCAAGCGTCCAGCGGGTTCGTTCCTGTTCCTGGGACCGACGGGTGTCGGCAAGACCGAAGTCGCCCGCGCCTTGGCCGAGTTCTTATTCGGCAGCGAAAAGTCCCTGATCCGCTTCGATATGTCTGAGTTCATGGAAAAGCACTCGGTGTCGAAGTTGATCGGTTCGCCTCCCGGATACGTTGGTTACGAGGAGGGCGGCCAGTTGACCGAGCGCGTGAAGCGCGCGCCCTATTCCATCATCCTGCTCGACGAAATCGAGAAGGCGCACCCGGATGTCTACAACATTCTCTTGCAGGTGTTTGAAGACGGCCAGTTGACCGACGGCCTCGGCAACACGGTGGACTTCAAGAACACCATCATCATCATGACTTCGAACCTGGGCGCGCGCTTCCTCGATAAGCGCAGCCCCATGGGCTTCTCCGCCCCCGGCAGCGGCGTGCCGGCCAAGGTAGAAGATCAGGTGATGAGCGAAGTGAAGAAGGCGTTCAATCCAGAATTCCTGAACCGCCTGGATGAGACCATCCTATTCACCTCGCTCACCGACGAGGATCTGCTCAAGATCATGCACCTGTTGGCCGACCAGCTCAATAAAAACCTGGTCGCCAAGCAGATCAAGCTGCGCCTCAACGACGACGCGGCGAAATACATCATCGACAAGACGCTGACGGATCGCAGCTATGGCGCCCGCCCCCTGCGCCGCGCGCTGCAGAAGTACATCGAGGATCCGCTCAGCGAAGCGCTGATTCAAGGCTCGCTGCCGCGCCCGTCCGAGCTCGAAGTTTACCTGGGCGAGGGCGGCATTTTCGTTCGCCAGTTGCAGGAGGAGCCGGTAGGCGTTGCCGAAGGTGGCGTAGCCGAAGCTCCGCTGCCGATGCCCGGCACCGCGCTGTACTTATTCGAATAGATTATTTTTGGGGCCAATATCCCAGGCGCACGCGGATCGCCGCGTCCGGATGCGAAGGAATCGCCACCTGAATCTGGTGGAATCCGTCCTTCGCGCTGGGCGTGGGCGTGAAGCTCAGCAGATACTGGCTGTGAAGCTCTTCGCCGGCGCGCGAGATTACGTTCTCCAGTGACCCGAGCGTAAGAAACGACAGATGGCGGCCGCCCGTTGTCCGCGCCAGCGCATCGGCAACATTAGCTTTGCCGATACGCGCCAGTTCCAGAGCGCCCCCAAGAATATCCACGTTGCCGTCGCCACCCGGCATCGACGGACTATTTGAAGGACTCGACAAAAACGTCGAACCTTGCACCGAATACGTCGCCGCATACACCACCACACCCGCGCGCTGCGCCTGTTCAATTACATCGCTGAGTTTGCTCTTGCTGCCACGGTCGCGCGACTCGCTCAGGATCAGCATCACACGCCGATTATTGGGAGAGCGTGTGTCCAGCATCTTCACACCTTCGGCCACGGCGTCGATCAAGCGTGCGGTACGGATGCTGCGATTTCTGGTCTTTTGAAACGCGGCGCTGATCAAGTCCGCATCCGGAGTGAAGTCGGTGCGAACCCGAATTTCATCGTCGAACTCGATCACAGCCGCCTGGCCACGCTGGCCGATCACCAGCGGTTTGATCAATCCGCCCACACGCTCAATCCGCGCCAGCGCCGGCGCTGAAATCCCGCTGGCTTGGATCAGCACCATGAGCGACACCGGAGCCAACACCGTGTCCGACGTGTCCATCCTGATTTTCTGTGCCACACCGTCGTCGGTCAGCCGGAAATCGTCCACCGAAAGCCCGTCGATGAAGTTCCCCTTCTTGTCGGTCACCGTGACCGGCGCCAGCACCAGCGGCACATTCGCGCGGATGGTGGAGTTGTCCGGTTCCTGTGCAAGCAGCGGGAAAAGCAATGCCGCTGCGGCGAGAACGGAAAACGAACGGAGCACGTATGTATGGGACGCCCGCGCCCGCCCCACCGTTACGTTAGTCAACCGTCACTTCCGCTTATTGCCCGGATGATCCGCCAATTCGTCGTCGTAGAAGGCGGTGGTATTGGCGTTGGGATCCTCCGGCAGCATGGTCTTGCTCCAGGCTTCGTAGTCAGCCGCTAGTCTGTGATACACATCCGGCTGCCGGTCCTTCAAATCGCGCTGGTGATCTTCTTCGATGGTGTCGCCCTTGGGAATGCCGCGCAGTTGCAGGAGCGCGACCCGCGCGGTTTGGTAGTACATGGCTTTGGCGACGTCGGGGCTTGAGATCAGGCCCAGTTCCTTGAGTTTGGGATCCCACACGTCCCATAGTGCGCACAGATCGGCACGCGCTTCTTCGAGCGTCGAGAAATATTCTTTTAAGTAAAACGTGGGCTCCTGGGTGAGCTTGGGATTGAGCTTCCCTGATCCGTGGCCCAGCGTTTCGTGCATCGCGGTGAGCAGGGCAGCAGCTTCGTCGCCGTACTTCTTGGCGATGGCGATTTCCTCGGGCGAAGCGCCGAATTCTTCGACGGCTCGCGAGCCGCTGGCTTCAGAAATTGCACGCGAGCTGCTGAGCAGCAGGAAACTCTTGCTGCCGTACTTCTCGCGGATTTCATTTTCGTTGGGCAGGTTGTCGCCGACGGTGTTGATGTGGAAGTCGCCGGTCTCGATCACGGTTTCGACGGCTTTGGCGCGCGGCGGCGTCACGCCTTGCTTCTTATATTGATCGGCCCAAGGAGCGCGGTTTTCGAAATACTGGGCGTTGGCGGCGAGCTTCGAGGAATCGGTCTTGGTGTCGCGGATCGAAACGAAGCTTTGCGAGGTGCCTTTGGCCGCGCGTGCGTCGCGATAGACTTCGATGAAGCCGTTGATGAAGTCGACGTCGGGGTCGTTCTGCGTCCAGTCAATATCGAACTGGATCCAGTCTGCCAGCTCGCCCGTTTGATAGTAGCGGATCAGGTCGCGCAGGACTTTCTCCT
Source organism: Bryobacterales bacterium (assembly GCA_963760575.1). GTDB lineage: Bacteria > Acidobacteriota > Terriglobia > Bryobacterales > Bryobacteraceae > Palsa-187. The sequence goes on from CAVXEM010000019.1 coordinate 6,544, forward strand.
GTCCCGGCTCGGCGTAAGGGATGGCTTTCTCGAAAGCTGCGATGGCCTTCCGTAGAAACGGCGCGTAGAGGCCTGCGCGAACTTTGCCGTCGGGAGTACCGGCGCGATACACTTCTTCGACCAGCGAGCCGTCGGGCCTGCGCGTGACGCGCGAGTTGAGCGAGTAGCGCTCCTTGAAGTTCTTGAGATCGGCCAGCTTCACGCCGGAGTAGAAGTTGTTGGCGCTCGATTGCAGGATGTCGAGATCGCCCTTCGGGCTCTTGGCGGTGATGAGGGGTTCGAAGTTCGGGTCGAACAGCGAAGCGCGCAGGGCGTCGAGTTCCTTAATAAGATCCGGTTCGGCGAGGGTGGTTAACGCGCCCTTGCGCTTGGCGGCCAAGGCGGCGGCTTTGAAGTCTTCGAACGACGCGTCGGGTAGGAATTTTTGCGCGGTGATTTCCTGGTGATTGCCTTTGTTGGTCCAGAAGAGTTTGGTGAAAGCCATGATCTGGGGCAGCACGCGCGGGTCGATGGCTTCCGGGTGCGCGGCGATGGCGTCGAGGATGCGCTTCTGGCGCAGGCCGAAGCGCGAATTCTGGTCGTAGATGATGGGGTCGATGGCGATCGACGCTTGTGTCAGCCAGTAGGCCAGGATCTGCTGGCGCGGCTGTAGCGAGCGAAAACTTTCGGCACGCACTTGAATGAAGCCGGTGGAGCCGACGCGGTCGACCAGGGTTCCACCGGGCGTCTTTTCCTGCGCGACGGCAAGCGAGGCCAAGGCCAGCAGAATCGCGGTATATCGCAACATCAGCATTCTCCTTGCGCTAGTTTCCTTCCCTATTTCGTGAGAGGATCTATAGAGAAAGAGAGCACATGATTCAGCATACTGCGATCGTTGCGTTTTTGGCCGTTGCCAGCCTGGGTGTGGCTGCGCCGGTCAAAGTGGAGTTGAAGGACTCCATGGGGAAACCGGTGGGCACCGCCACCATCACGGAAGCCAAGCGGGGCGGAGTCTTGATTCATCTGAAGGTGCACGGGCTCCCAGTCGGCGAGCATGCGGCGCACATTCATCAGGTGGCCAAATGCGAAGGGCCGGCGTTTACTTCGGCGGGCGGGCATTTCAATCCGGATATGAAGCAGCATGGGTTGGATAATGAGTTCGGTCCGCACGCGGGCGATATGGTGAATTTCACTGTGGCGGGGAAGAAGGGCAAGGCAGACGTGACACTGGTAAATACGCGAGTGACATTGACCGACGGTCCGCATTCGGTGTTTACCAATGGCGGAACTGCGCTGATGATTCACGCGCAGAAGGACGACATGCACACGGACCCGACGGGCAATGCGGGCGCGCGGATTGCTTGCGGGGTGATTACTAAGTAAAGTTGGCCGACCGGAGGTCGGCTGCGGGCCGGAGGCCCGCCCCACATTCAGGCGTCAGGGTTTGCTATGAAGCGGTAGCCGATGCCGCGCACGGTTACCAGGTGGCGGGGTTTCGCGGGGTCGTCTTCGAGGTAACGGCGCAGGCGCACGATGAAGTTGTCGATGGCGCGTGTGTCCGTGTCTTCGCGCAGGCCCCACACTTCCTGCAGCATGCTCTTGCGCGAGACGGACTTGCCTTCGTGGTCGATCAGGAAACGCAGGATGCTGGCTTCCATCAGCGTCAGCGGATAAACCTTGCCGCCGGCGTGCACTTCCAGAAGATCGAAGTGGATGGATTTCTCGCCGAATTTGTAGGACTCTTTGGTTTCGGACTTGGCGGCGCCAGGCGCGGGCGCCGTCGAGCGCAGCCATTGCTTGCGGCGCAGCAGTCCACGGATGCGGGCGATTAAGATCGAGAGTTCGAAGGGCTTGGGCAGATAATCGTCGGCGCCGGCGGCGAAGCCTTCCAGAACGTCCTCAGGACGGCCGCGCGCTGTCAGCATCAGCGTGGGAACGAACTGGCCTGCGCCGCGCATTTCGGATACTACGGTGAAGCCGTCTTTCACGGGGAGCATGACGTCTAAAACCACAAGGTCGAAGGCGGGCTGGTGGTGTTCGGGGAGCAGCAATTCGAGCGCGGCTTCACCGGTTTCGACGGCTTGCACCTGATAGCCCTCGGCTTCCAAGTTGAAGCGCAGGCCTTCGGCCAGGTGTTGTTCGTCTTCGACAATGAGGATGCGGTCGGGAGCGCTCATTTCGCTATGGGAAGCTGCAGGACGAAAGTGCTGCCACGGCCGGGGCCTTCGCTCTCGGCCCACACGCGTCCGCGGTGGCGCTTGGCTACGGAGCGCACGATGAAGAGGCCCAGGCCTGTGCCTTTGACGCGAGTGGCCAGCGGGCCGGAGACGCGGTAAAAGCGTTTGAAGATTTGCTTCAGCTCGGATTGCGGGATGCCGGGACCGTTGTCTTTGACGCGCACCTGCACGAAGCGGTTGTCGATGTTTTCAGTCTGGACGTCTACATGGACGTCTTTGCCGGAGTACTTGACGGCGTTGTCGATGAGGTTCGAGACAGCGGCGCGCACTTCGTCTTCATCGCCCTGTATAACCACCGGCGGACCAGCTTTGTAGGTGAGCGCTTCGGCCGGGACATGGTAGAGGCGGCGCGCCCGGGCAAGGCATTCTTCGACGATGTCTCCGAAATCGATAGAGGAAACGTTCAGAGCACGCTTGGCTTGGCCGGTGCGTCCGGTGCGCAGAATCTGCTCGATGGTGCCCAGCAGGCGGTCGCTGTCGTCGAGCATGGTGCGATAGAATTCCTGGCGTTTGGGCTCGTCGACGGCGCGGGTTTGCAGGGTTTCGAGATACAGGCGGATGGAGGCGACCGGAGTCTTCAGCTCATGGGTGACGGCGTTGATGAAGGCATCGTGCTGAGCGTTGCGGCGGATTTCGCGGACCAGGAAGGTAGTGTTGAGGACTACGCCGGCGATCACCAGTAGGACCAGTACGATACCGAAGAACAGCAGAATACCGTTGCGCCAGTCGAGCAAGACCCAGCCGACATAGAGCAAGACGATAAACGAGATGAGTCCGGCGCCCAGCGCGATAAAGAACGCGATGGAGGTACGCCGTCCACCGACAACCATGCTTTTAGAGTAGCCCGGAAGCACCGCCGGCTGGAATATACTTCAGAAATATGCCTGTCAGCGCTGACACTCTTCGGACTCATCTGGATTACACGGCCTGGGCTTCGGCACGCCTGCTGGACGCGGCGGCCAAGCTTTCGCCAGAGGAATTGACTCGCGATTTTGGAACTGCCGACAAGAATGTGGTGGGGACGCTGGCGCACGTGTTCGCGGCCGATCGCGTGTGGATGAACCGGATTCAGGGCAAGACTCCAGGAAAGTTCATTACGGATGCGGATCGCGATCTGGCGCTGCTGAATCGCGAGTGGCCGGCGCTGTTAAAGGTGTGGCAGGAGTGGGCGGCGGGGTTGACCGACGCGAAGGTTACCGAGGAAGCCGCGTATCAGGATTTGAAGGGCAATCCGCACACTACGCAGTTGTGGAAGATCGTGCTGCACGTGGTGAATCACGGAACGCATCATCGGGGACAGGCGGCCGGGTTTTTGCGGGCCATGGGACACGTCCCGCCACCGTTGGATTTGATCGCTTATTACAGGGAGTGAGGGAAGCTGGACGGTTTTGGCGCTTTGGGTGGCGCGCGCGGTTTCGAAAGTGCGCAGTGTGTTCTGGTTTTCGCTCGGGCTGTATTTCCTTGCTTCGGCATTTTTTCGTTATCTTCATCCCCCAACGGACTTGTCTTCGCCCCGAGGACTTGTGAATGTGATGAACGGAGTCATTGGCGCCGGTTTTGTTTACGTCGCCTACGGCACCTATAAACGGAGAAATCTTGCGGACCCGGTCAACGCCGATGCGATTTCACCGCGGCATCGAATGTGGATGTGGCTACTCCTAGCGATCTTCTTGATTGGCGGCATATTTTGGCCTCTGGGTTGGCGGCTCTCGCTGGACTTACAACTGCTGGGCAGGATGGCTGCGATTGTCTATTGTCTTTTCGAGGCGCACCAAGCATATCGACAGAATTCTGCGCCAGCGGATCATGTCCAAGATTCACTGCCGGGCAACACCGCTCAGGACGGAATGGGGCTCAAAATTATGGGCGCCATCATCATCGTATTCGGCGTGGTATTCATCGGCCTGGGCCTTTGGCTAGGCGAATTCGAGCGATTCAAAATCACCGAATGGCGGCGCACAACGGGGGTGTTGGTCGACAAAGAATTTTCCGGCGCGGGAGCTCGGCTGATCTTCGAGTATGAAGTTGCCGGGGGACGGTCTTCAGGCCGCGTTGACCGTTGGGGCCAGGAAGCGGAGATGCGAGCTTTTCTTGAACCCTATCGCCTTGGCAGCAGCTACGGCATTGGCTACAACCCAGAAGACCCCACTCAGGTGGATTTTCACCTTGGTTACAACTGGGACCTTTTCCGGGTCCCGATCGCAATTGTGATTTTCGGGGCGTTATTCGCTGCCGCGGGCTTGGTGCTCGGAGCGCCTTGGCGGGAAGCGCCAGACTTTAGGCCGCGAGTTCAGCGGCGTTTTGTTCGCGCGCCAGCACTTCGGGCTTGACCAGGCGAATGCCCCAGACCAACCCCACCGACTTCAATAGCTTCAGCGTGATCCAGGAGATGTCGAACTCGTGCCACAGCATGCCGTGGCGCGCCGAGGTCTGATGCGCGTGGTGATTGTTGTGCCAGCCTTCGCCGAACGTTAACACGGCCAGGATGAAGCTGTTGCGCGAATCGTCAGCGGTTTCAAAGCGGCGCGAGCCGAAAATGTGGGTGGCGGAATTGATCAGCCAGGTGCAATGCAGGCCGTAGACGATGCGCAGGCAGAAGCCCCACAGGAACATGGGCCATCCGCCGAACGCGAGCAGCGCCAGGCCGGTAACCACGACGGGGATCCAATGGTAGGTATTCAGAAACCAGTAGAACTTGTGGCGGGCCAGATCCGGAGCGTGCTTGGCCATGAACTGGCTGTTGTTGTGATTGGTCTCGCCGAAGACGATCCAGCCCATGTGCGACCAGAACGTGCCTTCGCGCGGGGAATGCGGGTCGCCCGGCTTATCGGACTTGGCGTGGTGAACGCGATGCGTGCCCACCCAGAACATGGGTCCGCCTTCCAAAGTCATGGTGCCGCAGATGGCGAAAAAGTATTCCAGCCAGCGCGGACATTGGTAGGACTGATGCGTATGCAGGCGATGGTAGCCGAGGCTAATGCCCCAGCCGACCGCTACCCAGTGAAGGGCCAGCGCCACGAAAAATGCTTTCCAACTGAAACAAAAGAAGGCGGCAAAGGCGCCGATATGAAGGCCGGCAAGGATTAAAGTGGTGACCCAATTGATCTTTTGGCCGTTAGCGAGGTGGATCGCGTGTTTACTCACTTATGACTCCGCAGATGTAGAGTAGCAGTGGAAAGGGAGGGGAATTGTAAGAGTTGTGTAATTTCGGTTTTTGGATTCAGCAAGATACGGTGTTTACCTGAGATCGGCGTGCGAATTTGGGGGAGAGGTTCCCTTGAATTTTCACCCGGTAGGCTTCAAATCGCCTGGCACGATCCCATTTTGGGCTAGCTAGAATTGAAATTGGCATGAAGATTGGGAGAAATGATCCGTGTCCCTGCGGAAGCGGGCGCAAGTATAAGGCTTGCTGCCTTGCCAAAGACGCCAAAGCTGAGAGCGAGGCGATCGAAATCGCACGGAGACGCGCCGAGAACCCGTTTGTAGGCCGACCGGGCGCATTCGACCATGCCATTGACCAGGTTCGTGCATATGATCCCCCTAAGCCCGACTGAAATGCGGTTACTTAACGAGTCTGAGCCGCTTTAAATCGTCCTCGGTCCAGTTGGCTTGCAGCTCCAACATCGCCTTGAGCGTCTTCCGGCGGAAGGTTTCGCTGCCCACATGATAACTGACTGTTACTCGCCGACTGTCGGGATGCAGATAGATGCGATGAGAACCGGATTGACGATCCAATACGAAGCCGTCCCGGATCAGTGCTGAGATGAGTTCGCGCGCGTTTAGGCTGTGCAATTGAGCGTAGTTGAGTCCCACTAAAAATGGGGCGCTTAGACCGTGATGGCAACCCGGGGTTCGGTCGTTACCTGCACTTGATCGCGGGGACCTTCGGGCACGGGCTGGCCGTGCTCGGTTAGGCTTTCGACGACCATTTGGACGACTTCCCGGATGTTCTTGAGCGCCTCTTGCTCCGTATTGCCCCAGGTAGCGGCGCCCTGGTGGACCAGCGCTGGGCAGTAGGCATGCCAGCGGTCCTCGTCTGGTTCAACCACCACGTTGAAAGTGTAGGTTTTCATGGCAGCGTTCGAGCCTGACTCTAGCGTAGCCTATTTGTCGCCGACCGCCAGCAGGGTTTCGAAGTGGGGGGATTCTTCTTCGCGGTGGACTATGGAGATTTCTACGTGTTTGAAGCCGGCGTCGCGGAGGAAGCGGCCTACTTCGGCTTCGGTGAAGCCGAACCAGACGTCGGCGTACATGTCGCGGGCTTCTTGATAATTGTGACGGAGGAGGTCGAGGACTACGATGCGGCCTCCGGGCTTTAGTATTCTGTGGGCTTCGCCGACCGCCTGCTGCGGGTGCTGGGCGTGGTGCAGGGCTTGGCTGAAGAAGGCCAGGTCGACTGTTCCGGTGCGGATGGGCACCTCTTCGATGTCGCCTTTGCGGTATTCGAGGTTGTCGACGCCGTGTTTTCTGGCTAGTTCGGCGCCGTATTCGACCATTTTTTCGGAGTTGTCGATGGCGATTACTTTCTTGGCTCGGCGGGCTAGGAGCTGCGAGAAAGTTCCTTCGCCGGCGCCCAGGTCGGCGATGATCAGCGGGGGCATCAATAGTAATAAGGTTTCGGCTAAGCCTTCCCAGGAGCGGCCGGGGACGTATTGGCGGCCGAACTTTCCGGCTAGTTCGTTGAAATAGGAGCGCACCTTATCCTGGCGGCGCTTCATGGTGTGCAGTAGGGCTTCGGAGTCGTGCTCGGCCTCGGGGATTTCGGACGCGGCTTCTTGGAGCACTTCCATCAATTGGGCGAACGACTTCGATTCGGAGCTGCGGGGCGGGCGCAGGCGGTAGAGAACGCTTTTGCCGCTGCGGCGGTCGTCGACCAGGCCGGCGCTTTTTAGCTGGGCCAGGTGCGTCGAAATGCGGCTTTGGCCCATGTTCAGAATGGCCTGTAATTCGGCGACGGAGAGCTCTTCGCGCGTGACTAATAAGAGGATGCGGATGCGGCTGGGGTCGGCCAGGAGGCGCAGATTTTGGAGCATTGACGCCATGAAGGGTTCTGGACTAATATATCAACATATCTAGATTGATAGATACAAGTTTTCGCAAGGCGCAGAGTTGCCCAGAGGAGAAGGAATGAGTACAGCTATCGCTAGTAACGATTACAAAGTCGCGGACATGAGTTTGGCCGAGTGGGGCCGCAAAGAGATTTCGATCGCCGAATTTGAGATGCCGGGATTGATGTCGATCCGCAGGAAATATGCGGTCGGCAAGCCGCTCAAGGGCGTGCGCGTCACCGGGTCATTGCACATGACCATTCAAACTGCCGTGCTGATCGAGACGTTGATCGATCTGGGCGCGACGGTTCGTTGGGCTAGCTGCAACATCTTTTCGACGCAGGATCATGCGGCTGCGGCTATCGCTGCCGCCGGGATTCCGGTGTTCGCCTGGAAGGGCGAGTCGCTCGAAGAATATTGGTGGTGCACGTATCAGGCGGTCAGCCATCCGGACGGCAAGGGGCCGGAACTGGTGGTGGACGATGGCGGCGATGTGACGCTGCTGATCCACAAAGGGTATGAGCTCGAGAACGGCAGCAAGTGGGTGGATTCGCCTTCGGAGGGCCACGAAGAGAAGGTCATTAAAGACCTGCTCAAGAAAGTTCAGAAGGAAACACCGACTCGCTGGCGCGATTTAGTGAAAGCATGGCGCGGCGTTTCGGAAGAAACCACGACCGGCGTGCACCGTCTGTATAAGATGCAGGAGGAAGGCAAGCTGCTGGTTCCGGCGATCAACGTGAACGATTCGGTCACCAAGTCGAAGTTCGACAATTTGTATGGCTGCCGCGAATCGCTGGCGGACGGCATCAAGCGCGCTACCGATGTAATGGTGGCGGGCAAGGTCGCGGTGATCTGCGGATACGGCGATGTGGGTAAGGGCTCGGCGCATTCGCTGCGCGGCATGGGCGCGCGCGTGGTGGTGACGGAGATCGATCCGATCAACGCACTGCAGGCCGCGATGGAAGGCTTCGAAGTGACCACGGTCGAAGACACGCTGGGGCGCGGCGATATTTACGTGACCACTACTGGCAACGTGGATATCATCACGCTGGAACACATGCGGCAAATGAAAGATCAGGCGATCGTCTGCAACATCGGGCACTTCGATAACGAGATTCAGATCGATCCGTTGAATTCCGCGAAAGATGTGAAGAAGACCAATATCAAGCCGCAGGTGGACATGTACACCTTCCCGGACGGCCACAGCATCTTCATGCTCGCGGAAGGACGGCTAGTGAATTTGGGCTGCGCTACGGGGCACCCCAGTTTCGTGATGAGCAACAGCTTCAGCAACCAGACGCTGGCGCAGTTGGATCTGTGGAAGAACAAGGACACCTATAAGGTTGGCGTGTACACGCTGTCGAAGAAACTGGACGAGGAAGTTGCCCGGCTGCACCTCGAAAAGATCGGCGTGAAGCTGACGACGCTGACCAAGAAGCAGGCGGATTATTTGGGTGTTCCGGTGGATGGTCCTTACAAGCCGGATCATTATCGGTATTAGTTGGGTCCGCTCCTTGCAGTCGCGGTTCTGTGCGACGAGTGATCGCCGATACGGAGGATGGCACAGAACCGCGAGCGATAGCGAGACGGCAGAGGAATGGAACTTAAGGGTTTTCGAATTAAAGGAGAGTGAATGTCCGAAAAAATGCGACACATTTTCACGTCCGAATCGGTGAGCGAAGGCCACCCGGACAAGATGGCGGATCAGATTTCTGACGCCGTACTCGATGCGGCTCTGACGCAGGATCCGACCAGCCGCGTAGCTTGCGAAACGCTGGTGACGACCGGTATTTGCGTAGTGGCGGGCGAAATCACCACCAAGGCGATCATCGATGTACCGAAGCTCGCGCGCGAAGTGATCGCCGAGATCGGATTCACCGACGCCAAGATGGGCTTCGATGCCAAGACCTGCGGCATTCTGAACTGCGTGCAGACGCAGTCGCCTGACATCGCTATGGGTGTCGACACGGGCGGCGCGGGCGACCAGGGGCTGATGTTCGGCTACGCTTGCGATGAAACGGCGGAGTTGATGCCGCTGCCGATCATGATGGCGCACAAGCTGGTTCGCCAGCAGAGTGACGTGCGTCGCGATGGCAAGCTGACTTACTTGCGTCCGGATGCCAAGAGCCAGGTTAGCGTCGAGTACGTCGACGGCAAGCCGAAGCGCATCGACGCTGTGGTGCTTTCGACGCAGCATGACGACGATGTCACCACCGAACAGTTGCGCGCCGATGTGAAGAAGTACATCATCGATCCGATTGTCGGCGGCAATATGGTGGATTCGCAGACCAAGTATCACATCAATCCCACGGGACGTTTTGTGATCGGCGGACCGCACGGCGACACCGGGTTGACGGGACGCAAGATCATCGTCGACACTTACGGCGGCATGGGCCGTCACGGCGGCGGTGCGTTCTCGGGCAAGGATCCCACGAAGGTGGACCGCTCGGCCTGCTACATGGCGCGTTACGTGGCGAAGAACCTGGTGGCGGCGGGCCTGGCTTCGCGCGTCGAAGTGCAGTTAGCATACGCGATCGGCGTGGCTGAGCCGGTTTCGGTGATGGTGAACACGTTCGGTACCGGCACGATTCCGGAAGAGCGGCTGGTCGAACTGGTTCGCGCTAACTTCGTTCTTACGCCGAAGGGGATGATCGAAACGTTGAAGCTGCGGCGTCCGATTTATCGCAAGACGGCGGCGTTCGGGCACTTCGGGCGCACGGAAGAGACCTTCACCTGGGAAGCGACCGACAAGGCCAAGGCTTTGAAGGAAGCGTCTCACGCGGTGGCGGCTAGCCGCTAGTCGTTTTTCACGATTCGTTAGGAAAGGCATGCCCTGGAGTTCCTCGCTGCCGGCGACGGCGGTTGGGCTCCAGGGTATATTTATTTAGATGGCTCTTATTGAAGGTTGCAAGCATTCGCTCGAGATCACGGTTCCCGAAACGGAAGTGGATCAGGAAACCGAGCGCGCCGCGGTGGCGATTCAGGTGAAGGTACGGCTGCCGGGATTCCGTCCGGGCAAGGCTCCGCTGGCGATGGTGAAGACGCGGTTTGCGAGCGATATCCGGCAAGAGGTGCTGGAGAAGCTGGTGCCGCGATTTTTGAACGCGGCGTTTGAGCAGGATCATTTGACGGTGGTCAGCCAGCCGAATATCAGCGACGTGCATTTTCACAAGGGCGAGCCGCTGAAGTTTAAGGCGGAGTTTGAAGTCGCTCCCGAGTTTGAGTTGGGCGAATATCAGGGACTGACGGTTAGTTATGCGGAACCGGTGGCGTCCGATGAGGACGTCAACACTCGCCTGGAAGCGCTACGCGAGCGCAAGGCTGAATATGTGAACGAGGAGCCGCGTCCGCTGGCCGATGGCGATTATGCGGTGGTGTCGCTGGAAAGTTTGTCCGGGGTTGACGAGAAAGTTCAGCAGGACGAATTGATGCTGAAGCTGGGCGATGAAGCGACCATGCCGGCGTTCACGGAGAACCTGCGCGGGGCGTCGCCGGATGAGGCGCGGGAATTCGAAGTTACCTATCCGGAGGATTACGACCGTGAGACTTTGGCTGGGCGCACGGTGCGGTTTAAGGCGACGGTTAAGGCGGTCCGCCGCAAGGAGCTGCCGGAGTTGAACGATGACTTCGCCAAGGACCTGGGCGATTATCAGACGCTGGATGAGTTGAAGGATTCCATCCGCAAGACGATTTTGCATGAGCGCGAGCATCAGGCTCAGGACGAAACTAAGCAGCAGATCATCGCGAAGCTGGTGGACACGCATCCGTTTGCGGTGCCGGAGGTTTTTGTCGACCGGCAGATTGAGGCGAACCTGAACACGCAACTGCAGCAGTTGGCGGCGCAGGGGATCGACCCACGGTCTTTGAAACTCGACTGGCAGAAGATTCGCGAGTCGCAGAAGGAACGTGCGGAGCGGGACGTGCGGGCTTCGCTGATCTTGGATAAAATCTCCGATCGCGAGGCGATTGCGGCGACGCAGGAAGACGTGGATCGCGAGGTGCAGCGTTATGCGCGGCAGCAGCGCGAGGCAGTAGCGGTGGTGCGCGCAAAGCTGCAGAAGGATGGGACGCTGAACCGCATTATCGGGCAGATTCGCACGGAGAAGACCTTGAGCTTCCTGTTCGACAAGGCTCGCAAGGAAGCGCCGAAGCCGGGGGAGTTGCCGCCGGATGTGGAAGAGGCGGTCGAGGTGGAGGCGAACGAGGGGAATCCGAACGAGCCGAGTTCCTAACAGTAGTCGAAGCGGAAGCGGAAAAGAAGCGGGCGAAAAATCTTGATCAAATTGGTAACATCGCTTGTGTCGGCTATCGAGCTGGTGGCCTGTGCAAACACTGCGACACAAAAGCAAGGCACTATCGTGGATAAGAACACGCCCATTCTAAAAATTGCCGTATTCTCCGACGGTCGCCTAACGGTCGACGGGGAGCCGTCCTCGATTCAAGAGTTACACGAATCACTCCACAAGCTTAGCCAGAGGAAAGGTGCTGTGTGGTACTTCCGCGAAGCTGCGAAGGACGATCCTCCGCCAATAGCAATGGAAGTTCTTAAAGAGGTGGTTGACGCACGTCTTCCAATCCGTCTGTCTAGCAAGCCGGACTATTCAGACAGTGTTACTCGGTAGCTCTTAACGAGCATTCTTCCTAACGGACGCGGCGCATATCTTCGGGCGATCTTCCAGGTCCATCGTTTCCAAATACACGGCGAAAGTGCCCAGCCAGTGCGAGCCTTCGTAGTGTGCTCCGGTAACGGCGGCTAGGCCGGCGTCGCGGTGGGCGTCGGCGGTAAGCAGGAGGCGCAGGCGGCGGGGGTCGTTATCGGAGAGTCCTTTGGCGATGCCGAAGAGCATCCAGGCGCGGCTCAGGTTCAGGCCGTCGAAGTGTGCGAGCTTGCCGTCGGCTGGGTCGGCGGAGGTTACGGGGCGCAACATGGGGAAGTCGGGCAAGAAGGCGGTCAGCCATTCGGTGAACTCGGGCTGCGTGCAGACGCGGCGCATCAGGTCGGCTTCGGCGAGACACGGCGACAGGAAATCTTCGCCGGAGGGTTCGAAGGCGATGGGGCCGTTGTGGTCCGCGTTGTAGAAACGGACGGCGGACGCGAAGGGAAGTGCGTCGCGGCCGTCACCTATTTGCCGGGCCCAGTCGAACATCAAGGCTAGCGCGAACGCGGTATTTGCGTGTTGGCCGGAGCGATCGGGATAGGGGAGTTTGGGCAGCCACGCTTGCAGTTTTTGGGCGGCCGCTGTTTCGAGCGGTTCGATGACGTCGGCCAGCGGGGATTTCATGGCGCGCAGTTCGGCGCTCAACGTCAGCAGCCAGGCTAAGCCATAGGGGCGCTCGAAGGCGGTGCGGGGTTCCAGATAGCGGACTTCGGCGGCGATATTTTCTGGCGTGATGTTGCTCGCGAGCGCGGCCTGAGCTTTCTCGGCGAGCGGCGTGTTGGGGAACGTGCGGGCGATGCGCGCGAGCGTCCAGTGGGTGTGTACGGCGGAGTGCCAGTCGTAGCAGCCGTAGAACGCGGGGGTCAGTTCGCGCGGGGGGCGGGCGTCGGCGTCGGACTCGAGCGTGTGTGCGATTTTGTTGGGGTATTCGCGGTGGACTCCGGCGAGCGCCAGGCGCGCAAACCGTTCGGCAGTGGGTTGATCGAGAGGCAAGCTATTCTCCAGACTACGATATAATCGAATGCTTATGCGCAATAAAATAACGGTAGTGGGCGGGGGCAATGTCGGCGCGAGCGCCGCGATCAACCTCGCGATGAAAGAACTGGGCGATGTGGTGCTGGTGGACGTCGTCGAAGGAGTGCCGCAGGGCAAGGGGCTCGATATGGCTCAAATGGGGCCGATCGAGGGCTACGACGTGCAGCTTACCGGCGCTAACGATTACGCGCCGACGGCGAATTCGGACGTGGTGGTGATTACGGCGGGGCTCGCGCGCAAGCCGGGCATGAGCCGCGACGATTTGCTGATTGCGAATTACGAAGTGGTGAAGAGCGTCACCGAGAATATCGCCAAGCATTCGCCGAACGCGATTTTGGTGCTGGTGACGAATCCGCTGGATGCTATGTGCACGGTGGCGCATCATGTTTCGAAGTTCCCCAAGCATCGCGTGGTGGGCATGGCGGGCGTGCTGGATTCGGCGCGCTTCCGGACGTTTATCGCGATGGAATTGAATGTGTCGGTGGAGAATGTGACCGCTGTCGTGCTGGGCGGGCATGGCGACACGATGGTTCCGGTGGTGCGGTTGTCGAACGTCTCGGGGATTCCGTTGAGTGAGTTGATTCCGGCGGACCGGCTGGCGGCGATTGTGGATCGCACGCGCAATGGCGGGGCGGAGATCGTCAAATACCTGAAGACGGGCAGCGCGTATTATGCTCCGTCGGCGGCGGCGGTCGAAATGGTGGAATCGATTCTGAAGGACAAGAAGAAGGTCCTGCCGTGCGCGGCGCTGCTCGAAGGCGAGTACGGAATCAAGGGGCTGTTCGTGGGCGTGCCGGTGAAGCTGGGGCGCAACGGTGTGGAGAAAATCTACGAACTGCAGCTCAATGCCGAGGAAAAGGCGATGCTGGCGAAGAGCGCCTCGTCGGTGCAGGAACTGGTGGACGTTCTGAAGCCGAAGATGACAGGCGCGGCTGCCTAATTCGTGACCGCGCTGCGGTGGGTGGTGGGATTACTGGTGGTGTTTAGTCTGCTGGTAATCTTCATCCGCAAGCGGCGCTGAATTTACTCAATTCCCATTTGTGTCAGGCGGTAGCGCAGGGCGTTGCGGGTTAGGCCCAGCAGGCGCGCTGCCTGGCTCTTATTTCCGTTGGCGCGTTTCAGGGCTTCGCGGATGATGGACTGCTCGTATTGATCTAGCGTCATGCCCTCGGGCAGGAACGCATCCGTGGTGAAAGCTGGTTTGGCGCGGCCGATTCCGGATTCGATTTTGATGTCGTCGGCTTCGACCATGGGGCCCTTCGCTAGCAAGATGCTGCGCTCGATTACGTTTTCGAGCTCGCGGACGTTGCCGGGCCAGTGATAGCTGACCAATCGCTCCATCGCGCCCTCGCTGATTTCGCCGTTGAATTTTTTGGCGAAGTGTTCGACTAAGTACGGGATGTCGTCTTTGCGCTCGCGCAGCGGGGGGATGTTCATCGGCACTACGTTGAGGCGGTAGTACAGGTCTTCGCGGAAGGTGCCTTGTTCCAGGGCGGCGCGCAGGTCGACATTGGTGGCGGCGATGACGCGGACGTCGGTTTGCTGGGTCTTGTTGCTGCCTAGGCGTTCGAACTCGCGCTCTTGCAGGATGCGCAGGAGTTTTACTTGCACGGAGGCGGGGACGTCGCCGATTTCGTCCAGCATGACGGTGCCGGTGTTGGCTTGTTCGAACTTGCCGGGTTTCGAGATGTTGGCTCCGGTGAAGGCTCCTTTTTCGTAGCCGAAGAGTTCGCTTTCCATTAAGTTTTCGGGGATCGCGGTGCAGTTGATCTTCACGAAAGGCCGATCTTTGCGCGGGGAGTGCTGGTGGATGGCGCGGGCGATCATGTCCTTGCCTACGCCGCTTTCGCCGGCTAAGAGAACGGTCGCGCGGGTGGGGGCTACGCGCATGATGGTGGCGAAAATTTCCTGCATGGCGGGGCTGCTGCCGATGATGTTTTCGAATTGGTAGCGCTGGCCTAGGGCCTCGCGCAATTCGCGATTCTCGTCGCGCAGTTTGCTGACTTCGAGGGCTTTTTCGACCACTACGCTCAGGTGATCCAGCGAGAAGGGCTTGGGCAGGAAGTCGACGGCGCCGCGCTTCATGGCTTCTACGGCGTTTTCTACGGTGCTGAAGGCGGACATCACTACTACTGGAGTGTGGGAGTTTTGGGCTTTGAGTTTTTCTAAAAGTTCCAGGCCGTCCATGCCGGGGAGTTTTAGGTCGGTCAAGATTAGGTCGACGTCGCCTGCTAACTTCCAGCCTTCTTCGGCGGTGCCGGCGCCTTTGACTTCGTAATCGGCGGCGGCCAGGTGCAGACCGACTACGCGACGCTGCTTTTCTTCGTCTTCGATGACCAGGATGGTGGGTTTGCCCATGAAGTTCCTATTGTCGCTTGAGTGGCAGGAAGACGCGGAATACGCTGCCTTCGCCCAGGGCGCTTTCTACGGTGATGCGTCCGCCGTGCTCGTCTAAGATTTTTGAAATGATCGCCAGGCCGAAGCCGATGCCGTCGGTTTTGGTGGTGAAGAACGGGTTGAAGATGTTCTCGATATTTTTGGGGTCGATGCCGGAACCGCGGTCGATTACGGCGACTTCTACCTCTGCGTCATCCGATAGCGTTTTGACGGTCACCACGCCGCCGGGGGGGCTGGCTTGTGCGGCATTCACCAATAGATTGGCGATGACGCGCTCCATCAGTTCGCTGTCGAAGCGCACCGGGGGGACGTCGGGCGAATAGTTTTTGAAAATGGTCACCGACGTGGCGGAGCTTTTCTGTTCGCGTTCGAAGCGGGCGATAGCGGTATCTAGCATCGTGGTGATGTCGGCGGTTTCCAGTTTCAGGTGTTGGGGGCGGGCGAAATCTAAGAAACGGGTGATTAAGGAATTGGTGCGGTCGACTTCCGAGGTGATGAATCCGGCCATCTCCTGGGCCACTGCGTTTTCCTTGGACACTTGTTTGGAAAGAAGCTGGGCGGAGGTTTTCATGGTGCCTAGTGGATTGCGCAGCTCGTGGGCGAGGCCGGCGGTTAGTTGGCCCAAGGCGGCCAGGCGCTCGGCGCGGCGGACTTCGGCTTGGGCTTCCTGGAGACTGCGATTGGCGCTCGCCAGGTCTTCTACGGCTTGCTGGGCTTTATGCTTTTCTTCCTGGTTCGCTTGGGCCAGTTGGTAGGTGAGGTAGCCGACCACGGGGAGGAAGAGAGTTCGGAGGACCAGTTCGGGGATTTGATCTTCGGCGATGAATTCGTTTTCACCTAGGAAAGCTAGGAATGACAGGTACACGGCGCAGGCGGCTAGAGATGTGATGGCTGTGCCGAGTAAGCCGAAGTTAGTCGCGCCGGTGATTACCGGGAGGAACAGGACCAGGTAGAAGCTGCTGGAGACGCCGTAGCTGAAGCCGATCAAGAGGTAACAGAGTGCTAGTTTCAGGACTACTGACGCGCGCGCGCCGATGCGAGACTCCAGGACTTGCACGACTCCGAGCGCTACTAGGACGGCAATGGTGCGCGGACTGCGGCCGGGGCCGAAGACGGCTAGCGCGGAAAAGAATAGCAGCCAGACGAAATCCTGCGGGCGGACGTAACGGCGCCAGGTGGACGGCACTGAGGTTATTTTAGCGGGTAAGAGTGTTCGACCTGGAGGTCGAACGCGGACCGGAGGTCCGCCCCACTCGGCCAAATGTGACACAATATGAAAAACGTAGTTTTCTCGCATGCCCCAATCAAACACACCTGATTCGCCTGAGGTGACTCCGGCGGACACCTCCTTCGCAGACATACTCAACGAGTTCGAACAAGCGCATCATGCGCGTGGGGAGACGCTCGAAGGCACTGTCGTGTCGGTTACGGCGGACTCGGTTTTTGTTGACATTGGGCGGAAGACAGACGGCGTGTTGCCGGTGGATCCCAAGGTGCCGCTGCAGCCGGGGCAAAAGCTGATTGTTTCGATTCGCGGGCGCGATGAGGAGGGCAACTATCAGTTGTCGACCATTCGCGTGGAAACTCCGAAGGACTGGAGCGGGCTCGAAAAAGCGTTCGCGGACAAGAGCGTGATCTCCGGTCACGTTACGGAACTGGTGAAGGGCGGATTGCGGGTGGATGTGGGCGTTCGCGCCTTCATGCCGGCTTCGCGCAGCGGCGTGCGTGAAGTTGCGGATCTCGAAAAGCTGGTGGGGCAGGATATCGAGTGCCGCATCACCAAGCTCGACACGGCTAGCGAAGATGTGGTGGTCGACCGGCGCGTGGTTTTGGAAGAGCGCGAGCGGCAGACCAAGCAGGAAGCCTTCGGGAAACTGCAGGTGGGCGACGTAGTGCACGGCACCGTGCGCACCTTGACCGACTTCGGCGCGTTTGTGGATCTGGGGGGCGTCGACGGGCTGCTGCACGTTTCCGACATGACCTACGCGCGGGGCGTGAAGCCGTCCGATGTGGTTTCGCAGGATCAGCAGATCGACGTCAAGATTCTTAAGATCAATCGCGAGACGCGCAAGATTTCGCTAGGGTTGAAGCAACTGGCTCCCGACCCGTGGACGGTGGCGGCGCAAAAGTATGAGGTGGGCGCGCGCATTCGCGGCAAGGTTTCACGCGTTGCCGACTTCGGGGCTTTCGTCGAACTGGAGCCGGGGATCGAAGGGTTGATTCACGTTTCCGAGATGTCGTGGACTCGGAAGAATGTGCGGGCGGCGGATGTGGTGAAACCCGGCGATATGGTCGAGGTGGTCGTGTTGGGCGTCAACGGAGCGGACAAGCGCATTGCGCTCGGCCTAAAGCAGGCGCTGGGCGATCCCTGGGAAGAGGCTCTGAAGAAATATCCGGTGGGAGCGCAGGTGGAAGCTCCCGTGACTAGCCTCGCCAAGTTCGGCGCGTTTGTGGATTTGGGCGATGGGATCGAGGGGATGATCCACATCGGCGATATCAGCCACGAGAAGCGACTGAATCATCCTAGCGATGCGCTCAAAGTCGGCGAAGTGGTCAAAGCGCAGGTGCTGGAGGCGGATCGCGAGCGGCGGCGGCTGCGGTTGGGGATCAAACAACTAGTTCCGACGTCCATCGACGAATACATAGCCGAGCACAAGCCGGGCGACAGCGTCAGCGGGCGGGTGGTAGACGTTTCGGCCACTCGCGCCAAGGTCGAACTTGGCGAGGGCGTAATGGCGCACTGCAAGCTGGCCGAGGCGAAGAGCGCGGAAGCCTCTGCAAGTGCTTCAAAAGCGGACATTTCTTCTCTTTCAGCAATGCTGGCACAGAAGTGGAAGTCGGGGCCTAGCGTCTCCTCTAGTCCTAGCGCGGTGCGGGCGGGGGAGGTTCGGTCCTTCCGGATCACCAACTTGGATGCCGGGCAAAAGCGCATCGACCTGGAACTGGCGTAGACACCGTTACTTTTCCCCTCTAAGCTCGTCCAATGTAGTGGTGCAACCATCCTTAAAGCGGTGGTCCGTGCGCAGAGAAGGGGCGGCCGTGGACGAAACGGAGCTCATTCGTGCGGCGCAGGCGGGCGACTCGTCTGCGTTTGAGGAATTGGTGCGCACCTACGACCAGAGTGTGCTGCGCCTGGCTTTGAGCATGTTACGATCTCCGGAAGATGCTCGGGACGTGTATCAGGAAACTTTCCTGCGGGTGTATCGCAACCTCCACCAGTTCCGCTTCGATTGCAGTTTCCATACCTGGCTGTACCGGATCGCGACCAACTTGTGCCTGGACCAGTTGCGGCGGCGCAAGGTGCGGCGGGAAGAGCCGACGGTGATGACGACTCCGGAAGGGACTCTGGATAGAATGGACGCGGCGCCGGAGACGCGGGTCGAGGGCGATCCGCAGAGGAACTTGTTTAGCGGGCAGATCCGCAAGCGTGTGAAAGAAGCGCTGGCGCAATTGACCCCGCGCGAGCGCATGGTGTTTGAGCTAAGGCATTACGAAGGGCTGCGGCTGCGGAAAATCGGAGAAGTACTGGGGACTTCCGAGGAAGCGGCCAAGAATTGTTTGTTCCGGGCGACGCAAAAAATGCGGACCGCGTTGGGAGAATTTGTATGAGCGAGATGAACTGCAAGAATATTCGGGAACAATTTGCATTACTGCTATACGGAGAGTTGAGCTTTGACGAGGAAGAGCGCATCGATTCGCATCTGGATGGCTGCGCCGATTGCCGCGCTGCGCTGGCGCGCCAGAAGGTGCTGCACGAGGCGGTGGACGCGGCGGCTGTCACTCCGTCGCCGGCGCTGCTGAATCGCTGCCGCGAGGATTTGGCGGAGTTGCTGCCGCGCGAAAAACCGGCGGCGGGCCGGGAGAGCTGGTGGAGCCAGATCGCTGGGAACTGGAAGATTCAATTTCTGCGGCCGGTGGGAGCGATGGCACTGTTGGCGATTGGTTTCTTTGCAGCCAAGGTGACGCCGGGAATCGGCGGGATTACGTCGATGGGCCTGGGCGATTTTGGCGGGGCGCAGGTGCGCAACGTGGCGGCGCAGCCGGACGGCACGCTGCGCATTGTGTTCGATGAGAAGCGCGAGCGGACGATTTCGGGAAGCAGGGATGATCAGCGAATCCGGCAGTTGTTAATGGCGGCTGCCAAGGAAGCGTCCGATCCGGGACTGCGGGCGCAGACGGTGACGATTCTGGTGGGGGAAGCGGACGAGTCCGATGTGCGCGAGGCGCTGGCCTTCGCCATGGCCAATGATGAAAACACCAATGTGCGGTTGAAAGCCATGGAGGGATTGGAGCGCTACGCCAACGATCCGATGGTACAGAATGCGCTGGCCCACGTCTTACTGAATGACCCGAATACCGGGATGCGGACGAGGGTGATCGACGCATTGACTGGCCACGAAGGCCAGGAACTGGACCGGCAAATGGTGGGCGCTCTGCAAGAACTCATGAGCCGCGAGGATGACAGCGATGTTCGCGAGCGTGCCCGCCAGATGCTGCACTCGATCAAGGCGTCCGCCGAGACTTACTAAGAGGTTTTATTTATGAGAAGTGCATTTTTGATGACGGTGCTGGCGCTGCCCTGGTGGGCGATGGGGCAGCAGGCTCCTGCTACGCCACAACCGCCTGCGCCGCCGGCTGTGCCGTCGCGGTTCCTGGTGACGCCGCCGGGCGGATATTTAGGCGTGGGGATTCAGGAGATCACTGCGGATCGCGCGAAAGCTCTCAAGCTGCCGTCGGACACGGGTGTGGAGATTACGCGCGTGGCACCCGACAGTCCGGCGGAAAAAGCGGGGCTCAAGAGCGGCGATGTGGTGTTGCAGATTAATGGAAACAAAGTTGAGAGTCTGGAGCAGGCTTCAAAGTTAGTGCGGGAGACGCCGGTGGGGCATGAAGTGAAACTGGACATTTTCCGCAACGGCGCTTCGCAAACCATCACCGCCAAGGTGGGCGAGCATCCGCAGGTTCCGGGGATACCGGACGGGATTGGCTTCCGTATGCCGGACGTGCCGCGCGTGATTATGGGGCTGCGCAGTCCCATGCTGGGCGTGGAGGCGGAAACGATTGACGGACAACTGGCGCAGTATTTCGGTGTGAGCGACGGCGTGCTAGTGCGCACCGTGATGAAGGGCTCGGCGGCGGAGAAGGCCGGGGTCAAGGCGGGCGACGTGATTTTCAAGGTGGACGATGTGAAGGTGGCGACGCCCGCGGAAATTTCGGCACGCTTGCGGGCGGCGCACGGCAAGCCGATCCCCGTAGCGATCATGCGGGAGCGCAAGGAAATGAGCTTGACGGTGGAGGCTCCGGAAGCGCCGCGGCTGGGACGCGCGGAACCGGCGCATCTGGTGGACCCGGAATAGCGGGCGCCCATTTTAGACCCCGCGCGGTTTGGGCCAGCGCTTTTCCATATAGGCGCGCAGGCGCAGAATCGCCTGGGACTTCAGTTGCGAGATGCGGGATTCGTGCAGGTGCAGAATTTTCGAGATCTCGCGTAGTGTCAGCTCTTCGTGATAGTACAGGTTTAGCACGGTCTTTTCGACCTCCGGCATTTTCGTAATCGCCATCGCTAATAGCTTCTTGAGCTCGCTGCGCTCGAGCAGGCGGGAGGGCCAGTCCTCTTCGTCGTCGGAGATGAAGTTCAGCAGATCGCGGCTGTCTTCGTCCTCTGACGCGCTTTCAAAACTTCCTAGATTCAGGCCGCGGATTTCCACCAGCCATTCGTGATATTCCTCCAGATCGAGCCCGAGTTCGGCGGCGATCTCTTCTTCGCTGGGAGAGCGTTTCAGGCGATGCTCGGCCGAGAGAATCGCGGCCTCAATTTGTTTGGAGCGGCGGCGCTGCTGGCGCGGCGCCCAATCCAGGCCGCGCAGCCCGTCGAGGATCGCGCCACGGATTTTATACTCGGCGTAGGTCTTGAGCTTGACGTTGTGCGAGGCGTCGAAGCGGTCTATGGCGGCGATTAAACCAACCACGCCTGTTGAGACCAAATCATCCAGGCTCACGCTCTCCGGCAGGCGCTGGTGAATGCGGCGCGCGATGAGACGCACCTGTGGGAGATGCTCCAGAATGAGCTGCTCGCGCACTTCGGCCGAGAGCGGAGCTTGCTGCCTGTGTGCGCCGGACTTCGCGCTCACCGGCGCGGTTTCCCGCTCCACTGCCGGCTTCATGCTGCCCCTCTTTCCGGGGCCACCAGCTGCTGAAGTCGTCCCAGTTTGACAACCATTTCGGGATCGTCTCTTATCGGCACGGATCGTAGCGGCGATGAAGGTTTTCGGTTCTGCTCCTTGTGTTGGCAGGGTAGTACGACGGAAAACGTAGGCCGTACGGGCACCGGAACGCCGGCGCTGAATACCAAAAGAGGATGGATTCGCTGAGAATTTGCCATGTCGCGTGCTAGAGGTGCACACGGGCAGCCAACGATGGCGGATAAGAGGGAGGATCTTTCTGAAAGGCGGGCGTAACAAGAAAAAAGCGGCCCGCGCGGAGGAGGTACGCGGGCCGCCTGCTGGGGAGTTACTTTTCGGTGAGGAGATTGTTAGTCACCGAAAAGACTCCGGAGACGCGATTCGCGGCCATGAAGGCGAATTGCCGATCGGCGTTATTGAGCACTACGCCGTCGAGCGTGACGTGGCCGTTCTTCACGATGATGCGTATGGAGGGCTGCACACCCTGAAAGTATTTATCGAGCGGGGCGGTACGCAGCAAAGTACGCAGCGTACGCACGCGGATCTGGTCATCGAAGGTCGAGAGCGGCAGCACCTCGATGTTGTTCTCGATGCGGGTGACGCCTTGAATGCCTTTCACGGCCTGCTCGATGTCATATTTATAAACCGG
The DNA here is from genome assembly GCA_963760575.1 of Bryobacterales bacterium. Taxonomy (GTDB): domain Bacteria; phylum Acidobacteriota; class Terriglobia; order Bryobacterales; family Bryobacteraceae; genus Palsa-187. The sequence continues at coordinate 28,729 of CAVXEM010000019.1, forward strand.
TTGCGTTACTTCGCCGGAGAGCGTTACGACGCCGTTGTCGATGGCCCAGGATGGATTGTCAAACACTCCGATATAGGGGACCGACAGGATCTCATGCCGTACCTGTTGTTCCATGGTGCGGGTGGGTCCTGCGAACAGGGCCGCGCTCATTAGGGCAACGCCCACGGTCATTTTTTTGATGATATTTTTTGGTGTCCTCATGGCTGTCTCCTTCACACTCCATTGGACGCCGCCGTTGGGCCAAAGTTGCAGGGTTTGGAGCGCAAGAACGGCGCAACTTTCCGGAGGATTCATACGTCACAATGACGAATGGCATTTGACGCGGGCGCGGCATTGTGTATAATTCATCCATGCGCTTACTCGTTGTGTCACTTCGTTAGTTTTGTCGTTGACTCTCTCCGCCCAGGAAGAGAAGAAAAAGGGACCAAGCCCGTTTGCTGCCCCCAAGAATCTGAAAGTCCTCCCGACGGAAGGTCTGCAACCGACCATGGCCGCGTTCCGCGTGGCTTTGGGTGTGATGTGCGTCTACTGCCATGTGCAGGGCGATTTCGCGAGCGATGACAATCCCAAGAAGAACATCGCGCGCGCGATGATCCGCATGGCGGCTGACATCAATTCGCGGTTCCCGGATGGCAAGGCTCACGTGAGCTGCTACACCTGCCATCGCGGCGCAGAAGAGCCGATCATGGCTCCTCCGGCCGCGCAGTAGGGAATCTCTTCGCGTCTTTTCTCTCGCGACCGGTGCCAATACACCGGTCGCGTTTGTGCGTCTGCTCACACTGCTTCGTCTGTTCACCCCTCTTTGTTAAGCTGATCCCATGTCATACGACGGGTTGCGTGTGCTGGCGCTTGAAAGCCGCCGCGCTACCGAGATTGAAACCCTGATTCGACTGCAGGGCGGCGTTCCTTTGGTGGCGCCGTCGATGCGCGAAGTGCCGTTGGCGCAGAATTCGGCGGCTCTCGCGTTTGCCGAAGACCTGTTTCAAGGCAAGTTCGACATGCTCATTTTGCTTACCGGGGTTGGCACTCGTCTGCTCAACCAGGTGATCGAGACGCGCTGGCCGGCAGGGGCGTTCGCGGAGGCGCTGCGGGGGATTACGGTTGTGGCGCGGGGTCCCAAGCCAATGGCGGTGATGCGGGAGTGGGGCGTGCCGGTTGCGGTGATGGTTCCGGAGCCGAATACCTGGCGCGAGATTCTGGCGGCTACCGAAGGGCGGGCGGAGAGGCGCGTGGCGGTGCAGGAGTACGGGCGTCCTAGCCAGGAACTGATCGACGGATTACGGGAGCGCGGGGTTGAAGCGACGTCAGTCCAGGTCTATCAATGGGCCTTGCCGGAGGACTTGGGGCCTTTGCAGGAGGCGGCGCGGCGGTTAGCTGGCGGCGAAATCGATGTGCTGTTGGTGACTTCGTCCTCACAGGTGGAGCACTTGTTGAAGGTGGCGGCGGAGTTGGGTCTCGAAGAGGAAGTACGGCGGGCTTGCAGGCGGGTTGTGATGGCGTCGATCGGGCCCACTACTAGCGAGACGCTGGCGGAGTTCGGGTTCCGTGCGGACTTTGAGCCCAGCCATCCTAAGATGGGGTTGCTGGTGAATGAGAGCGCGCGCGAAGCCCGGCGGCTTCTACAATCGAAGTAGTGAGAGTTAAACGGCCGGACAACTTCATGGCGGCGGCGGCGCGCTATACGGCCGTGGCGATGACGCTGCCGGCGTCGACGTTCGCCGGATACCTGATCGGGTACGCGCTCGACTCCTGGCTGCACACGACCTATCTGAAGATCGTATTCTTGATCCTGGGGATTTTGAGCGGGTTCGTGCAGTTAATCCGCCAGCTCATGCGCGACATGGGCTCTAAGCCTAAATGATCGAACTTTCATGATCGAACTCTCTATTAACAGGATCACTCGCATCGCGATTGTGCTGGGAGTGATCGGCATTGGAGTGGCGTTTGGATTGCGCGGGTGGCGGGATGCGGTGGGGTTCCTGGTGGGCGCCGGGCTGTCGCTGATCACGGTCCGCTCCTGGTTCAAACTGGCGGATGCGATTGGGGCTTCCGGGAAGCTTCCAGCGGCCGGATCCGTGGTGTTTTTGGTGGTGCGCTACCTGCTGATCGCGGGGGCTGTGTATGCTACCATATACGTTTTACGAAGCAGTCCGGCGGTCCTGGTTTTGGGGTTGCTGGTTTCTTTCTTCGCGGTGGTGCTCGAACTTCTGTTTGGGCTCAGCGTCTCCAAGTAAGACAAAATTCATATGGAAAACGAGCTGGGGCTGACAGCCCTGTTCAATCAGTACCTTGCCGGTCCGGGGAATGCCCTGCGGCACTTAATCGGTTTATCTGGACCGACGGAGCGTCCGTGGGACAACTCGGTGGTCATGGAAATCTTGGTGGTAGCGCTGCTGGTGGTTACGGTGGCGATTCTGCGGTCCCAACTGTCGGTCGATAAGCCGGGGAAGCTGCAGCATATTTTTGAGATGCTGCATGAGTTCTTCACGACGACGGTTGACGAAGTCGGCATTCATCACGGCGAGAAGTACATTCCCTACATCGGGACGCTGTTCGTCTTTATCCTGAGCATGAACCTGATCGGCATCGTGCCGGCGTTTGAGTCGCCGACCATGTCGCCGTGGGTGCCTGCCGGTCTGGCGATCGTCACTTTCATTTACTTCAATGCGATGGGTTTTGCGGCGCAGGGGATCAAGTATTTTGCGCACTTCGCGGGTCCGGTGCGTTTCCCGAATCCGATTGCGAACGTGGCGATTATTCTGTTCATGTTGCCGATCGAAACTGCTAGCGTGTTTATCCGTCCTCTTTCACTCACTGTTCGTCTTTACGGCAACATGTTTGCGGGCGAGCAGGTGACCAATGTTTTTCTGAGTCTCACTAAGATTGTGATTCCCGTAATCTTCATGGGGCTGCACGTGTTCGTGGCGTTGGTGCAGACTTACGTGTTCTTTTTGCTTGCGACCATTTATATCGCGGGCGCAACCGCTCACGAGGGTGAGGCGGCAGCGGATACCATTTAATTCGGCATTTTCACCCGCTAAGTGTGAGCCACCGACCCCCCAGGGCGGACCGGAACCACCTCCTTGGCGGAATTTCATAGAAGGAGTTACACCATGAGCACTTTGAAAGTTTTGGGATTGATGGCACTGTTTCTTCTTGGTCGCCGCCAGTCCAGTGTTCGCTCAGGGCACCGCCGGGTCGGGTGTCGGAACGGGCGAGCTGCGGTTTGTGGGCGCGGCGCTCGGCATGGGCATCGCTTCGGGATTGTGCGGGCTCGGCCAGGGCAAAGCGGTTTCGGGCGCGGCGGAAGCCGTGGCGCGGAATCCAGGGGCTCGGGCGGGCATTCAGACGCTGCTGGTTCTCGGCCTGGCGTTCATCGAATCGCTGGCGATTTTCACGTTGTTGATCATCTTCGTTAAATAGTCATTTCCCTGCGGGCGGGTTTTCGGACCCGCCTTGCAGCGGTCCTGTCATGTTTAAGCTGCACGGCATTCTTCCTCCTATCGCTACTCCGTTCGATCATCGTGGTGAACTTTACAAAGTTAAAGTCCAGCACAATGTGGAGAAGTGGAATCGCACCGGGCTCACCGGCTACGTGGTCTGCGGGTCTACTGGCGAGAGCGTTTATTTAACCACTGAAGAGAAATTGCAAATGTGGGAGTGGGTGGCGGAGTACGCTGCCTCCGACAAAGTTCTATTGTGCGGGACGGGCATGGAGAGCGTGCGCGAGACTGTGGCGCTTACCAATGCCGCCGCCGAACGCGGTTACAAGGCCGCGATGGTGCGGACGCCGCATTACTACAAGAATCTGGTGCACAAGATGGACACGCAGATCCTGTACTTCCGCGCGGTGGCCGATCAGACCAAGATCCCGCTGATGATCTACAACTGGCCGCAGGTGACTGGGGTCGACATCTCGGCTGAAGCAGTGGCGGTGCTGTCGCAGCATCCGAATATTTTTGCGATCAAGGAAAGTTCGGGGAATCTGGAGAAGTGCATCCAGATGATCCAGGACGTGAAACCCGGGTTCCAGGTGTTAACTGGCTCGGCTCCGATTCTGGCGCCGTCGTTGGCCATTGGCTGCGCGGGAGCGGTGCTGGCTTTCGCCAACGTCGCGCCGTTCGCTACTGTGAGCATATGGGAAGCGCACCGCTCGCGCGAAACCGCTGCGGCGATGGACTGGCAGAAGCGGATCCTGCGTGCGGCGCAGTTGGTGACTGTTAAATACGGCGTGCCGGGATTGAAGTACGCGATGGATTTGAACGGCTACTATGGCGGTCCGCCGCGATTGCCGCTGACGGCGATCACGCCTGAAGCCAAGCTCGAAATCGAGAAAGCCTTCGACGGGCTTAAGGGCTGAGCACCCACAATCCTTCCAGTTCCTGTTCGCTGACCAGCTGATCGAAATCGACTAGCTTGCGCGGACGTCCTTTGCCTCTGAGGGAACCGCTGCGCAGGTCGCGGTCGCGGTAGACGACCACGTCCGAAATGCGGTCCGCGACAAAGCCTGCGAGCTTTCCGGCGGTTAATTCCAGGATTACGATTTTGGGCTGGCTGCCTTGGCTCGAAAACGGCATCTTCAGTTTGCTGCGCAAGTCCATCACGCCGACGATCTGGCCGTTCAGGCTGGTGATGCCGAGCAGGCCGGGGCGCACGCCGGGCATGGGCTCCAAGGCGCTGAGGGGCAGGATGCCGCGCACGCGGCCGGCCTCCATGGCGAGGTCCTGGCGGGCTACACGGAAGGTCAGGTACGGACGGGGTCCATTTCCCACGGGAGGCTTATCGTCGTGGGCGGGCGCTTCGTTAGCGGGCGGTGAGTTCGCGGAACTGGTCTTCGTCGAAGCCTAAGGCGATCTTGGAACCCTGGATTAGGATAGGACGGCGGATGAGGTTGGGATGTTGGGACATCAGCTTGATCGCTTCGGCGCGCGAGGGCGGATTGGTCTTCATCTTGCGCTCGCGGTAAAGCTCATTACGAAAGTTTAAGAACTTGAGGTAGTCGCGCTGGCCGATGAGTGCGTCGAGGTCGGCTTCGCTGAGGCCTTGATTGAGGTCGATCTCCTGCACCTTGACGTTTTGTTCCTGCAGCCACTTTTTGGCTTTGCGGCAGGTGGAGCAGGTAGGCTTTTGGTAGAACTTCATCGGGGGCGGTTTAGAACTTTTTCAGTTCATCGACCACGGCGGTGATGCCGCGCTTGCGGTAGATCTGCACTAGGCGCTGCTCTTCGGGCGACGGGCGCGACCACGCGGCGGAGAACCGGATCATCCAATTCAGTCCGGTTGGGAATCCACATGGTGCCGTCGTTGAATTCGACGCTGGACACGAAACCGGTCATGCTTTCGACGGATGTGCGGGAGTCGAAACGCAGCGAGGCGTCGGGGAGAATTTGACTCGAACTGCTGGGTGGAAGGCGCATTTCCGACGGCAGAGACGCCGCTAAAAATTCGTGGCCTTGGGTATCGCGCACGATCCAGCCCATTTCGAGATAGCGGATCACGCGCGGGGAACGGTTGTGGACGACTAACTTGGGCGCGCGCGCTTCGTTGCCGGCGATGTGGGCAATGCCGCCCATGGGCTCGACCGGGGCGTCGGGGAATTGCAGGAACGCGAACTGCATGTCGTGTTCGCCGTCGGTGTTGGTGGAGCGGCCGCGCACCATTTGCACGCCGTACTGCGGGCGGTCTCCGTCGCGGGCCAGGCTCGACAGCATTTCTTTCTGCAAGCCATCGCGGCCGGATTGATCGAGCAGGGCCTTGAAGAACTGGCGGTCGCGGCGGGCTTCGAGTTCCCACACCATCATGGTGCGGCGGGAGTGCAGTTTGTCGGGGCCGTAGAAGTTAAGGTCGTCGAAGAGGACGCCGTCGAGGCTGACTTCGACCATGGGGCTCGCGCCGGCGCCGATGGGGCGCAACAGGTGCAAATCGCCGCGAACCGAAAATGTTTCGCCGGGGGCGACGTCTAGGCTGGGAACGGAGATGGAGCCTTTGCCTCCCGGAGTCGCTTCCTGGGCGAGAACCGTGAGCGTGATGCCACGGATGCGGCGCTGGCTGGAATTACGCAGGGAGAGGGCCACGCGCACGTCAATCGCATACGCGCCGCCGCGCACGGTGGCTGCCGAACCGCCCCATTCGTCTCCAGCCAGCGAGACGGGAGCGTCGTGCGGGAAATCGATTTTGTGGGCGAGATTTTGCTGCTGGCCGAACTGGGCGAAGGCCAGCGCGCTCGCTCCCACAAGCAAGAAAATCCTATTGCGCATACACGCCTGTGATGGTCACTTGACCGGTGTCGGCGTCGATATAGCGGGCTCGCGCCGAGCCTTGCACGCTCAAGGTCACGCTGACCGGGCGCGCTTGCCCTTGCGACATGCCGAGCGTGCCGCCGTTCTGCTGCAACTGAATTCCGGCGGCGGAAACCTCAACCGTTGGGCCCGGGTCTTCGAGCGCGCGAATCCCGCCGCGCCAGGGGCGTGCTTGCGCGATCTTCTCGACCACATGGCCGAGGGCAACGCTCTCCGCTTGCGGCATGTTCAGCCACCAGGCGCTGACCAAGAGCGCCGTGACTCCGGCGAAGGCGGCCGTCACGCGCCATCCGGCAGCCAAAGTTGGCCTGCGGACGCGAGGGGCCACGCATTCTCCGGCTTCGAGTCCGACGCGCACATTGGCGGACATTTCGGCGGCCAGGCGGTCCCAATTCACTCCAGCGGGCATTTCGGCCGCGAGCCCGCGTAGGGATTCGCGGTCGGCGGCGAAGGCTTCGACCCAACTGCGGCAACTCCCACAGCCAGACACGTGCAGGCGGATCAGGGGACGGCGCCACAATGGCAAGTCGCCCGTGGAGTAGAGCGCCAGGTCGAATTGTAGAGGATGCGTCATGCCTGGCCCCGTTTCTGCAGGCGCGAGAAATGCTTGCGTAGCTTGACGCGCGCGTTGGCGATGTGCGAGCGTACGGTCGCTTTCGAGCATTGCAGGCGCGCGGCGACTTCCTCGGCGGGCAGGTCTTCGACGTCGCGCAGTAGCAGCGCGGTGCGCTCGCGGTCCGTCAAAATGTCCAGGCCCGATTCGAGATACTCGCGGCGCTCGGTTCGGAGCACCATCTGCTCGGGGCTCTCCATGGCGGAAACGGCCACAGGTTCGGGCATCTCGTCGAGCTCAGAAAAACTCACGCGTCCGGCGCGCCGCAGGAAATCGATGGCGGTGTTGCTGGCGATGCGCGACAACCAGTGCGCGGCTTTGTCCAGATCCTTGAGCTGATCCTGGCGCTGCAGGGCTTTGATGAAGGCTTCCTGGGTGAGATCCTGGGCGTCGGAAACGTTGCCTACGATGCGGTAGATCAGCAGGAACACGCGGCGCATGTTCTCGGACACAAACCGGCTTTGCGCCTCTGAGGCTAGTGTTGCCGCGTCATACCGGGTGGACCCTGGGGTCTCGCTCATGTGTCGTTCTAAAGCTACCGATAGCGCGCTCATGGCTGGTTCGGGCGTTGCTGGCCCACACCAACTTGACGACCCAACCCCCCAAAACGTGCAGCCTGAATGTGTACTGTCCGTTGTTCTATCGGCGGCGCTATCCTAATCATATATGAGGCCTGTAGCGATTATTGGCATCGGCAAGACAGCTTTTGGCGCGTTTCCGGACCGGGACCTGCGTTCGCTCGCGGTCGAGGCGGGCGAGAAATGCCTGGCGGACGCCCATGTAAGTCCTTCACAAGTGGAAGCTTATTATCTGGGCAACTTCGCGGGACCGTCGTTTGTGGGACAGAACCATTTGGCTCCTTATATAGCCGGAGCGATGGGGATTACCGGGGTTCCGGCTACGCGTTTTGAGGCGGCGTGCGCGTCGAGCGGGTCGGCTTTCTATCATGCGGTGTCGAGCGTCGCGGCGGGGCTCAATGACATTGTGCTGGTGGCGGGGGTCGAGAAGATGACTTCGCAGACTACGCCTAAGGTGACCGAAATCCTGGCGGGGGCGGGCGACACGTGCGGCGAGGTTCGCGCCGGGGCGACGTTTCCGGCGTTGTTTGCGATGATCGCGCGGCGGCATATGTATCAGTACGGGACCACGCGGGAAATGCTGGCGGCGGTAGCGGTGAAGAACCATGAGAACGGGGCTAAGAATCCGCTGGCGCACATGCGTAAGGTGATCACCATGGAGCAGGCGCTGAAGGGCAAGCCGATTTCCGAGCCGCTCACGGTGTTCGATTGTTCATTGATCAGCGACGGCGCGGCGGCGGTGTTGATTGTGCCGCTGGAGCGGGCTTCCGAGTTCACCGATAAGCCGGTGAAGGTTATGGGGGTCGCGCAGACTTCGGATTATGTGGCGCTGGACCAGAAGGACGACATCACTACGTTTCGCGCGGTTACAGCCGCGGCGCAAAAGGCTTACAAAATGGCGGGGGTCACGGCGCAGGATATCCAATTCGCCGAGGTGCACGATTGCTTCACCATCGCGGAGATCATCGCTACGGAGGATTTGGGATTCGTCAAGAAGGGTGAGGGCGGGCCTTACGCGTTGGCGGGATGTACGCGGCTGACGGGGCCGATGCCGGTCAACACTAGCGGGGGATTGAAGTCCAAGGGGCATCCGGTGGGCGCTACCGGCGTGGGGCAGCTTTGCGACTTGGTGCTGCAACTGCGCGGCGAGGCGGGGGAACGGCAACTGGCGCAGCATTCGCTGGGATTGGCGCAGAATCTGGGCGGCTCAGGGGCGACGGCTGTGGTTACGATCCTGGGGGTTGCATGAAGAGCGGGGTGGTGTACACGGAAACGGTGGTCCACGCGGCTCCGGAGCAGTTTGTGGCGGATGCTCCTTATCAACTGGCGATTGTGTCTCTCGAAGGGGGCGGACGGCTCACGGTTCGTGTTGACGGGGAGCGCGTGGCCATTGGCGACCGCGTCGAATTCGTTGAGGACCGCAACGGGATTTCGTTCTTCCGCAAAGCGTGAAGGTTCTCCTCTATTACATCGGCAAGGCGCGCGATACGCACGCTAACGCGATGGCCGAGGAATACATCAAGCGCTCCACGCGCTTCGCGAAATGCGAGATGCGGGAGATTCACCCGCTGCGCTTCGATCCGTGGGCGAAGCATCCTACGGCGGCGAAGATTCTGCTCGATCCGGCGGGGCGTGCGCTCGATTCGGCGGGGTTCATTTCGTTGGTGGACAAAGCCGAGCGGGACGGGCGCGATATGGTTTTCGTGATCGGCGGGGCGGATGGGCTTCCGGCGGAGTGGAAGTCGCGCGCCGATTTACTTGCTGGGGCTGTCGCCGATGACCATGCCGCACGAGCTCGCGCGGGTGGTGCTGGCGGAGCAGATTTATCGCGCGTTTACTGCGCTGCGCGGGCACCCATACCCACGCTAGCCGTCAGCGCTCTGGCTGGGGCAGGCACGGGAGTGGCTTTGGGCGTCGTGGTTGTCGTCACTGCCGTGATCGTGGTGCCGGGGAAGTAGTGGCCCAATATAATGCGCGCGGGGTAGCCGTGCTCGGCAATGGCGATCGCGCCCAATTGACACATCCCCACGCCGTGTCCGGAGGCGTGGCCGCGCAGGGGGCAGGCTACCGAGAAAAATGGATAGCCGGGCTGCGGGATGGCGGCCCCTTCCCATTTGGTCTGCGCCAAGGATTTGGTGTGACCGCCGCAGTTAGCCGAGTACAAGGCGGCGATGATATCGCCCTTATAGGTCAGCACCTGGCCGTGGGTGGCGAGCGTCGCGCGGGCAGCGGCGCTGGTGGCGAGGGCTACGTCCTTCAATAGCTGGCAGTGATCGGTGTCGCAGAAATCGAAGCCCTGATGGCGATTGTGGGCGCCGGCCAGATACGACCGCGTCACGACCGCTTGGGCTTTGCGGGCCTCAAAGGGGAGGCCGGCGGCGCCCTCCGCTTCGACAATGGCGGCTACGGCGTCTTCGCGATTCATTTCCACGATGGCCAGCAGCTCTATGCCCGTTCGACGGACTTCTAGTTTACCGATGTATTCGCGGGTTACGCCGCCCGGTATTCCCAGGAGAAAATGCACCGGCGCGCCGTTACGGCCGGCGACTTTGGCGGGACCGTAGAGCGGCACCATGCGCTCGCCGCGGAGGATTTCGGTGCGTCCTGCCGATTCGACCAGCAAGGTCTGCCCCTTGGCTGGTTTTAGTTCGAATTGGACCGGGTGGAACGACCCGAGGACACTAATATGGACGGTTGCTGCGATTGTGAGTGCGAGCATGAATCAGGCTGCGTGCCACGCCTTTGCGCGCCAAGACCTCAATTATACCCCGCTACAATGGAAAGATGCCGCTGCCTTTCGATGCTCTTCTGCTTGTCTCGTTCGGTGGTCCGGAGCAGCGCGAGGACGTTATCCCCTTTCTAGAGAATGTTTTACGGGGAAGAGACGTCCCGCGGGAGCGGTTGCTGGCGGTGGCGGCCCATTACTACCATTTTGGGGGCCGGAGCCCGATTAACGACCAAAACCGGGCCTTGATCGCGGCTTTAGGGGATGTGGTGAAGATCCCGATTTATTGGGGGAATCGCAACTGGCATCCGCTGCTGGCCGATACCATTCGCCAGATGCGGGACGACGGCGTTCAGCGCGCGATTGCGTTCCCTACTTCGGCGTTTGGGTCGTATTCGGGGTGCCGGCAGTATCTGGAGAACATCCAACGGGCTCGGGCGGAGGTGGGGGAGGGCGCGCCGGAGATCGTGAAGATTCCGCCGTTTTCGGGGCATCCGTTGTTTCTGGAAGCGATGACAGATCGCGTGCGTACAGCGTTGGGCGAGTTACCGGGTGCGCGGGTGGTGTTCACAGCGCATAGCGTGCCCGTTTCGATGGCGCAGGCGAGTGCGAGTCCGTATGTGGAACAGCTTGAGGCGGCTTCGCGGAGCGTTGCGGAGGCGGCGGGAGCGGGCCAGTGGACGCTGGCGTATCAGAGCCGCAGCGGGCCTCCCGCGCAGCCCTGGCTTGGCCCAGACATTTGCGATTACCTGCGGGAAACGCCGGGCGACACGATCATCGCGCCCATTGGGTTTTTGTCGGATCACATGGAAGTGATTTACGACCTGGACACCGAGGCGCGCGCGGTGTGCCAGGAACTCGGCATTCGCATGGTGCGGGCGGGGACGGTAGGGACGCATCCGGCCATCATTCGCATGATCGCGGAATTGATCGAGCGGGAACCGGCCCCTTGCGCGGCCACTTGCTGTCCGGCGCCTCAGCGGCCGGCGATTAAACGGTAGACTTCGCGCTTCGACAGGCCGCGTTGCTTGGCTACTTGCTTGATGGCTTCCATGCGCGGGAGTCCCTGCTGTTCGGCGGCGAGTACGGCTTCTTCGAGCGGGGTGTCGTCCACTTCGACGGCGTCGCTCTTGCCGATCAGCAGCGTAATTTCACCCTTCACGGATTGGCGCGAGGCAAGTTCTTCCCGCACTTCAGTGGCTGTTCCGCGCAGGAACTCTTCGTGTAGTTTTGTGAGTTCGCGCGCGACTACTACGGGGCGCGCGCCCATTACCGACGCTACGTCCTCGAGGGCTTCTAGAATCCGATGCGGGGTCTCGTAGAAGATCAATGTACCGGTTTCCGGCTTCAGTTGCTCCAGGAGTTTTCTGCGCTGCGTAGACTTGGGCGGCAGGAATCCGCAGAAGCGGAAAGCATCGGTGGGGAGTCCTGCCGCGCTCAATGCGGACACGGCGGCGGAGGCTCCAGGGATTGGCACCACCGGCACGGACGCTGCGATGGCGGCTTCGACCAGACGATAACCGGGGTCGGAAATTAACGGTGTTCCGGCGTCGGACACCAATGCTCCGCTGCCGCCGGTGGTCAGCTTGGCGATCAGTTCCGCGGCGCGGCCGGATTCGTTGTGGTCGTGATAGCTGACCATGGGCTTCGCGATTCCAAAATGCTCCAGTAGCTTGCGCGTCTGCCGGGTGTCTTCGCAGGCGATCCAATCCACCTCACGCAAAACGCGCAGCGCGCGCAGCGTAATGTCTTCCAGGTTGCCGATGGGCGTCGCGACGATATAGAGAATTCCAGGCATCGTAGTACGATGAAACGGTAACTGAAATGGAGACTCCGACACAAGATCCCGCTAGTTACTACGTCTGGGAGGTTCCCGGAAAGCCGGTAATTGTTCACCTGCGTTTGGAGGTGGTGGATCGTCTGGCGGCGGAGGTCATGCGCGGGTTTGGTGCGGTTCCCAAGCGTGGAGCCGAGGTGGGCGGGGTGCTGATCGGCACCACTCGGCCAGGCGTTCCCGCGATTGTACGCATCGACGATTTCGAACCGGTGCCGTGCGAATACCGGCGCGGGCCTTCCTATTTGTTTACCGAAGAAGACGGGCGGGATTTTGAGGACTGCTGGACTCGCTTGCAGCCGGGCGCTTCGCCGACGGCGTATGCGGTGGGTTATTTCCGCAGCCACACTCGCGATGGATTTTCTCTGGAAGCGGAAGACATGGAACTGCTCGACCAATTTTTCCCCGGACCTGCCGCAGTCGCGCTGCTGATCAAGCCGTATGCCACGCGCGTGACCGTCGGGGCGTTTTTCGTTCGCGAGCATGGAGTGTTTCCGGAAAAAAGCCCACTGGAGTTTCCTTTACGGCGGCGCGAACTACTGGGTGAAGAGGCGCCGGCGCGACGGCCGCTGGGGGAGAGCAAAAGAGTCGACCCCCGCCTGCCGGCTGCCGAAGAAAATCCACAGATTGCGTTGGGATTCTCTGAACCGGCACGGGAAGCGCCGCCCGCCTCGGCGCCGGTTCCAGCGTGGCGTAGCGGGTGGGTGTGGTTGCCGCTTACGTTCTTGTTCTTGCTGTTGGGGGTCGCCCTGGGTTATCAGCTCGCGCAAACCATAGGCGCTCGCGCGGCGACCGCGGCTGCGCAAGATTTGTCGCTGACGTTATCGGTGAAACGGAACGGCAATAACTTGAGCGTCACCTGGAACCGCTTAGCACCCCCGGTCCGCGCGGCGCAGAAGGGGTTGCTTGAGATCGACGATGGCGGGTACACCAAACCGGTCGCGCTCGACGCCGCCCAATTGCAGAACGGTAGCTTGATCTATCACAACACTACGAATGCGGTGCGCTTCCGCTTGACGGTGTATCCACAGGCGCGGGTTAGCGTGGTCGAGACCTTTGAGTGGAAGCAGTAGCCGTCACTCGGACCAGACTGCCAATTCGTTGCCGCTGGGATCGGTGAAGTGGAAGCGCCGTCCACCGGGGAAGGCGAAGATGGCGCGCGTGATTTTCCCGCCGGCTTGCTCGACGGCGCGCTGCGCGCCTTCGAGATCGGCGGCGTAGAGCACGACCAGCGGCTTGGCGGGGCGTTCGGCTTCATCGGCGCTGAAGCCGCCGGCCAGGCGTCCGTCGTGAAAACTGGTGTAGTGGGGTCCGTAATCTTCAAACTTCCATCCGAAGGCGGCCGTATAGAATTCCTTGGACTTGCGCGGCGTCTTGAGTGGGAAACTCGATGTAATCGATGCGTCGATCGTTGCGCGGCGTTGCTCATGGTTTCTCTTTCCTCTGCTTGGCTAGGCGGCTTAACACAGCCAATTGTTCCAGGTGTTCCTTCAGCGGCCGGGCGGGCGTACCCCAAACAGGCTGCACCGGCGCGCACGATCTTGGATGTCAGTATGCCGCTGCCCGAGCCTACGATCGCCCGCGATTCGATGCGCGCTTTGTCGCCGACGCCCACTTGTCCGCCGATCACGGCGTAGTCTTCGACCACCACTCCGCCGGAGAATCCGGTCTGCGCCGCCACCACTACATTGCGGCCGATGGCGCAGTTGTGTCCGACGTGCACCAGGTTGTCGAGCTTGGTCCCGTCACCGATGGACGTGACGCCCAGCGCGGCGCGATCCACGCAGGAATTGGCGCCGATCTCCACGCGATCCCCGATTTCGACGCGGCCGATCTGCGGGAAATTCTCCCAGATGCCGTCGGTCAACACGTAGCCGAAGCCGTCGGCGCCGATGACGCAGCCGGAGTGCAGGACAACTTCCTTGCCCAGGGTTACTTCGCCATAAACTGTCACGTTGGGGTGCAGTGTACACTTCTCGCCAATCACCACATAATCGCCGATCACGCTTCCGGCGCCGATCGAAGAGCCCGTGCCGACACGCACTCCCGCGCCGAGCACAACCAGGGGGCCGATGTGCGCGCCCGGCTCGATGATGGCTCCGGGGCCAACCACGGCGGAGGGATGAATGCCGGGAGCGTATTCAATTTTGGGATGGAGTTTCGGAATCGCGCGTGCGGCGGCGGCGCGGGGCTGCGGAGTGCGGACCACGGTGCGCTGCCCGGCGTTTTCGAAATCGGCCGGAACCAGCAGGCAGCCCGCCGCCGACGCCTGGGCGCGTTTGAACGCCCGCGCGCCGGTGACGAAGGAAAGATCCTCGGGGCCGGCGTCTTCGAGGGCCGTCACTTTGCGCAGCACTCGCTCGCCATCGCCTTCAAAGGGAGCCTGCAAAAAGGCCGCCAGTTCTTTAACGCGCACCAGTCCAGTATCCCATCCGGGCCGCGCACAAGAACAGGCGTTCCCTCTTAGGTGGCTATGGCCAGGCTGACCATCGAGGGAACGCCCGATGCACGATTCGGAGGAGTTCGTGCTGCTTCCTTAGTGCGCGGCGCGCGGGAAAAATCTCATCACATTTCGATGCGCTTTACATCTCCCAGGACGAAGATATAGCCGATCGCCCCTAGCAAAGCCGCCGCGGAAACGTACACCAGGGGGTAGGCGAACGACCCCGTCTGGCCCACCAGCACGCCGATCACGATGGGCGTAAGGATACCAGCCAGATTCGCGGCGAAGTTGAAGATGCCTCCGGTGAGGCCCATCAGGCTATGGGGGGCGATATCGGCAATCAGGGTCCAGCCGAGTCCAGTCATGCCTTGCGCGAAGAACGCGAGCGACATGATGGCGATGACTAGGGCGTCGCTCGCGACGTAGTTGGCAGCCAAGATCACGGCCGCGCCCAACAAGCCCATGATCATGGGCAGCTTGCGGGCGATGTTGGGCGAGCCGGTTTTCTTCAAGAGGGCGTCGGAAACCCATCCGCCAAACAGGACCCCCGCGGCGGCGGCCAGGAAGGGGAGCACCGAAAACCAGCCGGCGGTGATCCAGGGGAGGTGGCGTTCCTTGGCGAGATAGGTGGGAAACCAGGTGAGAAAAAACACTAGCGTCGAGTTGCCGCCGAATTGGCCAAGCGAGACGCCCCAGATCTGGCGGAATCCCAAGAGCTGACGTACGCGTGCCCACGAAAACGCGGTGCGGGTTTGTGGGACTGTGGGTGCCTGCGGGGAGTCGCGGTATAGTTTCCACCACGCGAGTCCAAAGAGTAAGCCCGCGGCGCCGACCGTGATGAACATGGCTCGCCATCCGAAGCGGCGCGTGATCCAGAAGAGCGCGGGGCCGAAGCCGGCGAGTCCCAGATATTCGCCGACGGTGTAGACGGCGGTGGCGCGCGCACGTTCCTGCATGGGGAACCAAGCTGCTACTACCCGGCTGTTTACCGGAAAGCAAGGGGCTTCGCTGATCCCCAGTCCCAGGCGAAAACCTAGCAGCGAGTAAACGCCGGTGGCAGCGCTTTGCAGCAGCGTGAACAGCGACCAAACTGTGACCGCACAGAAGTAGGTGAGCTTGCTGCCCATGCGGTCGAGAAAGACGCCACCCGGGATTTGGCCCAGCGCGTAGGCCCAGGAGAATGCCGAAAACATGATGCCCATCACGGCGGGCGTTAGCCCGAGTTCTTGCGTGAGGCTGGGGGCGGCGATGCCGAGCACGGTGCGGTCCAGGTAATTGATCATGGTCCCGATCGCCAGCAGGGCCAGCATCAGGAAACGGGTGCGCGATGGCGTGCTCACGCGGGATCCATGTCGGCGAAGCTGCGCAGCATGCGCTCGGCGTCGGGCTGGATGCCGGTGAAGAGGCGGAAGGCGTCGACGGCTTGGAACACGGCCATGCCTCCGCCGTTGAGGGTGCGGCAGCCGAGACGGTTTGCGGCTCGCAACAGTTCGGTTTCCAAGGGAAAGTAGACGATTTCCGCTACCCATTGTTCTGGCCGCAGCAAGGTGGCGGGTAGGGGCAAGCCGGGATGCTGCGCCATTCCGGTGGGGGTCGCATGGATCAGGCCATCGGCGCGGGCCATGGCGTCCGCTAGATCAGTTCCCTGGGCAACTCTGCTGGTGCCCAGGGTGGTTGCCAGTTGGGCGGCTCTAGCGGTGTCGATATCGAAGATGGTCAGGTGCTCGATTCCTAAGCCTAAAGCTGCGTGCGCTACGGCGGCCCCTGCGCCGCCTGCGCCCAGGAGCACGACGCGGTTGGTTCGTACTCCGGACAAGCCTCTGCGAAAGCCTTCCGCGAAGCCGGTGCAATCGGTGTTGTGCCCGGCGCGTTTTCCGTTCCGCAAGACTACTGTGTTCACGGCTCCAATGGCGCGCGCTTCTTCGGAGAGTTCGGTGAGCAGCGGAATAACGGCTTGCTTACAAGGGTGGGTGATGTTCAGGCCATCGAATCCCATGCGCTCCGCTGCTGCAAGCAGATCGGGGAGCGCTTCTGCGCCTAGGCCCAGCTTTTCGAGGTCGATTAATTTGTAGACATAGCGCAAGCCTTGCCGGCTGGCTTCAAGCATATGCATCGCGGGGGTGCGGGACGCTTGGATGCCGGATCCGATCAGGCCGATCAGAAAGCTCGCTGGCGTTTCCGGCATGGGGAAGGGGCTCCGCTCCTTCCAGTCGCGGTTCGGTGCGGGCGGTTGAGGTTACAGAACCGCGAGCGGCAGCGAGCGGACACTAGGGAATCCTGGTGGCCGCGCTGACGGTGGTCAAGACGCCGCCGGCGGCCAGGAAAGCGGCGGTCATTTCGGCTGATGCGGTGTCGTTGAGGCTGCGCACCGCGTCCGTGACCAATTCCACGCGTTTGCCGGTTTTAAGTAATCCGAAGGCGGCGAGTTTTACGCAGATTTCGGTGACTACGCCATAGACTACGTAACGCTCGGCGCCGAACCGTTCGAGCAGGCCGGCTAGATTCACGTTAGTGAAGCAGTCGAAGGTCTGCTTCTCTAGCAAAAACTGTTGGGCGCCTTCGAGGTTTACTAAGCCCTTGGTATTCGGCACCGCAATGCGCTTGGCTAGCAGCGTGGCTTCCGGTTTCTGCTGGCCGGTTGTCGCGACTACGCAATGCGGCGGCCAGGCTTTAAATTCGGGGTCGTCTTCGGAGTGGGCGTCCATGGTCGACACCAGCGGAATTCCGTGCGCGCCGGCGAAGCGGTTTAGCGTGGCGATTTGCTCCACCACTTTCTCGGCGCCCGGAACGTATAACGCACCGGCGGGATAGAGGAAATCGATCTGCGTATCGACGTCGAAGAATACGGTCTTCATCCCGCGTGCTCCTTGCGGACGGTCTCGTCCAATTCCTTCAGGGCGGGGCTCAGTTCGACGCGCCATGCGTTCTCTACCTGGAACAGACTATGACACGGTGCGGGCAGGCGCGCCAGGCGCTCTGCCGCGTAGCGTTTCACTTGGGCCGTGGTGGGCAGGGGTTCGACTAGCTTGCCTCCCAGAATCACCGGGCGCTGTAGCGCTTCCACAGTTTCGCTGCCGCACGAGATGCATTCGGTGGAGCGGCCTAGCACGTCGTGATCGGAATGGCGGAATATCTGCTTGGCGCCCGGCAGCGTGTGTTTTTCGTGGCTGAATTTGGCCGTGTAGCGGTGCTGTTTGGCGCTTTCCATCTCGACCATTTTGTAGATCACGCCGAGCGAGGGGGCGTCGGCGGAGGTCGCGAGGTCGGTGCCGACGCCGAAGACGTCTATAGGGGCTTGCGCAGCTACCAACTCGTGAATCTTGTATTCGTTCAGGTCGCCCGTCGCCATGATCTTGGCGTCCTGCAAGCCGGCGTCGTCGAGGATCTTGCGCACCGCGGGCGCGAGTTCGATTAAGTTGCCGCTGTCGAGCCGCACGCCCCACAGGGGACGGCCGAGCGACGCGGCTAGCTTCGCGCCTTCGATGGTGTCGTAGGTATCGATCAAGTAGGTGGTGCGCTCGCCTAATAGCTTTTGCAGCTGCTCGAAGGCTGCGCGCTCGCTGGGGAACGACATCACCCAGGAATGCGCCGCTGTTCCGAATACGTGAGCCTTGTAACGGAACCCTGCTTCGGCGTTGCTGGTGCCGACGCAGCCGCCGATGTAGGCTGCGCGTCCGGCCAGCACCCCGGCTTCGGGCGAGTGCGCGCGGCGTGTGCCGAATTCTACTACGTCGCGGCCGAGCGCCGCCTTCACTACGCGGGCTGCCTTTGTCGCGATGGAGGATTGGAAGCCAATCATCGCCAGCAAGTACGTTTCGGGGATTTGCGCTTCAATCACCGGCGCGCGCACGGTTAGGAACGGTTCGCCGGCGAATACCGGGGTGCCCTCGGGGACGGCGAACACGTCGCCGGTGAAGCGCAATCCGGCCAGCATTTCGAAAAACGCTTCGCTGGCGTATTTGAATTGCGGAATGCCGCGCAGGTAGGCGATCTCCTCCGCGGTAATGCGGAAGTTGAGCAGGTAATCGACGGCTTGTGCTAACCCGGCAGCCAGAATGAAATTGCGATTGTAGGGCAGGCGCCGCACGGAGAGTTCGAAGGTCGCGCGGTCGTGCGTTTTCCCGGCTTCGAAATAGCCGGCAGCCATGGTGAGCTGGTAGAGATCCGTGACCAGGCCGAGGCCCACTACTTTTTCTTTTCCGGCTGGGCTTCCCGCACGTCGCCCACGGCCTGGCGCAATTCCTTTACCACGTTGGCCTCCAACTCATAGAATGACGCATCGCCGCCGTGCCGCGCCAGGAAGTTGCCGCCGGAGGCTGCGGGCGCGATCTCCACTTGCTCGCGCTGCTTGCCTTGATTCGATACCACGGTGAGCGTGACCACCGGCGTGGTGAACCCCGCGTCGGCAAATTTCGTGGCGGTGAGATCGCGCAGGCGGTCGATGAAGGCCTGCACGCTGGTGGAATCCATCTTCTTGCCGCTGGAGGTCCAGGTCTCGCCGGCTTTGTCATAGATCGAAGTCTTTGCGCCATCGATGACTTCGATGCGCGTGGGGTCGCTGAAGCCGAAGTCGAAAACTTTCTTGTTGCGATAGGCGTCGACGGGCTTGTCGAGGCCGTCGCCGAGGACTTTCGAAACTTTGTAGACGCCTTCGACGACGCTCGATTTCGCGTAGTAGTCGTCTTTGGACTTGCGGATCTCCAGTGTTTTGGTGCCGTCCTGGTCGGTGACTTTGGCGATCGCCAGCGGCGCGGCCGCAGCAAAACCTGCCGCGATTTTCTTGTCGTCTTGGACGCCGCTCAAGTCCATATCCGCGTTTTTGAGGCGCTGCACCAGGTCGTCGGCCTGGATGTTGTCGGCGCGCATGGCTTTGGGTTTGTCGATCTGCCATTCGCCTTCGCCTTTCTTGACGAATTCGTAGGTCTGCTTCTGCGCGGTGATCTCGATGCGGCTCAGTTTATCCTGCGTGAAGGGCAGCAGGCGCTTATCGCGGAGATCCTTGGCCTCTTTGTCGAAGGTGCTCTTGAAGGAACTCGCCATGGTGAAGAGGCGCGGGTCGCCGTCGAGTTTGGCGTAGACCGCGCTGCCTTCGGGCGTGTTCTCGCCGATCAAGAGCTTGGAGGTTTTGCCGTCCTTGGTAGTGAAGTTCACTCCGATCAATGCGGGAGCCAGGCCGTACGCCTTGAGATCGGTCACATTGGGGTCGACCACGCGCTCGGAGTCCAGGCGCGACGCGGTATTGGTGAGTGCTGCTACGGCGACGGGGTCGGCCGGCAAAGGCTTGGGAGAAGTCATCTCCCACTTGCCGGCGGCGTTGAATTGAACCGTGACCGGTTCCTCGCCGCGGTGCACGATTTGAACCTGCTTCACGGAGTCCGCGCTGATCGCGAGAATCTTCGGTGGCGCATCCGCCGCGGGCTGGCCTTCCTTGGCCTTCTCCTGCCGATTGGACCACCAAACGGCGATCCCCAAGCCGGCCAGCAGGACACCGGCCAATACCATCCGACCCCACTTCATAATGTCAACGCCGCTTCCACCATACGCTTAAACCAGACGCCAGGATCAACAGCGGAATGGCCAGCACGCTCGAATAAAACGCCAGCCTCATCTGGTTCGCTGTCATGGTGAGGCGGCGGTCTTCGGGCTCCTTGGGACGAATCGAAATCAAGTCTTCGTCCGCCGAGAGCCAGTTCATCATGTTCAAGAACAGGTCGCGATTCCCGGCCAGACGCAGATAGGAATTCGCCACCCAACTGGACGATCCCACCACCACAAACCTTCCACCGCCCGTGCTGTACGTCCCGGCGGCGCCCAGTATGAAGGGGCCTTTTTTGTCGGAGGGCGACGGCTTGATTTCGGCCGATGCTAAGTTGGTCGTGGCGAAGGCATCGTCGCTCGTTTCGAAAAGCTTCTCTACCGTAGTCTTGTCGCCATTCTTGATCTGGAGAGAGCGGGCGATGGGGAATCCCGAAGCCAGGCGCTTCATCGCGCCGACAATCGGGTGCGTGCCGTAGGTGCTGACCAGCGCGATCTCGGGACCCAAGCCGTAAAGCTGGCCGACGCCGCTGGTGTCCAGCACCAGATCTTTATCGGCGGTGACGCCCCAAGTGGCCAGCACCTTCACCAGCGCGTCATTTTCATCGATATTCTGTTTAGCGAATTTGAGCGGCGGGTCGAGCATGAGGATGGCTTTACCGCCGTTTTCGACGTAGGTCTTGAGCGCGTCGACCGCGGGCTGCAAGTAATCGCGCGAGGGGCCGCCGACAATCACCATGGTGCAGTCTTTCGGGATCTCGGGCTTCTGCAGCAGATTGATGCTTTGCGTTTTGTAGTTGTTGCCTTCGACCAGAGTCTTCAACTGTCCGTAACCGGTGCGGTCGGCGTCTTCGAGCGTGTGCTCGCCCGCGCCTTCCGCGAAGCACGCCAGCCTGTCGCCGGTCTTCATGGCCCGCACCAGCGCTCCGGTGACTTCCTCTTCGGAGAGACTCTTGGCTTCCTGCGTCTTGCCGCCGGTCTGGACTAAAACGGCGCCGCGACGCGTTACTCCGGCGGCTCTGGCTTGCGTGATGTTCTTTTCCAGGTCTTCGTAATGAATGTCGATTTTCGGTGAGAGATTTTTGTAGCGATCCAGCAGATCGTGCGCCGCCTGAAACTGCGTGGGCTGATCCCAATAAGAAATACTGACGTCCTGCTTCAGGTTTTTCGCAATCTTGACGGTCTGGTCGGAGAGCGTGAACTGCTTGCTGCTGGTGGTGTCGTAGGTTTTGTTATAGCGGTTCGCCAGGAAATTGAGCACGCCCACCACCGCCACTACGATCAGCACGTAGACGGCGGTGTAGGCTGCGAACTTGGTTTGCCGGGCTTTCATCCAGGAGTGATTCGCCATTGCCTAAGCCCTCCAGCGCAGCGATTCGAGCGATCGCGCCGTCAAAAATAGTCCAATAAAAATCATGGATGCGTAGTAGAGGACATCCTTGGCATCCAGGACACCCTTTGAAAACGAGTCGAAATGTTGAGTGACGGAGAGATATGCAGTCACCTTCGCGAACGCCGAGTCCTGGAACGACGACACCCAATCGATCACCCACAACAGCAGCAGCACACTGAACGTTGCCACCGCGGCGACAATCTGGTTGCGCGTGCAGGACGAGATGTAAGTGCCGATCGCGAGCAGACATCCGCCTTGCAGCAACAATCCTAAGTAGCCCACCATCATGGGCCGCCAATCTGGTTTGCCGTAGGCGAACAAGGTGGCCATGCTCACTAGTGAGATCCCCAGCATGGCGGCGTAGAGCGCCAGCGCGGCCAGCCACTTACCCAGGATGATTTCCATGTCGAGCACAGGAGACGTGGCTAGCAATTCGAAGGTTCCGGCGCGTTTCTCTTCGGCGAACAGACGCATGGTGATGATGGGGATGAAGAACAATCCGATCACCGCGAGGTTTGAGAGCAGCGGGCGGATCATTTGATCGTTCACGCTCATCGGCGCGCTCTGCCCTTGCATCGAGCTCTGGATGCTGTAAGTGACGAACGACACCACGTAGGCGTAGAAAAAATAGCCGGTGATGACCGCGAAAAAGAACATGACGCCGTAAGCAATGGGCGACCGGAAGTAACTGTTCAATTCCTTGCGGCAGATAGTGAGTGTATTCATGAGCGCTCTTCCTCCGCGCCAATGGTCGTGGCGTGCGGAGCATCCACATCCGCTCTCGGCGCTCCCGTTAATTCCAGGAAAATCTCTTCCAGACTCAAGCCCACGGCGTGCAGTTCATTCAGGTTCCAACCGGCCTCGATCACGGCACGCGCCAGTTCCGGGCGGACGTGCTGTCCCTGCTGGCTCTCCACCGTAAACGCCAGGTTGCCATGCCGCGAATCGCGCGCGAGCACCCGGCTGACGCCTTCGACGCGTTCCAGGCGCTGCTGAACTTCTGGTCCGCTCAGCGCCATTCCGTTGCGCGCTCCGATTTCGATGGCCACGGTTTCCGCTCCCCGCAAACGGCTGGTCAGGTTTTGAACCGTGTCGGTCGCCACCAGCTTGCCTTTGGCGATGATGATGACACGCTCGCACAACTGCTCCACTTCGGGCAGAATGTGCGTCGAAAGAATGATGGTGTGATCGCCGGCCAGTCCTTTGATCAGGTCTCGGGTCTCGATGATCTGCTGCGGGTCCAGGCCCGAGGTTGGTTCGTCCAGGATCAGCACATCCGGATTATGAATGATGGCCTGCGCCAGGCCGACGCGCTGCCGGTAGCCTTTGGACAACTTGCCGATCAGCTTGTATTTCACGTCGCCCACGGAGCACTTCTGGGCCACTTCATCCACCCGCCGCGCCAGGCTGTCCTTGGGGACGCCCTTGAGGCGGCCTACATATTCCAGGTACTCGACAACTTCCATTTCCGGGTATAAAGGCGGCGTCTCCGGCAGGTAGCCGATGCGTTTCTTGACCTCCATCGGCTGTTCGAGAACGTCAAACTCAGCAACCCGCGCGGTGCCCGACGTGGGCGGGAGGAAGCAGGTGAGCACCCGCATGGTAGTGGTCTTGCCAGCCCCGTTGGGGCCCAGGAAGCCGACGATCTGCCCTCTTTCTACCTTGAAAGAGATATTGTCGACGGCGACATGGTTGGCGTACCGCTTGGTCAATCCTTCGACTGTGATCATATTGAAGTAATTGGACGAATGAGAGCCCTGTCTGGTTAGCAGCTCCGTTTGGTTTAGTCTGGTGGGCGGCGCCCGACGGCATCCGCCGATAATCATGATAGTGTCGCCGCTAAGGGAGTGTCAATCGCGTCGTGGCCCGACAACTCGATGTCGGGCGGCCTGCGGTTTGCTGTGGCTGCTGGCGCCAGCCAGCCACGCGGCATTGCTCGACCGCCTGATCACCGGACCGCGTGGGACGTCCAATATCACGCTCCGCAAGCGCCTTCACGTCAATACGTTGATCACGGAGCCGGGCACGGTCGAAGCGGAATGGGACAATCTGTATTCTTACTCGAGCGGCAATTTCAGCATGCCCTCCGTCATCAAGTACACGCCCATGGGCAAAAGCATTCTGTGGGGCCGTACCGAATACAGCGCGGCGTTCGATTCAATCGATAGCGTAGCGCAAGCCGGCCAGCGCGCCACCCAGTTCAGCGATCGCGTGACTTTCGCCGCCAACGCAGTGCTGCGCGATGGAGAAAAGCTGGACATCGCCATTCAGCCTGCTGCCACCTTCTTTCTGCGCGGCGAGTCCGGCGCGCGCCTGGGAGCTACCGCCATTGCGCGCTACGATGCCGGGCGCAACAGCATGGGAGCTACTATGAGTTGGACCGCGGCCACGTCGCCCTCGCCCAATAACCCCGCTGGAACCTGGGATTTCGGCGCTGGCTTCGGGCGCCGTCTGGCTGCCTCCGGGGCGTGGGGTCATCTGACGCCGCACGTCAACGCGGTGTACGAACGGTCGACTGGCCTGGAGCGCACTTGGGCGGGCTTTGCGGGTATCGAGTATCAGATCACGGAGCGGATCGCCGTCGATTTCTCGGGCCAGCGCTTCGGCCTCGCGGGCGGCAATCCGGACCGCCAGTTGGTAGTGGGACTGACCATGAACTTCGGCAAGCTGCAATAAGCCGTCTGTCACTTGATTTCGCGCCGCCGCCCGTGAAACTATATGACACTATGAAGCACTTTCTACGTAACTGCGTGAGCGTTGTTTGTGTAAGCCTGGTTGCTTGCGTCCTTCTGGCAGCGGCGGCACACGGCCAAGCCAAGGATTCGCTGCTCGGCAATTGGGTGCTGGACCGCGGCAAGTCGACTTTCGATCCGGATACCGCGCTCCTGAACCGCTCGCTTTCGTTTGAAGCCAAGGACGGGGGAGTTAGTTTCAACCAGAAGACCGTGCAAGGTAACGGCAATACCACCGAGATCAATTTCACAGCGAAGTACGACAGCAAGGATGTGCCGATTGAGGGCTCTCAGCTCGATACGGTGGCGTTGAAGCGCGTGGACGCCAATACCGTGGAACGCACCGGCAAGGTCAAGGGCCAGGTTGCCGAAAATGTCACCATGAAAATTTCAGGCGGCGGCAAGATCCTTACCATTACAACCAAGGGCTCGATTGACGGCGTCGATTACAGCAGCACCCAGGTTTACGAAAAACAATAACAATCAGCCGTCGCGGTGGACGGTGTCCGGCGCAAACGCCGGTACACAAATGGCCATATATTCGGCCCCATCGGGGGTGCTGTAGCGAACCCACTCGCCCTTGCGCGCGATGATGGCTTGGCCGGCTTTGACTTCGGTGATGCCCGCCTCATGTTCCACTCGCATCACGCCCTTGATCACGACCGTGTACTCATCGAAATCGGGCCGCTGGCCCGGTTCGGACCAGCCCGCGGGACTGCGCATGTGCGCGATGCTCGCCTGCGTGTCGCCGGAATTCACGCGGCCGATATACTCGTCGATGATCTTGTTTCCGGGAACCGGAATTCGGGTGGGAGCTGCGATCAACTGAGGCATTTACTCATATCGTAACGATTCGACGGGAGCGATGCGGGTGGCGCTGCGCGCCGGGTAGAGCGTTGCGATCAGGCTGACCGCCATGGCCGCGGCGGCGATCCAGATCGCGTCAAGGGCTCGCGGTTCGAAGGGCACGAACGAAATCGAGTACACCTGTTGGTCGAGCTTCACCCACTGATAGCGCTCGGCGAAATAACACACACCATAGCCAATGGCGAGACCGATGGCGGTACCCACCGCTCCAATCAGCGCGCCTTCATAGACGAAGACTTTGCGGATCTGGCTTGCCTTCGCGCCCATCGACATCAGGATGGCGATGTCGCGGTGCTTTTCCATCACCATCATGATCAGAGTGATCAAAATGTTCAGCGCCGCGACTAATTGTATTAGGCCGATGGTGACTACCGTCACCGTGCGCTCCATCGTGAGGGCGCCTAGTAGCTGCTTGTTCTGCTCGCCCCAGGTAGTGGCCGCGAGCTTCGGTCCGATGATTTTTTCCGACGCCGCGGCCACCAGCGGTGCTTGATAAATGTCGTCCAGCATCAGTTCGATGCTATTGACCACGTCCGTAAGATCGAACGCTTTTTGCGCGTCGGCGAGCGATAGGAACGCCCAATTGGCGTCCAGATCGTAGAAACCGGATTCGAAGGTTCCCGCCACGCGCAGGCGCACGTAGCTGGGGCGAGGGCCGAAAGGCGTGATCTGTCCGTTGGGGATCAGCAATAGCACCTGCTTGCCTGTGACCGCTCCGATATTGTCCGCGAGCCGCGAACCCAGCACGATGCCGGGCAAGTCTCCGGAAGCGCGCAAGCCATCGAGCGATCCGGTTTTCAAGTGCTTCAATGTGTCCGCGATAGGCGCGCCCGCGTGCACGTCAACGCCTTTGATGGCGACGCCGGCCCCCGTGACGGGCCGCTGATGTAGCCGCTTTCGTAGAGCGCCGGCGCCGCCGATTTCACGTGCGGAATCTGCGCGAGTTGGGGAGCCAATTGTTCCCAGTGTTCGATGCCGGTGCCGGGTTCCTTCTCCAGAATGGAAACGTGCGCCGTTGCACCTAGTAAGTTGCGCTGGAGAGTATCGCGAAAACCGTTGTTGATGGCCAGTGCGATCACCAGCGCCATCACGCCCGCCGCCACGCCGATCACCGAAATCGCCGTGATCACGGAGATCACCACCTGCTTGCGCTTGGCGCGCAGATAGCGGCGGGCAATGAATAGCTCAAACATTTAGGGAGCGATACGCCGGAGCTTCTCCGCGAATCCGATTTCGCCTTCCAGACGCAGCAGCGGGAATAGAATTACATCGCGAATCGATTTCGAATTCGTCAGGATCATCGTCAAGCGATCGATTCCGATGCCTTCGCCGCCGGTCGGCGGCATGCCGTAGGACAGCGCGCGGATGTAATCTTCGTCCATCTGATGCGCTTCTTCGTCGCCGGCGGCTTTCAACTCCAATTGCGCTTCAAAGCGGCGGCGCTGTTCCTGCGGATCGTTCAACTCGGTATAGGCGTTGCCAATTTCCATGCCCGCCGCGTAGATCTCGAAGCGTTCGACGAACGCTGGGTCGCTGGCCTTCAACTTCGACAGCGGCGAAACTTCCACCGGGTAGTCGTAGATGATGGTGGGTTCGATCAGCGTCGGCTCGACGTTCCGCTCGAATGCATCGACCAGAGCGTGCCCGCGCAAGGGCACTTCGGCGCCCACCGCCTCCTGCATCGAAACGCGGCGGACGTTTCCGAAGTCCAGCGCTATGTCCTTGCCACTCGACCACGGCGGAGCCCGTCGCGTCCACCGCCGTCTGCTCCAGGAATTCGCAAGTGAAATCCATCAGGCCCTGATAGTCGGTGTAGGCCTGATAAAACTCCAGCATGGTGAACTCCGGATTGTGCTGCGTCGACACGCCTTCGTTGCGGAAATTGCGATTGATTTCGTACACGCGCTCCAAGCCGCCGACGATCAGGCGCTTCAAGTACAACTCCGGCGCGATTCGCAGGTACAAATCCATGTCGAGCGTGTTGTGGTGCGTGACGAACGGCCGCGCGGTCGCGCCCCCGTAAAGCGGTTGCATCATGGGCGTCTCCACTTCCACGAAGCCCCGCTCCTCCAGTTGCCGCCGCAACGACGAAATGATGCGCGCGCGCGTCACAAATACCTTTTGCGACTCCGGATTCGCGATCAGATCCAAGTAGCGTTGGCGGTAGCGGATCTCTACGTCTTCGAGCCCGTGCCACTTCTCTGGCAAGCCCAGCAGGATCTTCGAAAGGAAGGTGAGCTTCTCCGCGTGCACGCTCAACTCGCCCGTGCGCGTGCGGAACAGATAGCCTTCGACGCCCACAATGTCGCCGATGTCGAGCAGTTGGTAGAGCGCATACTCGCGCTCATTGACGGCGTCGCTGCGCACGTACACCTGCAGCCGCTCGCCGCGCTGCATCAGATGGAAGAAGCCGGCCTTGCCCATGCGCCGCATGGTCTGAATGCGCCCGGCGATGCGGACCTGCGGTTTCGCCGCCGTCAACTCTTCGGCGGTCTTCGCGCTCTCCGCCGCCAGGATCTCCGGTATCGTGTGTGTGAAGTCGAAGCGCTGCCCGTACGCCCGGAACCCGAGCGCTTCAATTTCCGCCGCGCGCTTGACGCGCTGCTCTAATAGATCGTCTTCGAGGGACAAAAAGACTCCTTCTATGGAAGTATACGAGGCGGATAGGGGGATTCCAAAGACTCGATTATTACTTCCGGGGCCCTAGATGCCAGGCCGATTGCGTCCAGCTTACTCGGTAAGCCACGGCTTGATCCGCCGCTCGACTTCGTCCTCATCAAGGATCTTGCCCTCGGCGGCTTCACGCCGGCCACGTTCGATTCGCTGGAGAACGTAGATGGAGTACTGCACATCCTCCCAGGTCACATCATCGGGAAGTCTCTCGATCACGCGCCGGACCTCTTCTTTAACCGTCGGCATGCCTAGCGCTTCACAATCACTTCCCGCAGCCGGTCCCGCGTCAGGAAAAACTTCACTGAACTGAAATCCTGGAACAGCTTCTCCAGACTCCGGTTATTGAAAATCTGCGCCGGCTTACGTTGCGCGCGGGAGGTCATCTGAATGGTCCGGTGATCCTGGATGCGGTATGCGTAAGTCGCGAGGCTTTCGATGCGCTCCTCGGTATGGAATAGCGCGAACAGACTGGCTCCCGGCCGCAGCATCTTGTGCAGTTTGGCTACCACCGTTTGCAGCAGTGGCGATGCTAGAAACTGCAGCGAATCCCACACCAGGGCGCCGTCAAAGCTCGCGTCGTCGAAGGTCAGCGCGAGGTTGAAGAAGTCCGAGACCAGAATCGGGTTCGCCTGGTTCTCGAAGAAATTAGCCCCGTTCGCTGACGCAGCGGCCGACCCGAACACCTGATCCAGTTGCCGCACGAAGTCGTCCGAATACAGACGGTGCCCGTAATTGGTGACGAAGCTCACCGTGGCTTGGCTCGCACCCGCGAAGTCCAGGATGGACATCCCCGGGCGCTCTTCTAACGACGCGCAGAACTGATCCAGGCCGTGGCTCTGTCGAGTCTCCGGTCCGGCGGACGGTGCTTGAGCCACTACCGCTTGATATCACCCGCACTGGCGGCCGCCGCCGGAGACGACGTCGCGGCCGCGGCCACTGGCTGCGGTTTCGGCGCCGCGGCCGGCTTAGGAGCTTCCGCGCGCACGATGTCGATCGAACCTTTGAAGTAGGCGCCATCCTCAATCACGATGCGTGCCGTGCGGATGTCTCCCACCACTTTCGCGTCCTTGCGGATATCAATCTTTTCGCGCGTCTCAATGTTGCCGTGGACCGTGCCCAGCACCACGATCTCGCGCGCCTTGATAGTCGCCACCACTTTGCCGTTGGGGCCCACGGTGAGGCGGTGTTCCTGCAACTCCACCGTGCCTTCCACTTCGCCGTCGATGGTCACATCTTCGCGCCCATAAATCTGGCCCTTGAGGACCACGGACTTTCCGATGACAGCGGCGCCTCCGCGAGCAGGTTCGGGGCGCGTCTCAATGGGGCGAGCGGGCTGAGTGGACATAGTGGTTCCTTCCTTGGCGAGTTCAGACGAAGTCGGCGGTGCCGGAGCGGGTCTCTGTGGTGGTATTTCTTCTTCTTTACGGCGATTCCACATCGGAAAGCGCCTCCTTCCGTCAAAGTAACTTTTCCTATACTACTACGGGCCAATCAAGAGTGAGATAACGTGGCCGCAGGACTCGTTACAATGAAAATTGTGCGCCTATTGGTGACTTTGACTTTCGCCCTGTCATTCGCCTCGCTGGCGTCTGCGGCTCCGGATATCTTTCCTCTTAAAGATGTTCGCGCGGGCCAGCATGGCGTTGGCCGCACGGTATTTTCCGGTACTAAGGTCGAAGAATTTCAGGTGGAGGTGCTGGGCGTCCTGGAAAATCTTGGCCCCCGGCAATCTATCATTCTGGCGCGACTAAGCGGCGGACCGCTCGGCGAATACCGGGGTCATGCAGGGCATGAGCGGTTCGCCGGTTTATATTGATGGCAAGTTATTGGGCGCGGTCGCCTTGAGTTTCCCTTTATCCAAGGAGGCCATCGCCGGCATCCGGCCCATTGAGGACATGCTGCACGTCACTCCCCAGCCGCCCCAACGGATTGCGGCAGCGACGCCGCGCCGGCCCTTCGTCACGGGCGACGCCAGGTTGGAAGAAATTGCAACGCCCGTTTCCTTTACTGGATTCACACCCGCCGCGTTGGAACATTTCGCGCCGCAGCTTCGCCAGTTGGGTCTCGACCCGCGGCAAGGGCGTTTCGGGCGGCGGCAGTATCCCGGACCGTCTCGGCGATCCGCGCCAGCTTGAGCCGGGCTCCATGATCAGCGTCCAGTTGATCTCCGGCGACATGACCGTCGGCGCCGACGGCACCGTAACAGCCATCGACGGCGACAAGGTCTACGCGTTCGGCCACCGCTTTCTTGACGAAGGCTCGACGGACTTGCCGTTCGCCCGTGCCGAAGTGCTAGCACTGATGCCGAATCTCTCGAGTTCTTTCAAGATTTCCATGGCGCGCGAATGGATGGGATCCATCACGTCCGATCGCGACACCGCGGTTTCCGGACTCACTGGACGGCAAGCCAATTTGATTCCCGTCCAGATTCGAGTCGGCTCGAACACCTACCGCATGCGACTAGTGCAGGATCGCGTCATGACGCCTTTGCTGATGCAGATGGCTGTGTTTTCCGCCATCGATTCCACGGAGCGCAGCGTGGGCGGCCAGACTTACTCGGTGCGCGGCCAGCTCGATTTCGAGGGTGGTCCGGTGCGCATCGACGATGTTTATAGTGGCGATGTTGGGGTTGCGATCATCGCGTCGGCCGGCGTCAGTTCGCCGATTGCGTTCGCGTCGCAGAGCGGGTTCGACGCGCTGAAGTTGAAGAGCGTCTCGCTGGAAGTCGCGCCGGTCGAGCGCCGCAGCCAGCAGCAGGTAGTCGATCTGATGGCCGCGCGCACCGTGCGCCCCGGCGAAGAACTCGAACTCACCGTAGTGATGTCGGGAGAAAACGGCCAGGAAACCTCGCGCCGCATAAAATATCGCGTACCCATCGGAACGCAACCCGGCACGCTGAACTTTACTATTGCCGACGCTACTTCCACCAACGTGATCGAATTCCAATCCGCCGTGGCCACTCCGCAACGCTCGCCGCGACAGGTGTTGAGTCTGTTGAATGGACTGCGCTCCAACACCAAAGCCTACGTGCGCGTGTGGCGCGCCGAGCCATCTTATACCGTCGAAGGCCGCGACATTCCCGACCCGCCGCCGTCGCTCGCGATGCTGCTGACGCGCGCGCAAGCGGGCTCGCCGGCGCAAGTGAACACGCGCGGTGCAAAGGTCGCAGAACTCGAGGTGCCCGGCGCAGCGGGCTCCGTAGTCACCGGCACCAAGACCATTCAGGTCGAGGTCAAAGAATGAAGGTCTCAGCGTGCCTCCTGCTGTTCGCCTGTTTCGCAGCCGGCGCCACCACGGCTACGTGGGAGATCAACGGCTATCAGGATTTCCTGCGCGGGCGCATGAGCGGTCTCTCGATCACGCGCGACGGACGCCTGATCCTCGGCCCCAAAGTCGACACATTATTCTCTTCCGATCAAGCGCAGATCTGGAGCGTCGCTCCCGCGCCCGACGGCTCGCTGTACTTAGGCACGGGAAACCGCGGCCGGCTTCTCAAACTCGACGCCACCGGCAACGGCACCGTAGTTTGGAGCTCCGATCAGCCTGAAATCTTCGCCGTCGCAGTCGACAAGGCGGGCGTAGTTTACGCGGGCACGTCCCCCGATGGCAAGGTCTATCGCATCGAGAACGGCCGCGCCACGGAATACTTTTCTCCCGGCGAGCGCTATATCTGGGCGCTGGCGTTCGCGCCCGACGGCTCGCTCTACGTTGCGACCGGACAGCAAGGCAAAGATCTATCGCGTCACCAGTGATGGAAAGGGTGCGGGCCGCGGCGATCTCTACTACGAAACCGGCCAGGCGCACGTCACCGCGCTGGCGTTCGATCGCGAAGGGCGTTTGCTCGCCGGGAGCGAGCCCAACGGAATTCTGTACCGCATCACCGGCACTCCCGCGCGCGGCTTCGTGCTCTACGACGCGAACCTTCCGGAAATCCGCAGCATTATCCCCGCGGCCGACGGCTCCATCTACGCGGCGGCTCTCGGCGGCAGCTTGGCGAAGCGCACCTCCGCCGCGTCCAGTTCGTCCTCGTCTTCAACGCCGACCGTGACCGCGCCTTCGACCAGCATTACCGTCACAGACGCCCAAGCCGGGCTTGCTCCCGCGCCCAAGCCGGACCCCACGAAAGCCACGACCGGCGCCTCGCCCATTACCGCGCCCGCGACCACCACTGAAGTCTCCGGCGTCGAACGCTCGGCGCTCTACAAAATTTTTCCGGACAATACTGTTGAGACCTTGTGGACTTCGAAGGACGAAAACATCTACGACGTGGTCGCCGAGCCCGCGGGAACGCTCACCTTCTTGACCGACGCCCAAGGCCGCGTCTATCGCATCGACCCGCGACCGGACCGCACTCGCGACGCCACGCTGGTTACGCAGACCAATGAGGCCGACGCAACGCGACTGACCGCTTCCCCGCGCGGTCTTCTTATCGCCGCCGGTAATGTAGGGAAAATGTTGCGGCTGGATCAATCCGCGACCGCTGCCGGCTGGTTTGAATCGTCCATTCACGATTCCGGCACTGTGGCCCGCTGGGGCCGCTTGTCGTGGGTGGGAAACAAAGGCGTCAGCTTCAAAACGCGGGCAGGGAATTCCGCGCGGCCCGATGCTACCTGGAGCGATTGGTCGGAACCCATCAGCGATCCCGCGAAGTCTCTGATCACGAGTCCGAATGCGCGCTTTATCCAGTGGCGCGCGGACTTCACGGGCACGGCGGAGCTCGACGGAGTCACCATCGCCTACCTGCCGCAGAATACGGCGCCCGCGATTCGCAGCATCACGGTGTCGGCGGTAGCGGCTCCGGCCGGCGCCGCGAAGAGTGCGAGTTCGAGCACGTCATCGGCTTTTTCGATCACCGTTACCGACACCGGCGATGCCACCAGCGCGGTGGGCACGCAGGCGCAAACGCTGTCGCGGCCGGCCGGGCAACAACTCCAAATCTCCTGGCAAGCGGACGATCCGGATGGCGACAAGCTTTCCTACAGCCTGTATTTCCGCGGCGAAGACGAACGCGAGTGGAAATTGCTGCGCGCCGATATCAGCGAGAATACTTATCTGCTGGATGGCGACGTTCTCGCCGACGGACGCTACTACTTCCGCGTGGTTGCGTCGGACCGTCCCTCGAATGCCGCCGAGCAAGCGCGTCAGTCGGAATTGATCGGACCGCCGGTGCTGATCGATAACACGCCGCCGGTGGTCACTGCGAGCGCTCCGCGCCGCAGCTGGCGCCGCGGTCGATATCGATGTCGACGCGCAGGATCGCGGATCCATCCTTCGCCGCTGCGAATACTCCGTTGATGCCCATCCCTGGCTGCCCGTCGAAGCGGTGGACGGCGTCACCGATTCCGCTCGCGAACAATACCGTATCCACATCGACAACCTGCCGCCGGGCGAGCACCTGATCGTGATCCGCGCATATGATGTCGCGGGCAACGCCGGTTTGGCTAAAGTTGTTGTACGCTAGCTTGCATGCTCAAACTTACGGTTGTTCCCTTTGCGAGCCTGTTGCTGCTGGCGGGTTGCAACACCGCGCCACCTGCCGCCCCTGCCGTGGATCTGGTCGCCGAGCAATCCAAAATCCGCGACATCGAATCCAGTTGGGTAAAAGAAGCCGCCGCCAAGGACCTTGAAAAGAGTGCCGGACATTACACCGACGACGCCATCCTCATGATGCCCGGCGCGCCTCCCGCCAAGGGAAAAGACGCCATCAAGGCAGCATGGAAAGGCATGCTGGACGACCCTAACATCAAGCTCAACTTCTCCGCGGACCGCGTCGAAATGAGCGCCGGCGGTGATTTAGCCACCACCCGCGGCTCCTACACCATGACTGTGACCAACCCCAAGACCAAGAAGCCCGTCGACGACAAAGGCAGCTACATGACGGTTTATAAGAAGCAGGCCGACGGCGGTTGGAAGGTGATCGAGGACATGACCTCCTCCGAGGTCGCGCCCTAAGCAAACTACAGGTTCCCCGCCGTCATCATCCAACGGAACATGAGCCCGAACGCCAGCACGGTGAGAGCGACCGCGGCCGCGCCGCTCATGCGCCAGATCCGTTCTCCGGCACCCGTTAAGCGCGGCGTGCCCGCTACGTAGGCGATGGCGAATCCACCGGCGACGCCGCCGATATGTGCGGCGTTATCGGTGGCCGGGAACAGAGCCGACAGAATGATCGCGTAAATCCCCCATTGCACATAGTGCGCCCGTATGGCCGCGCCGTATGACGATTTATCGCGCATTCCCAGCGCTATCATCGCGCCCAGCAATCCAAAGATTCCAGCCGAGGAACCCACCGAGGGCACTCCCGGATTCCACAAATAACTGCCATAGAATCCCGTGATGGTGGAGACGAAATAGAACACCAGGTAGCGGCTAGTCCCGTAGCTTTCCTCGGTCGCAGCGCCCAGATCGAACAACACCCACGAATTCATCAGCAGATGCAGGATCCCGCCATGCAAGAACCCGGCCGTGAGCAGGCGCCACCACTGGCCGTCGTGAATCGCGGGGCCGTACTTCGCCCCCGCCTGAAACAAGGGAAGCCCCGTCGAACCGCTCCCCGAAATCAGCCCCGGGAGTGCCTCCGCCAGATAAAACCCCGCATTGATCAGCAGGATCACGATGGTGGTGAAGCGCGCGTGCGGGATCAGTCCGCCCAGCACGTCAGCCGGCGCGCGGCGCGCAATGGCCGGCGCTTCCAGCTTGATATCGCAATACGGGCAGACCTTGTCACTGGTAGTGATGAAGGCCCGGCAATTCGGACACATCCGGCGGGTTTCCACGCACTCATTGTAGCGGTTCACCGCAGGACGTTTGCTACTTTTTATTACGTAGGGCTATAACTTTCCGTTAAGTCACTTGTACGGATTGCGCGTTGCACATCCCACTCGGCCTGCTGGCGTATCGTTGCAGGCGATCACATACTTTATCGTCTAGTAAAATAGCTTACGGGCACTGTGGGGATGACTATCGGATCTATGCGGCAGTAAGCGGCGATGAGCACAGCCCTTAGGCTCGCTGGAAAATATCTTCGGTTCCGAAGGCTTAAGTGCGCATTCCTATTTATTGGCGGCCGATTTCAGGCAGGCAGTCAGGACGCTAACGTAGCACTCTTTTTCGTAACGCTGCCATGGCCGCGAATCCGAAGGCAATCAGAGCCAACGGGGAGGGCTCGGGTGTGGCCGTCGTCGGCTCAAACAATCCGCTGATGTGACCTAGGGGACCATTGCTGCCCGTGGAAAAGACAAAATTCGCAAGGTTCATTCCGCCATTCGTATCGAAATTGGTTGCGTCGGTACCGATCACCAAGAAGTCAGTTGTGCCACCAGGGCTGAGCGCGATAGCAGAGGGAGTGCCGCCATTGTGTATGAGATTGAAGGCGATGCTGTTCGGCTGGCGGGTTACCGACGTGGGAGTCCAACCACCCTGATCGAGGTAACCCGCATCTGCCGCGAAATTGCCAAAGGATAGGTCTGATATCGAGAAAATACCTCCGCCCGCGTTCGGGTCTAAGCTCACTTGAAAAGCGAACGCCAAGCAGGTCGGACAAAAAGTGTGGAACGGGTCTACTACGACCGCATCCTCCCACTTTCCTGTAATCCCGTTGCCGAGATCGAACGTTCCGGTAAGATCTCCCAACACCGTTACGCTGCTCCCGGGGTTTGGAAACACGTCCGGAACCACGTTAGTGTCTCCTATGTTTATCGTGTTGGCTAGAACGCTGCCTGAGAATAGCAGGAAGCACGAAAGCACTGTCACAAGAGAGCGGATTGGCAGTAGTCGCATAGGGACCTCGATGTTATTTCGGGATTTCCATTTTGGAGTCTGACAACAAAAGCATTATACACCTGAATCGTTCGATTGAGCGTGTGTTTTCCCAGTCCATCGGCGTAAAATGTACTAGTAGTAATAGCAGTAATGGAAAACTGGTGTATCGCCTACTTGGTTCCGAGTAATTCCCCCGCTTCCGAGAATCGGGCTTTAACAACCACTTGGCTGTTGTTGCCGGCAAATCGTCGAAGTGACTGGCGCAGAATCAAATTTTCTCCCCCAAAAGAAGGGCCGGGCACAAGCCCGACCCCTTCTCGTCAACCAGCCTATTGAGCCAGCCGTTACTTCTGCACTGCGATGTAGAACGTGTTGTCGCCGCGCTTGACCAGCAATAGCGTCGCGCCGTTGCTGACGTTGCGCATGGCTTTGTCGAAGTCCGCCACGCTGGAGACGCTGGCGCGGTTCACTTCGAGAATCGTGTCACCTTCGCGCAAGCCGGCCGTTGCCGCCGGGCTGCCCTGGTCTACATCGGTCACTGTCACGCCGCGGCCCTTCGCAGCCTCTACCGAGACTCCTTCGAGCGCGCTGGCCGCACCGTTGCCGCCTTCTTCGCTCTTCTCAGCCGAGCCGCCCAGGTTCGCGGGCATTTCCGCGAGCTTCACGGCCACAGTCTTTTCGGAGCCGTCATGCAGCACTTTCAGTTGCACCGTAGTTCCCGGAGGCGTCAGTGAGACGCGCATCCGCAGTTGATTGCTGTCATCTACTTTCTGGCCGTTCAGGTCCAGAATCACGTCGCCGCGCTGCAAGCCAGCGGCCGCGGCCGGAGCACCCGCCGTAACGTCGCCGATCAGCACGCCTTCGGCTTGTTTCGAGTGCAGCGCCTGCGCCATTGCCGGAGTAATGTCCTGCGGCAGCAAGCCCAGGTAACCGCGCACCACTTTGCCGTGGTCCATCACCTGCGTCATCACGCTGCGCGCCAGGTTCGCCGGAACCGCGAAGCCCACGCCCTGATTGCCGCCGTTGTTGGCGAGGATCGCGGTGTTGATGCCGATCAGCTCGCCGCGCGTGTTCAGCAGCGCGCCGCCGGAGTTGCCGGGGTTGATCGAAGCATCGGTCTGAATGAAGTCTTCGTAGTCTTCGATGCCCAGGCCGGTGCGTCCACGGGCGCTGACGATGCCCATGGTCACCGTCTGCTTTAGCCCGAAAGGACTGCCCATCGCCAACACCACATCGCCCACCCGCGCCTGCGAGGAATCCGCGAACGCGATGGCCGGCAGATTGGTGGCATCAACTTTCAATACGGCGACATCGGTTTTTGCATCCGTGCCCACCAGCTTCGCCTTCATCTCACGCTTGTCGCCGAAGGTAACGGTGATTTCGTTGGCTCCGTCAATCACGTGGTTGTTGGTGAGGATGTAGCCATCGGAACGAACCACTACGCCCGATCCTAAACTGTGTTCGTACTGCTTGCGCGGCATGTTCGAACCGCGGTCTTGCTCCCGGCCCTGACGCCCGCCAAATTCTTCGCCGAAAAACTGGCGGAAGAAGGGGTCCATTTGCGGCATGCCTTGGGCGCTCACTTTAGTTGCCTTCGATGAAGATATGTTCACCACCGCGGGCAATGCTTTCTCCACCACCGGGGCGAAACTGGTTTCAATCGAGCCCGGCGTCACGATCGATGGCGCAGCAGCGGACACGGGGTTCGCGGCCCAGCCGCCGGAGCCAATGAAGGCCCCCACTCCCGCCGCTGCCAGACAAAACACGAAGATTCTGCTCTCTTTCCAAAAGGTTTCAAATTTCATAGGTTGGATTGTCACTCCTGTATCCAGCTATTCAGACGATCCAATGCAAATTTCGTCACGCGATAAAATGGAGGCAACCCCACTCGCTATGGCCGCCGACGACAGCACGCTCAAATATCGCGCTCTCACCGAGATCTCGGAAGCCTTTCTGGGCTCACGCGATTGCGATGCGCTGATTGGCAGCTTGTGGGACTCGCTTAGAAAATTGATCCGCTTCGACTTCCTGCTGCTCATGCTGATCGATGAAGCTACCCGCCGGGTGCGCATCGAAACCATCGCCGGAGAGGCTCCCGCGGGCACGTTCGCCGGCCAGGATTACCCGCTCGAAGGCGGTCCATCGGAAGTTGTTTGGGAAACCCAACAGCCGCTGTATGTGCCGGACACCGCAATCGACAACCGCTTCCGTCCCGGTCTGGTGCAGGACATGCAACGCAACCAGTTGCGCAGCGGGCTGTGGTTGCCGCTGACTACCGTGCGGCAGCGCTTGGGCAGCATGGTGTTCGCTTCGCGCGACGTCGATCCTTACTCGGAAGAAGACCGCGAACTGATGCAGCACGCTGCCCGGCAAGTAGCCATCGCCGTCGAAAATGCGCTGGCGTTCGAAGAGATCAATGCTTTACGCCAGCGCGTCGAAGGCGAAAAAGTATATCTCGAAGAGGAAATCCGCAGCGAGTATCGTTTTGGCGAAATTATCGGTAGCAGCCTGGCGCTGCGGCACGTGTTAGATCAGATTCAAACTGCCGCGCCGACGGATTCGACCGTCTTAATCCAAGGCGAGACCGGAACTGGAAAAGAATTAGTCGCGCGCGCGTTACACCAACTCAGCCACCGCAGCCACGGGACCTTCGTGAAGCTCAACTGCTCTGCGATCCCCGCCGGGTTGCTCGAAAGCGAAATGTTCGGACACGAAAAAGGCGCCTTCACCGGAGCGCTCAACCAGCGTCTTGGGCCGCGTCGAACTGGCTCACAAGGGCACGCTGTTTCTGGACGAGGTCGCCGACTTGCCGTTGGAGCTGCAACCCAAACTATTGCGTGTCCTGCAGGACGGCCAGTTCGAACGCCTGGGCAACTCGCGCACGTTGACCTCGCAATTCCGTCTGATCGCCGCCACCAATCGCGATCTGCGGGCCCTGGCGGGAGAGCAGCAATTCCGCACGGACCTTTATTACCGCCTCAATATTTTTCCGATCACGGTTCCCGCCTTGCGCGAGCGCCGCGAAGACATTCCGCTGCTGACGCGCTATTTCGTGCAGGACTTCGCCACTCGTATGCGCAAGCGCATCGACTCGATCCCCGCCGAAGCCATGGATTCGCTGGTCAACTACGCTTGGCCCGGCAACGTGCGCGAGTTGCGCAACGTGATCGAGCGCTCCGTCATTATCACTTCCGGGACCCGGCTGCAGATTCCCAAAGACGCCCTGAGCCAGCCGATCTCTGAACCCTCCACCGTTCTCCGCATGACCGACGCCGAACGTCGCCACATCCTCGAAGCCCTGAATGCATCTAACTGGGTAGTCGGGGGTCCCCACGGCGCGGCCACCTTGCTCGGGTTGAAGCGGAGTACGCTTCAATCCAGGATGGAACGGCTGGGCATTCGAAGACGATATTTCGTTAATTGACGATATATCGGCTGCCGATTTTTCGGCACTAGACTTATTTTGAGATACTTACGTTGGTGATCGACATGCCTATATATGAGCAATAGAATGCGCAACCTTATTGTTTACTTGGGATTAGCGTGTGTGGCCGGGATACTCAAAGGCCAGCCGCCGGCTATCCGCAAACTGTCCCTGGACGAGGCGATTCAGCTCGGCTTGAAGAATAACCTGAGCGCTCTCCAGGCGGACACGAATAACCGCTTGGCCCGGATCGAGCGCATCCGCGCGCTGGCCGCTCTGCTGCCGACTGTGAACGGGAGCGTGGGGGAAACGGTGGAGGAGTTGAATCTGGCTACATTCGGATTCCATTTTCCAGGCGTGCCGTCCATCATCGGGCCGTTTGCTTACTCCGACGTCCGTGCTTCGGCCGCGATGAACCTGGTCGATTTGTCGGCGCGCAAGGATCTGCGGTCGGTGGAGCAGCGGCAGAAGGCCACCGAATTAAGCGCGCAGGACGCTCGCGATTTGGTGGTGGAAGCTGTGGCTAATTCCTACTTGGCCATCATCGCCTCTGCCGCGCGCGTGGAGGCGGCTCGCTCCGAAGCGGATACTGCGCAGGCGCTTTACGAGCGCGCTCGCGATCAGCACGCTGCCGGGGTTTCACCGGCGATCGATGAGCTGCGCTCGCAGGTGGAATGGAAGTCGCGCCAGCAACAACTGCTGGCTTCGCAGAATCAGTTCGCGAAAGCCAAGCTCACGTTGGCGCGCGTTACCGGGATGCCGCCGGCGCAGGATTTTGAATTGTCCGACACTGCGCCTTATGCTCCGCTAGAGGGACTGACGCCGGAGCAGATGCTCGACCGTGCCCATCAGGCGCGCGGGGATTATTTGAGTTTGAAGGCGCAAATCCAAGCCGCGGAGCTGGCGCGCGAGGCGGCGCTGGCGGAGCGCTATCCCAAGTTGGCGCTGGAAGGGAATTACGGAGCGAACGGTATGAATCCGGGGCAGTTGCACACCACTTTCGAGTTTGTGGGATCGGTGAAGGTGAACGTTTTCGACGGCGGCCGCATTCACGCGGACGTGGCGCAGGCGGACGTAAACATTCGCCAGCGTAAGGATGAACTGGGATCGCTCGATCAACACATCGAGGTCGATATTCGCTCGGCGCTGCTGGATTTGAAGTCCGCGGCGGATCAAGTTACGGTGGCGCGAGACAACCTGGATGTTGCGAACCAAGCGCTGACGCAGGCGCGCGACCGCTTTGCCGCAGGCGTCACCGACAACATTGAAGTGGTGCAGGCGCAGGATGCCGTCGCGAATGCGCAGGAGGCGCTGATCTCCAGTATGTACGCGCACAACCTGGGGAAAGTGGCGCTGGCGCGCGCTGTCGGCATGACGGAAATGAATTTGAAGCAGTTCATGGGGAATAAATAAATGAAGAAGATTATCGGATTGATCGTGTTCGTGATTCTGGCCGGGGGCGGCTATTACATCTGGCAGGAGATGCAGAAAACAGAATCGACGGACGATGCGGAGATCGACGGCGATGTGATCGCCATCAGCGCGCGCGTGCCCGGCCATGTCATCGAAGTGATGGTAGAGGACAACCAGATGGTGAACAAGGGCGACGTGCTGGTGAAGCTCG
Source organism: Bryobacterales bacterium (assembly GCA_963760575.1). Classification (GTDB taxonomy): domain Bacteria; phylum Acidobacteriota; class Terriglobia; order Bryobacterales; family Bryobacteraceae; genus Palsa-187. The sequence continues at coordinate 69,230 of CAVXEM010000019.1, forward strand.
ATCCTAGCGCGATTTCGAAATCGCGGTGCAGCGCGCGAAGGCCGATCTGAATAACGAAATCGCCAATCTGCAAACTTCCCGCGGCGACGTGCCGCTGACTACGGCCACTACCGGCAGCACGCTCAGCGGCGCGAAATCGTCACGGCAAGAAGCGGCGGAAGCGATCACCTGGGCCGAGCAGCAGCGCAACGTCGCGCAGGCCCGCATGAGTCTGGCGCAGGCCAACGTAAAAGTCGCTGAAGCGAATGCCACTAAGGCGGCGCAGGATGTGGCGCGCTACCAGACGCTGGTAGCCAAGGATGAGATTTCGAAGCAGCAGTACGATCAGGCGGTAGCAGCGTCCGAAGCCGCCAAAGCCACCGTGGATGCGCAGAAGGCGGCCGTCGTCGAAGCGCAGCATTCCGTCGCCGCCGCGGAAGTGGCCATATCGCAGGCGCGCGCGAAACTGGCGCATGCCGACGCGGACGTGGAAGGCGCGATGACAGGACCGCAGCAGGTGACCATCACGCGATCTAGAGTGTCAGTGGCGCAAGCCAAAGTGGCGCAGCGTCAAGCAGACCTCGATCAGGCTCTGCAGAATCTGCAATACACCACCATCGTTGCGCCGGCCTCCGGAATCATCGGCAAGAAGAACATAAATGTCGGGCAGAACGTGTCGGCGGGCCAACAGATGATGGCTATCGTGCCGGTGGACAACTTGTGGGTCACCGCGAATTTCAAGGAGACGCAGCTCAAGATCATGCGGCCTGGGCAGAAGGTGAAGCTCACGGTGGACGCTTACGGGCGCGATTACACGGGTACCGTCGAGCGCATCGCGGGCGCCAGCGGAGCCAAGTTCAGCCTGCTGCCTCCGGAAAACGCTACCGGCAATTTCGTGAAGGTCGTGCAGCGCATTCCGGTGCGCATCGCCTTCGATCCTGGTCAGGACCCGGATCATATCCTGCGCCCGGGCATGTCGGTGGTGCCATCGGTGAGAGTGAAATAAACATCACACATGAGTACGGCAGTCGACCCTATTGTTCCCGCGAAGGCCGAATGGCGTCCCCGCTTCAACCCGTGGGCGATCGCCATGACGGTGACGCTGGCGACGTTCATGGAGGTGCTGGACACCAGCATCGCGAACGTCGCCTTGCCGCATATCGCTGGTAATCTTTCGATCAGCCAGGATGAAGCGGCTTGGGTGCTCACTTCCTATCTGGTGGCTAACGCCGTTATTTTGCCGATCAGCGCGTGGCTCTCGACGAAGTTTGGCCGCAAACGTTTTTATATGACGTGCGTGGTGATGTTCGGCGTCAGTTCGCTGATGTGCGGGCTGGCTCCGAACTTGCCTGTGCTGGTGTTCTTCCGGGTCTTGCAGGGATTGGGGGGCGGCGGCCTCGCACCCACCGAACAAGCGATTTTGGCCGACACTTTCCCGGCGGAAAAACGGGGGCAGGCATTTTCGGTTTATGCCATGGCGGTGGTGGTGGCGCCTGTGATCGGGCCCACGCTGGGCGGCTACATCACCGATAACTTCAGTTGGCGCTGGCTGTTTCTCATCAATGTTCCGGTGGCCGTAGTGTCGCTGGTGCTGAGTGCGCGCATGCTGGAGGATCCGCCGTTCCTGGAAGAGATGCGCAAGAAAATGTTCACAGTGGATTACATCGGGCTGGGACTGCTGGCCACCGGCATCGGCTGCTTGCAAGTGGCGCTGGATAAGGGCGAGCGCGAGGATTGGTTCTCCTCCAGCTTCATCGTCAGCTTCATGACCATCGCTGTGATTACGCTGGTGGCGGCGATTATCTGGGAGTATCACCATCCGCACCCGGTGCTCGACATCCGGCTATTCAAGAGCCGGAATTTTTCGGTGGCGTGCTTGATGATGTTCATGCTGGGTGCGGCGCTTTACGGGGCCACGGTGCTGATCCCGCAGCTTCTGCAAACGCTGATGGGTTACACGGCCCAACAGGCGGGGATGGTGCTGTCACCGGGAGGGCTGGTGATCATCGCGACCATGCCGTTGATCGGGCGGCTGCTGGGCAAGATGGACGGGCGCTGGTTGATTGTGTTTGGTTTCACGAGCACTGGGCTGGCTCTTCTTTATATGACCACTTGGACGCTTGACATCGACTTCAAGACGGCCATGCTATACCGCGTGTATCAGGCCATCGGCATGGGATTCTTGTTTGTGCCGATTCAGACGCTGTGCTACGTGGGCATTCCGCAGGAAAAGAATAACAACGTCAGCGGTATGACGAATCTGGCGAGAAACCTGGGCGGGAGTCTGGGGATTTCGGCGATTTCGGTGATCGTTTCGCGGCGTGCGCAGTATCATCAGACGGTGCTGGCTTCGCATACCAGCCAGTACGACTCGACCTTCCAGCAAAGTGTGGCGGGGCTCACGCAGACTTTCCAGACTTTGGGAGCGGATGTGACTCGCGCGACTACGATGGCGCACCAGATGATTTACGCGTCGATGCAGCGGCAGGCGGCGTTGTTGGGGTACATCGATGCGATTTTTATCTTTTCGATGATTTGTCTGGTGATGGCTCCGGCGGCGTTTTTGATGCAGAAGCCGCAGAAGGGTGTGAAGGCTCGGGGCGGGCACTAAGAAGATTAGCCGACCGGAGGTCGGCTGCGGACCTGGAGGTCCGCCCTACTATTTCCAGGCGCCTAGGAGTTGCAGGGTGGTTACTAACGTACCCAGGTGATAGGCGTTATGATCGGCTACGAGCAGGGCTTCGCGAAGGATGGTTTGGCCCTCGCCGTGAGGGATGGGAGCGTAGAGGTCGGTGGATTCATCGGCTACCAGAGCGCACATGGCGGCGTGGTCGGCTCGGAAAGCGTTCACGCTTTTGTTCCAGGCGGTGCGATTGGGCGGGGCGGCGGTTTTGGGCCAGTAGCCGGTGGGCCATTCCGGGGAAACATGCTTCGCGTCGCGGCTGAATTCCAGGATGTCCCATTGGGCGATGCGCATGTGTTCTAGGATTTCCCAAGGGGAATGTGCGGCGCCTTGGGGACGCTTGCCGCGGACGGCTACGGACGCTTTCTTCACTGCGGTATCGAAATCGACGTGGGCGCCCTTGCCTTCCAGTAACTTGAGCACGTGCTGACGCAGCGCTTTATCGTTCGCCATACCCGGATTTTAGCGCGGCTGCCGCAGCAAATCTTCGATATCGTTCATTTTTTCGCCCAGCAGATTCAGCTTGCGCGACAAGCCTTGAATCTCGGACTCCGCGCGGCGGTTGACTTCATAATCCAGCTCGCCGCGCAGGCGGTCCTTGGTGTCCTGGCGATTCTGGCTCATCATAATGACCGGCGCCTGCACGGATGCCAGCATCGACAGAAAAAGATTGAGCAGGATGAACGGGTAGGGATCCCAGGCGGCTTTGCGCAGTGCCACGTTGATCGCTGAATACGAGATGATCGCGAGTCCGAAGGCGATAATGAAAGACCACGACCCGCCGAAGCGCGCGACGGCGTCGGCGAGGCGTTCGCCGAAGGTCGATTCCTCCTCGATCACCTCGTTGGGATTGCGCAGGGAGCGGCTGCGCGCCAGTTCCTGCGCGGCGTGCACCTGGCGCGCCATCACCGTCAGAATATCCAGGCCGGCGTGGGGTTTGCGCTCGATCAGCACGGCGATGTCATGGCGGTCGGTTTCAATGCACACGGTTTCGGCGAGGGCGATGGCGCTGGTGTGATGCGGTGTCTCCTCGAACATGGAGGCGAAGCCAAAGAATTCCCCAGGCATGGGCTCGGCGACCAGCACTTCCTGCTGATCTTCGTCGACGGTGGTGACGCTGACCTGGCCCGATACCAACACGTACGCGCGCCCGCCGGGTTCGCCTCGTTTATAGATGCGCTGGCGCGCCGCGAAATGTTTTATGTCCACTTGGGTGGAGAGCACCGCTAGCTCGTCGTCATCGAGCAAAGCGAACAGGGGAACGTTTTTCAGGAACTCGGGGTCGCACGCCATCGGTCACCTCTTCACAATCCTACGATGGCTTATTGATTCAGTAATGGAATGTCTTTGAGCGGCGGCGGCGCGGGGCGGCTCGACAGATACGCGTGGATGTCGGTTAGCTCGGCATCGGAAACCACTTTCGCGGTGAAGGGCGGCATGTTGGCTGCCGGGTGGCGGACGTAGGCGAGAAACACGGGCAGTGGGGGAGGTTTTACTCCGATGCGAGCGCCCGCGCCGCCGCCTTGGCCTTCGTGGCCGTGGCACGCGGAACACATCAGGCGTTCAAAGACTTTCTTGCCGTTATCGGCGTTTTGGGCTTGCGCCAGCGCGGCGGAAGCTACTGCGAGGAGGAGCCATGTGGCCGGCTTAAGCCGCTCCCTGCGGTCGCGGTTCGGTGCGGAGTCTAGCTGGCACGGAACCGCGCGCGACAGCAAGCGGATCCTGCTAGGACCGGGAGTCATGTACGATCACGGCGGATTTGTTGATGCGGGCTAGTGTGGGCATGCCGCACTGGCGCATGGAGAGACGAAGTTCAGCGTTCAAGATGTCGAGCACGCGCTCGACGCCGGATTGTCCGAAAGATGTGAGCGCCCACAGATAGGGGCGTCCGATTCCGACGGCTTTCGCGCCGAGCGCCAGAGCCTTCAGCGCGTCCGAGCCACGGCGGATGCCGCCATCGACGAATACTGGAATGCGGCCGTTGACAGCGTCTACAACTTCGGGCAGATCTTCGATGGTGGCGCGTCCCGTTTCCATGGCGCGGCCGCCGTGGTTTGATACCAGCACGCCGTCGACACCGTGCTCGACGGCGAGTTTGGCGTCTTCGGGGGCTTCGATGCCTTTCAGAACGATCTTCATCTTGGTGAACTTGCGCAGCTTATCGACGAAGGCCCAGTCGAGCGAGGCGGGGTTCATGCCGAAGCCTTTCATGTCCAGGCCTTTGAACATGGGACGCTCCGCCAGGTTTCCGCCGGGTTCACCGGGGCCGTGGCAGACGGTGCAATCGCGGGTGTCCTGGCGGCGGAAGCGGCGGTAGGTTTCGGTGTTGCGTCCGGCTAGCAGATCGACGGTGACGGCCATGACCGGGGTCCCGGTGGCTTCGACGCGGCGGACTAACGTTTCGACGTTTTCCCATTTCGAGGGGACGTAGAGCTGGTACCACACTGGTTCGCCGCGGGCTTGGGTTACGTCTTCAATGGACGTGCTGCTTACGGTGGAAAGAATTTGCAGCGCGTTTTTCGATTTCGCGGCGCGGCCGGTGGCGACTTCGCCTTCGGGGTGGAACATTTTGTGGCCGCCAGTGGGGCAGATGAAGATGGGCGAGTCGTAGGTTTTGCCGAAGAGGTCCACCTTGAGGTCGGGCTTGCTGACGTCGACCAGGCGGCGGGTGCGCAGTTCAATCTTTTTGTAGCCTTCGATGTTGGCGCGGTAGGTGCGGTCGTCGTCGACTCCGGAGGCCATGTAGCCCCAATGCGCCGGTGGCAGCAGGCGGCGCGCCATTTCTTCGAAATCGGCGACACTGATGGCGTCCTTGGCATCCTTCATGTCGAAGGGCACGAGTTGGTTTTGCCAAGCGGAGGCCGGGAGCGTGGCTAGGGGGCTGGCGGCTAGGAACTTTAAGAAGCGGCGGCGATTTTGCGCTACGAATTGGGGAGTCATTACGGGCACCAATTATATCAAGCGTATGGCTGGGCGCAGGAGTGGCGCGGCTGCGCTTGGCGCAGTGGGGAAAAGACGGGACGACCGGAGGTCGTCCGCGGACCAGAGGTCCGCCCCACGTTATTTCGCTACGGGCTGAAGGGCGCGGCTAGAGATGATGTGATCGATCAGGCCGTATTGCATGGCTTGGTCGGGTTCCAGAATATAATCGCGGTCTACGTCGCGGGCGATACGCTCTACAGGCTGGCTGGTGGCGTCGGCGAGGATCTGATTCAAAGTCTCGCGCATGCGTAGGATTTCGCGGGCGTAGATGTCGATGTCGGTGGCTTGGCCTGCCAGGCCGCTCATGGACGGCTGGTGAATCAGGATACGCGAGTGCGGCAGGCTGTAGCGCTTGCCTTTGGTGCCGCACGCGAGAAGAACGGCGGCCATGGAGGCGGCTTGGCCTACGCAATACGTTACGATGTTGGGCTCTACCAGGCGCATGGTATCTAGGATCGCCAGGCCGGCGGTGATGGAGCCGCCGGGCGAATTGATGTAGAGCGAGATGTCCTTTTCGGGATCCTCGGCGGCCAGGAACAGCATCTGCGCGATCACCAGGTTCGCGACGTTGTCATCGATGGGCGTTCCCAGGAAGATGATGTTCTCTTTGAGAAGGCGCGAATAAATGTCAAAGGCGCGTTCGCCGCGAGAGGTCTGTTCGACCACCATCGGGACCAGGACGGAATTCTGCATAAACTAAACTCTCCTTCACTTACGGCGGGAACGGGCGAGTAACTTGCGCTTCTCCCCCAGGGCCTTCGCCAGATCGGCGACGGATGTACCCCCCAAGTAATCTATGATACGCGACCGCAGAGCTTTCCACGAGTCGTGCATGCCGCAGGCGGCGCGGTCGTTGCACTCCGGGGCGCCGCCGATGCAGCGGTCGAAGCGGCCGGGGCCGTCCACGGCTTCGACGATGCGCAGCATGGAGAGGTCTTCGGCGGGCAGGCTGAGGCGGAAGCCGCCGCCGGGGCCTTTGTTGGATTTGAGGAAGCCGTCGCGGGTGAGGTCCTGTAAGATCTTGGCGAGGAAGGGTGCGGGGATGTTGGCGTCGGCGGCGATGGTCTTGGCCATGGTGAATTCGCCGGGCGGAAGAGTGGCTATTTGAACTAAGGCGCGGATGGCGTATTCGGCCGAGCGGGAATAGATCATATAAAAATATGAGTTTATCTGAAAAGGGGGATGTGCGGTTAAATTGAATGATGCGGATCGCGGTGCTGGCGGATATTCACGCCAATGTTTGGGCGCTCGAAGCGGTGCTCGCGGACGTTCGCAAGCAAGGCTGCGACGCGGTGTGGAATCTGGGCGATATTCTGTACGGCGCGTTAAAGCCGCGCGCTACTTACGAATTGCTGCGGGCCACGGACGTCACGCTGACCATTCGTGGCAATCAGGACCGGGAGTTGGACGACTGGATGATTCGCGACATAGGGCCCGAGGCGGTCGCGTGGCTGCGCGGCCTTCCGGCGACGCTCGTTTTCGAAGATGAGGTGCTGCTGTGCCATGGCTCGCCTACGGACGACGTGTGTTATTTGCTGGAGGATGTGTCGAGCGGGCAGCCGGTGGTACGTGACGAGGAAGAGATCGTTAATTTGCTGGGTGGTGCTTCCGAGCCGGTGATTGTGTGCGGCCATACCCACATTCCGCGCTTGGTGCGTTTGGCGAACGGGCAGATGATTGTGAACCCGGGGAGCGTGGGGCTCGCGGCCTATAGCGACGACTCGCCCGTACCGCACGTTATGGAGACGTATTCGCCGGATGCGTCCTATGCGATTTTGCAGAAGGCAGAGGCGGGTTGGGATGTGACGTTCCGCAAAGTTCCGTACGACACCCGGGAGGCCGCGCGGACGGCTGCGGAATTGGGACGCAGCGACTGGGCGTATCAGATCGCGACGGGTCGCGTGGAAAAACGTTAGAGCACAGAGACGCCGGTAACGCTCGCGCGCTTGGCCCGGCGAACGAAGGATCGATCAAACGAAACGAATGTAGCGCCGGGCGGCCTGCTACTTAGGTGCAGGGCATCGGCAAGATCGATTCCATGGGCCGTAAGTGCGAGGGCGGCGGCGACCGAGGGCTCGTCTTCGACGTGCACGTTCCTGAGGCCTAGCAATTTGATGAATGCCTCGCGGATCGCTTTCTCTTCATATCCGTACAGGCTGCGCAGCACCCAGCCGGTTTCGAGCAACACCGTTTTCGCGACCCAGACCTGCTGGCGCTGAAAAAGAGACTTTGCGGCGGCGGCCTGTTTAGGGTCGTCTCCGGTGAGAAGGCGGACGACTACGTTAGTATCGACCGCGGTCATGCCGCCGCATCACCTCGCGCCGAATGGCCGCATGCATTTGCGTTACGGTCTTCGATTTGCGCTTGGGCTGCAGGCAGCCGGCGACTTGATCGAGACTGGCTTCCGGGAAGCGGACGGTGGGGCGCAGCAGAACTCCATCGCCGGTTTCTTCGACGGTGAACTCCGTACCAGGCACCCAGGCTCGGGACGTGCGTATATTTTTGGGTAGGATAATCTGGCCTTTGGTGGAGAGCCGGGTGTTTTCCATGGTAAGACTCCAGTAAGATTATGACACAGCGCTAGGGCTTGGTTGGGGGCACGATGCGTAGCGAACCAACATTGCCGGTGGCTTGATCCATCACGGCGACGCGGATCTGGCTCAATCCCGGCGCGGGTGTAAGCGCGACTCTCAGCGTTAATCCCTCTTTGAGCAGCTTGTCGCGATTTTCGTCGGTCACGTCGATCTTGATCGAGTTCTGGAGGGCATCGAGCATGAGTCCAGTGGCGGCCTGCTGTGCGATTACGAAATTCAACATGTCGGCCCAGCGGTTATTTTTCACGGCCAGGCTCAGGTTATGCATGTCCATGCCCAGCGCGAGGACAAAACTTCCCGCGTGGGCGGCGTCGGGAGTGAGCGAGGCCGTGAGGCCCAGGGCAGTGGCGTCGGCGGGGCTGGATAATGCGTTTTTGAGAATTTCGCCCGCGGGCTGAGAATCGACTGCGGTGAGCGGCGTGGCGAAGTAACCCTTGCGGTAACGCGCGTCGGTACCTTTACGCGCGACCTTTACTTTCAGCTCGTGGTAGCTGCCGTCGAGATCTTTCTCGTCCGCATAGAAGCCCAGCAGGTAAGTGACCTCGGCGTCCTCAGTCGCTTGCTTGACGGCGCCGCGAATATCGTTGCTGTTGTAGAAGGCCTTACCGCCGGTCCAATCGGCCAGAAGCTGCATGGTTTCGATTTCCCGGGTGCCGGCCATGTCTTCGGGAGTGGGCATGTTGGTTGCCTGGCCGAGTCCGGTCTGGTTTCGCAGTTGGGGCATATCGGTTCGGACGGGGTTATTGGTCAGCAGACCGCGGGCGTCCACCGGGTACACCGCCACGTTGGCGTGGTCGATCGCCACGGCGGCGTCCTTCATGGGGCCGGCGTAGGTGTTTAGGCGTCGCCCAGGGCCGGACAGACCGCCGCGGTCGAAGTCCAGATTGAGCGGGAACGCGCCCGAAATCCAGATGAGATTTTTGCGGCCCGGCACTCCGGCCATGCGATTCGCGATGGCGTGCATCGCGGAGAGCGTGATGGCAACCCGGCGGTCGACCGAATATTCCTGCAGCGGTTGCAGGATTTGCGACACCAGATCCGTATTGTCAATCACCGGCGTGGTGGCAGGCGCGGGAGAGGTTATGCTCTCCGCGGTTCCCGCCGACCGGTCGGGCTGCGAGTTCGCCAGCAGCGTGGAGGTGGAGTTGCGATAGCGTTCGAGAGCACGCGTCAAGCTGGCTTGATCCTGTGTGAAATCGTGAACAATACGCAGATCATTGCCAAGCGCATAAATCGCGATGGGGCTTTCGGGATCGAGAACCTTCAGAAAGGTGAGAACCTGCCGGCGCGCGTCCGCCTGATCTTTGAATTTGGTGTTGAGGCTGTCGAACAAGAGGACGGTGGCTGCGACCGGGGACTCACTCTGCCGGTCCAGGCGATTTGAAAACGTATTGGGAGGAAGCGACGCCCGAGGGACGCGGTCACTGGCACGAGCCACGCTGAAGGTGGCAATCTGGCGCGACTTTCCTTTATCGAGAATTTCGAAATCGCCTTTGGTTAAATCGGCGACGGCGCCATGTTTGTCGCGAACCACCACCGCCACTTGCACCAGGCGCGTGGTGACTTGAATGGGCGCCTGCGCCAAGGCCGCTGCGGTTAGGATGAATACCAGGAGTTTTCGCACGTCGATCAGTATATTCGTGCGATTTTACGGCGTCAATCGTGCATTTATTTGGGAATTGCCGTGATGTAGTCGGTGATCAGCTTCAGTTCGTCGGGCTTGAAGTGGAAGGCGGGCATGATGGAGTCTGGCGAATACTTGGGCGGGTCCGCGAAATGGCCTTCGATCCAGGAGCGTTCGCGGCGTTCGCCGATGCCGTTCAAGGGGGGCCCAAGTTCGTCGCCGATGCCGTTCAGTTTGTGGCAACTGGTGCAGTCATTGGCCTGATAGATCAAGGCGCCTTCTACCGCCGTTTGGGGAGCGTTCTGCCAGGCGTCGACGGCTTTATCGCCGCGTTTGGTGACGAAGGTGACCAGCATTTGGACTTGCGGGTCGGTCAACACTCCGGGGGCTTTCGGATTTGTTTTGATGTGACCTTCCAGCCAATCCATCGGGCGCGAGGAAGGGGCGATGGTCAGGTCCGGCGCGGCGCCCGATTTCCCGAGCGCGTGGCAGCTGCCACATTGGGCCTTGCGAAAGAAGCCGATCGAAGCCATATTCCCGGCTGAAATCTCCTGCCAGGGCTGAACTAGCGACATATCCATCTCGCGTGTTTCCGGAGTGGTAGCTACGGCGCGTTCGGTGAGTCCGCCCCAGAAGATGGCGGCCAACACGACCAAGCCGATTGCGCCCGTGCGCTGCCGCACCAATTTCATCTTGCCGCGATCGATGAACGGCACCAGCAGCAGCGCGACTATGGCGAGCGTTGGGAGAATCACCGCGCCTACCACTTCGAGCGGGCCTTCGAACCATTTCAGGAACTGAAACAGGAATAGAAAATACCATTCGGGGCGCGGGATGTAGCTTAAATCGGTGGGGTCCGCCAAGTGTCCCAGGGGCACACGCGCCATCAACGCCATGCCCATGAGAACGGCAAACCACGCGAAGATCGCGATCGTGTCTTTGGCCACTTGCTCGGGATAGAACTTTTTCTTGGGCTGAAGCTCGTCGGATGGTATGGGGGCGACTCCGTGCCGTCTTACCAAGTAGAGGTGAATGGCGATCAACAACACGGTTAACGGCGGCAGAATCTGCACGTGGGCTACGTAAAAACGGGTGAAGGTGATCGCACCAATGGAAGTGCCGTCGCTGCCGAGCAGGCGGACCAGCAGCGGTCCCGCGCCGGGTGCCAGAGCGGAGATCTGGGTGGTCACGACTGTTCCCCAGTATGCCCGGTTATCCCACGGCAGCAAGTATCCGCTTAGGCCGTAGGCCAGAGTCAACAGCAGTAGTGCGACGCCCGCAATCCACGTCGCCTCGCGCGGTTTCTTATAGGTGCCCCACAGGAACGCCTGGATCATGTGAACCACCACGATGACGATCATCAGGCTGGCGCCCCAGTGGTGCAGAGCCCGCATCATGCGGCCTGCGGTGACCTGCGTCATGATATAGCGCAGGCTATCGTAGGCTTCGGGCGGCGTGGGCGCGTAGTTCAGCGCCAGCAGAATCCCGGTGACCACCTGCACCAGGAACGCAAACAGCGCCACGCTGCCAAACACTTGATGCCATCCGGAGGAGGCGGGTATGTCTTCGTAAAGGAAGTGTTTGATGGCGCTTTCGACGCCGGTGCGGTCTTCGAGCCAAGCGAGGGTCCGACGAAACATTCCGGACTACGCCTTCCGGATCTCAGAGCCGATCAGTAGCTTGCTGTTCTCCACTCGTACAGGATAGCGGTCCAGCGGGCGCGATGCAGGGCCACCCAGCACTTTCCCGTCGATGGAAAAGCGCGACTCGTGGCAGGGGCAAACGAACTGGTTGCGCGGGGCTTCCCAATGGTAGGCGCAGCCCAGGTGAGTGCATTGCGGGGAGTAGGCCACCACGTTCTGGTCGTCGGTGCGGACCACCCAGGCGATCACCTTTTCCTGAAACGTGCGCCAGCCGTCGACGCGGGTTCTCTCGAAAGTAACTTCCTGAGGCTTGCCGACCTGTAACTGCGTCAGGTTGGCGGCTTCGACGAAATTTCCTTTGGATTTGGAATTGCGCGTTACCAGGAGATAAAGCGCGGTGGGAACGCCCAAAGCGACACCCATCACGGCACCGAGTCCGGAGATAATTGCTGTATGAAAAGACCTGCGAGTCTGCATTCCTAAAGTGTTGACGAGCCTAGTCGCGATTCGTTCCTCTCGCCAGTGGCGGATTGGTATTTCTCCCACTAGCTGGACTGCAGGTCGAGGCGCCCAAGCTACAATGGAGGCATCCAGGCGTGGCCTTTGCGGCCCGGATGTTTTCTTCTTCCTTTAGAGTGTACAGGAGCCTTCCCTGATTTTCACTGTGCCATTTGTCATAACCGGGGTCGCTTTTTTGAGCGCCACGGCAGGCGTGTGGCTGACTTCGGTGGATGCGTGGTCGCGCCGGCTGGTGCCCTTCAGTGGAGGCGTTTTGATGGGCGTCGCGCTGTTCTGGGTGCTGCCAGAGATGGCGGATTTCCTAAGCTGGTTCAATGCGTTAGCTTGGATCGCGGCGGGCTTCGGTGCGCTATGGGTGGTGGATCGCTTTGTGCATCCGGTGTGCCCGGCGTGTTCGCATCCGCACGATCACGATCATTGTTCGGCGGAGCTTCACGGTTTCGCGCCGCCGCTGCTAATCGCCGCAGCTGTGCATAGCGCGCTCGATGGCTGGAGCGTTTCTGCGGCCGATGGGTCGGCGCATTTGGGGATGCCGTTTGTGCTGGCGATTGCGGTCCACAAGATTCCTGAGGGCCTAGCGCTGGGGGTGATCGTGCGGGCGGCGATGGCTTCGCGACGGGCGGCGTTGGGATGGTGCCTGCTGGCAGAGTCGGCAACGCTGGCGGGAGCCGGGTTGGAGTTGATCCTGGCGCCGTACTTTGGGCCGCACGTTTTGCACGCGTTGCTGGCGATTGCGGGTGGCACCTTCTTGTATCTGGGAGGACACGCGATTCACGGCGAGTTTCGACGGCGGGGCGTGGCTCCGGGATTCCTACCAGCTCTGGCGGGGATTGCGAGCCCCAGTGTGTTCCGATTATTCCGCTTGTTGTAAGAGCGCTACTTCTTGGGAGTCAGGCGTAAAAGACCGCCGCTGGTGAGAAGGTAGACGGCTCCGTCGGGTCCTTGACGGACATCGCGGATACGCTGTTTGAGATCCAGCAGCAATTTCTCTTCGGCGACGACGCGCTCCCCATTCAAGACCAGGCGGACTAGTTGCTGTCCGGCTAGGGCGCCGACGAACAAGTTGCCTTTCCATTCGGGGAATAAGTCGCCCGTGTAAAACATCATGCCGGAGGGTGCGATGGAGGGAACCCAGAAATAGATGGGCTGCTCGACGCCTTCCATGGCCGTGGCTCCGTTGCCAACCGGAACGTTCTTGCGGCCGTCGGTGCGGCGCACATCGTATTGCACGCCGTAGGAGACATCGGGCCAGCCATAATCTTTGCGGGCGCGGATGATGTTGATCTCGTCGCCGCCTTGCGGGCCGTGATCGGTAGCCCATAGCTCTCCGGTCGTGGGGTTGATGGCGGCGCCTTCGGGATCGCGAAGTCCGTGGGCGAAAGTATCCGGCGCAACCGTCGCGCGATTCAGCCAGGGGTTGTCCTTGGGGATGGAGCCGTCGCGATTGATGCGGCTGACGCGTCCCGAATAATTGCGGCGGATGTCGGGGTTCTCGGTGAAGTCGTGCTCGACGCCGTCAAGGTCGGAATCGTAAAAACGGAAACGGTCGGCGCCGGTGACGTAGAGCGTGCCATCCGGGGCCCAGGCGAGGCGGCGTTCACCACCGCCGTTGAGGATCACCTGGACATTTTCGAGTCTTTTGTTGTCCTCGCTGAGGCGCGCGCGGGCTACGCGCTCCATTCCCAAGTTCATGGTACGGCGCTCGGCCAGCGATTTGGTCCAGACTTTTTCGTAGAAGAACTCGGTGGGCCAAAGAGCGGCATCTTCACCGGGGGGCGGAGCGAAGTAGGTGAAGTAGAGCAGGCGATTCTGCGCGAAAGCGGGATCCAGCACCACGTCGTGCAGGCCTTGCGCGGCGATCACTTTGACGGGCGGGACTCCGGCGATGGGCGCCGACACCACGCCGTCGGGGCGGACGATACGCATGGTTCCGATGCCTTCGGTGACCAGAAAATTGCCGTCCGGGAGAAACGCCAGCGACCATGCACCGCCGATTCTGCCGGTGATGGTCTCGACTGTAAATGCGGGCGAAGGTTTCGCGGGCGCAGGCGCTTTGGTCTGGCCGGGGAAGGCCGGCTTGGGCTGGGGAGTCTCCGCGTTCGCGGCGGTGAAAAGTGACGCGGCTAGGATGACGGCTGTCAGCTGCATAGTGCCTCTCTTTCGATGGTGTGCATGTTACCGGGAATGACGTAATTCGTCAACCGAGTGTATACTGCGGACAGATGCACCGCGCTCGGCATGCCATCGCGCTCGCCCTGATCCTGTTGTTTGGACCGGCGCCCGTGATGTCGTTGCTGGCGCAAGCCGACGAGCCGCAGTGCCAGATGGCTTGCTGCAAGCGGGCGGGCTTTGCGCGATCGTGCGCTCTGCATCGCTCGACAGCGTCCGAATCCTCCGGGTTCCACGCGGCCCCTAATTGTCCGTCGGGGTGTTCACAAGTGGCCGGGACGCCGTCGGCGTTTACGGCTGGATTCCTTGAATCCAGCGCCGGGTTCTTCCTTCCGCAGATCGCAACCCCCCTTCACGCGGAACGAGCTTCCGGCATTCGCTGGATCCTCGATTCCTTCTTGCATCAACGGCCTCCGCCAAGCTTCGCCTAATACTGCAGTTGCTTCGCGGTGCGCGCGCTGCGCACGTCTTCCTGTGGAGTTGCAGCGTGAAACTATTTTCTATATTTGTGTCTATTGTCTTTCTATTTCCCGCGGGGATGTGGGCCGCGGTGTTGGGCTCGGTGCGGGGGGTGGTGCATGATCCGGATCATCGTCCTGTGAAAGGAGCAACGGTGTTAGTGAAATCCAGCACTGCGGATTATTCCCAGACCGCCACGACCGGCGCCGACGGGGATTTCGAAGTCACATCGCTCCCGGTGGGCGCGTACCAGGTGACGGTCACACACGATGGATTCAATCCGTCGGTGCAGGCGGCGGTGGTGGATTCGGGTAGCGCCCCGATTCTCCACTTTCAACTGGCGATTGGCGAGGTGAAGGAGTCCGTGAGTGTGGCGGAAGCGGCGCTGGCGGTGAATGCGGAGCAGATGACGCCCGCGACCATGATCAGCCGCAGCGAAATCGCCACCACGCCCGGCGCAAGCTTAACCAATAGCTTCAACCTCATCACGGATTATGTTCCGGGGGCTTGGATCACGCACGATCAACTGCACGTGCGCGGCGGACATCAGGTGACCTGGGCTATCGACGGCGTGCCGATTCCTAACACCAACATCGCCAGCAATGTGGGGCCGCAGATCGATCCCAAGGATATCGATTACCTGGAGGCGCAGCGCGGCGGATACTCGCCGGCTTTTGGCGACCGGACTTACGGCGTGTTCAACGCCGTTCCGCGGACAGGGTTCGAGCGCAACCAGGAAGGCGAGCTGTTCACGACGTTCGGCACGTTCCATCAGACCAACGATCAGGTGAATTTCGGAAGCCACACGGAGAAGTTCGCCTACTATGCGAGCTTGAACGGCAACCGCAGCGATTACGGGCTTTCGACTCCTGGCCCCGACGTGTTGCACGACCGCGTGTGGGGATTGGGCGGGATGGCGACCTTAATCTACAATCGCGATGCCAACGATCAATTCCGGCTGGTGTCGCTGTTGCGCCGCGACGATTACCAGATCCCCAACGACCAGGACGCGCAGGCGGCGGGGGTCCGCGATCAGGAAAACGAACGCGATGCACTGGCGAGTTTGTCCTGGGTACATACGTTTCGCCGTGGGCTGACGCTCACGACTTCGCCGTTCTATCATTTCAATCGCGCCAACTACGATGGCGCTCCCAGTGACACTCCCGTCAGTACCACGCAACATCGCGCGTCGCAGTATGGCGGCGCGCAGGTGTCGCTGAATCTGCTAACGCCAAAACATAACGCCAGCGCCGGGGTTTACGGATTCGGACAGCGCGACGATGAGTCAGTCAACCTGATTGCTAACGACGGCTCGGGGTTGGCGCTCGCGAACCGGCAGTTGACTACCGGGCACATGGAGGCGTTGTTCCTCGAAGATCAATACAAAGTGCTGTCCTGGTTGACACTGACGGCGGGCGTCCGGTTGACGCACTTCACGGGCGCGATTTCTGAAAATGCCGCGAGCCCGCGGCTGGGCGGGGCCATCCGCATTCCGCATTTGAACTGGGTGCTGCGCGGTTTCTGGGGCGAGTATTACCAGGCGCCTCCGCTGTCGACGGTGACGGGTCCGGTGCTCGATTTCGCGGTGGAGCAAGGGCTGGGGTTCATTCCGCTGCACGGCGAGCGCGATCAGGAGCATCAGTTCGGCCTCACCATTCCGTTGCGCGGCTGGGCTCTCGAAGTGAACAATTATCATCAGCGGGCGCAAAACTATTTCGATCACAACGCGATTGGAAATTCGAATCTTTTTTTCCCGCTGACCATTGACAACGCGCGCCTGTATGGGTGGGAAGCGACGATTCGCTCGCCGCGCCTGCTGCATCGGGGCGAGGTGTATTTTAGCTATGCCTACGCTCATGCCGAAGCCAGCGGAGCGGTGAGCGGCGGCCTGACCGATTTCTCGCCCCCCGATAGCGGCTATTTTCTGCTGGACCACGATCAGCGGCATACGCTGCACGCCGGGTTCAACTTCGACCTTCCGCATCGCGTGGTGGCGGGCGGGAACCTATATTACGGTTCCGGATTTACCGACGGATCGAGCGATGTGCCGGTGCACTTACCGGGGCACACGACTTTCGATCTGACAGTAGGCAAGGCGGTGTCCGAGCGTCTGACGATTTCTGTAACGGCGCTCAATCTGATGAACCGGCGGTTCCTGCTAGACAACAGCGAGACTTTTGGCGGAACCCACTATGCAGATCCGCGGCAGGTGTATTTGCAGGTGAAGTACCGGTTCCACTATTAGCGAAGCCGCCGGCGGTGTGCTTTGGGATAATGAATTGCTGCATGGACGCTGCGGAATCATTGTCGCTCAGGACTGCGCGCTGGCTGGCGTTTGCTTCGTCCGCGGCGATTGTGGTGGGAATCGCGCCCTCGCAGATTTTGTTGGGCATGGCGTTGGCGGCGCTGCTGCTATCGCGGGAAAAATTGCGGCTGCCTCCGATCAAGTTGCCACTGGGATTGTTTCTGCTGGGGACGCTGATCGCGATCGCATTCTCCGGGAATCCGGCGGCGGGGTGGCCGCAGATCAAGAAAATCTATGTGTTTTCGCAGCTACTGATCGTGTTCTCGCTGTTGCGGAATATGGCGATGATCCGCTGGCTGTTTCTCAGTTGGGCGGCGTTTGGCAGCGTCAGCGCGGGCCTCAGCTTCGTGCAGTTCGCACGCAAGGTGCAGCAGGCGCACGCGGCCGGCAGCGACGTTTACAACTACTACGTGGGCGAGCGCATCACAGGATTCATGAGCCATTGGTACACATTTTCAGCCGAAGAAATGTTTGTGCTGATCATGCTGGGGTCGTTTCTGTTCTTCGCTCCGCAAGCCCGGAAGTGGATGTGGGTGTGGATTGCGGTCGCATCGGTGAGTTCGTTGGGACTGCTGCTCGCCGAGACACGCGGAGTGTGGATCGCAACGGCCGCGGCGGGCCTCTACTTGTTGTGGTTCTGGCGGCGATGGCTGGTCATGGTGATGCCCATCGTGATTGTTGCGGGCTTTTTGCTTTCACCCAATGTAATTCGCGAGCGCTTCACTTCCATCCTGCGGCCCACGACTCTCGATTCGAACGATTTTCGCAAGGTGGTTTGGCGTACCGGGCTGCAGATGATCGAGCGGCATCCGTGGCTGGGGCTGGGTCCGGAGATGCCGCGGCTTCACTTCAACGAGTACGTTCCCGCCGACATTCCGCGGCCGCTGCCGGTGGGGTCGTACATGCACCTGCATAACATCTACCTGCACTATGCGGCCGAGCGCGGCATTCCCACGCTGTTGGTATTTCTTTGGCTGATGGGGCGCATCCTGTGGGACTTCTGGCGAGGATTGCGGACGCTGCCGCCAGGGCGCGACGACCGGCGGTTTCTGCTGCACGGGGGAATTGCAGTAGTGATCGCCACGTTAGTTGACGGTGTGGCGAACATGAACCTGGGCGACAGCGAAGTACTGACCATGTTCCTGGTGGTGGTTGCCTGCGGATATCTGGCCCTCGAAAAAGATGTGGCGCGCGGATTGCCGGAGAGCCGGGAGGAAGTGCCGGCGGCGGCTTGACGGTGCGATGGGGCCGCTTCCTTCGGTCGCGGTTCTGTGACAGGGGCCTGTGAGCACAGCAACTTCACAGAACCGCGCGCGGTAGCAAGCGGGCTTTACTAACGCAATTGCGGAACGATCTTCGCGTTCCACTCGGCGGGCGATAACACCGTGTGCGGCACCAGTGCGCGGCGCAGTTTGAAACGCATCTTGCGGAGTCCCTTCACTTGGCGCCCCTCGGTGACGAACGGGATCAGCTTGGCCGCGCTGCGGGCTAGTTGTTCGCGCGAGTCGCGGAAGCGGGCACCGTCCTGGGGACGATACTGCGCCCAAGCGATGGTGTGAAAAAACGCAGCGGGGCCGAAGCGATTCGAGCGCAGGATGTCTTCTACGTAGACGCGAATGGGGCCTTCGAACTCGTGGAGCGTATCGTGGAAAGCCACGATCGCGCCGTCGGCGAGATGGGGCGAGAACAAGTCGAAGTCCTCTTTGGCGCCGGCGTAGGTGTGGTCGCCGTCGATCCACAGTAGGCGAATGGGACGGTTCCATCCCTTCGCGACATCCCGCGATGGCGCGCGATGCACTTCGACGTGCTGCTCAATCCCGGCGCCGCGGATGTTCGCCATGAACTCATCGAAGGACGACGCTTTTCCTCCCAGCATGGGGTCAGTCACGGAAGGCGCGGTGTGCGGATCGATGCTGACCACTGGGCCAAATCCGTAGTGTGCGGCTAGCGACGCCAACCCCACCATGGATTTGCCCTTGAAGCTGCCGATCTCGACAATCACGCCCGGACCGGGCGCACCGGCGGCGAGCAAGCCGAGGGCACGGAACTCGAGTTCGCCAATGTAGCCGGGAACCTCGCGGGCTCGTTGCCAAGCGGCGTCGATCACTGCTTCGAAATCAGCAGGCAGAGAGAGGTCGGACACCAAACAATTGTACTGTACGCATTTGTTGGCGCCGGGGAATCCGCTATCATGAGTACAGGACCTTACGGGCAGCAATGAAGTTGATTTTGTACATTGTGTTGGTAATGGTCGCAGCGCTGGTGGCGTCTTCGCTGGATGCTGTTCCCGATCCTCCCGCAGTAAATCCGCATGGCTTAGATGCCAAAATCGCGGGTGCGCGTGAGTTGCCGAATACCGCCGATGAACAAAGCTTGCGGTTTGTCCGAAGCTGCCTCGCGCCGCAGCCCCCGCGGCGTCGGTCCGGCTTGACCGAAATCGCCGGGCCGCACCGCCCCAGCGAAGAGTTGGCCGTAGTGGCCTACGCGGCCGATCCTTCTCCTCCTCATTCCCTCTAATTCGCGCGTTTTAGAAACGGATGTTGAAGGCGCCACTGCTGGTGCGCCTGGGAAGACCGTCCTCGTTTGAGGAGAAGGACCGTAGTGAAAGTCACAGAAGTCATCAGCGCATGGAGCAAGATCCTAAAAGGAGAGCGACCGTCGCTTTCCATCGAGATTACGCGGGAGTGTCCCTTGCAGTGCCCCGGCTGCTACGCCTACGACGATGCGCACCTGGGAGGCGGAGCGACCTTGCGCAGCTTGGCTGACCGCAAGGGTCAGGAACTCATCGACGGGGTTCTCGCCTTGGTCGACCGGATCCGGCCTTTGCATTTATCCATCGTGGGCGGCGACCCGCTGGTTCGGTATCGCGAACTGGAATCCATGGTCCCGCTGCTGCTGGAGAGAGGAATCCACGTGCAGGTGGTCACCAGCGCCTTCCGTCCTCTCGCCGCGAGTTGGGCCGGTCTGCGGCACATGAATGTGGTGGTGTCGATAGACGGTCTGCAGCCGGAACACGATATCCGCCGGGCGCCGGCGACCTACGACCGCATCCTTAAGAACATCGCGGGCCAGAACATCACGATTCACTGCACGGTAACGGGCCAGATGATGAAGCGGCCGGGATACTTGAGGGAATTTTTGGAATTCTGGAGTCCACGGCTGGAGATCCGCAAAGTATGGTTCAGCTTGTTCACTCCGCAAAGAGGCGATCGGTTGCCGGAAATGCTGGCTCCAGAAGAGCGTGCGCGGGCGATTGCGGACATGCTGGCTTTGCGTAAGGAGTTTCCCAAGCTGGACATGCCGGAGGGCCTGATCCGGCAGTTTGCGACGCCTCCCGCGAGCCCTAAGGATTGTGTGTTCGCCCTCACGACACAGACTTTGTCGGCAGATCTCAAGACCAAAATCGTGCCCTGCCAATTCGGAGGCGACCCGGATTGCAGTTCGTGTGGCTGCATCGCGTCCATGGGCTTGGCGGCGGTGGCGGCGCACCGCTTGGGCGGCATCATCCCGGTTGGAGCGATCTTCAAGGCGTCGATCAAGATCGGACAGGCCCGGGCGAAACGAGAGCCACCGGCGGTCGAGGAACCACTACGGGTGTTGGGCTAGGAAGGGAGTGGGAGGGATGTATGAGAAACGATACGCCAGCGGCCAGCCGGGCTGAACTCCAGGCATTGCGGGAACTAACCGAGCGCGTGGGAAGCAATCCGCTGCTCACACAGGCGAGTACCGGCAACACTTCCATCAAGCTGGATGGTGTCCTGTGGATCAAGGCATCGGGCAAATGGATGGCTGATGCTCTGCGGGATGACATCTTGACCCCGCTAGTCCTCGCGGACTTGCAGGGGGAGTGCCTGGGGCGGAACCTCGATCCCGCCGAGCGGTATTCAGGAGCATCGCTTGAAACAGCCATGCATGCGGTTCTGCCGCATCGCGTGGTTTTGCACGTACATTGCGTCGATACCATTGCCTGGGCGGTACGCAGCGACGCCCAGACGCAATTACAGGAACGGCTGAACGGTCTACGGTGGCACTGGATTCCGTACGTCGCGTCCGGGCTGCCGCTATCGCGGGAGATCCAGGGAACCGTCGGCGCTCGCGGTGCCGACGTATTTATTTTGGGGAATCATGGCTTGGTGATCGGAGGGAAAGACTGTAGAGAGGCGGGAAATCTCCTCGGCGAAGTGGGGCGGCGGCTGGCGATTCGTCCGCGGCAGGCACATCCGGCGGATTACACCACGCTGGCGGAGATTTCCGAAGGTTCACCGTGGGATTTGCCCGACGACGATGCGGTGCATGGTCTGGGAACGGACAAGCTTTCACAGGCAGTGCTCTCAGCGGGCCTGTTGTACCCCTGTCAGGCGATCTTTTCGAATTCGAATACACCGGCGCCATTCCGTTCGATCCCATGTCCCAATTCCCTCGAGCAGTGCGACGCGCAATATCGCGATCGGCCTTTCCTGATGATTGAGGGGCGTGGGGTGCTGGTCAGAAGATCCATGACGCCTGCCGAGCACGCGATGCTTAGCGGGCTGGCGCAGGTGGTGCAGCGTATTCCAGCGTCCGCGCCCCTCCGCTATCTAACCGAAGCCGAAAGCGCGAGTAGTTCGAGCACGGCCGCCTACCGCTATCGCGAACTCGCAAATGAGAGGCTGGGGAACGGAATGGGAGTACGTGTTCTCTCCAGAACACCGTCCGCTTCCTTCGGGCGCGGTTCTGTGCAACCGCTGTCTGTACGGAACCGCGCGCGATAGCAAGCGGGCTTTGTCACTTGCCCTAGAACGTACCGAGCCAGCCTTCGAGAACATGGCGTGCCAGAGGAGCGGTGGCGGCAGCGTGGGGATCGATGGGCGCTGCCAGGGTGTCGACGTCGCCGCAGTTGGCGGGCTGAGCGGACCAGTCGACGATCATCTCGGGCGTGATTTCGGGATGGAACTGGATGCCGTAAACCGAATTGCGATAGCGAAAGGCCTGCTGGCGGCATTTGTCGGAGTAAGCCAGCAGTTCGGTTCCCGGGGGTTGCGTGAAGGTCTCGCTGTGCCAGTGAAAAAACGTGCTGGGGGAATCGAGGCCGCCGAGCAGCGGGTCATTCTGCGCGCTCCCGGTGAAATGAACTGGCGCCCAACCGATTTCCTTTTCGCGATTGCGATACACGTCGGCGCCGAGCGCTTTGGCGATCAACTGCGCGCCCAGGCAGATGCCGAGGACGGGATACTTTTTGTCGATCACCTGTTGGATGAAATGCATTTCGGCTGACATGTCAGGGTCGTTGGCCGATTGAGGGCCTCCCATGACGATCAGGCCGTCGTGGCGTCCAAGGTCGAGTTTGTCATTCAAATCGCTATAAACAAAAGGGATGTGCAGATCGTTCAGGATATCCGCAAAGTAGCCCAAGTGTTCAAAACGTTCATGGCGCAGAACCAGGATAGACCGCGGGGCTGCGGGAGCGTGCTCCAGCATCCTCTAAGCCTAGCAAGATCCTGACTATTTGTCCGAATCCAGCCGATATACAAGGGGTGGGGAGGCGGCAGGTTCCGCCCGTATAATTAGATTGCACGCATGAAAATTCTGATTGCAGACGACAGCATTGTTTCGCGGCATCTGCTGGACGCAACTTTGCGCCGGTGGGGCTACGAAGTGGTGGTGGCCTGCGACGGAAACGAAGCATGGCAGATTCTGCAATCCGAAAACGCGCCCAAGATCGCGATTCTGGATTGGATGATGCCGGGGCTGACCGGGCCGGAAGTTTGCCGCAGGGTCCGCGCGACCGCCAAGGACAAGGATATCTATACCTATATCCTGCTGTTAAGTTCCAAGAGCCAGCGTGAGGACTTGATTGAAGGGATGGAATCCGGGGCGGACGACTACCTGACCAAGCCGTTCGATCAGCACGAATTGCAAGTGCGGCTGCGCCCGGGAGTGCGCATTCTGGAACTGCAGCACGAATTGATTTCGGCGCGCGAGGAGCTGCGCGATCAGGCTACCAAGGACTTCCTTACGCGAATCTGGAACCGGTCCTCGATTTTGGATATTTTGAGCCGCGAATTGCAGCGTGGGGCGCGCGAGAACCGGCCGGTGGGCTTGGTGCTGGCGGATCTGGATAAGTTCAAGTCCGTAAACGACACTTACGGACATTTCGCGGGCGATGCGGTGCTGCGGGAATTTGTGCGGCGTATGTCGGGCTCGATCCGTCCTTACGATGCGATCGGGCGCTACGGCGGCGAGGAATTCCTGATCGTGCTGCCGGGCTGCGATGTGAACGTCACCGAGAGGCAGGCGGAACGGATGCGCGAGGCGCTGGCCAACGATCCCATGTCGTTCAACGAAGAGACCCAGTTGGTCACGTGCAGTTTCGGAGCCACGGCTTGGGTGCCGGGCATCACTGCCACCGAAGAGGCGCTGATCCGCGTGGCCGACGACGCGCTGTATGCAGCCAAGCGCCAGGGACGGAACCGGGTGGTGTTTATTCCATTTACAGGTGCCGCCTTGGAAGCAGTTCCGGCGGGGCCGCGCAACTTGGGCACAAAGTGATAAGCTGAAAGTCCCCGCTGAGAAGGGGACCAAGAAGTCAAGATTCCAGAGTCATACCAGAACGACGCGGCGAAGGGGAACGGTTACACGTTCCCCTTCTCGCTTTTTAGGGCTCATTAGTTCAGACCACGCCGCGGACGCGCAGGGCTTCGTCAATTAAGGCTAGTAACTGCTGGCGCGTCACTTCCAGTTTTTCGCCTGGATCCGGCATGTCCTCGGCGGCCATGGGACTGCCGGGCTCGAAATGATTGGGAACGTTGACACCGTAGCGGGTGCGCGCTTCAAATAGTTTTTCGATTTCGGCGCGCGGCAGGACCCTGGGGCCGCCTAACATTTCGGCGACCAATGCTATGCGGGCCAGGTGCTCCAACGTCTCCATACGGGCGTAGGCTTGGGAGACATTCTCGCCGTAGCAAACGGCGCCGTGGTTGGCCAGCAGGATGGCGTTGAATTTCCCCACGTAGGGCAGCATCCCGTCAACCAGCGCGGGCGTTCCTGGCAGGCCGTATTCGGCTAGCGGCACCGATCCCATGGAGACGATCAACTCCGGCATTAGTCCCAAATTGAGGGCGCGGCCGGCGACCGCGAACCCGGTTGAAATCGGCGGATGCGCGTGGACCACGGAATGGATGTCCGGTCGGTTATCGTAGATCGCGACGTGCATCGCCATTTCGGTAGTGCGCTCGCCAGCGCCCGCGATCTTGTTGCCGGCGTTATCGCACACGATGAGATCCTCGGCATGCATGCGGCCTTTGCAGACGCCGGCCGGGGTGGCGAGGATACGCTCGCGGTCCAGGCGCACCGTAAGGTTGCCGTCATTGGCCGCGATCCAACCGCGTTCGTACATCATCCGGCCCGTAGAGACGATGTCTTCGCGGAGCTGTTGCTCGCCGGAGGGCATAAACCTTTATAGTCTATCAAGCGGGCGGCGTGTTGCGGCACGCCCCTTTTGTTTTCCGGGCCAAGTTTGATATCTTCAAAGCCGGCATGAAAATCAACCTCACCATCAACGGCAAAAAATATTCCAATGACGTCGAACCCAGGCTACTGCTGATCCACTATTTGCGCGATGTGGCTGGGCTCACGGGCTCGCACGTGGGATGTGAAACATCGCTGTGCGGGGCCTGTACCATTGAGCTCGACGGCAAGGCCGTGAAGAGTTGCAGTATGTTCGCGGTGCAGGCGGACGGCGCGAATCTGACTACTATTGAAGGTCTGGCGCAGGACGGGAAACTGCACGGGATGCAGGAGGCCTTTTGGAACCAGCATGGCGCACAATGCGGTTTCTGTACGCCGGGAATGATTATGGCGTCCAAGCAGATTCTGGATCGCAATGCGCATCCGACGGATGCGGAGATCCGCCATGGGATCGACGGCAACCTGTGCCGGTGCACCGGATATCAGCACATCGTGAATGCGGTGCGGGCTGCGGCTGCGGCGGCGGGACCGGGAAGTAAATAGGCGAGTAGGAGACTGCTATGGCAAGCACCATCACACAGGTTGAAAAACTGGTCGGCAAGCGCATTCGCAGGCGCGAAGACCCGCGGCTGATCACCGGCACGGCGACCTACGTCGATGACATTCAGATGCCGGGCATGCACTATGCGGCGATCGTCCGCAGCCCGCACGCGGCGGCGCGGATTCGCTCGATCGATACCAAGGCGGCCGCTGAAACGCCAAGCGTCGCCGCGATTTATACCGGTAAGGATACGGCGAAGGTTGGTCCGGTGCCGTGTGGAGGTTCGCTTCCGGGGCTGCGAGTGCCGCATCATTACATTCTGGCGACGGACCGCGTATACTTCGTGGGCCATCCGGTAGCAGTGGTTGTCGCGACGGACAAATATCTGGCGCGCGACGCTGCCGAGAAAATAGAAATCGACTGGGACGTGCTGCCGGCTGTAGCCGATCCCGAGAAGGCGATCGCAGCCGGCGCGCCACCGGTGCATCCGGAGTGGCCCGATAACGTCGCGTTCAACTATCACCAGGAAGGCGGCGATGTTGACAAAGCCTTCGCCGAAGCGGACGTTGTTGTGAAACAGCGCATTACCAGCCAGCGCTTGATTCCATCGGCGATGGAGACGCGCGGGGTAGTGGCGGAGTGGCGCGGCGCGGATCGGCAGTTGAATCTGTACACATCCACGCAGGTGCCGCATCTGGTGCGTACGCTGGTGGCGGGGATGCTGGGTCTGGAAGAAAATCGCATGCGTGTGATCACGCCTGAGGTCGGCGGCGGCTTCGGCAGCAAGCTGAATATCTACGCGGAAGAAGCGTTGATGGGCTTCGTGGCGATGCAGATCGGCAAGCCGGTGAAGTGGATCGAATCGCGGCGCGAGAATTTCCTGTGCACGATTCAGGGGCGCGGCCACGTGGATTATTTCGAGCTCGCGGCTAAGAAAGACGGGACCATCCTTGGTATCAAACTGAAATTGATCCAGGATCTGGGCGCTTATCATCAGTTGCTGACGCCGGTGATTCCGACGTTGAGCGTGCTGATGATGCCCGGGCTGTACCGGACCAAAAACATCCGCGCCGATATTGTGGGTGCGTTCACCAACTGCGTTCCCACGGACGCGTATCGCGGGGCGGGGCGTCCGGAAGCGACGCACGGGATCGAGCGCATGGTAGATATTCTGTCGGACGAACTGAAGATCGATCCGGCCGAGATTCGCTTGAAGAACTTCGTGCACAACGAAGAGTTTCCGTTCCCGACTGCGACCGGGCTGATGTATGACTCGGGCAATTACGCGGCTCCGCTCGAGAAGGCGCTGGCCACGGTGGATTATCAAAAGCTGCGTGCCGAGCAGACGGAAGCACGCAAGCAGGGCAAGCTGATGGGTATCGGCATTTGCACCTACGGTGAAATTTGCGGCATCGGGCCATCCCCGGCGACTCCTGCTGGAGGGTGGGAGAGCGCGACGGTGAAGATCGAGCCGTCGGGCAAGGTCACGATCCTGACCGGGATCTGCCACCACGGGCAGGGCGAAGAGACTACCTTCGCGCAGATCGCGGCGGATGAACTCGGCGTGGATATCGACGACATCCTGGTGCTGCGCGGCGACACGGCGATTGTACAGTACGGCATTGGCACCTTCGGCAGCCGCGGCACGGCGATCGGTGGGACGGCGCTGTATTTTGCGTTGCAGGAGTTGCGGACGAAGATCAAGAAGTTCGGCGCGATGCTGCTCGAATCGGACGATGTGTCTTTCGCCAATGGACAGGTGACGTGCAACAAGACTGGTAAATCCAAGTCACTGGTGGAAATCGCGGGCGCTTCTTATCGCGCCTTGAAATTGCCGCCGAACACGGAGCCCGGATTGAATTCGACGCATTTTTGGGAGCCGCCGAACTTCACATTCGGCTTCGGTGCGCACCTGGTGGTAACGGATATCGACACCGATACCGGACAAGTGAAAGTGCGGCGCTACGTGGCGGTGGACGATTGCGGCAACATTTTGAATCCGCTGATCGTCGACGGACAAGTACACGGCGGTGTCGCGCAAGGGTTGGGGCAGGCGCTGTGGGAGGAAGCCGTCTACGACGATAACGGCCAGTTGCTCACAGGCGAGTTTATGGATTATGCGATGCCGCGCGCGCACATGATGCCGTGGATCGAGAGCGACCACACGATTACGCCTTCGCCCGTGAATCCGCTGGGCGTGAAGGGTGTGGGCGAGGCGGGCACGATCGGTTGTTCGCCGGCGGTGGTTAATTCCGTCGTCGATGCGCTGTCGCACTTGGGTGTGCGGCACATCGATATGCCGTTGACGCCGGAGAAAATCTGGAAGCTTGTGGCGGGAGGCAAGAACTAACATGATTCCGCAAACGTTCGAATACGCGGCGCCGAAGACGCTCGATGAGGCTGTGAAGCTGGCAGGGGGCGGAGCGAAAGTACTGGCCGGGGGAATGAGTCTGATCCCGATGATGAAGCTGCGGCTGGCGGCTCCCGAGCATCTGGTGGACTTAGGCCGCATCAAAGATCTGAATTATATTCGCGAAGAAGGCGGAGCGCTGCATATCGGCGCGACCACTACGCATTATGCTGTCGAAAGCTCGGCGCTGGTGCGCGCGAAGTGCCCGCTGCTGTCGGCGGCGGCTGCGGCCATTGGCGACGTGCAGGTGCGCAACATGGGCACCATGGGTGGAAGCGTCGCGCATGCGGATCCGGCGGCGGATTATCCGGCGGCTCTACAGGCGCTCGAAGCGAAGATCGTGATTCGCGGCGCGAAGGGTGAGCGCACGGTGAGTGCCGCGGATTTCTTCCTCGATTCCTTCACGACGGCGCTTGAAGCGGGCGAGATCATTCGCGAGATTGTGGTCCCGGTGGAAGCGGCGGGAACTGGGACGAATTATCAGAAGATGGCGCATCCGGCTAGTGGATTCGCCATCGTGGGCATCGCCGCGCGGGTTAGGCGCAGCGGCGGGAAAGTCACGTTCGCGCGCATCGGCGTGACGGGAT
The DNA here is from genome assembly GCA_963760575.1 of Bryobacterales bacterium. Lineage (GTDB taxonomy): Bacteria > Acidobacteriota > Terriglobia > Bryobacterales > Bryobacteraceae > Palsa-187. Next base: position 97,171 of record CAVXEM010000019.1, read on the forward strand.
TGTCGAACATCGGCTATCGCGCGACGGCGGCCGAGAAGACGCTGGAAGGCTCGGCGGGTTCTCCTGAAGATATCGCACGGGCGGCGGGTCTGGTGACGCAGGGCGCGGATGCGAATGCAGATCTGCATGCTTCGGCGGACTATCGCAAGCATCTGGCGGTGGTCCACGCAGGGCGTGCGCTCGCGGCGGCGTTGAAGGCTTAACGGGTGAAGATTTCGGGAACTTATACTCTGCCGCTTCCGCAGGAGCGTGCTTACGAAGTAATGCAGGACCCGGAAGTGTTGGCGCGGGCCATCCCTGGGTGCGAGAGTCTCGAAAAGATCGGGCCTGATGAATACCGCATGAAGATGAAGATGGCGCTGGCGAGTTTGTCGGGGGCTTTCGAGGGGAAAGTACGGATCACGGAGCAGTTACCTCCTTCTAGTTTCCGATTGGTGGTGGAGGGGACTGGACGGATTGGTTTCGTCAAGGGGGACGGGTTGCTGAGGCTGAGCAGCGTCGCCGGCGGCACTGAGGTCGCTTACGACGGCGATGCGCAGGTGGGTGGGACCATCGCTGCGGTGGGGCAGCGGCTGATTGACGGCACCGCCAAGACCATGATCAAGAAGTTTTTTGAAAAGTTGGCGGCGGAAGCATCATAACGGGATGTTGCCGTGCTTTTTGCGGGGCATGGTGTCCACCTTCGTTTCGAGCATGCGCAGGGCGCGGATTACGCGCGGGCGGGTTTGGTGGGGCTCGATTACGTCGTCGACGAAACCGTTTTCTGCTGCGATGAAGGGGCTGGCGAAGCGCTCGCGGAACTCGTCTAATTTCGCGGTCCGGACGGCGTCGGGATTTTCGGCTGACGCGATTTCTCGGCGATAGACGATATTCACTGCGCCTTCGGCTCCCATGACGGCGATTTCGGCGGTGGGCCACGCCAGGTTCACGTCGGTGCGCAGATGCTTAGAGCCCATTACGCAATAAGCGCCGCCGTAGGCTTTGCGCGTGATTACGGTGATTTTCGGCACAGTGGCTTCCGCGTAGGCGTAGAGAAGCTTCGCGCCGTGGCGGATGATGCCTCCGAATTCCTGCGCGGTGCCGGGCAGGAAGCCGGGGACGTCTTCGAAAGTCAGAAGTGGAATGTTGAAGGCGTCGCAGAAGCGCACGAAGCGCGCACCCTTGACGGAGGAATCGATATCCAGGCAGCCGGCCAGGTGCGCGGGTTGATTGGCCACTACACCCACGCTGCGGCCATCCATGCGCACGAAACCGATCACGATATTGCGCGCCCAATGTTCGTGGACTTCGAAGAATTGACCGTGATCGGCTACGCGGCGAATGACGTCCTTGATATCGTAGGGCTGATCTGACGCGGCCGGGACGATGGAATCAAGTTCAGGATCCTGGCGGTCGATTGGGTCGTCTGTGTCGCCGCGCGGCGCTTCGTCGCGATTGTTTTGCGGCAGGTAACTCATTAACTCGCGAATGCTACGTAGGCACTCGGCGTCGTCGTGAGATTGGAAGTGCGCCACGCCGCTCACGGAGTTGTGCGTGGCGGCCCCGCCCAGCGCTTCTTTGGAGACGTCTTCGTGCGTCACGGTCTTGATGACGTCGGGTCCCGTGACAAACATGTAGCTGGTCTTGTCCACCATGAAGACGAAATCGGTGAGGGCAGGAGAGTAAACCGCACCGCCGGCGCACGGGCCCATGATGGCGGAGATCTGCGGGATAACGCCGCTGGAGAGCGTGTTGCGCAGGAAAATATCCGCGTAGCCGGCGAGCGAACGGACGCCTTCCTGGATGCGAGCGCCGCCGGAATCGTTCAGGCCGATGACGGGCGCGCCGGTCTTGAGCGCGAGGTCCATGATCTTTACGATTTTTCGCGCGTTGGCTTCGGAGAGCGAGCCGCCGAAGACAGTGAAATCCTGCGCGAAGACGTAGGCAGGGCGGCCGTGGATCAGGCCGTAGCCGGTGACGAAGCCGTCGCCGTCGATCACTTGTTCGTCCATGCCGAAGTCGTGGCATTGGTGGCGGACCAGTTTGTCGGTTTCCTCGAAGGTAGTTTCGTCGAGCAGCAGGTCGATACGTTCGCGGGCGGAGAGTTTCCCTTCGGCGTGCTGGCGCGCGCGGCGCTCTTCTCCACCGCCCGCTTCGGCGGCGGCGTGGCGGCGCTCGAGTTCTTCTAGTCGGTCTGACATTACAAGTTGTAGACTAGCAAAATGACTGCGTGGAGAAATGCCGTGACGATTCTGGCGGCGGTGACGGCTGCGGCGCAACCGCTGCTGATCGCCAAGCAGGGATTTTTCTACGTGGGCGGACGGGAAGCCGGCATGACACTAGCTGATGCCATGTTCGTCGAATATCAAATCCCAGCCAAGGTCACGGCTCCCTATCCGATTGTGATGATTCACGGGCAATTTCAGAACGGCAGTAACTTTCTGGGAACGCCGGACGATCGTGAAGGATGGGCGGAGTATTTCGTGCGGCGCGGGTTTGCGGTGTATGTGGTGGATCAGGCGGCCCGCGGCAGGTCGGCGTACAACGCGGCGGCAGATGGACCGCTCACAATGGCGCCGGTGGAAACGATCGAACGCCAATTCACAAGGATCGAAAAATATAACCTGTGGCCGCAGGCTCGCTTGCATACGCAATGGCCGGGGACTGGCATGCATGGCGATCCGGTATTCGAGCAATTTCGAGCATCGCAAAATCCGTCGATGACGGACAATGCGGCGATGGATGCAGCCAACCGTGCGGCGGGCGCGGCGCTGCTGCGGCGCATCGGACCTGCGATTCTGTTAACCCATTCGCGTTCGGGGCCCTTTGGCTGGGAGATCGCGGATGACGTACCGGAACTGGTAAAAGGGATCGTCGCAGTGGAGCCGAACGGGCCTCCATTTTACGGCGCGGTGCCGGCGGCAACCGGAGCACTGGCGCGCCGGTGGGGCATCGGTGACGCGCCGCTGACCTATGAACCTTCTGTTCACGAGGCGGCGGATCTGGCCCCGAAGCGTGAAGAAAAGCCGCAGGGCACGGGCCTCGAAGCATGCTGGTTTGCGAGTGTCCCGCACAAATTGCCGCGCTTAGCTGGAATCCCGGTAATGATCGTGACGGCGGAGGCCTCCTATCATGCGCCCTACGATCACTGCACTTCGCAGTACTTGACGCAGGCCGGGGTTACGAATGACTTTGTCCCGCTGGCGAGCCGCGGGATTCACGGTAACGGCCACATGATGATGCTGGAGAAAAATAATCTAGAAATCGCCGGTGTGATCGCCGATTGGATCAGCGGGCATGTGAGGGAGAAAAGAAAATGAAATCGTCGATCACACGCCGGCGTGCGCTGGCGGCCACCGCGGGTGTGCCGCTGGCAATGGTTTCGCCGCTGCGAGCGGCTGACCCCAAGCCGAACATCGTCTACATTATGGCGGACGACATGGGGTACGCGGACCTTTCCTGCTACGGGCGGCGCGAATATCGCACGCCCAACATCGACGGCCTCGCGGCGAGCGGTGTCCGGTTTCTGCAGGCATACGCGAATTCGTCTGTGTGCTCGGCCACACGCACGGCGCTGATCACGGGCCGCTATCAATACCGGTTGGCGGTAGGCCTGGAAGAACCGATCTTGAGCAACAACCGGAAAACGGGACTGCCGCCGACACACCCAACGTTACCGTCACTGTTGAAGAAGGTGGGCTATGGGACCACGTTGATCGGCAAGTGGCACCTCGGCAGACTGCCGACTTATCGGGCCATTGCAGAGCGGCTACGACCACTTCTGGGGTTTCCGCGGCGGCTCGCTGGATTATTTCACGCATAAGTATGGGATTGCGAGCACGGATACCGAGGATTTGTGGGATGACGATGCCAAAGTCCATCAAGCCGGGTATCTGACGGATCTTCTCGGCGACCGTGCGGTGAAAGTGATCGGCGACTATGCAAAATCCAAGCAGCCGTTTTTTCTGAGCCTGCATTTTAACGCTCCGCACTGGCCTTGGGAGGGCCCTGAGGATGAAGCCGAGTCGCGCGGCCTCACATCGGAGTTCGACTTCGACGGCGGTTCGCTCAAGACTTACGGGCGCATGGTCACGCAATTGGATCTGCAAGTGGGCCGCGTCCTGAAGGCGCTCGACACCAACGGCATCGCGAAAGACACCATCGTGATTTTCACCAGCGACAACGGTGGCGAACGTTTTTCGGACACCTGGCCGTTCACGGGGAAAAAGCTGGATCTGCTCGAAGGCGGACTGCGCATTCCGGCAATCGCGCGCTGGCCAGGACATATCAAGCCGCACAGCACCACCGATCAAGTCGCCATTACGATGGATTGGGTGCCGACGTTCCTCGCGGCTGCCGGCGCGCAGGCCGATCCCACGTATCCGCTGGACGGAATAAATCTGCTGCCGGCGCTGACGCAGAACGCGGCGCTGGTTCCGCGCAAATTGTACTGGCGCTACCGCTACAACGCGCAGCGGGCCACGCGCGATGGCGACATGAAGTGGCTCAAGATCAACGAGAACACTTTCCTGTTTAACGTGGTGGACGATCCGCTGGAACGCGCCAATTTGAAGGACCGGCAGCCGGAAGTGTATCACAGACTCGCGGCCGACTACGAAGCCTGGAGCAAGACCATGCTGCCGGAGGATCCCAACGCCAATACCACCGCCTTTTACGACGACGAACTGGCGGATCATCCGGGCAATAAGCGGAAGTGACGGTTGCCTAACGTAACGGTGGGGCGGGCGGGGGCGTCCCATAAGTACGTGCTCCGCTCGTTTTCCGTTCTCGCCGCAGCGGCATTGCTTTTCCCGCTGCTTGCACAGGAACCGGACAACTCCACCATTCGCGCGAATGTGCCGCTGGTGCTGGCGCCGGTCACGGTGACCGACAAGAAGGGGAACTTCATCGACGGGCTTTCGGTGGACGATTTCCGGCTGACCGACGACGGCGTGCCGCAGAAAATCAGGATGGACACGTCGGACACGGTGCTGGCTCCGGTGTCGCTCATGGTGCTGATCCAAGCCAGCGGGATTTCAGCGCCGGCGCTGGCGCGGATTGAGCGTGTGGGCGGATTGATCAAACCGCTGGTGATCGGCCAGCGTGGCCAGGCGGCGGTGATCGAGTTCGACGATGAAATTCGGGTCCGCACGGATTTTACTCCGGACTCGGACCTGATCAGCGCCGCGTTTCAAAAGAACCCGCAGCCGCAGTATTCGCACGGCACGCCTGATCGACGCGGTGGCCGAAGGGGATAAGAATGCTGGACACGCGCTCTCCCAATAACCGGCGTGTGATGCTGATCCTGAGCGAGTCGCGCGACCGTGGCAGCAAGAGCAAACTCAGCGATGTGATCGAACAGGCGCAGCGCGCGGGCGTGGCGGTGTATGCGGCGACTTATTCGGTGCAAGGTTCGACGTTTTTGTCGAGTCCTTCAAATAGCCCCTCGATGCCCGGCGGCGATGACAACGTGAATATCCTGGGCGGCGCTTCAGGAACTGGCGCGTATCGGCAAAGCTAATGTGGCCGATGCGCTGGCGCGCACGACGGGCGGGCGGCATCTGTCGTTTCTTACGCTCGGGTCACTGGAGAACGTAATCTCGCGCGCCGGCGAAGAGCTTCATAGCCAGTATCTGCTGAGCTTCACGCCCACGCCCAGCGCGAAGGACGGATTCCACCAGATTCAGGTGGCGATTCCTTCGCATCCGGACGCGGCGATCCGCGTGCGCCTGGGATATTGGCCCCAAAAATAATCTATTCGAATAAGTACAGCGCGGTGCCGGGCATCGGCAGCGGAGCTTCGGCTACGCCACCTTCGGCAACGCCTACCGGCTCCTCCTGCAACTGGCGAACGAAAATGCCGCCCTCGCCCAGGTAAACTTCGAGCTCGGACGGGCGCGGCAGCGAGCCTTGAATCAGCGCTTCGCTGAGCGGATCCTCGATGTACTTCTGCAGCGCGCGGCGCAGGGGACGGGCGCCATAGCTGCGGTCCGTCAGCGTCTTGTCGATGATGTATTTCGCCGCGTCGTCGTTGAGGCGCAGCTTGATCTGCTTGGCGACCAGGTTCTTGTTGAGCTGGTCGGACAGCAGATGCATGATCTTGAGCAGATCCTCGTCGGTGAGCGAGGTGAATAGGATGGTCTCATCCAGGCGGTTCAGGAATTCCGGATTGAACGCCTTCTTCACTTCGCTCATCACCTGATCTTCCACCTTGGCCGGCACGCCGCTGCCCGGGGCGGAGAAGCCCATGGGGCTGCGCTTGTCGAGGAAGCGCGCGCCCAGGTTCGAAGTCATGATGATGATGGTGTTCTTGAAGTCCACCGTGTTGCCGAGGCCGTCGGTCAACTGGCCGTCTTCAAACACCTGCAGCAGGATGTTGTAGACATCCGGGTGCGCCTTCTCGATTTCATCGAGCAGGATGATGGAGTAGGGCGCGCGCTTCACGCGCTCGGTCAACTGGCCGCCCTCTTCGTAGCCCACGTATCCGGGAGGCGAACCGATCAACTTCGACACCGAGTGCTTTTCCATGAACTCGGACATATCGAAGCGGATCAGCGATTTCTCGCTGCCGAATAAGAACTCGGCCAAGGCGCGGGCGACTTCGGTTTTGCCGACGCCCGTCGGTCCCAGGAACAGGAACGAACCCGCGGGACGCTTGGGAGACTTCAGTCCCGCGCGCGAGCGGCGAATGGCGCGGGCCAGCGCGGAGATGGCTTTCTCCTGGCTGATCACGCGGTGGTGCAGCTCTTCTTCAATGCGCAGGAGCTTCGAAACTTCTTCTTCCTTGATCGCGGTCATCGGGACGCCGGTCCAGCGCGCGACCACGTCTTCGATGTCGTCCTTGGTCACGACGCCCGTCGAGGTGTCGTCCAGGTTGTATTTTTCGCGCAGCAGCCGCAGGTTCTCGCGTTCCTTGCGTTCTTCGTCGGAATAGAAGCGCGCTTTCTCGAACTCATGGTTCGCGATGGCGTTCTCCATGCGGTGCACGATGAACTTGATGCGCTTCTGGATGTCGGCGACTTCGCCAGGGAGCGTGGTCTGCCGCAGCTTCACGCGCGCGCCGGCTTCGTCGATCAGATCGATGGCTTTGTCGGGCAGGAAGCGGTCGGGGATGAAACGAACGGACGCGTGCACGGCGTTCTCGATGGCCTCATCTGTATAAGCTACGGCGTGGAACTTCTCGTAACGTTCTTTAATGCCGAACAGAATTCGCGTGGCGTCTTCCTCGTTCGGAGGCGGAACTTTCACGGCCTGGAAGCGGCGTTCGAGCGAGCGGTCCTTCTCGATCGACTTGCGGTATTCCGAAGGCGTGGTCGCGCCAATGCATTGAATCTCGCCGCGCGATAGGGCGGGCTTCAGAATGTTAGCGGCGTCGAGCGAGCCTTCGGCCGAGCCAGCGCCCACTAGCGTGTGCAACTCATCGATGAAGATGATGGCGTTCTGATTCTCCATCAACTCCTTCATGATGGTCTTGAGACGTTCTTCAAACTGTCCGCGGTACTTGGTGCCGGCGACGATCAGCGAAAGATCCAAAGCCAGGATGCGCTTGTCGGCGAGGAACGACGGCACGTCGCCATCGGCCACTTTCTGTGCCAGGCCTTCGACGATGGCGGTCTTGCCGACGCCGGGCTCTCCGATCAGCACCGGGTTGTTCTTCGTCCGGCGGCAGAGGATCTGAATGACGCGATCGAGTTCCGTGTCACGGCCGATCAAGGGATCGAGTAACCCGTCCATGGCCGCCTGCGTAAGATCGCGGCTAAACTCGCTCAGTAGAGAACTTTCCTTGGGGCGATTTGAGGATACTTTTTCCGAACTTGAGCGCTGGATCTCGTCGCGCACCTGCGTCAGGCGCAGGCCGCGTTCATGCAGGATGTCGGCGGCAAAGCATTTCTCTTCGCGCAGCAACCCGAGCAACAAATGTTCCGTGCCGATGTGCTTGTGGTTGAGACGCTCGGCTTCCTCCGCGGCATACGCGAGGACGCGCTTGCACTCGTGGCTCAAGGGCAGATCAACCGAGGTCGAAACCTTTTCGCGCAGCGTCGTGTGCGCCTCGATCTGCTTGCGAATGGATTCCACCGACGCGCTGGATCGCAGAAAGCGGTTGGCGAGCGCCTTATCTTCGCGCAGCAAACCCAGCAGCAAGTGCTCGGTCTCGATACAAGGGCTGCCGAACTGGCTGGCCTCATAACGCGCAAAAAAGATGACACGCCGAGCTTTCTCGGTATAACGTTCAAACATGTTGAGTGCCCTCGTTAGTATTAGACGGATTCCCCAGGGCCACGGATTCAAGCAGATGGCTGGCCGCGACCAACTGCCCTCTTTCGAGCGTGACAACACGGTCCGCACGATGCGCAAAGTTCAGATTGTGAGTGACATGGATGGATGTCAGGCGGCGGGATCGATGCAATTCGTCAAGCAGATCCATAATCATTTCGCCGGTTTTAAAATCAAGACTGCCGGTGGGTTCATCGGCCAGCAACACGCTGGGATTGCCCGCTAGGGCGCGCGCCAAAACCACGCGCTGTTGTTCGCCGCCGGAAAGTTCGCCTGCGCGATGAGTGGCCCGGTTGCGTAAACCGACCTCCTCCAAACGCGCCATCGATACGGGTTCTGCTTCCTGCTGGCTCTGACCGCGTATCAGCAGGGGCATCATCACGTTCTCGAGCGCCGTGAATTCGGCCAGCAGGGAGTGAATCTGCCAGACAAAGCCCAGTTCCCGGTTGCGGAATTCCGCAAGCTGGTTCGCCGGTAGCTGGCAAATGTCATTCTGCCCGAAGTATATCGCACCCTCCGTTGGCCTGTCCAGACCTCCAAGTAGATGAAGCAATGTACTTTTTCCACTTCCCGACTCGCCTACTAGGGCCAGCTTTTCGCCTTGCGCGACTTCCAGGTTGAGGCCGGAGAAGACCACTAGATCGGCATCGCCGGAGCGGTAGACCTTAGATAGGCCTACGGCGCGGACCGCGGGTTCTGTCGAAGCGGACATAACTATAACTATCTTATCGATAACCCCGGGCGTAGGGAGTACCAAACTGATAATCTAAGGCGAAAAATCCTTATGTGATCGGCGTTCCTGAAAGCCTACTCGCCTTACGATCCGATTTGTTATACTCGGCGCGTGCCGAACCGCCCCAGCGGGGACCTCAGCGATCTCCAAACCCGGGAACCCGGTCGCGACTCGTTGAAGCGGTCCCAGCGCCAAGTCTTGGGAATGACACCAAAGCGCTTCTGGCTCAGCGTGGGGAGCGGAGTTCTGTTGGGAATCGTTTTAGTGCGATTCGATGTCCAGCTGCCGAAGCTCACCCCTGGACACCTGGTCCAATTCGCAGTTGCGCTTTGGATTTCGATCGCATTTCACGAGGCGGGCCACGCCCTAGGCGGAGTCTGGGCGGGATTTCGACTCCTGGTGTTCGCCGTGAAACCATTTAAGCTTTATCGAAAACGGGGGGGCTGGCGGCTGGGATGGCTAGAAAAAACCAAACTCTCCGGTTTTGTAGCCGGCGTTCCTGATGGGACAAGTCGGCTAAGGGAGCGAACCATTACCTACGTCGTCGCAGGGCCGGTTGCTTCGCTGCTGGCCGGAGGCGCAGCACTAGCCCTCGCGACGGCCACCAGAAGGAGTTTACCCGAATGGTCGAATACTCAGTTGAACATGATCGGCGCGTGTTCGCTGTTTTTAGGCTTGTTAAATTCTATCCCCCGGGCGAATTGGCAATTCGTCACTGACGGTCAGCGCCTGCGAATATTGTTGCGGCGCGGCGCGGAATCCGAACGCTATTGCACGATATTACTGCTTGTGACGGCCTCTCACGGCGGCCTTCGCCCGCGCGAATGGGACATCAATTTAATGGCACGCTTGTCAGGTCCTACTGACGGGTCGCCGGATGGTCGCGCGGCACAGGCGCTGCTCTACAACTGGCTTATCGATTCGCGGCGAATCGATGAAGCAGAGGCCGCATTGCGACAAGTGTTATCCCAGAAATTACCGGTCGAGACGGCGGGGATATGGTACCTGGAGGCCGCGTGGTTTGAAGCGAAATGCCGAGGCGACCTGGAAGCGGCAAGCCGTTGGCTGGAAGCAGGATTGTCCGCCAAGTCGCGCGGCGCCTCCTACCGCTGCGGTCTGGCCAAAGCCAAAGCCGCCATCTCGGTCTTAGAGAAAGACTGGCCTGCGGCCCAGGCAGCGGCGCTCGAAACTCTCCGCCAGTGTGAGTTGCTCAATGATGCCGGCACGGCGATTGCGATCGGCGACGCCGTACACGAACTCCTAAGAAGTGGTGCCCCAGGTTAGAATCGCGGACTTTAGTCC
>CAVXEM010000020.1:0-13465 GCA_963760575.1 Bryobacterales bacterium
CTGAGAGTCCGTTATGGGGGTCGACGCAGAGTGGTGGTGGGGGGATGGATCAGAAGTCGGTTGAGGAGAGGGTTCGTGCTGGGGTGAGGGGAGTGGTGGCTCCGCGGGCTAGTTTTGCTCGGGCTTATTTGGCTCGTGGGAGGAGGGATGGGAGGGGGGAGAGGCTGGATCCGGTGTTGGCGGCGCACTTGGGGTTGGAGGAGCGGGAGTAGGGAGGACAAGCCGGCGATCGGCGGTCCTTCGGGAGCAAAAATAGGACAGACCCGGAGTTTTCGCAAGGGCGGCGAAAATCCGGAGCTGTCCCCATTTTGCTTGGATGTGTGGATGGGGATTATTTGTAGAGCAGTATTTTGCTATTTGGTGTCGTAGCGGGTCATTACGAAAGTTACGTGATCGTTGGTGGAGACGAAGCCGTGGGGAATGCCGGCGGGGACGAACATGACGTCGCCGGGTTTGAGGACGCGGGAGGCGCCGCCGCGGATGGAGTCGCCGCGCATGTCGCCGGGGTCGCCGCCGCCGGGTTTGGCGTTGACTAGTTCGCCGCCGGTCATGAAGAGGCCTTCGCCGTCGCGGATTACCATGAAGTCGCTTTTCTTGGAGTGGAGGAGGATGGGTTGGGGGCCCACTAGGCGGCGGACTTCCATGTTGTACGACTTTTCGGCGAAGAACTGGTGGGTTAGTTGTTTGGTAGAGGCCAGGTCTTGGGCTGTGGCGGTGATTTGGGCGGCACTTAGGTACATAGCTTCTTTGGTGGGGGCGGGGTTGTTGGGTTGTTGGGCTAACAACGCTAGGGCGCAGAGGGTTAGGACGAGTGGGCGCATTTGGGCTCCTTTGCGAGAGATAGTATACAGCGTGGAGCAAAAATAGGACAGTGCCGGAGTTTTCGCAAGGGCGGCGAAAATCCGGGACTGTCCCCATTTTGCGGTTAAAAGCAGGAAGAGCGCGACTAGCGGTCTCCTACCTTGCTAGAAGTGGCGGGAGGAGAGGGTGATGTCCGATAACGCTCCGATTCTGATGGGGTCGTTGGCGTAGAGGGCGGCGGCGTATTCGGTGCCTATGGAGAGGCCCAGGTGCCGGGCGGCGGATAGGCGGAGGTCTATGTAGCCGCGGGTTTGCATTTGGCCGGCGTGGCATTGCATGGCGGATTCCCATTCTTTAATGACGGAGGTTATGTCTATTACTATGTCTGGTGGTCCGAATTCTTTGGTAATTGTGTAGTAATAGAGCGCCGTTATTGTGTGGGGAGCGGTGCCTTTTAGGGAAAAGCCTTTTAGGAATTCTAATCCGCCGTAGCGGGCGAAGCGGGCGGCGTCGCGGACCAGGTGGCCTACTATGGCGTGGTCGGGGTGTTGGTTTTCGGCGGTGTGGGGGGCTAGGACGATGGACGGTTGGAATTTGCGGATTTCGTAGGCTAGTTTGAAGGCGTTTTCGGGGGCGCGGAGGATGTGGCAGTCGCCTCCGAAGTCCAGGAAGTCGATTTCGGCTCCGATTAGTTTGGCGGCGGCGCGGGCTTCGGACTCGCGGGTGTCGGGGGTGCCGTTGCTGCCGGCTTCGCCTTTCGACAGGACTAAAAGCTTGACGCGATTTCCTTTGCGTACCTCTTGGATCAGGACGTGGGCGCAGCCGAACTCGATGTCATCGGGGTGGGCGCCTACTGCTAGGATGTTCGTCATTTAGACCAACTGGTGGCTAGCTGGGCGAAGGTACGGACGCAGACTCCGGTGGGTCCTTTGGCCAGGCTGGGGGCGGCCTCATCTAGCCATCCGGTGCCGGCGATGTCGAGGTGAACCCACGGGGTGTCTTCGGCGAATTCGCGGAGGAACCAAGCGGCGGTGATGGCTCCACCCCAACGGGGGCCGATATTGGCGAGGTCGGCGAAGGCGCTCTTGAGGAGTTCCTTGTAATCGTCGTCGAGGGGCATGGGCCACATATTTTCGCCTTCTTCTTTGGCGGCGGCCAGGACGCGGGCTAACATGGCTTCGTTGTTGGTGAAGGCTCCGGTGTGGACGTGGCCTAGAGCAACTACGATGGCTCCGGTTAATGTGGCGGCGTCGACAAGGTGGGTGCAGCCTAGGCGTTTGGCGTAGGTGATGGCGTCGTTCAGAATCAGGCGGCCTTCGGCGTCGGTGTTGAGGACTTCGATGGTTTTGCCGGACAGGGATTTCACGATGTCGCCGGGGCGCTGGGCGCGGCCGCTGACCATGTTCTCTACTGAGGGCACGATGCCGGTTACGGAGACGTTGGGTTTTAGTTGCGCGATGGCGCGCATGGCTCCCAGGACGGCGGCGGCGCCGCACATATCGTACTTCATTTTCTCCATGTCCTGGGCGGGTTTGATGGAGATGCCTCCGCTGTCGAAGGTTACGCCTTTGCCGATGAGCGCCAGGTGATCGGTGGATTTGGGGGCGGTGGCGGGGACGTATTTGAGCACGATCATTACGGGGGGTTCGTCACTGCCTTGGGCTACGCCTAGGAGCGAGCCCATTCCTAGTTGCTTCATGCGGTCGCGGTCCAGGACTTCGATGTCTAGGCGGAAGTCGTGGGCGATTTGTTCGGCTTGTTTGGCGATGACGGTGGGGGTCATCAGGTTGGCGGGTTGGTTGCCGAGGTCGCGGGCGAAGTTTTGGGATTCGGCTAAGATTACGCCGCGTTGGAGGGCGGACTCTAGGTCGGCGGATTTTGCGGGGGCTACTAAGGAGAAGGACTCGAGGGGTTTGGCGTCGCTCGAGGGCTTGTTCATGTTGGGTTCGTAGTTGCCTAGGATGGCGCCTTCTACGGCGGCTGCGGCGTCGCCGGCATCGAGCATCCAGGCTAATTTCTTTACGCCTTTTTGCTTGGCGGCGCGGACTACGGAGCCTACGGCTTTGCGTAGTGAGGCGGCCGTGAACTTTTCTTTTTTGCCTCCGCCTACGGCGATCAGGCGTTTGGCTTTTAGGCCTTGGGGGTGGTGGAGGGTGGCGGTCTCGCCGGACTTCGCTACGAATTCGCCGGAGATGCGCATTTCGTCTAGCCAAGTCTTGACGGCGGGGATGCCTTCGCCATCTTCGAACAGGACGACGGCTACGGCGTCCGCTTCCACTTCATTCAATGGTTGATATAGGAGCTTGGTTTCCATGAGTCGGTTATTTTTTTCGCTTTCCTGGCTGTTCTTCAAATATAACTTGTGCGGGTTCGGTTGTAGTTTTGGTGGTGTCCTTCTGAGGTTTGTGCAACTGCGAGGATACGGAATACGGATAAGGCAACAATAAAGAATAGTCTCATTACTGCTTCGCGCCTTGAGTTGGTTTGAAATCGAACAGCACCATATTCTGCAAGGAGCCGTCTCGCGAAATTACAAACCATCGCGAGTTCACTAGACTAGCGTGGCGGAGGCCAAGAATCACGTTCATGTTACATTTCACATCCGCCGCGACCAAACGGCGATCCGTGGTTGTATCAAAAATATCAAGAGTAAACGTACCGAAGGACGTTCCAGCGACGGGATCATTCGAAAAAACTCCTGTCGGCTTCGGAAGTGTACGTTTATCGGCACCGGCCAGTGCAACCACCTTCCCGTCCGCGGAATCACCGAAACCAAGAGTCGTGATCCAATCACCGCGACGCAAATAGGTCTTCCCTCGGTACTTATACCCTTCATATATTGCATTTCTGACGTCTGGACCGATGGGCTGCGGTCTCAGATCGAGCGGTTTCTTATACTGTTCCGTTAGAGTTCGACGGTACGGATCATTCATTTCTAGGAAGCCGACAATCGGTATCGCTTGTTTCCACTCAGGCGCACCCACCTCACGAACGGCGTAAGAACGCGCCATGTCTACGGCAAAAGCGTTCGGGCTGCAAATCTCAACATCAGGCTGAAATTTATGTTCATCGACAGCATCGAACTTACAAGCCGCGAGCAGAAGCACGTCAGGCGACGAGGAGGGGACTCGGAAGGCGTAATGGTCGAAGGGCACCTCCGAACGTCCGAGGTTCGATAGTTGAAATCGTGATGGAAGCTGGATTTGATGCGCGAACTGCTGTCCCTCGACTATAGTTACGCGGAGCGGTGGATTGCCAATCTGCGCACACACGGCAGCGACCGCAAAGATCTCGGCAAGCAGCGTGATGATAGGCACCCTATTTGACTTGCTGTATCTTTCGTATTTCACCAAGCACCCCTGCTCCCGTCGCCAGCAACTCAGCAATCGTCCACACGTTATCCGCGAGGTCGTTGGAAGGGCTATTCTTTTCGCTTTCTTGCGAGGCCGGCGCGGGCTTCGTCTTTCATTTCGCGTTCGCGTTCGCTTTCGCGTTTGTCGTGGAGCTTTTTGCCGCGGCCTACGGCTAACTCTACCTTAATCAGGCCGTGTTTCAAATAGAGCTTGGTGGGGACCAGGGTGAGTCCTTTTTCACGGATGGTCTTCTGCATTTTTACGATCTCTTGCCGATGTAATAATAGCTTCCTTCGGCGGACCGGCTCGTGGTTCATGATGTTGCCATGGGAGTACTGGCCGATGTGGGCGTTGCAGAGCCAGGCTTCGTTGTCGCTGACTTCGCCGTAGGCGTCTTTAAGCTGGATTTTACCGTCCTTGGCGGATTTGACTTCGGTGCCGCTGAGGACCAGGCCGGCTTCGATGCGGTCGGAGAGCGAGTAGTTGTGGCCGGCGGAGCGGTTGTCGCTGAAGATTTTGATTTTTTCTTCCACGGATGGACCGAATCGGCGTCATAATTAGTGATGCCGAAGTTTCAGTGTACCATGGTGGCTGCGGTTCGTAGTCGGTAAGATAATGAAGCCAAAACACTTATTCGTAATTTTGTTGATGATTTTACTGGTCTCCGGCCTGCAGGCGCGAAACCGCAAGGGCGATAAGCTGCTCAAGGAAGGGCAAGCGGCCGAGGATCGAGGGGATTGGGACAGGGCGCTCGATCTGTACGAGAAGGCCGTCGATATGGATCCGGGCGATATTGCTTACCTGGTGCCGATGCGCAAGGCGCGGTTTGAGGCGGGGCAGGCGCATGTGAAAGCCGGGCAAAAATTGCGCACGGACGGGAAGCTGGAAGAGGCCGTGCAGGAATTTCAGAAGGCGTTAGTGGCGGACCCTTCTTCGGCGATCGCGATCCAGGAGGTCAAGCGGATTCAGACCATGCTGGCGGCTCCAAAGACGGGGGCGCGGGTGGAAGAGCGAGGGCTAACTCCGGCGGAGCATGAGCGGCGGCAATCGCAGAACCGGGTGGATTCGATGCTGGGGCCTCCGGAGCTGAAGCCGATGACGGCGATCATTCCGGTTTTGAAGATGAACAACCAGCCTCCCAAGGTGTTGTTTGAAACGGTGGCGAAGCTGGCGGGCGTCAACGTGGTGTTCGATTCGCAGTACCAGGCGCCGGCGCGCAATTTTAACGTGGACTTGAGCAATGCCACGGCGGATGAGGCTTTCGACTATCTGGCGACGTTGACGCATACGTTCTGGAAGGCGATCACGCCCAATACGATTTTTGTGGCGGAGGACAACGTCACCAAGAGACGCGATTACGAAGACGACGTGGTCAAAGTGTTCTATGTCACGAACGCGACTTCGGTGCAGGAGTTTCAGGAAATCGCCACGGCCATTCGGACGGTGGCGGAGATCCGGCGGGTGTTCACTTACAATGCGCAGCGCGCGATGATTGTGCGCGATACGGTGGACAAAGTCGCGCTGGCGGAGAAGCTGGTGCACGATCTGGACAAGCCGAAGTCCGAAGTGGTGGTGGACGTGATGATCATGCAGGTGAACAGCGAACGCACGCGGGATCTGGCGGCTACGATTGCGTCCGCGGGTACTGCTGGATTGAACGTGCCGATTAACTTCGCGCCGGCTGGAACTACGACCACGACGACCGATACGACGGGGACTGGCACGCCGACTACGACCACTACCGGTAACACCGTCACGCTCGCGCGGCTGGCACACCTTTCGACTTCAGACTTCTCGACCACATTGCCGGGCGGGTTGCTGCAGGCGATGCTGAGCGACAGCCGGACCAAGGTGCTGAACAATCCGCAAGTGCGGGCGTCGGACGGGCAGAAAGTAACCCTGAAAATCGGCAGCCGTATTCCCTACGCCACCGGCAGTTTCGGATCGACGGTGGGCGGAGTGGGGGCGGGGATCAGTCCCCTGGTATCGACGCAATTCAACTATGCCGATGTGGGTGTCAACGTGGATATGACCCCGCAGGTGCATTCAACCGATGAGGTGACGCTGCACATCGAAGTCACGGTGTCGAGCGTGCAGCAGTACATCAATATCGGCGGGATTTCACAGCCCATCATCCAGCAGAGCGCCAACGTGGCTGATATTCGATTGCGCGAGGGCGAGGTCAATATTCTGGGCGGGTTGAGCCAGTCTCAGGACACGGCGCTGGTGAATGGGATCCCGGGGCTGGTAAACATTCCGGTGCTGGGTAAGACGCTGTTTGGCAGCGACCACACGGACAAGATCAGAGCGGAGCTGATGATTGCGCTGGTGCCGCATATCGTGCGTACGCCGGACTATTCGGCGGAGAATCTGCGGGGGATTTACGCGGGTACGGATCAAGTGGTGAAGATCAATTACGCTCCCAAGCCGGGCGAGGTGCAGGGGTCGATTCTGCAACCGGCCGGGGCTGCGCCGGTAGTTGCGGGTAATAACCCTGTTCCAGCGGCGGCGCCGGTGGCTGCTGCGCAGAGATACCCGGCTATGCCGTTTCCGGTTGCGGGTGCGGTGAGTCCGTCGCCGGTGGCCGCGGCTCCTGCTGCTCCTGTGGCTTTGCCGATGGGGACGCCGGTGAAGGTAAGCGTTCTGCCTTCCGCTATGCCTGCGAATGGCGGGACGTTGACGGTGAATGTGCAGGTGGAGAACGGCGCGAATCTCGGGTCGGTGGCGCCGCTACGAGTTAAATATGATGCGGATCTGCTGCGCCTCGAGGATATCGCTCCCGGGGACATCTTCTCAAAGGGCGGGGGCGGGGCCACTTCGACGAAAGATATTCGGAACGACGCGGGCGAGGCTTCGATCACCATTTCGCGATTGCCGGGCGCGGCGGGCGTGTCTGGGCCGGGAACGCTGGCGGTGCTGACGTTCACGGCGATCGGCTCGGGCGAGGCCCCGATGACGGTGGAAGAAGTGGCGTTGAAGGATGCGCAGGCGCGGGCAATGGGCGTGGTGGCTCCGCCAGCGCTGGGCGTGCGGATTCCATAGCTGTGATGGGGATTCATACTTCAGGTCCGCTTGCTGGCGCGCGCGGTTCTGTGCGGGCGGTGGGGGCTGTGCGGGCGGTGCGGGGTGTGCGGGACGTTACGGGTGTACGGGATGTGACGAGGGTGCGGCGAGTGAGGGTTGCGGGGCACGGGCAACTGCGGCGGCGGAATCAGCGGGGGCTGACGCTGGTGGAACTGATTGTCGCGTTCACCATCATGGCGCTGCTGACTACCATGGCGGTGCCGCTGGCACGCTACAAAGTTCAGCGCGATAAGGAACGGCAGTTGTCGTTTGCTCTGCGGGAGATTCGTAAGGCCATCGACGATTACAAAGACGCGGCGCTGGCTGGGAAGATCGAAGTGAAGCTGGGTACGGAAGGGTATCCGGAGACGCTCGATCAATTGGTGGACGGCGTAAAGCTACTGCAGGATGCTAATGGCAAGAAGATTAAGTTTCTGCGGCGGATACCGATCGATCCGATGACGAATTTGCGCGATTGGGGATTCCGCAGTATGCAGGACGACCCTAAATCTCAGAGCTGGGGGCGGCAGAATATTTTCGACGTGTACAGCAAGAGCACGGACCGGGCGAAGGATGGGACTCCGTATGCGGAGTGGTAGTTTTTTTGACTCGCCGCAACGGTTGTTTCGGCAGCGCACGGTTGCCGATGAGTATTGCTTTGATTCTGTGACGGCTGATGGGGCTATGGCTTGCAATGGGAACCCCTATGCGGAGTTTTGACGTGCGCGAAAAAAAGGGACGGAGCCTGATTTGTTGGCGGGCACGGGCTAAATCAGGCTCCGTCCCTCTTTTTCGGGGGTATACGCTGATCGAGTTGATCATTGTTATGGCGATCATTTCGATTTTGCTGGCTACTGCGGTGCCGATGTATCAGAAGTCGCTGACGCGGACGAAAGAGAGTCTGCTGAAGAACAATTTGTTCACGCTGCGGACGGTGATCGATGAGTACACTTTCGACAAGCAGAAGGCTCCGCAGACGCTGCAGGATCTGGTGGATCAAGGGTATCTGCGCGGGGTTCCGCTGGATCCGATTACGGGGAGCAATCAGACTTGGCGGGTGGTTATGGAAGACGCAATCACCAGCGTCGATCAGACGCAGCCGGGGATTTACGATGTGCGTAGCGGATCCGATTTGAAGAGCCTGGAAGGCAACGCGTACTCGGAGTGGTGACGCGGTACGCGTTGCCTTTGTACCTACTTACTTACCTACTTACTGCAGCGCTGGGTGTTGTTGGTCTTCTCGCCGGGGGTGCCTTCCACGCAAGGAATGCTGGTCAAATACTCGTAAATGGCCTGGATGTCGTGTTCGGACATGTTCCGGTAAACGGGCCACGGCATCACCTGAAGGACCGGCGTGATCCCCTCGGTATCAAACCCGTGTCTGATAATCTTTTGGAACGTAGCAAACCCGTCGGCCACGCGTCCGTTCGCATCCGGCGTAATGTTTCGGGATGCAAATGGACCAAAGGGGCGCCCTCCACCCAAGTATCCTTCTGTATAGATTTTTTCGGCTTGACCCGCAAAAGGATCTCCGCCGTCTTCGTAATTACTTCCAGTGCCGGCTTGGGCGTCAATCACTCTCCACGTATGGCAGTCGTTGCATCCGCCCACCGCATTCACCAGGTAGCTCCCCATCCCCACCATGGCGCGATTTTTGCCTTTTAGATCGAGCGGGACCGGAGCGATGGCGAAGCCGATTTGAATCTTGGATTCAGTGGTGGAATCATCATCATGGGATTGTGCCGCATTGGTGCGCGGCGAGAAAGTGAAGAAAGCTCCGACGGCCAATCCAAGCATGGCCATACTGCCGATTCCAAGCATTGTCTTTTGCATTGATAGTCCTCCTTGTAGCGGCTGTCAAATGACAGGCACCACTTAGTAGAACACTTTATTGAGATTTAGAACAGCCTATCTCTTGATTCTTGACAGAAGACTAGTTGCCCTTCTTCCTGATCTCTCCGAAGGGCGTGTCGAGGGTGCCGTCGTTATTGATGTCGAGCGGCATGTCTTGACTGGCCGGGTCTCCGGGCTTGTGAAGATAGATCTTGCCGCCGCCGGTCCAACACTCGACTTCCTCGCCGCCTCCTGTGGGATCGGCCAACGTCGCTTTGCCGGAGCGGAAGATGATGGTCATGTTGCCGAAGCCGCCGGTGTTGGAGTAGCGGCCTTCGAATTTTCCGGCGCAGCTGACTAGACCCGGCTTGGGCGGGGTGCCGGCGGCGGGAGCGGCGGGTTTTAGCTGGGCTCCGACGTAGCGCAGGTTTTCGGGCTTGGCCCAGACGGCGCGATTGCCGGGGAGCTTGACTTGATATTCCATGCCCATGATGGTCAGGACTTCGCTGTCGATCCAGCGGCCTCCGAAGTTGACCTGCACGCGGTCGTGGAGATCGTAGATGCCGGCGGCGTGGTCGTGGTCGTTGAGTGGGCCGGTGCGGTGCAACTCGGCGGGATAGGTTTTGTCGACGTCGATTCCGTTTTGCGTATGGACGCGGTAATTGTTCCCATTGATGGCGAGGATGCGGCCGTTCATCCAGCCGAAGCCGGTGTTGA
Source organism: Bryobacterales bacterium (assembly GCA_963760575.1). GTDB lineage: Bacteria > Acidobacteriota > Terriglobia > Bryobacterales > Bryobacteraceae > Palsa-187. The sequence goes on from CAVXEM010000020.1 coordinate 9,768, forward strand.
CTTGCACGGTGTCGCCGACTTTGAAGCCGTTGGCGTCGGGCTGCGCGGCAGTGCGGGCGGCGGCTTGGGCTTCCTGCGGAGTTTGCGGGTGGCACATGGCGAGCAGCGCCGCGATTCTTTGGCGGGTGGATGGAACGCGCTGGGCGGGCTGACCGGCGGCGTAGGTTTGGACATCGCAGGCATCGCCATTGCAGGAGAGCACTTTGAGACCCTGCCCGGGTGCGCACTGATACATGGCGCCGATTTGGAGCGCCGGTGTTTGGGCTAGCGCGGCGGTGGCGGCGAACACAGAAGCGATGAATATAATGTTGGGTTTCATAGTACTGGTTCAGTTGCTTCCAAACTGCGCCGGATGATAACATTCGGCATCGGCACACTTAGCAGTGCGCAACGGCCCTTGAGAAACCGTCATGGCTCATCGAGATTCTCTAATGTCCGGCGCGCTGGGTGAGACCCCGGAGGAACGGCGGGAACTGGACTATTTGTTCAGCCTGACCTACGAGGAACTGCGGCGGTTGGCGTCGAGCGTGCGGCGCGGGGATCCCAGCAACACTCTGAATACGACGGCTCTGGTGAATGAGGCCTGGCTGAAGCTGGCGCATTCGCCGCGGTTTGGGTCCACATCGGTGCTGCATTTCAAACGCATTGCGGCGCGGGCCATGCGGCAACTGCTGATCGAGGCGGCGCGGCGGCGCACTGCGGATAAGCGCGGGGGCGGGCTGGTGGCGATTACGCTTGACGAAAGCGCGGGGGAATTGGCGGCGGGGGATCGCGAACTGCTGGCGTTGGACGGGGCGCTAGAGGAACTCGCGCGGCTGAATGCGCGGCAGGCCATGATGGTAGAGGCGCGGTTTTTCGGTGGGCTGGACATGGCCGAAACGGCCGCGCTGCTCGACATCTCCGAAGCGACAGTGCTGCGGGATTGGCGGGCTGCGAAGGCGTGGCTGGCGCACCAGATTCGGGAGCAGCATGGATAGCGCGCGCTGGGAGCGAATCCAAATGCTGTTTCATGAAGCGGCGGAGCGTCCCCCGGAGGGGCGGGCGGCGTTTCTGCGAGACGCTTGCGGGGACGATGATTCGCTGGCGGCGGAAGTAGTGGCGATGCTGGATGAGGACGCGCGCGGTGCTTCGCTGCTGGATCACGAAGTAAGGGAACTTGCGGGGCGTGCGGCGGGCGGGGAAGACGTGCCGGCGGCGCTGCGGCGGATTGGGGCGTACATGGTCCTCAAGATGCTGGGCGAAGGCGGGATGGGCGTGGTGTATTTGGCGCAGCGCGAAGATCTGGGGAGTCTGGCGGCGATCAAGATTTTGCGCGATGCGTGGATGTCGCCGGCGCGGCGAGCGCGGTTTGAGAGTGAACGGCGCACTTTGGCGCAGTTGAATCATCCGTCGATTGCGCGGCTGTACGATGCCGATACTTTGCGGGACGGGACTCCGTTCTTCGTGATGGAGTATGTGGAGGGCGTCCCTCTCACCGAGTATTGCCGGGCGCACGGGTGTGGCGTTCGCGAGAAGCTGCGGCTGTTTCGTTCGGTGTGCGAAGCGGTCCACTATGCGCACCGGCATGCGATCATTCATCGGGATTTGAAACCATCCAACATTCTGGTGAAGGCGGACGGCAGCGTGCGGCTGTTGGATTTTGGGATCGCCAAGCAGATGGATCCGGCGGGCGGTCCGATGAACGTGGAGCATACGCGGACGGGGCTGCGCATGATGACGCCGGCGTATGCGGCTCCCGAGCAGATTCGCGGGCAGAGCGTGGGGATTCACACGGACGTTTATTCTCTGGGCGTCATTCTTTATGAGCTGCTGGCGGGGCGGCTTCCATTCGATCCGGCGCACCTGACTGCGGGCGAGATGGAGACGCTGATCGTGGAGGGCGAGGCGCAGAAGCCAGCGGCGGGGGCGGATCTGGATGTGTTGTGTTTGACGGCGATGCACCGGGATGCGGAGCGGCGCTATGGATCGGTGGAGGCGCTAATACGGGATGTGGATCATTACTTGAACGGCGAACCGCTGGACGCGCGGCCGGATACGGTGGGTTACCGGTTGGGCAAATTCGTGGTGCGGAACCGGAGTGTAGTGATGGCGGCGGCTGCGGTGCTGGTGCTGGTGGCGGCGCTGGTGGTGGTGTTTACGGTGCGGCTGGCGAGTGCGCGGAATGCGGCGCTGGCGCAGACGGCTCGCACGCAGCGCATCCAACAATTCATGCTCAATTTGTTTGATGGCGGCGATAAGGCGGCGGGGCCGGCGCAGGATCTGCGGGTGGTTACGCTGATCGATCACGGCGTCGAGGAGGCGCGGTCCTTGAACGCGGAGCCGGCGGTGCAGGCGGATTTATACGAGACGTTGGGCGGGCTATACGAGAAGCTGGGTAATTTCGAGCAGGCGGATGCGCTGCTGCAATCGGCACTGGACCGGCGCAAGGCGCTGTTTGGGGCGAACGATCCGGGGGTGGCGGAAAGCACGGTGGAGCTGGGGTTGCTGCGTGTGGATCAGGCGAAGCTCGATGAGGCTGAAGGGTTGATTCGCGAGGGGCTCGACAAGGCTAAGAGATTGCGTCCGCCGGATGAAGCGGCGGTGGCCAAAGCGACGGTGGCTTTGGGCGAGGTGCTGGAAGCGCGGGGCGCGTACGCGCAGGCGATCGCGGTGTTGGATGACGCGGTGAAGCTGCAATCGGCGCAGGGCGGGGCAACGCCGGAGTTCGCGGCGAGCATTGTGGAGCTGGCGAACAATCATTATTATGCGGGCCACTATGACGTTGCGGATTCCTTAAATTGGCGCGCGCTGGCGATGCACAGGCACCTGAACGGCGAGCGGCATCCGCTGGTGGCTGAGGATCTGATCAATCTAGGGGCGGCGCAGTACGATCGTGGCAATTATGGCGAGGCAGAGCGATTCGACCGGCAGGCGCTGGACATCACCGAAGGTTTTTATGGAAGCGATCATCCGCAGACGGCGGCGAAGCTGACTCTGCTGGCGCGGGCGCTGATCAAACAGGACCGCGAGGACCAAGCCGAGCCGCTGCTGCAACGGGCGCTAGCGATTCGCGAACGGGTTTATGGGGCGGTGCATCCGCAGGTGGCGTCGACGGTGAATGAATTGGGAACGATGGCGCTGAAGCGCGGTAAGCTCGACGAAGCCGAAGCGAATTTCCGCCGTATGATCGACATTTATAAAGCGGTGTACCACGACCGGCATTACTTGATTGGCATCGCGGTATCGAATTTGGCGAGCGTGGAGATGGAGCGAAAACAGTTCGCGCGGGCGGAGCAGTTGTACCGGGAGGCGGTACGGCGCTTCACGGAGACGCAATCGGCAGAACATTTGAATACGGGGATCGCGAGGATCAAGTTGGGGCGCGCGCTGCTGCGGCAAGCGCGCTATCAGGACGCGGAGGGCGAGACGCTGGCGGGATATCGCATCTTGAGCAAGCAGGCGAGCCCGTCAGTGAGCTGGTTGAAGAACGCGCGCAAGGATCTGGCGTCGATTTATGAGGCGCTGCATCAACCGGAGAAGATGAAGCAATTTCAGACGGAGATCGCGGCGCAACCGGCGTTGGCAGCGGCGCGATAGGAATGCGGCTTGGGCGTGTTAAAATTACGAGGAATAGACCTGCCTGAGCTTTTCCCCGGTCGTCTAATGGTAGGACAGCGGCCTTTGGAGCCGTGAATCGTGGTTCGAATCCATGCCGGGGA
>CAVXEM010000021.1:0-13462 GCA_963760575.1 Bryobacterales bacterium
CGATCTGGCGGTAACGCTCGTCGAAGCGCGCCTTTTCACTGAAGGTGACGGGGGTGAAGTCGCCCCAGATTCCGGATTTGACGAAGATGGTTTCGACCACAAGCGTCTGGCCCTCCCAGTGGCCGATGGAGGTGCCTCGGAGGGTGGGCCACATTTCGTCTTCAGGCGGGAATTTGCGGCCATCAGTATAGATATGGCGGGTTTCCTTGTCGATGATCATCCAGGTTTTGGCGGGCGTGATGATGAACTCATAGTCGAAGGGGGTAACGGTGAGGTGCGGCATCCCGGCCGCGCAATAGAGGGTGTGGCTATCGACCAAGGGATTGGGATAATTGGCGTCGCCTTGGTGTTCGGCGCGGATCAGATTTTCTTTGTACTTGGCTTCCCATTCGGCGTTGTAGGGCGGATGATCGCGGGTGCCGGGAACGAAGGAGGGGGCGTTTTCGACATCGAGCAAGGCGGGCGAGCCTTTTAAGCGCCAGACTCCGCTCCAGTCAGGCAGTTTGGAAAACTGTTCCAGACGCGCGGGCGAGTTCATGGTGGTTTGCGCGGCGGCGGACCCTAACAATAGAAAGGGCGCCAAGCCGAGAAGGACGGTGGAGATTTTGTTCATGGTTTTGACCTAGTTCTGCGGCGGAGGATCGTTGGTGGGCGAGCCTCCGATGCGCGTGCCATCGGCGAGCTTGACCGAAATCAGGGAACCGCCGTTTCTGCCGTCGCGCAGCGGGTGGGTGATGACGGTGATCTGATCGCCGGGCTTCAGAATCCGGGGTTTCCAACCTTGGCGGGCCAAGCTCGATGGCGAGCCGGTTTCGATGCTCCATTCGACGGTATTGCCGGACGCATCTTTTACGTTCATCTGGATCCAGGAATGCGGGTTCAGCCATTGAAACTCCTTGACGACGCCGCTGATGGTAATCTCTTTGGCCATGTCGAAGGCAGCGAAGGAGTGATGCGCAAACGCCGGCGTGATGCACAGCAAAATCGCCAAGGGAAGCTTGTTCTTCATATCATCGGTAGTTTACGTCAGCGCGGATCGGGCGGCAACCTGGGTTCGTTTGGTTGTGAAGAGTACCACGTTGACAGGCCTGCCGCCGCCATGGGAAAATCCAACCGCATGCTGTGCCGGCTTGTCTGCGCTGTATTGGCCCTGGGCGCCTTCCCTGCCCTGGCGCAGACACAGCGCTGCGAGGAGTTGAACCACCTTTCGCTGCCGGGGATTGCGATTCGCTCGGCTACGCCGGTGCCGGCCGGGATGTTCGGGCCACCGGGAGTCCCGGCGCGAGCGGTGCCGGGGCTGTGCAGGGTGGTGGCGACGGTGCTGCCGGAGCTGGGCTTCGAGGTGTGGCTGCCGGAGAAGTGGAATCGCAAGTACATCGGCGTTGGCAACGGCGGGCTGGCGGGTAACGTCGTTTATAGCGCAATGTTCAATCCTGTCGAGCGCGGCTACGCGGTCAGCAGCACCGACACGGGACATGTGACCTCCAACACCAACGATGGCGTGTGGGCGCTGGGGCACATGGATCGGGTGATCAATTTCGGGCAGCGCGGGGTGCACGAGATGGCGATCGCCAGCAAGGCGATTATCAAGTCGTATTACAACGCGCCGCCGGCGCACTCCTATTTTCAAGGGTGCTCTTATGGCGGCAAGCAGGCGCTCACGGAAGTGCAGCGCTATCCTACCGATTTCGATGGCGTGGTGGCGGGCGATCCGGCGAATTGGTGGACTCGGCATTATTCGGGCGGCCACATCTGGATTGCGCAGGCGGTGGAGGGCGACGGCTGGCTGCCGCCGCACAAAGTGCAGTTGCTAGGCAATGTGGTTAACGCGGCTTGTGACGTACTCGATGGCGTGAAGGACGGAGTGTTGAACGATCCGCGGCGCTGCCACTTCGATCCGGGTCTTCTGCAATGCAAGAGCGGCGATCAGCCGAATTGTTTGACGGGCGCGCAAGTGGCCGCGGTGCGCAAGATCTGGACGGGGCCGCGCGATGCTGAGGGTCAGCAGCTTTATCCGGGATTGGAACCGGGGGGCGAAGCGGGGCCGGGCGGCTGGCTGCAATGGATCACGGGGACGGCTCCGGGGCGCGGCGCGCACAGCGGGCTGGGGCTGCCGTTCATGAAGAACGTGGTCTACGAAAATCCGCAATGGGATTTCCGGACATTTCGCTACGATCCGCCGGCGCCGGGTTTTGAGAGCGACGTTGAATATGTGGACGACAAGGTGGGGCGCATCTTCAACGCTGTCGATCCGGATCTGCGGGCGTTCCGGGCGAATGGCGGGAAGCTGATTCAGTATCACGGGTGGTCGGATCCGGACATTCCGCCGGGCAACAGCATTAACTATTACGAGAGCGTGGTGCGGCGCGCGGGGCGTAACAATACTTATGGGCTGCGCGATACCAAGGAGTTTTACCGCCTGTTCATGGTGCCGGGGATGCAGCACTGCACGGGCGGGCCGGGCACGCCGCGCTTCGATGCGTTGGGCGCGCTGGAACAATGGGTGGAGCAGAACAAGGCTCCGGAGCTGATTCTCGCTGGTCACGCTACCAACGGGTTGATTGATCGCACGCGTCCGTTGTGCGCTTATCCGCAGGAAGCGAAGTATAAAGGCAGCGGCAGCACCGACGATGCGGCGAATTTCGTGTGTGCCATTCCATGAACAAACTTCTGTTTCTGATCGCGCTTCCGCTGGCTGCGCAGCAGCCTTGTGAGAACCTGGTGAAGCTCGCGCTGCCGGATGTGGTGATTGAATCCGCTACGCCGGTGGGGGCTGGGGATTTTCAATTACCGTCAGGACCCGTGGCCAAAGTTCCGGCCTTCTGTCGCGTGGTGGGACTGGTGAAACCCGAGTTGAAGTTCGAACTGTGGCTGCCGGCGCAGTGGAATCGACAAGTATATTGCGGTGGGCAACGGCGGCATGGCGGGGTCGATTCCTTTCGCTGCGATGGTGGATCCGCTGAATCGCGGTTACGCTACTGGCAGCACGGACACGGGGCATACCAGTTCTAACGACGATGGGACTTGGGCGCTGGGGCATCTGGATCGCTTGATCAATTACGCTTATCGCGGAATTCACCTGATGGCGCAGGCGGATAAAGCGATCGTGCAAGCGTTCTACGGGATGGCGCCGACGCACTCCTATTTCAATGGGTGTTCGTTCGGCGGCAAGCAGGCGCTGACGGAAGCGCAGCGCTATCCGAAGGATTTTGACGGCATTATTGCGGGCGATCCGGCTAACAACTTCACGCGGCATTACATCGGCGGGCATTTGTTTGATGCGCTGGCAATGGATGGGGACGGCTATATTCCGGCGGCGAAAGTGCCGCTGATCGGAAACGCGGTGAACGCTGCTTGCGATGCGCTCGATGGCGTTAAGGACGGCGTACTTAGCGATCCGCGGCGCTGCCACTTCGATCCGGCGAGCTTGCAATGCAAGAATGGCGACGCTGCGGACTGCTTGACTGGCGGGCAAGTCGCGGCGATCCGCAAAATCTGGATGGGGCTCAAGGATGCCGATGGGCAGCAGATCTACCCGGGACTGATGCCGGGGGGCGAGGCTGATCCGGGTGGTTGGGTGCGTTACTTGAGCGGGACCGGGCCGGGCAAGGGACGGCATGCGGCGTTGACGAACGCGTTCTTCCGCTACATGGTTTTCGAGAATCCTGAGTGGGATTACCACAGCTTTCGCTACACAACCATGCGGGGTTTCGATAATGACATGGAAGTCACCGAGGAGAAAGTCGGAGCGATGTTCAACGCTACCGATCCCGATCTGCGGCCTTTCCGCGCCAATGGCGGCAAGCTGATTCAGTATCACGGGTGGTCCGATCCGGACATTCCGCCTAGCAACAGCATTAATTATTACGAGAGCGTGGTGGCGGCTCTCAATGGCGATGCGATCACGGACGCAGGCAGCGCGGGCGGGGCTTCGTCGAGCGGCGCTCGTAGCGGGGGGCTGCGCGACACGCGCGAGTTCTATCGCCTGTTCATGGTGCCGGGGATGCAGCATTGCACGGGCGGGCCGGGGACTTCACGCTTCGATGCGCTGACGGCGCTGGAGCAGTGGGCGGAGCAGAAGAAGGCTCCGGAGCAGATTCCGGCGGCGCATGTGACCAACGGGAAAGTGGACCGTACGCGTCCGCTGTGCGCTTATCCGCAGGAAGCGAAATACGTGGGCAGCGGCAGCACGGACGAGGCGGCGAACTTCACTTGCGCGTTGCCTTGAGCGCGCAGGCGGCGAGCGCCACTGCGCGATGGCGGAAGCTCGTCTTCCTCATGAGATACTGTACAGGGTCGCACTTATATGTCTACAACAGAAACACGCCGTCATGTTTTGGTATGGGTTGCCGCTGAATTCCTGGAGTCAGAGGGGATGCTGCACATCCTGCAGGAATCGGGCGCGGTGCCGGGGCAGGAGAAGGACTGGGAGAAGATCGTCGAGGCGTGCGAGAACTCGGGCGGGTTTGCGCTGGCGGGAAAACTGGTGGACGTCAATCACGGCGCGGGTATTTGGATTTCACCGCCGGGTGATGCGGGGCTCGAAATTATGATCCCGTGGCATTCGGTGCGCAGCGTGGTGACGGCTGAGGAACAGCATCAGATCAAGACTTTCGGTTTGGTGAAGGAGCTGGCGAAGAAGCCTGCCGTCCCCGTGAACCCCAGCTCTCTGTGATATTTTGACCGAAGCGCTACTGCGCACTTGCGCCTACGCTACTTAGCCCGCGTAATTCTTCAAGTACGCTAGCGTGATCGCCCAGGCTTCGCTGGCGGCGTTGGCGTTGTAGCTGGCGCGCTCGTTGCAGAAAAAGCCGTGATCGGCGTCGGAGAATTCGAGGCTCGCGAAGGGCTTATTGGCGGCGCGCATGCCGTCGGTCACCATCTTCACGTGCTCGGGTTTGATGAAGCCATCGAGTCCGCCCCAGAAGAACAGCATGGGGGCTTGGATTTCATTCAGGCGGCCGAGCAAGCCGGGGTTGAAGGGGCTGGGGGCGATGCCTCCGCCGTAATAGGAGATTCCGCAAGCGAGGGGAACCGTCATGGCGGCGAGGGTCGAGCAGCGACCGCCCATGCAATAGCCGGTGGCGGCGGTGGGGAGTTTCTTGGCAGGGCTCGCGGCTTGAATCCAATCGAAGGCGGCGCGGATGTCGGCCGCCAAGCCGGCGTCGGTGAGCTGCTGCATGTGGCCGATGCCTTGCGCCATATCGGTGTAGCCGCTTTCGAAACCAGGGCCGGAGCGGTGGAACAATTCGGGCGCGATGGATAGGTAGCCTTCGGCGGCGAAGCGGTCGGCTATATCGCGGATGTGCGGGTTGATGCCGAAGATTTCCTGGAACACGATCAGGCCGGCGCGCGGCGTGCCTGCAGGGCGAGCCACGTGGGCGCGCATGGTGGTTCCGTCGTCGACTTTGAGATTGACAATTTCTGTAGTGATGGACATGGGTGCTCGACTATTATAGCTTTGCGTGATTCGCCAGATAGGCGAGCGTCAGGGCCCAGGCTTCGCTGGCGGCTTTGGCGTTGTAGCTGCCGCGCTCATCGCAGAAGAAGCCGTGGTCGGCGTCGGAGAATTCTACGCTGGCGAAGGGTTTGTTTGCAGCGCGCATGGCTTCGGTGACTTGGTGGACGTTTTCGGGCTTGATGAAACCGTCGAGTCCGCCCCAGCAGTAGAGGATGGGCGACTTGATTTCGGCGAAGCGGCCGATCAGGTTCACTTTGTAGAAAGGATGCGGGGCGATGCCGCCTCCGTAGTAGGAGATGGCGCAGGCTAGCGGCGCGACCATGGAGGAGAGGCACGCTACGCGGCCTCCCATGCAATAGCCGATGGAGGCTACGGGGAGCTTGGCGCCGCCGGATTGTTTGATCCAATCGAAGGTGGCTTTGATATCGGCGGTGAAGCCGTCGTCGGTGGTGGCTTGGGCGTGGGTGCGGCCGGGGTTCATGTCGGTGTAGCCGCTTTCGAAACCGGGGCCGGTGCGGTGGAACAGCTCGGGTGCGACGGCCAGGTAGCCTTCGCGGGCGAAACGCTCAGTGACGTCGCGGATGTGGGCGTTGACGCCGAAGATTTCCTGGAAGACCATGATGCCGGCGCGCGGGGCGCCTTCGGGATGCGCTACGTAGGCGCGCATGGTGGTGCCGTCGCTGACGGAGAGGTTTACGAATTCGGTTTTGATCGCCATAGGATGTGAGTGCGCCTATTCTAACAAAGGCGTGTTGTAATAATCAGCATGATGAGAATGGCGCTGTGGTTGGTTTTCGGGGCAATGGCGTGCGGGCAGAGTCTGCCGCTGGGGCAGATTATCGACGATGTGCCATGCAAGGCGGACGCTTCGCAACACTATTCTCTGTATCTGCCGTCGCACTTTACGCCGATGCGAAAGTGGAGCATCATTCTGGCGTTCGACGCGGGTGGGCGCGGGCGGCGGGCGGTGGAGCGTTACCAGGCGGCGGCGGAAAAATACGGCTACATCATTGCGGGGTCGAATAATTCGCGCAACGGGCCGTGGGAAGTCAGCTTGAACGCGGCGAAGGCGATGACGGCGGATGTGGAGCAGCGGTTTCCGGTGGATCCTAAGCGCATTTATACGGCGGGGATGTCGGGCGGGGCTCGCGTGGCGATGAAGCTGGCTATGGATTCGGAGAGCATTGCGGGGGTGTTCGCTTCCAGCGCCGGGTTTCCGGATGATCCGCGCGACGAGGTGCGCTTCCCTATTTTTGGCAGCGCGGGGACGGACGATTTCAATCATCAGGAGATGCATGAGCTGGATCGCGATCTGAAGAGTCCGCACCGGGTTGAGGTGTTCGATGGGGGGCACGCTTGGCTGCCGGTGGAACTGGCGATGGATGGCGTGGAGTGGATGGAGATCCAGGCGATGAAGGCTGGGCTGCGCGATCGCGATTCGAAGGAGATCGATGAGATCTTTGCGAAGCGGGTGGCGCGGGCGGAGGGGCAGGCGCGGAGCGTCGATAAGATGCGGGAGCTGCGGTCGATTGCGGTGGATTTCTATGGGATGAAGGATGTCAGCAAATTCACGGAGCGGGCGGCGGCGCTGGAGCGGCAGGCGGACGTGAAGGACGCGCTGAAGGCGGAGCGGTTGGAGGAAGAGCGCGAGTTGCAGACTACGGCGGAGGTGTATCAGCTTCGCGACCGGATGAATAATGCTGCTGGGTTTCCGAAGCTGAAGGCGCGCGTCATGCAACTGCTGGAGCAATCGAAGAGCGCTGAGGATTCTACGGACCGGCGGATTGCGCGGCGGGTGCTGACGGGGTTGAGCGCGTCTTCGCGCAGCATTCATAATCCGGAGTTTCAGGAGCTGCTCAATCAGATTCGTCCACCGGGGGCGCCGGGGCAGCCTTAGCTAGTGGTCTAAGAACGGTTCGCCTAGAGTCACTAGCTTTTGTTCCAGGCGCTCGGTGCAATCGCAGTTTTCGCAGGCCCAGGGTTCGGTGCCGTTGTGGTCGCGGCATTCGCGGCGGTCGTGGGCGTCTTGCACGCGGGTCAGGTCGAAGTAGCGTTCCCAATAGGGGCGCTCTTCCTGGAGCGGCGTGGGGCAGTAGCAGACTTCTACCCAGCGGGCGGTTTGGTCGGGGCAGAGGCGGGCTTCGCGCATGTTGCGCAGGTACTCGCCTTCGGCTACGGAGCCGCGGCCTAGGGTTTGGCTTTCGATGGCTTCTAGAAGGGCCCGTTCGCTGCCGGGTTTGACGCGGGCGCGGACCAGGTAACGCATGGCCAACCTTATTGTACGCTTCAGGCGCGGGTGCTGCGTTTGGCGGCGATCAGGAGAGCGATGCCGATGAGCGCGGTGATGCCGCCGATGATCGACCAGCGGATCTGGCCGTACATGAAGCTGCCGGGGAGGATGCGGAAGCCTTGCAGAATCCAGATGCAGCCGAAGACTAGCAGTATTATGCCTAGGGAGTTTAGGGCGGATTTCATTGGATCACGGGTTTCATTTCGATGCGGTGGGCTTGGTATAAATACGTCCCGCGATTGAGCAGGGTGTGGATGGGCTGCGGAGCGGTGTCGAAGGTCACTTGGATTTGTTTCAGTTCGGGGCGGATGGAGGGAGGGGCTCCATCGGCGGTGCCGCGGGTGGAGGGTGGGAGGCGGTAGTAGTAAACCACTGAGGGCCAGGTGTGGGTGTGCGGGGGTTCGGATTCGCCGGGTTTTACTTCGATCTCCAGCACTCGCACGTAGGCGTTTTCGAAGGGGACTTTGATGCTGGGGTCGTGGATCACTACGCCGTCGGTGGGGGGGAGTTGCAGGTCTTTGGAGGGCTGGCAATCGGCTTGCTTGTCTTCGATGCTGAGGTAGTGGGCGGGCGATTTGATGGTCGCCTGGGACTGCGCGGGTTGCCAGGTGGTTTTGAAGTTTCGCACTTCGGGGATGGCGCCGGGGCGGGGGATGTCTTCAATGATGAGCGCGGGCCAGGGATGGGAATACTGGGATTCGTCGGCGCCGGCGGGCAGCGTGACTTCGAGAACGCGGACGCGGTCGTTTTCTAACAAGAGCTTGTGGGTTGCGGGGGAGAGGGCTAGGGCGTCGTGGGCGTCTGGTTTCGCGATGCCGCAGGGGGCGGCTGGTAACAACACTGCGAAGGCGGTCAGTCCTAGAAGGGCGCGAATCATATGCAAAGATTCTACCGCCTCGGTGGACTAGCTGGCGATTTTGCGGAGTTTGTTCATTATGCCGAAGGTGTGATCCAGGTGGGTGGATTGGGGGAGGCCGCTTACTTTTCTGGCTAGGGCCAGGCAGCTTTGGGCGAAGGGGCTGGCGGGGTCGACTAAGCGGGATTCTACGATGGCGTCGCGGACGTGGATGTAGTCGTTGGGAAGAGTGGCGAAGACTTCGCGGCCTAGAGCTTCTTCGATGTCGGCTAGGGGAAGGCTGCCGCGTTCGCGGCGGTTGAGCAGGATGTGAACGCGGTCGCGGGGGACGTCGTAGACTTCGAGTTCGGCGCAGCGTTGGCGGGCCAAGTGGAGCGAGGGGAGTTCGGGGGTCGCCACTACGAAGACGCCGCGGGCGCAGCGGACGACTTCGGCGGAGGCTTCGTTGACTAGCTCGGGGAGATCGACAAAGACGAAATCGTATTGCTTTTGGACGAAGCGGAGGAGCTGGTAGTAGTCGGCCCAGCCGGGGTTAGGGCCGCGGTGGTTGGGCTCGGCCAGCACGATGTGCATAGCGAAGGCGTCGATGTACTGCTCCTGCCACTCGACGGGCGTCATGGCGGCTGCGCCTTTGAGCGCTTGCGGCAGGCCGCGGTGGGGCTGCAGGTTGAGCATGACGGCCAAGGCGCCGGAGCGGCGGTCGGCTTCGAGCAAGAGAACCTTTTGACGAAGCTGGTTGGCCACGGCGGCGGCGGTGTTAAGTGTAACTACGGAACATCCTCCGCCGGCTTTGGCTGGGAGGAACGCGAGGATGTTGGGATTGGTCACGGGCTGATCGCGGTGCAGAGCCTCGTAGGCGGTTTTTTCAAGATCGAGGGAAGTGAACGGCACGGGCAGCAGATCGACAATGCCGGCGGCTTCGAACTCGGCCTGTTGCAGGCGATTCCAGGACTTGCGAAAACCGATCACGATGCCGCGGAGATCGGAGGCTTGGATATACTGCGCAAGGCCGACCACATCGTTCCTATCGCCGGCGGTACGGTCGCGTTCGTTCCAGTTGCTGAGATCCAGCAGAATCACTTCCGGATCGAAACGCTTCAGAGGGGCGATCAGTTCGGCGGGCGGAGGTATAGGCGTTTCCGTGATCACCAGGTTGAACTGGTTCGATTCGGCGACCAACTGATCGATGACGTAGGCGGCGTCGGGGTCGGGGGTAAAAAGGGCGAGACTTAACATAAGATACGCAAAGAGCGTATCGGCCTCAGGCTGGGGATTTATAGGCGGATTAGCCTTCGAGATCGCGGGCGCGCTGCTCCCATTCGGCGGCGAAGCGGAAGACGTTTTCTGCGGGGGGCTGGGGCGAGAAGGTTTCGAGCCAGCGCACGGGCTGGCGGCCTATGTTGGAGAAGGAGTGAACGCAACCTACGCTGGTCCAGAGGACGTCTCCGGGGCCGGCTAGGTAACGCTGGCCGTCGAGGATGGCTTCGACTTCGCCGCTGAGGATGAAATAGGCTTCTTCAAAGGTGTGATCGTGGAGGGCAATGCTGGCGCCGGGGAGGTATTCGAGGAACAGCATGCGGTGATGGCGGGCTCCGAATTTTTCGTCGATCATCCATTGGAGAAACACGTTGTTGGCTCCGGGGAGGGCGGCGCGGGCTTCGGGGGTGGAGGGGATTTGCGAAGGGTCGAAGTGGCCTAGCAGTCCGGCGATGGGTTGGATATCGGTAGGGATCGACGCATTTTTGGGGAAGAAAGTATCGCGCTCTTTCCCGACAGGCTTGGGTTGGGGGGCGGCCATTCCTAGCCAACGGAGTGGAGAATCGCCGGCGTTGCGCCAGGCGTGGACAGTGCCTACTTTGAAGGCGCCGAAATCGCCGTGGCCGAGGCGGTAGGCGTGATCGTTGATTGCCAGCACGGCTTGGCCTTCCAGGATGTAGAAGCCTTCTTCATAGGAGTGGACATGCGGCGATACAGTGCCGTCGGCGGCGAGATGGTTCAGGCTCAGGCCGGTGTGCACCGATCCTGAGGTGTGATCGACTAGCGACGCTAGTTGGTAACCCTGGCTGTGATTCTGATAAACCGGGTGCGGTGCCAGGACGACGTCGGCCGCTTTACGGACAAGATGCATGCCACTCATGATATATGGACGGGCGGGAGTATACTAGTCCGTTATGGAACTTGGGCTCAAAGGGCGCGTGGCCGCGATTACCGGCGGTAGCAAAGGCATTGGTAAGGCGATCGCGCGGGGGTTGGCGGCGGAGGGAGTGAACCTGGTGCTGCTAGCGCGCGGCAAGGAAGTGCTCGACAAAGCCGCGGAAGAAATTCGCAAAGAGTATGGTGTGAAGGTTCTGGCGGTGGTGACGGATATCACTAGCGCGGAGTCCGTGAAAGCTGCTGCTGCGGCGGCGAAGAGTGAATTTGGCACGGTGCATATCGTTATTAATAATGCAGGCGGGCCGATTCGTCGGATGGACCGGCAGATCACGTGGGCGGATACGGAGTGGATGGAGGACATCAACCTCAAGACCGTGGGGATGCTGCGGGTGACGCAGGCGTTTCTTCCGCTGATGCCGAAGGATGGGACGGGGCGCATCATTAATAACAGCGGCGTGGCGTCGAACTTGATTTGGTCTCCGGCGCTGACGCATGGGATTAATAATGCGGCGATGAATCAAGCCACTACTTATCTGGCGCTGGATCTGGCGGGGGATCAGATCACTGTCAATGCGATCGTCCCGGGACTGGTGGGAACCGAGGCGCGGGAGGCTTGGGCTGAAAACGCGTCGAAGGCGGCGGGCGTGAGCAAGGCGGATTTTCTGGCGGCGTTCTGCAAGCGGATGGGGATTTTATCGGGGCGCTGGGCCAGCATGGACGAGGTGGCCGATACGGTTACGTTCCTGGCGTCGGACCGCGCGAAATACATTAACGGCGCGAAAATCGTTATCGATAGCGGGATGAGTGGGAATGCTCGCCCGGCATAGGGGGACAGTCATGATTCGATCGCTCAGTGTTGGTTTGCTTCTGGTGCTTGCGGGCGTGGCATTGCAGGCGCAGGAGGGGGAGAAGGTCTTCCAAACCGTTTGCTCGAAGTGCCATCGCGATGGGGCTCCGGATGCGCCGGCTCCGTCGACGCTGCGCAGTTTGCCGTGGCAGACGATTCTCACGGCGCTCGAATCGGGCAAGATGACGGCGATTGGCGGGACGCTTTCGGGCGAACAGCGGGATGCGGTGGCGAAATATCTGGGGACGGCGGGCGCGGAGGCGATTCCGCAATCGGCGCATTGCAGCGGCGGGGCTCCGGCGATGAAGGGTGCGCCTGGGTGGACGTCGTGGGGCGTCGATGCGTCGAATAGCCGGTTTCAACCGGCTAAGGCGGCGGGGCTGAGCAGTTCGGATGTGCCGAAGCTCAAGCTGAAGTGGGCGTTTGGATTTCCGGGGGTGACTACGGCCTTTGGGACTCCGACGGTGTATGGCGGGCGCCTGTTCGTGGGCAGCGCGGATGGCACGGTGTATTCGCTGAACGCGCAGACGGGCTGCATTTACTGGATGTACAAGGCCAACGACGGCGTGCGCACGGCCATCACGATTTCAGGCGATGGGCAGACGGCGTACTTCGGCGATCTGCATGCTAATGCGCATGCGGTGAACGCGAATACGGGCGTGCCCTTGTGGAAGGTACATGTGGAAGAGCATCCTGAGGCGTCGATCACGGGGACGCCGCGCTTGGAGGCGGGCCGGCTGTATGTGCCGGTGTCGGGCGGCGAGGAGGAAGTAGCGGCGGGCAATCCGACGTTCGTGTGCTGCAAATTCCGCGGGAGTCTGGTGGCGCTCGACGCCAAGACGGGCAAGCAGATTTGGAAGAGCTACACGATTCCTGAAGAGGCGAAGTTGACGGGCAAGACTGCGAACGGGACCGAGATTTGGGGGCCGGCGGGGGCGTCGATTTGGTCGCCGCCGACTGTCGATGCACCGAAGCACGCGGTGTATTTCGGGACTGGAGTGAACTACACGCAGCCGGGCACGAATTCCAGCGACGCGGTGGTGGCTTTGGATTTGAACACGGGTGAGAAGCTGTGGGCGCAGCAGTTGATGCCGGGGGACGTGTTTAACTTCGGATGCAATACGGAACAGAAGTTGAATTGTCCGCAGGATTCGGGAAAGAACCTGGATATTGGCGCGTCTCCGATGTTGAAATCGTTGGGCGGCGGGAAGCGGCTGCTGGTGGTGGCGGCGAAGTCGGGGATGGCTTACGGGCTGGATCCGGACCAGCAGGGGAAGATTGTCTGGCAAACGCGGATCGGCAATGGCGGCGGGCAGGGCGGCGTGATTTGGGGCGGCTCGAGCGACGATAAGGTGGCGTACTATTCGATTTCGGATTGGAATCCGGGGAAGCCGGAAGCGGGCGGCGGCGTGGTGGCGGTGGAGATCGCGAGCGGGAAGATTTTGTGGACTACGCCGGCGCCGACGCCAGCTTGCTTGGGTAGCAAGGGATGCAGCGCGGCTCAGCCGGGGGCTACCAGTTTGATCCCGGGAGTGGTGTTCGCGGGCTCGCTCGACGGGCATTTGCGCGGCTACGATACGGCCAGCGGCAAGATCATTTGGGATTTCGACACGCTGCAGGATTTCATGACGGTGAACGGGATCAAGGCGCGGGGCGGGGCGATTAACGGCACTGGTCCGACCATTGTGGGCGGGATGCTTTACGCGAATGCCGGGTACTCGCGGTTTCCGGTGATGGCGGGGAATGTTTTTCTGGCGTTCTCGGTGGACGGGAAATAAATGGAGCTGGCGGAGGGAATTGAACCCCCGACCCTCTGATTACAAATCAGATGCTCTACCTACTGAGCTACGCCAG
>CAVXEM010000022.1:0-66023 GCA_963760575.1 Bryobacterales bacterium
TCCTAATGGGCCGTAGGTTAGGCCCATCAAGGTCAGGCCCAGGGCCATCATGGCCATTGCTCCTGCGGTACCGGCAAGGAACATCGGGGCCATCACTAATCCGAATGCGCCGATCGCGCAGGTCACCCATAGCAGTGTTCGGCGGCGGCCGCGTTCGGCTAGAAGCCCGCCGATGGGAATGGCTGCGGCGAAGAACAGGATGCCGATGAGTTGCATCACTAGGAATTTTTCGCGGCTATAGCCTAGCGCGGTGGTTCCCCAGGACAGTGCGAAGACGGTCATCAGGTAAAAGAGGACGAAGGTCGCTAGCGATAGCAGGGTGCCGACTAGCAGCGGCCCGGGGTAATCGCGGAAGACGGTGAATAGCGGCACTTTCACGCGCTCGCGGCGGGTGAGGGCGTCGCGGAAGACGGGAGTTTCGGTGATGGTTAAGCGCACGTAGAGACCCACTAGAACCAGCGCGGCGCTCGCTAGAAATGGGATGCGCCAACCGAAGGCGAAGAATTGCTGGTCGGTGAGCCATCGCGATAGCAGCAGGAAGATGCCGCCGGAGAAGAGGAATCCGACGGGCGCGCCGAGTTGCGGGAACATTCCGTACCAGGCTCGTTTGCCGGGGGGCGCGTTCTCGATTGCGAGGAGGACGGCTCCGCCCCATTCGCCGCCTAGGCCCAGGCCTTGGCCGAAACGGCAGAGGGCAAGAAGCAGAGGCGCGGCTACGCCTATGGTTGAGTAGGTTGGGAGCGCGCCGATCGCTACGGTCGAAAGGCCCATGGTGAGGAGCGCGGCGACTAGCGTCGTTTTGCGGCCGACGCGATCGCCGAAGTGGCCGAAGAGCGCGGAGCCAAAGGGGCGTGCGAGGAACGCGATGGCGAATGTCGCAAGTGAGGCGAGCGTGGCGGACGCTGGGTCGGACGCGGGGAAGAATAATTTTGGGAACACCAGGACGGCGGCGGTGGCGTAGATATAAAAGTCGAAGAACTCGATGGTGGTGCCGATCAGGCTGGCGAACAATACCTGGCCCGGGCGGTTGAGAGAGGCGGCCACGCTGGGGGCGGTCTGCGCATTGGTTTCTTCGATTCGCATGCAGCGCAATGCGAGTATAGCAAGCTGGAAACGGGCGCCGTCTTAGGGATGGGATGCGTTCTGCTGCTCTTTTAGGATCGCGCGGAACATGGCTTCTTCGAGGTCCGCTTCCCGCCGGCAAGTGGCGGCGTCGATGAAAGGATTCGGGGCGCCTGGCTTGAGCTTGGCGTACTTTTCTTCGAGGCCGTACTCGGCGGGATGATCGCCTAGCTGGATGTCGCACGGCAGCGCGCGCACTACTTTGAAGGAGCGCTCGAACTCTGCGGCGATCGGCGGGGTGATGGGCGTGGGGGCGCGCAGGCTGCATCCGAAGACAACGTTGTAGGTCTTCCCTGCCTCTTGCGCGGTGGTTGTCCAGGTGGTGCAGCCGCGGGTGTGACCGGCGGTGAGATGCGCTACCAGCGTGGTGCCGCCTAACGTGACGGCTTCGCCGTCGTGTAGGACTTTATCGATGGGATGTTTCTTGCCGCCGGGCTTGATCGCTTCGAGCGCTGGCATGTCTTCGGCCATCGCAATCACCTGTGCGCCGGTTAGTTCTTTCACTAGCGCGTCGCCTTCCTGATGATCGCCGTGGGCGTGGTTGCCCAGGAGGATCTTGATGCCGGAAAACTTGAAACCTAACTGCGCGACGGATTTCTCGATGGTGCGCACGTTGCGCTCATAGGTGCTGTCGAGCAGAATGTTTCCCTGCGTGGTGACGATGAGGAACGAGCTCAGCGTTTTCGTTCCGACGTAATAAATGTTGCCGATGATCTTGTGCGGCGGGAACTGGCCGGTCTGATCGGCCTCTGTACGCATGTTGCGTTCGACGATGGAGCGCGGGGTATAGGTGTGACCCTCGAATGTGATCGAAGGATGGTCGGGGGGTTGCTGGGCCGTAGTCTCCGCGCGGCCCGTGCTTGCCTGCGGAGCGGATAGCACACGATTCTTCAGTGCGATTAAAAATATTCCGCCCAATATCAATAGCCAGCAAACACTTCTTCCTACGATCATCACCCGCTTCGACAATCTCTCGCTTTTGACTAGGTCATCACGCAGAGGCCTTTGCAAGTCAGTTCCAGTGTGGATCTGCCTGGGCTGCAGGATCATTTCGAGGTCCATCCCGCGGCTCACGTTGCGATCTTTGACAAGCCCCGGCCCCGGACAGTTCGTGACAAAGTCAAGGTAATCTTGGATTCGCTGATGTCGACCAGCCAACGCGAGATGCATCATAAACAGAAAGACAAACGCCGGAAAAGCCCAATAAGATACTGTGAAATAACCGTGACTCCTAACAGCCGAAAGAATCGCGGGAATCCCATCAACTCTCTCAGCGATCTTTTGGGCGTAATACAAGCAGGCTATTACCAGCATTAGCCACGCCGCCCAGAGTTGATACTTTAAACTATCAAGTGATTTCAACGGAGGATGGCTCCCTACATAAGGATTGAAGATTTTTCGCTCGGATTCATAAAAATAGACGGCTTCGACATTCGCCAGGAACGCGATCGCTCGCGTGGCCCAAAAGGATGCATCCATGATGTTCAAGACGCCCCAGAAGGCGACGGTAATAGCGGCAGCCACAGCCAATTGTGGTGGTAGTTTTCTTTCTTCAGCGAGGCTGATTATTGCGAGAGTTCCAACTACGCTGGTCAGAGATTGCCATCCGATTCCCAAATGTCGGGATAAATCTTGCACAGCCATGCTGTAATACTGGAGAATAAACTGGTGCCGCTGATCGGCAAAAGTTTCCGTCGGCGTAGCCATGATTGTAGCCGTCCTCCTCTGTTTTCGGATGGCTAGTCAAGAGAGTTCCATGACGTCATCCAGCAGACACTTAGTATACGACTTGGGGAAGCACTCAGGCCCCCCGTTGAAGTTTGTAACTCATAGCTACCGGGTACAGGAACTTGCACGGCGAAAGGGTTGGTTGCCGGGCGCGCGTTATACCAATTTGCGCGATGTTAAGCGCATCGGCGATCTTGGATTTCTCGATATTGACTGGCAGAGTTATTCTTTCCGCCGCCACCTTGAAGCAGCAAAAGCCACACGTCCCTTCCTGACCGTCGCTCGGGATGTCGTCGATAAACGCAAACTTTCTCAGACCCTGGAGGAGGCAGAAGAGCTACTTCAGTATGCTCACCATGTAGTGATTGTGCCAAAGGATACACGCCTCGCGAGTGACCTTGAGGCGAGGATACCGGCCAAATTCATCCTCGGGTTCAGTGTTCCGACGAAATATGGCGGCACTCGAATTCCACCCGAGGCGTTTAAACGACCGGTTCACCTGCTTGGAGGTCGACCCGACGTGCAGAGACGGTTTGCGAAGTCACTGAAGGTATTTAGCATCGACTGCAACCGCTTTACGCTTGATGCAGCATTTGGCGACTATTTCGACGGCGAAATATTCCGTCCTCATCCGATCGGTGGATATGAACGCTGTCTGGCGGATTCACTTACGAATATAGATGCTCTATGGACGAACTACCGTCGGCCACGACTGAAGGGAATACCCACGTGCCACTCAGAGACTCGATAGACAAAATTGTTACGGTCTATTTTGCCGCTTTATCGAAAAGCCCTTTTCGCTATAAGGGCGTCACCTATTCTCCCAAACCACTTCGGGTGTCACCCCTTATCTTCCGGGATTATACATGCCCAGAAAAATGTGGTGGATGTTGCCCACGATTCACGCTGGATTATCTTCCCGGCGAAATGACCCCTTATGTGATGATCAATCGATTCGTTGACGTCGACGGGCGAAGGGTTGATATTCAAACTGATTTTCAGAGTGGTTCCACTGATCATCATTGCGGAAACTTAGATCGAACTTCCGGGCGTTGCTCAATCCATGGTCTCCATCCGTTTACCTGTGACTTCGAGTTGCTCAGATTCGTGCATCGCAAGGAAACAGTACTCTTCAATCAGCAGCTCTTCGGCCGTGGGTGGGCGATGCAGCGGGTTGACGGTGCACGGGGAGCTCGATGTTCAATTACCCCTCTAGGCGACCAAACAATCGGTGAAATCGTTAGGAAACTTGAGCGCCTCCAGCAATGGGCCGACCACTTCGGCATTTACACTTGGACGCCTGAAATCATTGACTGGATTCGTACCGGCCCGCATCGTGAGCCTTTAGAACTAGCGTCTTAATCTAAACCTCATTTGGCCGACGGCAGAACTACCGTGACGCGACCATTCACGATGGGATTTCGGTCATCGGGGCCGCCGCAGGTTTCGGGGTCCGCCACCCACGATCCGGGTTTCATCTTGCTGTAGTGCTTGGTGTAGGTCCAGGGCTTGGTGAGTGCGACGGGATCGGTGATGGTCACCTGATTTTCGATGGTATTGGCATCGATCTGGCGGTAACGCTCGTCGAAGCGCGCCTTTTCACTGAAGGTGACGGGAGTGAAGTCGCCCCAGATTCCGGACTTGACGAAGATGGTTTCGACCACCAGCGTCTGGCCCTCCCAGTGGCCGATGGAGGTGCCTCGGAGGGTGGGCCACATTTCGTCTTCGGGCGGAAATTTGCGGCCATCGGTATAGATGTGGCGGGTTTCCTTGTCGATGATCATCCAGGTCTTGGCCGGCGTGATGATGAACTCGTAATCGAAGGGCGTAACGGTAAGGTGCGGCATCCCGGCGGCGCAATAGAGGGTGTGTGTATCGACCAATGGGTTGGGATAATTGGCGTCGCCCTGGTGTTCGGCGCGGATGAGGTTTTCTTTGTACTTGGCTTCCCATTCGGCGTTGTAAGGCGGATGATCGCGCGTGCCGGGAACGAAAGAGGGGGCGTTTTCGACATCCAACAAGGCGGGCGAGCCTTTCAATCGCCAGACTCCGCTCCAGTCAGGCAGTTTGGAAAACTGTTCCAGACGCGCGGGCGAGTTCATGGTGGTTTGCGCGGCGGCGGATCCTAGCAACAGGAAGGGCGCGATGCCAAGAAGGACGGTGGAGATTTTGTTCATGGTTTTGGCCTAGTTCTGCGGCGGAGGATCGTTGGTGGGCGAGCCGCCGATGCGCGTGCCATCCGCGAGCTTCACCGAGACCAGGGAACCGCCGTTCCTGCCGTCGCGCAGCGGGTGCGTGATGACGGTGATCTGATCGCCCGGTTTCAGTATCCTCGGTTTCCAACCCTGCCGGGCTAAGCTGGATGGCGAGCCGGTTTCGATGCTCCATTCGACGGTATTGCCAGACGCATCTTTTACGTTCATCTGGATCCAGGAGTGCGGGTTCAACCATTGAAACTCCTTGACGGTGCCGCTAATCGTAATCTCTTTGCCCATGTCGAAGGCGGCGAAGGAGTGATGCGCGAACAGCGGGGTGACGCACAGCAAAATCGCCAATGGAAGATTGTTCTTCATATCATCGGTAGTTTACGTCAGCGTGAACCGCCCGGCAACCGTCAGAAGGAGAATCCGGCGAGTATTTCGATTTGGTTGGGGAGCGTGCGGAACTCGATCAGGTTACTGTCGGCAGCCCAGCGAGTATAGCGTATCGCCGGCGCAATTCTGATCGCGCGCCAACGCGTCTCCACGCCGGCTCCGGTTGTGAACCCAATGTGCGAGGGATAATAGCCGTTGAAATTTCCGGAGAGCCGGAAAGACGGCCCGGCTTCGACGAATGGCTGGAACTGGTGTGCGGAGGGCAGCTTTAACTTAGCGAACACGGGCAATTGCCAAGTGATCACCGAAAAGTGCGATGCTTCGTTCACTAATTGCGCCCGAATCGGCCGGTATAGACCATCTACTTCCAACGAAAAGCGCTGTGTGAGGTCTAGCTCTGTCATAAGGCCCGCGACATAACCTTGCGGTTCGGAAAGCGGGTCTCCGGCGCGGAGTTCGGGTGCCAGCGCCTTCAGAAAGACCAGGCCAGCAACCGGTCCGGCGTGGAACTTGCCTCCGAAGATATGCCATGACTCCGGCGACGTGGCGTAGCTGATGCCGGTTAGAAGTTCGACTTGATCGGGCTTCGTATTCGCCACGGCTTGTGGGAACGGCGGCTCGCCGGCCCAACGTTGTAGCGAATCGTTGGCGAGAGGCGGAAGTGGCCCAAGCGGAACTCCGCGCCCATCCCCGCGGCGAAACCATAGGCGGATGGCTCGGTTGAATTGGGATTCTTTCGCACCCGGAACGATGGCCCCAGTTCGACAAAGGGCCTTATCTTGGATACCGGAATCTTGTATTTCAAAAGGAACGGGAATTCCCAGGTTCCGATTTCGCCGGGGTCGCTTTCGACCACCCTTTGACCGCCCGGGGGTATAAACGCGTTTTTGAGTTCAAGATTGCGATGCAAAGCGTCGACTTCAATGGACAGTTCCTTCGCTAAGTCCATTTCCATGGTCGGGCCCACGATCAAACTGTGGGAATCTGAAAAGAGCAGAAATGTTGTGAGTCCGGTAGGGTCACCTTGGTCGACGAATTGGCTGCTGGAAGTGCTGAAGTCGTGAGTAAGATTCGTGCCTCCGATGAAGCCGAGCGATAGCCGTTGTGCGAAGGCATCGGACGCAAGAAACAGCGCAGCAACGACTGCCAACCGACGAAGAGCGGGGTGGCGCATCATCTCCCGACGTTGCGGCTGAATAATGGGTTCCATTTAAGAGCACAATAACGTGAATTGCTCGCCAATTACCTGTCCGGTGAATCACTTAGCGAAATTCGCTTAGCAGGCTGCTGAAAAGTGGCCTTGGAATTTCGCGGAGACCATTTTTGAAGGCTCACGAGCAGGGTTGGCGCAAGGAGGGAAGTGTGCGTGGGTGCATTCGAGGCCCCGAAGCGGTCGTGAATCCGCTGCCGCGGGTGATTTAGGCGGGCTGCGCCATGAGATTGCGCATTCGAACTAGGTTGTAGGCGGCCGCCGCGAAGGTGAACATCCATCCGACTTTGTCCGGTCCCCGGAAGCGCGTCTTGCTTTGCAAGGCGATGGTCTTCATCCAGCCAAAGACCTCCTCGACCCGTTTTCGTTTTCGCTGGCTGATCGCATACCCAGGCTGGCCGGTGGTCCGCGCATCGATCGCACTGCGCCGGTTGGTGTCGTTCTGCGCCACATGCGGTGTGACCCGGAACTCTTTCATCTGCTCCACGAAGTGCGCGGTGTCGTAAGCTCGATCCGCGCCCAGCGTCACGCGCTTACTCCCGCCGGGAATCTTTTCGGCCATCTCGATCGCCGCAGCGCGCTCGGCCGTGCCCGTGGCCAGCGTCACGCGCGTATTCACCACCAGTCCGTTGCGATTCTCCGTAAGGATATGTCCCAGATACGCCAGCTTTGCTTCCGCGCCTTTGGCCTTCTTGTACAGACGCGCCAGCGGATCGGTCTTGGATTGATGGGTGTCGTTGGAACGCTTCTGCTTGCGGTAATCGATGGCCGGATTGCTGCCCGGGCCCGGCGGAGGCGGCGGCTTCAAGATGTCGTCATCATCTTTAAGCTGGAAACTCTTCTGCCCCGCCCAGGCTTCGATCAGCGTCCCGTCCACCGTGAAGTGCTCGTCCGATAACAACTTCTTGCGCCGCGCTTGCCGCAGCACCACGCGGAAGAACTCCTCGGCGATCTCGCCTTCCAGCAGCCGGTCCCGGTTCTTGGTGAACACGGTCGGATGCCACACTTCCTCGTTCATCGACAATCCCACGAACCACCGGTACAGCAGGTTGTACTCCATCTGCTCCATCAGCATCCGCTCGCTGCGAATCGAATACAGCATCTGCAACAGCAAGGCACGCAGCAACCGCTCCGGCGGAATCGACTTCCTACCGTCTTCCGGATAAATCTCCTCCAAGCGCCCGTCCATGGCCCTCAATGCTTCATCCACCATCGCCCGGATCGGGCGCAGCGGATGGTCTTGTGGCACCCGCTCCTCCAACGTTCCGTACCCGAATAGCTCGTGCTGCTGCTGGTCTTCTCCGCGCATATGGACAAGACGACTTTACTCGCCTTTGGGATACTTCCGGGAGGAGATTTTCAGCAGCCTGTTAGGTTCGTTTGGTTGTGGGGAGTACCACGTTGACAGGCCTGCCGCCGCCATGCGAAAATCCAACCGCATGTTGTGCCGCCTTGTCTGCGTTGTATTGACCCTGGGCGCCTTCCCTGCACTGGCGCAGTCACAGCGCTGCGAGGAATTGAATCACCTTTCGTTGCCGGGGATTGCGATCCGTTCGGCTACGCCGGTGCCGGCTGGTATGTTCGGGCCTCCTGGAGTCGCCGCGCGTTCGGTGCCGGCGCTGTGCCGGGTGGTTGCAACCGTGCTTCCGGAGTTGGGGTTCGAGGTCTGGCTGCCGGAGAAATGGAATCGCAAGTACATTGGGGTGGGCAACGGCGGGCTGGCGGGTAACATTGTTTATAGCGCGATGTTTAATCCGGTGGAGCGCGGCTACGCGGTCAGCAGTACCGACACCGGACACGTCACTTCCAACACCAACGACGGCGTGTGGGCGCTGGGCCACATGGACCGCGTCATCAACTTCGGGCAGCGCGGCGTGCACGAAATGGCGATCGCCAGCAAGGCGATTATTAAAGCCTATTACAACGCACCGCCGGCGCATTCTTACTTTCAGGGATGTTCGTATGGCGGTAAGCAAGCGCTCACTGAGGTGCAGCGCTATCCTACCGATTTTGACGGCGTTGTCGCGGGCGATCCGGCCAACTGGTGGACGCGCCATTACTCGGGCGGGCACATTTGGATCGCGCAGGCGGTCGACGGCGATGGCTGGCTCCCGCCCAACAAGGTGCAGCGCTTGGGAGACGTGGTCAACGCCGCTTGCGACGTGCTCGATGGGGTGAAGGACGGCGTGCTGAACGATCCGCGGCGGTGCCACTTCGATCCAGGTCTTCTGCAATGCAAGAGCGGCGATCAGCCGAATTGTTTGACGGGCGCTCAAGTGGCGGCCGTGCGCAAGATCTGGACGGGGCCGCGCGATGCCGAGGGGCAGCAGCTTTATCCGGGGCTGGAGCCTGGCGGCGAAGCGGGGCCTGGTGGCTGGCTGCAATGGATCACGGGGAACGCTCCGGGGCGCGGCGCGCACAGCGGGCTGGGTTTACCGTTCATGAAAAATGTGGTCTACGAAAATCCGCAATGGGATTTTCGAACCTTTCATTACGACCCGCCGGCAACGGGTTTTGAGAGTGATGTTGAGTACGTGGATGACAAGGTGGGCCGCATCTTCAACGCGATCGATCCGGATTTGCGAGCGTTCCGGGCGAACGGGGGCAAGCTGATTCAATATCACGGGTGGTCCGATCCCGATATTCCGCCGGGGAACAGCATCAACTATTACGAGAGCGTGGTGCGGCGTGTGGGGCGTAACAACACTTACGGGCTGCGCGACACCAAAGAGTTCTATCGTCTGTTTATGGTGCCAGGGATGCAGCATTGCACGGGCGGGCCAGGCACGCCGCGCTTCGATGCGCTGGGAGCCCTGGAACAATGGGTGGAGCAGAACAAGGCTCCGGAACTGATCCTTGCAGGGCACGCCACCAATGGACTGATTGACCGTACGCGTCCGCTGTGCGCTTATCCGCAGGAAGCCAAGTACAAGGGGACGGGCAGTACCGACGACGCGGCGAATTTCGTGTGCGCAATTCCATGAACAAATTTCTGTTTCTGATCGCGCTTCCGCTGGCTGCGCAACAGCCTTGTGAGAACCTTGTAAAGCTCGCATTGCCGGACGTGGTCGTTGAATCCGCCACACCGGTTGCCGCGGGGGATTTTCAATTGCCAGCGGGGCCTTCCGCCAAGGTGCCGGCGTTCTGCCGCGTGGTGGGGTTGGTGAAGCCCGAGTTGAAGTTCGAACTGTGGTTGCCGGCGCAGTGGAACCACAAGTACATCGCTGTCGGTAACGGCGGGATGGCGGGCTCGATCGCTTTCGCCGCCATGGTGGATCCGCTCAATCGAGGCTACGCCACTGGCAGCACCGATACGGGCCACACTAGTTCCAATGATGATGGAACCTGGGCTCTGGGGCATCTGGACCGTCTGATCAATTACGCTTATCGCGGCATTCATTTGATGGCGCAGGCGGATAAGGCGATCGTGCAAGCGTTCTATGGCGCGGGGCCAACTCACTCCTATTTCAACGGATGTTCCTTTGGGGGCAAGCAGGCATTGACCGAAGCGCAGCGCTATCCGAAAGACTTCGATGGCATCATTGCCGGCGATCCGGCTAACAACTTCACGCGGCACTATATCGGCGGCCATTTGTTTGACGCGCTGGCGATGGACGGGGACGGCTATATTCCGGCTGCGAAAGTTCCGCTGATCGGCAACGCGGTGAACGCGGCGTGCGATGGGCTGGATGGCGTGAAGGACGGCGTGCTCAACGATCCGCGGCGCTGCCACTTCGATCCTGCGGTGTTGCAATGCAAGAATGGCGACGGGCCGGATTGCCTCACGGCCGCGCAAGTGGCTGCGATCCGCAAAATCTGGACTGGGCTCAAAGACGCCGACGGACAGCAGATCTATCCTGGACTGATGCCGGGTGGCGAAGCCGATCCCGGCGGATGGGTGCGTTACTTGAGCGGCTCAGGACCCGGCAAGGGTCGCCACGCTGCACTGACCAACGCTTTCTTCCGCTACATGGTTTTCGAAAATCCCGATTGGGACTTCCATAGCTTCCGTTTCACTACCACGCCTGGCTTCGACAATGACTTGCAGGTCACCGAGGAGAAGGTAGGAGCCATGTTCAACGCCACCGATCCCGATCTGCGGCCGTTCCGCGCTAATGGCGGGAAGCTGATTCAGTATCACGGGTGGTCCGATCCGGACATTCCGCCCACCAACAGCATCAATTATTACGAAAGTGTGGTGGCGGCTCTTAACAGTGACGCGATCACTGATGCGGGCAGCGCGGGCGGGGCGGCGAGCAGCGGCACTCGCAGCGGCGGGCTGCGCGACACGCGCGAGTTCTATCGCCTGTTCATGGTGCCGGGCATGCAGCATTGCACGGGCGGTCCGGGGACTTCGCGCTTCGACGCGCTGACGGCGCTGGAACAATGGGCGGAGCAGAAGAAGGCTCCCGAGCAGATACCCGCCGCGCACCTGACCAACGGCAAGGTGGACCGCACGCGTCCGCTATGCCCCTATCCGCAGGAAGCTAAATATGTGGGTAGCGGTAGCACCGACGACGCCGCGAATTTTATGTGCGCCTTGCCCTAAGTGGCACCGGGTTTTGCAACACTCATGAGATACTGGACAAGGTCTTACTGACATGTCTACAACAGAATTACGCCGCCATGTTTTGGTATGGGTCGCCGCTGAATTCCTGGAGTCCGAGGGAATGCTGCACATCCTGCAGGAATCGGGCGCGGTGCCGGGGCAGGAGAAGGACTGGGAGAAGATCATACAAGCCTGCGAAGACTCCGGCGGGTTTGCGCTGGCGGGGAAGCTGGTGGACGTGAATCACGGCGCGGGCATTTGGATTTCCCCGCCGGGCGATGCCGGGCTCGAAATCATGATCCCGTGGCATTCGGTGCGTAGCGTGGTGACGGCGGAAGAGCAGCACCAGATCAAGATTTTCGGTTTGGTGAAGGAGCTGGCCAAGAAGCCTGCCGTCCCCGTGAACCCCAGCGCACTGTGATGTTTTGACTGAAGCGCTATGCAGCGCTTCTTAGCCGGCGTAATTCTTCAGATACGCTAGCGTGATCGACCAGGCTTCGCTGGCGGCGTTGGCGTTGTAGCTGGCGCGCTCGTTGCAGAAAAAGCCGTGGTCGGCGTCGGAGAATTCGAGGCTCGCGAAGGGTTTGTTGGCGGCGCGCATGCCGTCGGTCACCATCTTGACGTGCTCGGGTTTGATGAAGCCGTCGAGTCCGCCCCAGAAAAACAGCATGGGTGCTTGGATTTCATTTAAGCGATCGAGCAAGCCGGGGTTGAATGGGCTGGGGGCGATGCCGCCGCCATAGTACGAGATGCCGCAGGCGAGGGGAACGGTCATGGCGGCGAGGGTCGAGCAGCGACCGCCCATGCAATAGCCGGTGGCCGCGGTGGGGAGTTTCTTCGCGGGGCTGGCGGCTTGAATCCAATCGAAGGCGGCGCGGATATCTGCCGCCAAGCCGGCGTCGGTGAGTTGTTGCATGTGGCCGATGCCTTGCGCCATGTCGGTGTAGCCACTTTCGAAACCGGGGCCGGAGCGGTGGAACAATTCGGGCGCGATGGACAGGTAGCCTTCGGCGGCGAAGCGGTCGGCTATGTCGCGGATGTGCGGGTTGATGCCGAAGATTTCCTGGAACACGATCAGGCCGGCGCGCGGCGTGCCCGCGGGGTGGGCCACATGGGCGCGCATGGTAGTTCCGTCGTCGACTTTGAGATTGACAATTTCTGTAGTGATGGACATGGGTGCTCGACTATTATAGCTTTGCGTGATTCGCCAGATAGGTGAGCGTCAGGGCCCAGGCTTCGCTGGCGGCCTTGGCGTTGTAGCTGCCGCGCTCATTGCAGAAGAAGCCGTGGTCGGCGTCGGAGAATTCGACGCTGGCGAAAGGTTTGTTTGCGGCGCGCATGGCTTCGGTGACTTGATGGACGTTTTCGGGTTTGATGAAACCGTCGAGTCCGCCCCAGCAGTAGAGGATGGGCGACTTTGATTTCGGCGAAGCGGCCGGTCAGGTTTACTTTGTAGAACGGATGCGGGGCGATGCCGCCTCCGTAGTAGGAGATGGCGCAGGCGAGGGGCGCGACCATGGAGGAGAGGCAGGCTACGCGGCCGCCCATGCAATAGCCGATGGACGCTACGGGGAACTGGGCGCCGCCGGACTGTTTGATCCAATCGAAGGTGGCTTGGATATCGGCGGTGAAGCCGTCGTCGGTGGTGGCTTGGGCGTGGGTGCGGCCGGGGGTCATGTCGGTGTAGCCGCTTTCGAAGCCGGGGCCGGTGCGGTGGAACAGCTCGGGGGCGACGGCCAGGTAGCCTTCGCGGGCGAAACGCTCGGTGACGTCGCGGATGTGTGGGTTGACGCCGAAGATTTCCTGGAAGACCATGATGCCGGCGCGCGGGGCGCCTTCGGGATGCGCTACGTAGGCGCGCATGGTGGTGCCGTCGCTGACGGAGAGGTTTACGAATTCGGTTTTGATCGCCATAGGATGTGAGTGCGCCTATTCTAACAAAGGCGTGTTGTAATAATCAGCATGATGAGAATGGTGCTGTGGTTGGTTTTCGGGGCGATGGCGTACGGGCAGAGTCTGCCGCTGGGGCAGATTATCGACGATGTGCCATGCAAGGCGGACGCTTCGCAACACTATTCTCTGTATCTGCCGTCGCACTTTACGCCGGTGCGAAAGTGGAGCATCATTCTGGCGTTCGACGCGGGTGGGCGCGGGCGGCGGGCGGTGGAGCGTTACCAAGCGGCGGCGGAGAAATATGGGTACATCATTGCGGGGTCGAACAACTCGCGCAACGGGCCGTGGGAAATGAGCTTGAACGCGGCGAAGGCGATGACGGAGGATGTCGAGCAGCGGTTTCCAGTGGACGCTAAGCGCGATTTACACGGCCGGGATGTCGGGCGGGGCGCGGGTGGCGATGAAGCTGGCAATGGATTCGGAGAGTATCGCGGGCGTGTTCGCTTCCAGCGCAGGGTTTCCGGATGATCCGCGCGACGAGGTGCGCTTCCCTGTTTTTGGCAGCGCGGGGACGGACGATTTCAATCACCAGGAGATGCATGAGCTGGATCGCGATCTGAAGAGTCCGCATCGCATTGAGGTGTTCGACGGGGGGCACGCTTGGCTGCCGGTGGAACTGGCGATGGATGGCGTGGAGTGGATGGAGATCCAGGCGATGAAGGCCGGGCTGCGCGATCGCGATTCTAAGGAGATCGATGAGATCTTTGCGAAGCGGGTGGCGCGGGCGGAGGGGCAGGCGAGGAGCGTCGATAAGATGCGGGAGCTGCGGTCGATTGCGGTGGATTTCTATGGGATGAAAGATGTCGCTAAATTTACGGAGCGGGCTGCGGCGCTGGAGCGGCAGGCGGACGTGAAGGAGGCGTTGAAGGCGGAGCGGTTGGAGGAAGAACGGGAGTTGCAGACTACGGCGGAGGTGTATCAGCTTCGCGACCGGATGAACAACGCTGCTGGGTTTCCGAAGCTGAAAGAACGGGTGACGAAGCTGCTGGAACAATCGAAGAGCGCTGAGGATTCGACGGACCGGCGGATTGCACGGCGGGTGCTGACGGGACTGAGCGCATCCTCACGCAGCATTCATAATCCGGAGTTTCAGGAGTTGCTCAATCAGATTCGTCCGCCGGGGGCGCCGGGGCAGCCTTAGCTAGCTGATCTAGAAACGGTTCGCCGAGAGTGACTAGTTTTTGTTCCAGGCGCTCGGTGCAATCGCAGTTTTCGCAGGCCCACGCTTCGGAGCCGTTGTGGTCGCGGCATTCGCGGCGGTCGTGGGCGTCTTGTACGCGGGTCAGGTCGAAGTAACGTTCCCAGTAGGGGCGCTCTTCCTGGAGTGGCGTGGGGCAGTAGCAGACTTCTACCCAGCGGGCGGTTTGGTCGGGGCAGAGGCGGGCTTCGCGCATGTTGCGCAGGTATTCGCCTTCGGCGACGGAGCCGCGGCCTAGGGTTTGATTCTCGATGGCTTCGAGGAGGGCGCGTTCGCTGCCGGTCTTGACGCGGGCGCGGACCAGGTAACGCATGGCACTTTTATTTTAGCCGCTTGCTTCGCGCGCGGTTCTGTGACGGGAGGCTTGTAGTGGGGCGGGTGGGGTGTGGCCGTAGAACTGTACTACTCACCATACACAGACCCTGAGGGCGGCCTCAGGCGCGGGTGCTACGCTTGGCGGCGATCACGAGGGCGATGCCGAGGATCACGGTGATCCCACCGATGATCGACCAGCGGATCTGGCCGTACATGAAGCTGCCTGGGAGGATGCTGAAGCCTTGTAAAATCCAGATGCAGCCGAAGACTACCAGTATTATGCCTAGGGAGTTCAGGGCGGATTTCATTGGGTCACGGGCTTCATTTCTATGCGGTGGGCTTGGTATAGATACGTTCCGCGATTGAGCAGGGTGTGGATGGGTTGCGGGGATGTGTCGAAGGTCACTTGCATTTGTTTTAGCTCGGGGCGGATGGAAGGCGGGGCTCCGTCGGCGGTGCCGCGCGTCGAGGGTGGGAGGCGGTAGTAGTAGACGACCGACGGCCAAGTGTGGGTGTGCGGGGGTTCGGATTCTCCGGGTTTGACTTCGATCTCTAGCACGCGGACGTAGGCGTTTTCGAAGGGAACTTTGATGCTGGGGTCGTGGATGACTACGCCGTCGGTGGGCGGGAGTTGCAAATCCTTCGACGGCTGGCAATCGGCTTTTTTGTCTTCGATGCGCAGATAGTGGGCGGGAGATTTGATGGTTTCGTGGGACTGCGCGGGTTGCCAGGTGGTTTTGAAATTTCGCACTTCGGGGACGGCACCGGCACGGGGGGTGTCTTCTATGATGAGCGCGGGCCAGGGGTGTGAGTATTGGGATTCATTGGCGCCGGCGGGGAGGGTGACGTCGATGACGCGGACTCGGTCGTTTTCTAGTAGGAGCTTGTGGGTTGCGGGGGAGAGGGTTACTGCGTCGTGGGCGTCGGGTTTAGCGGTGCCGCAGGGGGCGGCTGGTAGGAGTATTGGGAGAGTGAGTAGTGTTAGAAGCGTGCGGGTCATGCTTAGATGATTCTACCGCTTGGGGGAGGGTTCGACCTGGAGGTCGAACGCGGACCGGAGGTCCGCCCCACATTCCATCAACTCAGGTTTTAGGGATGGCAAAAGGGGAGGGATAGCGAAAAGGGGGGTGGGAGACTAGCTGGCGATTTTGCGGAGTTTGTTCATGATGCCGAAGGTCAGGTCCAAGCCGGAGGATTTGGGGAGGCCGCTTATTTTTCTGGCTAGGGCCAGGCAGCTTTGGGCGAAGGGGCTGTTTGGATCTACCAGGCGGGATTCTAGGATGGCGTCGCGGACGTGTTTGTAGTCGTTGGGAAGAGTCGCGAAGACGGGGCGTCCTAGGGCTTGTTCGATGTCGGCTAGCGGGAGGCTGCCGCGTTCGCGGCGGTTGAGCAGGATGTGGACGCGGTCACGGGGGACTTCGTACACTTCTAACTCCGCGCATCGTTGGCGGGCCATGTGGAGCGAGGGGAGTTCCGGGGTGGCGACTACGAAGACGCCGCGGGCGCAGCGGACTACTTCGGCGGAGGCTTCGTTAACCAGCTCGGGGAGATCGACGAACACGAAGTCATATTGGTTCTGGACAAAGCGAAGGAGCTGGTAATAGTCGGCCCACACTGGGTTGGGTCCGCGGTGGTTGGGCTCGGCTAGGAGGATGTGCATGGCGAAGGCTTCGACGTACTGCTCCTGCCATTCGACGGGGGTCATGGAGGCGGCCTCTTTCAGCGCTTGGGGCAGACCGCGGTGAGGCTCCAGGTTGAGCATGACGGCAAGCGCACCGGAGCGGCGGTCGGCTTCGAGCAGGAGAACCTTTTGGTGAAGCTGGTTGGCTACGGCGGCGGCGGTATTGAGGGTGACGACCGAGCAACCTCCACCGGCCTTCGCGGGCAGGAACGCGAGGATGTTGGGATTGGTCACGGGCTGATCGCGATGGAGCGCTTCGTAGGCGGTTTTTTCGAGATCTAGGGAGGTGAACGGCAAGGGGAGCAGATCTACGATGCCGGCGGCTTCGAACTCCGCCTGCTGCAGGCGGTTCCAAGGCTTGCGAAATCCGATCACGACGCCACGGAGATCGGAGGCCTGGATTTGCTGCGCCAAGCCGACCACATCGTTCTTAACGCCGGCGGTGCGATCGCGATCGTTCCAATTGCTGAGGTCTAGCAGAATCACTTCGGGATCGAAACGCTTTAGAGGGGCGATGAGCTCTCCGGCCGGAGGGATGGGACTCTCGGTGATGACCAGGTTGAACTGGTTGGATTCGGCTACCAGTTGATCGATGACGTAGGCGGCGTCTGGGTCGGGGGTAAAAAGGGCGAGGCTCAGCATAGGTAGACGAATTGCGTATCGGCCTCGGGTTGGGGATTTAGAGGCGAATCAGCCTTCTAACTCTTGGGCGCGCTGCTGCCATTCGGCCATGAAGCGGAAGACGTTTTCGGCGGGCGGCTGGGGCGAGAAGGTTTCTAGCCAGCGCACGGGCTGGTGGCCTATGTTCGAGAAGGAGTGAACGCAGCCTACTCCGGTCCACAGGATGTCGCCGGGTCCGGCGAGGTAGCGTTGGCCGTCAAGGGTGGCTTCGACTTCGCCGCTGAGGATGAAGTAGGCTTCCTCGAAGGTGTGGTCGTGCAGGGCGATGCTGGCACCGGGCAGGTATTCGAGGAACAGCATGCGGTGGTGGCGGGCGCCGAACTTTTCGTCGACCATCCATTGGAGGAAAACGTTGTTGGCTCCGGGGAGTGCGGCGCGGGCTTCAGGAGTGGAGGGGATTTGCGACGCGTCGAAGTGGCCTAGCAAATCGCCCTGGAGGTCGCGTCCGGCTAGGGGCTGGGCGGTGGTGGGGATGGAGGCATCTTTAGGGAAGAAGGTGTCGCGCTCCTTGCCTTGCGGCTTGGGTTGCGGGGCGGCCATGCCTAGCCAGCGCAGGGGGGCTGCGCCGGCGTTGCGCCAGGCGTGGCGGGTGCCAACTTTGAAGGCTCCGAAATCGCCGGGGCCGAGGCGGTAGGCGCGATCGTTGATGGCCAGCACGGCTTGGCCTTCTAGAACGTAGAAGCCTTCTTCATAGGAATGGACATGCGGGGCTATGGTGCCGTTTGCGGCCAGGTGATTCATGCTCAAACCGGTGTGCACGGAACCTGATGTGTGATCGACTAGCGAGGCGATCTGGTAGCCTTCACTGTGATTTTGATAAACCTGGTGCGGTGCTAGAGTGACGTCGGCCGATCGACGGAAAAGATGCATGCCACTCATGATATATGGACGGGGCGGAGTATACTAGTCCCTTATGGAACTTGGACTCAAAGGGCGTGTGGCCGCGATTACCGGCGGTAGCAAGGGCATCGGTAAGGCGATTGCGCGAGGGTTGGCCGCAGAGGGAGTGAACCTGGTATTGCTGTCGCGCGGCAAGGAGGCGCTGGACAAAGCGGCGGAAGAAATTCGCAAAGAATATGGCGTGAAGGTTTTGGCGGTGGTGACGGATATCACTAGCGCCGAGTCAGTGAAAGCTGCGGCGGCGGCGGCAAAGAGCGAGTTTGGCGCGGTGCATATCGTTATTAATAACGCGGGCGGACCAATACGGCGTATGGACCGGCAGATCACTTGGGCGGATACGGAGTGGATGGAGGACATCAACCTCAAAACCGTTGGGATGCTGCGGGTGACGCAGGCGTTTCTTCCGCTGATGCCGAAGGATGGGACGGGTCGCATCATCAATAACAGCGGCGTGGCTTCGAACTTGATTTGGTCGCCGGCGCTGACGCATGGGATTAATAATGCGGCGATGAATCAGGCCACCACTTATCTGGCGCTGGATCTGGCGGGCGATCAGATTACTGTGAACGCGATTGTACCGGGGTTGGTAGGAACCGAGGCGCGGGAGGCTTGGGCGGAGAATGCGTCGAAGGCGCAGGGCGTGAGCAAGGCGGATTTCCTGGCGGCGTTCTGCAAGCGGATGGGGATTTTGTCGGGGCGCTGGGCCAGCATGGACGAGGTGGCCGATACGGTCACGTTCCTGGCGTCGGACCGCGCGAAATATATCAACGGCGCGAAAATCGTCATCGATAGCGGGATGAGCGGGAACGCCCGGCCGGCATAGGGGGAGAGTCATGATTCGATCGATCAGTGTTGGTCTGCTGCTGGTGTTCGCGGGGATCGCGGTACAGGCGCAGGAGGGCGAGAAGGTCTTTCAAACCATCTGCTCGAAGTGCCATCGCGATGGGGCTCCGGATGCGCCGGCGCCGTCGACGCTGCGCAGCTTGCCTTGGCAGACGATTCTGACGGCGCTCGAGTCGGGGAAGATGACGGCGATCGGCGGGACGCTCTCGGGCGAGCAGCGGGATGCGGTTGCGAAATACCTGGGGACGGCGGGGGCGGAGGCGATTCCGCAATCGGCGCATTGTAGTGGCGCGGCTCCGGCGATGAAGGGTGCGCCTAGCTGGACTTCGTGGGGAATCGATGCGTCGAATAGCCGGTTTCAATCGGCCAAGGCTGCGGGGCTGAGCAGTTCGGATGTGCCTAAGTTGAAGCTGAAGTGGGCGTTTGGATTTCCGGGAGTGACTACGGCGTTTGGGACTCCGACAGTTTACGGCGGGCGGTTGTTCGTGGGCAGCGCGGATGGCACGGTGTATTCGCTCAACGCGCAGACGGGCTGCATTTACTGGATGTATAAAGCTAACGACGGGGTGCGGACGGCGATCACGATTTCGGGCGACGGGCAGACGGCGTATTTCGGAGATCTGCATGCTTACATGCATGCAATCAACGCGAACACCGGCGTGCCGTTGTGGAAGGTACATGTAGAGGAGCACCCCGAGGCGTCGATCACGGGGACGCCGCGCTTGGAGGCGGGGCGGCTGTATGTGCCGGTGTCGGGCGGCGAAGAGGAAGTGGCGGCGGGCAATCCGACGTTCGTGTGCTGCAAGTTCCGCGGGAGCCTGGTGGCGCTCGACGCCAAGACGGGCAAGCAGATTTGGAAGAGCTATACGATTCCGGAAGAGGCTAAGCTGACGGGCAAAACCGCTAACGGTACCGAGGTTTGGGGACCGGCGGGGGCGTCGGTGTGGTCTCCGCCGACTGTCGATGCGGCGAAGCACGCGGTGTATTTCGGGACGGGTGTGAACTATACGCACCCGGGTACGAATACCAGCGACGCGGTGATCGCTTTGGATTTGAACACGGGCGAGAAATTGTGGGCGCAGCAGTTGATGACGGGCGATATCTACAACTTCGGATGCACTACCGAACAAAAGTTGAATTGCCCGCAGGATTCGGGCAAGAACCTGGACATTGGCGCTTCTCCGATGTTGAAGTCGTTGGGCGGCGGGAAGCGGCTGCTGGTGGTGGCGGCGAAGTCGGGGATGGCCTATGGGCTCGATCCCGATAAGCAGGGGATGATTGTTTGGCAGACGCGCATCGGCAATGGCGGCGGGCAGGGCGGCGTAATTTGGGGCGGCTCTAGCGACGACAAGGTGGCGTACTATTCGATTTCGGATTGGAATCCGGGGAAGCCGGAAGCGGGCGGTGGCGTGGTGGCGCTCGAGATTGCTAGCGGGAAGATTTTGTGGACGACACCGGCGCCGAAGCCAGCGTGCTTGGGTACGACGGGATGCAGCGCTGCGCAGCCGGGGGCCACTAGTTTGATTCCGGGAGTGGTGTTCGCGGGCTCGCTCGATGGGCATCTGCGCGGGTACGATACTGCCAGCGGCAAAATCATCTGGGATTTCGACACGCTGCAGGATTTCATGACGGTGAACGGGATTAAGGCGCGGGGCGGCGCGATTAATGGCACTGGTCCCACGATCGTGGGCGGGATGCTTTACGCGAATGCCGGGTACTCGCGGTTTCCGGTGATGGCGGGGAATGTTTTTCTGGCGTTCTCGGTGGATGGGAAATAGAGTGGAGCTGGCGGAGGGAATTGAACCCCCGACCCTCTGATTACAAATCAGATGCTCTACCTACTGAGCTACGCCAGCTTGGGACTGTCTTAATTTTAGCTTGACGGGGAAGAGATTGTTCGACCGGAGGTCGAACGCGGACGAGGACGTCCGCCGTACAATTTAAATGTGGAGGTTTGGCGTGAAAAATAACTTTGGCATCATATTGGTTATTGCTGGCGGGCTGATGGTGGCTCCGGCGGCGGTTGCGCATCATGGGAGCGCGATTTATGACAACGGGAAGGCGGTGACGGTTACGGGAACCGTAACGGAGTGGACCTGGAGCAATCCGCATTGCCTGCTGGAGTTCGACGTCAAGGACGACAAGGGCGGCAGCGTGCATTGGGTGGCTGAGGTCAGCAACCCGCCGGACATGACGGCGCGGGGCTGGAGCAGGAAGATGTTCAAGCCGGGGGATGAGGTGACGGTTACGATGGTCGCGGCCAAGAATGGCCAGCCTATCGGGCGCATCGCGCGCATCACGGTAAACGGAAAAACCTACCAGGGCATGGGTCCGGTGCCGGGAGAAGCCAAACAGTGAACCGCTGGTGTGTCTTGATGACAGTGTGCTTGTTCCCGCTGGTGGGGAATGCACAGAAGCCGGCGCCTGCGCCGCCGCGCGATATTTCCGGGATCTGGCAGCCGGTGCGGGCCATCGAGGGCATTCAGCCGAGCGGGGCTCTGAATATGCCGGCGGATGGCAAGCCAGAGCACGAGTTGCCGTACACTCCCGCGGGTCTCGAAGCGTTCAAGCGGCACCGGCCGTCGAATGGGCCGACGGAGGTGGCTGCGGCGGATGAAAACGATCCGGCGCACGTTTGCGATCCGCAAGGTTTTCCACGAGAAAATCTGTTTGAGCTGCGGGCGACGCAGTTCATTCAAACGCAGTTCCAAGTGGTGATGCTGTACACCTACGACCGGGTTTACCGGGTGATTTGGACAGACGGGCGTCAGCTTGCGAAGGACCCCGATCCGCGGTGGTTCGGGTACTCGGTGGGCAGATGGAAGGACGATAACACTTTCGTTGTCGAGACGAACGGGACGGATGAAAGAACCTGGATGGATAACGCGGGACGGCCTCACAGCGAAGATCTGCGCGTTGAAGAGCAGTTCCACAGGGTGGATCACGACAATATGGAACTCACCATGACCATCGACGATCCCAAGTTCTATACGAAGCCATGGGTAGCGTTGAATAAGCTACAGCTCAAGCTGATGCCGCCGAATACCGATCTGGTGGAGATGATGTGTTCCCCGTCGGAGCTTGCGGAATACAACAGGAAACATGCTTCCAAGGGCGCGCCTAAGCAATAGCATGCGAATCGCGATTGGCTGGCTCGGTATCGCGGCTGCGTGCGCATTGAGGGCTCAGACGCCGCCAAAGCCCGTGATGGTGGAAGACGTCTTAAAGGACGTCCGCATGCTGAAGGGCATATCGGTAAATGAGTTCATGGCGACGATGGGTTTTTTTTCGGCGTCGACGGGGAGAAGTTGCAACTACTGTCATGTCGAGGAGGCGGGCGGGGACTGGGCTCGCTATGCCGACGATCACCCAAACAAGACCAGAGCGCGCGGGATGATCGCGATGGTGACCGCTATCAACAAGAACTATTTTGGCGGGCGGCGGATGTTGACTTGCTACTCCTGCCATCGCGGGGGCGAACGTCCGCAGGTGACGCCCAGCCTGGCGGAGTTGTACAGCACGCCACCGACGCCGGAACCGGATCAACTGCTGGCGAGCGGACCCAACGCGCCATCGGTCGACCAGATTCTGGACAAGTACATTCAGGCGCTGGGGGGACAACAGCGGCTGGCGGCGCTTACGAGTTTTGCCGCGAAAGGCGTCCAGCAAAGTTACGCTAGTGCGCAGAAGGTTCCGCTCGAATTGTTCGCTAAGGCGCCGAATCAGCGGTCGCTGGTGGTGCACACTAACGAGGGACTCAGCACGACTACTTTCGATGGCAATGCGGGTTGGATCGCGGCACCAGCGACGGATCGTCCGGTGACGTTAACGGCGCTCGCCGCGGGAGATCTGGATGGGGCGCGGTTGGACGCGGTGCTTAGCTTCCCGGCGCAGATCAAGCAGGCGCTGCGGCAGTGGAGAGCTGGCAACCCGGCTACTATTGACGATCGGGACGTTGCGGTGGTCCAGGGGACTAGCGACGGGCGGTATCCGGTTAATTTGTATTTCGATCCGGAAACGGGGTTGCTGTTGCGGTCGGTGCGCTACGCCGATTCGCCGGTGGGGCTGAGTCCGACGCAGATTGATTACGCGGATTATCGCGAGGTGGCCGGAGTCAAGATGCCCTTTCGCTGGACGGTGACTTGGCTGGATGGGCGGTCGATCGTCACTTTGAGTGAGGTGCAGGCTAACGCGGTGGTTGACGCTGCGAGGTTTCGGCAGCCTGCTGCGCCGAGTGCGGTGAAGTAGTCCGCTCCCTGCGGTCGCGGTTCGGTGCAAACATCACCGTGTGGAAGCAAGCGCCGCACCAGCGCAGGCAAGGTGGCTTACTGTTGCTTGCCGACGTTGCCGTCGCGGATCAGCTTATTGAACTTGAACTCCTCCGACGGGACGCAATAGATTTGTTCGTCCCAATCCTTGGAGGCGTCTTTCATGAGTTTCCAGATCTTGCGGTCGCTCTTGAAGGGCTTGGAGTAGTATTGCGGATCGGTGATGGTTTCCGTTAATTCCAGAGTATCGGCATCGAGCTTCCGGTAGCGCTCTTCTAGCTGCATTTGATCGGTGTGGGGATAGCCGTTGTGATCGAGCCAAGTGCGCTCGTCGAAGCCAACTGACTTCACTACGAAGGTGTTCCCTTCCCACTGGCCGATCGAATAACCATTCCACTTGGGCTCGATTTCATCCGGCTTGGGGAGTTGGCGGCCATCTGTGAAGACTACGCGGTAATCGTGGTGCCATTCGGAGAACATGAAGGTTCTTCCTGGTGTTTGCAGGATCTCTAGAGTCGAGTGCGGTCCGGCAACTTGCCCGTTCAACATGCGCGGCACACCCCAGGGATCGCACATGCCCTGCGGATCGTTGCCGATTTTTGGCGCGGCGATTCTGCGGCCGTAGGAGGGAATGTTTTTGTCGAACGCGGCTTCGCCCGCGGGCGTAAACGGGGCTTCTTCGGTGGGGACATCCAGTTTGCGAGGGGCGGGGGCCTGCTTCAGGAGGTAGGCTTGCAATTCGTTGGCTCCGCCGGGAACGTTGCTGTAGGTTTGGAATGGAGTTTCGCGATGGTATTTTCCGGTCAGGTTCTTCGGGTCAAACGTGCCCGGGCCTTTGGCGGGGGGAGCCTGCGCGGCTGCGATCGAAGCAGAAGCGAGCACGATCAGAAGAGACCTTCGCATGTTATTCCTTGGCCGCGCTGGTCTGCGTGGGCTGTTGGCCACCGCCGCCCAGCGGGAGTTTCTTGCCGTTGACGATTAGTTCCTTGGCCAAGCAAACGGTGGCTCCGGGGGTTTTGTGGGGATTGCAGGTGATGACTAAGGCGTCGCCGGGCTTGATCGATTCCCTGCTCCAGCCGACTTTCATGTTCTTCATCATCATCGGCGTGGGTCCGAATTCAGAGCCCCAGTGCTGGACGACGCCGTTTGCGTCTTTCACGTCGAAATACAATTGCGGATGCGGATAGGAGTATGAAAACTCCGTCACGGTGCCAGTTAATGTGATGGTTTTATCCACTTCGTAGGTGACCGAAGTGCCGTGGTGAGCCAACAGGAGCACTCCACAGAACAGAAAAGAGCCTACTAATTTACGGGTCATGGCACCCCTCCTTCACTTATCAGTCTTGAATTATACATCCGCTAAGACTGCGCGTAAGTCCATGTGGTTGTAAAGTTTCGTAAGAAGTAGACTGTTGAGATGCAATTAGCAAGGTGGTTCGTGGTCTGGGGATCTCTCGGAGCGTTGCTCGCGGCACCGGCGCGAACGCGCGAGGTCATCCGGCGAGGGGACGTCGCGGTGGAGGTGGTGGCGGAAGGGCGGGGGCCGCTGGTGGTGCTGCTGCCGTCGCTGGGGCGCGACTCGGATGAATTCGATCCCATTGCCGAGCGGATCGCCGCCGCGGGATTCCGGGTGCTGCGCCCGCAGCCGCGCGGGTATGGAAGCAGCAGTGGTCCCATGGAGAATCTGACCCTGCACGATTTCGCGCGCGACGTGGCGGCGGCGATC
The DNA here is from genome assembly GCA_963760575.1 of Bryobacterales bacterium. Lineage (GTDB taxonomy): Bacteria > Acidobacteriota > Terriglobia > Bryobacterales > Bryobacteraceae > Palsa-187. The sequence continues at coordinate 24,769 of CAVXEM010000022.1, forward strand.
GAGCATGAGCACGCGGGGCCGGCGATTGTGGCGGGGCATGCTTACGGGCATTTCGTGGCTAAGATGACGGCTGTCGATTTTCCTAAGCTGGTGCGCGGGGTGGCGCTGCTTGCTGCGGCGCAGAAGAATATCGATCCGCAGGTGCGGCGGTGGCTGGCGATTGCGACGGACGCGCGGCAGCCGGAAGCGGAGCGCGTGAAGTATTTACAAATGGTGTTTTTCGCGCCGGGACACGACTCGCGGATCTGGCTGACGGGGTTCCATGCCAATGTGCAGCGCGCCGAGGAGATCGCTCGCGATGCTACGCCGCAGCAGGAGTATTGGTCCGCAGGGAAGGTGCCGCTGCTGGACTTGCAGGCGGAATTCGATCCTTACAGGCCGCGCGCGACGGCGGATGAACTGGTGAAGGAATTCGGCGCTGGACGAGTCACGGTGGTGCTGGTGCGCGGGGCGTCACATGCGGTGATCGTGGAAGATCCACGCGCGGTGGCGGATGCGGTGATTGCGTTCGCGCGAAAATTATTTGCTTGAGGCGAGCGTGGTGTAGACCGCCTCGACGAACATATCGGTGGTCCAGGGGCCGGTGTTTGCACCGTAGCGATCGTCGAAATCGGCGGTGGGGCGCGCGGCTTTCACTTGTTCCAGGGTGGTGCCGGTTTTGAGTAGGGCTTGAATGCGGTCGCGAACGATTACGATCATGTCGCGGTATTCGGAGACCTCGTATTCGTCGCAAACGCGGCCGTGACCGGGAATGATCATGGTGCCGCCTTCCTCGTCGTGCTCGTAAACCGTGCGATCCAGGATGTTGTTGAGGGCTGCGATTTCGCCTTGTACGGTGCCGCCGGCTTTGGTGTCGATGAAGGGATACTGCGTGGTGGTGAAGATGTCGCCGGTGGCGATGACGTCGGCGCGGCGGAAGTGGACGAAGCTGTCACCATCGGTGATGGCGTGGGGCTGGTAGAAAATCTCCACGGCTTCTCCGTTGTGATATTTGCGGCGGCGGCCTTCCAGGAACGTATCGCTGGGCCATCCGGCGGCGGGGACGGCTCCGGGCTGTGCGGCGGCTGCATTCATGCGGTTTTGAATATTCTGATGTCCGATGACGGTGGCGCCGCGGCCGGCGTCAGCGAACTGGTTGGAGAAGAACGAGCCGAAGAGACTGGGGTCTTCGCCCGAGGCGCGCAGTTTTACATTGCCGCCGGTGTGGTCGGCATGGAAGCTGGTATTGAGGATGAATTGAATCGGGCGAGGGCTGAGTTTACGGATCGCGGCGATTACTTTGTCGGATAGTTGGCCGGCGCCGGTGTCGACAACGAAGGGGCCTTGATCGCCTACTTGTACCGCGATGTTGCTTCCGTCGCCCACCAACATATATATGTTGCCTTGGACCGGCAGGACATAAATTTCGCCATCGTGTGGGTCAGGATCGACGGCGCGGCTCGATTGCTGGGGACCAGACGGACGTAATTTGGCTGCTGCTGCGGCGTCTCCGGCGGTCACATCTTTGAGTTTCGCTGCGAACTCGGGATACATGGTTTCAGGGCCACCCAACGCGCCAAGCAGCGGGACTTTGCGCTTATCGGCATATTCGCGCAGGAAGGGGTTGTTGCCGGGTGCGTAGGCAGGGACGCGGTCGGGGGCCTTGTCGAGAATTTCTTCGCCGTCGTCGCACGCGTAGAGCCAGCCACCGGGATCGCGCGCGTTGCGGAACAGGATGGAGGTCTTGCTTAGGGGCTCGGCCAAATACACGGGGTCGTTGGTCACGGAGAAATAGGTGATGCGATCGCCGTGGCGGATGAAGTGTTCGGTGAGCGTTGCCTCGTCACTTTGGGCGATGCCGTTGGCGCGGATCCATCCACGTTTGATGTGTGTGGTGGATACGGTAAGGACATTTCCTTCCCACTTGCCGGTGGCGAAACCGGTCCAGGTGTGCGGCGCGTAGGCGGGAGGATGCGGGCGGCCATCCATCCAAATGGTGTGGAGTCCTTCACTGATCTGACCGTAGATTTTTATGGCTTCGAGTTGCTGAGTGTGGGGTTCGCGCTCTTCCCAGATGCGATAGTTGCCGGGCGCGATGTAGAAATACGGCGGCACGTAGCCAGAACATTGCTGCTGGCGGACGGTCATGCGGGAGGCGTCCCAGGCCAAGCCATAGAGGCGTCCGGCTTGGTTGATGGGGATGCCGCCATAGTCGACCAAAGCGCCGGCGGCGGTGCCTAAGCCAGGGTCCTGATCGCGGGAAGGAACCCAGGCTCCGGACAGATCGACACCTGCTACTTGGCCTCCGGAGATTTGGGCGAACGCGGGAGTGGCGATCAGTATGGTTGAGAGTAGAACGTGGCGAACCCGGATCGTTTTCATCTTTAGCTCCCTTTATCTCCTTGCGCATTCTATGCCGCTTGCAGATGTCTGTCAAATGATTTGCGGAGATTTTGCCGGATTGTAAATACTTGTAACGAGAAACACTTGCAGCCTTGACGCAGGCGCGTTGCGAGGGGTAACATTTGGCGGAAATGAAAAGCAGGTTGTGCTGGAAAGTGGCTGTACTGTTGGTATCGGGCGCGGGTCTTTATGCGCAGACTCCGCCCACCGCAAAGGCTGCGGCGTTGTTCGACCCTACGGGTTATTGGGTCTCGATTGTGACGGAAGACTGGCGCTGGCGCATGACTACACCTCCGAAAGGCGACTACCAGGGTGTTCCGCTGAATGCGGCGGCGCGCAAAATGGCGGACGCTTGGGATCCGGCAAAAGACGAGGCTGCGGGGGAGCAGTGTAGAAGCTATGGCGCTGCCAACATCATGCGCGTGCCGGGGCGCATCCACATTAGTTGGCAGGACGAGCAGACTTTGAAGTTCGAGATGGATGCGGGTACGCAGACGCGAGTATTGTCGTTTGGCGGGGCGCGCGGTCAAGGCGGCGATTGGCAGGGCGTTTCGCAGGCGAGTTGGGAATTGCTGCCGGGAGGGCGCGGGCAGCCGCGGGCCGGGTCGCTGAAGGTGGTCACGTCGAATATGAAAGCGGGGTACCTGAGAAAGAATGGAGTCGCCTACAGCGCCAACGCTACCGTCAGCGAGTATTACGATCTGATCAAGGAAGCGAACGGCGATCAATACCTGGTGCTCACGGAAACAGTTGACGATCCCACTTACCTTGACCGGCCCTACATGACTACGGCTCATTTCAGAAAACAAGCAGACGCCGGAGGTTGGAATCCGACACCCTGTTCGGCCCGATAAAGGCTCCCCCATAGATGTTTCTTCTGGAATTTTGCAAAATGCTGGACAAGAGCGCCATTGGCACGGCGATTCGCGAATCGAGTCTCTTGTTCCCGGTGATCGAGGGCGTGCATGTTCTGGCACTGGCGCTTTCGGTGGGCTTGATCCTTATTACCGATTTGCGGCTGATCGGCGTGGTGCTGCGTAAGCGGCCGGTTTCCGAAGTGTGGGAGCAGTTTTTCCCATGGATGATGGCGGGCTTCGCAGTGATGTTCACGACGGGATTCCTTTTGTTTTGGTCGCATGCGATGGCGGCGTATAACAGCACCGCGTTCCGGGTGAAGCTGCTGTTGTTGATTCTATCGGCTGTGAATGCGGCGGTTTACCACCTGACGGTTTACCGCAAGATGGACCGCTGGGACACGGCGCTGATTCCACCAGCCGGAGCGCGGCTGGCGGGATGGGTATCTTTGATCTTCTGGGCCGGCATCATCACCATGGGGCGGATTATGGCGTACACTTTCTAGCTGACGCGGGATTTTGCTATGGCAACCATCTTTCCCTTCTTCGAATGGTGCGAGAAGACGGCGCTGTTCCGCGTGATCAGCAATCATGAGTCGTTCTTCCCTGCCCTGGAAACGATTCATCTGTTCGGACTGGTGTTGTTGCTGGGCACCACTCTGATCCTCTGTCTGCGACTATTGGGCGTGATCATGGCGAAGCAGCCGGTGCCGGAGCTGGCGGGGGAACTGGCGAACTATACCGCATCGGGGCTGGCGCTGATGCTGAGCTCAGGGGCGCTGATGTTCGTGGCGACGGCGGTTCGGAACTACAGCAACACGTCGTTTTGGGTGAAGATGATTTTTCTGGCAGCGGCGCTGATTTTTCATTTCGCCTACTTCCGCAAGGTGATCCGCATGGAAGATTCCGGGGCGGAGGATTCCGGTCTGGCACGACGGCGCGGGAAACTGGCGGCGTGGGGAGCTCTCGTATTATGGTTCGGAGTCGCTTTATCGGGACGATCGATTGGGTTTCTGGGATAAGGGCTGTGAGACAGGCGAATTCAAATTCGAAGGAACAGAGCCGCTCGATCCTGCTGATCGACGACGATGTGGCTCTGTGCGCGTTGATGGCGGAGTTCTTTGCGGAACACGATTTCCGAATTGACTCGGCGCATGACGGCGCCAGCGGCTTAGCCAGCGCGTTTCAGGGCAAGCACGATCTGGTTCTGCTGGATGTCATGCTGCCGGTGGTGGATGGGTTTCACGTATTGCAGCGGCTCCGCCAGCGGACTGCTATGCCCGTGATTATGCTGACGGCGCGCGGGGCGCAGCAGGATCGTATTGCGGGTTTGGACGCAGGGGCTGACGATTACATTGCTAAGCCATTTGCTCCGCATGAATTGCTGGCGCGGGTGCGCGCGGTGCTGCGCCGGGCGGGGTCCACGCGGCCGGCCGCGGGACAGGTGGTGGTGAGCGATATCGAATTGAATACGCGAACGCGGGAAGTGCGAAGGGCTAAAATCCCGGTGACGGTCACTTCCTTTGAATTCGATATTCTGGACATCCTCATGCGCTCGGCGGGGCATGTGGTGTCGCGCGATGAGTTGGCGACGGTCCTGTATAATCGGGAAGCTACGCCGTTTGAGCGATCGATCGACGTGCATATTAGCCATTTGCGGCGAAAGCTGGAAACGGGCGATCGAACACTCATCCGGACGGTGCGCGGAGTGGGATATTTATTCGTAGCGGCGGACGACAAATGAAATCAGTTTATTTAAGAGTGCTGTGGCTATGTTTTGGAACCCTGGTGTTCGCGCTGGGGGGCTTCCTGGTGATTTCCCGCATCATGACTCAGCAGAGTTTTGACAAACGGGCTCCGATTGGAAGAAACGCGGAGCTGCAGTTTGAAGAAGCGGGCCTGGAGTACGAGAATGGCGGGGCGAAGGCGCTTTCTACCTATCTAGCCTGGCAACACTCGTTCTATCCGGAGCTGGAGTTTTACTACACCAAAAAGGGCCGCGATCTGGTGACCGGCGTTGACCGGTCGAGCCTGCTGAAGATGGCCAGGTCACGCTGGTCGCTGATGAATGTGATGGGGCCGATCATCATTGCGGTGCCATCGGCGCAGAGCGAGTATGCGTTTATCGTGAATATTCCACCAAAAAATGTCGCGCTGTATCTGCCTTACTATTTGCTGCTGCTTTGCGCGGTGGCGCTGCTGTGTTGGGGGTTGGCATTCCATTTTGGATCCCCGCTGAATAGATTCACCGAAACCGTCCGCAGCTTTGGCGCTGGTGATTTGTCGGCTAGAGTTCGCTTCACCAGGCGCGACGAAATCGGCGACGTGGCGCGCGCTTTCGATCAGATGGCGGATCGCATTGAAACGCTGCTTACCGCGGAACGGCGATTGTTGCAGGATATTTCGCATGAGCTACGCTCTCCGCTGGCGCGCCTGAGCTTCGCTGCGGAGTTGACGCGGACTTCGGCCGATCGTAATGGCGCGGCGATGCGTGTTCAGCGGGAAGTGGACCGGCTGACGGATTTGGTGCAGAGCCTATTGCAGGTAACGCGCGCGGAAGGCGACTTGGATGCCCGGAACCTGCAGATCGTGGGACTGGACGGGTTGGTTCGCGAACTCATTCAGGATTGCGAGATTGAAGCTTCGGCCAGGAATTGCCAGATAACGTTAAAGGGGTCAAGCCATCTGCAACTGCGGGCCGATCCGGAACTGCTGCGGCGTGCGATTGAGAACATTTTCCGTAATGCGATCCGGCACGCTCCGGCGGGGAGCAATATCGAGGTCACGCTGAATAGTACGGCGGCGAACGCTTCGGTTTCGGTTCGCGATTATGGATGCGGGGTTCCGGCAGATGCGCTCGCGAACATTTTCAAGCCGTTTTTCCGGGTGGATAATTCGCGTGACACGGCAACGGGCGGCGTGGGGCTCGGGTTGGCGATCGCGCAGCGGGCCATCCTGGTGCATCACGGGCAAATTTGGGCTGAGAATGCGGAGCCTGGCCTGCGGGTTTCGGTTGATTTGCCGGTGGCGGGCTGAGTGGGTCCGCTTGCTGCGCGCGCGGTTCTGTGCGGGCAGCCCGGTGCACCAGGAACCGCTATATTAGTTGGCGAATTCGAACGCGTCGGCGGAGGGCGTCGATACCATCACTCCGGTACCGGACGACTGTACATCGCCGCTGATCGCGTAGAAGCGGTTGCCGATTACGCCTCCGGCTACGCCGTGACGGCCGATTGTCATGGGCGTCAGGATGCTCCACATATTGGTCGCCGGGTCGTACATTTCAAAAGCGTGATAGGCGGTGTGTTGGAAGAAATCCTGGTTTTCGCCACCGGCGACTACGATGCGGCCTTTATAGACTCCGACGTCGAGGCCGCTGCGGGCGGTGGGCATTTTGGCTAGCGGACGGCTCCAGGTGTCGGTGGCGGGATCGTAGGCTTCGACGTTCGCAAGATCGGAGGAGGCGGCGATGAACGCGGCGCCGATGCGTCCACCGATCACATAAATTTTGCCGTCGACGACGCCGGCCGCGGTGTGGTTGCGGGGAGTCGGCATGGGAGAGCGCGTGCGCCAGGTGTTGGTTTCGGGATCGTACTCTTCAACGGTTGAGAGGACGCGCTGCGCGATGGTGGGATGAATCGCGGGACTGGTGGCGCCCGGCGCGGTGGTAGCTCCGCCGATGACGTAGATCTTGCCGTTCACGGTACCGGCAACGGCGGCGCCGCGGGTAGTGGGCATGGGAGCTAGAGATTTCCAGGTGTCCTTCACGGGGTCGTACTCGAAGGCGTTGTTGACGGGGGTCCAGGCGGCCAGGTTGCCGACTTTGCCTTCGGTGAAGCCGCCGAATACGTAGATCTTCCCGCCGTATTCGGTGAGAGCCAGGTGATGGGCGGGCAGCGCCATGGGCTTCTTCTTGGTCCACTGGTTGGTGGCCGGATCGAATTCGTAGACCATGCCTACGGGGAGCCAGATGGGCGCGGATACTAGGCCCGCGAAGACGTACATCTTGCCGTTTGCGGCTTGGCCGATGACTTCTTCATGCGGCTCCGGGAAGGGCGGCAGGCTCAGCCATTTTCCACCTTGGGCGTGGGCGGCGGGGGCCAGCACGCTGAGCAAGCTAAATGCAATCGAAATCGTTCGCGTCAACATTCGTATCCTTTCATGTCATGCGACTCCTATCATGCGACCACGGATTTTTCGGGATCTATTAGGAATATCCAAATCAGGGCGCCCAGGAACAGAACGCCCGCGGAAACAAAGAAGGGGGCGGACCAATAACCTCTGTCGAAAAGGCCTCCGTAGACCAGGGCGGTAAGCGAGGCGGCCAACGCGCCGGCCATGTTCATGATGCCGGTGACGGTGCCGCTGAACTGGCCGCCGACGTCCATGGGAACGGCCCAGGCTGGTCCGATTACTAGTTCGAGAAAAAAGAACGACAGGGCTAAGCAGAGCACCGAAGTTACGGCGTTGGCGGTCATGGCAGCGGGAATCACGAAGACTCCTGCGAGCACGAATCCGGGCGCGGCGACTACACGGCGCGCGAACCTTGCGTTGCCGGTGCGCTTATAAACCAGATCGCTCACGGAACCGCCAACTACATCTCCGAGCATTCCAGCGAATAGCGGTACCGAACCCAGGATGCCCAACGCCTGCAGGGTCAGATGCCGGTGTTCACGCAAGTAGGTAGGGTACCACGTGAGATAAAAATTGGTTCCGAAGAAGAAACAGGCGTAACCGATGGCGATGAACCACATGTTGGGCGAACTAAAGATGCGTCCCCAGGGCACTGCTTGCCGGGTGGTACTCAACTGGATGATGGTGCCGTCTCCATTCCGGCCGCGTATCTGCGCCAGCTCGGCGCGATTCACACCGGGGTGGTCTTCCGGATGGTTGCGATAGATCGCGCCAAAAGCGATGGCCCACACAACGCCCAACGATCCAAAAATGTAAAAGATCGCGCGCCAGCCGAAGGCCAACAAGATGCTGCCGGCTACCAGCGGCGTTACGGCTACGGCAAAACGGCTAAAGAAATGAGTGGTGCCTTGAATGCGTCCGCGTTCGGACCTAGGGAACCACAGTTGCATGCCGCGGCTAGCCACGGGGAAGGCTCCGGCTTCGCCTAGGCCCAGCAGGAAGCGCGCGCTGAAGAGCGATCTCATGCCTACGGCGAAGCCTGTCATGGCTGCGGCTATGGCCCACCACGACATGATCACGATCAGGACTTTTTTGGGGCCGAAGCGATCGCCGAGCCATCCGGCAGGGACTTGGCCCAATGCGTAGGCCCACGCGAAGGCCGCTAGAACCAGTCCCATCGCGCTCTTGCTTAAGCCGAATTCTTTGGCGATTTCCGGTTGGGCGACGGAAATGTTGCTGCGGTCCATGTACGCGATCAGGTACATGAGGCTGATGAGGAAGAGAATCCACCAGCGGGTTTTAGTGGGCTTGGAACTCAAACTGTCGGGAACTGCAGCGAGCTCCGTCACGTTTGCGCGGTGAGTGTCCACGTGCCCCTTTGTTATGGCGAGCTGAATCTAGACGAACGATGGTTCGGGCGCCGTCGCGACCGGTTGGGCGATTTCGACGGGCTGTCCGGTTTCCGCCGAGAGGTCGGCGGCCTGATATACCTGCATGACCACTCGCGCTTGCTCGGCGGTTACCAAGGGCTGTTTACCCAGCGCGACGCACTCGATGAAATGCAGTGTTTCCGCTTCCATCGGACCCGCGTATACATGGTTCACTTTCTCACCGGGCATGGTCGAAATGGGGAATTGAATTCCCTTCTGCAAGGTAGTGGTGTAGACATCGCGATGGGTGTCATCCACCATTACCGCGCCTTCAGTGCCGATGAACTCGATCCACGTAGAGGAAAAATTCGGATAAGCGGGAGGCAGAACCCAGCCGGCACCGATGGTAAACGCGGCGCCGTCGTCCATGGTCACGATGATGAAGACAGAGTCGGGGACGTTGTACTGGCCCTTCATGATTTTGTGGACTTCCTGCGCGTAGACGCGAACGGGTTTGCGGGGAGACAGGCACCACAGGACGAAATCGATGTCGTGGGTGGCTTCCATGGCGGCCGGCGACAACTTCACGCGTCCGCCGATCTTCTTACCGAGGTTCCGCGTGATGTGGCGGCTGACCAGCGCGCTGCACGGTTCGCCGATGGTGCCATCTTCAATCGATCGCTTCACGAAAGCGAACTTGGGATTGAAGCGCTGCGAATAGCCGATGGTGAAGGAGAGTTTCTTCGAACGGGCCAAGGCGATCAATTCGTCGGCTTCGGCCAACTCCATCGAAATCGGTTTTTCCAGGAAAACGTGTTTGCCGGCGAGAAGGCTTTCCTTGGTGATGGGGTAGTGGGTGGGCTCGGGCGTGGTCGAGATCATGACCGCATCGATGGCAGGATTTTCTACGATCTTGCGGTAGTCGGTGGTCGCGGTGACCGGGTTGGTCTGAGCTTTGACTTCCTGAAGACGCTCCTCTTTGATCTCCGCGATGTGCAGTTCTTTGACCCAGGGGCTCGCGGCGGCGGCGACAGCGCGAATGCCTCCACACCAACCGGTTCCGATAATGCCGAGATTAATTTGTTTCATAGTTGCGGCCTTCCTCTATCCGTCGTAACTTGTGATTCTACTCTGGGTCCTTGAGGGAGTCAAAGCAGGGGCGGCATCCATTACAACTTTTTACATCCCGTCTTTACATTACTTAACAGAAGAGCCGCTCGCTTGCGTAAATTCTTGAGTACAATCCCAAATGGCATTGTTTACCTAAAGGGTAGACATGCAAGAGATTCGGGGTTGTTGCGGGGTATTAAATAGGGGTTCTAATCGCACAAAAGGGAGGCAACCAATGAGGCCATGTATTGCTATCGGTGTTGTGCTCTGTGGGATGGCGGTTTCGGGTTGGGCGCAATCGACGGCCCAGATCCATGGCACGGTCCGCGACGCGAGCGGATCGGTGGTTCCGGCCGCTGAGGTCAAGGCGACCCAAACTGACACGGGCGTGGTCCGCAGCACCACCAGCGGCACGGATGGCGGATACATTCTGACGGCGCTGCCGGTTGGCCCCTACCGTCTGGAGATCACCAAGGACGGATTCACGAAATCGGTGGAGTCCGGCATCGTGTTGCAGGTGAATACCGATCCCGCCGTCGATATTGCGCTAAGAGTGGGCGCGGTAAACGAGCAGGTGAGTGTCGAAGCCAATGCGGCGCTGGTCGAGACGCGCAGCTCCGGCATCGGCGAGGTGGTGCAGAACCAGCGTATTGTGGAACTGCCCCTGAACGGGCGCAATGTTACGGACTTGATCGGGCTCGGTGGCGCATCGGTTCAAACCGGGACGTCGCAAACCCGTTGGTTCAGCAATCTTCCCGTCATTAGCATCGGCGGTGGCGTGGCCGGGGGCGGCCTTGGAGGTTCGAATCTGCTGGGCACCGACTATAGCCTGGATGGAGCGAATCATCTCAGTTACCTGAACGGGAGCACCATGCCCATTGCGTTTCCGGACGCTGTGCAGGAGTTCAAGGCGGAGACGAGCGGGCAGACGGCGCAGCGCGGGGCTTCGACATCGGTGAGCGTGGTGACGAAATCCGGCACCAACAGTTTCCATGGCGACGCATTTGAATTCATCCGCAACGATGGTTTCGGAAGCGCCCGGGAGTACTTTTCGCCGGTCGCCAGCACTTACAAGCGCCACCAATTTGGCGGGACCATCGGCGGTCCGATCAAGAAAGACAAGTTGTTTTTCTTTGGCGGTTATCAGCGCAGCACTATTCGGCAGAATCTGCCGAGCAACACGGTGGTGCCCACCGCGCGGATGATGGGAGGCGACTTTACCGGTTGCTTCAATACCGCTGCTCTAAAGGCCGTCGGTCCGATCAACAACTTGAATCCGACGACTCCACTGTTCACTGCCGGGATTATCGACAAATCTAAATTCACGCCGCAGGCGAAATATATCGCGAACGCGTATTTGAATAACTTGAGCGGGCTGCAGCCTGGACCATGCGGGTCCGTAACTTATCAGGTTCCGACGCACGAGGACGACGACCAATACGTCGGCAAAGTCGATTATCAGATAAGCGACAAGCACTCCCTGTTCTTCCGCATCCTGGAAAGCAAAGTGGTCTATCCCGCGCCGCTGTCGGGCTGCTCGTTCAACACGACCACTGAAGTGCTCAGCGGGAGCTGCCTGTCGAACAACATGCTCAATTCGACCGCTGCCGGGGAAAATCAACTGGCGAGCTCGGCCGCCGTCGGCGACACCTACGTGATCAGCCCAAGTATGGTCAACGCCGCACGCTTGTCTTTCAACCGCACGGCGGCCACACTGCAAAGTGCCCATCTATTCACGCTGTGCGATGCGGGTGTCGGTAACGGCTCGCAGGGCCCCAACGGGTTCTGGTGCGGCGGTACTCCCGGTCAGTTGGGCAACGCGAACGATCAGCGGCGGGTTCGGGTTCGGCACCGGCCTGGGCGACGGCGACTTCTGGAATGGTTACAGCATGGCCTTCAACGACGACGTGAGCTTGCTGAAAGGGCGCGCACCAGATGACCTTTGGGTTCAGTTGGCTGCAGGGTAGAGTGGTCGAGTTTAACCACTTCACGCCTACCGGGGCGAACATGTTGTTCACGGGCGCGGTCACTGGGTCCGGCATGTCCGATTTTCTGCTGGGGGATCTGAGCAGTATCTTGCAGGGTCTGCCTAACGCTTATACAGCGCGGCAGAATATGGTGGGCGTGTATTTCACGGACACCTGGAAAATCAGTTCGCGTCTGACCTTTAACTTCGGAATTCGCTGGGACCCGTTTTTGCCACAGCAAATCAAGAACGGCCAGATCTCGAATTTCAATATGGGCCGGTTCCTGGCCGGTACCAAGAGCACGGTATTCCGAACGCGCCTCCGGGATTTTACTTCCCTGGCGATCCCGGTTTTCCGGAGCAGTCTTCGGCATACCGGCAATGGTGGCACTTCGATCCGCGCGGAGGTCTAGCGTGGGATCCGAAGGGCGATGGCAAGACTTCGATCCGCGCGGCTTATGCTTTTGGCTATGCCTACCTGCCGGGAATCGCGCACGAAGACGAAGGCGGGTCGAATCCATGGGGTGGACGGGTCACGCTGGGGACGCCAGCGGGCGGCCTGGCGAATCCGTGGCAAGGGCAGCCCGGTGGAAATCCGTACCCTTACGGCGTGAGCCCGAGTGTGGCGTTCTTGCCGGGCGGGCAATATATGACCAGCGACTACGACCTGCCGGCGGCAACTACCTACTCCTGGAACTTTTCGGTTCAGCGGCAAATCGGGTCGAGTTGGGTGGCCACCGTTTCCTACCTGGGGAGCCGTGTACAGCACCTGTATATCAATCAGGCGATCAACTATGGGCAGCTAGTGGGAACTGCTGTCGCCGCAGGTTGTGCTCCAACCGCCATCAATTGTACGGCGGCAGCCAATCTTCAGGCGCGCCGCGTTCTCTCTCTGCAAAACGGCGTAAAGAACCCCGCAGGCACTTTAGTGGGGAACATGGACTCGTGGTATCCGTACGGGACGCAGCTTTATAACGGGATGCTGGCTTCGGTGCAAAAAAGGCTGAGCCGGGGAGTGAGCATGAGCGCGAATTATACGCTGTCGCATTGCATTGGATACTACCAGGGATTCAACTCGAAGCCGGAGGAGACCGCTACCAATCCTTATAATCCTCTCGGCGATCGTGGAGATTGCGATAGCGACCGGCGCCACATTGTCAATCTCACGGCAGTGGCACAGGCGCCGAAATACTCGAATAAAGTGATGGGGACGGTGGTTTCCGGCTGGCAACTGGCGGGGATCTACAAGTTCCTGTCAGGATCGCCTTTCGCCGTGCAGGATGGCACGGACCAGGAACTCTCGGGCATCAATCACCAGCGGCCCAATCTGGTAAATCCAGCCGCTGTTTATACGGGCCAGACTTGTGGCGGCTGCTTCTATTTGAATAAGGCAGCGTTCGCACCCCAGGCTTTGGGTACGGTGGGAAATCTGGGATGGAACAGCGTGGTGACTCCGGCGTACTGGGATTTGGACCTCGCGCTTTCCAGAGACTTTAGAATCCGCGAGCGGGTTAGCATGCAGATTCGTGCGGACGCTTTCAATCTGACCAACAGCATGGTGCCGGCTTTCAATCCTAGCTCGCCTCCGGTGCAAGCCGCTACGGCGCAACCGACGTCGCCCGCAGTGGGCGCGTTCGCCGCCTTGAATAACGGACAGTTTGGGCAAATCCTGAACGCCTTCCCCACCAGGAAGATTCAGTTCGCGATGAAGTTCACTTTCTGATCCTCGCGCAAAGCGAAATAGCGGGCCGACAGCGCTGCCGACCGCGGAATTGTACGGGCAACATGTGAAGTTCGCGCCGCCGGATCAGATCCTGTTTACGAGTTGCCGAAGTCCGGGCTTTCGCCGCAGTCAGCTGATGAAGGCGATCGAACGCGGGAACGCCGAGCGGCTGCTCCCGCGTCAGGTGCGTACGGGCGTGGCGGCGGGGATTTCGGAAGAGTGCTTGCGGCGGCGGTTCTGCAGCAGGCGATCTAAGCTCCAGACACCCGCGCCCGCCGCTATGAAATACAGGAAGGCGAGAAAGTAGAGGAGCACTTCGTTACCGCCGTTGCGAATGGGCCACACGCCGCGTGGGACGGCGGAATAGAAGTAGGCTGCCAGAAGTTCAGCGCAGAGGATGACGGCCACCGGGCGCGTTAGCAGGCCGAGAAACAGCAAAACGCCGCCGAGGATTTCGAGGCCGCCGAAGAGGGAGGGTAGGCCGTCGAGCGCCATGGGGATCGCAGCGCGGCGGCCTCCAGACACGTGGAAATAGCCGAAGGAGTGGCGGAATCCGTGAAGGGTAAACACGAAAGCCAGGATGATGCGCAGCAGCGAGCGAGTGTAGCCTTCCCAGGAAGCGACGTTCGTTTTCAACGACGACCCGGCGCGGTTTCGTCCGATAAGGGAATCCAGACTCCACGGGCCGGGGCCGGCGGTTACCAGCCACAGAAAGATGAAGCAGCAGATGACGGCTTCTTCGCCGCCGTTGCTGATGGGCCAGAAGCCTCGAGGGGCCCAGCGCGAGAAGTAGGCCACGGCCATTTCGCCGCACAGGATGAAGGCGGTGGTGCGGGTGAACAAGCCGAGAATCAGCAGAGCGCCTCCGGCCACTTCGAGAGGTCCGGCGAATCCGTGCATGGTGGCAAAGTTGTGGTCGATTCTTCCGTTCGCGAAGCCCCAGATCTTTTCGGCGCCGTGCTGGAAGAACAGCAATCCGACCGCGATTCTTACGGCGCTAAGGAGATATGGCAACATGCTGGTGTGCTCCTTGTCGCAGGCTATTGTATACCAAATAGCAGTCGGTTACGATTGAAACGCGGTGGCCCTCGGTTAAGAATTGTGAAGCACTCATTTTTGCTGTTCCTCTTGCTGGCCGGCACGGCGTCTTCGGGCGCGGCGCAAGACGGGGGAGACCGTGCGAAGAAAGCTCTGGAGGGAGATGCGAGCGCACAGATCTCCTTGGGGGAATCGTACCGGTTAGGTCTGGGCGTCGATCAAAACTACGCGGAGGCGCGGCGGTTTTATAAGCTGGCTGCGGCGCAGGGCGCTCCGCAGGCGCAGTTCGCGTTGGCGGAGATGAACCGTTTTGGCGAAGGCGCGGCGCCGGATTATGCGGAGGCGGTGCGTCTTTACAAATTGGCAGCGGCGCAGGGTTTGCCGGAGGCGCAATTCGGCTTGGGCGTGATGTACGACAACGGCCAGGGAGTCGCGCGGGACTACAAGGAAGCCGTCCGCTGGTATAAACTCACGGCCGAAAAAGGTATGGCGGATGCTGAGTACAACTTGGGATTGATGTACGCCGAGGGGAAAGGCGTGGATCAGGACTTTGCGGAAGCCGCGCGCTGGTATCGCCGCGCTTCGGATCACCGGAGTCTGCCGGAGGCGCAGTACAACCTCGGAGTTCTTTACGATCATGGCCAGGGAGTGGGCCAAGACTATCAGCAGGCTGCGCAGTGGTACAAACTGGCGGCCGATCAAGGCCACATGGAAGCGCAATTCAATTTGGCGGCGCTCTACATGAACGGGCAAGGAGTGGCGCAGGATTATCGCGAATCTGCGCGTTGGTTCAAGTTGGCTGCGGAACAAGGGCAGGCGGAAGCGGAGTACAACCTTGGAGTGCTCTACGCGAATGGCCAAGGCGTCGCGCGCGATAACAGCGCGGCCGCGCATTGGTACCGCCTCGCGGCGGAGCAAGGACACGCGGATGCCGGCTTCAACTTAGGTGCGCTGTATACCAACGGCGTGGGCGTTCCCAAAGATTTGGTCGAAGCCTATCGGTGGTTCACCATAGCGGCGAGTCAAGGCGATCAGGACTCCGTGAAAGCGAAAGAACGGGTGGCCGTTCGTATGTCGCCGGAGGAACTGCAGCAGTCGCGGGCCCTCGCGGCGGCGTGGACTCCCTGTAAGAGTAAAGTCGAATGCGACGCGAGGGCCGGCCGTTAGAAGATGATCTTCAAGGCGAACTGAATCTGCCGCGGCGTGCCGACGATCGACGTCATCTCTGTCCGGCAAACCCAGTGGGTGTACCGCTCACGCCCGTGTAGAGCGTAGCAGCGGGCAGCCCCAGATTCGTGTGATTCAGAGACCCGGTCGATCATACGCTTGGCCTACCTGCGTTTAAAGCAGGGTTTTACATTTCTTGACACTTGCTTACGGGGAAGGAAAAACGGGGCTTAGCTGCGAACTAAGCCCGATTTTGGATTTAGAAGGTTAGCTTGAGCGCCAACTGAATCTGCCGCGGGGTGCCGACGTCGTAGAGAATCTTGCCGGCGTTGGCATTGCGCACCAGGTTGCCATTCGCGATCGCCGAATACAGGTTAGCCGAGCCGTTACCCATAATCGGCACACCCCAATTGACGTGATTGAACAGATTGAAGAACTCTGCACGGAATTGAAGCCCCATGTTTTCGCGCAGTTTCGTGTCCTTGGTGATCGCGATATCCGTGTCATTGAACCCAGGACCTCGCAAACTCAGACGCCCGGAGTTGCCGAACGTGCCCAGCGGCGCCGCAGTGAAAGCCGTGGGGTCGAAATACAACCCTCCCGGATTCCCCGTCACGGGATTACCACTGCCCACGAAATTCGGCCGCGGGTTGATCACCGGCGTACCGAAGCCCAGCGTGTCGACTCCCTGGAATACGGTAAACGGGAGACCGGTTGTCGAGGATAAAATGCCGCTGATCTGCCAGCCCGAAACCAGGCGGTTCTGTTTGAAGGGGAGAGCCCACAATCCGTTCACGCGGAGCGATTGCGTGATGTCGTAGTTACAGACGCTCTGGTCGTAATGCTGGTTGTAAGGATTGCCCCAGGATGCATTCGCGTTGCTGTTAAAGCTGCCCACGAAGGAACCATCATCGGTACACTTGCCCCACGTGTAAGACACTTGCGCCTGAAAGTTGCTCCTAAACCTGCGATTCACAGCGACCTGCATCGAGTTGTAGCGCGAGTTAGTGGTAGGGATGAAGTCCGGGAAAGACCCCAGCTTGGTATTCACACGCCCGAAGGTGGCGACTGCCGACTTGGCAGCATTGAATCCGCCATTTCCATTACCGGTGTTTACCGTGGATCCCGTAGCCGGATTCAAGACCAGTGGGTTCTGTTCCACCTGCGTAAGCAAGTGAACACCGCGCGATCCCACGTAACCAACCGTTAGCACCGTACCCTGCGCCAATTCCCGCTGGATGCTGAAGTTGTACTGGATCACGTAAGGCGTCGTATGGTTGTTCCAGTCGAAGCCCGGGCTCGAAGTCACCAGTGGATTGCCGCCGGTGGGGATGTTCGGGAAGGTGGGCGCCGCGCTGCCGGGCACCGATGATCCCGCTTGGAAGGTGGTCCATGGTGGCTGGTCCCAATACGCCAGAATGTAGTTTGAGGGCAGAATCAGGTCATGATAGATCCCGACGCCGCCGCGAATCGAAGTCTTGTGATTCGCGAACGGGTCAAAGGCGAAGCCAATACGGGGATCGAAGTTCTTCCCGGTCGCGTTCGACGAAAATGTATTGGGCACGTGCGTGAAATTGGTCGCTGTCGCAAAATTGGTAATCGCGTACAGTTGATCGTGCACGTCGTAAGGGTTAGTGATGAAGGAATAGCGTACGCCCATATTCAGGGTCAGTTTCTGAGACACCTTCCAGTCATCCTGGATATACGGCGTGAATTCGAGATCGCGCAAATCGCGGTTACCGTAAGCGGGACCAGCGCCCGGCAATCCCGCCGGAATGGTTAGCGGAGTCCAGGAAAGCACCGTAGGTGTTCCCGCGAGGAATCCATTGAGACCGGCGAACACCCACGTCGAGCCTATGCGGAAGGGCATGTAGGTGTTGGTCTGCAGCCGGGATACCGACGCGCCAAACTTCAGCGTATGCGCGCCGTGGGTCCAGGTGATGTCGTCGCCTTCCGTGAAACGGTTTTGGACTTCGTTGAATGGCAACTGGGTCGCCCCGCCCAATCCAGCCAGCGTACCGCTGAATGTCACTTGACCATCTTGTCTGCCAGCGCCGGGGAAGAACTGCTGCAGTGCGGGCGTCGAATTGGTAGTGGTCCCGTCGGTCGCGGTGCGCGTAAAGTGTACTCGAGCGACATTCACCATCGTCGGCGAAACGATGTGGCGCCATTCGAGCGTGGTGAACTGCGCGAGCGAGGTGTTGCCTTCGGGCCACAGCGGAACGCCTCCGCCACCGCCGCCGAAGCCGCCGCCGCCGAACGGGTCAGTGTACTCGACCTTATCGGTGATGGTACGAACGAAAATCGAATTCTTATCGGACAGAATGTAATCCAGCCGTCCCAGTCCGTAGTGCTCGGTAGCCGCCTGGTTAGCGAGCTCGGTGGCGATGCCGGTGGAACTGGCCGGATTAGGAACGTCAGGACCTGGATAGAGTTTCAGTACGTTGATGATGGATTGCTGTGTGGCTGCCGAAAGAGTGGCAGCGGGAGTACAAAATCCTCCCGTGAATGCATTGGCCGCAGTGCAATTCGGAACGGGAATCGATTTGACCACACCCAGGACGCGCCGAATCCCCTCGTAGTTTCCGAAGAAGAAGAGCTTATCCTTTTTGATGGCTCCGCCCACGCTGCCGCCAAACTGGTTCTGGCGCAACTCAGGCTTCAGAGGGTTGATGCCACGCTTGGCGAACGTGTCATACGCGTCCATCTTGTCGTTGCGCAAGAATTCGTAGAGCGATCCGTGCAAACTATTCGTGCCGGATTTGCTCACCGAGT
The DNA here is from genome assembly GCA_963760575.1 of Bryobacterales bacterium. Lineage (GTDB taxonomy): Bacteria > Acidobacteriota > Terriglobia > Bryobacterales > Bryobacteraceae > Palsa-187. The sequence goes on from CAVXEM010000022.1 coordinate 43,285, forward strand.
TAATCACGCTGCCGTTCCCGCCGAACTGCGCGCCATAGAGATTGGTGAGAGTTTGGAACTCGGCAATCGCTTCGACTCCCAGCGATGAACCAGTAACCGAGCCCATGCCCTTGTTCCAAAAGTTCTGCAGGCTTTCGTCGTCGAGCAGCATGGCCTGCCCTTGAGGGCGAGATCCAGCAACCGAAAACTCGGCGGCGCGGCCCTGGAAGCCGGAGGACGTGAAAGTACTCACTTGGTTGACGCCTGGAGCCAGCAGGATCAGTTGCTCGAAATTGCGACCGTTCAGAGGCAGATCACGCATCTGCCTCTGGTCTGTCAAGGTTGCGACCGCCGAACTGGTGGTTTCCACCTGTGAAACCTGTCCTTCCACCGTCACCGTTTGGCTCTGCTGCCCGACCGGCATAGTAAAGTCGACCACTACTTCGCTACCGACGTTTAGCGTTACCTGATCGCGCACCACAGTCGAAAAGCCCATCTTGGCCGCCTGTATCTCGTAGGTACCAATGCCGAGCTCCGGTATCCGGAACCTGCCTTGCGAATCGCTCGCGGTGGTCTGCACCGCGCCGGTACCGGCATTTTTCGCTTGGACGCTCGCACCCGGAATGGCGGCGCCAGTTGAATCGGTCACGGTTCCTAAAACAGTTGCGGTTGCGGCCTGTCCCCATAAGCGCGTCACTGTTCGCGGTATTCAGCAGCAGTAACGCACCGAGTATGCACAACCGTATTCCAACGCCACGGACGGCGCACCCATCGCCAGTCGTTTGAATTTTGGACACAAAGCGGCCTCCCCTTTAGGCCGGGACAATTTTACATGCTAGTGAGCTGGGAGTAAAGATGAATTGACACAAGTTTACAAACGCTTGCACCTTGGCCCGCTTGTATGCGGCGATTATTTGGCAGCCGGAGCCTTCAGAGCGTACATGTGATTCTGCACGTTCTGGTGCGCCATGATGGTGGCTCCCACGCCGGCGTCGGCGAACCCTAGGGCAAAGAAGGAACCTACGACACTCGGATCAGCACCCGCCGCACGTAGCGCCGCATTGCCACCGGTGTGATCGGAGCGGCATCCGGTATCCGCGATAAATTGAATGGGCCTGGTCGCACAGCTTGCGGATGGCTGCAATGGTTTTGCCGGCTAATGCGCCGGTGCCAGTATCCACCACGAACGCGCCTTCGTCGCCCACCTGCACCACGATATTGCCTCCGTCGCCGAGAAGTCGTCCTGCCAAGTGATGTGCAGACGGCCCGGGATGCGAAGCAGTCCCGCAGCGCCATACGCCTTGCACTGGTTGCCGGCGGCTTCGTCCTTCGCCGGGTCCCACGATTGGGCGATTTTCTGGCCGTCCATATTCAACGGGACGGAACCGAAGTCGCCCTTAGGCGGCGCGGTCATCCGGTAGCGCCAGTCTTCGCTAACCAGCGATACCCAGTAGCCGGTCAGATCCACCGGGGCAGCCACTCGCGGAGGTTGCGGAGGGCCGCCTCCCCTGCCCTGGGCCTGGATTCCGGCAGCCGTCAAAATCAAAATCGCGACCGTCAATATAGGCGCCGCGTATCGCGTAGTTCTCACCTGGACCAATTCCTCCTCGGCTTCCAGCCAACGATAGTCAGCGTCTTCTAATGTAGTGTCAACAGCATTTCGCCCCGAAGTATTTTGTCAATTTTAGTTAACGCGCGTTTCGCCGTTGTCGACGGAAGGTAAGGTTTTTAGTATCCTAGGGACCGGCATTCAGGGCCCCCATCTATGAAAAATCACTCCCAGTTTGAGTCCGCTGATCCGTCGCGCCGGGAACTTCTGAAAGGCTTGGCTGCTGGAGCCGCGGCTCTACTTCCTGCGGGCGCATTACTCGGCCAGAAAAAGCGGGGCCGCATCGACGTGCATCACCACATGCTGCCGCCGTTTCAGGAAAATATGACGGCGCGCCAATACACTCCGCAAGCGTCACTCGACGCCATGGACAAGTTCGGCACCGAGCAGGCCATTTTGTCATTAACCGTGGCGGCTGAATATCTTTACGACGGTTCCGAGAAGGCCGCCAAGTTCGCGCGGGAATCCAATGAGTACGGGGCCAAGGCGATGCAGATGAATCCCAAACGCCTGGGATTCTTCGCGGCAATTCCAGGCCGCAACATCGACGCCAGCTTGAAGGAGATCGAATATTCCTTCGACACTCTCAAGTGCGACGGCGTGGCGCTGTTTACGAACCTCGGCGATAAGTGGTGGGGCGATCCCATGTTCTTGCCGCTCTTCGATGAGTTGAACCGGCGCAAATCGGCGGTGTTCTTTCACCCGACGGTTGCCAACTGCTGCCACAATCTGGCTGGCCTGGGCGACGGCGTGGTTGAGTTTGACTTCGACACTACGCGCACTATCGTCAGCCTCCTTTATAACGGTGTGCTGACGCGCTGCCAGGATATCCGCTGGATCGTGAATCACTCCGGCGCCGCGGTTCCGACGCTTGCCGGACGCATCAAGGATCGCGTTCCCGGCACTACCACCAACAGCACTGGACCAGTGAGCAAGATCGTCGGGAAGCCCTCCGAAGGCACCAGCGCGAAGACTCCCAACGGCGTTTACGCCGAGCTCAAACGCCTCTACTACGAGTGCGCCCACGCCGCCTACCCAATGCCCATCGCGGCCTTGCGGGCCTTTGCGCCTTCAACGCAGTATCTGTTTGGAACGGATTTTCCGATCGAGCCCATGGAGTCGACGGTCACTCAGATTCCCGGCTTGAAACTTCCCGCGGACGTGCAACACGCATTAGATCGCGGGAACGCCGAGCGCCTGTGGCCCAAGTTCAAGGCCTGACGATGCTAGTTCGATCTTGGCTACGTTCGATGTTTGGAGAAGTGGAGGTTTTATGAAAAGTCTGCTGCCGTTAGCCGCAGCGCTTGCGATTGCGGTTCCGGTTATCGCCCAGGGTCCGGGTTTTTACAACCCAGGAGCGGCGCCGGGTATGGATATCGCGGGCAACTGGGGCCCCGTGTTTCACGAGGACGCGCCGGAGCGCGGGCCGGGACCGGAGCTGGTCAACTACCTGGGCATTCCAATCACGGATCGAGCGCGCCTCGCGGGGCTAAGCTACGATGCTTCACGCTTCACGCTCCCGGAACATCAGTGCGAGGTGCACGGTGTGCAATACATCTACCGCGGGCCGCTCAATGTTCGCATCTGGGAAGAGCGCGATCCGGTATCGCAAGAATTGATTGCGATCAAGCAGTACATCGATAATTACGAGCAGACGCGAACGATTTGGATGGACGGGCGTCCGCATCCTTCGGAATATGCACCGCATACCTGGATGGGCTTCTCTACCGGAAAGTGGGAAGGCAATTCCCTCACCGTCACCACGACGCACATCAAGCGCGGTTGGCTCCGTCGCAATGGACTGCGCGCCAGCGACCAGGCGGTACTGACGGAACACTTCATCCGCCACGAAAACCACCTGACTCACATCACCATCCTGAATGACCCCGATAGCCTGACGGAGCCTTTTATACGGAGTCAGGATTTCATCCCGAGAACGCTCAATGGAGAAGGCTGGCTGTATCCGTGTGACGCCGTCGTCGAGATCGAGCGTCCCCGCGGCGCGGTCCCCAACTATCTGCCCGGCAAGAATCCGTTCGTCAACGAGTTTGCAGACAAGTTCAAGATTCCCGTAGCGGCAGCCTTGGGCGGCGCCGAGACTATGTATCCCGAGTATCAACTCAAGTTGAAGCAGGCAGCGGCCGATTCGGCGCGGAAGTAGATGATGAAACCAATGATTCAAAAATTGATCGGGCTGGTAGCAGCGGGCGCTAGTCTATTTGCGCAAAGCGCTCCGCGCCCGCAACTCCAAATGTTGCCTGTGCAAGGCAATGTATATCTGCTGGCTGGCGCCGGCGGCAACATCATCATTCAAATCGGCCAGCAAGGCACCTTGGTGGTGGATACCGGATTAGCCGACCGCAGCGATGAGGTACTGGCGGCGATCCGCAAGCTGACGGAAAAACCAATTCAGTATATTATCAACACCCATGTCCATCCGGATCACACCGGCGGGAACGACGCGCTCCGCAAGGCGGGTACGACTTACACCGGAGCCAACGTCACTGCCAATCTCACCGACGTAAAACTAGGCGCGCAGATTTTCGCGCATGACAACGTGCTGTTGCGGATGAGCGCACCCACTGGCAAACAAGCATCCATGCCCTTTGGGTTTTGGCCGACCTTGACGTTCTTCGGCGCCAGCAAGCAGATGTCGTTCAACGGTGAGCCCATCGAAATTCTGCACCAACCCAACGCCCACACGGATGGCGACAGCCTGGTGTTCTTCCGCCGCTCGGATGTGCTCGCGGCCGGCGACATCTTTCTCACCACCACGTACCCTTTTATTGATCTGGAGCGCGGCGGCACGATCCAGGGGGAGATCGACGCCTTGAATACCATCGTCGAGATAGCTGTGCCGTTGCGTCAGGAGGAAGGCGGAACTTATGTCATCCCGGGCCACGGCCGTATCGTCGACCGTTTCGAAGTGGTAGAGTACCGGGACATGGTGACCATCGTCCGCGATCGCATCCAGGCCGCTATCAAAGATGGAATGACGCTGGCCCAAATCAAGGCCGCGAACCTTTCGCTCGATTACGACTATCGTTATGGCGCGAAGTCCGGCTTCGGTACCGCCGACAATTTTGTCGAGTCAGTTTACAAAAGTTTGACGAAAGGCAAGTAGTAGGTTCATATGCGTATCATCCGCGCTCTCGCGTTGTTTGCGGCAGGAATCGTGTTCGGGATGTTCATGATGCAGCCCAGTGCGGCCCAGCAGGAAGGCGCCAAGGGTCTGCGGCTCAATCACGTCGGCATGTATGTCAAGAATTTTGACGAGTCGATGAACTTCTACACCAAGACGATGGGTTTCCGGGAAGCTTTCTCCTTCAAAGACAAAGAAGGCAAGCCGACCCTAACCTATCTACAAATCAACCGCGACACTTTTTTGGAGCTCGCTCCGGCGACCGCAGAGCGGCCGGTCGGCCTTAGTCACGTAGGTCTATGGGCCGACGATTTGAACGCTGAGGTCGCCACGCTCCGCCAGCAGGGTGTCAAGGTGGACGATCCCCGTACCGCCACCACCAAAGCGCCGCTCACAAATGTGATCGACCCCAACGGCATCCGTCTCGAGTTGCTGGACATCGCGCCCGGCTCGCTGCAGAGAAAAGCAATCGACGGCTGGAAGTAGCGCGCTACTTGGTGTGCTCTCTTAGGAATGCGATGGTCCGCGCCCACGAGTCCGACGTGGCCGCGGGATTGCCGCCCAGGTCTTGGTACTCCAGAAAACCGTGAGTGCCGTGCGCGTAAGAGTGCGCCTCGAACGATTTGCCGTACTCCTTCATCGCCGTTTCCGTAGGCGCCATAGTAGCGGTCACTCGCGCGTCGTCGTCGCCATAGAACGCTAAAACCGGCGCCTTGATTTTCGCCAGCATCTCCTGATTCGCGGGGGTGCCGTAGAAAACCACTGCGGCATTCAGATCCGGGATCTCTGCAGCGAAACGGAAGCTGTTGCCGCCGCCCATGCAGAAACCGATACTGGCGCTCTTGCCATTGGCCCGCGGCAGTTTCATGCCCCAGTCTCGCGCCGCTTTGTAGCGATTAAACATGTCGTCGGCCGTGAGCCTGGCGTTCGCCCGCATCACGTCGTCCGTGCCTTGGAAGGAATCGTAGTTGCCGCCATTCGGGCCAAGGCCGGAGTGGAGATCGGCCGCGATGGCGATGAACCCTTGTAGCGCGAGTTGATCGGCGAGCGCACGTTGCCAGTCGTCCATGCCGGGGCCGTGCTGCATCACGATTACGATCGGAGCTTTTCCATCGCCCTCGGGATACTCCACCCAGGTGTGCAGCTTGCCGCTGCCGAAAGGAATGTCGACGAACTCTTTGCGCAGCTTCGAATTCGTCACCACGTTGTGGGCGTTGAAAATGCCCGCAGGCAGATCCGGCAGCTTTCCTACCGGATATCCGCGAGGCCCTCCGCCTTTCTTATCATTGTTCACCGTCTGGCCCATCATCATACCGATGTGCATGGAGTGGTCCTCCGGCACATTCAGGTTCTCGCCCAACACCGGCTTGTCACCCGTCTGTTTTATCAGGAACGACACCGCTTGGGACCATCCCGCGTCAGCCACTTTGAAGCTTGCCGAGCGCTTCGCCACAGCGGCCTGCACTGCGTCGCCCGCGAAACCCAGGCTCGAGTTCTTGCCGTTCGCCGCAGGCAACGCAATCGCGTAGTCGCGTACTACGTTCGTTCGGCGAACGACCTCATCGCGCCCCATGCGATCAATTGCCGCAGCAATGTCCGCAGTATTAGCAAAATCGTTGCTGTCGCCGCCATGGGGTCCAAGACCTGAGAGAACGTCCGGTACCACCGCGATAAACCCTTCGGCCGCTGCCTGATCGGCCACCGCGCGAATCCAGTCGCTCGCGCCTTGCTTGCCTGCCGACAGAACTACCACCGGCGCCTTGTCGGCTCGCTCAGGGTAAACGATAAAAGCACGAACATTCGCCACGCTTACCCACTCGCGGTGCCGATGCGTCGAATTCAACAACGCTTTCGCAGCAGCTTCCGTCGGCAACGCGGAGTGCAGTACCACAGGCGCATTGGGCCTGGCCGACGCGGTAAAGCAGCGCGATCCCGAACGATCGCGATCGCCATTAAAAGGAGCTTCTTCATGATTGTTACTTTCTGCGCGCGATATTGACTTCAGTGCACAGCGCCATCACATCCAAAAACTTCTGGTAGTTTGCCTGACCCACCACAAAGGGATTCGGTTCACCCTTTTTGCGCGCCGCCAGCTTGTCGAGCTTAGTCTGGATCGGGTCCATCAACGGATGATTCTGGATCTCCACATCCACCTTCGCCTTCTTGGTCTCCTCCTTGAAATGCGCGACGGATTTCGCGTAGGTCTGCAAGCCTTCATCGGAGATAATGCCGGGAGTCAAAATCGTACCAGCGTAAATCGCGGCCATGTGAGTCTTGCCGTTGTCTTTCACCGGGAAGATGTAGCCCATCGATCCAGGAGTGTGCCCGGGGATTGCCACCGGCATCACTTTCAAATCTCCCAAGACCACTGGCTGGCCTTCGGTGACCACTTGATCGTGCTTCGGCAGCACCGGCGGTGGACCCTTTTTATCGCCACCGCGCCCCGGCGGTGGATTCTCCATCAGATTCCAATCCGCAGCCGAGATATACACTTTCGATCCGTAATGATCCTGAAAGTACGGCGACCCGCCGAAATGATCCGCATGGCCGTGGCCCATCAGGATGATCTTCACCTTTGCCGGATCCAGGCCCAGTTTTTGGAATCCGGGGAGAAGCTGCGAGTCCACCTGGTTGGCGCTCAAGGAATCGATCATGAGCAACCGTCCGAAGTCTGAATCACATAGACCGTGGTTCCCGAGTTGCCGATCGCGTAAACGTTGTCGAAGATTTTCGTGGCCGCAATCACCGGATCGTTCGGACTATTGGCGCGCGGCGCCTCGCAGAAGAAGTGCTCTTCGTCGGCCCACATCGGCTCCCGCGGTTTTCTTGGTTTTTTCGATCAGCGCCTTTACTTCTGGCGAATCGGGCTTCGCCGCAGGCGCCTGCGCTAGCGCGGAAACCGACAAGACTATCGCGATACTACCGAACTTTCGGAATGACATCATTCTTTTCTCCTATTCGCCAACGCCTTCAGCGAAACGCGTTTGATTATACTCTGTGAAGATGGGGCGGTAAAGGTCACTTGACATATCTTTACACGACAAGAAAAAGCATATCCGATCTTACTGAGTTCATCGCGAGAATCTTCGCAAGCGTGGGCCTTCCCGCCGCCGATGCGCGCATCGTAGCTCAACTGATGGCGGAAGCGGATGCCCGTGGCGCCGATGGTCACGGTATCTTCCGGTTGCCACAATATGTGAAACGCATTCAAAGTGGTGGGATCAACACACGGCCTCACATCCGCACCATTCAGGATCATCCTGCCACCGCGCTGCTCGATGGCGACAACGCCATGGGACATCTGGTCATGAGCCGCGCGGCAGAGATCGCCATCGAGAAAGCGAAAACCGCCGGCGTGGCTTGGGTGGGCGCACGCAACAGTAACCACGCAGGCCCGGCTTCGCTCTACGCGCGGATGCCTCTCGCGCACGACATGCTGGGGCTCTACATCGCGGTGGGGAGTGCGAACCACCTGCCTCCCTGGGGCGGCATCGCCATGCTGCTGAGCACGAATCCGATCGCCATCGCCGTGCCGGGCGCGCAGGGCCGCGAGATTATGCTCGACATGGCAACCACCAATGCGGCGTATGGCAAGGTCAAAATCAAGGCGCAGCGTGGCGAGACCATGCCGGAAGGCTGGATGATGGATCGCCAAGGAAAGCCGCTGACCGATCCGAAAAAAGCAGACGAAGGCTTTCTGTTACCGATCGGCGGCCCCAAGGGCTACGGGCTGGCGTTGATGTTTGGACTGCTTGCCGGGACTCTCAACGGTGCGGCTTTCGGAAGCGACGTGGTCGATTTCAACCGCGATTTTTCGACGCTTACGAATACCGGGCACTTGATCGTCGCCGTGAACATTGCGGCATTCGCCGACGTGCCAACGTTCAAAGCCAAGGTCAACGAAATCTGGGAGCTAATGAAATCGTCGCCGCTGCTGCCGGGTTTCGACGAAATCCGACTGCCCGGGGAGCGGTCGGCAAAGATCTATGCGGACCGCACAGCCAACGGCGTTCCCATCACTCCCGAGTTACAAAGCGCGCTCGACCAACTGGCGGACCGTCTGAGCATTGAGAGACTATAGCGATTATGACAACCGCGAGCATCATCAAGATTGCATCCATTCCAACGTTCCAGCGCGGCGACGGCGTGATCACGACGCTTCTCGTCGGTACGGATCGCGCGCCCGATACAGTGTTCACTTCCGGCTTGACCTCATTTCCGCCGGGACGGCGCGCGCCGATGCACAGTCATAATTGCGGCGAACAAGTAACCGTGATGGAGGGCGAAGGCGAAGTGGTGGTGGACGGCCAGGCGACGCGCGTCAGCCGCTATGACACCACATACATCCCGGCCGGGAAATCGCATTGTTTTAACAACGTCGGCGAATCGCCGCTAGTGATCTTATGGATTTACGGCGCGCAGCACGTCACGCGAACCTTCACGGAGACGGGAAAAACCGTCGAACACCTTTCGCCCGGCGACAAAGTTACACCGGCCTAGTGTGTGTAAACCGGGTTCAAGCCCGAAGCTTTCAGTTTCGCGAGTTTCTCCTCGAATTCTACTTCGCGCCACGCCGACCAATCTCTGAAAATATCGCGATTCGCGAAAAGCATGTGGTCGGTTCTCAGTTTCGCCATGCGCTCCTGAATCGTTCCCGACGGCTGGTTCAGAGTCCCCGACCAGCCATAGGCGCCGGTCTCAAGGTAGATGTCGACCGGCAATACTTTGCGGAACAATTCCAGATTGTGGCGGACGGAAGCTTCCGTGATGTAGACGTTGCGGTTCAAGTCGTCGGGATACTCCCAGCAGCAGAATTCGAAAACGCGATAGTCCTTACCGCCTTCGCGCACAGTATAGAGAAAGCTGGTGGGCGACGGGCTGTGCCCCGGCGCGAGATAGGCGGTCACCGTTAGCGGACCCACTTTGATCACATCGCCATCGAACAGCGCACGGTCCACTTTGACTGGCGGATACCCACCGGGACCACCGGCCGGAGTGGGTGACGGAAGCACACCGCCGTGCTCCAGTAATGGAATCTCCGCGAACCCGGCCATCACCTGCGCACCACTCTTCTCCTTGAAGTAGGCGGCCGCGCCCGATTGATCCCCGTGATTGTGATTGAGCAGAATCACCTTGATGTCCGACACTTTGAAGCCCATCGCCTCGATGTTCTTCTCCACCTGACCAGTGGTCTCGGGGAATGCGGCACCGAACATGATGTGGCCTTGCGGCGAGGTCAGCAGATACACCTCTCCGTTGGCGACTCCAACGAAGTAGAGATTGCCCATGATCTTCATCGGCTCGGCGGGATCGCGCATATTCTTGATTTGCGCACGAATCTCCAGCGACTTCGCGGCGATCTCTTTGCCGTGCTCGGCCTGCGCAGCGGTGAAGGGCGGCTTAGGAGCGAGCGGAGTCTGGGCCACCACAACTAGCGACGAAACGCACAAAAGACAAACTCGACAGATCATAGTTTTACTCCCTCCATCACGGTACGCCATAATGTAAGCCACTTGGGGCGAGTATGAAGCCAATGCCCCGCCCGGCGCTGAATATGCTCACCCACAAGATTAGCGAGAGAACCGCAGCCAGCTTCGCGCGGCCCGGTATCTGCTGGCCGCGATCGAGCTCGGCGGCACGGCCGTACACGCTCTTGCGAAACACCAATGCGTGCACGATCACCAGCATAAAAAGCGTCAACTTGATCCGGAAAAAGATGTTGTAGTAATAATCTTCCGCTTTCGACCCAAGCAAGAGAATGCCGCACGTGGCAGCGAAAAGAAAACCGATTCGCTTCGGCACGCGCAATTGATCGACGACGTCTGACACCGAGCAACTGCGCATCGCCCAGCCCAGCAGGCGGAGGTCTGTCAGCAGAATCATCGCGCCGAAGAGTGCGATGGCCACCATGTGAAGCGATAGAATCACCGGGTAGGTATACGCCGACGACCGAATGTAAGTGAAGAACTCAGTATTCTCGGCCCATCGCGCCAACCAAAGCAGCATATTCAATCCTGTCAAAAACTAAGATCCGGAGCGGTAAACCCAATAAAGATTCCACCGAAGACTACCGCCACCCACAACGCTAGCGACACGCACGCCGCCAGCTTGCCTTTCCGCGGCGGCGCGCTCGACAACGCCACCTTGCGAAGGATGGTGTAGTGAAACACGATCGCCAACACTAAGAAAGCCATCTTGAGCAGAAAAGGAAGGTTCAGATAATACATATCCGGGTCCGTCGAATAAATCATCAACCCAGAACAAATCACCAGAATCAAGCCGGCCAGCGTCCACGGGCTGGTGTCCTTGGTAAGTTGCGCCGGAGTCTGATGCGCCATCGCCAAATTCAGCAGACGAAAATCGATCAGCGCGCAGGTCCCAATCGCCATCACAAATCCAGCGATGTGAAAACATTCGATCACGGGAAAGATCACCGGCGATGAATTAAGAGGGTTGTCAAGGAGCAGCATTAGCTTCGAATACTATATCTCAACCACACCGGCCCCGCCGCCCGGTTCATTGTAGGACTGCACAGGTGTAGAATCGGAGGGTTTCCTTCAGGTCAAATAAGAATGTCGCTGGCGAAGAGGGCCCTAAGAACGATGCAGGCACTAACGCTCACCACCGCCTTCGTCCACGCGCAGACCGAGCGGACCGTGATCCACGCGGCCGCGGAGGCCCTCGGCGGAAGCGATCGCGTCGAGGGAATCAAGACTCTCATCATTGAGGGTCACGGGAAGCAGCCAAACATCGGACAGAATGTGACGCCCGACGCGCCGCTTCCCAATTGGAATGTACCGGAGTTCAAACGCACCCTCGATCTCGCACACGGAAGAATGCGGCTGGAGCAGCACCGCGTCGCCGAGTTTCCGTTCTCGATGGCCAACGATGTCCGCCAAAACATGGTTCTGGATGGCGCGATCGCCTACAATGTGGACGCCAGCGGCAAGGCGGTGCGCGCTTCGGCCGCAGCAGTTCGCGAACGGCGGATCGACATGCTCGGGAATCCGGTCGCGATCATCCGCGCCGCCCTCGATCCGCATACGAAGCTGAGCCATTTGCGGACGCAACGCAACCGCGTGCTGGTGGACCTCACGACGATGGGCGGCGATCAGCTGACGTTAGCCGTCGATACTTCCACCCACCTGCCGGTTTCAGTAACTTGGATGAGCTTCAACGATAACCTGGCGGATGTCATCAACGAAATCGCGTTCCTCGACTACGAGCAAGTAAGCGGCATAAAGCTGCCAAAGCGTTATGTCACAAAAATCGATTTCCGGAATTACGTTTCGGCCGATATCCGCGTGTCGAAAAACACTGTGGATGGCGATGTGGCTGACTTGGCGGCGCCGGAATCCGTAAAAGCGGCCGCAGCGCCAGTCGCTTCGCCCATTGTGGTGGAAGTTGTGAAAGTGGCCGACGGCATCTGGTGGCTGGCGGATGCGGCCAACCACCGTTGCGTTTTATTCGAGTTTTCCGATCATTTGACGCTGTACGAGCCGCCGGCGACACAGGACCAGGCAATCGCGTTCCTGGCGAAAGCCAGATCGATCGTTCCGAGCAAGCCTTTGACGGAGATGATTGTGTCGCATCATCACTTCGATCATAGCGGCGGTTTGCGCACCGCCGTGGCGCAAGGGCTAACCATCATCTCGCATCGAGGCAACCAACAGTTTTTTCGCGAATTGATCGCGCGGCCCGCGACGCTTCAGCCGGACCAACTCGCGCTACATCCGACGCCGCTCAAGTTCAAAGGAATGGATGACCACCTCGTCTTGAAGGACAATTCCATGGAGGTGGATATCTACCAAGTGAAGGACAATGTTCATGCAGCCCTGAATCTCATGGCATACGCGCCGGGGCAGCGCATCTTCACGCAATCCGATCTTTACGATGCCTTCTGGCAGCGGCACTTGTGGGCAGACAACTACGCGCAGAACCTGGCAATGCGCAAGATCGACTTTGCCCAAGACGCTCCGGTGCACGGCAAAATCCAGACTCGCGCCGAGGAATTGCAAACCATCGAAACCACCAATAGATTGGCAGGAGTGAAATGACCCTTGCAAGGAGGAATTGTCCATGCAGCACTCATCACGGCGCACGTTTCTCGCTGGGCTAAGCGGCGCCGGAGCTGTCGCGATCATGGGTACGCGCGGCCTGCGCGGCCAGACCGCGCCGAATCCGCACGCCATCGACTGCCACCACCACTTCGTCTCGCCGGGCTGGATCAAGGCTCTCACTGCGAAAGAAAATCGCAAGGTCGCTGGCTACACCACCTGGTTCGCGCTCCCGCAACTCCGGCCTTACACGCCCGCGAAGGATCTCGAAGACATGGACCGCGACGGCGTGGCTACCTCCATGCTTTCCTGTACCACGCCCGGCGTGTGGTTTGGAGATCCTGAAGAAACCCGCAGCCTGGCGCGCGAAATGAACGATTTCGGCGCCAGAACGGTTTCGGATCACAAGAGCCGCTTCGGGTTGTTCGCGATCCTGCCGCTGCCGACCATCGACGACAGCCTTCGCGAGATCGAATACGCGTTCGACACGCTGAAGGCCGATGGCGTCGGAATTTTGTCGAGCTACGGCAATCATTGGTTAGGCGATCCGATTTTCCGGCCAGTCCTCGACGAACTGAACCGGCGCAATGCCGTGGTCTACGTGCACCCCACCGATGCGCCGTGCTGCCAGGAACTGATGCCGGGCGTAGGCCCGGGCACGGTCGAATACAACACCGATACCGCGCGCACCATTTTCAGTCTGCTCGGGACCAACGCGGCCACCCGCTACAACAACATCCGTTTCATTTTTTCGCACGGCGGCGGCACCATGCCGTCGCTGGTCCAACGCTTCGGCATCGGCCAGCCCGATAACATCAACCAGAATCTGCGCGCTACGCCGGAGCCCAATTCACGGCTGTATCATCTGCGCCGTTTCTATTACGATACGGCGCAATCGACCAACGTCGTGCAGATGCAAGGTTTGAAAACCATCGCCGGCGCAGGCCAGATCGTCTATGGCACGGACTATCCGTTCGGTTCCCTCGCGAAGCATCTCGCGGGGCTGCGCGAGTGCGGCTTCAACGCCGCCGAACTCAAAGGTGTTCATCGCGAAAACGCGCTGAAGCTATTCCCGCGGTTGAACTCTTAGCGAAACACATTGGCGCTCTGCTGCCGCGTTACAAGGTCTGATCCGCTGCGCTACTTGAAAATATCGAGTATGTCTTGGGGCAAAGTGTCCTGCGGCCGATCCCAGCCCACCTCGAAAAATCTTTCCCAGTTCTGCGCCCAGGGCCGGCCATAGTAGTCGATATATCTGGGGTCGGCCTTGGTGAGTTGCGTTGGCTTGCCATTCGTATTCCGCAGGTTTCCTAAGCACTCGATGTAAGTGTAGCGGCGGTCCGGAGCGTCTGGAGTCGCCTGCCGGACAAACCGATAGGTCGCGTGCACCGGTTGCACGAAGGTGTCGGGATCGTAAAAGACCGCTTCGTGATCGAGCCCGATAAACTTGCCGTTCGCGTCCAATGCAGGTTTGTAAGTTTCCACGGTCTCCATCTTGTCGCTAAATTCAAACATGGAGTGTGACAGCGTCCAGCCTTGCACATTCGCGGTCCAGGTGATCAGGGTGGTGCCGTCCCAGAACCCAACCGTCTCGCCGTACCACTGCGGAACCTTCTGGACATGCTGTTTTCCGATCAACACCTGGCGCAGGAAGTTAGCCGCGATGCCGGACAGGAACTGGATGTTCCAGGGGCTCATCGTCAGTTGGAAATTGCCGGCGTTCGATGCCTCCGCCCACCAGCGCATGAACCCTTCCGGCTGACAGAAGGAGGCCTGCCATTGCGGCGCGTTGTCCACGCCCTCGTGATAATTCTGCTGCACAAAGCGTTTTTGATATTCCGGTGTGAGCAGTGACAAGATCGTTGGGACTTGATTCACGGTTCCCCAAATCCACTGCGCGCCGCGATCCGCTTGGATGTCGCGCGTATAGTAACCGTCCCAATCAGGCACGTTTGCCTTGGTGTATACGGTGGGACCGCCCTTAGCCCTCGCCGCCCCTAATAAGGCCTGGTAGTGCTCCTTCGCCGTCTTATATGGGTAAGGGCTCAGGATTTTTTGGCGCGGATAATCGGCGGTGCAATCGCTCCAGGCGGCCGACATTGGAGGATTATTGCCGATACGGAGCGAGGTCCAGATATCCGCGATCTGGCGGGGCGTGTTGCAGCGGAAGTAGCGCTGATCCATCCACAGCTTTTGATCTTTATAGAAGTTTTTCGATAAGAACAAATCCACCGGCAACGCTTGCATTCCGGACGGCGGACCTGGGAAGGTCGGCGTGTTCCCTCGTCCGAAAGCGCCTCCCGGCCGCTGCGCCGGAGGCCCGCCGCGCTGCGCGAAGACTGGTGCGATCACAATCAAGAAGGCGAACGGAAGAGCAAATAATCTGGATCTCATTCCCCCGCGTCCCACTTGCCGAGTATTTTCCCGTCAGGCATCTTCGCGCCGATGAAGCCGCCGACGGGAGATCCGTTCAGCATTGGATGGAACTTGATGGTCACGTTCATGCCCGGAGAAAACGTCGCCGGACGAACGCCTTCGCGGCCCAACTGGTTCGGACTGCCCCACTCGAAGCTCCATTCCGTGACCTTGCCGCTCGCGTCCGTAACGTTCACCTGTATCCAGGAGTGGGGATTTCGAAACTGGAACTCTTTGACGGTACCCGTGATCTCTTTCACGGCGTCGGGGCTAAAACCTGCGTTCGAATGGTGAGCCGATACCGGCTGGACCGCAAACAAGCCCAGGGAAACGATCAACGCAATCAAGAGAACTCTATTGGTGTTCATCATGAAATCTCCAAAGTTAATTTAGCGGTTTGCCGTCTGGTCCCAAGACCAGCGTTTTCCCAGTTACTGTATCCGCAGGATTGCGATTATTTTCAGCGCAACCGTAGTCATACATAAAAAGGCCGGGCTTGCCCTTGCGAAATTGTTTAGTTACGTTCCAAGGCTTCGCCAAGGCTTTCGGATCCTCGATCACCAGCTTGGCCTCAAGCGTGTTTTCGTTGATCTTCCGCATCCGAGTGGTGACCGTCGCCGCATCGCTGAGCACCAGCCCGGTTCTGTCGAGAATTGAGTCGTTGTCCCGATTCCCTTTTAGTCCGATGGTCTGAAACACCAACGTGTCACCCTCCCAATGGCCGACGGAAACGCCAGTGTAAGTCCCCCAGGTGTCTTCTTTGGCGGGGAGCTTTCGCCCATCCGTATAGACCCGCATGGTGTTGGGGCCGTTCTCGGTGACGATGTAAAAAATATCGGGGCGAACCACGAATTCATAAGTGTCTGGCAGATTCAGAATGCGGGGGTACCCCACCGGAACACCGCAGTTAGTGAGGACATCCGGAAACCGGTCCGCGTCGCGCAGCGCGAGATGCTCTTCGTAGATTTTTTCGAACGCAGGCGTGTAAGGCGGATGCTCGCGGACACCGTGCGTCACCACTCCGCCCTTACCGGTCTGCGTGGCGGTGTCAAAAACCGTTCCGCCCATCATGCTCCACAGGCCGGTCCAGTCAGGAAGTTTTTCGAAGGGTGTGACGGACGGCGCCTGACCCCGGCTTAGGCAGGGAGCCAGCAGGAAACTGAAACCAACCAAAATCCATGTCTTTCTATTCATTTAATAACTCCCACGCCTCCGCCCTTGAGCATGCTCATACTGAGTGAACCTTCGGCTAGGGCGAACCGACTACACCCACTGGCTGGTCAGAATATCATAATGGACGTTCGGGGTGAAGGGTCACGAGTATTCGTGAAGAAAGGATTGGTAGGACTATTTTGGTTGCGGGGGCTTCTGAGTCGCGCGTTAGCAATTTGTTAGCAATTCCGTCCTAGTGCCACTTGCCCGAAAAATGTTGGCGTGCCTCATTTGCTCCGGCGGCGTTTGGGAACGAACGCGAGAAACTTGCGGGGGTTGTCCACCATGATCTGCTGCAGCACCTGATCGCTCGCGCCGGCGGCTTTCAGCTTGGGCACAAACACTGTCAATGTCTTTCCGTAGCCGCTCGAGGCGTCGGCAGAGAACAGCAGATGGCCGGCGAAACCGGCCTCAAGGAGCGCCATGACCATCGGAACTTGCTGCGCATCGTTATTTCCACCCTGCCGGTCGAAACCGACGAACGCACCGCGTCTGCAGATGGCTTTCTGTACATATACGTTCGCGTCTACAAGATTTCCCAAATGTCCAATAAGAACGCGCTCCGGTTTTACGCCAGCGTCCTCCAGGATGTCCAGTTGTTCGAGTGCCGATTTGCCGGGAATGCCAGTGTGAGTAAAGATGGGTAGGTTGGTTGCAACATGCGCCCTGCCGACGGCGCGGAAGACCTTGCGTTCGTCAGCCGTGATCTCGTCCCATGAGCCGATTTCGCCGAAGGCGCCCAGGATGTCGTCGTCAGCCTGCTTGAGGAGCGCCATGAAGACTTGATCTTCGCTCATCGTAGAAATCTCTTTGGGATAAAACGGCTGGGAGTAGAAGCCGCCTCCGGCGACAATCGGAACGCCCGACTTCATCGAAACCTGACGCAGGAAGTCGATATTACGTCCCATGTCCGCGTGCCCGGCGTCGACAATGCAGGCGACGCCTTCGGATTTCGTCTTGGCGACTTCCGCAGACATGAGATCGACGTCATGCATGATATCGGGGCCTGCGGGAGCACCCCCAACACGCGGCGGGAGCGGCGGCAAGCCATTTGCGGCTCGAGCCGCGGCAGCAGCTGCTGCAAATCTCGGAGTGAAATCCGCGGCCAGTTGTATGTGTTCGTGGAACAGCGTGGCTCCGCCCGCCAGTTCCTCGGGCGCGTAGTCTCTAAGGATCGTCCGGATAATCGCGCCTTTCGGAAATAGCGACTGCTGCGCGAATGCCTGCCTGGGGACTGCAGCAGCGAGCGCACTGACCCCGAAGAGTTCCAAAGCCTTCCTGCGGGTCAACCGTTCAGTCATGGTTTGACGGAAATCTTGACTAACCCGGTTGTCCAGCAGCACTGGAAGCCGCCACCGCCATCGCCCGAGTAATCGTTCACCGTAACATGCAATACGTATTCCCCGGGTTCGCTGAACTTGACGTTGGTCGTTGCTTTTCCGCTAAAGGGCGGGCTCGCGTTGCCTTCAACCGCAGGCCTCACTTTATCGAACGTCACGCGACCAGGCCCCCGGTACTTCGACCACACCAGGGTGACAGGGGGACGTGCGGTTGTCAGCGGAGCGCTCGTCTCACTTGTATACTTCATGTCGTCAGTGACCCAGATCGTCAAAGCAAGAGGTTCGGACAATGAGACGGTGCGGATCGCTGCGTTCGTCAACGTTGCGATGGGGCCCTGCAGCGCGGTGCCGTTTTCTTCAAACCTGATTACCGGAGGCGTGTTGTTAACAG
Organism: Bryobacterales bacterium; assembly: GCA_963760575.1. Classification (GTDB taxonomy): domain Bacteria; phylum Acidobacteriota; class Terriglobia; order Bryobacterales; family Bryobacteraceae; genus Palsa-187. Next base: position 61,430 of record CAVXEM010000022.1, read on the forward strand.
CAATTTCGCTGAACGGACTGATCACATAATCGGGATGCAGCCGCAGCGGAATGCTGGTGTACTTACCATTCGCGAAGATGGTCCAGGTGAGCTTGTCTTCCGGCGTGAAACCCTTCGGAACCGGAATGGCAAACATGCCGAACTGGCGGCTGGGGAGGAAATGCGTCGGCTGTCCCATGTCGGGCCCCCCGGGCTCGATTCGGTTGTTCGGGCCAATGGGAATATCAAGCTCCTCTTGCGTGTTGCGGTTGTAGTAGCCGACGAGAAAGCCCTGCGTACCATCTTTGTTGTCGTACCAACCCTCAAAGGCGCCGGTTACGCTGGCGCCAAACTGCTTGCGCGGTTCGGGGAGCGCCTGGCCTAACAGAAGTACATTACTAGTGAGTGCCGCGACGATGCACAGCCTGCGGAGTCCCCTCATTGATTTTGGCCGGTGTTCACCTTCGTCATCTTCGTCTTGCGGTCGGTGAGCATCTGCTGGTACTCTGCATCACTCAAATAGACGACGTTCATCCACGCGTGAGCCATCTCATCGACGGTTCGATCGCCATAGCCGACCCACTGTTCCGGATCAGGGTTATTTTTGTTCGCTTTGGTATTGTCATACCAGGCGCTGACGTGAATCACCGTCCCCTTCGGTAGCAGCGGCGCGGCATCATCGTCGTAGATGTAGTTGGTCATCCAATTGAAGTTAAAATCGCCGACATAGCTTAGGATTCGTGAACTGCCGTCCGGAAGAATCGCTTCCACCTGCATCGACTTGCCACGCAGATGGAAGTGAGGTTGAAAATTCTCGATAAGCGTGTTTTCCTTGAGCGCCGTGAAGCCCTCTGTTTGGGCGAACGAGTTGGGCGGGATGTCAAGGGACTCCCGTCCCCCTCTGATCCCGGTAAACCCGATGAGATAGCTTCGCTTTTTAGGCTCCTCACCCTTCTTATAGAACCAGATTCCAATTTCGGAACCCGCCGTGATCTCCTCGCCGGCGGCGTGAATGTGCTGATCCCAGGAAATCTTTTCACCAGGAACGATCAACTTTCCAGTGTCTGGCCGGAACAGGTCATAGCCTTTGCCGATTGCCCATTCCATCAATTGCGGACGGCGGTTGACCAGGTCCGCGAAGTTATTGGTAGTGCTGGGGCCATTGGAAGTTCCGGTATTCACGGCTTCCGGATCATTGTTCAACACCAGATACGCAATGGAGTGATGAATGATCTTGCGGCCCTTCAAACTCGTCGGGCGAATCTCAACCATCTTCGCCCAACGCGGCTCCGCAATCGGAATATCGGACATGGGCCGAAACCACACGTCCTGGTGCCGGGCTGCCATGGTGTATTCGGGCGATCTTACGATTAGGTCGGGCGGTCCGTAACCATCTCTCACGCCTTTCCACTCGTTATCTGTAACCAGCGGCTTGGGCGGCGGGAGATCCTTCGGATCACCCTCCACTGCACCGCCGTCGACCCAGCGGACAATCGTGTCCACCTGTGCGTCGGTCAGAGACATATCATTCTTGAACTTCTGCACGCCGACGCTGCGATCGATGTGCCAGGGCGGCATCTGACGCGTCGCCACACGCTGCTTGATCGAGCGCGCCCAGGGCCGCGCTTCCTGGTAAGTGATCAGCGACATCGGAGCGATCGAATTCGGCTGATGGCACTCCTGGCATTTCGCCTGCAGGATGGGCGCGACGTCCTTTGAGAACGTGATCTGTTCGCGCGTCCCAGTGTTGGCGGGCTTAGCGTCCGCCGCGAGAGCCACTGTCTGAAGGGCCATGGCGATTAATGTCGTAAGCAGGATGCCCACGGCAGACAAATGTCGAGCTTTCGATGTCGATGTCATCTAAGTAACTCCTTAGGCAATATTTGCAGAATTGATCCTGCGCCGCAACGGTGTCGATTTCCTCACGGCGTTCACCTAATTCTGTCCCACGGGAGGCGCCCCGCAGTTGCGCTTGCAGGGAGCCGGCGGCGTAAACTTTCCCTTGATCTTCTCGCGGAATTCCGGATACATGGTTTCGGCTCCGCCCATGGCTGCTTCGCGTGGGATGTTGTAGATATTTGTCATTTCATCAATGAATGGATTCTTACCCGGGAGATAATGCGGAACGGTGCCGGACTCGACGCCCTCATCTCCCGTAATGCAGGGCGGGCCCGCGGAGTCAACCGGAACGGCGGTCAACAAGTACGAGCGCGTAAGGATATACGGCTCGGTCAAGTAGATGGGGTCCTCCATCTCTAGCGCCAGCGTCATCAAATCGCCGTGACGCAGGAAATGCGTGGTGATGGTGGCTTGGTCGCTGCTGGCCGCGCCGTTGCGGCGAATGTATCCGCTCTTGATGTGAGTGGTGGTGGCTACCAGTTCGTCGCCGTTCCAGACGCCGGTGGTGAAGCCAGTCTGATCGTGCGGAGCATTTTTCGAGGGATGCGGGCGGCCATCCATCCATATGGTCATGGGCGCACGAGTTTCCCATCCGCCGACGATCCATGCCTGCACCTTGCCGGTAACCGGATCAGCTTGGCTCCAGATCTTGAGGCTGAAGGGTCCAGCAGCGATGTGCCACTGGGTCTGGAACCAGCAGATGCGCTCCGGCATGGAGATGGTCGATTGCGAAAAGCTGAGTGCTTTGGCGCGTCCGGAGGCATTAAAAGGGAGTCCCGCCCAGTCGTCGGGGTTGGGACCCGCGCCGCGCTCCATTGCGTCTTCGTGATTCTTGGAAGTCCAGGATCCGGATAGATCGATCTCCGCCAGCGCAGGAAGGGCCGCCGAAAACAGCATCATGAAAAGACTAAAGCGACTCATATTCATTGCTCTGATTCCTTTCCCTACCAGTTTGCCGAACACTCTGCGGGGTTCCACCCGGCATCGCTGGTCTGTTTCCGGAAATGGGAACTGATGATAAAGGGTTCACGCAAATACAGCGGGTCAGTAACCACGATGGTCGCCACCAGCAACATGGACCCGTTGGCTTCTTTTACCAAATCGAAGTATTCCGTAAGAGTAGCGTTCTCGCTGTAGGGAACCCCATTTTTGCGCAGATAGCCGGCTTTCAGATTCACTGTCGCAACCTTTCAATGATCCGTTTCGAGGAATGCCGGGCCCTGGGGGGCGGTGGAGTTCCCATTGCGCTGTCGAATCCCCTTGCAGAGTGTGTGGCCCCGCGGGAGCCTTCCAATCGCCGAAATGGAAAATACGACTTTGCTTGCCCGCGTCCGTGTCCATGCGCAGGGTTTGGTCGTCCTGCCAAGTGATGTGAAGGCGTTCGGGGACGCGCAGGAGCGCCGGCGCGCCGTATGCTTTGCAGGCGTCTCCGTCTTTGCCTGGGGCCCATTCGCGGGCAACTTTGAGGGCCGCGGCGGTCATCGGAACACCTTGGTAATCGCCAGCCGCGGGCATGACCATGCGGTAGCGCCAATCCTCCGTGACGATCGAAACCCAATATCCGGTAAGGTCAATGGGGGCCGCGGCCTTAGCCACGGCTGGAGGGGTGTTGCCCGGGGGCTGGGCGCACAGCGGAAGCACCAGCAGAATAGCGGCAATTTGATGTCGTATATACATATTTGGCATCGTATTATTTTTTGGCGCTCAGGCTCTTGTAGACAGCCTCGACAAACGCATTGGTGGTCCAGTCGCCGGTTTGCGAACCGTATTGCCGCTCATAAGGTAACGCCGGAGACGCTTCCTTGATCTGCTCGAGCGTCTTCCCTTGCTTCATTAGTTCGGCGATCACGTCGCGAACGATCACAACCATGTCGCGATATTCGACGACATCCTGCTGCTCGCAAATCCGCCCGTGACCGGGTATCACATAGGTGCCCACTCCCTTGTAGATAAATGGAGTGGGCGGGACCGCCAATTCAATCAAGCGGTTTAGCGCGTCAATTTCTCCCTGAATGCTGCCGCCGTTGGCCAAATCGATAAACGGAAAGCGCGTGGTATCGAGGATGTCTCCCGCAACCACCACATCGGAGCCGCGAAAGAAAACCATGCTATCGGCATCGCTGCGGGCTGCGGGTTGGTAAAGAACTTCGATCGCCTCCTCGTTCATGCGGATGGCTTTTCGCTTTTGGAAGAAAGCTTCATTGGGCCAGGCTTCAACAGGGTAGGCCGCAGCCTTGCCGGTGGGAGCGCTCATGCGGCGCAGGACGCTGTCGTGCGCCATGATCGAAGCACCGCCGCCATTGGTCATCGCCGCCGCGAGTGCGGGATTGCCCAGCAGATTCGTGAAAATGGTGAGGCCGGCTTTGGAAAGGTTGCCGTTGCCGCCCACGTGGTCTGCATCGGCGCTCGTGTTGATGATGTAACGAATCGGTAGTTCGGTGATCTTGCGTAGCGCGGCCAAAACTTGCGTCGATGCGCTCGCGTTCCCCGCGTCTACTAATACCACTCCGTCGGAGCCGATCTGCACCCCAATATTTCCGCCGGCACCCGCGATCATGTAGAAGTTGGGGCGAAGCCGGATGACGTCCAGGCCACCGCTATCGGGTTCGGCGGCCCGGCTTGGAGCCGCTAGGCACAGCAGCAATCCAAGAACGGCAATGCCGCTGCCCTTTCTCGCGCCCGCGAGAATTCGCTTCAATATTTTGCCAAAAGGCAC